>NZ_BSTU01000001.1:0-1867263 GCF_030269705.1 Micromonospora sp. NBRC 107095
TCAAGGGCAACGGGGCTGGGTAGTCACCCCACCAGCCCCCCCATCAGCGATCAGCCCCCGACGGGAATCGGGGGCTGAGCTGCGTAAACACCACGATTATCAGGCGGAGGGTGTGGGATTCGAACCCACGAAGACATCGCTGCCTTACCGGTTTTCAAGACCAGCGCCATCGGCCACTAGGCGAACCCTCCTGGACCGCCACCCGTGGGCGTACGGCCACGCATAGTCTGCCACGGCTCACTCCGGGCGGCCCAGTGTCCCTCCCCGCTGCACCGGCCAGGCATCTTGACCCGTCCACTGTGGGCTGGAGGGTGCGCCTGCGGCACCGGGTGAGATCGGGAAGACTGGCCCCATGCGAGCCATCACGATTCCGGAGCCCGGTGGTCCCGACGCGCTGGTCTGGGCCGAGGTGCCCGACCCGGAGCCGGGTCTCGACGAGGTGATCGTGGAGGTGCGGGCCACCGGGGTCAACCGCGCTGACCTGCTGCAACGGCAGGGGCACTACCCGCCGCCGCCGGGCGCGTCCGCGTACCCCGGGTTGGAATGCTCCGGGGTGATCACGGAGGTCGGCGCGGACGTCGCCGGTTGGGCGGTCGGGCAGCAGGTCTGCGCGCTGCTGTCCGGCGGCGGGTACGCGGAGCGGGTCGCGGTTCCCGCCGGGCAGTTGCTGCCGGTGCCGGCGTGCGACCCGGTCGACGCGGCGGCGCTGCCCGAGGTGGCCTGCACGGTCTGGTCGAACCTGGTCCAGGTGGCCCGGCTCGGCGCGGGTGACACCCTGCTGGTGCACGGCGGGGGCAGCGGGATCGGCACCTTCGCCATCCAGTTCGGGGCGGCCCTCGGCGTCACGGTGCTGACCACCGCGCGGGAGGCCAAGCACGCCCGGCTGCGGGAACTGGGCGCGGCGCACACGATCGACTACCGGGAGCAGGACTTCGTCGAGGAGGCCCGCCGGGTCACCGACGGGCGCGGTGTGGACGTCATCCTCGACATCATGGGCGGGTCCTACCTGGCCCGGAACGTCGCCGCGCTGGCCACCGGCGGTCGGCTCGTGGTGATCGGGATGCAGGGCGGGCGCAAGGCCGAGTTGGATCTCGGCGCGCTGCTGGCCAAGCGGGCGAGCGTCGCCGCGACGTCGCTACGGTCCCGACCGCTCGCGGAGAAGGCGGAGATCGTCCAGGGGGTACGCGACGAGGTGTGGCCGCTGGTCGAGGCGGGCCGGATCCGGCCGATAGTGGACCGGCGGCTGCCGATGACCGACGCGGCGGAGGCGCACCGGCTCGTCGAGTCGAACGACCACTTCGGCAAGGTGCTGCTGACCCGCCCGCCGGGAGGCGGGTCGGCCGTCAGCTGAGCGAGCCCGCCGGGGTTGGGGCGTCCGTCGGTCGGGGCAGCACCAGTCGGGCACCCGGGCCCTCGCCGGCCAGCGTGTCCTCCGGGTTGTTGAGCGTGCAGCGCTGCAAGGACAGACAGCCGCAGCCGATGCAGCCGTCCAGGTCGTCGCGGAGCTTGGTGAGCAGCCGGATGCGCTCGTCCAGCCGGCTCCGCCAGTTCGCCGAGAGCCGCGCCCAGTCCTGCGGGCTGGGGGTGCGGGCCTCGGGGAGCGAGTCGAGTGCCTCCCGGATCTCGTCGAGCGAGACACCGACCTGCTGGGAGATCCGGATGAAGGCGACCCTCCGCAGCTCGGCGCGGGCATACCGGCGCTGGTTGCCGCCGGTGCGGTCGGCGCGGATCAGCCCGAGTCGCTCGTAGTAGCGCAGCGCCGACGGCGCCACCCCGGAGCGGGCGGAGAGCTCACCGATCGTCAACAAATCCGGCATCACCAGGTCCTTGAGTTGAAGTGCACTTCAACTCACACAGTAGTGGCATGACCACCGCACTGACCACCGACAGCAGCGCCCGACTACCCGGGCTGATCCGCCGACTGACCGGCGACGAGAAACACGCACCCAGCGCGCACTCCACCATCGACGTGCTCCAGGTGCTCTACGACCGGGTGCTGCGGGTCACCCCCGACACCGTCGACGACCCGGAGCGGGACCGGTTCCTGCTCTCCAAGGGCCACGGACCGGCCGCGTACTACGCGGTGCTCGCCGCGCACGGCTTCATCCCGGACACCTGGCTCGACGACCTGGCCGGGCCGGCGAGCCGACTCGGTCATCACCCGGACCGGCTCCTGGTGCCCGGGGTCGAGATCGGCTCCGGCTCCCTCGGGCACGGGTTCGGGCTGGCCGTCGGCACCGCGCTCGGCCTGCGCGCCCAAGGGCTGAGCAAACCCCGGGTGTACCTGCTGCTCGGCGACGCCGAACTGGACGAGGGATCCAACCACGAGGCGATCGCGTACGCCGGAGCGACCGGCCTGGACAGCCTCACCGCGGTCGTGGTGGACAACGCGTCGGCCAGCCACGGGTGGGCCGGTGGCATCGCCAGCCGGTTCACCGTCAACGGTTGGACCGCCGACACCGTCGACGGCCGGGACCACGAAGCCCTGTACGCGGCGTTGACCGGGCACCGGCCACGACAGCCGCACCTGGTCGTCGCCCGCATCGGGAGCAACGGATGACCGACATGCGTACCGCCTTCATCGACACCACCACCGCGCTCCTCGACGAGGATCCGCGTACCGCACTGGTGCTGGCCGACATCTCGGCGAGCCAGTTCGCCCCCGCCGGGTACCGGCACCCGGACCGGGTGCTCAACGTGGGGATCCGGGAGCAGCTGATGATCGGTGTGGCCGGCGGGCTCGCCCTGACCGGGCTGCGTCCGATCGCGCACTCGTACGCGACGTTCCTGGTGGACCGGGCGTACGAGCAGATCAAGTTGGATCTGGACCATCAGGGCGTAGGCGCGGTCCTGGTCAGCATCGGCGCGTCGTACGACGGGTCGGCGGAGGGCCGCACCCACCAGTCGCCCGGGGACGTGGCGCTCTTCGACTCACTCGGCGACGGCTGGACGGTCCGGGTGCCCGGCCACCCGGACGAGGTGGCACCGCTGCTGCGCACCGCCGCCACCACCGACGATCCGATCTACCTGCGCCTCTCGGAGCAGCGCAATGCCGAGGCGCACCCGGATGCCGCCCGGTTACGGGTGCTCCGGCGGGGCGGGACGGACGCGCCACTCGTGGTGGCGGTCGGACCGATGCTCGACCCCACCCTGGCGGCGACGGAGGGGATGGACGTGACGGTGGCGTACACCCACACGCCCCGGCCGTTCGACACGCGCGGGCTGCGGGCGCTCGTCCACACCGATGTGGTGCTGGTCGAGCCGTACCTGGCGGGGACGTCGAGCGCGCTCGTCAGTCGGGCGCTGGCGGACGTACCGCATCGGCTGCTCGCCCTCGGGGTGGGTCAGACCGACCTGCGGCGGTACGGGAATCCGGCCGACCACGCCCGGTGGCATGGTCTGGACGCCGACGGTCTGCGGCGGTCGATCAGCGCATTCCTGGGGTCAGTTGGCGGCTGACGCGGTGGGGCGGCGACGAGCGCGCTCGCGTCCGAGGATCCAGATCGCCTCGACGCCGTCCTTCCAGGTGATCTTCTTGCCCTCTTCCCGGCCACGCGCCCGGTAGCTGATCGGCACCTCGTACGGGCGGATCCGGCGACGCAGCAGCTTGCCGGTCACCTCGGCCTCCATGCCGAAGCCGCGCGAGCGCACCTCGAGCGAGCGGTAGAGCGCCACCGGCATCAGCTTGAAGCAGGTCTCCAGGTCGCCGATGTAGGAGTTGAACAGCACGTTCGCCGCCATCGTGACGCCCTTGTTGCCCATCACGTACCAGAAGCTGTAGGCGCTGTGGCTGCCGAAGGTGCGGTTGCCGTAGACCACGGTGGCCCGCCCGTCGAGCACCGGGTCGAGCAGCTTGGGGATGTCCTGCGGGTCGTACTCCAGGTCAGCGTCGAGGATGACCATGTAATCGCCCTCGGCGTTGTCGACCGCCGTCTTGATGGCGGCACCCTTGCCGGCGTTGCGCTGATGCGTGATGACCCGCAGGCGGGCGTCGTCGGCGCGACCGAGGACCTCGCCGGTGCCGTCCCGGCTGCCGTCGTCGACGACGACGAGCTCGACCTCACAGGGATAGTCAACCGCCAGTGCCTGCTTGAGGGCATCCGCGATGCGTTCTTCCTCGTTGTAGACCGGCATGAGGATCGAGAGCTTCACGGGGATCTCCACGGTGGCGGCAACACGTCGGCCATAGCCTAGCCTGGTTGGTTTGGTCACCACCGACCGCCACTGCGGGGCAGTCGACGTGGCGGGTTCAGATCAATGGTGTTTACTTCCGCCATGTCGGCTGCCGGCTCCCTGCTCGCGGTGGTTCCCGCCGCCGCGGTGCTCCTGCTCACCGTCGCGGCGAGGCCACGCACGGTAGGCACTGTGGCACCGCTGCGGCTCGCCGTGGTACGCGCCGTCCTGCTCGCCGGGGCGTACGCGGTACTCGTCGTCGAGGTGCTCGGCGCGACCCACGCGCTGACCCGGCCGGCATTCGCCGTCGCCTGGCTGTTCTTCCTGGTCGCTGCCGCGCTGGCGGCCGGTCTGCGCCGGCGACGGGAGAGCCGCCTCGGGCAGTCGGCGGCCGTCGTACCGCGGGCGGTGCCGGTCGGCGCGGTGGTGTCCGGTGGCGGCCCCGAGGCGTCCGCCCCGACCGCCGAGCGCGGTGAGCCCGCGCCCGCGCCGCCCCGGGCCGGTCGGGGGCCTGCCGGCCTGCTCGCCGCGGCTGTCGACACCTGGCGTACGGCCCGACCGGGCGAGCGGCTCCTCGCCGCCACGATCGGCGGCCTGGTCCTGGTGGAGTTGCTGGTCGCGCTGCTGGCCGAGCCGAACAACTTCGACTCGCAGACATACCACCTGCCGAAGGTGGAGCACTGGGTGGCCCAGGGTGACCTGGACTTCTGGCCCACGGCCATCCACCGGCAGGTGACCATCCCGCCCGGGGCCGAGTACCTGCTGCTGCACCTGCGCCTGCTGACCGGCGGGGACCACCTGCACAACCTGGTGCAGTGGGTGGCCGGGGTGGTCTGCCTCCTGGTGGCCGCACGGATCACCGCGCAGCTCGGCGGTGGCCGGCGGGCCCAGTTGCTCACCGCGTTCGTGCTGGCGACCACGCCGATGGTGGTGCTCCAGGCGACCAGCACGCAGACCGACCTGGTCTGCGCGGCGTGGGTGGCCTGCGCGGCGACTCTGGCGCTGGACGGGCTGCGTCGACGGACCGGTTGGGGCACGCTGCTAGGGCTGGGGGCGGCTACCGGGCTGACCGCGGTGACGAAGACCAGCGGCCTGATCGCGGTCGGTCCGCTGCTGGTGCTCTGGGGGTTGGCCCAGCTGCGGCTGGCCCAAACCAGGGGCCCGGCGGCGACGGAGCCGGCAGCGGGGGGCGCGGCTCGGCGGGTCGGCGGGCTGGCCCGCACGGTCGGCGGTTCGGTGCTGATCCTGGTGGTCGCGGCCGTGGTGGTCGGCCCGTTCCTGGCCCGGGTGACCGCGGAGTTCGGGCACCCGCTGGGGCCACCCCGGCTGCGCGAGTCGATCCCGATGGAGCGGCACGACCCAGCGTCGGTGGTGGTCAACGCGCTGCGGATCGGGCACACCGCGTTCGACACGCCGCTGGCGCCGCTGCGCCGGGCCGGGGCCGACCTGATCATCAGTGGTGCCGAGGCGATCGGGGTCGACCCGCAGGACCGTGCGATCACCTTCGGCCGGGAGCTCTTCCCGGAGCCGGCCTGGTACCCGGACGAGGACCGGGTGGCGTTTCCGCTGGCCGGGGTGTTGGCGGTGATCGGCGCGGTGATCGCGCTCGGCCGGCCACGGCAGATCGCCCCCGATCGGGCCGGGTCGCTGCGGGCGTACGCGGTGGTGGTGCTGACCGCCGTGCTGCTGCACACCGCGATGATCAAGTGGCAGCCGTGGGGCAACCGTCTGCTGCTCTACGCCGTGGTGCTCGCCGTGCCCCTCGCCGGCCTCTGGTTGGACGCGCTCTTCCGCCGCCGCGCGGGTGCTGCCGCACCGGCAGCGGGGGACGCGGGTGCGTCGGTGGGCGGTCGGGGACGTCGTTCGGTGGCCACCATGGCTGCCGTCACCGTGCTCGCCACGTCGGCGTTGGCCGGAGTGCTCGCGCTGTCGTACGGCTTCCCGCGCCGGTTGGTCGGCGCCGGCTCGGTCTTCACCACCTCGGACTGGGACACCCGGTTCCTGCGCCGACCGCAGTGGGCCGACGAGTTCCGCTGGGCGGCGACCGCGGTCCGGGA
This sequence comes from Micromonospora sp. NBRC 107095, assembly GCF_030269705.1. Classification (NCBI taxonomy): domain Bacteria; kingdom Bacillati; phylum Actinomycetota; class Actinomycetes; order Micromonosporales; family Micromonosporaceae; genus Micromonospora; species Micromonospora sp. NBRC 107095. Next base: position 6,231 of record NZ_BSTU01000001.1, read on the forward strand.
CAGCGGTGCGCGCCGGATCGGGTTGGTGCAGCAGAACGACAACTGGGAGTACCCGTGGTGGCTGCTGCTGCGGCAGCCCGACGGCGGCTCGCCTGAGCTGGTGGCGTTGCAGTCGGTGCTGCCGGAACGACCGCCGGCCGATCCCGCCTCGGTCGACGCGATCGTCTGCACCGGCGGCAAGGCGGCCTGCGCCAAGCTCGTTCCGGCCGGCTGGCGGCTGGAGTTCCGCGGCTACGTCGGCTACGCGCTGCCGCCGGGCCGCTGAGCGGGACGACGGACCGGACGCCGCGGGGTCGGAAGCCCGGTGCCGTCGGAGTCGGACGGTCCGTCCCGGCCCGGAACGGACCAGCACGGCCGCCGCACCTCCGGACCAGAGGCCCGGATAGTCCGATCCGGGCGGTTCTGCATCCCGCGCGTAAGGATCCGAAGCGCATTCACATCTGTTGATCCGCACGTTACCGTCTGGTAACTCAATCGACGTCCCGCGATTGAGCCGAAAGGAGTGCGTCGATGCCTGCAATCCCCGCCAGGCCCGAACGCGCGACCCGACGACGGGCCATCACCGTCGCCGTCGCCGTCGCCGCTCTCGTGCTACCGATGCTCGCCGGACCGGCCACCCCCGCCAGTGCCGCCGACCGACCGACCGTCCAACCACTCCCCGCCAACCTCGAAGCCATCCGCGCCGCCGAGGCGACCGCCCTCTACGGCAGCCCGGCGATCCGCCCGATCGAACAACGCCGCACCGCGTTGATCACCATGGGTGACAGCGAGATCTCCGGTGAGGGGGTCGGCAACTACGTCCCCGGCACCCACCAGGACGGCAACTGGTGCGACCGCTCGTACGACCAAGCGGTGTTCCGCACCGGCATCACCTCGGACGCGCAGTACAACATCGCCTGCTCCGGTGCCACCCCCTGGAACCTGATCGCCGGCGGCCCCACCCAGCACAACGAGCTGAACCAGGGCGACTACCTGGGCATCAAGGCGCGCAACACGCACGTGAAGCTGATCTGGGTGGTGGTCGGCGCGAACGGTGACGGCACCATCCAGTTCGGTCCGGTCGCCACCGACTGCGCCGTCCGCCGGGTGTTCTTCCAGGGCGCCTGCTATCCCACCTACACCGACCAGTGGACGATCCGCACCGACGGCAGCCGACAGGCCGTGGAGTCGGCGCTCACCGACATCCGGCAGACCATGACCAAGGCCGGATACCTGCGGTCGGACTACGAGCTGGTGCTGATGTCGTACCCGAGCCCCGGCAGCCCCGACGTCGAGGACAACCCCAACTTCCCCGGCTGGTACTCCGGCGGCTGCCTGCTCTACCTGGCCGACGCCGCGTTCGCCCGGAACAAGGCGGTGCCGATGTTCGAGTCGGCGCTGCGGTCGGCCGCGGCGAACACCGGCACCCGCTACCTGGACGCCAGCCGGCTCTTCCACGGGCACGAGGTGTGCACCGACAACACCTCGGTCCGCGGTCTGTACATCGAGGTCGGCATCTGGAACGAGAACGCCGCCCGCCAGTCGTTCCACCCCAACGCCCGTGGGCACGGCATGTTCGCCCAGTGCATCACCCAGTTCTGGAACTCCGGGCAGACGCGGGCCAGTTGCGTCGACCCGGCCAGCACCGGCAGTGGCGTGCTCTACCCGGGGCTGCTGGAATTCAAGCAGTTGCGCAACCTCGCCACCGGCACCTGCGTCGACGGCAAGGGCTACGACTCCCGCAACGGCACCGTGCAGCAGCCGTACTCCTGCCACGGCGGGCGCAACCAGGGCTTCTGGTACGACCCGGCCCGGCGGTCGCTGCACTCGGAGCTGTCCCACGACCGTTGCCTGGACGTCGCCAACAGCTCGATGACCGCCGGCACCGCCGTCAACATCTACGACTGCAACGGCACCGGCGCGCAGCAGTTCGTCTTCTCCGGCAACCAGATCAGGCCGGCTGCCGCGAGCAACCTCTGCGTGGCGTTCGACAACCCGTTGCTGGGCAGTTCCCGCCTGCGGTTGGCGACCTGCTCCAGCAGCACCCGGCAGCAGTGGTCGTTCGAAGCCCGTACCGCTGCGAACCCGGTCGGCTACGGACACGACGACTTCATCGGCTCCCGCGTCTACTGAGTGGGGGCAGGGGCCCTGGCGTCGACCAGGGCCCCTGCGCTCACTTCGCGCGGGGAACGAGGATCAGCCGGGCCACGGCCTTGTCGCCGTCCTTGGCGCCGGCGACGCCGAGCGTCGCGCCGATCTTGACCTCGCTCGGCTGCACGGTGGCCCGCCGCTCGACGACCCGCAGGTCATCGCCGAAGGTCCAGGTCATCGTGAAGCCGTCGGAGGACTTGACGGTCATCGAGTCGCCGTCGATCGCCGTCACCTCACCGCGCTGCACGGCGACGGTCCGCGTACCGCCGTCCTTCGTCTTCACCACCGCCTCACCGTGCAGGGTGTTCTTCCGCAGCAGCACGCGGGCCTGGCGGCGCTTGCGCCACTCCTCGCCGCGCTTCTCCCGGCCCTTCTCTCCGGCGGTGGGGGATCCGCCCGGCGTCGGGGTGGCCGGTGCGGCGACGGTCCGCACGTCCAGGTCGTCGGCGTCGAAGCCCATCGCGGTCAGCGCCTGACCCTCGACCCCCATGGCGGCGGCGACCTCGACGGCGGTGTCCCGGGCGGGCTGGCTGGCCACCTCGGCCGCGCCGCAGCCGCTGACGCCGAGCGCGACCGCCGCGAGCAGTGCCGTGGTGCCGGTGGCGATACCCCAACGTGGCATGACTCTCCCTCTCTGTCAGTGGAGACCTCAGCCTTCCCGGGAACGACGAGCGGAGCGTCAGGCCGATGTTCGGGTCAGGTAAGGATCACCGGGCAGCCGGACCGTGAAGGCGGCACCGCCCTCCGGCGCATGCCCTGCGGTGATCTCTCCACCCAACCGGCGGACCAGTCCGGCGGCCAGCGCCAACCCCAGGCCGCTGCCCACCTTGCGCACCCCCCGGTACCGCTCGTGCAGCGCACCGCGTTCGAACGCCACCGCCAGGTCGTCGTCGGTGAAGCCGGGCCCGCCGTCGCGGACCTCGAACACGCCGCCGTGCGCCGGGTCCGCGCCGGCCGGCCGGACCGCGAGCACCACCGGCGACCCTGGGGGTACGACCCGCAGCGCGTTCTCCAGCAACCCGTCCAGCACCTGCCGGATCCTCCCCGGATCGGTGTACCCGGGCACCGGCAGCCCTGGCGTCTCCACCCGGAACGGCACGCCCACCGCCGCGCACCGGGCGGCCCAGGTCGGTTCCGCGTCCACTGCCAGCTGGGTCAGGTCCACCGGCACCGGTTCAAGGGGGAAGTCGGCGGCCTCCAGCCGGGCCAGCGCCAGCAGATCACCGATCAACCGGTCCAGGTGTTGCGCCTCGGCCAGCACCGTCCGGCCGGTGTCCACCGTGTCGTCGGCACCGAGCACCCCGTCGGCGAGCGCCTCCGCGTACCCCCGGATCGCGGTCAGCGGGGTGCGCAGCTCGTGCGAGACGGAGAGCAGGAACTCCCGCTGCCGGCCCTCACTGGTGGCCAGCGCGGAAGCCAGCCCGTTCAACGCCTCGGCCAGGTCGGCGACCTCGTCCGGCGGCTCGACCGGCACCCGGACGGCACGGTCACCCGCGCGCAGCCGGGCGGCGGCGGTGGCCGCGACGCGGATCGGCCGGGCCAGCCGGCGGGCCAGCAGCAGCCCGGCCACCACACCGGCGGTCAACCCGGCCAGCAGCGGCAACCAGAGACTGAGCAGCACGCGCGCCCACAGCCCGGTGGCCAACGGACGGGAGAGCACCACCCCGTTGCCGCCGGTCAACGCCCGACCCTCGACCAGGGCCCACTCACCGTTGACCGAGCGGCGAGCCGACACGTTGCGGCCCTGCCCGATCCGCTGCACCACCCGGGGAGGCAGGCCCGGCCGGTCGACGGCACCGCGCCGGATCAGGTACGCGTCGATGCCCTGGTCCCGCAGCTGCTGGATGAGCCGCTCCTCGTCGGCGCTGCGACCCCGATCCAGGCGGGTCCGCAGCACCTCGGCCGCGAGCCGGGCCTGGGCCGCGAGCGCCTCCTGCTCGCCCCGCTCCGCGCCACGGATCGCCAACGGCACCGCGACGATGGCGGTGACCAGCACCGACACCAGCGCCACCGCGCAGGTGACCAGCACCGCGCGGGCGGTGAGCGTACGACCGAACCGGCCCCGTCGAGGTGCGGCGGGTGGGCTGGCGCCGACCACCGGCAGGGCCATGGTCGGCGACTCGACGTGCCCGGGGCCCTCAGGCATCGACCGCGTACCCCACGCCGCGATGGGTCCGGATCACGCTGGCCGGGCCGAGTTTCGCTCGCACCTGGGCGACGTGCACGTCCACCGTCCGGGTGCCGGCGTGCGCCGCGTACCCCCAGACCCCGGCCAGCAACTCCTCCCGGCTGAAGACCCGGCCGGGCCGGGCCATCAGGTGGGCGAGCAGGTCGAACTCGGTGGAGGTGAGCTGCACCGGGGCACCGGCTGCGGTGACCGTGCGGCGGGCCGGGTCGAGCGTCACCTCGCCGACGACCCGCGGTCGGTCCGCTCCCACCGGGCCGCCGGCGGAACGGCGCAGCACCGCGCGCACCCGGGCGACCAGCTCCCGTGGGCTGAACGGTTTGGTGACGTAGTCGTCGGCGCCCAACTCCAGGCCGATGATCCGATCCACCTCGTCGTCCCGGGCGGTGAGGAAGATGACCGGAGTCCAGTCGCCGGCCTCGCGCAGCCGGCGGCAGATCTCGGTGCCGGGGAGGCCCGGCAGCGCGATGTCCAGCACGCAGGCCACCGGACGCAACCGGCGGGCCGCGCTCAGGCCGGCCTCGCCGTCACGTTCCAGGTGGACACCGAACCCGTCCCGGGTGAGGTAGAGCCGAACCAGGTCGGCGATGGCCGGCTCGTCCTCCACGACGAGGACGAGCCCGCGATGCGGCGTTTCGGCGGTCACCGGCCCATGATTGCCGACCCGGTGGGCCGGGTGCGATCGGCGCGTGTTCGAGTTCGGTAAAGGCGGTGCGACGCCCGACGGGGGGTCAGCTCACCAGGACGGAGCGAACATCCCGGGCCGTGCGGCGGCCGGCGTGTCACCGATGCTGGCGACGACCCGCGCGCCGGTTGGCCGCAGGCGGGTCCGGAAGGCCTGGTTGAGCAACGCGTCGAGCTGCCAGACCTGCTTCGGGTGGCTGGTCCGGATCAGGAACCGCTCACGGATCCCGTCGATCGCGGTGGCCGCCATCTCGACCGACTGCAACCGCGGGTCCGGGCTCCAGGTGACGTTGCTCAGCTCGCGGAGCTCGGTGTTGAGGTGCAGGCGCAGTCGGTGCAGGAGGCGGGTCTGCTGGGTCACCACCAGTCGACGGTGCGTGAGCAGTAACAGATAGTCGCCGGTGACCGGGCGGTCGGGGCGGCTGCAACGGGTGACCAGGATGGTGGCGTCACCGGAGCCGACGCAGCGGCGGAAGACCGGCATGTGCCGGCTCACCGTCTGCACGGCCAGGCCAGCCTCGGCGGCGGCCGGAAGGAACGTTCGGGAGAAGACGTCCATGACCTGCCCAACGATGCCCCTGCCGGGGTGACGTGGGTCACGGAGCTTTTTTGGAAGTTCCACGCCTCCCGTCGCACTGCCTGTCCGATTTTCGACTCGGACGGGTAGTGGTCAGACGGTGGGCTGGAATGGACCGGCGGCGAACAGCTCCTCCAGCCAACCCGGGACGGCGCCGGCGTACTCGGCGCGGGACTCCTCGGCGGTGTCCAGCGCGCGACGCCAGGAGAGCGACCGGCTCACCGGTCCCAGACCGATCGCGAGGTCGGCGGCCTCGACCAGGGCTCGGCGGTCGTAACGCTCGGTCCACGCCTCCAGGTAGGCGTCGCGCAACCGGACCAGTTGGGCGTCGTCGGCGGCGAGCTTCCTGGCGTCCGCGATGGAACGCAGGGTCACCAGCAACGTGCCGAACGGGTGCGCCACCGAGGCGTCACCCCAGTCGAAGTAGCGGTAGCCGTCCCGACCCGCGAAGACGTTGCCGTCGTGCAGGTCGTCGTGTTGCACGGTGGCCGGGATGCCGATGTCGGCGAGCCGCCGGCACCGCTGGGCGTACGACGGCACCTCGGCCCGCAGCCGCTCGTGCAGCTGCGGGCTGAGCCCGCCCTCGGCACCGATCAGCAGCGCCTCGCGGTCGTCGAGCAACTCGGCGAAGAGCCTGGCCAGCACCTCCGGCCGCTGGTCCGGCACGCCCAGGGCGACCAACTCGTCGGCGTGCGGGGCGCTCACCAGTTGCAGCGCCGCATACCCGGGCAGCGCCCGCTCCCAGTGCGCCAGATCACTGTCGCGCGCCAGCACGTCCCGCAACGACTCGCCGCCGTCGGGCAGCAGCGACCAGCCCTGCTTCGGGTCCACACCGATCGGCGTCAGCACCCGGTCGGGCGTCAACTCGGCGAGCGCCGTGATCAGGACCGCCTCGTGCACAGTGCCCGGGTTGTTGGCCTTGAACCAGACCGGGCCGTCGTCGGTGGGCACCCGCCAGACCAGCGACCAGGGGCGAACCCGAGCTTCCACCAGCCCGGTCACCCGGCGACCGGCCCGGCTCAGCTGCGCGTCGACCCAGGAGCGGGCCCGCATCTGCCACCGTTCGTCGGACCAGTCGGTTGCGCGCTCACCGGGAATCGTCGTCACGCTGGGCACCCTAAGTGGCCCTCCCCGGCCGGGGCCACGTCTTTTCCGACCGCGTCAGACCAGCTCGACGATGGTGGCGTTGGCCATGCCGCCGCCCTCGCACATGGTCTGCAGGCCGTAGCGGATCCCGTTGTCACGCATGTGCTGGAGCATGGTGGTCATGATCCGGGCACCGGAGCCGCCGAGCGGGTGACCGAGGGCGATCGCCCCGCCGCGCGGGTTGAGCCGCTCCGGGTCGGCCTCGGTCTCCGCCAGCCAGGCCAGCGGCACCGGCGCGAACGCCTCGTTCACCTCGTACACGCCGATCTCCTCGATGCCCAGCCCCGCGCGGCGCAGCGCCTTCGCGGTGGCCGGGATGGGCGCGGTGAGCATGGCGACCGGGTCGTCGGCGGCGACCACGGCGGTGTGGATCCGGGCCAGTGGGCGCAGGCCGTGCCGGCTGGCCCACTCGGAGGTGGTCACCGCGAGGGCCGCTGCGCCGTCGGAGATCTGGGACGCGGAGCCGGCGGTCACCACGCCGTCGGCGCGGAACGGGGTGGCCAGCTCGCCCAGCTTCTCCAGGGAGGTCTCCCGGCGGATCCCCTCGTCGGCGGCGAACTTGCCGCCGTCGGCGAGTGGCACCGCTGCCAGCTCCGGGTCGAACGCGCCGGCGTCCTGTGCGGCGGCTGCCTTCTCATGGCTGGCCAGCGCGAACTCGTCGAGCTGGGTACGCGAGAGGCGCCACCGCTGGGCGATCAGCTCGGCCCCGACCCCCTGGTTGAACGGCAGCGGCGCGTCGTCGGCGAAGCCCTCGACGCCCCGGTAGCGGGCGCGCAACTGGTCACTGAACGGCATGCCGCCGGCCACGCTGGAGCCCATCGGCACCCGGGTCATCGACTCGACTCCGCCGGCGACCACCAGGTCGGCCTGGCCGGAGAGCACCGTCGCGGCGGCGAAGTGCAGGGCCTGCTGGCTGGAGCCGCACTGCCGGTCCAGTGTGGTGCCGGGCACCGACTCGGGCCAGCCGGCGGCGAGCACGGCGTTGCGGGCGATGTTCCACGACTGCTCGCCGACCTGGGACACACAGCCCCAGAAGACATCGTCGACCTGGGCCGGGTCGAGCCCGGTGCGCTCGGCGAGGGCGCGCAGGACGTGCGCCGAGAGGTCGACCGGGTGGACGCTGGCGAGGCTGCCCTTGCGCCGCCCGACCGGGGTACGAACCGCGCCGACGATGACCGCGTCACTCATGTTTACTCCCCGGTAACTTGGGCTGCCCCGATCCTACGTCGTCCGTCGACGAGTCGTCCGCCCAGGCGCTACCCGACCACCGCTGGCATGCTGGGCGGGTGGATGAGACCTCCCCGGTACGACAGTGGCGAGTGCCGTCGACCCTCCCGGCGGCGAAGCTGGCCGGTGCCGCCCTGCTCGTCGCGCTCGGGCTGCTCTTCGCCGACGGTGACCCGGTCCGTTTGACGGTGGCCGCCCTGGCCGCCGCGGCGCTGGCCGTCTGGGCGGTACGTGATCTGGTCGCGCCGGTCCGGTTGGCGGTCGACCCGGCGGGGCTCACCGTCATCCATGGCTTCGCCGGCCGGCGGCTGCTGCCCTGGTCGGCGGTCGAGGCCATCGCCGTCGACCGGCGGCCCCGGCTGGGGCTGACCAGCGAAACCCTGGAGATCGACGCGGGCGACTCGCTGCACCTGTTCGGCCGCTACGACCTGGGCGCCACCCCGGAGGAGGTGGCCGCCGCGCTGCGGGCCGCCCGCCCGGTCAGCTGATCTGTCAGCTGAGCAGCTGGGCGGTCCGGAAGAGCACCAGCGCCAGCAGCACCGCCAGGATGATCACCCCACCGGCGACCTGCACCAGCGTCCGCCGACCACGCGGCGCGTACGCGAGCACCAACGCCATCAAAGCGCCGACCGCCAACCCGCCCAGGTGCCCGGGGATCGAGATGCCCGGCACGGTCAGCGTGAACACCAGGTTGATCACCAGGATCGGGATCACCTGGGAGATGTCCCGACCCAGCTTGCGTTCGATGATGATCAGCGCGGCGAAGAGGCCGAAGACCGCCGTCGACGCGCCGGCCGTGGCCGAGTTCTGCGCGCTGAACAGGTAGGCGGCGACGTTACCGCCCAACCCCGCGATCAGGTACAACGCGCCGAAGCGCAGCGGCCCGAGGTTGGCCTCCAACGACCGGCCGAGCACCCACAGTGCCCACATGTTCAGCAGCAGGTGGATCACGCCGTAGTGCAGGAACATCGCGGTGACCAGCCGGTACCACTCGCCGTCGGCGATGCCACCGAGCGTGCCGTCCGGGAAGAACGCCAGCCCGAGCACCGAACCCCAGTTGGTCAGGGGGGTGCTGCCACCCATCAGCCCGCCGAAGCCGGAACCGCCCACCGCCGCGTCCCCACCCCGGTCCGAGGCGATGGAGAGCAGCATGAGCAGCACGTTCAGGGCGATGATTGCCTTGGTGACATAGCCGTGCCGGCCGGCCGTACCGCCGCCGAAGGCGGTACGCGCCGGCCGGACACTGCGACGCCCCTCGTTGACGCACTCCGGGCACTGGTGCCCGACCGAGGCCTCCCGCATGCAGTCCGGGCAGATCGGCCGGTCGCAGCGGGTGCAGCGGACGTAGGTCTCCCGACCGGGGTGCCGGTAGCAGACCGGGGTGGTCGGTGGCGACTCGCTCACCGGGCCGACCTTCCGTCCGCCGCCGCGCGGTCCACCGGCCATGCTCCGGAGCGCTCAATCATGCGAGCAAAGGTACCTCGCCGGTCGCTCAGGAAGCAGACCGCTCGATCTCGACCCGCTCGATGACGACGTCCTGGAGCGGACGGTCGCTCGGACCGGTCGGGGTGTTCGCGATCGAGTCCACGACCTTCACCGACTCCTCGTCGGCGACCTGGCCGAAGATGGTGTGCCGGTTGTTGAGGTGCGGCGTCGGGGACACGGTGATGAAGAACTGCGAACCGTTGGTGCCCGGTCCGGCGTTCGCCATCGCCAGCAGGTAGGGACGGTCGAACCGCAGCTCCGGGTGGAACTCGTCGGCGAACTTGTAGCCCGGCCCGCCCCGACCGGTGCCGGTCGGGTCGCCCATCTGGACCATGAAACCGCTGATCACCCGGTGCGAGATGGTGCCGTCGTAGTACGGACCGTTGCCCGGCTGACCGGTGCGCGGGTCGGTGTACTCACGGTTGCCCTCGGCCAGGTCGACGAAGTTGCGGACGGTCTTCGGCGCGTGGTTGGGGAAGAGCTCCAGCCGGATCGGGCCAGCGTTGGTGTGCAGGGTGGCGTAGACAGCCTCGGCCACGGGTACTCCTCACTCGTTGGTCAGTTCCATGCGGATCCTCCCATGTGCCCGATCTGGCATCGCGGAGGCATCCGAAGGTGGAGGATGACGAAGGAACAACTCCCAGGAGGTAGGACCGTGTTTGGATTCGGGCGGCGGCAGTCCCAGGCGCAGTTGGCGAAGGCCGAGCTGAACCAGAGCATCAGCCACCTGATGCAGGCAGCCAACCACGCCGCGAAGGGCGCCGGCGCGACCGTCGGCCCGAGGGTCCAGGTGGCCCGGGGCTACGTCGGGCCGACCGCGGTGAAGGTACGCGACCGCGCGGCGACCGGCTGGGGCACGACTCTCACCACGCTGGCACCGCTGGCGGCGGCAGCTCGTGACGGCGCCGCGCAGGCAGGGCCGCTGACCAGGAAGGCCAAGTCGAAGACCATGCGGATCACCGGTAAGAAGAAGCAGCCGCGTCGTCGCGGCTCGATGATGACCGGCCTGTTGGCGGCGGGTGCCATCGCCGGCCTGGCCGGCGCGGTCGCGTTGCGCCGCCGCCGGGAGCAGCAGGAGTGGGCCGAGTACGACCCGACCCGCAGCACCCTGGAGCCGATGCGCGACGAGGTCGACTCGATCGAGGTCCGTACGCCGTCCGCCACCAAGGGGTCGGACGGTTCCGCCATCTCCGGCGCGACGGGGATGACCGGCGCGGGCAGCTCGGCGGTGGCCGGCGGTTCCAGCGCCAGCACCACCGCCCCGGCCAAGCAGACCGGTGTTCGCCCGACCGACAAGGTCCCGTCGGTCGCCGAGGGCGCCACTGACGTCTCCGGCCGACCGACCGACGACCTCACCAAGGCGCTGGGCAAGGACACTGCCCGCACCAACGGCCGCCGCTGAGGTCAGCGACAGCGCGTGAAGCGCCGACGAGTGGGTCCCCCCGCTCGTCGGCGCTTCCGCGTCGCGGCTCAGAGCCAGCCGTTGCGGCGGAACCAGCGGTAGAGGGCCAACGAGACGCCGAGCATGAGGGCCAGCGCCACCGGATAGCCGTACGTCATCTTCAGCTCGGGCATGTTGTCGAAGTTCATGCCCTCGACGCCGGCGATGGAGGTCCAGACCGCGGCGATGGCCGCCCACGCGGCGATCTTGCGCATGTCGTTGTTCTGGTCGACGGTGACCTGGGCCAGCCGTGCCTGGAGGATCGAGTTCAGCAGGTCGTCGTAGGAGTTCACCTGTTCCACGGTGCGGCTGAGGTGGTCCTGCACGTCCCGGAAGTACTTGCGGATCTCCTTGGGCACGTCCCGGTTGACCTGCGAGGTCAGCGTCATCAGCGGCCGTTGCAGCGGCACCACCGCCCGCTTGAACTCCACCAGCTCCCGCTTCATCTGGTAGATCCGCTGGATCCGGCCGTGGCCGTTCCGGTCGAAGACCTCCGCCTCCAGCACGTCCAGGTCGTCCTCGATCTGCTCGGCCACCTCCAGGTAGAGGTCGACCACCCGGTCGGTCACCCCGTACGCCACCGCCCACGGGCCGTGCAGCAGCAACTCCTGCTTGGTCTCCAGATCGGCGCGGATCGGGGCGAGTCGGCAGGCGTCCCCGTGCCGGACGCTGATCACGAAGTTCGGGCCGATGAAGAGCATCACCTGCCCGGTCTCCACCACCTCGGAGTTCTCGGTCAGCTCGGTGTGCTCGCAGTACCGGGCGGTACGCAGCACCAGGAAGACGACGTCGCCGAACCGCTCCAGCTTGGGGCGCTGCTCGGCCTTGACCGCGTCCTCGACCGCCAGCTCGTGCAGGCCGTACGTCTCCGCGATGGCGGTCATCTCGGCCAGCTCCGGCTGGTGCAGACCGATCCAGACGAAGCCGTGCTCCTCGCGGCGGGCCGCGGCCAGCGCTTCCGCGTACGTCCAGTCGCCGGGCTGCCGTTTGCCGTCGACGTAGAGCGCGCAGTCGACCACCGCGCTGCGGCCGGGGCCGGTCGGGGTCGGGACGGGCGGCGAGCCGTCGGCGTTGAGGATGCGGGTCATGGCCCGCACCGGGGAGGGCCACGCCCGAGGTCGCAGCACCCGACCGCTGGTCGACGGTGCCGTCCGGTCCCGCTCTGTCCGATCCGTCATCGCGTCACCTCCCGCGCTCAGCTGCGGCTTGCAGGCTACGCCGACCGGCGTCGAGGACCGGTGTGACGGCGGTCGCGTGGGGGGCGGCGCCGGGCGGGCCGGGCCGCATCGGGGGGTGTGCGGGGGACGACACGGCCCGCCCGGCACCTGTGGGGGCGGGAGGTTGTGCTGCCGCGTCCACCCGGGCGGGGCCGGCCCGGGGGCCGGGCGGTGATGTCCGCAGCTGACGGGGTGACGCTCGCAGCATTGTGGGCCAGCCGGCCGCCCGGAGGGGAGCCCCGGGACGGCCGGCATCGTCGTTCTGTCGGGAACCCGACAGATAATGTCAGTCCCGGACGGCCTCAACAGCCGCCGCGAGCCGCCGGACGCCCTCGTCGATCCGGTCGGCGGTCACCGCCGAGAAGGCCAGCCGGAGCGCGTGCCGCCCGCCGTCCACCATGAAGTCGCTGCCCTTGACCACGGCGACGCCGCGCTCTGCCGCCGCCGGGGCGAGCCGGTCGACAAGCACGTCCTGCGGGAACTCCACCCACAGGAAGTAGCCACCGTCGGGCTCCACGAACCGCGCTTGCGGCAGGTGCCGGCGCAACGACTCGGCGAGCACCTGGGCCCGTTCGCCGAGCGCCGCCCGGACCGTCTCGATCGAGCGGTCGATGTCACCGGAGACGCAGAACTGGTGCACGATCGCCTGGGACACCATCCCGGGGGAGATGTAGAGGCTCGTCGCGTTCTTGGCGATGGCGGCGATCAGGTCGGCCGGGCCGACCAGGTAACCCACCCGCACACCCGGGCAGACCGTCTTGGTGAAGCTCGACGCGTGCACCACCACGTTGCGGGTGTCCAGCGAGAGCATCGACGGCAGCGCCTCACCACGGAAGCGGATGTCCGCGTACGGGTCGTCCTCGAAGATCGTGAACTCGTACTCGGCGGCCAGGTCGAGCAACTCCCGGCGCTTCTCCAGCGACAGCGTCATGCCGGCCGGGTTCTGGTAGTTCGGGATGATGTGCGCGAGCCGGGGCCGGACCCCGGACTCCAGCAGCTTGCGCAGCTCGGCAGTGTCCAGGCCATCCGGCTGGACCGAGATGCCGTGCAGCTCGCTGCCCATCCGCTGGAGGTTGAGCAGCGTCCGGTCGTACGTCGGGCGCTCCACCACCACCGCATCGCCGGGGCGGACCAGGTGGTCGAAGAGGAACGCGTCGGCCTGGAGAGACCCGTTGGTGACCAGCACCTGGTCGGCCTCGACCCCGTGCTTCTCGGCGATCCACTTCCGCAGCGGGAGGTACCCGACGGAGGTGCCGTACGCCGTCACCCCAGCGGGGTCGGCGTCGAAGGCGCGGACGGCGGCGGCCTTGAGCCCCTCGACATCGACGATGTCCAGCGAGGGAGCCCCACGGGCAAAGGAGATCAGCTGCTCGGCGGTCATGGATGTTGAGCGTACGGGCGGCGACGGGGAACGCGCGGTCGGCACGGCGATGTCCGCATCCTGAGCCACCGGGTCGGGTGACTGAGCGGGACCGGTCGGCGGCAGATCAGACCGGAAGGGCGAGCGCGTCGTGCTGCGCGGCCCGGGAAAGCCCCTCAAACTGCACGCCGAGCGCGTCGAGGAGCTGACTCCAGTCGAAGTAGGAACGCCAGGCGGTGATCCGGCCCTTGCGGGCCCGGACCACGTCGGCCACCTCCCAGCTCACCACCCGGCCGGTGGGCGCGACGGTGCCGTACGGGGAGTGCAGGGTGCCGGTGTGGGTGCCGGTCAGCCGCAGCTCGACCGCCGCGCCTCCGCTGGTGCGGACCGAACCCATCGGCTCGACCCGCAGGTCTCCGAAGGCGCCGGTCCAGGTGCGCAGCAGCGCGGGCAGCTCGATCGGGCGGACCGTCACCCCCGGCATGGCGTAGAACGCCTCCGGTGCGTAGAGATCCGGCAACCGGGCCACGTCCCGACGCAGAAGCATCGCGTACTGCTGCTCGACCAGCCGCTCCGCGTCGCGCATCGGGACCTCCCCCCGCGGACCACGGCATCTCCGCGCCCGCAAGGGGATGTCTACCCATCGATCCGGCCCGGCACACCACCTCCGGTCAGGTCGTGGCGACCGCCTGGCTCTCCGACCAGACCCGCATGATGTCCCGCACCGAGATCACGCCGGCGACCTCCCGGCCGTCCAGCACCACCAGGTGCCGGAACCCGCCCCGGGCCATCGCGGCGGCGGCCTCGGCCACTGTCCACTCCGGCCCCGCGTAGACAACGTCCCAGGTCAGATGGGCACCGGTGCGTTCCACGTCGCAGTCCAGGCCGGCGCCGATGGCCTTCAACACGTCGCGTTCGGTCATGATCCCCACGCCCTCGGAATCCGGGTCGATCACGACCGCCGACCCGACACCTCGGGCCGACATCATCCGGGCCGCCTGGCGGAGCGTGTGCTCCGGACCGACGACGAGGACCTGGCTGGACATCGCATCCCGTACCTGCATCACGCATCACCCCTTTGGGACGGTGGCATTCGGTACAGACATGGTGGTCGGTGGATGTTTCCGGGACAAGAGCGGCATCGCACAAGCTGCGGACGCTGGCTACTGTCGGATGGTGTCCACCGAGCCCCTGCGCTGCGCCGGCGCGCTGATCGTCGACCATGACGGCCGCATCTTCTTCCAGCGCCGCTCACCACACCGACGCCTGTTCCCCAACTGCTGGGACATCGTCGGCGGCCACCTGGAGCCGGGCGAGGACATCGACGAGGCGCTGCGCCGGGAAATCACCGAGGAGACCGGCTGGGTCCTCTCGCACGTCCTGGGCCAGGTGGGCGAGTACAGCTACGTCGGCGACGACGGCCTGGCCCGGACCGAACACGACTTTCTGGTCCGCGTCGACGGTGACCTCGACCGCCCGAGGCTGGAAGCCGGTAAGCACACCGAGTACCGCTGGCTGGCCGAGCACGATCTGACGGTGCTCGACGAGCACCGCGACGTCAACGACGGGCTGATCCGGCGGATCGCGGAGGAGGGCTTCGCCGTCCTCCGGTCGATCGGTCTGTGAACACCGTCGCGCTGGCGCCCCACCGGATCGCCGGGCTGCTCGCACCGGCGGTGGACCGGACCTTCCGCGCCGGAATGCTTGCCGGCCGGGACGGTGGTGGCGCCGAACTGTCCCAGCGCTACGGCGGGGTCACCGCGACCGGCTTCCTGGTCGACCTGCGCACCCGACTGGCCGCACCCGGCGGCACCGTCGACGGGCCCGGGTTCGCGGCAATCACCCGGTACCACGACCCGGTCGTCTGCCGACGAGCCGTGGACAAGCAGGTGGCCCACGGGATGATCTACCGCAGCCCGGACGGCACCCTCTCCGCCACCGAACGGGGTGCCGCCTTCCTCACCGAGCTCTACCAGGTGCACGCCGAGGTCACCGAGGAGCTGTGGGCCGGTCACGACGACCGGGTGGCGCGACTGGTCGCCGTGCTCGGCCGACTGCTGTCGTACGCCCTGGTGCTGGCCGACGAGGAAGAGGACCGGGGCGGGTCGGCCTTCGCCGCGCTGGCGCCCCCGTACGAGCCGGACGGCACCCCGTCGGGTGTGCTGCTGCTCAACCGGCTCGGCGCGCTGCGTCACCACCGGGCCGACGCGCACGCCGCCGCCTGGGCCGCCGCCGGGCACACCGCGTCGAGCATCGCCGCCCTGCCGCCCGGTCCCGAGCGGCGCGCCATCGAACTGGAGACCGACCGGCGGGCCGCCGGCCCGTACGCCACGCTCAGCGCGGAGGAGCGGCTGACCATGCTCGCCGACCTGGCGGCGTTGCCCGGCTGACCGGTTGGCCGGAGCGGCGCACCCGGCCGGGGCTATCCTCCAGCGGTGACCGGAGCAGGACGAGGGAGGATGTCGCGATGATCGGAATGGTGCTCGCGGCCGGCGCGGGACGACGGCTGCGCCCGTACACCGACACCCTGCCCAAGGCGTTGGTGCCGGTGGACGGCGAGACGACGATCCTGGACATCGCGCTGGGCAACCTCGCCGAGGTCGGGCTCACCGAGATCGTGATCGTCGTCGGCTACGCGGCGGACGCGGTCGTCTCCCGCCAGGCGGACCTGGAGAAGAAGTACGGCGTCACGCTCACCCTGGTGCACAACGACAAGGCCGAGGAGTGGAACAACGCCTACTCGCTCTGGCTGGCCCGGGAGTACTTCGCGCGCGGGGTGCTGCTGGTCAACGGGGACACCGTGCACCCGGTGAGCGTGGAGAAGACCCTGCTCGCCGAGCGTGGCCCGGGCATCCTGCTCGCCGTGGACACCCTCAAGCCGCTGGCCGAGGAGGAGATGAAGACCACCTTCGACGCCGCCGGCCAGCTCACCCGGATCACCAAGGTCATGGACCCGGGCGAGGCGTACGGGGAGTACATCGGCGCGACGCTGATCGAGCCGCAGGTCGCCGACGCCCTCGCCGACGCGCTGGAGGCCACCTGGCGACGGGACCCGAACCTCTACTACGAGGACGGCTACCAGGAGTTCTCCGACCGGGGCGGAGAGGTGCGGGCGGCGCCGATCGGTGACGTCCCGTGGGTCGAGGTCGACAACCACGCCGACCTGGCCCGCGCGCGGGAGATCGCGTGCCGCTACTAGCTCGTAGCGTCCTCACCCCGCTGCACATCGACGTGCGACGCGGGGCGGTCGCCGATCTGGGCGCGATCCTGGCCGACGGGCGGATCTCCTCCGGGGGCGACGTCGCGGTGGTGGTCGGCCCGGGTCAGGGTGCCCAGATCGCGGAGCTGATCCGACCGTCGCTGCGCTCGGCGGACGTCTTCACCGTCTCCGGCGGGACCTTGGACGCCGCCGACGACCTGGGCGGCAAACTCCGTGCCCGGTCGTACGACGCGGTCGTCGGCATCGGCGGCGGCAAGACCATCGACGTGGCCAAGTACGCGGCCACCCGCCGTGGGCTGCCGATGGTGTCGGTGGCGACCAGCCTCGCCAACGACGGGATCGCCTCCCCGGTGGCCAGCCTGATCACCGACGGGATCAAGGGCTCCTACGGCGTCCACATCCCGATCGGGGTGATCGTCGACCTGGACTTCGTGGACAGCGGCCCGGACCGGCACAACCGGGCCGGCATCGGCGACGTGATCAGCAACATCAGCGCGCTGGCCGACTGGGAACTGTCCCGGCAGGTACGCGGTGAGCCGGTCGACGGGCTGGCCGCCTCGCTCTCGCGGGCGGGCGCCGAAGCGGTGCTCAACCATCCGGGCGACATGAGCGACGACGCCTTCGTGATCGTCCTCGCCGAAGCGTTGATCTCCAGCGGCCTGGCGATGGCCGTCGACGGCACCAGCCGCCCGTGCAGCGGCGGCTGCCACGAGATCATGCACGCGGTCGACTCGCTCTTCCCCGGCACCGCCTCGCACGGCGAGCTGGCCGGGCTGGGCGCGCTGTTCTGCACCTGGCTGCGTGGCGACCTCCGCCGCTTCGGCGAGATGTCGGCCTGCCTCGCCCGGCACGGCCTGCCCCGGCTCCCCGCCGAGGTCGCGCTCACCGACGACCAGTTCGTCGAGGCGGTGCAGTTCGCGCCGCGTACCCGCCCGGACCGGTACACCATCCTCGAACACCTGGCACTGTCGCCTACCGAGACCCGGGAACGGCTGGCAGACTACGCCGGTGCAATCCGCGACCAGCTTGGCTGACCCCCGTCCCACCGTCGCCGACTTCCACCGGGTCAACCGGGGTGGCGGCCTGTTCAGCGAGTCGATCAGCCAGTGGCTGGGGGCCGTCTTCGCGCTGGTGGCCCAGCGGCTCGGGCTGCGACCGACAGCGTTGACCATCGCCAACCTGGTGCTCGGGCTGGCCACCTCGGTCACCGTGGTGGCGCTCGCCGGCCCGGTCGCCGCCGGGGACGTACCGGCCTGGCTGGTTGGCCTGCTCGCCCTGATCGGCTGGCAGGTGGCGTACTCACTGGACTGCGCGGACGGGCAGCTCGCCCGGGTGACCGGCCAGGGCAGCGCGGCCGGCGCGCGGGTCGACGTGCTCTGCGACGTGGCCGCGCAGATCGCCCTGGTGGCCGCGCTGGCCGCCACCGCCGTGGCGCAGCAGCCGTCCACGCCGACCTGGCTGGTGGCGGCCTTCGCCGGCACCTGGATGGTCAACCTGGTCACGTCGGTGATGCAGGCCGGCCCGAACGCGGCCAGCATGGTCACCTCGACCTCGTTGCCGGTGCGCCTGGTGAAGCTGGTCCGCGACTACGGCGCGGTGATCTTCGTGGCCGCCCTGGTGCTCGCGGTGGCCCCCGCGCTGGCCCTCTGGGTGATGATCGCCTTCACCATCGTCAACGGCGGTTTCCTGCTGGCCAGCATCGCCTTCTCGGCCCGCGCCTCCCTACGCTGACCCGCCCCCGCCCGGCGGGCCCGCCGGGCATCCGCCCCGCCCCGCTTCAAGATCCACGCAACTTCCCTGATGTTGCTGCCTCCAGCCGCCGGCAGACCGCAACAACCCTGAAGTTGCTGCCTCAAGCCGGCGGCGGGGCGGCGAGCGGCGCGGGTTCAGACGTGGTGGGGGGTACGGGACAGGCCCGCGTAGATGTCGATGAGCCGCTTGGTGACGACGTCGGGGTGGAAGGTGCGCTCGTAGCGGGCGCGGGCGGCCGAGGCCAGTCCGGGCGCACCGGCGCGGGCGACCGGCAGGGCGGCTGCGAGCGCGGCTGGCTCCGGCGCGACCACCCAACCGGCCTCGCCCTGAGCGATACCGGCCGGCATCGCCGACCGCCCGACCCCGGGGGCGATCGGCGAGGCGACCTCGGACGCGACAGGTGAGGCGACCGTTGAGGCGACGGCGGCCGGCCCGGTGCCGGCGGGCTCGTGCGGGGCGTCGGCCCCGACCAGGTACGGAATGCCGCCCAACGCGGTGCCGAGCACTGGCCGGCCGCTCGCCATCGCCTCGATGATCACGGTGGGCAGCACGTCGTGCCACATCGCGGCGGCGATCACCACAGCGCTCGCCTCGACCGCGGCCCGCACGCCGGCCCGGTCGAGCTGACCGAGGTAGACCACGTCGCGCCGCTCGGCGGCGGCTGCCTCCACGAGGTGGCGCAGCTCACCGTCGCCGGCCACCCGCAGCGTGCCCAGCGCACCCACCGGGTGCCGACGCCAGGCGTCCAACAGCAGGTCGACGCCCTTCTCCGGGGAGAGCCGGGCCATGTAGAGGAACCCGTCACCGAGCGGCGCCGGCCGACCCGGGTCGGGTACGGAGTTCGGCTTCACCACGATGCGCTCGTCCGGGATGCCGTAGTCGCGCAGGTGGTCGGCGATCGCCGAGGTGAGCGCGATGTACCGGTCCACCGAGCGCCAGGTGCCCCGGTGTACGGCCAGGGTGGTCGCCATCAGCGCGCTCTGCGCCGCCGAGTCGCGGTAGCAGCGGTGCTTGATCGCGGGCACCCCCAGCGCCCGACCCTTGCAGTCCTGACAGATCACCCCGTCGCGGAAGTAGATCCCCGAGGAGCAGACCTGCCGGTAGTTGTGCACCGTCTGCACCACCGGCACGCCGTGCCGGTGCGCGGTCCGCACCACCCAGGGCGAGAGCAGGGGGTACGGATTGTGCAGGTGCAGAACGTCCGGTCGGTGCTCGGTGAGCAGCCGGCTCAGGTCGTGCTGGGCGCGCGGAGCCCAGATCGGCGAGATCGGCAGCAACGCCTTCGCCGCCTTCGACATCGACGGGATCTCGTCCGAACTGCGGATGAAGGGCAGCACCTCGACGCCAGCGGCGGTGAGCTGAGCGATCTCCGAGTCGACGATCGTGTTCTCACCGGACGGCTGGGCTTCCCGGTACCGGTTGTGCGCCACCACGATTCTCACGGGAAAGAAGGCTACCGTTGGCTGGTGCCCGAGCTACCGGAGGTTGAGGCGCTCGCGGGTTACCTGCGACAGCGCGCGGTGGGGCGGCGTGTCGATCGGCTGGAGATCGCCGCGATCAGTGCCCTGAAGACGTACGAGCCGGCGCCGACCGAGGTCGCCGGCCGGGCGGTGGTCGACGCCAGTCGGCACGGAAAGTTCCTCGATGTCCTCTTCGAGGGTGGCCTGCACCTGGTGGTGCACCTGGCGCGGGCGGGCTGGTTGCACTACCGGGAGGCGTTCCCCGCCACCACCCCACTGCGTCCGGGCAAGGGCCCGATTGCGGTGCGGGTACGCCTCGACGACGGTTCCGGCTTCGACCTCACCGAGGCGGGCACCCAGAAGAAGCTGGCCGCGTACCTGGTCACCGACCTCGCGGCGGTCCCCGGGGTGGCGAAGCTGGGCCCGGACGCGCTCGCCGCGGACCTGCCCACCTTCACCGAGCGGTTGCGGAGCCGGCGGGGCCAGGTCAAGGGGGTGCTGACCGACCAGTCGGTGCTGTCCGGCGTGGGCAACGCGTACTCCGACGAGATCCTGCACGCGGCGAAGCTGTCGCCGTTCGCGATCACCGATCGGCTCACCGACGCCCAGATCGCCACGTTGCACGCCGCCACCCGGCAGGTCCTCGGTGACGCGGTCGAGCGGTCCCTCGGTCAGCGGGCCGCCGAACTGAAGGGCGAGAAGCGCTCGGGTCTGAAGGTGCACGCGCGTACCGGTCTGCCCTGCCCGGTGTGCGGGGACACCGTACGTGAGGTGTCGTTCGCCGACTCCAGCCTCCAGTACTGCCCGACCTGCCAGACCGGCGGCAAGCCGCTCGCTGACCGTCGGTTGTCCCGTCTCGTACGGTGAGTAACTACACTCGGTGATCACGGAGTGGAATCGCCCTCACTGTGCCGAAGCTCCGGTCCGCCGGTCCCGCCGTTCGCGTATCCATCGGTATAGTGGCCCGGTCCCCGGCTTCTGAAATGGTGTGGAGCCGGCCAGATCCCACCGTAACCATCGGTCGCCAATCTCCTTCGGGGCGGCAACCGGTCGGGCTCGCGTGGGAGACTGGGACGGTGGGCGACCCGGGCCTTCACGCCGAGTGAGCGGCCCGTGTCATGCGGGAGGACATGGGTGAGGTGACGGCAAGCCTCCAGCGCCCGGTATCCAACGAAGGCCGGAGCAGACTCGTGCGGCACGTCGACAGCTTCGAGATCCAGCCGCCGACGCCGCCGACGCACAACGGTGTACCCCGGTCGGCGTGGGCCAGGGCGCGACGTCGTGTCTCCCGTTGGCACCGCCCCTACACGGCGATCCTGGTGCTGCTCGACTTCGGCGCGGCCGCGTTCGCCAGCTGGATCGCCATCCAGCTCTTCGACCAGGCCGCCTCCGGGTTCTCCGGCACCAAGCAGGACCCGACCTGGTTCCACACCATCTCCTACCTCCTGCTCCCGCTCGGCTGGGTCGTCATCCTCTGGGGCAACCGGGCGTACGACCGGCGCTATCTGGGGCTCGGGCCCGACGAGTACAAGCGGGTCATCCGGGCGTCGGTGACGGTGGCCGCGAGCGTCTCCTTCCTCGCCTTCGCCACAGTGACCCAGCTCTCCCGGTTCACCGTGGGCACCGCGCTGGTCGGTGCGGCGCTGCTGATCCTCTGGGGCCGGTTCGTGGCCCGCTGGGCCCTGCACTACATCCGCCGGCAGGCCGGCCAGGCCGCGCATCGGATGGTGCTGGTCGGCACCCTGCCGGAGTGCCTGGAGGTCTACGCGGCGGTCACCCGCAGCCCGTCGGCCGGGCTGATGCCCGTCGCCATCCACATCACCAACGGGTACGCGGCGGCCCGGGGGATGCCGACCCCGGTGCCGGTGTACTCCGGCCGAGACGTGCTGGCCCTGGTCCGTGAGGTCGGCGGGGACACCATCGCCGTCTGCGGGTCGGCCAGCGCCGAGCCGGGCGAGCTGCGGCGGCTGGCCTGGCAGCTGGAGGGTTCCGGTGTCGACCTGGTGGTCGCCCCGCAGCTCACCGACATCGCCGGCCCTCGGGTGCACATCCGGCCGATCGAGGGTCTGCCGCTGCTGCACGTCGAGGAGCCGACCCTTTCCGGGCCGGCGCTGCTGGCCAAGAACCTGCTGGACCGGGTCGCCGCCGGCCTCGGTCTACTGCTGCTGATCCCGCTCTTCGTGGCCATCGGCGTGGCGATCCGGATCTCCGACCCCGGGCCGGTCTTCTTCCGGCAGCCCCGGGTGGGGCACGAGGGGCGCACGTTCCGGGTGTGGAAGTTCCGGACCATGTACGTCAACGCCGAGGAGCGGCTGGCCAGCCTGGTCGACCGGAACGACACCGACGGCATGTTGTTCAAGATGAAGGAGGACCCGCGGGTCTTCCCGGTGGGCCGTTTCCTGCGGGCCACCTCGCTGGACGAGCTGCCGCAGTTGATCAACGTGCTCTGGGGCGAGATGTCGCTGGTCGGGCCCCGCCCGCTGCCGGCCGACGACGGTGACTTCCTGGGTGACGTGCGCCGCCGCCTGCTGGTCCGCCCGGGCATGACCGGGCTGTGGCAGGTCTCCGGCCGCTCCGATCTGTCCTGGGACGAGTCGGTCCGACTGGACCTCTACTACGTCGACAACTGGTCGCTCGCGTACGACCTGAGCATCCTGTGGCGCACGGTCGGGGTGGTGCTCGCCCGTAAGGGCGCGTACTAGAGGGTTGGCGCGCCGGCCCGCAGGGGCGAGGATCGCTGCGTGGCTGCCAACCTCTCCGCCGTGGTCGGCGTCGTCTCACTCGTCACCGCGCTGACCGCGGCCCTGTTGGCGGTGCTGCGGCTGCGGGCCCGCCGGGGCATCGCCACCGCCACCCAGCGGGCCACCTACGAGGTGCTGCACACCGCCGGCCTGGCCGCCGAGCCGCTGCGTGCGGGGTTGAGCGAGGCGGGCGCGGCGAAGGCCGTACGTCATCTGCGGGCTCTGGTGGGCGCGGCCGGTCTGGCGCTCACCGACGCCGACCGGTTGCTGGCCCTCGACGGGCGCGGCACCCACCACGGGGAGCAACTGCTCGCGGCGGCCCGGCGGACGGTGGACACCGGCCGTTCGACGGTGCTGGGTGAGCAGGAGCTGCACTGCGACCGGGTCGACTGCCCGATCCGAGGGGCGGTGGTCGCACCGTTGCTGGGGGCGGACGGCCGGGTGGTGGGTGCGCTGGTGGCGGTCGCCGACAGCCCACCGCCTCCGGGGTTGGTGCAGGCCACCCTGGAGACGGCGCACTGGGCCGGCAACCAGCTCGCCCTGGCCGAGCTGGACTCGTCGCGGGAGCGGCTGGCCCGCGCCGAGATCCGGGCGTTACGGGCGCAGATCAGCCCGCACTTCATCTACAACGCGCTGACCGCGATCGGCTCGTTCGTGCGCACCGACCCGGAGCGGGCCCGGGAGCTGATCCTGGAGTTCGCGGAGTTCACCAGGTACTCGTTCCGGGCGCACGGGGAGTTCACCACGCTGGCCGAGGAGCTGCGGTCGATCGACCGGTACCTGACCATCGAGCGGGCCCGGTTCGGCGACCGGTTGCAGGTGCGGTTGCAGATCGCCCCGGAGGTGCTGCCGGTGACGCTGCCGTTCCTCTGCCTCCAACCGTTGGTCGAGAACGCCGTTCGCCACGGGTTGTCCCGTAAGCCGGGCACGGGCATGGTGAGCATCGAGGCCCGGGACGCGGGGGCCGAATGTCACATCACGGTGGAGGACGACGGAGTGGGAATGGATCCGACCACGCTGACGGCCGGGATCGCCGAGCTGGCCCGCGGCGCTGGCGACCCGGGTGACGACACGGGCCAGCACGTCGGCCTCTCCAACGTCGACGAGCGGTTGCGCTCGGTCTTCGGTGACCGGTTCGGCCTGGTCGTGGAAACCGGGCTGGGTTCGGGTACGAAGGTGAGCATGCGGGTGCCGAAGTTCCACCCCGGCGTGCGGGCCGGCTCGTGAGCGAGCGAGCCGGTACGGGCGTGGTAAACGCGTCCGGTTTCCTGCGCGTCCTCGCCGTGGACGACGAGCCGCCCGCGCTCGACGAGCTGGCGTACCACCTGCGGGCCGATCCCCGGGTGGCCCGGCTGCACACGGCGGGGGACGCCACCGAGGCGTTGCGATTGTTGCGCGACGCCGACGTGGACGTGGTCTTCCTGGACATCCGGATGCCCGGCCTGGACGGCATGGAGCTGGCCCGGGTGCTGCGCCGCTTCGCCCGCCCACCGGCGATCGTGTTCGTCACCGCGTACGACGACGGCGCGGTGGACGCCTTCGATCTGGGCGCCACCGACTACGTGCGAAAACCGGTTCGCGCCGATCGGCTGGCCGAGTCGTTGCGCCGGGTGATCGGGGCGCGGGTGGTGCCGTCGCATCCGGCGGCGTTGGCCCGCGCGGAGGAGGACCCGACCATCCCCATCGAGTTGGCCGGCACCACCCGGATGCTGCCCCGCTCGGCGGTGCGGTGGGTGGAGGCGCAGGGCGACTACGCCCGGTTGCACACCGCGGAGGGGTCGCACCTGGTGCGGGTCTCGCTGGCCACGCTCGCGGAGCGCTGGGCCGATGCCGGTTTCGTCCGGGTGCACCGGTCGTACCTGGTGCAGCTGAAGTTGATCGCGGAGTTGCGGCTGGTCAACTCCGGCTACGTGGTGGTGATCGACTCGACCGAGCTGCCGGTGAGCCGGCGGCACACCAGGGAGTTGAAGGACAAGCTGGTCAGGGCCGCGAAGCAGGACTGGAGTCGCTGAGCGGGAATGAGAAACGCTTCGCCGTACGTTGTACGATAGGTCGTACGACTTCCGGGAGGCCTGCGTGACCGACACCCCGTTCAACGCCGAATCCGAGTTCGACAACCAACTCGACCGACTGGTGCACCTCGGCTACCCCGCCCTCGCCGGGCTGACCGAGAACGCCTTCCGCGACCTGGTCGCGCCACTGCGGACCACTGCGGTCGAGGGCACCGCCGGGCTGCCCGGCCCCACCGACGCCCGGGTGCCGTTCCTGCTGGTCATCACCCGGGACCTGATCGGTGTGCCGGAACGGGTGGCGCTGACCACCCTGGCCGGCAAGCGCAAGACCGGCGTCGTCGACCGGAACTACGCCGAGGACGACCTACCCCGCTTCGACCCGATCAAGGAGTTGGAGGTACCCGCCGGGCCGGCGTACCTGCTCTTCGACGTCGACCGGGGCGAGGAGTACCGCAACCTGGCCCCGGCCACCGCCCTGGAGGGGATCACCGCGCAGGGCCGGCTGCCGCTCAGCATCGACGAAGGGCTCGCCTTCATCACGCTGCACCCGGCCGCGTTGGCGAGCAACAGGTGCTTCTCGCTGATCGGCTCCCGCTGCGGTGACAAGCGGGTGCCGGCGCTCTGGATCAGCCAGGGCGCGCCCAAGCTGGGCTGGTGCTGGTACGGCAACCCGCACACCTGGCTCGGCTCCGCCTCGGCCCGGCCGGAGCGCATCGGCCTGGCCTGACAGTTATCCACAGGCGTGACCCGTTCTCCACAGGTTATGCACAACACCACCCACCGGTGTGCACACCGCACCGCTTGACAATCGCGTACGGCCGGCGAGACTGCCGGGGTGGCCAAGCAACTCCCGGACGTGGGGTCAGGCGCTGCGGTGCCGCCGCCCCGGCGGTCCCGGATCGTGCTGGCCGAGATCACCCGGCAGGACACCCGTGCCGAGCGGACCCGCGCCGAGCTGGCCCAGCAGACCCAGGTCGGCGAGGCGCTGGTCCGCGGCCTGGTCCGGGCCCAACTCGCGTTGGCGCTGCGCTTGTCCCTGGTGGTGGCCATCGGGTTGGGCGGGCTGCCCTTGCTGTTCGCGATCGCGCCCTCGCTCGGCCGGACCACCGTGGCCGGCGTCAACCTGCCCTGGCTGCTGCTCGGGGTGGCCTCCTTCCCGTTCCTGATCGCCGTGGGCTGGGCGTACGTGCGGCTGGCCGAACGAAACGAGCAGGACTTCACCGACCTGGTGCAGCGGCCGGAGCGCTGAGTGGGCAACGACTTCGTGGTCCCGGCCATCGTCGCGGTCACCCTGGTCACCGTCGGGATCGGCTTCTACGGGCTGCGGTTGGCCCGGACCACGTCCGACTTCCTGGTGGCGTCGCGGGCGATCAGTCCGACGTGGAACGCCGCCGCCATCGGCGGGGAGTACCTGTCGGCGGCGAGCTTCCTGGGCATCGCCGGGCTGGTCCTCAAGTACGGCGTGGACGTGCTCTGGTACCCGGTCGGCTTCGCCGCCGGCTATCTGGCCCTGCTGCTGTTCGTGGCCGCGCCGCTGCGCCGCTCCGGCGCGTTCACCCTGCCCGACTTCTGCGAGCTGCGGCTGGGCTCACGTCGGCTCCGCATCCTGGCCACCGCCTTCGTGATCTTCATCGGTTGGCTGTACCTGGTGCCGCAGCTCCAGGGCGCCGGACTGACCCTGGCCACGGTGGCCGGCTCCCCGTACCCTCTCGGAGCCCTGCTGGTGGCGGCCGTGGTGACCGCGAACGTGGCGCTGGGCGGGATGCGCGCGATCACCTTCGTGCAGGCGTTCCAGTACTGGCTCAAGCTGACCGCTCTCGCCGTACCGGTGATCTTCCTGGCGCTGCAGTGGCAGGCCGACGGCCGCCCGGCGGTGACCCCACCCGACGGGCCGACGTTCCGGGCCGCGACCACCGTCGTGGTCGAGCACCGGGCGACCCTCACCCTGCCCGACGGCGACATCCGGGAGGTACGCCCCGGCGACGAGCTGACCTTCGCCGCCGGTGACCCGGTGCCGTCGGTGTCCGGGGCGGCCACCGACGCCAACGACTGGTTGCTGCCCAGCGCCGCCGGTGCCGACGACCGGGGACTGTTCGCCACGTACTCGCTGATCCTGGCCACCTTCCTGGGCACCATGGGCCTGCCGCACGTGCTGGTGCGCTTCTACACCAACCCGGACGGCGCGGCGGCCCGCCGGACCACCCTGGTCGTGCTGGCCCTGGTCGGCGTTTTCTACCTGCTGCCCACCCTGTACGGGGTCCTCGGCCGGATCTACACCCCGCAACTGCTGCTCAGCGGCCAGACCGACGCGGTGGTGGTGCTGCTACCCGGCGCGGCCCTGGGTGACGGGCTGGTCGGGCGGCTGCTCGCCGCGCTGGTCGCCGCGGGCGCGTTCGCGGCGTTCCTCTCCACCTCGTCCGGGCTGCTGACCAGCGTCGCCGGGGTGATCTCGACGGACGTGCTCGGTCGCGGCTCGGTACGCGGTTTCCGGCTCGCCACCGTCATCGCCGGTGGTGTGCCGGCGGTGCTGGCACTGCACGTCTCCGGGCTGGACGTGTCGCAGGTCGTCGGGCTGGCCTTCGCGGTCGCCGCGTCGAGCTTCTGCCCGCTGCTGGTGCTCGGCATCTGGTGGCGCGGCCTGACCGACGTGGGCGCCGCCGCGGGCGTGGTGGTCGGCGGCGGCGCGGCGATCGGCGCGGTGCTGATCACCGTGCTCGGCCCACCACTGTCCGGTTGGCCGGCCACGCTGATCGCGCAGCCGGCCGCCTGGACGGTGCCACTGGCCTTCACCGTGATGGTCGCCGTGTCGATGGCGACCCGCAGGCGGGCCCCGGCCGACATCGCCGCCACCATGCTCCGCCTGCACACCCCGGAAGCCCTCCGGATGTAGGCGCGAACTCCGTATCGAGACCGGCGGTCGCCATCGACGGTCTTGCCAGGCTCAGCAGGCGTCGGTGCCGGCACACAGTCGGTCGGCTGCCCGTTGTGCCAGCCGTCGGACCTCCGTCCTGTTGGTCACGCTGCCCAGCCAGATCTCCGCAACCAGATCATCCTGTCGGACGAAGAGCGTGTAACTGATCAGGCCTTCGGCGTTGAATCTGATCAGGAGCGAGCCGTCCCCGGCGAATCCTGAATCGACGATCGACAGCGATTTCCGCTCATTCCCCGGCTCGCATTCGGTCACCGTCCGGGCCCAGACGATGGTGGCCTTCGCGCCGTCGAGGGAGTACCGCCGCACCCGCTCGATGACCGGTGACACGTCCAACTTTTGGAACACCGCACCCCGCTCGGCGCGCTCCTTCGCCGACAGATTGGGTGTGTCCTGGCAGGCCATGCTGGCGGCAAAGTTGAACGACCAGTCGCCGTCCAGATCATTTCCGGCCGGTCGGTAACCGGTCGGGAGGTCCGCCGCACGCAGCAGCGCCTCCGTCGGGATGGTCGTGCTGGTGGGGCCCTTCGACGGGCTGCCGCTGGTCGTCGACGGGCTCGACGGTGGTGCGGCGGGCGTGGTGCTGGTCGTCGGCGGCGGAGGTGGGGCCGAGGTGGCCGACGGCGTGGGTGTCGGGGTGGGTGAACCGGTAGCCGGCAGCACCGGCGTTGGTGCCCCGTCCTGGCCACCGGCCAGGGCCACCGCGCCGGTGGCCACCACGACCACCGCCACCACGCCGGCGAGCGTCGCCGCGATCCTCGTCTGACGGGTCCGCCGCCTGCCGCGCACCCGCACCTGCTCGGTTGGTGCCCAGGTCAGGTGCTCGGTGTCGCGGTAGATGTCGGCGAAGAACTGTTCAGGCATTGCTGACCTCCTCGGGGAGGGTGGTGCCGAGCAGAGGGGCCATGGCCTGGCGGCCCCGGGCGAGCCGAGCCTTGACGGTGCCGGCCGGTACTCCGATCTGGGTAGCGATGTCCGCTACCGAGAGGTCCGCCAGGTAGTGCAGGACGATCGCCTCGCGTTGTTCCAGCGGCAATCGACGTAACGCCGCGACCAGCGCGACGGTGTTCTCCGATGGTGGTCCCACGGCGGTGGCCGGACCGTGCCGCCGGTTCGCGCGGATGCCGTTGCGGATCTTGCGCCATCGGTTCATGAGGAGGCGGTGCCCCACGCCGCGCACCCACGCCTCCGGATCGCCGTACTCGCCGATGCGCTGCCAGCGCTGCCAGGCCCGCACATACGCCTCCTGCGCGGCATCCTGTGCCTCGTGGATGTCACCACCGAGCGCATACAGCACGGTGACGACCCGGTGCCTGCTGCCTCGATAGAACTCCTCGAAGCCGTCATCTCTGTCCAACGTCCCTCCCCCCGTCGGTCTCCTGCCTCTGTCACCCGCCAGCAGGGTGTCCGGTTGCACCGGATGCGGCGCGGAGCGGTTTTCAGTGGCGCTGAGCGGCTCGTCCCTCTCAGGGAGGATCGCGGGTCCGTCCGTCGCCGGAGGGCGGAACTGGCTGTCGACGGATAACGTCGGCGCATGACTGTTGAGCATCCCGCGCTCGCACTGCGTGGCCTGGCCAAGCGGTTCGACGGCACGATCGCGGTGGCCGGCGTCGACCTGGACGTCCCCGCCGGCTCCTTCTACGGCCTGCTCGGCCCGAACGGCGCCGGCAAGACCACGACCCTGTCGATGGCGGTCGGGCTGCTGCGTCCGGATGCCGGCTCGGCCTGGGTGCTCGGGCACGACGTCTGGCAGGACCCGGTGACCGCCAAGCGGTTGCTCGGCGTGATGCCCGACGGGGTCCGGCTGTTCGACCGGCTGACCGGGGCGGAGCTGCTCGCGTACAACGGTTTGTTGCGGGGGATGGACCCGGCGGTTGTCGACCAGCGGGCCGCCGAGCTGCTGGACGTGCTGGCGCTCGGCGACGCCGGTCGGACCCTGGTGGTGGACTACTCGGCGGGCATGAAGAAAAAGATCGGCCTGGCCTGCGCGCTGCTGCACGGCCCTCGGGTGCTGGTGTTGGACGAGCCGTTCGAGGCGGTTGACCCGGTCTCCGCGGCGCTGATCCGGGACATCCTCACCCGCTACGCGGCCGGTGGCGGCACCGTGGTGTTCTCCAGTCACGTGATGGAGGTCGTCGAGCGGCTCTGCTCGCACGTGGCGATCCTGGCCAGCGGCACCATCAAGCGGGTCGGGACCATCGACGAGGTCCGTGGCGACCGCTCGTTGGAGCAGGTCTTCGTCGAGGTGGTCGGCGGGCGCACCGCGACCGGCGAGGAGTTGTCGTGGCTCTCCCGGTGAGCGCGGACGCCACCCCCGCCGCGCCGGCCCGGTCGGTCTCCGCCCGCCACTTCGTGCGGCTGAAGCTGCGGGTGATGGGCAACAACTTCCGGGGCCAGGGCTGGCGGATCGCCATGTTCGTCGGCGGCGCGTTGCTCGGGCTGTGGTTCGCCGCCAGCGGGTTCTTCCTCTTCGCCGCGCCCGGCCTGACCGGCAACGGCCGGTACGCGGTGCTGATCGCGGCGGCCGGCGGTGGGCTGCTGGTGCTCGGTTGGCTGTTGCTGCCACTTGTCTTCTTCGGCGTGGACGAGACACTCGACCCGGCCCGCTTCGCACTGCTGCCGCTGCCCCGGCGCACGTTGGTGACCGGCCTGTTCGCGGCGGCCCTGCTCAGCGTGCCGGCGTTGGCGGTGCTGATCGCGACGTCCGGGCTGGTGCTGACCGCCTCGTCGTTGGGTGGCTGGTCGGCGGGTTTGGTCGCCGTCGTGGGGGTGCTCGCCGGACTGCTGCTCTGTGTGGCCGCCAGCCGGGCGGTGACCAGCGCCTTCGCCACCATGTTGCGGTCCCGACGGGTCCGCGACCTGGCGGCCGTGCTGCTGGCGGTGGTCGCCGCGCTTCTCGGCCCGTTGCAGATCTTCGGCGTCGCCGCGCTGCGGGAGGCGGACTGGGACCGGCTGGCCGGGGTGGCGACGGTGATCGGCTGGACGCCGCTGGGCGCGCCGTGGACCGCCGGCATCGACGTGGCCCAGGGGCGGGTGTGGGCGGCACCGGTCAAGTTGCTGATCACGGTGGTGGCGCTCGTCGCCCTGCTGGCCTGGTGGTCCCGTTCGCTGGAGTCGGCGATGGTGGGTGCGGCGAGCGCCGGTAGGGCCCCGGCACGACGCGGGGTTGCCGGTGGCGCGGTCGCCCAGCTGTTTCCCCGGGTCGCCGGCTGGGCCCGCCGGGACCGGTTCGGTGCCCTGGTCGCCCGGGAGGCCCGCTACTGGTGGCGGGACGCTCGCCGCCGGGCCAACCTGATCACGATCGCGGTGGTCGGCATCTTCGTGCCAGTGATGATCAACGTTACCGGCGGGGACTTCGCGGCCATCGGCGACGAGGGGTTCACCGCGGCTGCCAGCGACAGCTCACCGGTCGTGGTGACCATCTCGATGGTCTTCGTGGGGGTGCTCGCGGCCGTCACCCTGGCCAATCAGTTCGGTTTCGACGGCAGCGCGTACGCCGCGAACGTGGTGGCCGGGGTGCCCGGCCAGGTCGAGCTGCGAGCCCGGATCACGGCCTTCTCGCTGTACGTCCTGCCGATGTTGACGGTCGTCGCGGTGGTGCTGTCGTTGCTGCTCGGTGAACCCGGTTGGATCGGGCTGACCGCCGGTGCCCTGGTCGCCACCTACGGCGTCGGGCTGGCGGTGAACTGCCTGGTCTCGGTGCTCGGGGCGTACTCGCTGCCGGAGACGAGCAACCCGTTCGCGATGAACAGCGGCGCGGGCCTGGCGAAGGGGCTGCTCACCCTGCTGGCCATGCTCGCCTCGACGGTCGCCGCGGTGCCGATGGTGGTGGCCGCCGCGCTGCTCGGTGACGCGTGGCTCTGGCTGGCCCTGCCGGTCGGTGCCGCCTACGGGTTGGGCGCGGCGCTGCTGGGCGCGTACCTGGCCGGCGACGTGCTGGACCGACGCCAGCCGGAACTGCTGGCCACTGTCACCCCGCGCCGCTAACCGGCGCGGCGGCCCCGGGTCTGGGCGGCGTCGGCGACGAAGCCGCGCCAGGCTCCCGGGGCGAAGGTGAGGATCGGGCCGGAACGGTCCTTGCTGTCCCGGACCAGCACGACGCCAGGCACGTTGTCCGCCACCTCGACGCAGGCCCCGCCGGTGTCGCCGGACCTGGTCGACGTCCGCCAGCGGGGTTGAGGAAAGGTCATGGCGTCACCTTCAGCTTCCGGATCAGATCCAGCGAGGCGCTTGTGGACAGTGCTTCGCCGAGCAGGCTATCCCATTTCCGGCCAATCAGACGCACGACGTCCGGGTCGTCGATGACGTGTCCACGAGCCACGTCTTCGACATAGGTGACCCGTTCCCCGTCGGGCAGTTCAGCGAGCAGGAAGCCGCCGGTCAATCCAACGTGCGCTCCGGCGTTGAGCGGCACGATGTGCAGTCTGACGTTCGGCATTACGGCGAGTTCCATCAGCCGGCCGAGCTGAGCGTCCAGTACCGCCGGCCCGCCGACCGGGCGGCGGAGAGCCGTCTCGTCCAGGACGAAGACGCATTGCGGCGATTCTGCCCGCTGCCACAACTGCTGTCGATCCATCCGAACCATGACCAGTTCGTCCACCACCTTGGTCAGATTCAGGCCACCGGCGGAAATGACAGCGCGGGCGTAGTCCTCGGTTTGCAGGAGTCCTGGAATCAGGCACGGCTCGAATTCGCAGAGCCGGATCGCCTGCTCCTCGTGGTTGCGCCACGGAACAAACCACGTCGGCAGTCGTTGCCGATCGGCGGCTCGTAACAGTTCGGCGAGGAGGCCGCCGGTGGCTAGGGCATCGTCGGCGGCTACCGCGAACTCCATGGTCGGTCGACGGCGGCCGGTCTCGATGGCTGCCACCGTGGACGGACTCCACTTGGTGAGGCTCGCCAGAGCCTCCTGGGAGACCTCGGCACCGGCTCGGGCGGCCTTCAGCGCCCGCACCCACATTTCGACGTTCATCCTTACCTCTCCGGTAAGTACGCGACCGCGCTGCGTAGTAAGCCCTGGCATCCTCCCCTGTCCGCGCCTTTCCGTCCAGGGTGGAGAGCACGCGGCCCGGCCGGTGGAGGCGACGTCCCGGCGACTGGGTCCTGCGTTCGGGCCGCCCCGGTCATCCCCCCGATCGGGGCGGCCCCCGTCGACCGGGAGGAGATGAGCCATGTTCCGATTCATCCGGGGCAGGAACGAAGCGCGGTGGTCGTACCGGAAGAAGAAGGTTGCGGCACCGGCGGCCGTGCCGGGCGCGACCGGCTCGGAGCGCTCGGCAGGCCCGCCGAATCGAGCACCCGCATGGGCGAACGGGCCGACGGTCGCCTTGCCGCGACCAGGCCGGGCCGGCTGGCTGACCCCGGCGCAGACCTGGCGGGCGAACGGTGGTCGCTGGTGAATCCCACGGCCTGGCAGCCGGACCGGGCCTCGGACCACGCAAGCGACCGGACGGCGCATCGCCACAGGCATCGGTATGTCACTGCGACCGTGATGTCCCTGAGGCATCAATATGACTCAGCGGCATCACGGTCATTCGGGCGTCGCCCTCCAGCGAGCGGAGCGCGCCGGAGCCGGGCGACCCCACCGCCCCGGACGGCCGGAGAGCCGAGGTGAGCAGGCCGCACCTGCCGATGCGGCCGCTGTGGCGGTGTCGCGGCTGCGGGGCACCCTGGCCGTGCCAGCCGGCGCGGCTGGCGCTGCTCGCCGAGTACCGGCACGACCGGGTGGGACTGCTGGTCTACCTGGGTGCCCTGATGGCGGAGGCCGGCGCTCAGCTCACTCGGCTCCACGGGCGACCGGCCGACCTGCACGAGCGCTTCCTTGGTTGGGCGCGGGGCCGGGGCGGCACAATGTTTCACGTGAATCATGAGCCGGGTGCCGAGATCCACCACACCGACCCGTTCGCGGTGCCGACCGGGCAGCGATCGCCGGTACGCCGGCTACGTGGTCGGCTCGCCGCACCGGTGACCCTCTGGACGGCGCCCGGTCCGGCCGGACTGACCGTCTCGTCGACCCTGGTGGCCGAGGGGGAACCGGACCGACTGCTCGGTTTGATCGACCCGGAGTCCGACCTGTGGGCGGCCGTCGAGGAGTCGGGTCGGTTCGCGGTCACGCCGCTCGGCCCGCCACACCGACAGCTCGCCGACCGCTTCGCCGGCCTCTTTCCGGCCCCGGGCGGGCTGTTCGCCACCGGCGACTGGGTCGAGACGTCGTACGGGCCGGTCCCGGCCGACGGCAGCGGCTGGGCCGGGTGCCGGCTGGACACCGCCCGGGAGTACGGCTGGGGCCTGCTGGTCGAGGCCACGATCGAGGCGGTCGACCTGGCCGAGGAGTCCGTCCCGCTGTTGCACTACCGCGGTCGGTACCACGAGTTGCCGGCCTGACCGATCACCGCAGTGACCTGAGTCACTTGGCGCAGCCAGCCAACCGCTTGGCGCACTCGCCGACCGTCGTCGATCTCAGCCTTCCCTGCCGGGGAGTGCGCTCTTTACGGTGCGCGAAACTCCTCTGACGCCTGTGAAGGTGGTGATCCACAGATGTCCACGGACACACCCGCTCCGGCCGCTTCCGAGTCGGACAAGTACCTGGCCGTACAACGGTCGGACGAGTTCGCCGGGCTGCGGCGTGCGCTGCGCGGCTTCGTCTTCCCGATGACCGTCGCGTTCTTCCTGTGGTATGCGCTCTACGTCATTCTCTCCGCGTACGCCCGGGACTTCATGGGCACGAAGCTGTTCGGCAGCAACATCAACGTCGCGCTGGTCTTCGGCCTGCTCCAGTTCGTCTCCACGTTCCTGATCGCCTGGCTCTACTCCCGGTACGCCGACCGGAAGATCGACCCCATCGCGGACCGGATCCGCGCCGAGATCGGGGAGGTGACCCATGAGCACGGTCCACGCGGTTGAGACGTTCCTCGCGGCCGAGGCGGGCAACCACACCGCCCGCAACCTGACCATCACGCTCTTCCTGGTCTTCGTGGCGGTGACCCTGGGCATCACCATCTGGGCCAGCCGGCAGACCAAGACGGCGACCGACTTCTACGCGGGTGGCCGGTCCTTCTCCGGCTTCCAGAACGGCATGGCGATCGGCGGCGACTACATGTCGGCCGCCTCGTTCCTCGGCATCGCCGGCATCATCGCGCTGTACGGCTACGACGGCTTCCTCTACTCGATCGGCTTCCTCGTCGCCTGGCTGGTGGCCCTGCTGCTGGTGGCGGAGCTGCTGCGGAACTCGGGCCGGTACACGATGGCGGACGTGCTGGCGTTCCGGATGCGTCAGCGTCCGGTGCGTACGGCGGCGGCGGTCTCCACCATCACGGTGTCGATCTTCTACCTGCTCGCCCAGATGGTGGGTGCCGGCGCGCTGGTCGCGCTGCTGCTCGGCATCCGGCCGGGGACGACCTTCCTCGGCATGGACGCGGACACCGCGAAGGTGGCCACCATCATCATGGTCGGCACGCTGATGATCATTTACGTCACGGTGGGCGGCATGAAGGGCACCACCTACGTGCAGATCGTCAAGGCGTTCCTGCTCATGGGCGGTGCGCTGCTGATGACCATCCTGGTGCTGGCCAAGTTCAACTTCAACCTGTCGGCGCTGCTGGGCCAGGCGGCCGAGGCATCCGGCAAGGGCAGCGCGTTCCTCGAACCCGGGCTGCGGTACGGCGTCGAGGTCGCCGGCAACTCGACGCAGACCTTCTACAACAAGATGGACCTGCTGTCCCTGGGCATCGCCCTGGTGCTCGGCACCGCCGGTCTGCCGCACATCCTGATCCGCTTCTACACGGTGCCGACCGCCAAGGCGGCCCGTAAGAGCGTGCTCTGGGCGATCGGCATCATCGGCACCTTCTACCTGCTCACCCTGGCCCTCGGCTTCGGCGCGGCGGCGCTGGTCGGCGGCCAGGCGATCACCGAACAGGACAAGGCCGGCAACACCGCAGCGCCGCAGTTGGCCGAAGCGCTCGGCATCGACTTCTTCGGCGGCGAACTGGGCGGGGCAGCCCTGCTGGCGATCATCGCGGCGGTCGCCTTCGCCACCATCCTCGCGGTGGTCGCCGGGTTGACGCTGGCCTCATCGTCCAGCCTGGCGCACGACTTCTACGCCAACGTGCTGAAGAAGGGCGAGGCGTCGGAGCGGCAGGAGGTGCGGGTCGCCCGGATCTCCGCCCTGGTGATCGGTGCGGTGTCCATCCTGTTGTCGATCTACGCGCAGAACCTCAACGTGGCGTTCCTGGTGGCGTTGGCCTTCGCCGTCGCCGCCTCGGGCAACCTGCCGGCGATCCTCTACAGCCTCTTCTGGCGGCGGTTCAACACCTCCGGCGCGGTGTGGGCGATCTACGGCGGGCTGCTCTCGGCAGTGCTGCTGGTGTTCTTCTCCCCGGTGGTCTCCGGTTCGGCGACGTCGATGTTCCCGAACCACGACTGGCAGTGGTTCCCGCTGTCCAACCCGGGCATCCTCTCCATCCCGTTCGGTTTCCTCTGCGGGTGGATCGGCACTGTCATCTCCAAGGAACACGACGAGGACAAGTACGCCGAACTGGAGGTGCGCGCCCTCACCGGTGCTGGCGCGCACTGACAGCGGTACCCGTCAGGGGGTCCCCTGTTGACGCACGACGTCAACAGGGGACCCCCTGCAACAATTCGACGGTCGGTAGGCTGAGCGGTATGAAGGTTGCTGAGCGCTTTGGTTCCGGTCACCGCGTCCTCGTCACCGGCGGAGCGGGCTTCGTCCCGTCGCACCTGGTAGACGCCCTGATCGCCCGAGGTTGCACAGTGGTGGCGCTGGACAACTTCGTGACCGGCTCCAAGGAGAACGTCGCCCACCTGCTGGACCGGCCGACCTTCACCCTCGTCGAAGCCGACATCTCCGAGGGGCTGCCGACCCACCACCCCGCGCTGGCCGATCGGTTCGACGCGATCCTGCACATGGCTTCCCCGGCCAGCCCCACCGACTTCGCCCAACTGCCGGTGGAGATCCTCCGGGTCGGCTCGGTGGGCACCCTGCACCTGCTGGAGCGCGCGGTCGCCGACGGCGCCCGGTTCCTGATGGCCTCCACCTCCGAGGCGTACGGGGACCCGAAGGAGCACCCGCAGCGGGAGACCTACTGGGGCAACGTCAACCCGATCGGGGTCCGCAGCGTCTACGACGAGGCCAAGCGCTTCTCCGAGGCCGCGACGATGGCGTACCACCGCTACCGCGGGCTCGACGCGGCGATCGTCCGGATCTTCAACACGTACGGCCCGCGGATGCGCCCGGACGACGGCCGCGCCATCCCGACCTTCATCTCGCAGGCACTGCGCGGCGAGCCGATCACCGTGCACGGCACCGGCAACCAGACCCGGTCCATCTGCTTCGTCGAGGACCTGGTGCGCGGCATCCTGCTGCTGCTCGACTCGACCGAGACGGGCCCGGTCAACTGCGGCACCGAGCACGAGCTGACCATGCGACAACTCGCCGAGTTGATCGTGTCGCTCTCCGACAGCACCTCGAAGGTGACCTATGTCACTCGGGGCTCGGACGACCCGGAGATGCGCCGGCCGGACCTCACGCTCGCCCGTGAACTGCTCGGTTACGAGCCGTCGATCGCGCCCGAAGATGGCCTGCGACGCACCATCGAGTACTTCCGGACGCGGCTCGGCTGACCGGTTCCGCGCGTACCGGCCGTCGCTGAGTGTCGCCTGAAGGCGGTAGTGGCTCCGGCTACGTACCCTGAGTTACATGTCCGCGACCTCGTCTGCCGGCGTCCCGCATCCGTACCTGCACCGCAGCGCCGGGCGCGCGTCGGTGCCCGGCCCCGACCGGAGCGCCTCCGGGCGTGCCCGCCCGAGCGAGGCGCGCTTCTACCCGTCGCACGACGAGGAGCGGCTGCGGCCCGGCGGTCCGACCGGGCCCACCGGGCCTGGGGGCCCGGGTGGCGCCGGTGGGCCGGGGCGGCGTGGCCCGCGACCGCGCTGGGGTCGGATCGCCCTGGTGGCCGGGGTCGCGGTGCTGGTGCTGGCGCTGCTCGGCAGCGTCGGCGCCTGGCTGTACGCCCGCAACCTCAACAGTGACCTGGCCCGCACCGACCCGTTCGCGGAGATCACCGGCGGTCGGCCCGCCAAGACCGTCGATGGCGCGCTCAACATCCTGCTGGTCGGCAGCGACTCGCGGGACCCGGACGCACCGGTCGACACCAAGAGTCAGTGGCGCGCCGACACGATCATCGTCATGCACATCCCGGCCGACCACCAGGAGGCCTACCTGGTCTCCATCCCCCGGGACCTGTACGTGCCGATCCCGGAGAGCGCCGGTGCGGACTGCGGCTCCGGTTCACGTGCGAAGATCAACGCGGCGTTCGCGTTCGGTGGGCTGCCGCTGGCGGTACGCACCGTGGAGTGCTTCACCGATGTTCGGATCGACCACGTGATGGCGATCGACTTCGGCGGCTTCAAGGAGGTCACCGACGCCCTCGGCGGGGTGGACCTGAAGGTGGAACGCACCATCACGTCGATCCACAAGCCGTACCGGACGTTCACCAAGGGCACCAACCACATGGACGGCGCGGAGGCGCTGGACTGGATCCGGCAGCGCAAGCAGTTCCCGGACGGGGACTTCGCCCGGATGCGGCACCAGCAGGAGTTCCTTCGGGCGCTGATGGACAAGGCGGCCAGCACCGGCACGCTGGCGAACCCGAAGAAGCTCAACGACTTCCTCAAGTCGGTGACCGCGGCCGTAACCGTCGACCAGTCTTTCTCGGTTACAGACATGGCGCTGCAGTTCCGTAACCTGCGCGGCCAGAACCTCACCTTTGTGACCAGCCCGAACTCGGGTAGCGACACCATCAACGGCGAGTCGGTGGTGGTGTCGGACCGGGAGAAGGCGCTCGCGATGTACCAGGCCATGTCCGCGGACAAGATGGCCGACTGGGTCAAGGCCAACCCGCCGAAGAGCAATGACGGCGGCTGACGCCAACCCGAGGGGCACCAGCCGTTCGGGTCATCGAACAGCGACGATCGTCTGAGTCTGCGAAATTCGACGTCCGGATTGACCCGGGATGAACTCGCCAAGTCGATTTGATGTACGTACAGTGGTGCCGCCCCCTCCTGATCACGAGCTGGAGCACGCATGCCGGTTCAGGCCAGTCGTCGCCCTTCTTCCCCCGGGTCCGCCGCCCCCAGCGGTCGAATCGCTGCGGCCATACCCGCACAGGCGCGCCCCATTGGCGGCGGGCCAGGCTCGCGCCCTCCGGGCGGCGGCGGTGACGGCGGTGGCGACCGCCCGGGTGGCGGTGGGTCGAAGAAGCCGACCAAGCGCAAGGACCCGCTCTGGGCCAAGCTGACAGTGGTCTTCGGTGCCGTGTTGATGCTGAGCAGCGGCGTGGCCATCGTCGGCAGCAAGGCGCTGATCGGGCAGGCGACGGGCGGCATCGCGAAGGGCAACCTGCTGGGTGAGGCGGGCAAGTCCGACGCCGAGGGCGGGGCGAGCCTGGACGGCCCGATCGACATGCTGCTGCTGGGCGTGGACGCACGGGAGCGCTGGGCCGCCGACGACGTCCGCTCGGACAGCATCATCATCCTGCACATTCCGGCCACGCACGACCAGGCGTACCTGATCTCGATCCCCCGGGACACCGAGGCGCAGATCCCGGCGTTCGAGAAGAGCGGCTACGGCGGCGGCTCCGGGAAGATCAATGCCGCGTTCCAGGCCGGTGCCGCGAACGGTGGCGGCTGGGAGGGTGGCGCCCAGCTGATGGCCCAGACGATCAAGCGGCTCACCGGGATCAGCTTCGACGGTGCGGCGATCATCAACTTCGGTGGCTTCAAGAACGTCATCGACGCCCTGGGCACGGTGCGGATCTGCGTCACCCAGGAGGTCAAGTCGCTGCACATGTCGTACGTCGACGGCAAGCCGATGTGGAACGCGGACGCCAAGAAGACCGGCAAGCCGCGGACCCCGGTGGTGCACAAGAAGGGCTGCCAGGAGATGGAGGGTTGGGCCGCGCTCGACTACTCCCGCCAGCGCAAGACCCTCAAGAACGGCGACTACGACCGGCAGGCGAACCAGCAGCAGCTGATCAAGGCGATGGCCAAGAAGGCCACCGAGGGTGGGATGCTGACCAACCCGGCCAAGATGAACAACCTGATCAAGGCGGCGGGCAAGGCGTTCGTGCTGGACACCGGCGGCGTGCCGATCGAGGACTTCATCTTCACCATGCGCGGGGTCACCGGCAACGAGCTGACCATGCTCAAGACCAACAACGGCACCTTCAACGCCAACGGCAACAACACCGAGGGCTTGAACGAAGAGACGATGGCCATGTTCCGGGCGGTCAAGCAGGACAAGCTCGCCGAGTTCGTCTTCACCCACCCCGAGGTGATCTCCACCCGCAAGTGACGCCGGTAGTCGCGGAAAGCCAGCGACGGCCCCGTCACCGCCCGTAGCCTGACGTGAGCAGGTTTCACGTATCGGCTGCGGGGAGGCGGTCACGTCCAGGTGGGGACGGAACGCAGCGGGCCGGGCCGGAGCGGCCCCGTCCGCCCGGTCACCGCGCGCCCGTGGGTCGCGCATCATGCTCGGCGTCGGCCTGGCCCTCCTCCTGCTGGCCGGGCTCGCCGTGGTCGGGCTCAAGACGCTCAGCCACCGGTACGACCGCACGGTGACCAAGGAGCAGCTGCTCGACCCCGACGCCCGTACCGCCCGCACCGACCTGGACGGGCCGCTCAACTACCTCCTGGTCGGCTCCGACCGACGCCCCGGCGACAGCGGCCCGGATCAACGCTCGGACACCATCCTCATCGTGCACGTCCCCGCCGGGCAGCGGGAGGCGTACCTGGTCTCCATCCCGCGTGACCTGCTGGTCGCCATCCCGCCCACGAACGGCTTCGGCGGTGGCCAAGACAAGATCAACGCAGCGTACGAGCACGGCGGCGGCGGGCAGGCCGGCGCCCAACTGCTCTCCGCCACCCTGCACCGGCTCACCGGAATCCAGTTCGACGGCGCCGCGTTGATCGACTTCTCCGGTTTCCGGAAGGTCATCGACCTGCTCGGCGGGGTGCAGATGTGCGTGGACACCGAGGTCCGCTCGATCCACACCAACCGGGTCTTCACCACCGGCTGCCACCAGATGGACGGGGCGCAGGCGCTGGACTACGTCCGACAGCGCTACGACCTGCCCGGCGGTGACTACGACCGGCAGCACCACCAGCAGCAGTTGCTCCGGGCGATGCTGGACAGCGCCGGCAGGGCGGACCTGCGGAGCAACCCCGTCAAACTCGACCAGGTACTGCGGGCGGTCGGCGGCTCGCTGACCGTCGACACCAACGGCGTACCCCTGGAGGACCTGCTTCTCGCGCTGCGCGCGCTGCCGCCCGACGGGATGCGCGGCGTCCAGGTGCCGTCCTCGCCGCAGACCATCGACGAGGTCTCGTACGTGGTGCTGGACAACGGGGGCAACGGGTTGTTCGAGGCGCTCCGCGACACCCGGGTGCCGGCCTGGGCGCAGGCCAACCCCCGCTGGGTGACCCGGTTGTGACGGTGTCGACGGCCCGGTCGGTGCCGAACCGGGCCACGAGGATCTAGTGTTGCTTCCTGTGTTCGGACCCCAGGTTCCCACCGTGCCCGTGACCGAGATCGCCGACGAGACCTACCTGCTGGACGTGCGGGAGGACGACGAGTGGGCGGCCGGCCACGCGCCCACCGCCCACCACCTGCCGATGATGCAACTGCCGGCCCGGCTGGCCGAGGTGCCCACCGACCGGGAGGTGGCCGTCGTCTGCCGTTCCGGCGGGCGCTCCGCCCAGGTCGTCGCCTACCTGATCAACAACGGCTGGGAGCAGGTGCGCAACGCCGACGGCGGGATGCGCCAGTGGGCTGCGGTCGGCCGACCGGTGGTCGACGCGAACGGGCAGCCCGGCCAGGTCATCTGAGGCCGGCGCAATGGGCGTGCCACTGGTCTTCGCGCACCGCGGCGCCTCGTTCGACCTACCCGAGCACACCCTCGCCGCGTACCTGCGCGCCCTCGACGAGGGTGCCGACGGCCTGGAGTGTGACGTCCGGCTGACCCGGGACGGGCACCTGGTCTGCGTGCACGACCGACGACTCGACCGCACCAGCAACGGCCGCGGTCTGGTCAGCGCGCGCACGCTCGCCGAACTGGACGCCCTGGACTTCGGCTCGTGGCACCCGGGCAGCGCGCCGGACGGCGACCTGCCACCGGATGAGTCGCACACCCGGCTGCTGACCCTGGCCCGGCTCCTGGACGCGGTGCTCGCCGCCGGCCGGCCGGTCCGGCTGCTGGTCGAGACGAAACACCCGTCCCGTTACGGCTCGAACGTGGAACGGCGACTGGTCAACCTGTTGCGTCGGTACGGGCTGGCCGACCCGACGCCGGACGATCCGGTGCAGGTCACCGTCATGTCGTTCTCCCCGTTGGCGGTCCGTCGGGTGCGCGAGCTGGCCCCGAGGCTGCCCACCGTGCTGTTGCTGGAGGTGTTGCCGCGCTGGTTGCGGTTGGGGCGGCTGCCGTTCGGCACCCGGATCGCCGGGCCGGGCATCAGCCTGGTCCGGGCCCGCCCGCAACTGCTGCCCGCACTGCGCGCGGCCGGCAACCAGGTGTACGTCTGGACTGTCAACGAACCGGCCGACCTGGAGTTGGTGCTGACCGCCGGGGTGGACGGGGTCATCACCGACCGGCCGGCGTACGCCCTCGCCCGACTGGACCGCTGAGCCGATCGGCCGGGCGGGGGTGCCCAAAACCGGGACGGCGGGGCAGACTCGGCACATGCCGGAGCGTATCGATTTCCCCGCTCTCATCGCCGGCCACACCGTCGTGATCGAGATGATCAACTCTGGGGACGCCGGCCTGCCGGTCCTCACCCAGCTGCTCCGGGTGGCCCAGCCGGCGCTCGGCGCGACCGGGATGGCGTTCGTCGAGTTCGGTCCGACAGGTGGCCGGGTGATCGCTGCTACCGGCGCGGCCGAATGGGCCCTCGGCCGACCACTGGCGGTCGACGACCCGGACACCGTCTGCCTGCTCGCCGGGCCACGGGTGCGCCAGGTGCGGGTGGGTGACCTCAACGGCAAGCTGGCCGGCGAACTGGCCGGCAGTGGCCTGCGCCGGATGGTGGTCTCCCGGGCCGAGATCGGCGGTCACACCGTCGGCAGCCTGCACGCGCTCTATCGCGCCGACGACGAGCCGGGCCCCGAGCAGCAGGGAGTGGTCGGCTACCTCGCGTCCTGCGTCGCGCACATGTACGGCGACCAGAGTGGCCTGCCGGTGCACGGTGACGGACCGGTGGTCGCCGCCCTCGCCGACGGGCTGGCCGTCGTCGACCGGGACGGGCACGTCCGGCTCTGGAACCCGGCCGCCGCCCAGGTCACCGGCCGGACGGTCGAGCAGGCGCTGAGCCACCCGTTACCGTTCCCACTGCCGCCCTCCGGGCAGGTTCGCGACCACCGACTGCCGGACGGCCGCTGGCTGCGGATCACCTCCGGCGAGCTGCCCGGGCCGGGCACGTTGCGGGTGGTCACCTTCCGCGACATCACCGACCAGCAGCGCCGCGACCACGACCGGGAGCTGTTCGTCGCGGTGACCAGTCACGAGCTGCGCACCCCGGTAACGGTGATCAAGGGCTACGCGGACACCCTCACCGACCACTGGGAGTCGCTGACCGACATCGACCGCCGGCAGGCCGCCCGCGTGATCGGGCAACGCGCCAACGAGCTGGCCCGACTGGTCGACCGGCTGCTCAGCTCGGCCGCCGAGGTAGGGCCGGGCGACGACCCTCCCACCCCGTTCGACCTCGGCGAGGCGTTGCGTTCCGCCGTCGTGGACCTGCCGTCGGAGCTGCGCCGCCGGCTGGTGCTCCGCCTCCCCGGCGATCTGCCCAAGGCGCTCGGTCACCGGCCCAGCCTGGCCACCGTGCTCACCGAGTTGACGACCAACGCCGGTAAGTATTCGGCACCGGACTCACCCATCGAGATCACCGCCTCGGTCGACGGGCAACTGGTCGCGTTCCGGGTCAGCGACCAGGGCATCGGCATCCGACCCGAGCACGTGGAACGAGCCTTCGACAGGTTCTGGCAGGGCGAGTCCGGTGACCGTCGCGGCTACCCGGGTGCCGGGCTCGGCCTCTATCTCGTCCGCCGGATCGTTGAACAGCAGAATGGATGGGTATCCCTACGTCCGAGGGGCGGCGGCGGTACGGTCGCAG
Source organism: Micromonospora sp. NBRC 107095 (assembly GCF_030269705.1). Lineage (NCBI taxonomy): Bacteria > Bacillati > Actinomycetota > Actinomycetes > Micromonosporales > Micromonosporaceae > Micromonospora > Micromonospora sp. NBRC 107095. The sequence goes on from NZ_BSTU01000001.1 coordinate 49,985, forward strand.
AGGTGCGGCTACCACGCGGTTGACCGAGGGTGGCGCGACGTGGAGGCGACGGTGGCAGCGGCAGCGGTAGCGAGGGATCAATCCTGGTGCGTGGTGGTTCCCCACCACCCGGGTGGGGCACGGCTGGCCCGACACCGGCTCGCCGCCGAACTGGCCGACGCCGTACCCCCGGCGCTCCTGGCGGACCTGATCGCGGTGCTCGCGGAGCTGGTGGGCAACGCGGTGCGGCACGCCAGACCGCTGCCCGGCGGCGTGATCCGGGTCGCCTGGCGGCTGCGGCCCTCGGCCGAGGGCGCACTGATCCAACTGCGGGTCACCGACGGCGGCGGCGCGACCGGCGGGCCCCGGCTCCGGACGGCCAGCCCGGACTCGGCGGACGGGCGCGGGCTGCACATCGTGGCCGGCCTGGCCACCCGCTGGGGCGTCGAACAGGACGGCATGGGCCAGCGCGTCTGGGCGGAGTTCGACCTGGCGCCGGCACCTCGACCCGACCTGGTGCCGGCGGGCTGAGGACGGCTCGGGCGGGTCCCGGCCACGGCGATCCGCTCGGGGCTCTAGGCTGTGACGCCGTGAGTAAGCGTCGAAAGAGCCAGCGCACCGCCGCCGACACCACCCCCCGCCGCGACAAGGTGCGGGACGTCTTCGTGCCGCGTCCGTTCGACGGGCTGGTCGACGAGTCCGAGTGGATCGCGCTGCGCGAGTTGGTGCCCGCCGCCTCCGCCCCGCTGCGGCTGGCGCCCGCCCTCATCGAGGAGTTCGGTGACCGGGCGGTGACGCTCGCCACGGTGCTGCCGATGGCCGCCCCGGCGATCACCAAGCCGGACGGCCGGGTGCTCATCGGTCTCCAGCGCCACCAGCAGTCCGGCGACGTCTCCCGGGATCTGGCCGACGCGTTGCTCAGCGGCTTGCGCACCGAGCCCGGTGGTCAGGTGGCAGTGCCGCCACTGCCCGGGCCCGGGCCCCGTCTGCAGGACATCCTCGTGGACGGTCCGCTGGACATCACCATGCACGACGGTTTCGAGTTCTGGCTCGACCCCGGGGCCGCCGACGACCCGACCGTCCAGGCGTCGCTGGAGCGGGCGAACGCAGCCATCTACCCGACGGTGCGGCTGACCGCGGCGAAGGCCGCGTACTGGTGTCAGGTGCCGGAGAAGGCGCACGTGCGCTGGGTGCTGCCGGACGACGAGGACGCCGCCCTCGACGCGCTGGCCCGCCTCGGCGCGGCCGGCACCCTGACGCTCGGCGAGCAGACCAAGTTCGCCGGCATGTTCCGCGCGCACGGTCGACTCGTACCGGTCTGGGACCTGCCGGAGGACACCCCGGCGGCCGAGTGGGAGGAGCCGGTGGCGCAGTTCGCCAAGCGGTACGCCGAGGCGCTCACCGTCACCGACCCGCTCGACGCCGCCGACCGTCGGGCCCGTCAAGGGCTGCTCGGCCGCCAGCTCACCCTGCGCTGAGCCGGGCGGTCCCGTTCAGCCGGTGACGGGTAGCGGCTCGCGGGTGATCGGGCAGGACATGCAGCGCGGCCCGCCCCGACCGGAGCCCAGCTCGGACCCGGCGATCGGGATCACCTCGATGCCGGCCCGCTCCAGTTGGGCGTTGGTCTCGGTGTTGCGCTCGTAGCCGACGCAGAGCCGGGGGGCCAACGCGAGGGTGTTGTTGCCGTCATCCCACTGCTCGCGTTCGGCGGTGACCGGATCCAGCCCGGTGTCGATGACCCGGAGCAGGTCGAGGTCCATCGCGTCGGCGGCGGCCCGCAGGAACGGTGCCGGCCCGTCCACCCGCGGGTCCTCGCCGTCCCCGCCGGCGATCACCGTGTACGCGGACAGCGTGCTCGCGATGTTGGGATACATCAGCACGGCATCCACGTCGACCATCGTGCACACGGTGTCCAGGTGCATGGTGGCGCGCTCCTGGGCGATCGGCACCACCAGGATGGTGTGGGCCAGGCCGGCGGCGAAGACCTGCCGGCCGAGGCGTTCGGCACCTGCCGGCGTCGTCCGCTCGCCCACCCCGACCGCCAGCACCCCGGGTGCGAGCAGCAACACGTCGCCGCCCTCCAGGTGCTCCAGGCTGGGGCGGTAGACGAACTCGGTGCCGGCGAACCGGGGGTGGTGGCGGTAGATGGCGTCGGTCAGTGTGGTTTCTCGGCGGCGGGCCGGCATGGCCAGGCTGGTGACACCCACCCGGTCGCCGATCCACAGCGACGAGTCGCGGGTGAACAGCAGGTTGGGCAGCGGGTCGATGACGAAGTCGTGTCGGTCCATCAGCGTGTAGACCAGTCCACCCGGCCGCTCCGAGCTGATCCGCAACTCCTCGTGGGCCAGCCCGGCGGTGAGCACGTCGGCCAGGGCGGCCGGGTCCAGGTAGGAGAGGTGGTCGGCGACGCGGGCGCGCAGGGTGTCGCCGAGCCGTGGCGAGCGCAGCACCTCCTCGGTCAGCTCGGCCCGGGCGTCCTCGACGGCGAGCGTCTCGGCCAGCAGGGTGGCCAGGTAGAGCACCTCGACGCCGCGCTCGCGCAGGGCGGCGGCGAACGCGTCGTGCTCCTCCTGGGCACGTCCCACCCAGGGGATCGCGTCGAACAGGAGCGAGTCGTTGTTGCGAGGGGTGAGCCGGGCCAGTTCGGGGCCGGGCCGGTGCAGCAGTACGGTGCCGAGCCGCCCGACTTCACTGTCGACGTAGTGGGTCACTCCCGCAGCGTAGGGCAGGGTTTAGCGGCATCCGAGAAAAGAACTGTGGATGAATATGGCATTCATCCACAGTCACTCCGGCGTTCCGGCTTGCCGAACACCGGTAGTGGCAACGTAGGGTAGTGAGGACATAACTTCGAGGGACCTTTTGCCGGAGGTCGCGATGACTGTCTTTCCCGCACGACGAGCCGTACCGTCCGCTCGGGCACTGCCGCCCGTCGCGGTGCCACACCCCCGCGTCGAGGCGCCGGGGGTTCTGGAACCGGTCCGTCCGACACCGCTCGAATGGGCCCGCCGCCGTCGGGCCGAGCGGGGTGCCCGCCGCCTGGAGGCGGCCGGGGCACGGGCGTTGGGCCAGCTCGACCATCTCGGGCCCGCCTGGCACGTGATCGAGTGGCCGCGCACCGACGTGACAGACGTGCTCGACCGCGGGCAGGACGACCGGGCCGGGTTCCTCGCCATCGGGCCGAGCGGTCTCTTCGCCGTGACCATCGCCGACCACGGCCGGGCCAGGGTGCTCGTCGCCGGCGACGTCGTGCAGATCAACGGCAAACGACCCCCGTACGTTGCGGAGTCCCGCCGGGACGCCAAGCGGGCCAGCAAGGCCCTCTCCGACGCGGTGGGGCTGCCCGTCCCGGTGACGCCGGTGCTGACCTTCGTCGGCTCCGGCGTCATCAGCGTCTACGGCCTTCCGAAGGACTGTCTGATGGCCACCCACCGGGAACTGGACCGCTTGCTCGTGGCCGGAGGCAGCCGGATCAGCCCGGCCACCGCCGAAAAGCTCTCCCGGGTCGCACAGCACCCCAGCACCTGGCTGAACGGCACGTACCGTCCAACGGCCGACTACCGGTGGTACGACGAGGGCCGAACGGCCGCTGACAAGCCGGCCCACCGCCGGTAACGTCACCGGCGACGCCACGCGGCTCCGGTCCCCCTCACCTCACCGGTCTCCGCGCCGTCACCGGTCGCCTCGGGCAACTCCGCGCGGCCCGGTGACCCGGTGCGCTCGGTGATTCCGTCGGCGACCCGCTAGCGTGGACAGTCGATCGGTGCACATAGGAGGCGCGGTGGCCCACGTCGAACTTTCGCTCTCGGAAGCGTTCGTGCCGGCGGCGCGGGCCTCGACAGAGCCGGAGTCCGACAACGTCGGCCAATGGTCGTCGACAGTCTCCCGGGCCGATGAGCCGTGTCTGCTGATCGACGCCGACACCCGGGTGGTGGCGATCTCCACGGCCGGCTGCGCCCTGCTCTGCCTCGGTGAGCCGGACGGGCTGATCGGCCGACCGCTGCTCGACGGCGGGCTGCGCCTGCTCGACTTCACCGCCAACCGGGGCGAGCTGACCGAAGCCGAGATCGACAAGATCCCGCCCCTGCTGGCGCTCTCCTCCGGCCGGCTGGCCCGTGGGCTGCTCCGGGTGCAGGCCGCCTCGGCGAACAGCTCCGACGCGACAGTCGACGCGATCTCCACTCCGGTGCTCACCGACGGCACCGTGGCCGGTTCACTCACCTTCTTCTCCGAGGTCTGACCTGCGGCGGAGTGTCGTGTGCCGCACGCGGCGTTGCCCGGGCGGGCCCGCCGGAAGGCCGTAGGGTGCCTTCATGCTCGATATCGCTCTGTTGCCGGGGGAGTACGCTGTGTGCCGAATGGCCGCCGGCAGCACCCTGCCGTACGCGCTGTCGAGCGGGCTGCGCGGCGCGGACGTGGTGACGGTGAGCTGGACCTCCGACGGCATCTCCGTGATCTGCCCGATCGACCGGGCACCGGCACAGGCCGTGCTGGAGACGACCTGGCGTTGTCTGCGGGTCACCGCCCCGGTGGCGCTGGCCGGCGCCGGCGGCCTGGCCGCGCTCGTCGACCCGCTCGCCGAGGCCCGGGTCAGCGCCGTCACGTTCTCCACGTTCGACACCGACTATCTGCTGGTGCCGACCGTCCGGCTGACCGAGGGAACGGCGGCGCTCCAGCGTGCCGGGCACCGCGTCACCGGTTGACCTTCACCCGATCGGCCGCTCACCCTACGATGGGCTCGGCCACCCCGGCCGCGACGAATTCTCCGATGTCCCGAGGATCGGCCCGTGCCGTTCACCCCACCCCACCCCGCTCCCCCCGCACCGCAGGCGACGATTCACCCCCCACCGGCGACTGACGAGCGAGCAGCGGATCGCGTACCCACGCCGACCATCACCCGGGTCCTGCCGATGGTGCTCGCCGTCGCGGTGCTGGCCGGCTGCGGTGCCCCACCCGGGCTGGGGGAGCCGACGGGCGTGCCCACGCACACCGCGAGCCCGACGACGCCCGCCCCGAGCACCGCACCCACGACCACGCCGCCCACCGCACCGCCGCCCGCCACTGTGACGCCCACCGCGGACGCCGGGTTGGTCGCGACCGCGTGCCGCAACGGGCCGACCGGGCAGCGGGTGCTGCAACTGTTGCGTGGCCAGGCCGGAGTACTGCCGGCGAACGTCCGGGTGCGGGTTCGCACCGGGCCACTCTGTGCCGGCGACTGGCAGTTCACGGTGATGGAGGTGACCGGGCACGAGGAACTCCAGGTGGTCACCCGGGGCAAGCCCAGCGCCCCGGTGCTGGTAACCGCGGGCACCGACGTCTGCACCATCGAGGTACGCGCCGTCAGTCCGGCCGGAATCCGCACCCTGGCCTGTGACGCCGGCCCGGCCAACGGGCCAGGTGCGTAGGCTGATCGGCATGCCGGGAACACCGCCGACGCGATTCGTCTACCTGGGGCCGGAGGGCACCTTCGCCGAGCAGGCACTGCGCTCCCTGCCCGCCGCCGAGCGCGGCACCCGTACGCCCGCCCGGAGCGTCGGCGAGGCGCTGGACAGCGTCCGGGCCGGCGACGCCGACGCCGCGCTGGTGCCGCTGGAGAACTCGATCGGCGGCGCGGTGGGCGTCACGCTGGACGAGATGGCCGAGGGCGAGCCGTTGGTGATCACCCGGGAGGTGGTCCTGTCGGTGGAGTTCGTGCTCGCCGCGCGGCCCGGCACCTCGCTGACCGCGATCCACACCGTGGCGGCCCACCCGCAGGCGTCCACCCAGTGCCGGGGTTGGCTGCGCAACCACCTGCCCGACGCCGTGGTGGTCGATGTGCTCTCCAACGGTGCGGCCGCCGCCGGTGCCGGCACTGGCGAGTACGACGCGGCGATCTGCGCGCCGATCGGTGCCTCCGGGCACCGGCTCACGACACTTGCCGACAAGATCGCCGACCACCCGGACGCGGTGACCCGGTTCGCGCTGGTGTCCCGCCCCGGGCCACCCCCGCCGCCGACCGGTGACGATCTCACCTCACTCGCGGTCTACATCGCCCACGACCGGGTCGGCGCACTGCTGTCCGTGCTGATGGAGCTGGCCGTCCGGGGCGTCAACCTGACCCGGATCGAGTCCCGCCCGACCGGCGAGGCGCTGGGCCGCTACGTCTTCTTCCTCGACTGCACGGGCCACGTGGCCGACGTACGCCTGGGCGAGGCGTTGCAGGGGCTGCGTCGGGTCTGTGCCGACGTCCGCTTCCTGGGCTCCTACCCCCGGCACCGGTGGGCCGGGACGGCGGGCCAACGCCCGGTCCCCGCGCCGGCCGGCCTCTCCGACGTCGACTACGCCGACGCGGCGGCCTGGCTGACCCGACTGCGCACCGGTGAGCTGACCTGACCGGCCGGGCGCCCCCGAGGACCGGGAGCGCCCACGCCGCCGTGGTCGGCCCAGCGCCGCCGCCGTGGTCAGCTCAGCAGGCCACCGAGCAGGCCGCCCTCCTGCTGCTGCTGGCCGCTGCCCATGACCGGCGGCTCCTCGGACGGCTGCACCACGACGAAGCCCTGACCGGCGAAGCTCATGGTGAACGACTCACCGGTGCGACGGCCGAGCAGCGTACCGAGGCCGAGCTGCTCGGCCCGGTGGTAGCCGGTCTGGAGGTTGGCCGACCAGCAGACGGCGGCCTGCGGGTCGACGTACGTCGGGGCGTCGACGTTGAGCACGACCGGAGTGCCCTTGGTGGTGATGGCGATCCGCCCGTAGCCGCTGAAGACACAGTTGAAGAGGCCGGATGACGACGCCATCCCGGCACCGCCGACCATCCTGATGTCGTACTGGAGGGTGGAGTCGAAGGCGAGCACGCTGCTGCCGTTGATGGAGAGGGCGTCGCCCGGCTCCAGGTCGATGATGTGCACGTCCTTGGCCAACTCGGCGAGGAAAACGTCACCCTGGCCGGAGACCTTCATCAGCGGGACGCCCTCGCCGGTGAGCTTCTGCTTGAGGAACTTGCCCAGCCCGCCCGAGCCCAGCGCCTGGAACTGCACATTGCCCTGGTAGGCGACCATCGACCCGACCCGGGCCATGGCCTCGCCGTTGAGCTCGATCTTCAACATCTTGGAGTTCTGCAACCGCATGCCGGGCTGCGCGGACTCCTTCTCCAGATTTTCCGTGGAGAACAGCTCGCTGCGCATGAAAGGGCCTCCTGAATAGGGTCGCGTTCGCTGCACCGACGGTAGGCGACCCCGGCAAGCACCGGCCATCGGTTGGGCGGCGCGTCGCGGCCGTCGAGCGGCGGGCTCAGCCCCAGCCGAGCGCGTGCAGCCGCGCGTCGTCGATGCCGAAGTGGTGGGCGATCTCGTGCACGACGGTCACCGCCACCTCGTCGATGACGTCCTCGTCGTTGTCGCAGATCCGCAGGATGGGGTGGCGGTAGATGAAGATCCGGTCCGGCAGCACCCCGGAGTAGTCCCAACCGCGCGCGGTGAGCGCATGCCCCTCGTAGAGGCCGAGCAGGTCGGCCTCTCCCGGTGGCGGGTCGTCCTCGACCAGGATCACCACGTTGTTCATCAGGCCGAGCAGTTCCTCGGGCACCTCGTCGAGGGCTTCGCCGACCAACTCCTCGAAGCGCTCACGGCTCATCTCCACCGGCACCTCGCCCATTGTGCCCGACGCGGGGGGAGGCGGCCCGGCTCTGCTCGACGACCGTTGCCGTCACTCACACCCGCACGCCGTCATTCGCACCCGCACGGAAGAAGCGACCACCCGGGAACGGGCGGAGGCTTCTTCCGTGGACGTACGCGGTGTGGCTCGGCTTGCTCAGGCGGCCAGGCGGGCGCTGAGGGTGATCTCGGCACCCGGCGAGAGCAGGCGGGAGATCGGGCAGTTGGCCTTGGCGGCCTCGGCGAGCTTCTGGAACTCCGCCTCGTCGATGCCCGGGACCTGGCCGACCGTCTCCAGGTCGATCCGGGTGACGGTCATGCCGGCGTCGGTCTTGTCCAGGTGCACCTTGGCGGTGGTCTCGACCGAGGTGGCCGTCGAGCCCGCGTCGGCAAGCGCCTTGGAGAACGCCATCGAGAAGCAGCCGGCGTGCGCGGCGGCGATCAGCTCCTCGGGGTTGGTGCCCTCACCCTCCTCGAAGCGCGACTTGAAGGAGTAGTTGCCGGACAGGCCGCCCTTACCGGTGCGGACGGTGCCCGCGCCCTCGGTGAGGTTGCCCTGCCACTGTGCTGAAGCGGTACGGATTGGCATGGGGCAAACGCTAGCGGAAACGCGACCGCCGAGCGACAGACCGGCGCGCTCGCCAGCCCTGCGATCCCTGTCACCACCAGCTTGCTGTGCCATGATGCGACCCAGGCCCGAGACCGGCGGAAGGGTGGCCGATGTCCGAGGAGCTTCCAATCCCCCGGCAGGGCGACCGGTCCGAGGCCCCGGCCGTGATCGAGTGGGGTGCCGTCGACACGACCCGGCGGGGCCGGTTCGCCTGGTCCCTGGCCGGCCTCGCGCAGGATCCTCGGCTGCCGCTGCTGCTCGCCGGTCTGGGCGCGGTGGCCGCGATCGCCTCACTTCTCGGTGAGTGGCTGGTGATGAGCCTGCCGAACGGCGGACCCGAGGGGAACTCGACGATCGAGGTGCCCGCCGGGGTGTCCGAGGTCGGTGGCTTCGGAGTGGGCTACCTGGTCGGCCTGCTCGGCCTCGTCTGCACGGTGGTGCTGGCGTTGCGGGGCACGGCGGCGGTGCGGCCGAACGCCCGGCTGGCCGGTCTCGCGCTGGCCGGTGCCCTGTTGGCGTTGCTGGTGGCCGCCACCGCCACCCTCGACGACCCCAGTCAGCGGGACTTCTTCTACTCGCCCGACGACGGCTTCCGGGCCGAGTACGGCCGTGGGCTGGTGATGGCGTTCGCCGCCTGCGTGCTGTTCGCAGCCGCCCTGCGGCTGACGCCTGCCGCACCCACCGGCGCGTTCGGCCCGCCGGACGAGGACCGGCCCGCCGACAGGCCCGCACCGCGCCCCTGGCGCCGCCGCCGCAACCCCGACCCGATCGAGGAAGGCCTACCCGCCCCCGCCGACCTGACCGTCACCCCCGCCGCCCCCTTCACCCGCCCCGACCCACAGCGCTGACCCACAGCGCTGACCCACAGCGCTGACCCCCAGCGCTGACCCCCAGCGTCACCCCGGCCCACGGCGATAACAGCCCGCCCCACCGCGCCCGCGTCCTCACCCCCGCCAAGATCGTGCTTGAACATCGATGTAGTGGTATCCGTGCGCCGGCGGGCCACTACTTCCTTGACTGAGCACGATCTTGGGATGAGCGGGGAACTGGCGGTCGCACCGGCCTCCGCTCACAGCCCGACATAAGGCCCACAAAACAGCCCGGCGACCCAAAGCGCGAGATCGCGGACAGCGCGAGGAAGCAGAAGCAGCGCGAAAAGGCTGCGGCGCGCGGGGGACACCGCAGGGGCGCCGGGGGTTGGGGTCCGATTCGCCTGGAAGCCATGGTTGCGGCCCTTTTCGCGAGGTACGGTTGCTGCCCGCCGTCACGCCGGGCCGCGCTCTCCCTGGCCATGGCAGGTGCGACGGCGGCGGGCGAAGGAGGAACGATGACCCGCCCGGGACTGCCCAAGTTGATCGCGACCGACCTCGACGGGACGCTGGTGCGCAGCGATGACACCGTCTCCGCGTACACCCATGGGGTGCTCGACCGGGTGCGCGCCGCCGGAATTCCGGTGGTCGGCGCGACCGGACGCGGCCCTCGGTTGAGCGAGCTGACCCGCAACGACATCCGCGCCGCCGACTTCCTGGTGATGGCCGGCGGCGGATGGGTGGTCGACCAGAGCGACCCGAGCGGCCCGGTGGTGCTCCGCGACGAGCGGTTGCCCGCCGAGGTGCTGGCCCGGCTGCTCGCCGATCTGGAGGCGCAGGTCGGCCCGCTCACCGTCATGGTCGAGGCGTCCGACGAGCACGACGCCCCACTCTGGGGCGACTACCACGAGAGCTGGCCCTACCAGGACCGCTTCGAGGCGCGCACCCGTGACGAGTGTCTCGCCTCCGACGTGATCAAGGCCTTCGCCCGGACCGCCGACCACCACGTGGACGAGCTGCTGGCGGTGGCCCGCGAGATCATCCCGCCGCAGGTCGCCACGCTCACCCAGGCCGGGCTCGGCTTCGTCGAGATCTGCCCGCCCGGCGTGGACAAGGCGACCGGGCTGACAGTGGTGGCGCAGACCCTCGGGGTCGACCCGGCCGACGTGCTGGTCTTCGGTGACATGCCCAACGACCTGCCGATGTTCGGATGGGCCGGCTGGTCGCGGGTGGCAGTGGCAAACGCGCACCCCGCGCTGCGCGCCGTCGCCGACGAGGTGACCTTGCGCAACGACGACGACGGGGTGGCGGTGTATCTCGACCGGCTACTGTCCCGGTAATGGGAAACACGCCCCGCCTCGTCGCCACCGACATCGACGGCACGCTGATCCGCGACGACCACACCGTCAGCCCGCGCACCGCCGACCTGCTCGCCCGGATCTCCGCGGGAGGCACGCCGGTCGTCCTGGTCACCGGCCGTCCGGTCCGCTGGCTCAAGATGGTGTACGACCAGCTCGCCCGGCCGCTGCCGGCGGTCTGCGCCAATGGAGCCGTGGTCTACGACCCGTTTGAGGACGAGGTGGTGCGGGCCGACCCGCTCGCACCACAGCACCTGGCGGAGGTGGCCCGGAGGCTACGGGCCGAGGTGCCCGGGATCAGCTTCGCCGTGGAGATCCTGGACAGCCGGGAGATGCGGCACGAGGCGCACTACCCGCTGCGCTGGGACGCCGACGCCGACGGCATCAGGCCGATCGAAACGCCGGAGGAACTGCTCTCGGTGCCGGCGGTGAAGCTCCTCGCACGTGCCGGTGAGCAGGACCCGGACGCCTTCGCCGAGCTGATCGCCACGGCGGTCGCGGGGCTGGCCGAGGCCACCCACTCGTCGTCCTCGGGGCTGGTGGAGATCTCCGCGGCCGGGGTGACCAAGGCGGCAGGGCTGGCCTGGTACTGCGACCAGCTCGGGGTGGCCGCGGCGGACGTGCTGGCCTTCGGCGACATGCCCAACGACGTACCGATGCTGACCTGGGCCGGCCGTGGCGTGGCGGTGGCCAACGCGCACCGCGCCGTCCTGGCGGTCGCTGACGACGTGACGTCGGCGAACACCGAGGACGGCGTGGCGGCGTACCTGGAGGGGATTTTCGGGGTGGACTGAGGTCAGAGGTACTGACCGGTGTTGTGACCCTCGCCGCCGCCCGGCTGGCCGATGCCCGGCATCCCGGGGACGATGCCGCCGGGGCCGCTGGGCAGCGCCTGCCGGCCGCCGCGCATCTGCTCCAGCTGCACCCGGGCGGCCATCTGCTGGGCCACCAGCGCGGCCTGGATGCCGTGGAACAGGCCCTCCAGCCAGCCGACGAGCTGGGCGTGCGCGATCCGCAGCTCGCCCTCGCTCGGGGCCTTGTCCTCGGTGAAGGGCAGCGAGATGCGCTCCAGCTCGTCGCGCAGCTCGGGGGCGAGGCCCTCCTTGAGCTCGACGATCGACCGCTCGTGGATCTCCCGCATCCGGTGGCGGCTGGCGTCGTCGAGAGGTGCGGCCTTCACCTCCTCCAGCAGCTGCTTGATCATGCTGCCGATCCGCATCACCTTGGCCGGTTGTTCGACCAGGCGGGTCGGGTCCTCGCCCTGGCCCTCGTCGGTCTGCATCGTGCCGATCGGCCGACCGTCCGGGCCGACCACCACCACGGTGCCGGACTGGCCGGAGTCGTCGGGGCCGGGCTCGTCGTTCTGTCCAGCTGAGCGCGCTTCGGTCATGGGGTCCATCTTTACCCAGTGGGCGCGAGCCATGCCCCCCGGGACCGACTCCCTGGGCCGAACCACCCGGGCGGGGCGCGCTACCGTCGCGCCATGCCTGTCGACCCGCGCGCCGTGTTGACCCGGCCCGCTCCGGAGCCCGACCGGACCGTGGCGTACGGGGACGACCCGAGTCAGGTGGCCGATCTACGCCTCCCGGCGGGGACCGGGCCGGCCCGGCCGCTGGTCGTCGTGCTGCACGGGGGGTTCTGGCGGGCCGAGTACGACCGGCGGCACACCGGCCCGCTGGCCACGGCCCTCGCCGCCCAGGGCTACCCGGTGGCGCAGCTGGAATACCGCCGGACGGGGCAGCCCGGTGGCGGCTGGCCGGGCACCCTGACCGACGTCCTGACCGGGGTGGCCGAGCTGCCCGTGCTGGCGGCCGACGCGCTGCCCGGCCGGGTGAGCCCGACCGCGCCGATCCTGGTCGGGCACTCCGCCGGGGGTCATCTGGCGCTGTACGTGGCGGCCACCGCCCCGGCCACGGTGGGCGGGGTGCTCGCCCTGGCCCCGGTGGCGGACCTGGGCGAGGCGTACCGGCGCGATCTGGACTCGGGCGCGGTCGCCGCGCTGCTCGGCGGCGGCCCGGAGCAGGTCCCGGACCGGTACGCGACGGCGGATCCACGGATGTTGGTACCGATACGAACACGCACAGTAGTTGTGCACGGTTCAGACGATCATCAGGTGCCGGCGGAGATGAGCCGGGATTTCGTCGCGGAAGCCAGTGCCGCAGGATCCGATATCTCCCTTGTTGAACTGCCTGGATGCGAGCATTTCGGGCTGATCGACCCGGAGTCCGCCGCCTGGCCCCAGGTCCTCGCTGTGTTGCGGTCCCTGCACGATGATCACTAGCCATTGACGCAGCGTCGCGGACCAGGTAGAACGCCGGAGGGGCGGTGTTCGGCCCTGTAACGCTTCCTTGGAAGGAACTCGGTGTCGCAGATGAATCGCAGGCGGGCGCTCCAACTGTTGGCCGCGCTCGGTACCACCGGGTTCGTCGCCGGGTGTGGCTCAGACAGTGACGCCGAACCGACCGCCAACCGCAGCCCGGTCAAGATCGGGTTGATCACGCCGCAGGCCGGCGGTTTCAAGAGCATCGGCGACGACATCACCAACGGCTTCCAGCTCTTCCTCGACCTGCACGACCAGCGGCTCGGCGGCCACCCCGTCGAGCTGCTGACCGCCGACGAGGGCGACACCGCGAAGACGGGCAAGGCCGCCGTCGAGGGCCTGCTCAAGCAGGGCGTGCTGGCGCTCACCGGCGTGGTCAACTCGTCGGTGATGGTCGGCATCCGGGACACCGTGGAGCAGGCCCGGGTCCCGCTGATCGGCTCCAACGCCTCACCGAGCAGCCTGCAGAGCGTCTTCTACATCTGGCGGACCTCGTACGTGCTCGACGAGGCTGGCCGGGCGCTCGGCCGCTACCTGCGCGACCAACTGCCGGCCAACGGCCGGGTTGCGATCATCATGCCGGAGAACGTCGGCAGCCCGGACGTGGTGCGCGGCTTCAAGCAGGAGTTCGGCGCGACCGATCCGCGGATCAGCGACCCGGTGACCTACACCAACGCCACCGGCAACCCCGGCAAGACGACGTACGCCTCGGACATCTCCAAGGCGCTGGCCAAGAAGCCCACGGCGGTCTTCTGCTTCTTCGCCGGGGCGGCCGCTGTCGAGTTCATCAAGCAGCTGCGCGAGAAGTTCGCCGGGCCGATCTACGCACCGGGCTTCCTCACCGAGGGCACCGTGCTGGAGAACCTGAAGGACAACGCGCTGGGCATCCAGACCGCGCTGAACTACTCGGCCGACCTGAACAACACGTCGAACCGGGTCTTCGCCTCGGCGTACCGCAAGAAGTACCAGGTCACGCCCACCACGTACGCGATGGCGTCGTACGACGCGGCGCAGGTTCTCGACCAGGCCATCCAGCTGACCGGCGGGAAGCCCACGCCGCAGCAGGTCAACCTGGCCCTGGGCAAGATCGGCCAGATCGACAGCCCGCGCGGCATCTGGCAGTTCAACCAGCCGCGTACCCCGCAGCAGAAGTGGTACCTGCGTGAGGTGCAGCGCGACGGTCAGGTCATGTCGAACGTGCTGATCAACGAGCTGGCCACGCTGGGCTGATCGCCCGGGGTGAGCACGGTTCGGGGCCGGCCTCCCAGTGGGAGACCGGCCCCGAGACGTTCGTGGGTCAGTGCCGCAGCTCGGCGATGCAGCACTTCACGCTGCCGCCGCCCTTCTTCAGCTCGGCCAGCTCGACGGGGACCGGGGTGTACCCGGCCGCCTTGAGCTTGCCGGCCAGGCGGGTGGCCTCGCTGTTGAGGACCACGTTCGCGCCGTCGCTGACCAGGTTGAGCCCGAAAGCCATCGCGTCCTCGTCGTCGGCGATCACCGCGTCCGGGAAGAGTTGGGTGAGCACCCGCTGGCTGGCCGCGGAGAACGCGCCCGGGAAGTAGACGATGTTCTCGTCGTCGATGGCCGCGAGCGCCACGTCCAGGTGGTAGAAGCGCGGGTCGATCAGGCGCAGCGACACCACCGGACGACCCAGCGCCTCCTGCGCCTCGGCGTGCGCGGGGATCTCGGTGCGGAAGCCGTGCCCGGCCAGGATGAGCCCTCCGTGCGCCTCCGGCACGTACGCGAAGTCGCCCTCGCCCTCGTTGGTCTCGCTGGGCGCGATGAACCGCCAGCCCTGCGCCTCGTAGAAGGCGTGGTGGGCGGCGGCCTCGGCGGCCCGCTGCTCGTGCTTGAACCGGGCGCCGTAGACGCTGCCGTCCACCACGAAGCCGCCGTTGGCGGCGTAGACCATGTCGGGCAGGCCCTGCTCGGGGGTGAGCAGGTGCACCTCGTGGCCGAGGCCGACAAGCGTCTCGCGCAGGCGGTCCCACTGTTTGACGGCCAGGTCCCGGTCGACCGGGGTGGTCACGTCCATCCACGGGTTGATCGCGTACTCGACCGCGAAGTAGTCCGGCGAGCACATGAGATATGTCCGCTTTCGCGGGAAACGCTGCTGGTTCACGGTCACCAAGAGTAGGTACCGTGGAACTTTGAAAACAGCCACAAGTGTTGCTTCCCAGAGGCGGAACGTTGCAGATAGACGCGGTAGACCAGCGGATCATTGCGTTACTTGTCGCGGACGCCCGCGCGTCGTACGCCGACATCGGCGCTCGGGTGTCACTCTCCGCCCCAGCGGTCAAGCGTCGCGTCGACCGACTACGCGCCACCGGCGTGATCAGGGGATTCACCGCCGTCGTTGATCCGGCCGCCGTCGGTTGGACGACGGAAGCCTTCGTGGAGCTGTTCTGCGCCGGCCGGACCACCCCGGCGCAGATCGGTGTGGCGGCCCGCCGACACCCCGAGGTGGTCGGCGCGTACACCGTCTCCGGGGAGGCGGACGCGCTCGTGCACCTCCGCGCCGCCGACATCGCCCACCTGGAGGCAGCGCTGGAACGGCTGCGCGCCGAGTCCTTCGTGACCTCCACCCGCAGCACCATCGTGCTCTCCCGGCTGGTCGAGTCACCCGGCGTCGGGCCGTCCGCCGGCACCTCTTGACCTGAAGCCCGGTTCAACTGCTGCGATGGTCGTGGCGCGGCACGACGCCCGCCGGCGGCCGAGGGGGAACGCATGCGGGCGATCTGGTTACGGGAGTTCGGTGGACCCGAGGTGCTGGTGCCGGGCACCGCACCCGATCCGACGCCCGGCCCCGGTCAGGTACTGATCGACGTCGCGCACGTGAGCATCACCTTCATCGAGACGCAGCTACGCTCCGGTCGCCCTGGCCCGTTCCGGCTCACCCCACCGCTGATCCCCGGCAACGGCGTCGGCGGGGTGATCACCACAGTCGGGGCGGACGTCGACCCGGCGCTGACCGGGCGCCGGGTCGTCAGCGCCACCGGCGGCTCCGGCGGGTAGGCCGAACGGGCGGTGGTGGATGCGTCCGCACCCTTCGAGGTGCCGGCCGGGCTGGCACTGGACGACGCGGTGGCCCTGCTGGCCGACGGTCGTACCGCCACCCTGCTGGTCGAGGCGGCCGGCGTTCGGCCCGGCGACCGGGTGCTGGTGGAGGCGGCAGCCGGCGGTGTGGGCAGCCTGCTCGTACAGCTCGCGGCGCGCGCCGGCGCACAGGTGATCGGTGTGGCCGGCGGCGTGCGCAAGGTGGACCTGCTGCCCGGCCTCGGCGCCGACCTGGCGGCCGACTACCGCCGGCCGGGCTGGGCCGACCAGGTCCGGGACGCGGTGGGCGGAGTCGACGTGGTGTTCGACGGCGTCGGAGGTCCCATCGCCCGGACGGCGTTCGAGCTGCTGGACCCGGGTGGCCGGATGGTCAGCTTCGGGCTGGCCAGCGGCGGGTGGTCCCCGGTGTCGGCGGAGGACGCCGCAGCGCGGCACGTCACGCTGGTCCGGCCGGACGTGCCGCCCGCGCGGATGCGCGCGTACACCGATCAGGTGCTGGCGGGCGCGGCGGCCGGCCAGCTACGGCCGCTCATCGGCCAGCGCTTCCCGCTGGAACGCGCGGCGGACGCGCACGCCGCCATCGAGGCGCGCGCGACAGTCGGCAAGACCCTGCTGGACGTGAACTGACCGGATTCAGAGGTACATGCCGGTGCGGTGCTCCGACTCGTCGCGCCGGACCGGCTTGTCACCCTCACCGAAGAACCGCTTGCCGCCGAACTCGCCGTGCAGACGGTCGTCCAACTCGTCGGCGAGACCGGTCATCACCTGCACCGCGAGCATCAGATGGGTGGCCTGGAAGTTGCGGCCGAACACCGGGATGGACGCCCAGACCGTGTCGTCGGCGCAGTAGAGGCGGCCGATCGGCATCCGGTTCGTCAGCTCGGAGAGCTTCACGTAGAGCCGCTCGGTCGGCTCCACCTCGGTGAGCACCGGGGAGAACACGTCCACCAGGGGCGGGTTGTCCCGCACCCGCACGAACACCATCGCCGAGCCGGCCCGGATGTTGATGTCGCCGTCCGAGTCGATCTGCAACCGGTCGGTGTCCGACTTCAACATCGTGGAGACCACGGTACGGACCCGGTCGGCCAGGTCGAGCACGTCGTCCCGCTCGACCTGCGCGGCGGCCGCCTCGGCCAACGCCTCCTCCAGGTCCGCCTCGACATCGGCGTCCGGGCCGAACTCGCTACGCGCGGTGCCCAGCGGGTCCACCGTCAGCGGTTCGCCCTCGGCGTCGTGCACCAGGTAGACGAGGAAGGCCGGGTGCGGGGCACCGTAGACGTCCCGCAGCGTGCGGGAGAGCAGCGTGGCCACCTGGGTCGACTCGCCCGTCGTGGCGTTCAACCCGAAGGACCCGCCGGAGCCGGCGACCACCCCGGGCGGCGACCAACCGAGCGCGACCATGTCCGCCACCGCGCCCCGGTCCAGTCGGTACCCCGCCGGCAGGGTGGCGTTGCCCACCGCGCGGGCGGACAACACCCGGTCCGCGTCCACGTCGACGCTTATCGAGTAGACGGCGTCCCCGGTGCCGGAAGCGGTGGGATCGAGGGTCACGTCGAGGTGCGCGCCGACGGGAAGTTCGCGCAGCCGCACGGCGAGCGCGCGGGCGAACTCCCGCCACGCCTCGGTCACCTTCGCCCGCAGGTCGGTGGTGCTGGGCTCGTCGAGCAGGATCGATTCCGCCGGCTCGGTCGAAGCGCCGGGCAGCTCACCGTGCGGGGCCGAGGGGTGGTCAGCCGTCATGATCGCCTCCGTCCGTCACGATCACCCTACCCACGCCGCCGGTAGGTCGAATCAGCCCGGACCGGGATCGGACAGCGGCGGTCAGCGGGCCGTCGGGTCCGCGGGGTCGGCACCCAACTCGACCGGCCAGGCACCGGCCAACGCGCTGAGCCGGGCCGCGGCGTCCGCCGGCTCCGCACCCCGGCCAACCGCCAGACCAAAGAGGTACGCGGTCACCGGCGCCCCGGGACGCAGCACCTGGTGGGCGACGTCCCGGGCCAGATCGAGCACCGCCGGCACCGGCACCGCGGCCGGGTCCAGATCCAACTCGGCGCACACCGCCGTGACCCAGTCGTCCATCACCGTCATCGCGCCCACTCCTCCGCCCGGCGTACGTCCTCGTCAGTGTCGCAGTCGAACCACGGCGGCGGGCCCTCGCCGGACCAGCCCACCTCCCGTACCACGAGACCGGCCAGCAACGCCCGGACCGGTGCCCCGGACAGGCTCCCGCCCCGCTCGCCCGTCAGCCGGTCCAACGCCGCCCGCAGCGCCGCGACCCGCCAGACACCACAGAGCGACTGCCGGCGCCCGTCCCCGTCCACGAAGCACACCCCGTCCGGTCCCCGCTCGCCGCCGCCGCTGGCCGGCGGTGCCGACGCGGAGCGGCCTCCTGCCGGTTCGGTGCTTGCGGACTCCCGATCGAAGTGGTTCAACAGGTCACCGATCGCGGCCCGGGTGAGCAGCGGCAGATCGCCGGCGAGCAGCGCGACAAGGGCGGTATCGGGATCCAGCAGCGCCAGGCCGGCCGCCGCCGCGGCGACCGGACCCCCGCCGGGCGGG
This sequence comes from Micromonospora sp. NBRC 107095, assembly GCF_030269705.1. NCBI lineage: Bacteria > Bacillati > Actinomycetota > Actinomycetes > Micromonosporales > Micromonosporaceae > Micromonospora > Micromonospora sp. NBRC 107095. The sequence continues at coordinate 68,305 of NZ_BSTU01000001.1, forward strand.
TCCTCCCGGACGACCCGCACACCGGCCGGCACGCCCTGGGCCGCACCGACCAGCACCCGCGGCGTCGCGTCGGCGACGGCGGCCAGCACCCGGTCACGCATCGGCCGGCCACCGACCGGAAGCGCGGGCTTGTCGACCCCGCCCATCCGTCGGGCGGCCCCACCCGCGAGCACCACTGCGGCGTACGTCCCCACCCGGCCACGGTAACGGTGCCGGCACTCGGATGCGCCAGCCCAACCTCTCGCCCCGGTGATCATGAAGTTATCGCTCGACACGCCGACGACACGCGCGGACAACTTCATGATCAACGGGCGGGGTGGGGGTTGGGGGTGGGGTGGGGGGAGGATGGCGGGATGGGACGGGCAACTGATCGCAGGGGCGTACTCCGGATCGACCTGGACGCGGCGAGCGCCGGGCGCGGGTCGGTCCGCCGGCCGGACACCCTCGCCGTGGAAGAGCCGCTGGAGATCCGGGTCGGCGCGGCCGGCCCCGGCCGACGCCGGCCGCTCGCCGTCACCATGCGCACCCCCGGCGACGACCTCGACCTGGCCATCGGGTTCCTGCTGACGGAAGGGCTGATCCGGTCGACCGACGACGTGCTGACCGCGCAGCTCTGCGCCGGTGCGGAGACACCGAACACGTACAACGTGGTGGACGTGGTGCTCGCCCCCGGCGTGCCGGAACCAACCACCGACCCGTCCCGGAACTTCTACACGACCAGCTCCTGCGGGGTCTGCGGCAAGGCCAGCATCGACGCGGTACGCACCCGGTCGCTCTTCCCGGTCTCGGCCGACCCGCTCAGCGTGCCGGCCACGCTGCTCGCCGACCTGCCCGACCGGTTGCGCGCCGCCCAGCGCGGCTTCGACCGGACCGGCGGGCTGCACGCGGCCGGTCTGTTCACTCCCGACGGCGAACTGGTGGTGCTGCGCGAGGACGTGGGCCGGCACAACGCTGTGGACAAGGTGATCGGCTGGGCGGTGCGGGAGCGCCGGCTGCCGCTCGCCGGGCACCTGCTGCTGGTCTCCGGGCGGGCCAGCTTCGAGCTGACCCAGAAGGCGTGGATGGCCGGGCTGCCGCTGCTGGCCGCGGTGTCCGCCCCGAGCACCCTCGCCGCCGAGTTGGCCGAGGAGGCGGGCATGACGCTCGTCGGCTTCCTGCGCGGCAACACGATGAACGTCTACGCCCGTCCCGAACGGGTCACAGTCTGATCATCAGCTGGTCGAGCAGGTCCAGCCGGATCACGGCGTCGCGGGCCAGCAGGAAGCCCGCGATGCCGAGGATCCAGCCGAGCATGCCGCCGGAGTGGCGTGCGATCCAGGCGTTGAGCCGGCCCAGCACCGGCTCGGCCAGCCTCGGCCACGCCATTCGCGCTCCGAGCAGCAGCACCGCCGGCAACACCATGACCACGCAGTAGGCAGCAAGCAGACCCACCATCTCCGCCGCACCGACCCCCGACGTGGTCAGCAGGCCGACCGCGCCGAGGTACGGCAGCATCGTCGCCACCTCCGCGAGCGCGGCGAGGAGCGCCAGCCCCACCAGCCAGCGCATCGAGGAGTCACCAGCGGTGACCCGGTCCCGCCACCGCAGCACACCGCCGCCGCGTGGGCGTCGTTTGCCGTCGTACCGGAAGCTGAGCGCGAACAGCCCGACCCCGAGAACGAGCTGCGCCCAGAGCACCGGCCGGTTGTCCATCGCCCCGCCGAGGACGTCGGCCAACTGGCTGCCACCCAAGGCGAGCAGCAGCCCCACGGCGAAGTAGAAGAGGGCGATGGTGCCGAGGTAGACGAGGATCCGCCGCGCGTTGATCGTCCCGGGTGCGAGCAGCAGCCAGACCGGGATGAAGAGGGTGCCGATGCTGGTGCTGTCGATCAACGCCAGCCCGGCCAGCGACAGCAGCAACTGGGGGGTCATGTCGTACCGAGACGGTTAACGGCCACGAGATCATTCTCCGGCGGTGGTGAGCCGGCCGCGTCGGCCGTGGACAGGAGCAACGCGTACATCCTTCGACGGAGGGCGGTGCCGAGGGAATCGGCCAGGCCGGCCTGCCCTGTCGCATGATCGACTCGGGTTCGCCGGGGTGTCCCGGTGGCGGACACACCCCGACGTGTGCAATGCGGAGTCGGACGCCCCACGCCGACCGCGTCGCAGCCTCGTCGCTCGTCAGGCCAGTTGGAGGATGCTCCAGTTGGTGGGGAGCACCTTCGCCGCCGCCTCGGGTCGCGCCGTCGCGTAGTGCGCCTCGTGGGTGAGTGCCGCACGGGCGGCATGGCCGAGCGAGATGTCACCGTCCCCGGCGCGGGCCAGCGTGCCGGTGGCCCGCGCGTCCTCGGCGTCGAGAGGTAGCAGGCGGATCATCGGGGCGGTCATCATCAGGGCCAGCAACGCCGCATCGATCTCGTCGGCCGCGTGTGCGAAGGCGACAGCCAGGCACGTCGCCGGTACGGCCACCTGCCGACCCTCGTCGGCGACCTCCAGCATCAACTCCCCCACCGATGGGTTGCCCTCGAGGTAGGCCGTCAGCGCCGACGCGTCGAAGACGGCAGCGATCTGATCGCTCATCCCGCGCGGCCCAACATCCGGCGTCCTTCGGCCAGGGCGTCCGCCGGAATGGGCGTCGCCAGCCGCTCCCGCCACCGCGCCCGGCCCGCCTCGGTCACCTCGATGCCGGCACGCCGCAGCACCTCGTCGAGGTGCATGACCTCCATCTGCGCCCGTACCGCCGCGGTGATGGCGGCCGAGACGTTGGGCTGCTGGTCCAGCCACTCCGCGACGTCGTCGGGGAGGCTCACGGAGCGTTTGACGGTCACGTCCGCCAGCCTATCAATTCTGGTAGCACCCGCGGTATTACCGCGCGTGTGATCGGGCCGGTCAGCGGCGGCCACGTCGGCTCCGTTTGCGGGGGCGGATGACCCCGGGCATCCCGACCGACGGCCAGCCGTCCAGCTCGGCCGGGGGAACGCCGCGCCGGAGCAGGTCGTCCAGCAGCAGGGCCAGGGAGTAGCCGGGGTGCAGACCGAGCGTGCGTTCGAGCGCGACCGCCGCCAGCGCGCCCTGGCCCGCGCGCCAGGCGGCGAACGCCAGCAGCGCACCCGGAGCGGCGGCCACCTCCGGCTCGGCGCGGCGCAGCACGTCGGTCCAGAGGGCGATGTCCCGGTCCCGGCCGTCGGTGCGTTCCCACGCGTAATCGCGGACTGGCAGGTGCGTCATCAGCACTGTCAGCCAGGCCACCTCGTCGTCGTCGAGCCGCTCACCACGCCGCTGCCGGCGCTGAGCCTCGCGGACCGCCGCCACCCCGGCGGAACGCAGTGCCCGCGCGCCGAGCAGGTCGCTCTCGGGTGCCTGCTCGACCAGCTCGGCCAGTCTCCGCTCGGCGCGGGCGGTGGCCGCGCGGGCCGCGTCCCGGGCCGGGCCGTCCACCGGTGCCACCTGTGCCACCAGGGCGGCCCGGTCGGGGAGTGCGACCTGGCCGGCGAAGACCGCCGAGGCGGTCACCCGGCTGACGGTCGGGTCGTAGCGGCGGCCCTCGGGCGGGCAGCAGTCGGGCTCGGTGCAGAGATAGGACCACCAACGGCCGTCGGTGACCCGCAGCGCGTCGAGCACCCGCAGGCCGGTGTCGCCCAGCGCGTCGCACACCGCGTCCACCGCCGGAGTGACCCGTCCGGGTTGCCCGTAACCCACCACGGTGGCGGCCTCCGCGCCCTGCCTGCGGATGACACCGGCCAGGTGCTCGGCCAGCCCACCCGGATCGCTCGAATCGGGCAGGTCGGCACGGGCCGCGAAGACGATCTGTCGGCCGACCAACGCCACGGCGACCACGCTGTCGGTGGGATGAAACCCGAGCAGGTACGGCACGGCGGCGACCAGGTCGGCGGGTGAGCGGACGGCGAGCTGAGGGCGTTCGGTCGAGGTCATGCCGGAAGCCTGCGGCGGGGGCACCGGGCCCGGCCACCCCTGTGGACGACACGCGGCTTATCCACAGCTACGCAGCGTGTTTTGCCTGCTCAACCCGGACCGACGGGTGCGGAAAGAGCGCCGATGTCGTCGGGCGACACCTGGCTGTCGTAAGGAGCGGTTACCGTGCGCTGATGGACCTGGCGTACCTGCGCGCGCATCCGGCGCACCTCCCGACCTTCCGGACCCATCAGCGGCTCCGGGAGACGCCGGTCGCCGGTGGAAACATCTGCGCCGCCGCCCGGCTCACCCTCGACGACGGCCACTCCGTCTTCGCCAAGTCCTGGCCGGAGGGCGCCGCCCGACCGGTGCCGGAGGGGTTCTTCGCCGCCGAGGCCGCCGGCCTGCGCTGGCTGCGGGAGGCGGGCGCGGTTGCCGTACCCGAGGTGATCGTGGTGTTGCCGGAGCTGCTGGCGCTCGACTGGGTGGAGCCCGGCGAGCCGACGCCGGAGGCCGCGGAGCGTTTCGGCCGGGAGTTGGCCGGGTTGCACCGGGCGGGCGCGACCACCTTCGGTGCGACCTGGCCCGGTTTCATCGGCGCGCTGGCACAGGACAACACCCCTACCGAGGGGCGCTGGTCGACGTGGTTCGCCGAGCGGCGCCTCACCCCCTACCTGCGACGCTCGGTCGACGGTGGCGCGCTCGGCGGGGCCGACGCCGAGCTGGTCGAGCGGGTGATCGGTCGCCTCGACGGGCTCGGCGGCGACGAGCCGCCCGCGCGCGTCCACGGCGACCTGTGGCCCGGCAATGTGCTGTGGGGGGCCGACGACCGGGCCTGGCTGGTCGACCCGGCGGCGCACGGTGGGCACCGGGAAACGGATCTCGCCCAGCTCGCCCTCTTCGGCGGCATCCCCCACCTGGATCGGGTGCTGGCCGCCTACCAGGAGAGCTGGCCGCTGTCCGACGGCTGGCGGGACCGGGTGCCGCTGCATCAGCTGCATCTGCTGCTCGTGCACACCGCGCTCTTCGGTACCGGTTACCGAGATGCGGTCGTCCAGACCGCCCGTGCCGTCCTGGGCCGGGCCGAGCGCGCTACGGTCGACAGGTGAGCGCCGCCCAGGGGTCCGACGGCGTCCTCGTCGACCGGTACGGCCGCGTCGCCCGGGACCTGCGCGTGTCCCTCACCGACAAGTGCAACCTGCGCTGCACCTACTGCATGCCGGCGGAAGGGCTGCCCTGGCTGGCCGGCCCCGAGCTGCTGACCGACGAGGAGATCGTCCGGCTGGTCCGGGTGGCGGTCGAGTTGCTCGGCGTGACCGAGGTGCGGTTCACCGGCGGTGAGCCGCTGATCCGACCCGGGCTGGTCGACATCGTGACGGCCGTCGCCGCACTCCGGCCCCGCCCCCGGGTCTCGCTGACCACCAACGGCATCGGCCTGGACCGGCTGGCCCCGGCGTTGCGCGCGGCCGGCCTGGACCGGGTCAACGTCTCACTGGACACCCTGGACCCGGACCGGTTCACCACGCTCACCCGCCGTCCCCGCCTCGACGCGGTGCTGGCCGGGCTGGCCGGGGCGGCGGCAGCTGGCCTCAGCCCCGTGAAAATCAATTCAGTGCTGATGCGAGGTGTGAACGAGGACGAGGCGCCAGCGCTGCTCCGCTTCGCCCTCGATCACGACTACCAGCTGCGGATCATCGAGCAGATGCCGCTGGACGCCCAGCACGGCTGGGCCCGCGACACCATGGTCACCGCCGAGGAGATCCTGGCGTCCCTGCGTACCGCCTTCGATCTCAGCCCCGACCCGGCCGAGCGCGGTGCGGCACCGGCGGAGACCTGGCTGGTCGACGGAGGTCCCGCCCGGGTCGGTGTGATCGCCAGCGTCACCCGCCCCTTCTGCGGGGACTGCGACCGCACCCGGCTGACCGCCGACGGTCAGGTCCGCGCCTGCCTGTTCGCCACCGAGGAGTCGGATCTGCGCGCCGCGCTGCGGGCCGGCGCGGACGACGACGAGCTGGCCCGACGCTGGCGTACCGCGATGTGGGGCAAGCGCGCCGGGCACGGCATCGACGACCCGACCTTCCTTCAACCGACGCGACCGATGTCCGCGATCGGGGGTTGAGCATGCAGGGGACACCGCTGACCGTCCGCTACTTCGCTGGCGCTCGCGCCGCCGCCGGCCGCGCCGAGGAGGCCGTCCCCGGTGGGCGGTCACTCGACGACCTCACGACCGAGCTGTCCCAGCGCCACGGCGACCGTCTCGCCGGGGTGCTGCGGGTGGCGAGTTTCCTCGTGAACGGCGTCACCTGTCATGATCGTCAGGCACCCCTACCGGCCGGGGCCACGATCGATGTCCTGCCCCCGTTCGCGGGCGGCTGAGAGAGGCGCGCACACATGATGGCGGTTCTGGGGTTCGTGGCTGTCCTGGCGCTGGTGACCGGTCTCATCCACCTCTACCTGTGGAAGCGGCTGGTCCGGGACACCACCACACCGGGTCGCTGGCGACGGGTCGGCGCGATCGCCGCCGTGGTGCTGGCCGTGCTGGTGCCGGTCACCCTCGCCGGGACGCAGGCCGGGCTCTACTGGCTCGCCTGGCCGGGCTACCTGTGGCTCGCGCTGATGTTCTACCTGCTTGTCGTGCTTGTCGTGCTGGAAGTGCCGATGCTCGTCGCCCGGCTGGTGCTGCGCCGCCGGGTGGTTGCCGCGGAGCCGACCACCGCCGCGCCCGAACCGGTACTGGTCGGTGCCGCCGGGCCGACCGATCCGCCGGCCGCCGGCGCTGTCGCGGCACCGGACCACGACCCGTCCCGTCGGTTGCTGCTGGCCCGTGGGGCGGCCATCTTCGCCGGCCTCACCGCCACCGGCATCACGGGGTACGGCGTCCGCACCGCCCTCGGCCCGCCCCACCTGGACCGGGTACAGATCCCGCTCGCCAAACTCCCCCGCAGCATGGACGGCCTGCGCATCGCCACCGTCTCCGACATCCACCTCGGCCCGCTGCGCGGCCGGGCACACACCGAGCGGATCGTCGCCGCGATCAACCGGCTCGACGCGGACCTCGTCGCCGTCGTCGGTGACCTGGTGGACGGCTCCGTCGCCGAACTCGGCTCGGCCGCCGCGCCGCTGCGCGACCTGCGCTCCCGCTACGGCAGCTTCTTCGTCACCGGCAACCACGAGTACTACTCCGGCGTCGAGGAGTGGGTCCAGGAGGTCGACCGGCTCGGTCTGCGGGTGCTGCAGAACCGGCGGCAGGAGATCCAGGCCCGGGGTGGGGTGCTTGACCTGGCTGGCGTGAACGACCTCACCGGCGCGGGCACCGGCCTCGCCGCCGGTCCGGACTTCGCCGCCGCCCTCGGTGACCGCGACCCGAGCCGGCCCGTCGTCCTGCTCGCGCACCAGCCGCTGGCGGCCAAGGAGGCGGCCCGCTACGGCGTCGACCTGCAACTGTCCGGGCACACCCACGGCGGGCAGATGGTGCCGTTCAACCTGGCCGTCCGGCTGGAGCAGCCGGTGGTCAGCGGGCTCGGTGAGGTAGACGGCACCAAGGTCTACGTGACCAACGGCGCCGGTTTCTGGGGTCCCCCGGTCCGGGTCGGCGCGGAGCCGCAAATCAGTCTGGTCGAGCTGCGCTCGGCATAGCGGAGGTCACGTCCGCGCGTGGCGGCGGGTGGCCGGCGCGGCGGGCGTGACAGGATGCGGCGTGCCCCCGTTCAGCGCCGTACCCCCCGGTGGCCTACCGCCATTCGTCGCGGACCTGCACATCCACTCGAAGTACTCGCGCGCGTGCAGCCGTGATCTCACCACGCCGAACCTCGCGTGGTGGGCCCGGCGTAAGGGCATCGGCCTGCTCGGCACCGGCGACTTCACCCACCCCGCCTGGTACGACCACCTGCGGGAGACGCTGCGCCCGGCCGAGCCAGGGCTCTACCGGCTCGACCCGGAGACGGAACGGGACATCGCCCGCCGACTGCCACCCCGACTCGCCTCGACGGCGGAGGCGGACCCGGTCCGGTTCATGCTGAGCGTGGAGATCTCCACCATCTACAAGCGGGACGACCGGACCCGCAAGGTGCACCACCTGATCTACCTGCCGGATCTGGACGCGGTAGCCCGCTTCAACACCGCGCTCGGCCGGATCGGCAACCTCGGCTCCGACGGGCGGCCCATCCTCGGACTGGACTCCCGGGACCTGCTGGAGATCACGCTGGAGGCCAGCCCCGACGGTTTCCTGGTGCCGGCGCACATCTGGACGCCGTGGTTCTCCGCGTTGGGCTCGAAGTCCGGCTTCGACGCGATCGCGGACTGCTACGCCGACCTGGCCGACCACATCTTCGCCGTGGAGACCGGGCTCTCCTCCGACCCCGCGATGAACTGGCGGGTCGGCAGCCTGGACGGCTACCAGTTGGTGTCCAACTCGGACGCGCACTCGCCGCCGGCTCTCGGCCGCGAGGCGACCGTGCTGACCGCGGAACGGGACTACTTCGCCGTTCGGGAGGCGCTGCGTACCGGCGACGGCCTGGCCGGCACGATCGAGTTCTTCCCGGAGGAGGGCAAGTACCACGCGGACGGGCACCGGCTGTGTGGGGTCAACTGGTCTCCGGAGCGCACCCGGGCCGCCGACGGCCGCTGCCCCGAGTGCGGCAAACCGCTCACCGTGGGTGTCCTCAGCCGGGTCGAGGAGCTGGCCGACCGCCCGGCCGGGTACCGGCCGGCACACGCCCGGGACGTCACCCACCTGGTGCCGCTGGCCGAGATCCTCGGCGAGATCAACAAGGTGGGTGCCCGGTCGAAGAAGGTCGAGGGGCGGCTCAACGACCTGCTCGCCGCGCTCGGCCCCGAGCTGGAGATCCTGACCACGACGCCGTTGGCCGACATCGAGCAGGCCGGCGGTGAACTGCTCGCGGAGGGCATCGGGCGACTGCGGCGCGGCGACGTCCGCCGGGTGCCCGGCTACGACGGCGAGTACGGCGTGATCACGCTCTTCGACCCGGCCGAGTTGGGCGCGCAGGAGACCCTGTTCGACGTACCGGTGCCGGCGCAGCGACGGCCCACGGAGCCGGCGCCCCGGGTCGCGGCAAAGCGCCCAGCGGCGGCGAAGTCGGAGCCGAAGCGGAAGCCGGCCCCGACGCCCGCGCCGCCGATCGCGTCGCCGCCATCTCCACACGAACCGTTCGAGCCGATGCTCGCCGGCATGGAGGAGGTCGGCACCGGCCTGCTGGACCGACTGGACGCCATGCAGCGGGTGGCCGCCTCCGCCCCGGGTGGCCCGCTGCTCATCGTGGCCGGTCCGGGTACCGGCAAGACCAGGACACTGACCCACCGGATCGCGTACCTCTGCGCGGAGCTGAACGTCTTTCCCGAGCACTGCCTCGCGATCACGTTCACCCGCCGGGCCGCCGAGGAGTTGCGGCACCGCCTCGACGGCCTGCTCGGTCCGGTCGCCGAGGATGTCACGGTGGGCACGTTCCACGCGCTGGGGTTGATGATCCTGCGGGAGAACTCCGCCGCTGCGGGCCTGCCGGCCGACTTCCGGATCGCCGACGACGCCGAGCGGGCGGCGGCCCGCACCGAGGCCGGCGACGACAGCGCCACCTACACGTCGCTGCTGCGTAAGCAGGACCTGGTGGACCTGGACGAGCTGGTGACCCTGCCGGTGGAGCTGCTGCGGGCCGACCGGAAGCTGGTCGAGCGGTACCGGGACCGCTGGCGGTGGATCTTCGTCGACGAGTACCAGGACGTCGACGAGGTGCAGTACGAGCTGCTGCGGCTGCTCAGCCCCACCGACGGCAACCTCTGCGCGATCGGCGACCCGGACCAGGCGATCTACTCGTTCCGAGGTGCCGACGTCGGTTACTTCCTGCGCTTCTCCGAGGACTTCACCGACGCCCGGCTGGTCCGGCTCAACCGCAACTACCGCTCCTCGGCGCCGATCCTGGCCGCCGCCGTGCAGGCCATCGCGCCGTCCTCGCTGGTGCGGGGTCGACGACTGGACCCGGCCCGGCTCGACCCGGAGGCCCCGCTGGTCGGGCGCTACCCGGCGGCGTCGGTGGCCGAGGAGGCCGACTTCGTGGTGCGTACCGTCGACGACCTGGTCGGCGGGCTGTCGCACCGCTCGCTGGACTCGGGCCGCATCGACGGTCGGGCCACCTCGCTGTCGTTCTCCGACATCGCCGTGCTGTACCGCACCGACGCGCAGGCCGCCCCGATCGTGGACGCCCTGACCCGGGCCAACATCCCGGTGCAGAAGCGTTCCCACGACCGGCTGCGGGATCGGCCCGGGGTCGCCGCCATCGCCCGGGAGCTACGGCACGCCGACGGTCTGGCCGGCTCGCTGGCCGCCCGCGTGCGGCTGGCCGGTCAGGTGGTCGCGGAGCGGTTCGCCGTGCCCACCCTGGACGGCGCGGGCAGCGCCGTCCGCCCCGAGGACGTCCGCTCGGCGGTGGACCTGCTGACCCCGTTGGCCCGGCGCTGCGGCGACGACCTGGAGACCTTCCTGTCGCAGTTGGCCACGGGCGCGGAGGTGGACGCGCTGGACCCGCGCGCCGAGGCGGTCACGCTGCTCACCCTGCACGCCGCGAAGGGCCTGGAGTTCCCGGTGGTCTTCCTGGTCGGCGTCGAGGACGGGCTGCTGCCGCTGCGCTGGCCGGGCTCGACACCGGACGATGACGCCGTCGCCGAGGAGCGCCGGCTCTTCTTCGTCGGCCTGACCCGGGCGCAGGACCGGCTGTACGTCAGTCACGCCGCCCGCCGCACCCGCCACGGCGCGGAGCGCGACTGCGCCCCCTCGCCGTTCCTCGGCAGCATCGACCCGGGCCTCTTCGAACGCTTTGGCGAAGAAGAACCCCGCCGCCCGAAGGACCGTCAACTCCGCCTGATCTGACCCCCCGGCGGCACGGGGTGTGGGTCAGGTGAGGAGAGCGGCGAGCCAGGCGCCGGCCAGCAGGGCCGGGCCGAGGGGTAGCAGCGTGTGTCGACGGACCCGCCGCGCGGCCAGGAGACCGAGCACCAGACAGCCGTGCAGGACGTGCGGCAGAAGCAGGCCGGTCAGCAGGGCGTCCCGCCCCAACCAACCGAGCGGCAGGCCGAGGACGGCGGCGAGTTTCACGTCGCCGAAACCCAGTCGGGACCCGGGCAGCACTGCCAGCAGCACGTGCGCCGTCCCCGCGACCGCCGCGCCGCCCAGCGCGCCGAGCAGCCGGCCGGGAGCGCCGGACAGCACCGCCGCAACTGTCAGGCCCCCGAGGGCCAGCAGCCCGGCAACGAGGACCAGCGGGTCAGGCAGCCGCAGGCAGGCCATGTCGACCCGCGCGAGCACCAGACCGACCGCCCCGACCGCGAGGAAGACCGGCAACGCCGGGTCGTCGGCAGCCGCGCCGGCAAGGCCGACGAAGACGCTGGCGCCCACCACCGGCGTGGCCCAGGGCCATCGGAACGGCTGCGGCAGTGCAAACGCCCACGACCGGGCGTCCGCCGTGGCGAAGCGCCGCGACATCAGGGGTACGACGAGACCGACCAATGTGCCGAGCAGAGCGATCGACACCAGCGCGGCGGCCGACATGGCCCGGACGTTACCGACGCTCGCGCACCGGCGTGGCCCCCGATCGTGATCCCGTGCCGGACCGACGCGGACGTTCGGTGACCACCACCACGGCGACCCCGGCCACGATGACGGCACCGCCGAGCAGCACCTGCGGGGTGACCGGCTCGGCCACCAGCAGCGCGCCGAGGGCCACCGCGACCACCGGGTTCACGTAGGCGTACGTCGACACCAGCGAGATCGGCGCGTTGTGCAGCAGCCAGACGTACGCGGTGAAGGCCACCAGCGAACCGGCCACCATGAGGTAGCCCAGCGCCAACCAGGACCGAGTGCTGACCGCCGCCGGGTGGAAGTCGGCCAGTTCGCCCCGACCGGCGGCGACAAGCGCCAGCACCAGCGAGCCGGCCACCATCTCGTACGCGGTGGCCACGAAGGGGTCGGTGGGCATCCGGATCCGTCCGGACAGGAACGACCCGACCGACCAGGAGACGGTCGCCGCCACCACTGTCAACGCCCCGACCAACGGCACCGCGCCCGAACCACCGCCGGGCAGCACCAACAGGATGAGGCCGACGAAGCCCACTGTGACCCCGGCGAACGTCCAGAGCGGCGGCCGGTCCCCGGTGGCCGAGCGCAACAGCACCACCAGCAGCGGCACCGTGGCCACCAGCAGTGCGGCGATCCCGGACGGCACCGCGACGCCGGGCGGCCCCGATTCGGCGAGCACCACCAGGCCGTTGCCACCGGCGAGCAGGAGCACCCCGACCACCGCGACGGACCCGAGTTGCCGTCGGTCCACCCGCAGCGCGCCGGGGCCCCGGCGCAGTCGCAGCACCACCGCCAGGATCAGGCCGGCCACCGCGAACCGGAGGGCGGCCGACAGCAGCGGGGGCAGCGTCTCCACGGTGATCCGGATGGCCAGATAGGTCGACCCCCAGAGCAGGTAGACCACGATCAACGCGGTCCAGACCAGTGCCGGTGTGGTGCTGACGCGACGGCCGGCGAGGGCCATGGCGCTCGGTGGAGGTGAGCTCATCAGTGGACCACGCTACGGTGACCTCGGAGTCCGCGTCGCGCTTTGGTGGCCGGCCTCTCACCACTCGTGCAGGAGGGCGGCATGACGAACTACGGACAACCGGGAGGCGGCCACCCGGGGCCGTGGCGTGGCCAACGACCCGATGAGACACCGGGCCATCCGGTGCAGCGGCAGTACCCGCCCACGCCCGAGTCCTACCCGCCGACGGTCGCGTCGTACCCGCCCGGCCCGCAGGGCCCGCAGGGCCCCGGGTCATACGGCGAGCCGACCTACGGAGGCGGTCCGGGAACGCAGTACGGTGCGGCGCCCGGCGCGCCCTACGGCGGCTCGTACCAGCCGACCCCGACCTACGGCGGGCAGCCGCCGTACCGGCCCGACGACCCGTACGGCGAAGATCCGGCACCGGGCCGGCGCGGCCGGGGGCCGCTGATCGCGGTGCTGGCCGTCGTCCTCGTGGTGGTGGCCGTCGCCGGCGTGTTCTGGTTCCGCGGTGGGCAGAGCGACCCGGTGCCGGCGGCGGCGCCGAGCAGCTCGGCGGCGGTTGCCGGTGAGCCCAGCGCGGATGCGGTCGAGCCCGTGCCGAGCGCGGCGGCGCCGGAGTCGTCGGCCGATCCCCGGTTCGCCAAGGTCGGCCAGTGTGTCCGCAACGACGGCGCCGCCGGCGGCAAACCCAAGCTGCTCATCAGCGGCTGCACCGCGAAGTCGTACGAGGTGCTGAGCCGGATCGACGGCCCGACCAGCGGCGAGCGGGACGCCGAGACCAAGTGCGACAAGGTGGAGGGTTACACCAACTGGTATTTCTTCGACAGTGAGCTGGACACTCTCGACTTCGTCCTCTGCCTCAAGCAACGCTGAGACCACCCACCCCCGGGGATGACATGACGACCTACGGACCTGCGGGTTCCGATCAGCCGGACGACCCGTACCAGCGCCCGCCCAGCGGGCCTGACAGCTCACCACCGGTCGACCCGACCGTGCCGCAGTGGAGCACCTCGCCAGCCGCCGACGACCCGACCCGGCAGCAGTGGAGCACACCGCCGGCCGCTGAGGACCCGACCCGGCAGCAGTGGGGTCCGCCGCCGGCCGGTGCGGAGCCACCGACGGCACCCATGTGGGCGCCGCCGCCCGCCAACCCGGGGCCGCAGTCCACCAACCCGGAGCCGCCGACCACACCGATGTGGGCGCCACCGCCGACCTCGGGTCCGGGTTACCCGCCGCCCGGGCCGTACCCTCCGGCGGGACCGTTCCCGCCGGCCGGCCCGACGCCCGGTCAGCCGGCCGGTCCGGTACCGGGTCAGCCACCCGCCCCGTGGGGTCAGCAGCCGCCCGGCGGCTACGGGGTGCCGCCCGCCGCGCCGACGAAGACCGGCCGCAACGTCGCTCTCATCATCGCGGCGGTGGTGCTGCTGGTGCTCTGCCCGTGCCTCGGCCTGGCCGGTTGGGCGGTCTGGAAGGTGGCCGACGCTGGCAGCGATGCGGCGCGTACCCCGTCGACGAGCGCTCCGGTCGTGCCACCCGCCCTGCCCAGCGACGCGCCGCCGTCAGCCGCGCCGACTCCGGACGAGGAGTTCGCGCGGGGCGACTGCGTGGTGAACGACGGCAGCGAGGACGACGCGGAGCTCCGCAAGGTGCCGTGCGGCCCGAACACGTATCAGGTGCTGCTGCGCATTCCGGCGACCACCGACGGCGACCGGTGTGAGGTGCTCGCGCCGCAGGCGACAGCGAACTACGTGCACGACAACTCGGTCGACCTGTTCGACTACGTGCTCTGTCTGAAGAAGCGGTAGTCCCGAGCGGAGCGACCGGTCCGCCGATTGGCAAAACTAGGGCTGTCTAGCGTGGACGCTAGACAGCCCTAGTTTGTTGTCGACGATTTCGACACGCCGGTAGCCCCATCTATCCATGTCTAGCCCCGCAGCTAGATGGCCCGATAATCTGCGATGCGTGGATCCGGTCCGCAACCCGTACGCGCCGGGCGCCGGCCAGCGTCCGCCCGAACTCGCCGGGCGGGGGCGGGAGCTGGACGTCTTCGACATCGTGCTGGAGCGCATCGCCCGTGGCCGACCCGAGCGCAGCCTGATGCTCACCGGGCTACGCGGCGTCGGCAAGACGGTCCTGCTCAACACCCTCCGATCGCAGGCGATCAACCGGCTCTGGGGCAGCGGCAAGATCGAAGCTCGACCGGACCAGTCATTGCGCCGACCGGTCGCCGCCGCGCTGCACATGGCGGTGCGCGAGTTGGCCCCCCGCCACCGCGCGCCGGACCGGATCGACGCGTTCCTCGGCGTCCTCAAGGCGTTCGCCCAGCGGTCCACCCCGACCGGCCGGACCGGTGCCGCCACCAAGCTGCGCGACCGGTGGCAGCCCGGCATCGACGTTCCGGCCGCCAGCGGTCGAGCCGACTCCGGCGACATCGAGATCGACCTGGTCGAGCTGTTCAGCGACGCGGCCGCGGTGGCCAGCGACGTGGGCACCGGTATCGCCATCTTCATCGACGAGATGCAGGATCTCGGCCCGGAGGACGTGTCGGCTCTCTGCGCCGCCTGCCACGAGCTGTCCCAGCTGGGCGCGCCGCTGATCGTCGTCGGCGCCGGCCTTCCGCACCTGCCGGCAGTGCTCAGCGCCGCCAAGTCGTACTCCGAACGGTTGTTCCGCTACCAGCGCATCGACCGGCTCGACCGGATCGCCGCCGACCGGGCACTCTGCGCGCCCGCCGAGCGCGAGGAGGTCGAGTACGAGCAGAAGGCCCTCGACCTGCTCTACGAGAAGTCCGGCGGCTACCCCTACTTCGTCCAGGCGTACGGCAAGGCGACCTGGGACAACGCGCCGCGCTCGCCGATCACCGCCGCCGACGTGCGGGTCGCCGCACCGGAGGCGGAAGCTGAGCTGGCGGTCGGGTTCTTCGGGTCCCGGTTCGAACGGGCCACTCCCGCCGAACGCGAGTACATGCGGGCGATGGCCACGCTGTCCGCGGTGGAGGGCGAGCCCGGCGCGGTGGTCCGCGACGACATGGACGCCGCGGTGCCCACCGCGGAGATCGCCCGAGCCCTCGGCCGCAAGCCGGCCAGCCTCTCCCCGGCCCGGGACGCGCTGATCAAGAAGGGGTTGATCTACTCCGGTGAGCGGGGCACCGTCGCCTTCACGGTCCCGCACTTCGGCCGGTACCTGCGGACGCAGCCGGCCTGACCACCACCCACCGCGCCGGCCCGCTCAGACCTTCGACCAGGGCGCCGGAAAGAGCACCTCACCGCGCGGCGGAGGGCCTTCCTCGCTGGTGGACGGAGGCAGCACCAACGCCTGCCATGGCTCACCGAGGCCCGCCCACGGACCGGTCAGGCCCAGCTCACTCGCCGGGCCGAACCCGAACCGGCGGTAGAAGGCCGGCGCGCCGAGGACGACGACGAGCCGCTCACCCAACTCGGTGGAGGCGTCCAGTGCGGCCTGCACGACCGCCGTGCCGTGCCCGACACGTTGCCGGTGCGGCGCGACCGCCACCGGGCCGAGCGCCAGCACGGGCACGTCGGCGCCTCGCTCCGGCCGCAGACGCACCCGGCTGAGCAGCGCGTAACCGACCACCTCACCGCCGTACTCGGCGACCATGGCCAGCTCCGGCAACCAGGCGGTGGTGTCGCGCAGCTCGTCGACCAGGCTGACCTCCGGCGGCGTCGTCACGTCCGGGCGGGCGAAAGCGGCGGCCAGCACGCGGCGCACCGAGCCGGCGTCGGCCGGATCCTCGGGGCGTAGCCGCAGCGTGGTCACCCGCGCGACGTTACCCGTCAGCGCCCGTCCATCCGTGACGGTCGCTAGATTCGGCGTGGCGTACGTGTACGAACACCAATCCGATCCTGCGGTTGCCCGGGTAGCAAACGCCGCGACGGGGTATGACTGATCCATGACGCCCGTACGCTCCCTCGCCCGCGCCATGCTGAGCGGCATCTTCGTGGTCAGCGGGTATCGCAACTTCCGTGCTCCCGGCCGGCTGTCGGCCGCCGCCAAACCCGTGACCGACAAGGTCGCACCGGTGCTGAAGAAGGCGCACCCCAACTTCCCCACCGAGACCGAGACGTTGATCCGCCTCAACGCCGCCGTGCAGGTCAGCGCCGGGTTGATGCTGGCCACCGGCCGGTTCAGCCGACCTGCGGCGTTGGTTCTCGCCGGCACGCTGGTGCCGGTGACCATAGCCGGGCATCCCTTCTGGAAGAACGACGACCCGATCGCCAAGAACAACAACCAGATCCACGTCCTGAAGAACATCGGGCTCCTCGGCGGTCTGCTGCTCGCCGCGGCCGACACCGGCGGCAAGCCGGGGCTGCGGTGGCGGACGGGCCATCGCATCGGCCACTCTCGACGTTCCGTGCAACGCGCCGTCCGGACCGCCCGACGCGAGGCCCGAATCGCCGTCCGCTCCGCCTCCACCGCACGTCGGCTCCCCGGCTGACCTGCGTCGATCCGTCTCGGTCCCACCCCCACCCCCCGCTAAGGGCACGAATTACCTGAACCACCCGGTAGGCGTTAACGCGGTGGAAATGTCAAAAACATGTGTGGGATCGGACACGGTCGCATAACGCGGGAGGCACTGACGTGAGGCGCCGTTCTAGGCTCCGTGCAGGACCTGGACGGATCGGACGACCTTGGTACGGGGGTGGCCACGCCATGCCGACGGATGTCGGTAGACGGGCGGACCGCCTCGCCCCAATCCAACGGGTGACGCGCGGGATCGACCGCGTGACGCGCGGGATCGATCGTAGGAACGTCGTACGGGGTGCCATCGTGGCCGCCGTCGCCTATGCCGCATGGCTTGCCATCGGCGCTTTCGGGCGACCGTACAACTTCTTCGACATGAAGATCTACCACGGTGCCGTGGTGTGGTGGGCGAGCGGTCACGAGCTCTACGAGTTCATCGCGCCCGAAACCACGCTCGGGTTCACCTACCCACCCTTCGCCGGGCTGGTCATGTTGCCGATGGCGCAGCTGCCGATCGACGCGGCCGGCCTGGTCAACGCCGCCGCCAGCATCGCCGCGTTGGCGCTGGTGCTGGCCGGGCTACTCCGACCCATCGTGGACCGGCTGGGATGGCCACTGTGGTTCACCGTGGCCGTGGCGGTGCCGCTCGCGGTCGCGATCGAACCGGGCCGGGAGACGCTCGGGTACGGCCAGGTCAACATCCTGCTGTTCGCCCTGATCATGGCTGACCTGATCGGCCTTCGCTGGCGGTCCCGCCGGGGCACCCACTACGCCGCCACCGACGGCCCGCTGCTGCGCTTCGTCTACGGCGGGGCCTGGGCCGGGGCCGGGATCGGCCTCGCCACCGCTGTCAAGCTCACCCCGGCGCTGTTCATCGCCTACCTGCTGATCACCCGTCAGTGGCGGGTGGCGGCCACCGCCATCGGCACCACGATCGGCGTGACGCTGGGGACCTTCGCGATCGTCGGCGACGAGTCGCGGACCTACTTCGGCAGCGTGCTGTGGCAGACCGAACGGGTCGGCGCGGCCGACATGACGCCCAACCAGTCCCTCGCCGGTCTGCTCGCCCGGCTGTACGACTCGATCGAGACCCCGGGGCTGTTGTGGCTCGCCTTCTCGGTGCTGGTCCTCGCGCTGGGCCTGTCCCGGGCGGCGAGTTCCCGCGCCGACGGTGACGAGCTGACCGCCTTCACGCTTGTCGGTCTCACCGCGAACGTGATCAGCCCGATCTCCTGGACGCACCACCTGGTCTGGGTGATCCCGGCGATCATCGTGCTGGCCGACGCCGCTGTGCGTCGCCGCGAGGCGAGCCGGGGGACACCCCAGCGCACCGGCCAGGGGCCCGTCTTCGGCGGGCTCCCCGGGGTCAACGGGCTCCGCCCGCCGATCTGGTACCCGACGCTGACCGGGCTGCGGCACGGCGTCGCCGCGATCGGGCTCTACCTGCTCTTCCTGATCTCCCCGATCTGGCCGTACGAACACCAACTGCCGGAGATGTCGCACTACCAGGACGGTCTGTTCGGCGCGCTGATGGAGAACTCGCTCGCGCTCGCCCTGATCGTGCTGGTCGCCGCGCTGCCCTGGCGACCGGGTGCGGAGCCGGCGTTCTACGGCGACCGGCTGTCCAGGGCGGTGGTGGTCAACGGTCACCGCTGACGGGTGGGGGCAGGTGACCCGTCAGGGGCAGTTGACCCATTCCTCGGTGCCGTCGGTGAAGACCTGCCGCTTCCAGATCGGCAGACGCGCCTTGACCTCGTCGACCAGCCGGGCGCAGGCCGCGAAGGCCGCCGCCCGGTGCGCGGTGCTCACCGCGGCGACCAACGCGACGTCACCGATCGCCAGGGGGCCGACCCGGTGCGAGACCGCCACCGCGTAGACGTCGGGCTCCGCCGCGATCTCGGCGGCCACCTCGCGCAGCACCTGCTCAGCGCTCGGGTGCCCCTCGTATTCCAGGCTGGTGACCTGGCGGCCGTGGTCGTGGTCGCGGACCACGCCCTGAAAGGACACCACCGCGCCGGCCCGCCGGTCGGCGACCGCCGCCTCGTGTGCGGCCAGGTCGAGTGGCCGGTCGGTGACCTCGCCGAAGGTGACAGCTGGTGCGGTCACGACGCACGCTCCCCGGGAAACAACGGCAGTGGCACGATCGGCACCCGGTCGCCCGGCTCGCCGCTGGTGCCGGGGCGGATGACGGCGAACCCGTCCGCGCCGGCCAGGCCCCGCAGCATCGCCGAGCCGACGTGGCGGACCGGGGACGCCACCCCGGCCGCCCGGTCCAGTCGGACCAGCGCCAGGTGGGTGTGGTCACCGCGGCCGGGCACCGCCTCGGCCAACGTGGCCTGCGGCAACACCGGCATCGACCGGCCCTGGAGGCCGGCGAGCAGCGGGGCGACCAGCGACACCAGCGCGACGATCGCGGACTGTGGGTTGCCCGGCAGCCCGGCCACGAACCGGGCTCGCCCGTCGGGGCCGGTCAGCCGGGCCAGCAGCATCGGGAAGCCGGGGCGGACCGCCACCGTGTTGACCACGTAGTCGGCGCCGAGCGCCTCCAGCGTCGGGTGCAGGTGGTCGACCGGACCGTTCATCGTGCCGCCGGTGGTGCAGACCAGATCGGCGTTCGTCAGCGCCGAGCGCAGCGCCGCCACATGCGCGGGCAGCGTGTCGGCCACCGGGCCGACCACGTCGGACGGGCGGACCTGGCAGCCGTAGCGCCGCAGCCACGCCGGCACCGAGGGGCCCAGCGCGTCTCGGACCCGACCGGCCGCGGGCGGGCCCGCTGTCAGCAGCTCGTCGCCGAAGACCAGCAGCGCGGCACGCGGCGCCCGCCGGACCCGCAGTGCGTCGTGCCCACAGGCGGCAGCCAGGCCGATCACCGCCGGGTCGACCGGCGTGCCGGCCGGCAACAGCTCCTCATCGGCGTACGCCTCCTCGCCAGGATTCCGCCACTCGGGCGTCTCCCGGGGAACGCCGCTGACCAGGCCGTCGGCGGTCGTCGACTCCTCCACCCGCAGCACGGCGGTGGCACCCTCGGGCACCATGGCACCGGTCGCGATCTCGACGGTGGTGTCGTCCTCGGTGAGCGGCGTGGGGGTGCTGCCCGCCAGGACCCGGCCGACGACGCGCCACGGGCCACGACCGCGCACCGCCCAGCCATCCACGCTGGAGGTCGGGAAGGCGGGCAGGTCGGTGCGGGTGGTCAACGGCTCGGCCAGGGTCGAGCCGTCGGTGTCGACGAGTGGTCGGGCCACGGCGGGCAGCGCGGCGGCCAGACCGACCGCGTAGACCCGCGAACGTGCCTCCTCCCACCCGGCTGGTGGGGGTGCGGTCACCCGATCCGCGGTGGGTGCGGTTTCCGTGCTCACCGGCCGAGCCTATCGGCACGGACCGACAGCCGCCCGGGCCTGGCGCGTACCGGTCGGCGGCCCCGGCCGTTCGCCGGTCGATGGCCCCGCCCAGGAGTGGTCCCGCCGCGGAGCGGTCAGTGGTCCCCGCCGCGGAGCTGGTCGACGGCGTGCCCGAGGATCGGCCCGAGGACGGCCAGGCCGTCCCGGGCGCCGCCGGTCGAGCCGGGCAGGTTGACCACCAGCATCCGGCCGGCGACGCCGGCCAGGCCCCGGGACAGCATCGAGGTCGGCACCCGGTCACGACTGTGCGCGCGGATCGCCTCGGCGATGCCGGGGATCTCGTAATCCAGTAGGCCGCGGGTCACGTCCGGTGTCTGATCCGTCGGGGTCACTCCCGTGCCACCGCTGGTCAGCACCACCTCGACACCGTCGGCGCGGGCGGCCCGCAGGGCGTCGCCGACCGGCTCACCGTCGGGCACCACCACCGGGTCGTCGACCTGGCAGCCCAGCTCGCGGAGGCCCGCGACGAGCAGCGGCCCGCTGGTGTCGGCGTAGACACCGGCCGCGGCCCGATTGGAAGCGACGATCACCCGAGCCCGGATCACTGCCGGTCCTTCGGACGGACCCACTCGCCGGTCTTGCCGCCCTCCTTGCGCAGCACCCGGACCGCCTCCACCGAGGCCGCCGGGTCGACCGCCTTGACCATGTCGACAAGGGCGAGACCGGCGACAGCGACAGCCGTCAGCGCCTCCATCTCCACCCCCGTCCGGTCGGCCGTGCGGGCGGTGGCCGTGATCTCCACGGTGTCGGCGGTCAGCGTCAGGTCGACGGCGACGCCGTGCAGGGCGATCGGGTGGCAGAGCGGGATCAGATCGGGCGTGCGCTTGGCCCCCATGATCCCGGCCAGCCGCCCGACGGCCAGCGCGTCACCCTTGGGCAGACCGTCGTGATGCAACAGGTCGATGACCTCGGGTGTCGTCCGCAGACGGCCGGCCGCGACGGCCAACCGGCCCGTCACCGCCTTGGCGGAGACATCGACCATGCGGGCCGCGCCGGCGCGATCGACGTGGCTGAGCTGCGCGGGTTCGGTCACGGTCGTGAGCCTATCGGTGCGGTACGACGGCGGTCGGAAGGAGCGACGTCACGCTGACGATCGCACCGGGTGCTGACGGCGCAACGGCCCGACGCCGCCCCTTCCTGACCGACCCGCCGCCAAGGTCGCTGGGGGGACCTGGCAGCGGGCGCGTGTCGGCGACCCGGTTCTGCCCAGGAGCAGAACCTCCCCCGTTCGCCGATACGGCCAAGAAGTTACCGGGCCCGGCGATAAGAAATCGATAAGAGCCGTTAGAGCTGGTCAGGGCCCCGAGACCACAGTTGTGGAAGCCAGTTCGGCGAGGCGGCGTTCGGCCTCGAAACGCTCCGGCACCCCCATCCGCCGGAAGATCGCCAACGCCCGCTCCCAGTGCCTCCGGGCCTCGGCCGGGTCGGCGCGGGCGAAGCACTCGGCGAGGCCAGCCAGGGCACGCCCCTGCTCGTACGGGTGCGAGATCCGGGTGGCCAGCCGCAACGCCTCCTGGTGCACTTCGCACGCCTCCCCGCCTCGCCCCTGCGCCAGCAGGGTGCGGCCGAGTTCGTTCAGCGCAGCCGCCTCGACGTGTCGCTCTCCCGAACCGATCGCCAGCCTCCGAGCCAACTCGTGTTCCTGCTGCGCCTCCACCAGCCGCCCCAGCCCGCGATAGGCGATACCGAGATCGTTGCGCACCTCGGCCTCGGCGTACCGATGGCCGGTGCGATCGCGCAGGGCCAACGAGGCCATGAGGATCCGGATCGCCTGCGGAACGTCGCCCATCCGGAGGCGTACGGCGCCGATGTGGCTGAGAGCGTTGAGCGTGTGGAACTCGTCCGAGTTCGTCCGGGCCCACGCCAAGTGCAGGCGGTGTATCCGAAGCGCCTCCTCGTAGCGGCCCATGGCGGTCAGCGCCAGGCCCAGATTAGGCAGCAGGATGGAGCCGCCGATATCGCCGTACACCTTGTAGTCCTGCAGGCACTCGAAGCCGAGCTTCACCGACTCTGCCAGGTGACCGCTCCACCAGTAGACGGCGGCGAGGTTTGCCCGGTACCTGGCCGGGTTCAGCACGTCCCGCGAATTGCGGGAAAGATCGACCGAGCGTGTCAGGTGGTCGAGCGCCCCCTGCTTGTTACCGGTACGGACGTAGGCCGACGCCAGGTAGTTGTTCATCAGCGCGAGCGCATCGGTGTCCCCGACAGCCTCCGCCGCCTCCAGCCCCTGGCGGTGGGTCAAGATGATGTCTTCGAAGTAACCGCGGATGTAACAGAACCGCCAGAGGGCGCGTGCCAGTTGCCAGCAGTGCTGGTAGAACTGGGACTCCCGTGCCGCCAGCACCATGGTCACCAGATCCGCCCGCTCGACCTCCAACCACTCAGCGGTCGGCTCCCCGACGGCCTCGACGAGTTCCGCCTGTCCGGACGGAACGTGAGTCACCTGGGATCT
The DNA here is from genome assembly GCF_030269705.1 of Micromonospora sp. NBRC 107095. Lineage (NCBI taxonomy): Bacteria > Bacillati > Actinomycetota > Actinomycetes > Micromonosporales > Micromonosporaceae > Micromonospora > Micromonospora sp. NBRC 107095. The sequence goes on from NZ_BSTU01000001.1 coordinate 91,083, forward strand.
GATGACTCCCGGCTCCAGCAGGTCGGCGACCTTCAGGGCGACCTCCAGCGTGAAGTCGAACAGCCGAGCCAGTCCGAGTCGCCGGTCGTTCGCGGAGTCGGTACGCGAGCACAGTTCGATGGAGTACTGCCGCATGAGGTCGTGCAGTCGATATCGCGTCGAGTCCAGGTCCTCCACCAGGTTCCGGTCGACGAGGTCGTCGAGCGCCGCGCCAGCTTCCGCGATCGTCAGCCCGGTCAGCGCGGCGACCGCCGGCACCCCAAAGCGGCTGCCGGGGTACAGACCCAGGAATCGGAAGACACGTCTGGTCGGAGGTGGAAGCGGCTCATAGGAAGCGGCAAAGGCCCCGGTGACAGTGCTCTCCTCCTGAGCCAGATGGTGCAGCACCGGAGCATCACCGGCCATCTGTTCGGCCAGGTCCGCCAATCGCCACCCACGCCGATGCGCCAGCCTGGCACCGGCGAGCCGAATCGCCAGGGGGAGGTATCCACAGCGACGCACCACCTCAGCTGCCGCATCCGGCTCGGCCTCGACCCTGTCCCGACCGACGGTCAGGCGGAGCAGATCCACGCTCTCCTGCGGGCCCATCACCGGCAGGGTCCGCGACGGTCCGGCATCCGGGTGGGTCAGCCGGCGCCGCGAGGTCACCAACACGACGGTGGTCGGCTCAGCCGGCAACAGGGGCATGATCTGCTCGCTGCTCGCCGCGTTGTCCAGCACCACCACCGACCTGCGGCGAGCCAGTTCCTGTCGCCACAACTCCACCCTGTCGTCGAACTCCACCGGAACCCGGTCGGCGGGCACCCCAAGCTGTCGAAGCAGAGTGAACAGAGCAGCCGCCGGCTCGATCAGGTTCTTGTCACCGTGACCGCACAGGTCGATGAACAACGCGGCGTCCGGATACCGACGGGACAGCCGCTGAGCGATGTGCACGGCGAGAGTTGTCTTCCCGCTGCCCGCCATGCCGTCGATGATGTGTACGGCCGGCACCCGCTTCTCGACCCGCCGGGTCTCCGCCAGCAGCCGTAACACCACGTCCTCCCTGCCGACAAAGTCGGTAACCGCCCGGGGGAGGTGATCCACCGGGTTGATCCGACCCGGCTGCGCCGACGCCGTGCCGACCGCCACGCCCGCCCCTACCGCTACCGAGCGATCCCGGGCAGTTACCCGAACACCTGCGGCGGCACCCGCAGAAGCTGGGCGCGACATCGCGGTGACGATGGAGCGGCGCAACTCCTCAAGGTTGCCGCCGGGGCCCACCCCCAGCTCCGTGGTCAGCGTTGCGCGAATCTCGTCGTACGCCGCCAGCGCCTCCGCGTTGTCTCCCCGCTCGTACAGGGCCCGCATGAGGAGGACGTAGGCCGGCTCGCGGAGAGGATGGCGGACCACCACTTCACGCAACAGTGAGATCGCCAGGTCGTCCCGGCCCGATCGCAGGTGGACGTCGGCGAGAAGTTCCACGGTCAACAGCCGCTCCTCCTCGAATGCGGCAGTTCGGGAGGTGAGGACGGGCCCAAGCGGAACGCCGGCCAGCATCGGTCCCCTCCACCGCGCCAGGGCGCGCTCCAGTAGCCCGCGGGCACGGTCCAGGTGACCACCCGTCACCGCTTCTCGACCCGCGTTCCGTTCCAGCTCGAAACGAAAGAGATCAACCCGTTCGGGGTCGACGTCGAGTCGATACCCGTTGTGTTGGCGCACGATGGCGCCCTGGCCGGCTGGGCGAGCCTCGAAAGTCCGGCGCAGATTGGCGGCATAGGTCCGCACATTGGCTACGGCCGATCGCGGTGGGCGACCGTCCCATAACTCATCGACGAGGTCGTCCACTGTCACCAAACGTCCGGGCTGAACGGAGAGCATTGCGAAGATTGCCTGCTGTTTGGGTGTACCAAGGCGCAGCGTGCGGGTAGACAGTTGCACCGATAGGCCGCCCAGAACCTGAATCTCCACCCGCCCCCGCCAGCCGTATCAGGTATTCAGCCGATCACCCAACGGAGTGTACGACCCCGTGACGTGGCCCACCGCTCACTGGGGGCCGATACGAGCGATCGCTGGGTGTCCAGGAGTGACGCGAGGAGCTGCTCGAATGCCAGGCCGACACCGCACGCTGCCGGCCGCAAGTTGCACGGCCGCCTGCCGAAACGCGGTTCCCCACCAGCCCGTCGCGATGCCCCTGACCGAAGATCGGCACCATTACCCGCCGACGTGGGCACCCTGGGCCGGACCAACTCTGCCCATGCCGCCCTTACGCCTGACCAAACTCCGGATGAGGCATCTCCTGAACAACCCTCAGACTCATGGAATAAGGCGTCCCATAACCTGGCCAGATACCGTCCGCAGTTGCAAGGTGCCACTTGAATCCACCGACGAGAAGCTCGACCGCACTCCGTTCAGTAACGATGGACAGAACGTAATAAACCGGCTTCAACTTGGCTAATGTTGCGCATACCGACATTTATTTCTTCTACCCTGCCCTTCCTGCTCTTAAGCTGCCTTTCAGACGAAGACCTCCCCTCGGGGACAGGTACTCCAACTGGCGCAGCGGGAGAAGGGGGCAACGCGATGCGTGGCACCGACTGGAACTGACAAGTTCGACACAGGACTTCTGAGGATCCGAGCAGTAGGCTGCGAGCACGCGCAGGCAGTCTTTCCGGAGCGGCATGACCCTTCCTCAGCGACGAGAGAATGAGACCGATCGGCGGCTGTTGCTGCTCGTCGGTCTCGTCGTCGTTGTTGCCGCCGTCATCGTCGCCACCGCACTCCCGGCCGCGTGGCGTTCGGCGAAGCCGGAGACGGTCAACGACGCTGCGGTTCTGGTCACGCTCACCCTCATGATCGCATTGGGCACGCTGGTCAAGGCCCGGGTACGGATCCGGTCGACGACCCAGTCGATCAGTTGGAACGAAACAGCGATCATCGTCGGTGCGGCCATCGCGCCGACCTCGGTGGTCGTGCTCTGCACCGCAGTCGGGATCGCCCTCGCTTCGCTTCGCCTCACGCCGATAAAGCTGGCCTTCGGTATCGGCAAGAACGTCATCGTGGCCTGGGGCGCCGGCACCGCACTCGCGATGACGACCTGGTCCTGGCCGCCCACCGCGACGACCCCCCTGATGCTGCTGGGGCCGTTGGCGCTCGCCTACCTGGTCGCGGCATTCCTGGACGACATGCTCGCCATCCCGGTCATCGCGCTCGCCTCCCAGACCAGGGTCGTGAAGCACTTCCGCAGCAATCTCGACCTTCGGCTCGCTGGCTTCGCCGTGCGCTTCGCCGTCGCGGCCTGCACGCTGCTGATCATCCGGATGGACCCCCGGCTGCTGCTCGCCGTCCCACCCCTGGTCCTCAGCCTGCACCTGGCCTACTCCGCGCGCATTCGCGGCCGCACCGAACAGCAGGCGTGGCAGCGGCTGGCCCGCACCACCGACGCGCTCAACGTCGTCGACCTGGACAACGTCCTCATCACCGCCGTCACCCAGGCCGCCGAGTTGTTCTCCGCCGACGAGGTCGAAATCGAGCTGCGCGACGGCGGCCGCACCGTACGCGGTGGCACCGGCGGCATCACCTTCGACGGCCCGACCGGCACCCCCACCGACGTGGCCGGCACCGTCGTCCCCGCGTCGCTGGAAGGCCACGACCGCACCGTCGACGTCGGCATGCTCCGACTGCGCTTCCGCGGCCCGGTGCAACTCTCCGAGCGGGAGCAGTACACCCTGCGCACCTTCGCGTCCGCGCTCTGCACGGCCGTCCGCAACGCCCAGGCGTACGCCGAACTGGCCCGGGTGGCCGACGAGCACGCGTACGCGGCCGCGCACGACGCGCTGACCGGGCTGGCCAACCGCCGACAACTCCTCGACGAGGGCACCGAGCAGTTGAGCACCCGACACGCCGACGGTGTGACGGCGCTGGTGCTGATCGACCTCAACCACTTCAAAGAGGTCAACGACACGCTCGGGCACGCCGCCGGTGACCAGGTGCTGGTGCAGGTGGCCGACCGGTTGCGCGGCGCGGCACAGACGACCGACCTGGTGGCCCGCCTCGGCGGCGACGAGTTCGCCGTACTCCTGCGGGGTCTGCCGGCCCCGGCGGTGGCCGCGCACCGGGCCGAGACGCTGCTCGCCGCCCTGCACGAGCCGTTCGAACTGGACGGCATGCGCATCAGCGTCGAGGCCAGCGGCGGGATCTCCGGCGCCCCGTCCAACGGTGGCATGGCCGAGCTGCTGCGCCGCGCCGACGTGGCGATGTACCAGGCGAAACGGGCCGGACAGCGGATCGCCACCTACGCCCCCACCCGGGACACCGCCGACCTCGGCCGCCTCACTCTCGGCGGTGACCTGCCCCGCGCGGTCGCCGACCACGAGTTCGTCGTCAACTTCCAACCGATCGTCGACCTGGGCACCGGCGAGGTGACCAGCGCGGAAGCTCTGGCCCGCTGGCACCACCCCGTACACGGCCTGATCGACCCGCTGCGCTTCCTGGAGGCGGTGGAGCGCTCCGGCCTGCTGCCGGCGTTCGCCGAAGCGATCCTCGACCAGGCGCTGATCGCGGCGGTGAGTTGGCGCGACGCCGGCTTCGACGTACCGGTCGCTGTCAACGTGTCCCCGCGCAGCCTGCTCGACGCACGGTTCCCGGGCTCGGTGCTGGCCCGTCTGCGCGCCCACGACCTGCCACCGGACCGGCTGGTCCTGGAACTGACCGAGACGCTCACCCTCAGCCAACTCGACGTGGTCGACCGGGTGCTCAGCCGGCTACGCGACGAGGGAGTCCGGTTGGCGTTGGACGACTTCGGCACCGGCTACTCCTCACTCTCCCTGCTCTCCCGGATCCCCGTACACGAACTGAAGATCGACCGGAGCTTCGTGACGACGATGGAGAGTTCGGCGGAAGCCGCCGCCGTCATCCGTTCCACCCTCGACCTGGGACGCAGCCTCGACCTGGACGTGGTCGCCGAGGGCGTGGAGAGCGAACCGCAGCGGCGAGCCCTCTGGGAGTTGGGCTGCGTCGCCGGCCAGGGGCACCTGTTCGCCCGACCGATGCCGTCCGGCACCCTGCTCGCGGCGATGCAACGCGGCTCCGGCGGCCGACCGGGCACCCTCGCCGCACCGCTGCACGACGCGGGGGCGGTGATCCGGCTGAGCCAGAACCGCCGCCAGGCCGGCCGCTCCCGACCCGACCGCCTCCCCCACCTGCCCGCCTGAGCAGGCGACGGCCCGCTGCGCGGGCAGCCCGGTCTGCCAGACTGTCGCGCGTGATCGTCGACGACCCGACCGCCCGCCGCCGTCGCTGGCACTGGCGGACGCTCGACAACGCCGCCGGAGGGCTCGCCCTCGATCTCGGCCTCTACGCCGTCTCGGCCGCCTTCGCCGCGATCACCGCGCTCACGTCGACCCTGCTGCCGCACCGCGCCTGGGGCGCTGTCGCCGCCGTCGGCTACCTGCTCGCCACGCTGACGGTGACCGCCCAACTGCTGCTGCGTCGACGCTCCCCGACCTCCCGGCTGACCGGCCTGCCAGCCCGCTGGGCGGTCACCGGTCTCGCCTGGGCCGCCACCACACTGCTGCCGCTGGCCTGGCAGAGCATCGACCGGGCCGGTGGACGCACCGACCGGGCCCAGGAGGAGGTGCTGGTCGTGGAACAGGCCGGCAACCGCCTCCTGGAACACGGCACCCCGTACCTCGGACCCGACGCCATCGCCGCCCTGCCACCCGGCGAGCAACTGATGGGCTACACCCCGTACCAACCCGGCATGGCGATGTTCGGCCTGCCCAGAGCACTGCTCGACACCTGGTGGACCGACTCCCGGGTCTGGTTCGCGGTCGGCACCGCGCTGGCCCTCGCCCTGGCCGTGGCCGCCCTCCGCGACACCCGAGCCACCGCCGGCCAGCGGCGGGACGCCGCCCTGCTGCGCGGCGTGCAGGCCGCCACCGTCCTGCCCATCTGCGCCCTCACCCTCGCCACCGGCGGCGACGACCTACCCGTACTCGCGCTCTGCCTGCTGGCCCTCGCGTTCGCCGCCACCGACCGACCCGGCAGGGCCGGCCTCGCCGTCGGGCTCGCCGGCGCGCTGAAGCTGTTCGCCTGGCCGGTCGCCCTGGTCCTGATCGTCTGGGGCCTGACCCGCCGCGCCGGCACCCGCGTCGCCGCCGGCGCCATCGGCCTGCCCGTCGCCGCACTACTGCCGGCCCTGCTGGTGGACCGCGACGCCCTCACCGAGAACGTGCTGCGCTTCCCGCTCGGCCACGGGCTGGTCACCAGCCCCGCGCAGTCACCGTTCCCCGGCTACCTGATCGCCAGCACGCTACCCGCCGGCCGGCTCATCGCCGCCGCGCTGCTGGTCGCCGCCGGAGTGGCCATCGCCGTCCGGCTCGCCCGCCGCCCGCCCCGCAGCGCCGTCGCCGCCACCCTCATCTGCGGGTACGGGCTGCTCGCCGCCATCGCCCTGATGCCCTCGACCCGCTTCGGCTACCTGCTGTATCCACTGGCGCTGCTGACCTGGGCACCCGCACTGCACCGCCAGACCGACACGCCGGCCACCCCGGTTCCTGACGCCCGGCCCGGTCGGAGCACTTCGGCGTAACTACCGAGCGGAACGACCCGTCAGGGCGTAGACCTGAAGGCATGACGACGTACCGCGACCGGGCCGACGCCGGCCGGGTGCTCTCCGAACGGCTCAGCGCACTCATCGGCGAACCAGACGTCGTCGTCCTCGGCCTCGTCCGGGGCGGCGTACCTGTCGCCCGAGTCGTCGCCGAACGGCTCGGCGCGCCACTGGACGTGCTGGTCGTCCGCAAACTCGGCATGCCATGGGCCCGGGAGGTCGCCTTCGGCGCACTCGGCCCGGGCGGTGTCCAGGTGCTCAACGACCTGGTGGCCGGCCGGCTCAGCAGCGACGACATCGCCCAGGTCAGCCGGCAGGAGCAGGCAGAGCTGGAACGCCGGGAACGGCTCTACCGGGGCGGGCGCGCACAGTTGGACCTCACCGGACGTACCGCGGTGATCGTCGACGACGGCCTCGCCACCGGCGCCACCGCCCGCGCCGCCGTCGAGGTCGCCCGCCAACTCGGGGCGCACCGGGTCGTGGTCGCGGTCCCGGTCGGCGCGCAGGAGGCGTACGAGCTGCTGAGCGCCGAAGCGGACCAGGTCATCTGCGCCCAACGCCCGCCAGACTTCGGCGCGGTGAGCGTCTACTACGACGACTTCCACGAGGTGTCCGACGAAGAAGTCACCGAGGCGCTCACAGCAACTGCCTAGGTGCACCAGGTACCGTCGGGAGATGAGCCTCACCTGTCCCAAGTGTCACGGAGAAATGCGCCAGTACGAGCGCAGCGGCGTCGTCATCGACCAGTGCGGGGAGTGCCGAGGCATCTTCCTGGACCGCGGCGAACTGGAGAAGCTGTTCGAAGCGGAGGCCAACTGGAGCCGCCAACAGGCCGGTGGCGCGCCAGGTCAGCCCGCGCAGCAGCCGGCCGGCTACCCGCCGCCGCCCCCGCCTCCGCCGCACCAGCCCGGGTACGGCAACGTCCCGCCGCCGCCCCCGCCCGCCCACGGCTACCCGCCGCAGCCGGCCTACGGCCACCCGCAGCAGCACCACGGCTACCACGGCCACTACCGGCAGAAGAAGCGCAAGGGCTTCCTCGACGAGATGTTCGGCTGATCCGAGGCAAGCCTTCGCCCGGGTCGATCCACGCGTCGGCCCGGGCACACCACCGGTGACCGTTGACCGTTGGCGGGCGGCAGGCTTCGTGCCAGGCTGAATCGCATGACCGCGATCCGACCGCACGAGGCGCTGGCCCAGGCGTACGACGGGATCACCGCGGTGGTCGGCCGCCTGGACGACGCCGGCCTGCAACGAGCCACCCGCTGTCAGGGATGGCTCGTCGCCGACCTGCTCCTGCACGTGCTCGGCGACGCCCAACGGGCACTCGTCACCCTGGCCAGCCCTGTCGACGGCCCCGCCGACGTCGACGACGTGAGCTACTGGCGGGACTTTCCCGGCGACGACGACACGGCCGCCCGGCACGCCTGGTGGGTCCGCCGATCGGCCGCCGCCTTCGACCGTCCGACCGGGATCGTCGACCTCTGGCGGGACACCGCCCCGGCTGCGGTCCGCGCCGCCGCGTCAGCCGACCCGAACGGGTACGTGACCACACAGGGCCACGTGCTGCGGGTGCCGGATTTCCTCGCCACCCTGACCACCGAGGCCGCCATCCACCACCTGGACCTGACGTTGGAACTGCCCGACGCCCCGCCACCCGGCCCACGTGCGGTACGCGTCGCGGTGGCGACCATGGACGGCCTGCTCAGCGACGACACGGTCAGACCCACCGCGTGGGACGACCACGACTTCCTGCTGAAGGCCACCGGGCGGGTGCCGCTGACCGACCGGGACCGGCTGGAGCTGGGCGAGTCGGCGGGCTGGTTCCCACTGCTCGGCTAAGCCGTCGACGGGTGCCGTGCGGTCAGCCGATGGCCATGTCGACGAAGCGGGACAGGTGCAGCTGAGCCGCGACGGTCACCGTGTCGGTGGGGCCATTCCGATGCTTGGCAACAATGAAATCCGCCTCCCCGGCCCGCGGCGACTCCTTGTCGTAGTAGTCGTCGCGGTGCAGCAGGATGACAACGTCGGCATCTTGTTCAATTGACCCAGATTCACGCAAGTCGGACAATTGAGGTCGCTTGTCGGTGCGCTGTTCGGGACCACGGTTCAGCTGACTGACCGCGATGACCGGGCACTCGACCTCCTTGGCCAGCAGCTTCAAGCCACGCGACAGGTCGGCGACCTCCTGCTGGCGGCTCTCGGTGCGCTTCGGCGAGGTCATCAGCTGGAGATAGTCCACCACGATCATCTTGAGGTCGTGCCGCTGCTTGAGCCGCCGGGCCTTGGCCCGGATCTCCATCAGGTTCATGCTCGGCGTGTCGTCGACGAAGAGCGGCGCCTCGCTGATCTCGCCCATGCAGCGGGCCAGCTTGGTCCAGTCGTCGTCGGAGAGTTGGCCGCTCCGCAGCACGTGCAGCGGCACCCGCGCCTCGGCGGAGAGCAGCCGCATGACGATCTCGACCTTGCTCATTTCCAGCGAGAAGATGGCCGCAGCCTGGTTGGCGCGAATAGCTGCATTTCGGGCAAAGTCCATGCTAGCTGTGCTGTTGTGAGTCGGAATCATGGCTCGGCCCGCCAGATACAGGTGATCATCGTTGTCGACGGTCACGCATCGCACCGGCACGCTCGGAACTGGCCGGACGTCGACAATGAAGCGAGCGCTGGTTCGAGCCGTGCCTTCAGCCGGCCGCCGTGCCGCGTGCAGATCCTGCTTTCGAGCTAGCCCGAAGATCTGATCCCTGGTCGTGAAGTTCAGGTTGTACGCGATCGACGTCTCCGGCTTGCGCCCGTCGACCGCCTTCCGGCTGATCGAACAGCGGTAACCCAGGCTGACGATGAGCTCGTACACACCTTCAGCCAACCGCGGGGAAGTGGTGGTGAACTGGGCATTCCCCGTAACGGTCACCGTCCCGTCCGTGTCGAGCAGGCCCGCGAGCAGCGCTCGGCGCTGCCCAACGGACGCGCGCAGGTAGACATCGGGTATGTGCTTGTTGTTCAGCACCCCTGACTCTCGGAGGCTCTGCACCAGAGAAGAGGGTCGGTTCCCGCAGGCCACGCAGCCTTTCCGGCGCCTGCCGCAGACCGAACAACTCCTGGGCCGGATCGTGTAAAGGGTCGACGCAGCACTTGACTGCGTCACCTCGAAGCCATCCTCCTCGATGCGCCTGAGAATACCCGGGTCGACGGTCGTGATCCGACTGTCGGCGCTGCTGCCATCACCCAACCAGGCCCCAAGGGTGTAGGGCGGGATGGGGAGAGCGCGATCCGGAAGCTGAAGGGGCAGCGCATTCGTGACTGCGTGATTGAGGCGTCGGTCCGCCGTCTTTGTCCGCAGCGTCGCCCGAATCTGCTCGGTCGTAACAACCTCCGACGACGCACTCTCAGCGAGGCCGGCGGTCCAGCGTTCGACACGATTGAGCAGCCCCCGGAGAAGCGCGTCGGCGGGATATGCGCGTCCAGGACGCGTTCCCGGCCTGCCTCGCATCAGATTGGGGCCTGCCGGCGGCATCTCCCGAGCAACCCGCTGCGCGGTGTGCACCAACTCCTCACCGAGGGTGCCTGCCAACTTTCTGATGGTGATGGTGTCCGTCGTCGAGGCGGTCGTTGCGGCAGTGCGCAACCGTGCGACGGTCTCCGGGTGCCAGTGGTTGCGGCGTCTGACGGCACCAGCTCTGCGGCTGGCACGGCTGGTGGTCTTCCACAGATGTTCGGCATCCGCCACGAGGACGGACCCGTCCGAGAACTCGACCTCGTAGCAAGGACGGTCGTGACGTACCTCGAAGGCATGAGTGACCTTGGTGGGGTGGCCGTCGGCGCCGAGGAGCCAATCTCCGACCTGGACGTCACCCATAGTGGTCCAGCCGTCCGGCGTCGGCAGTGGGGTGTCGAGCGCGAGCGCCTTGCCCAAACCAGGGCGGCCGGCCACGATAATCAACTGCCCGGCGTGCAAACCGTTGAGCAGCCGGTCCAGGTCGCTGAAGCCGGTGGGCACGCCGGTCATCACACCGCCCTGCGCGCCCACCGCCTCGATCTCGTCCAGCGTCGGCTGCAACATGTCGGCCAGGACCGCGAAGTCCTCACTGACCCGGCGTTCGGTGACGTCGTAGACGGCCTGCTGGGCGAGGTCGACGACGTCGTCCACGTCGCGGCTGCCGCCGCTGGCGGTGCCGTAGCCCAGCTGCACGATTTTGGTGCCGGCCTCGACCAGTCGACGCAGCACCGCCCGCTCGCTGACGATGCGGGCGTAGTACGCGGCGTTCGCGGCGGTGGGCACGCTGGCGATGAGCGTGTGCAGGTACGGCGCGCCGCCGATGCGTACGAGATCCCCGGAGTCGGCCAGCGCGGCCGCGACCGTGATCGAGTCGGCCGGCTCACCGCGCCCGTAGATCTCGAGGATGATGTCGAAGATGGTGGCGTGCACCGGCCGGTAGAAGTCGTTGGTCTTGAGGATCTCGACGACGTCGGCGATGGCGTCCTTGGAGAGCAGCATGCCGCCGAGGACGCACTGCTCGGCAGCGACGTCCTGGGGCGGGGTCTTGTCAAACTGGCCATCCCGCTGCACAGGTGGCTGGCCTCCGCCGGAGCGTGGCTCTGCCCGCATGTCGTCGGTGACCGACACGGGTCCCCCCTCCACTGCGCCGGATCCAATCCCAGCTCTACCGCTGGGGTACGACACTTCCGTCCGACCGGGCCGGTCGATCGGGGGCCATCGCCGGCGGTCGAGGGCCAACCATACGGACCCCGAGGTCAGAGACTCAACAACGCCGGTGGACGAGCCTCGGGACAACCTGTGGATCCCGGTGGACAGCATGTGCGCAGCGTGTGCACAGCCTGTGGAAAACCATTGGGGAATTCTCGGCCAGACGTCGCTGACCTGCGGAGACATGCTCCCCAGCCTGTGGAGGAGAATATTTCGGTCGGGCCTGTGACACGATCGTCCCGTACTATCTCCAGCGAACGGCTACACCTGGACAGCGGATTCCGCTTTCGGTTCAGAAGGGTCACACTCCGGCCGTGAATTACCGGGACTGGGGACGCGGCGATGGCAGCCCGCGCGAGCGCCAGCCAACCGCCTCGTGGCGTGAGCCCGCGGCGTCCGTTCCGGTTGATCCGTACGACGAGGACGGGCGCTACCGCACGTCCAGCCGGCGGCGTGCGTTGGACCGCGGCCAGGACGAGCCTGTCGACGCCTACCTGCCCCGGTGGGCCCTGGAGTCGGGGGTCCGGCACGCGGACGGCGGCGGTCGTCACGCGGCACCGGACGAGGACGATGACGAGTTCGACCCGCCGCCCTCCGGTACGGGCCGGCGGTCCGCCGAGTCGGCGACGTCGCAGTGGCGGGGCGACGGCACGCGTCGGCGGGAGCAGCCGGCGATCGGCCGGGCACCAGACTCGGACCACACCCGGGAGTGGACACTCGACCGACCGCAGGATCAGGGGTACGCCGGCCGTCGACGGGCCGACGCCGGGGAGGACGAGCCGGTCTCCGGTGCGGTCTCGGACCGGCGTCCCCGCCGCGCTCCCGCCGGTCGTCCGCAGGTGATCTGGTCGGGCGGGGATGTCGAGTCCGCCCCGACCGAGCAGGTGCCGGACCAGGCGCCGAGCCGTCCCAGCCGGCGTAGCCGTCGTGCGGCGGAGGAGTCCTGGACCCGTCCGCCGGCCGACCCCTGGGTGCGCGGAGCGGACCGGGTGGCGGAGCCCGACCCGTCTTACCCCCCGGCGGTGGATCCGTGGGACGCCTCGGGCGTGCACGCGTGGCCGCCTGCGGCGGGCGCGGACGGCGGGGACCTGAGCGGGCAGTGGTCGGCGGTGGAGAGCGTCGGCGGTTGGGAGCGGTCGGACCGCACCGGCCAGTGGGAGCGGTCCGCGATCGAGGATGAGCAGTGGGACCGTACGCTTCCCCCGCGCTCGGATCGTTCGGTGGCGGCCGAGGGTTGGCCGAGCCGTGAGGACGGTTTCTGGTCCGGCACTCGGCTGGCCGGCGACGACCCGCGGTGGATGGATCCTCCGACGTCTGCGCCGCGGTCTCCGGTGGTGGGTTACACCGCTCCTCGACCGCGCAGCGCGCCTGCGCCACGGGCCGGTGTGTCGGGCGCGGGTGCGCCCCGGCGTCGGGGGGATCGGCCGGTGGTGGGATCGGCGTCGGTGCGTCGGCGGGTCGAGTCGGCGGCGACCGGTGCCTGGGCGCGGCGTCTGGAGGACGACCTGCTGGACCCGGACCCGGGCGGGTCGGTCCGGCCCCTGTTGTACACGGCGGCCTGTTACCTGGTGCCGGCGATGCTGATCTTCGTCTGGTTGTTGACGTTGGACAGCCAGGCACCGGCGGGTTGTGTGACCGACATCAGCGGGGGTGGATGTGACTCGGCGCGGTCCCGCGCGTTGGAGTCACTGCTCGCCGGTTCGCCGCGCTTCGGGTTGGCGCTGGTGAGCAGTCTCGTGGTGGCGGCGCTGCTGCGTCGGGTCGGTACGACTTGGCGGTCGGCGACCATCGCGGTTGCCGCCGCGGTGGTGGGCGGCGGGCTCTCCACGGTGCTGATCAGCGCGGTCACGGGCCAGCCCATCGGGTGACCCGCCCGGCCGGGCTGCGGGTCGGGGCCGCGCCGTCGGGGTGCGCTGGCGGGCGGGCCATCCGGGTCCGGGCAGTGTCGGATCGGATGACGTACGCACGAGGGCCCGCACCGATCGCTCGGTGCGGGCCCTCGTGGTGGTGTTGCGGACGTCAGCCCTGAACGACGTTCAGGTTGAACGACGCGGTCACCTCAGGGTGCAGCTTGATCTTCACCGGGTAGGTGCCGGTCGACTTGATGTGACCGGGCACCTCCAGCCGACGCCGGTCGAGGACCGGGCCGCTGGCCGCCTTGACGGCGTCGACGATCTCGGCCGGGGTGACCGAGCCGAAGAGCCGTCCGCCGTCGCCGGCGCGGACCTTCAGGTTGACCTTGAGACCCTCGAGCTGAGCCTTGACCTCGTTGGCGTGGTCGAGGTCGCGGATCTCACGGGCCGAACGGGCCCGCTTGATGACCGTGACCTGCTTTTCCGCGCCCTTGGTCCAGGCGATCGCGAAGCCCTGCGGCAGCAGGTAGTTACGGCCGTAGCCGTTCTTGACCTCGACGATGTCGCCCGGGGCACCGAGGCCGGACACTTCCTGAGTCAGGATGATCTTCATATCGGTGCCTCCTCTCAGCGGGTGGTGGCCGTGTACGGCAGGAGCGCCATCTCACGGGCGTTCTTGACCGCACGGGCGATCTGCCGCTGCTGCTGCGAGGTAACGCCGGTCACCCGCCGAGCGCGGATCTTGCCGCGATCGGAGATGAACTTCCGCAGCAGCGCGGTGTCCTTGTAATCGATATAGGTGATCCCGTCCTTGTCGAGCGGGTTCACCTTCTTCTTCGGCTTGCGAAGTGCCGCAGCCTTGGCCATTGCACGTGCTCCTGGTTTGCGATCGCGGGCGCTCGGCGCCATTAGAACGGTGGCTCCTCGTCAAAATTGGCGCCCGAACCGGCACGCGCGGGAGAGGGAGCGGCCGAAGCCCAGGGGTCGTCGAAGTTGCCTCCGCCGCCACCCTGGTTGCCACCACCACCGCCACCGAAGCCGCCGCCACCGCCGCCGGAGCGGGACATCTTCTGCACCTTCGCCGTGGCGTAGCGCAGCGACGGGCCGATCTCGTCGACCTCAAGCTCGATGACGGTGCGCTTCTCACCCTCGCGGGTCTCGTACGACCGCTGACGCAGCCGGCCCGACACGATCACCCGAGCGCCACGCTGCAGCGACTCGGCGACGTGCTCGGCGGCCTGCCGCCACACGGTGCATGCGAGGAACAGCGGCTCGCCGTCCTTCCACTCGTTCGACGCCTTGTCCATGTAACGCGGCGTCGAAGCGACTCGGAACTTGGCGACCGCGGCCCCGGAGGGGGTGAACCGCAACTCGGGGTCATCGGTCAGATTGCCGATGACCGTGATGGTGGTGTCTCCTGCCATGACCATCTCCTCGCGCACTCAGCGTCTCGTCGTACAGGCTCCCAGAGCCCTCCGACAGAGTCGCGGAGGCTGATCCGGACGAACCGGGGGTTTGAAGGCTTAGCGCATTTCCGGTCGGAGGACCTTGGTGCGCAGCACGGACTCGTTGAGTCGCAGCTGACGGTCCAGCTCGGCCACCGCAGCAGGCGTGGCCTGCAGGTCGACGACGGCGTAGATGCCCTCTGCCTTTTTGTTGATCTCGTACGCGAGGCGCCGGCGGCCCCACACGTCGGTCTTCTCAACCGAGCCACCCGCGGTCCGAATCACGTTCAGGTACGTGTCGAGCGACGGGGCGACGGTGCGTTCCTCGAGGCTGGGGTCGAGGATCACCATGATCTCGTAATGACGCAAGACGTGCTCACCTCCTGTGGGCTAAGCGGCCACGGTCCTTCCGTGGCAGGAGGTCTTGTGTCGTGGTCCGCACCGCCGAGGGAACCCGGTCGGACGCGGACAACCTGACCAGGATACCCGGTCCCAACGATCATGCCCGGGGTGGTCGGGTCGGCACCCGGACATGCCGACGGGGGCCCACCGTCCGACCGTCAATCGGCCGGTGGTGGACCCCCGTCTACGAGGCCGCGGGGCGTCCGGTCCGCATTCCTTGGGTGGGACCTGGGGAGGAACGACCACACCGATGAGGTTGGACCGAAGACGCCCCGCGGAGCTTTATCGTGTTGTTATCTGACGATACAACAGCACTCGTACCTTGGCGGGGGAAAAAGCACAATTTTCCGAGATCGTCGTCGCTCGGTAGCCGCTGTGCGATCGGGTCGCCCCCGCTGCGCCGGGCCGCGCGGCGGGGGTGACCTCGCTGTGGGCCGGCGACCGCCGATCACCGGGTGCGGCGCTCGCGCCACAGGCGGCATCGGAATGCTGATCGCCGGTTCACACCCATCAACGATCGTCGGTCCGTCCGGTGACGCGACACCGCCCCGACCGTCGCCCCGGCCGTCGGGGTCGCGACGTAGGCTCGCTCGCATGCGTATCGGAGCCCACGTCGATTCGACCGACCCGCTGGCGGAGGCGGCCGCCCGGTCCGCCGACACCGTGCAGTTCTTCCTCTCCGACCCACAGGGTTGGAAGGCACCCAAGCCGCGCGAAGACGCCGAGCGGCTGCGGGCCGCCGAGGTCGACCTGTACGTGCACGCGCCGTACGTCATCAACGTGGCCACGCTCAACAACCGCATCCGGATCCCGAGCCGAAAGCTGCTGCTCGGGCACGCCACCGCGGCCGCCGCGATCGGCGCCAAGGGCCTGATCGTCCACGGTGGGCACGTCAACGCGGGCGACGACCTGGCCGTCGGCTTCGACAACTGGCGCAAGACCTTCGCGTACGCGGCAGACTCCGGCGGCTTCGGCGTGCCGGTCCTGATCGAGAACACCGCCGGCGGCGACAACGCCTGCGCCCGACGGCTGGACGCGCTCGCCCGACTCTGGGACGCCATCGGTGACCACGAGGTCGGTTTCTGCCTGGACACCTGCCACGCGTACGCCGGCGGCGAGGAGCTGCTCGGCCTGGTCGACCGGGTGAAGGCGATCACCGGGCGGATCGACCTGGTGCACGCCAACAACTCCAAGGGTGCGTTCAACTCCGGTCAGGACCGACACGACAACCTTGGCGGCGGGACGATCGACCCGGAGCTGGTGGTGGCGGTGATCCGGGCGGCCGGCGCGCCGGTGGTCGTCGAGACACCGGGCGGCGTGGCCGGCCAGGCCGCCGACATCGATTTTCTGCGTGAGCAACTCGGAGCGGAGAGCCCGGCGGCATGACGAGCGGACAGCCCGGGACCGGCAACACCCCGCCCACCCCCACCGGCGCGGACACCGAGAGCCGACCCGCCACCACGGCCGCGCCGGGCACACCCACCCAGCCGGCTCGCACCTCCGACCCGGCTCGCACCTCCGACCCGGCTCGCACCTCCGACCCGGCTCGCACCTCCGACCCGGCTCGCACCTCCGACAAGGCCGTCACCGAGGCCACCGCGGGCTCGCCGACGGACGTCGGTGCAGCGAGTGGAGCCGCCCCGAGTGGCGCCGCCGAGGCCGCCCCTGCGACGAGCGACCCCGCCAGCGACACGGCCCGGCCCGGCGACACGAAGGCCGCCACCAAGCAGGACGCCGCCCAGGGCGGCAACACCACCAGCGCCAGCACCGCCGAGGACAGCACCGCGACGAAGGACTCCGGCGCGACCAAGGACAGCACCACCACCAAGGACAGCGCTGCCGCCAAGGACAGCACCACCACTAACAAGGACAGTGGCGCGACCAAGGGCGGTGACCCGGCCAAGGGCGCGAAGGGTGACGACGCCGACGGTCCGGACAAGGCCGACGGCGAGGCGAAGCCCGTCGGCCCGGAGCGTTGGGAGGCGTTCGCCTCCGCGCCGGAGCCACGGCCTTCCATCTTCACTCGAGCCGGACGCGCCGTCGGTCGGTTCCTGATCCACGAGTGGACCCTGGCCACCCTCGCCGCCACGGCACTGGCCGTGCTGATGACCTGGCCGACGCTGCGCTACCCGCGCTACACCCTTCCGCAGGACTACTGGGACCCGAGCCTGCAGGCCTGGCAGATGGCCTGGTCCGGGCACATCCTGCTGGCCGACCCGGCGCGCCTGTGGCAGTCCAACACGTTCTTCCCCGAGCTGTGGAGCTTCGCGTTCTCCGACACCCTGCTCGGGTACGCCCCGGCCGGCATGCTCGGCAGCGGTCCCGAGGACGCCATCCTGCGCTACAACATCATGTTCGTGTTGGCGCACGCGCTCGCCACGCTCGGGGCGTACGCGCTGGCCCGACAGCTCGGGGCCGGCCGGATCGGTGCCGCCGTCGCCGGTGTGAGTTACACCTACGCGCCGTGGCTGCTGGCCCAGGCCGGGCACCTGCACGTGCTCTCCAACGGGGGCATCCCGTTGGCGCTGGCGATGTTGGCGCGCGGACACGGTTGGTCCCTGCGACACGGCTACCGGCCGGAGCGACGGCATGACGGCTGGGTCTACGCCGGTTGGCTGGTGGCGGCGTGGCAGCTCAGCCTCGGCTTCGGCATCGGGTTGCCGTTCGCGTACTTCCTGGCCGGCACGGTGCTGGTCGCTGCCGTCCTCTTCTTCGCGCGGCGGCTGCGCACCAGGCAGGCCGTTCCGTTCGGTCGCCGGCTGTTCACCGCCGATCTGCTCGGCGGGGTGTTGTTCGCCGGTATCGGTCTGCTGATGGCGTTCCCGTTCTACAAGGTGACCGAGCTGCACCCGTACGCCGAGCGCACCATCGCCGACATCAGCATCTTCTCGCCGCCGGCGTCGGGCTTCGTGACGGCGCCCGCGGAGTCGCGGATCTGGGGTGGGCTGCACGAGGGGGCCCGGGCGGCACTGCCGTGGCACCCGGAGATGACCCTCCTGCCGGGCTTCGTGCTCTACGCGCTCGCCGCAGGTGGGTTGTTCTTCTCGGTCTGGCGGCTGCGGCAGCGACTGCTGCTGCTGGTCGGGGTGCTGGTGACGATGGCCTTCGCGATGGGCACCCGGTTCTTCGACGGCACCTTCACCTACGTGCCGCTCTTCGAGCACCTGCCGGGCTGGAGCGGGCTGCGTACCCCCGGGCGGTTGATGCTCTGGACCACGCTGTTGCTCGCCCTGCTCGCGGCGGGCGCGGTCACCGCGCTCACCGACCGGGTCCGCGAGTTGACCGCGCAACGGATTCCGTCCTGGCCAGGGCCGTGGCTGCGGATGGCCACCCTGCTGCCGCTGCTGCTGGTCACCGTCGAGGGTCTGAACACCACCCCGCATCCGGTGGTGCCGACCCAGCCGGCGGCGATGCGTTCGGCGGAAGGGCCGATGCTGGTGCTACCCAGCAATCAGAGCCTGGACCAGCACGTGATGCTCTGGTCGACCAGTGGGTTCCCCGACGTGGTCAACGGCGGTAGCGGTTTCACGCCGCGCCAACTCGACGACGTCCGTCGGGTGAGCCAGTCGTTCCCGGACCAGACGAGCGTCGACTACCTGCGCACGCTCGGTGTCCGCACGGTGGTGCTGCTGCGCGGTCAGGTCGCCGGCACACCGTGGGAGATCAATATTGACGCACCGGTCGAGTCGCTCGGCATCAGCCGGCAGGAGGTCGGGGACGCGGTCGTCTACCGCCTCTGAAGTTGTCTCAAGGGCGGGTTTGCGGGGGAGCCCACCCGGCTCCGGGCGGTCAGGCTTGATCCCTGCGCCGGGTGGGCTCCCCCGCAAACCCTGACGTGGTTCCGGCCGCGCGCGACCTGAGGGGTCAGGTGGCGGGTGCGGCCTCGCGTGACGGTTCGTCCGTCAACGATTGGCGGCGCCAGCGGTCTATCCAGGGGGCGTCTGGCGCGCCGTCGAGAACGCCGCCGTCCGGGTCGTCCGGGTAGGTGGCCCGCACCGCGTCCTGCTCGGGGTGCAGGATCTCCTTGACGACGAACACGCAGAGCACCACCACAGTGGCCAGCCGCAACGTCGAGGCCAGCACGAACACGCCCTCCGGGAAGACCGGACGGCTGGTCGCCGCGCCGAGCAGCTCGCCGTAGAAGGCGACGAAGTAGCAGACCTCGGCAATCTGCCAGGCCAGGAACGCGCCCCACTTCGGCCGGGCCAGCACCACCAGCGGGAGCAGCCAGAGGACGAACTGCTGCGACCAGACCTTGCTGAAGATGAGGAACGCCGCCACGACCAGGAAGCCGAGCTGAGCCAGCCGAGGTCGACGTGGTGCCCGCAGCGCCAGCACGGCCACGCCGAGGCAGGCCAGCCCGAACAGCGCGTACGAGAGGGTGTTGAGGGTGGGGATGTTGGCGTTCAGCCACTCGAACGGGCCGAGCTTGGTGGGGTCGTTGCCGACCTTGCCGTCCAGGTAGCGCCCGATGTACCAGAGCGTGCCCCAGTCGATCGGCCGCGTGGTGTTCAGCTCGAAGAACCGGTCCCAGTTCTCCGGGTACGCCCGGGCGGCCGGCAGGTTCACCAGCACCACGGCGGCGATCGCCGTGCCGATGGCGGTGAGCGCGGCGCGGACCCGGTCGGCCCGCAGCGCCAGGACGAGGATCGGCCCGAGCAGGAACAGCGGCCAGAGTTTCGCGGCACCGGCCAACCCGAGCAGTACGCCGGCCACCGCCGGTCGTTTCCGGGCCCAGGCCAGCAGGCCGAAGGCGGCCAACCCGATGGCGAGCAGGTCCCAGTTGACGGTGGCGGTCAGCACCAGCGCCGGGGCCAGTGCGAACAGCGCCGCGTCCCAGGGTCGTCGGCGGCGCAGTGCCAGGATCACCGCCACCGTGGCCACCGCGAGCGCGCCCAGCACCAGCGCGTTGAGGTTGTAGAACCACTGCCCCTGGTTGATGCTCGGGTCGCCGTCACCGATCGCGTGCACCGGCAGGCCCAGTGCCCCCATGAAGTAGCCGGTCAGCACCGGGTACTCCACCGGGTGGTCACGGTAGGGCACCTTGCCCTCGTTGAGCCCTTCGGCGTAGTAGAGGGCGAGGACGTCGGTGTAGCAGAACCGGGTGTACTGGACGTTGTTCTGCCAGGCGCCGTCCTGGCACGGCGACTTCTGCACCCAGTGCAGCGCGAGCGTCAGGCAGGTCAGGGCCAGCACGATCCGGACGGCGGTCCAGAAGCGGCGCTCCCGACCGGCTGGCCGGTTCAGCGCGCTCGCGTGGTCGCCCAGTGGGCCGCCGATCGCAGCGGAGATGCCGCGGACGAACCCATCGGAGCGGGACGGGTGGTCGATGGTTCCGGCTTCGTCGATACCGGGCGTCGACTGGGTGCTCATGAAGAGGCATCCTGCCGTACGACAGGGGTGCCCGTCCCGTCCCGGCGCAGAGTTCCGGGTACGAAAACGCCGCCGCCGGCCGGGACAGGTCGTCCGGCCGGCGGCGGCGTCATGCGCTGGTGCGGGTCATTCCCGGTTAGGTGGCAGGCTGGGTAACAGGCCACCGCCGGCGCCACCGGGATTACCTCCGGGGTTGCCACCTCCGCCGGGGTTACCGCCGCCCCCGGGGTTGCCACCCCCACCGGGGTTGCCGCCTCCCCCGGGGTTGTTGTTGCAGAAGAGGTCGATCAGCGGGTTACACGGCTGGTTGGGCTGGTTCGAAGGCGGCGGCGGGGGCGGCGGGGGCGGAGGCGCTTCACCGTTTCCGGAGTCCGGATCACCGACGTTCGCCGCTGGCGGGAAGTCGAGCTTCGGTTTGCCCTTCAGCGCCTCGTTCATGAACCGCTCCCAGATGTCGCCCGGGAGGTTTGCACCACTGACCTTGCGGCCGTCCTTGAGGATGAGTGGCTTGCGGTCCCGCACGTTGCCCACCCACACCGCGGTGGCCAACTGTGGCGTGTAACCGATCATCCAGGCGTCGCCGTTGTCCTCGCTGTCGCCCTTGAGTTCCCAGGTGCCGGTCTTGGAGGCCGCCTTGCGACCGTCATCGAGCCGGTGGTTGACGGCGGCCGGGTAGTCCTTCAGCACCGACGTCACGTCGTCCACGACGCTCTTGTCGATTCTGCGCTTCGAGTCGAGCTTCTCGCTGTAGACCTTGTCCCACTTACCGGTGTTCGGGTTCTGCTTCTCCACCGAGTAGAGGAAGTGGGCCTTGTTGTAGACGCCGCCGTTGGCGAAGGTGGCGACGCCGTTGGCGTGGTCCAGCACGGTGATCGGGTACTGGCCGTAGCCGACCACGTTGAAGAACGGCTCCGGCGTGACGTCCTTCGCGTCGGTCTTGGTCAGGTCGTAGGCCTTCGCCGGAACGGTGTCCGTGCGCCACATGGTGGTGACGCCGGCCTGCTTGGCCATGTCGACGACCTTGTCCGCGCCGATCTCCTCGGTGACGTAGTAGAACGGCACGTTGAGGGACTTCAGCGTGGACACCCTCAGGGTGCAGGAGTTGCCGCAGGAGGGGTTGTCGGTGCCGGCATTGCTGACCTTGAAGGTGCCGGTCGGCTTGAAGGCCTTGCCCTTCCACCGGGACTCGAGCGACTTCTTCTCCTTGAGCGCCGCCGCCAGGGTGTAGATCTTGAAGCTTGAACCGGGCGAGTGACCGCCGCTGATCGCCCCGGTGGAGTCGGTGTTCTTGCCGGCATAGTCGGTGCCGGTGCCGTTGTCACCGCCGTAGTACGCGACGACCCGACCGTTTGTGGGGTCGATCGCCACCACCGCGGCCATGATGTTGCTGCGCTCACCAGCCAACTCGGAGCCCTTGGACTTGCGCTGGGCCGTCGCGACCGCCGCGGCCTGCATCTTGGTGTCCACTGTGGTGCGAATCCGGTAACCGCCGGCCATCAGCGCCTGGGAGCACAGCGGCTTGGCGTCGGTCACCTCCGCGTCCTTCTCGACGCAGATGCCCCTGTCCCGCATCTCCTGCCGGACGTAGTTGATGACGTTGCCGTACGGGGTGTCGACGCCGAAGTCGACGCCGATGCCGCCCTTCTTCGGGGCCTTGAGGGTCTTCGTCGGGTAGGCGGTCGGCCGCGGCTCCTTGCCGGGCACACCGAGCCAACCCTCCTTGACCATGCCGTCGATCACGTAGTTCCAGCGGTCCTGGGCGTCGGCCAGGTTGATCGCCGGGTCGTACCCCTGGTGGGTGGAGCTGGGTTCCGGCTGCTTGATCAGGGCGGCGAGCACGGCGCCCTCGGCCGGGTCGAGCTTGCTCACCGACTTGCCGAAGTAGGTCTGCGCAGCCGCCTCGATGCCGTAGGCACCCCGGCCGAAGTAGATCACGTTGAGGTAGTGCTGCATGATCTGCGGCTTCGTGTACTCGTCGTTGAGCTTGGAGGCGAGGATCGCCTCCTTCACCTTCCGGGCGTACGTGTCGTCCTTCAGGTTGTCGTAGGCGTTGCGCGCGTACTGCTGGGTGATGGTGGAGGCACCCTGCTTGTCGCCGCCGGAGAGGTTGTTCCAGCCGGCGCGGGCGATGCCCTTGTAGTCCACACCGGAGTGCCGGTAGAAGTTCCGGTCCTCGGCCGCGGCCACCGCGTTCTGCACGTACTCCGGAATCTGGTCGATGGTGACCAGGGTGCGGTTCTGATCGCCCACCTTGGCGATGATCGTCTTGTTGTCGAAGGCGTACAGCGTGGTCGCCTGCGGCGGGGTGATCTCGTCCGGGAGCACCACGTTCGTCGAGTAGTAGGTGAACCCGACCACGCCGATGCCGGCGAGCATGATGAAGACGGCGAACCCGGCGATCAGCAGGTTCATCCGCTTGCGCTTCTTGGCCCGCGCCGCGGCGCCCGGGTCACCCGGACCACGACCGCCCCGACCGGGACCGCCCGGACCACCGGGACCCCCGGGCCCGCCCGGCCCGCCGGAGACCGGTGAGACGCTCGCCCGAGCGACCGCCGCACGACCACCGACCGACGCGGAGCCGACGCTGGCCCGGCCCGCCGAGGCGGTGCCGACCGAGGCGGCGCCGACGGCCGCAGCGCCGACCGCGGCCCGCCCGGCCGGTGCGCCCGGCGCCGGGGAGACGGGCACCGAAGCCCGACCGGCGCCAGCGCGGCCGGTGGCGGCCACACCCGGTGCCGGCGATACCGGCACCGAGGCCCGACCGGCCCGGCCCGGCGATGCCGAACCCACCGATGCTGAACCCACCGAGGCGGACCCGGCAGCCGCTCCGCCACGCGGCGGCACCGAGGCGGAGCTGCCGACCGTGGCGCGACCGCCGGCAGCCCGTGGTGTCACCGAGGCCCGGCCTGGGGTGGCCGTGCCTCGGTCGGAGGCTGACCAGCCGCTCCCGCCGGAGTCACCGCCGGGTCTGCGGTACGCGTCGTCCGCGCCCGGTCCGGGGTCACCGTCGGGACCCGAGTGCTGGGTCCGTCCGCGCGCAGAACTGGGATCGCCGTACGAGTTCATTCCTCACACCCTGCCGGTCGCGGTGGGGCGCGGCTGCGCCGCCACCGGGTTGCCGTGAGTTGCTTCACCCGGGGCGCCGGCATGGGGGTGCCAGCCAACCGGGGTCATTGCCGTATCAATCGGGCCAATCGGACCGCCATCCAGTCGACCGTCCCGGGTTACGTCTGCGGCCCCGGGGCCGGTACAACCAGCTGAGATCACCGTTGCGCCTCTCGCCTCCGCCGGCCGGCGCCCTCGGCGCCCGCCGCGTCCTGCTCGCTGGTGCCGTCGCTGTCGGCGGCCAGACCGTCCCGGCCGAGCAGGTACTGCTCGACGAGATGGTTCCAGTCACAACCGAGGCACACCTCCACCACGAAGACCTGGAACTCACGCAGCGTCATCGCCAGCACTGGCAACTCGGCAAGTGTCCGGGCCTGCCCGGCGGACTGCTTGAGTTCGTCACCGTAAATGTAGTGGACGAGGGTCAGGTTTTCGCTGCGGCAGATCGGGCAGCGCCGGTCGGTCGGCTCGCCATGGAACCGAGCGGCGTTCTTCAGGTACGGCGACGCGTCGCAGACGTCGTACGTGCCGACTCGGCCGGCCAGGAGCTCACGCAGCACCGCTCGCTTCTGAAGCGAGTAGTCGACGACCTGGCGCTGCGTACGCATGCGGAGAAGGGTACGCGGTCCGGCCCGAGCAGGCGACCGCGCTCACAATCCGTGACGACGACATCTCGGAACGGGGGTTTGCCCCGGCCCGCGCGACCCGCTAACGTGCGATGTATCGGTCCGATACATCGCGGCGGTTATCACTCCACGCCGGAGGGTAAAGAGAGGGTGGCCCCGTGCTCGAGTTCGCCATCCTCGGCCTCCTGCAGGAGTCTCCGATGCACGGCTATGAGCTGCGCAAGGAGCTGACCGCCAAACTCGGCGCGATCCGGGCGGCGATCAGCTACGGCTCGCTCTACCCCACGCTACGCAGGCTGCAGGCGGCGGGATGGATCACCGAAGCTGCTGAGACGCCCGCCACTGCCGAGGAGGTTCCCGCGCTGACCAGCCGACGAGGTCGGGTGGTCTACAAAATCACCGCGGAAGGCAAGGAACGCTTCGCCCAGCTGATCGCACAGGCCGGGCCCGAGACGTACGACGACACGGGCTTCGGGGTGCACTTCGCGTTCTTCGCCCGGACCGACCAGGCGACCCGACTGCGCATTCTGGAGGGTCGCCGCCGCAAGATCGAGGAGCGTCGCGAAGGGCTTCGTGACGTGCTGGGCCGGGCGGCCGAGCGCCTCGACGCTTACACGCTGGAACTGCAGCGCCACGGTCTTGATGCCTGTGAGCGCGAGGTCCGCTGGCTGGAGGAGCTCATCGCCAACGAGCGCTCCGGCCGAGCCCCGACGGTCCCTAACACAGGGACAGCCGGCGGCCGACGAGAAGACAACAGCCCGCCTCCGCCTGGAGAGACCAGGAATGAGCGGCCGTGACAGAAAAGAAGGAGGCAGACGCTATGGGCTCCGTCCGCGTCGCCATCGTCGGTGTGGGTAACTGCGCCTCGTCCCTGGTTCAGGGCGTCGAGTACTACCGGAATGCCGACCCGAACGACCGCGTCCCGGGTCTCATGCACGTCGCCTTCGGCGACTACCACGTCAACGCCGTGGAGTTCGTCGCGGCATTCGACGTGGATGCCAAGAAGGTCGGCATGGACCTCGCGGAGGCGATCGTCGCCAGCGAGAACAACACCATCAAGCTCTGCGACGTGCCGCCGACCGGCGTGACGGTGCAGCGCGGTCCGACCTTCGACGGTCTGGGCCAGTACTACCGCGAGATCGTCGAGGAGTCGGACGCCACCCCGGTCGACGTGGCGCAGGCGCTGCGTGACGCGCAGGTCGACGTCGTCGTCTGCTACCTCCCGGTCGGCTCCGAGCAGGCCGCCAAGTTCTACGCCCAGGCCGCGATCGACGCCGGCTGCGCGTTCGTCAACGCCCTGCCGGTCTTCATCGCCTCGGACCCCGAGTGGGCCCAGAAGTTCACCGACGCCGGCCTGCCGATCGTCGGTGACGACATCAAGAGCCAGGTCGGCGCCACCATCGTGCACCGCGCCCTCGCGAAGCTCTTCGAGGACCGTGGCGTCGAGCTGCTGCGCACGTACCAGCTCAACTTCGGCGGCAACATGGACTTCATGAACATGCTGGAGCGCAAGCGCCTGGTCTCGAAGAAGATCTCGAAGACCCAGTCGGTCACCTCGCAGATCCCGCACGAGATGAGCAAGAGCGACGTGCACATCGGCCCGTCGGACCACGTGCCGTGGCTGGACGACCGCAAGTGGGCGTACATCCGCCTGGAGGGCCGTTCGTTCGGTGACACCCCGCTCAACGCCGAGCTCAAGCTCGAGGTGTGGGACTCCCCGAACTCGGCCGGCGTCATCATCGACGCGGTCCGGGCCGCGAAGATCGCCCTGGACCGGAAGATCGGCGGCCCGATCCTGTCGGCCTCGTCGTACTTCATGAAGTCCCCGCCGGTGCAGTACGCCGACCACGACGCCCACCAGGCCGTCGAGGAGTTCATCGCCGGTGAGGTCACGCGCTGACCCGCTGAACACCAACAGCATCGGCGAGGGCCGGGTCCGAACGGACCCGGCCCTCGCCGCGTCTCAAGCGTTCATCTCGAGGTACGGAGACAGCCGCAGCGCCAGTTCGTCGACCGAATCGATCTCACCGCTGGCCAACGCGTCGGTGAGCGCCATCCGCTCCTTGGCCGGCATGCGTAGCGTCACCCCGCAACGGATCAGGAAGATCCGCATCGCTGCCCAGGCCAGGCCTGCGTTCCACGTGTCGAGCGGACGCCAGATCATCAATCCGTGCATCAACGCCGCCGCCCTGTCCAGCACGGTTGGGTAGACGGCCTGCCCCAGGATCCGTGCGTGTGGGCGGACCGCCGCAGCGACGAGGATGCCGCCGTCCCGGAGGCGCCTGCCTCGAAATGTGTAGCGATCGTCACGTGTTCATCTCCGGCGCGTCGGCCAGGCGACGGCAACAGTCACCGGTCTAGGACCACGCGTGCCGCAGGGCGACAGCGGCTTCCAACTCCAGCAGCTTGATCTTGCGCGGTAGGCCCCCACCGAAGCCGACCAGCTTGCCGCCCGCGCCGACGATCCGGTGACACGGCACGATCACCGGGATCGGATTGCGGTTGCAGGCCACTCCGACCGCCCGTGCCGCCCCGGGATCGCCGACCAGGCGCGCCACCTCCCCGTAGGTCAGCGTCTGCCCGTACGGAATCCGCGTCATCTCGCGCCACACGGCGCGCTCGAAGTCGGAGCCGCGTGGCGGCGACACCGGGACGGTGAACCCGGTCAGCTCACCGGCGAAGTACGCCCGCAGCTCGGTCACGGCCTGCCGGGACAGCGCGTCGTCGGGTGTATCGGAGGCTGCCTCGACCCGGCCGAAATGCGCACCGCAGACGCTGGTGTCGTCGGTGGCGACGGAGAACTCACCGATCGGTGCGTCGAGCACGGTCCAGCGCATCCACCCATTCTCCCTGTCGCGGACTCGTTCGCCGGCGCGGCTACCAGCGCCGGGCCGAGTGCCACCGCTCGGCGGCCCGGATTGCCTCCGCCGTCCGCTCGGCGCGGGTGGGCGCTGCCCTTTTCGATCACCGTCAGCGACCCGGCAGCGGTAGATCATCGTGCCCTCTCGCCGGCCCGTTCGGCGTTGCGCGGCGTCGATACCGTCAAGGCCGTGGCAACGGGGACGCTCATCTTTCTGATCATCGGCGGGGCGGGCATCGGTGTGCTCGCGCTCGCCCTGCTCGGCACCGAGCTGCTCCAGTTCGGGCACGCCGACGTGGACGGGCCGATCTCGGTCGAGACGGTCGCCGGCTTCGCCGGGGCGTTCGGGTTCGGCGGCGCCATCGTCAACGAACTGCTCGGTGCGCGTACCCCCGGCATGGTCGTCGGTGCGGTGGTCGGTGGTGTGCTCGCGGCCGTGCCCACCGGATGGCTGGCGTCCCGCCTGAGCCGGGCGGCGCGCAACATGCGCACCGACGCCACCCCCACCCGTGACGACCTGGTCGGCGCGCTCGGCCTGGTCGTCACCCCGGTGCCCGCCAACGGGTACGGCGAGGTCCGCATTCGCCTCGCCGGCCAACCGGTCAAGCTCAGCGCCCGTGCGGACCAACCGATCCCGATCGGCGCCCAGGTCTTCGTCGTGCAGGCGCTCAGCGAGACCAGCGTGCACGTCGAGACCTACTGATCAACCCCCTCGTAGACGGGACTGCTCATATGGCACTACTCATCGCCATCGGCGGCGCGGTTCTCCTCGCGCTCATCCTGGTGCTCTTCGTGCTCTCCCGGATCAAGGTGGCCGGGCCGAACGAGGCGTTCATCGTCACTGGCCGCAAGGGTCGCACCACGCAGACCGCCGACGGTGGGCGGTCCACCGACACCTCCGGGCAGAAGGTCGTGCTCGGCGCTTCGGTCTTCGTGCTGCCGGTGGTGCAGAAGCTCCAGTCCCTGGACCTGTCCAGCCGACGGATCGACGTCGGCATCCGGGGCGCGGTGAGCAAGCAGGGCATCCGCGCCGACCTGCACGGGGTGGCGATCGTCAAGGTCGGTGGCACCGAGGACGCTATCCGGGCCGCCGCCCAACGGTTCCTGCACCAACAGGACGAGATCGACAACTTCACCCGGGAGGTGCTGGCCGGCGCGCTGCGCTCGATCGTCGGCCGGCTCACCGTCGAGGAGGTCATCCGGGACCGGGCGGCGTTCGCCAGCGCGGTGGCCGAGGAGGCCGAGCACTCGATGACCAACCAGGGTCTGGTGCTGGACACCTTCCAGCTCCAGGACATCCTCGCCGAAGGCTCCTACCTGCAGGACCTGGGCCGCCCCGAGGCCGCCCGGGTGCTCAAGGACGCGGCGATCGCCGAGGCGCGGGCCCGGCAGCAGGCCGAGCAGGAGCGGCTGCTCGCCGAGGAGGCCATCGCCGAGGCGAACCGGAACCTGGCCCTCAAGCAGGCCGGTATCCAGGCCGAGATCGACGCCGCGAAGGCGAAGTCCGCGGCGGCCGGCCCGCTCGCTCAGGCCGAGCGGGACCAGGCGATCCTCTCCGAGCAGCAGAAGGTGGCCGAGCGCAACGCCGAACTCAAGCAGCGCCAACTCGACACCGAGGTTCGTAAGCCGGCCGACGCCGCCCGGTACAAGGTGGAACAGGAGGCCGAGGCGTCCCGTAACGCGGCGGTGCTGCACGCCGACGCGCAGCGTCAGTCCGTCATCGCCGCCGCGCAGGCCTCCGCCGAGCAGGCCCGCCTCACCGGTGAGGGTGAGCGGGCCCGGCGGGCCGCGCTCGCCGAGGCGAACGCCATCGAGGGCGCCAAGGAGGGTGAGGCCGAGCAGCGTCGGCGCTCCGCGATCGCCGAGGCGGTGGAGCGGGAGGGTCAGGCCGAGGCCGCGGCCATCCTGGCGAGGGGTGAGGCCGAGGCGGACGCGATGGCGCGCAAGGCCGAGGCGTTCGCCGCGTACGGCGAGGCGGCTGTGCTGGACCTGCTGGTCAAGGTGCTGCCGCAGGTCGTCGAGGCGGCCAGTGCGCCGATCGGCGCGATCGACAAGATGACGGTGATCTCCACCGACGGTGCCTCGTCGCTGACGAAGTCGGTGGCCGGCAACGTGGCCCAGGGCCTCCAGCTCGGCAGTGACCTGACCGGGATCGACCTGGCCGGCTTGCTGGCCCGGCTCGGCTCGGCGTCAACGCCCGGCGGCAACGGCGTCTCGACCGGCAAGGGCACCCCGGCCGTGGACGGGACCGCCGTCGAGACCCGCTGACGCCGTACGCCGATGGGCGCCGTTCCCGGTTCGGGGGCGGCGCCTGTCAGATCCACTCGGGTTACCGGAATCCGGGGTGTCCTGGCGATCGGGACACCCCGGTTTTCGTGAAACCGAGTCGATCACGGCCAGGCGGCGGCCTGCTGGAGCTAGTCGACCAGGCCCTCGGCGCGCGCCCAGCGCAGCAGTTCCGCCTCGGCGGCGTCGCGGTCCAGCGGGCCGCGCTCGAGGCGCTGCTCCTTGAGGTGCTTCCACGCCCGGCCGACCACCGGCCCCGGCGGTACGCCGAGCAGCTCCATGATCGCGTTGCCGTCCAGGTCGGGTCGGACCCGCGCCAGGTCCTCCTCGGCGGCGATCCGGGCGATCCGGTCCTCCAGCGCGTCGTAGTCGGCCGCGAGCTGGGCAGCTTTGCGCCGGTTGCGGGTGGTGCAGTCCGAGCGGGTCAGCTTGTGCAGGCGGGGCAGCAGGTCACCGGCGTCGGCGACGTAGCGGCGCACCGCCGAGTCGGTCCACTCGCCCCGCCCGTACCCGTAGAAGCGCAGGTGCAGCGCGACAAGCGCGGTCACCTTCGCGGTGACCTCCTTCGGGTACCGCATCGCCTTCATCCGGGCCTTGGTCAGCCGGGCGCCGACCACCTCGTGGTGGTGGAAGCTGACCCGGCCGTCGGACCCGACCGCCTTCGTCGCCGGCTTGCCGACGTCGTGCAGGAGGGCGGCCATCCGCAGGATGAAATCGCAGCCCTCCTCCTCGTAGGAGACCGCGTTCTCGACGACCGTCAACGTGTGCTCGTAGACGTCCTTGTGCTGCGCGTGCTCGTCGATCTCCAGCTTCAGCCCGGTCAGCTCCGGCAGGAACCGCTCGGCCAGCCCGGTGTCCACCAGCAGCCGCAGCCCGGTGATCGGGTCCGCGCCGCAGAGCAGCTTGGTGAACTCGTCGCGGACCCGCTCGGCGGTGATCCGGTCCAGGTCGGCGGCCATCTCGGTCATCGCCAGATGCACGTCCGGATGCACCGCGAACCGCAGCTGGGCGGCGAACCGGGCGGCCCGCAGCATCCGCAACGGGTCGTCGCCGAACGACTCAGCCGGCGTGCTCGGGGTACGGATCACCTTGGCCGAGAGGTCGGCCAGCCCGCCGTGCGGATCGGTGAACCGGTGGTCCGGCAGGCTGACCGCCATCGCGTTGATGGTGAAGTCGCGCCGCTTCAGGTCCTCGTCGAGGCTGGTGCCGTACACCACCACCGGGTTGCGGCTGACCTGGTCGTACGACTCCGCACGGAATGTGGTGATCTCCAGCCGGAGGCCGTCGCGCTGAGCACCGATGGTGCCGAACTCCCGACCGGTCTCCCAGATCGACTCGGCCCAGCCCTTGATGATCCGCAGGGTCTCGTCGGGGTGCGCGTCGGTGCAGAAATCGAGGTCGTCGCCGAGTCGACCGAGCAGGGCATCCCGCACCGAACCACCCACCAGGTGCAGTTCGTGACCGGCGCGAACGAAGCGGCGGCCCAACTCGTCGGCGACCGGGGAAACCCGGAGCAGTTCGGCGACGGCGTTGCGCTGCGCGGCGGTGAGTTCGCGGCGGTCGGCGGCGTGAGGAGCGGAGGCTTCGGACATGGGATCGCCAGCTTATCGGTCCGGGGTGTGATCAGATCCGCCGGGCGCGGGTAACGGGTGCGGGTTGACTATGGTCTGTGGCGTGCGGGTCGGTGTCCGACCCGACGTACCCCTGGGAGGCTGGAGATGAGCGGCGGGCTCTACCGCAGCGCCAACGCCGCGAACGACGGCGACCCTGGCATCCGTCCCGGGGACGGCGCCACCTTCATCTCCGCGGAGCCGCTGAACCAGCCGGCCATGGAGTCGACCGCGCCGCCGCAGGAGCAGGTGGGCGAGGCGAGCGCGGCGACCAACAGCGCGGTGATGGCGATCGGCAGCCTGGTCAGCCGGGGTACTGGTTTCCTACGGACCCTGGTGCTGACGGCCGCGCTCGGTGGCGCGCTGGTCGGTGACGCCTACACCACCGCGCAGATCCTGCCCGGAATGGTCTACGAGTTCCTCCTCGGCGGAATCCTCACCAGCGTGCTGATCCCGGTGCTGGTCCGTCGGCGCAAGGTCGACACCGACGGCGGCCAGGCGTACGCCCAGCGGCTGTTGACCCTGGCGGTGGTCACCCTGGCGGTGGCCGCGCTGGTCGCGGTGGCCGCCGCGACGCTGCTGACCCAGCTCTACACCAGCGACAACCGCGGACCGGATTACCAGGACCTGGTCACCAAACTGTCGTACCTGATGTTGCCGATGATCTTCTTCACCGGCCTCAGCGCGCTGGTCAGCGCGGTACTCAACACCCGGGGTCACTTCGCCGCCCCGATGTGGGCGCCGATCCTCAACAACATCGTGGTGATCGCCACCGCCGGCCTCTACATCGCGATCTTCGGTGCGGAGATCGTGAAGCCGGACGAGATGACCACCGGGCGGATTCTCCTGATCAGCGGTGGCACCCTGCTCGGTGTCGCGATCCAGGCCGCCGGCCTGCTGCCGGCGCTGCGCAAGGTCGGCTTCCGATGGAAGCTCCGCTTCGACTTCCGCGCGCTCGGCCTGCGTGAGCTGGGCCGGCTCGGTGGCTGGATGTTCTGCTACGTGGCGGTCAGCCAGGTCGGCCTGATCGTGCTGTTCAACCTGCTCAACCGGGCGGGCGACGGGGACGCCGGCGCCCTGATCTACAACAACGTCTTCCTGCTGCTGATGATGGCGCACGGCATCATCGCCGTCTCGATCATCACCGCGTTGATGCCCCGGATGAGCGCCGCCGCCGCCGACGGCCGCTACGCCGACGTGGCCGCCGACCTGTCCCGGGGCACCCGGACGGTCTCCGCGGTGCTCGCTCCGATCGCCGTCTGCTACGCCGTGCTCGCCACCCCGCTGGCGGTGGTGCTGTTCCGCTACGGTGCGTTCAGCGACGAGAACGCCGCCGACACCTCGCTGGTGCTGCTGCTGGCCGCGCTCGCTCTGGTGCCGTTCGCGATCAGTCAGCTCTTCACCTTCGCCTTCTACGCCCTGCCGGACACCCGCACCCCGGCGTTGATCAACATTCCGGTCGTGGCGCTGCGGATCGGCGTGCAGATCGTGCTGTTCGCCGCGTTCGCCGCCCACTTCGCAGCGGCCGGGATGATGATCGGTAACGCTGTCTCGTATCTGGCGGCGGCGATCGGCTCCGCCTGGCTGCTCCGTCCGCGCGTCGGCCGGATCGGGCTGGGCCACATCATGCGCACCCTGGGCCGGGTCCTGGTCGCCGCGCTCGGCGCCGCGCTGGTCGGCCTGCTCGTGATCAACCTGCTGCCCGGCGGTGACCGGCCAAGTTGGATACAGGCTGTCGTGCAGCTCGTGATTGGCGGCGTGGTGATCGGCGGGACCTACCTGGGTCTGGCCATGGTGCTGCGGATCGGGGAGATCACCGAGGTGGTCGGAATGGTTCGCCGCCGCCTCGGTCGCTGAATGTCAGCAGTTGATTACAACAAGTTGGCACTCATACGGATCGTGACCACGGATCACCAGGCTGGGGATGCTTCTGTGGATAACTCCGCGATTCGCCGGTCAACCACCGCTTCAGCCTGTGGATAACCAACCGTACGGCTGAGCGTGGCGAACCGATCGGTGGGAACGTACGAGGCAGCGCGAGCGCCAGGCCGGCCCAGCCCCGGCTTCGGTCACTTGCGGTGAAGCCGTAGATTAGCTAGTACATGTGCCAGCAACGTAGCTGACAACGGTCGTAACCGGACGACTTCTCCGACTGCCGGAACCCCGCCAGTTAGAGCGGGAAGATGACATGTCGGAGAGACGGGCAACCCGGGTAAGGTCGCTCTCGACGGGTACGGCAGGGGCCGACGCTGGGCGTCGACACCGGTCGGCCGGTTCCTTCAACGGCAGAGCGGGAAGCCACATGCCCAGCAGTTCGGGTTCATCGATCGACACGATCACCGAGGGAGGACGGGTGACCCAGGTCGGCGAGGGTCAGGAGGCGGACGAAAGCGCTCCTCCGGTCATGACCTTCGGTGCTCCCACGGCCGGTGAAGTCCTCGCCGAGCGGTACGAACTGGTTGAGCACATCAACAACGACAGTGCGGGTCGGCTGGTCTGGCGCGGGGTCGACGTCATCCTGCGTCGTCCCGTTGCCGTGGTGCTGCGCTACCCGGGTGGCGACTCCGCCACCGAGATGCTTCAGGCCGCCGTCGCGGCCAGCCGGGTCATCCACCCCAACCTGGTCGGCGTCTACGACGCGATCGACGAGGCCGACCGGGCGTACGTGGTGCGCGAGTGGGTCGACGGGCAGTCGCTGCGGGATCTGACCACCGACGGCCCCCTGGACCCGGCTCGGGCCACCGCCATCGGCAACGCCGTCGCGAGCGCGCTCGCCGCTGTGCACGCCACCGGCATGGTGCACGGCAACGTCCACCCCGGCACCGTCATGATCAGTGACGAGGGCCGCGTGGTCCTGGCCGACGCCCGCACCGACGGCGCCGACAGCCAGGAGAACGACATCCGGGCGGTCGGCGGCATCCTCTACTTCGCGCTGACCGGCTCCTGGCCGCACGCCGAGGCACCGCTACGGGGTGCCACCGCCGGCCACGGCCGCGCCGCCATCCCGGACGCTGTCCGGGACGCCGCGGGTGCCATCGCGGCACCCCGCCAGGTTCGGGCGGGCGTCCCGGCGTACCTGGACGACCTGACCATGGATCTGCTCGACGCCGAGATCGCGCCGCCGTCGTCCGACGTGCTGGCCGCCGAGTTGGCGCGACTGGACGTGCCGGCCGAGGACGAGCACTACCTCGACAACAGCGGCCCGCTGCGGTTCGCCGCCGAGACCGGGGAGGAGCCGTCGCCGCTGGCCGCGGCCGGCGGTCGCAAGGTCGCCGTCGGTATCGCCGGCCTGCTGGCCGTCGCCCTGGTCGGCCTGCTAATCGGGATCATCGCGCTGGGCGGTGACGACGATGACCCGCAGTCCAACCCGGTGGCCGCGCCGACCTCCAGCGCCCCGGCCGGCGACGCCACCCCGGCCGCCGTCACGGCTCGCAAGCTGGCCGTGAAGGACGTCCGGATCATCGACCCGGACAGCAAGGACCGCACCGAGGTGAAGAACGCCGAGCGGGTCATCGACGGTGACGAGGACAAGGGCTGGGAGACCGAGACGTACGTCAACAAGCCCAACTTCGGCAACCTGAAGAAGGGCATGGGCGTCTGGATCGACCTCGGCGAGCCGCACACCGTCAAGTCGGTGCAGGCGGTGCTGTCGGCAACCGGTGCGTCCGCCCAGCTGCTCGCCGGCACCACCAACCCGCCGTCCAGCAGCAACGGCGACAAGCAGTTGGTGGCGGCCTACAAGACCGCCATCGGCCAGCCGTTCGAGGACCACGACGGCACCACCATGACGTTCAACGGCTTCGACGCCGACACGAAATACCAGTACCTGCTGTTCTGGATCACCGAGCTGCCGCCGACCGATGACGGTTTCAAGCTGGGGGTGCAGGAGATCACGGTCCAGGGGTCGTGAGCCGGTCCGGGCACCGCACCCGCTGGACGCGGTGATGGACGGGCGTGCCGCCGCACCGGACCTGGAGCTGTTGCGCGCGCACGTCGCCGGTGACCGGGACGCCTTCGCCGAACTGTTCCACCGGCACCGCGACCGGTTGTGGGCGGTGGCCCTGCGGACGCTCGGCGACCGCGAGGAGGCAGCCGACGCACTCCAGGACGCCCTGCTGTCGGCACATCGGGCGGCGGCCCGGTTCCGCGGTGACTCCGCCGTCACGACCTGGCTGCACCGGATCGTGGTCAACGCCTGCCTGGACCGGATCCGCCGCCGGCAGGCGCACCCCACCGTGCCGCTGCCGGACGGCAACCGCGCGGATGACGGATCGGGCACCGGCCGGTCGGAGCCGGCGGCACCGGCGACGGACCATGACACCGTGCTGGTGGTCCGCGAGGCACTCGCCGCGCTGCCCGTCGAGCAACGCGCCGCGCTGGTCCTGGTCGACGTGCAGGGCTATCCGGTGGCCGAGGTAGCCCGCATCCTCGGCGTCGCCGAGGGGACGGTGAAGAGCCGGTGTGCCCGGGGCCGGGCACGGCTGGCCGTGCTGCTCGGGCATCTCCGCCCCGATGCCGTCGCGACGTCTTCGGCCCGACCGGACCCGACCGCCCCGGTCACCGGCGTGCCCGGCGTCACGCCGGGGAACCCCGGCCCGGTGGAGGGCGTCGGATCGAGGTCAGGCCGGTACCGGCGGGACGCCAACCAGGAGGACACGTGACGACCGAGGGGTTCCGGGAGGTCGACGTCGACCTCCTCGCCGACTACCTCGGCGGGGCGTTGGACGGCACTCCGCAGCAGGACGAGGTCGCCCAGTTGGTTTCCGCGGACCCGTCCTGGGCCGAGGCGTACGCGCTGCTGGCCCCTGCCGTGACCGAGGTCCGGGCGGACCTGACCCGCTGGGCCGAGCCGTCCCCACAGATGCCGCCGGCGATCACCGACCGGCTGCTGGCCGCGCTGGCCTCCGCGCAGCCGACGAACGACACCTCGACCGGGGAGGCCCACGCCGCCGCGCCGAGCGTCGATCCGGACGGCGGCGCGGCGACGCCCGTGGTCGTACCGACGCAGGGCGGTGCCGGTCGCCGGCCGGCTGTCCCCACGCTCGCCGGTGCGGGGCGCGGGGCGTCCACCGGTCCGGGTCGCCGCCGGCGCGGCTGGGCCCGCCGTGGCGCACCCGTGGCCGCTGCCGCGATCGCCGTGATCGCCGTCGCCCTGGGCCTCAACCAGCTGTCGATGAGTGCGTCGGACGACTCCGCCGGCACCACCGCCATGGATCGGCCGGCCAGCGCGCCCGAGGGCGTCGCGGGGGCCGGGACGGCCCGAACCACCGGGCCGGCGCTGCGCAGTGGTACGAACTACACCCCGCAGACCCTCGGCAACGCCTACGACACCGGCTCGCCGAGGACACCCGCCACCAGCCGGGCGACCGGCAAGGGCGAGCAGCCGGGGGTGGATGCCGAGGGCGAACGCCGGCCCTCTCCCGACGGGTCGGACCAGTTGGCCCGGCTGACCGACGAGGCCGCCCTGACCAGTTGTCTGGCGAGCGTCGCGGCGGAGCACGGATCGGCGCCACTGGTGATCGAGGTGATCGACTACGCCCGCTTCCAGGGTGACCAGGCGCTGGTCATTCGCTTCACCGATGCCACCGGAGCCCGGTGGGCCTGGGTGAGCGGCCCGGAGTGCGGAGTGCCCGGGTCCGGCTCGGACAGCAGGTATTCGGCGCGGGTAGGGTGAATCCACGGTCGATGGCACGATGACCGCTCACGTGACCTGACCCACCGGATGCCCGGCTCGGGAATCCCCGGTTCGTACGATGACGTTCTGGAAGTCAGCTGCCGGCCCCACCCAGGCGTCGGCAACTCGGATCGGCATCGGTGCTCGCGCCGACGCCGAACACACACAACTCGGGAGACGGCAGTGGACGAGGTCCGCAACCTGATCATCATCGGCTCCGGGCCGGCCGGCTACACAGCGGCGGTCTACGCCGCACGCGCCAATCTGAAGCCGCTGATCATTGAGGGCGTGCAGTCCGGTGGCGCGCTGATGACCACGACCGAGGTGGAAAACTTCCCCGGCTTCGCCGACGGCATCCTCGGCCCCGAGCTGATGGACAACATGCGCAAGCAGGCCGAGCGGTTCGGCGCCGAGTTCCTCACCGACGACGTGACCCGCGTCGAGCTGGTGGACACCGGCGACGCCGGCTCCGGCGCGGTGAGCACAGTCTGGGTTGGCGAGACCGCCTACCGGGCCCGGTCCATCATCCTCTCCACCGGTTCGGCGTGGCGTCCGCTGGGCGTACCCGGTGAGCAGGAATACCTGGGCCACGGTGTCTCCGCGTGTGCCACCTGTGACGGCTTCTTCTTCCGCAACCAGCACATCGTGGTGGTCGGCGGCGGCGACTCGGCGATGGAGGAGGCCACCTTCCTCACCCGTTTCGCCGATTCGGTGACGATCATCCACCGCCGCGACTCGTTCCGGGCCAGCAAGATCATGGCCGACCGGGCGCTGAGCAACGAGAAGATCAAGGTCGAGTGGAACAGCACCGTCGAGGAGATCCTCGGCGACGACGGCAAGGTCACCGGCGTCCGCGTTCGCAACGTGCACACCGGCGAGACCAAGGTGATGGACGTGACCGGCGTCTTCGTCGCCATCGGTCACGACCCTCGCAGCGAGCTGTTCCAGGGCCAGGTCGAGCTGGACGACGAGGGCTACGTGAAGGTCGAAGCCCCGAGCACCCGCACCAACGTGCCCGGTGTCTTCGCCGCCGGTGACGTGGTCGACCACACCTACCGACAGGCGATCACCGCGGCCGGCACCGGATGTGCCGCCGCGCTCGACGCCGAGCGGTTCATCGCGACGCTCAGCTGAACAACGAACACATCCCGGAGGAGGGGCATAGTGGGAACAACCAAGGCGGTCACGGACAAGAGCTTCGTCGCTGACGTGCTACAGGCCGACAAGCCGGTGCTGGTGGACTTCTGGGCGGAGTGGTGCGGGCCGTGCCGCAAGGTGTCACCGCTGCTCGAGGAGATCGCCCGGGAGATGGGTGACCAGGTCACCATCGTCAAGCTCAACATCGACGAGAACCCGGAGACCGCCCGGGCCTACCGGGTGATGTCGGTGCCGACGCTCACCGTCTTCAAGAACGGCCAGCCGGTGCAGTCGATCGCCGGTGCCAAGCCGAAGGGCGAGCTGGTCCGGCTCATCGAATCGGCCCTCTGACCAGCAGAAACTCACCCGAACCCCGTACCCGCTCGGCGGGTGCGGGGTTCGTCGTCTTCCCGGCCGCAGCGTCGACGTATTTCGCCGCCCCAGCCACCTCGCCGTCCCGGAGCGCATAGCCTCAAGCCTGGGCCGCCCGGCCAGCCAGTGTCGTGCAGAGGGGGTCGTGCGTGCGTCCGATCCGACCCGGTGACCGGGGACCCGCGGTCACGGAGATCCGTACCATCCTGACCGGCCTCGACCTGCTCGCCGCCGCCGGCCCGCACACCGACGAGTTCGACGTCGACACCGAGCGGGCGGTCCGCGCGTTCCAGCAGTCGCGAGGGCTCAGCGTGGACGGCCGGGTCGGAGCCGAGACCTGGCGCGCCCTGGACGCCGCCCGCTGGCGGCTCGGCGCCCGCACCCTCTACCACGCGGTCCCCGAGCCGCTCACCGGCGAGGACGTCCGGTCGCTGCAGGAGCGACTGCTGGAAATGGGGTACGACGTGGGCCGCGCGGACGCCATCTACGGTGTCCGGACGTCGCGGGCGGTGGCCCAGTTCCAACGCGAGGTCGGGCTCACCCCCGACGGCTCCTGCGGCCCACACACCATGAACGCGCTACGCCGGATCGGCCGCAAGGTGGTCGGTGGCCGCCCGCAGTGGCTCCGCGAATCCGACGCGATCCGGCAGTCCGGGCCGGCGCTGGTCGGCAAGACTGTCGTCATCGACCCGGGGCACGGGGGCACCGACCCCGGCATGGTGGTGCCCGACGGCTCGCTGCGCTGGACGGAGGCGGACCTGGTGCACGACCTGGCCAGCCGCCTGGAGGGGCGGCTTGCCGCCTCCGGGGTGCGGGTGCAACTCACCCGGGGCCCGTCGCCCGACAGTTGCCTGCCGGACGCCGAGCGGGCGCTGCTCGCCAACTCCCTCGGCGCCGACGTGTTCATCTCCCTGCACCTCGACGGCCACGCCAACCCGGACGCGGAGGGCGTGGCGACCTACCACTACGGCACCGACAACGGGGTGACCTCGGCGACCGGTGAACGTCTGGCCGGGCTGGTGCAGCGGGAGATCGTCGCCCGCACCGGGCTGCGGGACTGCCGTACCCACGCCAAGACGTGGGAGCTGCTGCGACTGACGCGGATGCCCGCCGTCCGGGTCGAGGTCGGCTACCTCACCTCGCCGACGGACCGCGCCCGCCTTGTCGATCCGCGGTTCCGGGACCGGGTGGTGGAGGCGATCGTGGCGGCGGTGCAGCGGATGTACTACCCCATCGAACGAGACGTCCCGACCGGATCGCTCGACGTCAGCGAACTGCGTGCCGTGGTGACCGCCGGCACCGTGATCGACTGATCCAATCCCAGGTCAGCCGTTGGTGGAGCGGGTGGCCGGGGCGGGACGGACCGGCCGGAGCAGCGTCTCCGGACTCATCGAGCCGAGCAGCTTCTCCAGCGCGTACTCGACGTCGGACTTCCAGCTCAACGCCGTCCGCAGCTCGAGGCGCAACCGAGGAAAACGCGGATGCGGACGTACGGTCTTGAAGCCCACGGAGAGGAAGAAATCGACAGGTGCCACGCAACCCCCGGCCGGGTCGTCAGCGTCGCCGAACTTGGCGTCGCCGAACGCCTCGATGGCCTTGATCCCCCGTTTGGTCAGATCCCGGGCGACACCCTGGACCAGCATCCGGCCCAACCCGCCGCCAGCGAACGCGGCGACCACGTTGGCGGTCATCAACAGTGCCGCGTCCGCGGAGACCGGTGAGGTCGGGAACGCCATCGAACGGGGCACGTAGGCGGGCGGGGCGTACATCACGAAGCCGGCCGGCATGCCGTCGACGTAGGCGAGCT
Organism: Micromonospora sp. NBRC 107095; assembly: GCF_030269705.1. Lineage (NCBI taxonomy): Bacteria > Bacillati > Actinomycetota > Actinomycetes > Micromonosporales > Micromonosporaceae > Micromonospora > Micromonospora sp. NBRC 107095. The sequence goes on from NZ_BSTU01000001.1 coordinate 130,921, forward strand.
TGCCGCAGGAGCCCCACTCCAGCAGCGTCTGGGAGACCCACGCCTCCTTCTCCAGGCCCGGGTCGCCGGCGGCGCAGGCCCGCTCCGCGGAGACCGGGTCGAGCTCCCAGTAGACGCACTGCCGGCACGGGCGCGGAAGGTCTTCCAACGTGTCGAGGGTCAGGCTGACCAGACGTCGCGACATATGGCGCATCCCCACAATAGGCTCGGTGGTGAGACCGGCATGGAACGACAGCGCCGCCTTCCTGCCCCCGACGAGCGATCGTACGCCGCCGATCGGCGGTACGGGAGGGGACGCGCAGATGCCCACCCCCGAGGGGGACGCCGACGAGGTCCGCCATGTGGTCGATCTGCCTCGGCCCGACCGCTGCGGGGCTGCGGCGGACTACGATCGACAATCGGTGTGCCCTCCGCCATGGTCAGCGGTGTGCGGGGTACCCAGGGCGGGAGCCACCCGAGCAGTGATCGAGGTGAGGTCATGACCGGCACGACACTCGACGACTACACCGACCGGTACGCCCGGCGGGTACGCGGGATGACCGCCTCCGAGATCCGAGCATTGTTCGCGGTGGCCAGTCGCCCGGAGGTCGTCTCGCTTGCCGGCGGCGCTCCGTACATCGCCGCCCTTCCGCTGGACGCGGTCGGCGAGATGCTCGGCCGGCTCGGCTCCGAGCACGGCGTGAGCACCCTCCAGTACGGCATCGGTCAGGGCACCCTCGAGCTGCGCGAGCGGATCTGCGAGGTGATGTCGCTCTCCGGCATCGACGCCGCGTGCGGCGCGTCCCCGGAGGACGTCGTGGTCACCGTGGGCGGGCAGCAGGCACTGGACCTGGTGGCCCGGCTCTTCCTCGACCCCGGTGACGTGGTGCTCGCCGAGGGGCCGACGTACGTCGGTGCGCTCGGCGTGTTCCAGGCCGCCCAGGCGCAGGTCGTGCACGTACCGATGGACGCGGACGGGCTGATCCCGGAGGCGCTGGAGACCGCCATCGCCGACCTGGCGCGGGCGGGCCAGCGGGTCAAGTTCCTCTACACGATCCCCACCTACCAGAACCCGACCGGCGTGACGCTCAGCGAGGAGCGCCGGGAACGGGTGCTCGACATCTGCGAGCGCGCCGGCCTGCTCGTCGTCGAGGACGACCCGTACGGTCAGCTGGGGTTCGAGGGTGAGGCCCCGGCCCCGTTGCGGGCCCGCCGCCGGGACGGCGTCTTCTACCTCAGCACGTTCTCCAAGACCTTCGCCCCGGGGCTGCGGGTCGGCTGGATCCTGGCGCCGCACGCGGTCCGCGACAAGCTGGTCATCGCCAGCGAGGCGCAGATCCTCTGCCCCAGCGGTTACGCCCAGGCCGCGGTGGCCACCTACCTGGGCACCATGCCGTGGCGACAGCAGCTCAAGGTCTACCGCGAGGTCTACCGGGAGCGCCGGGACGCCCTGCTCGACGCGATGGCCGATCTGATGCCGGAGGGCACCAGCTGGACCACACCGACCGGCGGCCTGTTCGTATGGGCCACGCTGCCCGACGGGCTCGACTCGAAGGCCATGATGCCGCGCGCGGTCGCCGCCCGGGTCGCCTACGTCCCCGGCACCGGTTTCTACGCCGACGGCACCGGCACCGGCGCCATGCGGCTCAACTTCAGCTTCCCGCCGCCGGAGCGGATCCGCGAGGGCGTCCGCCGGCTGTCCGGTGTGATGGAGCAGGAGATCGCCATGCGCCGGGTCTTCGGTGCCGTGGGTGGCGCCGCCGGCCGGCGCGGCCGGGCCGGTTCCGACGTGCCCGGGCCCGACTTGGCATGATGCCGGCATGGGTACGACCGTCGAGCATCTCCTCGTGACCGAATCCGCCGTCTCGGCCGACCTCCGCGTCGTGGTGCTCGCGGGCGGGCTCTCCTACGAACGGGACGTGTCGCTGCGATCCGGTCGTCGGGTGCTGGACGCGCTGCGCGCCGTCGGCGTGGAGGCCGAGCTGCGCGACGCGGACGTGGCACTGCTGCCGGCGCTCGCGGCCGACCCGCCGGACGCGGTGGTGATCGCACTGCACGGCGCGACCGGCGAGGACGGCTCGCTGCGCGGGGTGCTGGATCTGTGCGACATCCCGTACGTCGGCTGCGACGCCCGGGCCTCCCGGGTCGCCTGGGACAAGCCCTCGGCCAAGGCCGTGCTCCGCGAGGCAGGCATCCCCACCCCGGACTGGGTGGCGCTTCCACACGACCGCTTCTCCGAGCTGGGCGCGGTCGCCGTCCTGGACCGGATCGTCGACCGTCTCGGGTTGCCCCTGATGGTCAAGCCGGCGCAGGGCGGGTCCGGGTTGGGTGGGGCGGTGGTCCGGGACGCTGCCGCGCTGCCCGCCGCCATGGTGGGCTGCTTCGCGTACGACTCCACGGCGCTGGTGGAGCGGTACGTGCCGGGGATCGATGTGGCGGTCTCCGTCGTCGACCTCGGCGACGGCCCACAGGCGCTGCCGCCGGTGGAGATCGTGCCCCGCAACGGCGTGTACGACTACGCCGCCCGCTACACCGCGGGGCGGACCACCTGGCACGCCCCGGCCAGGCTGGCCCCGGAGGTGGCAGCCACTGTCGCTGACGTGGCCCTCGCGGCGCACACCGCGCTCGGTCTCCGGGACCTCTCGCGCGTCGACGTGATCGTGGACGCGGCCGGCCAGCCCCACGTGCTGGAGGTCAACGTCTCGCCGGGCATGACGGAGACGTCCCTGCTTCCGCTCGCCGTGCAGGCGGCCGGGCTGGACTTCGGCCGGCTCCTGGGCACCCTGGTCGCCCGGGCGGCGGCCCGCCTCACCACTCACTGACCGACCCTCCAGCCCGTCGCGGCGAGCGCGGGCCGACCGTGCGGCTGACCCGGCGGGCCAACCGCACGGTCGGTTCCAGATCAGTGGCCCGCGCGCACGTCTGGTGTGTCGGTGCCGTTGGTGCGCGCTGCTGCGTCCGGATCGCTGGGGATGCTCGCCCTGCCGGCGTCCCCGGAGGCGCCGCCGTTGGCGAGGTCGGCCGGGATGGCGGGAGCCGAGCCGCTCTCGTCGGCGCGTGCGCCGGCCGTGCCGACGTGGGGCGCGTCCGCGCTTGCACCCGCCGGGCCGACGTGGAAACCGTCGCCCGACGTTCCCGCCGACGTGTCGCCGGGCGTTCCCGCCGGCTTGTCGGTGGACACTCCCGCCAGGCCGAGGTGAGATCCGTCGGTGGGCGTCCCCGCCGTGGCGGCGCTGTCGGGTGCGGTCCTGCCGGATGCGGCGCTCTCGGATGCGGTCCTGTCGAACGCCGCGCTGTTCGGTGCCGCGCTGTCGAACGCCGCGCTGCCGGGTGCGGCGGCGGTGGAGTCCCTGGCCGTGACGGCCGGGATATCGGGCGGGTTGGTGACGGGTGCGGTCCGAGCAGGTACAGCCGTCCGGCCGGCGACCGTGGTCGCCGTCGAGCCGGCACCGGCGTCAGCCTCCGGGACCGGTCCGACCGCCGGCCCGCTGTCGGCGTCGGCGTCAGCGTCGGCGTCAGCGGAACCGAACGAGGAGTCCCGCACCGGTTCCGGGATCTCCTCTGCCGCCTCGATGACCGAAACCGCGTCCGCGGCGGCTGCTGCCGCTGAGGCAGCCTCCGCTGCGGCGGCGGCGTCCGCGGCAGCCGACTGGGCCAGCAGACTGGACGGCGCCTGCCACTGGATGCGGGGTGGCTCGGCGAGCGGACGGCCACCGAACTCGGCGAGCCAGGCCGCTACCAGCGCCAGATTTTCCCGCCACTGCGCCTCGGAGATCGGCGGCAGGATCGAGTCCCACAGCGACAGGAACGTGCCCCGCAACTGGAGGCGACCGTACGGCCGAGCGAGGAACCACATGTGCAGGTGAGCGGAGCCGTCGCCCCAGCGGTTGACGTGCACCCGGGCCACGCCGTCGAGCGAGCGAATGGCCCGCTCCAGTCGTACGGTCATCACGCCCAGTTCGGCGGCCAACAGGTTCGGCAGGTCACCGAGGTCGAGGTGGGTCCGCGATTCCAGGATGAGCACCATGGGCAGACCGGTGGGCCGGTCCATGGCGCGTACCCGCCACCGCTCGCCCACCCAGATGTAGGCGTCGTCGGGGGCGTTGCAGGCGGTGCATTCCCGGAGACCCTCGCCCTTCCGGGGCGGTTCAACCGGGACCGGATCATCGAGCTGCTTCACGTGGAGGTCACCCTCGAAGGGAAATGACGGCCACTGGGTGAAGTCCGGGACTGAGGGAGGGGTGTCGTGCACGACGCTGACCCTAACCGAGTCTGGCATCGCTGTCCCCACCTGTTTGAGCGGTCCTGAGCCACCGGCTCATCGCCCCGCCGCCGCTCGGGGCCGAGTGGTCACACGGGCACCGAGAGGCGATATCCACAGGCTGCCGAGATCCTCAACACAGGGCGTCATCCACAGGCTCACACCCTCTCCCACGCGCTGTTTCACGTGAAACGAGGGGTGCCTGTGGACAACCGGTGTGGATAACTTTTCGACCTGTCGGTCGTTGTCCGCCAACCCGCGTCCGAGGCGGTTCGGCCGCATCGGAGGCCAGCGGCTGAAGGTGCCCGCAACGCCGACGCGTGCGGGCGCGGAGGCGGCCCGCGCTGACCGTCAAGGCGGCCCGCAGGGGGTCGATTGGTCACCGCGAACCGGTGTCGCTGTTTCACGTGAAACCGGCGCGGGCGGCGGCCCGCGCGCCGCCGCCCGGGTGCCTTTGGTGGGTCTGACCACAACTCGGGCCCTTCGGTTCACCCGAGGATCACCACGGAGGCGCCGTGCAGGCCACTCAGTGGCTCGCTGTCGCGTCGAGTGGCAGAAGGGGTGGCTCGGGTCGACCCCAGCATTCCGAAGCCTTCTGTGGCCCGTACAGGAGATCGGTCCGTCACCGCGACGTCCACGACCGCACCTGCTCGATCGGCTCCGCACACGCGGGCAGCCGAGCCGTCCGCCCGCGTACTCCGTGTGCCCCTTGGAACGGCGGCGACCCGGATGGGCGATCCGAGGGCAGCGGCGTCCGTCCGGTGCGCCGACCCGCCGAGCGAAGCCGCCGGCTGTTTCACGTGAAACGCGACGACCCCGTAATGCGGAACGGCCGCGCCTCCCGGTGGGGTGGCGCGGCCGTGGGCGAGCGGGCGGGCTCAGTCGCCGCTCTCCTCCTGCTGCACGCCGATGATCCCGACGATCCGCTCCAGGTCGTCCACAGTCGCGAACTCAATGGTGATCTTGCCCTTGCTCCGGCCGATGTCCACCTTCACCCGGGTATCGAACCGGTCGGACAGCCGGTCGGCGAGATCGGTCAGGGCCGGCGCGTGCGCCTTGGGCCGCCGCTTCGCGGCCTGACCCTTCGCCGGGCCGTCGTTCAGCGTCAGGGCCACGATCTCTTCGGTCGCCCGAACCGACAGCCCTTCGGCCACGATCCGCAGGGCCAGCTGTTCCTGCGCCTCTGACTCGTCGAGGCTCAGCAGAGCGCGGGCGTGCCCCGCCGACAGGACGCCTGCGGCAACCCGGCGCTGCACCTGGGCGGGCAGATTCAGCAGTCGGATCGTGTTGGAGATCTGCGGGCGGCTCCGGCCGATCCGGCGGGCCAGCTCCTCGTGGGTGGCCCCGAACTCCTCCAGCAGTTGCTGATAGGCGGCGGCCTCTTCGAGCGGGTTCAGGTTCGCCCGGTGGATGTTCTCCAGCAGCGCATCACGGAGCATGGCGTCGTCGCGGGTGTCCCGGACGATCGCCGGGATGCTCTCCCGGCCCACCGCCTGGGCGGCCCGCCAGCGCCGCTCGCCCATCACCAGCTCGTACTTCTCGTCGTCGAGCTGCCGTACGACGATGGGCTGGAGGAAGCCGACCTCTTGGATCGAGGTCTTCAGCTCCTCCAGCGCCTCCTCGTCGAAGACCTGACGCGGCTGCTTCGGGTTGGGCATGATCGCGTCGACCGGGATCTCGGCGAATCGCGCACCGGGCACCGGACTGAGCACGGGCTCCGGTTCGTGGACTGGTACCCGGGCGGGCACCGCGGAGACGGCGGCGGGAGTGCCCGCACCGTCCGGGCGCTCGTTGTCCGGCTCGGCCGTCGCGGTGCCAGCGGCACCCGGCACCGGCCCGGTCGGGATCAGCGCCCCCAGGCCCTTACCCAGACCGCCCCGAGGACGGTTCTTCATGCCACGCCTCCCAGCGACTTGTCCGCACTACGCATTCCGGCCCACCGGCTCCTTGACGCCCCGCTCGGCGATCTCCTGAGCCGCCTCGAAGTAACTCGTGGCGCCCCGCGAACCGGGATCGTAGGTCATCACCGACTGGCCGTAACTCGGCGCCTCGGAGACCCGGACGTTGCGGGGGATGACCGCTTGGAGGACCTTGTCGCCGAAGTGGTTCCGGACGTCCTGCTCGACGGCGTCGGCCAACCGGGTACGGCGGTCGTACATGGTCAGCAGGATGGTGGAGACGTCGAGCTTCGGGTTGAGGTGCTGGCGTACCAGGTTGATGTTGTTGATCAGCTGGTTGAGCCCTTCCAGCGCGTAGTACTCGCACTGGATCGGGATCAGCACCTCCTGCGCGGCAACCAGAGCGTTGACGGTGAGCAGACCGAGCGACGGCGGGCAGTCGATGAAGACGTAGTCGAACTCGCCCGGGTAGGCGGCGATCGCCCGATCCAGACGCGACTCCCGGGCCACCACCGACACCAACTCGATCTCGGCTCCGGCCAGGTCGATGGTCGCGGGTACGCACCAGAGGTTGGGGATGCCCTCGACCGCCTGTGCCACCTCGACCAGCGGCACACTGTTGATCAGGCAGTCGTACACGTCGGGGATTCCGGTGTGGTGCGGGACGTTGAGCCCGGTCGAGGCGTTGCCCTGCGGGTCGAGGTCCACCACGAGCACCCGGTTGCCGTGCAGGGCGAGCGCCACCGCAAGGTTGACGGTGGTGGTGGTCTTACCCACGCCGCCCTTCTGGTTGGCGACGCACATGACCCGGGTCCGGTCCGGCCGAGGCATGGTCACCTCGCCACTGGGATTCAGGATCTGCACGGCGCGCATCGCCTCCATAGCCAACGGTGGGTCATCCTCTTCGCGCGTCGGGGTTTCACGTGAAACGTACGTGGGGTCGGCCGCCACGGCGGCCAACGACTCGGTCGAAGCGACCGGGGCGTCGGTGACCGCCGGAGCGGCGTCCCGGACGACAGCCGCAGTGGGTTGGTGCGGGACCGCCGGCTCGAATCGAACCGCTGCGGCGGAGTTGCGGCGACCCGAGGTCGATCGCACCTCGGCCACGTTGATCGGTCGACTCGACGCATCCGGCGTTCTGCGCGCACTCGGCGGCTCCGTGAGGGCCGAGCCGTCCGGCCGACCCGCGCCCGACGGCGGGTCGAGCGCCGGCGGCAGATCGCTGTCGGTGGGTCGGTTCGAGGGCCCGGTCGCGCCGGGCGACCAGCTCGGGTAGTCGGTTTCACGTGAAACGGGATCGTTGGTCGACCCGGTCACGCGTGGATCGTCGTACCTGCCGTCGTCATGCACCTGTCATCCCTGCCCGCTTCGGATGGTCGGTCCGCGCCCCGGTCAACTCGGCCGCGTCCACGCCCGCAACCCGGAGCGTACGGCCCACGGGAGCGGTCGGAGACCCGCGACGTCCGTCATCCGCTACACACTATCGACGCGCGGTCAGCCTACGGCGGACGGGCGCGGCCGGTCCACGTCGGGTTCTCATCCCCTCGTCCACCCGTACCGGTACAACGAGGCAACCCGCCGGCCGGAAGCCCGATGGCGCGAAGTGTCAACCTCGGCGGGGACGCCCGCCCCGGGCGCGCTTCTTCGCTGCCGGGCGGGGCGGACCGACCATCCGCTCGCGCACGATCTCCACCACGGTGGTGGGTGGATCGATCACACCGACGCCGCAGAGCTGCACGGTTGCCGCCCCACCGCCGAGTCGCGCCACCACGTCGGCGTGCTCCTCGATCTCGGCGGCGGCGGACGAGCCCTTGAGCGCCAGCAGACGGCCACCCCGAACCGCCAGCGGAAGACTCCAACCGGCCAGCCGATCCAGGGGCGCGACCGCGCGCGCGGTCACCACGTCTCCACTGATCGGCTCCCGGCCGCTCGATCCGCTGGCTGCCTCGTCGGCCCGGCCCCGGAACACCCGAACCGACCTGGCCAGCCCGAGTTGCTCGACGACCTCGATGAGGAACGAGGTCCGTCGGGCCAGCGGCTCGATCAGGGTGACGGTGAGGTCGGGGCGGGCGATCGCCAGGACGAGACCCGGCAGGCCGGCTCCGGAGCCGACGTCGAGCACCGTCGCGCCGGACGGAATCCGCTCGGCGACCGCGGCACAGTTGAGCAGGTGCCGATCCCAGATGCGGGGGGCTTCCCGGGGGCCGATCAGGCCGCGGACCACCCCGTCGGTGGCCAGCAGTTCGGCGTACGCGGCGGCCAGGTCGAGACGGTCGCCGAAGAGGGTGAGCGCGGCTGGTGCCAACTCGGGCGGCAACGCCGCGTCGGCCGGTGACGGGGCGGTGTCGCTGCCCGTCGTGCCAGCGTCGGCGGTGACGGGACTGACAGCGGACGGCCCGGGCGGCGTGCCGCCCGGGCCGGACACGGCTTGCGCCGTGAGGTCGTCGTGGGTCACCCGGTCAGTCCGCCGGCCGTACGACGATGCGCCGGTTCGGCTCCACACCCTCGGACTCGCTCGCCACGCCCGACATGGCGTTGACGACGTCGTGCACGCACTTGCGCTCGAACGCGGACATCGCCTCCAGCCGCACCGGCTCGCCGTACTCCTTGACCTTCTCGACGGCGTTCTTGGCGACCGCGGCGAGTTCCTTGCGGCGGTTCGCCCGGTAGCCGCCGACGTCGAGCAGCAGACGGCTCGGCGTGCCGGTCTGCCGGAAGACGGCGAGGCGGGTCAGCTCCTGGAGCGCCTCCAGGGTGGCCCCGCGCTGACCGACCAGATTCTGCAACCGCTCGCCGACCACTTCGACCATCGGCCGGCCGGCGGCGACCAGCTCGTCGATGTCGCCGTCGTAGTCGAGGATGTCGAGCAGGCCCTCGACGTAGTCAGCGGCGATCTCGCTCTGCCGGAACAGGTCGCCCTCGCCCGCGGCCTTCTTCGCCCGGGTGCCACCGCCAGCGGCGGTGTCGGTGTCGTCGTCCGCCTCGGTGTCGTCGGCTTCGGTGTCGTCGCCGTCCACCGCGAGCGTGGCGGTCTCCTCCTCGTCCACTGACTGCTCGGCGCGGGGGATGCTGGTCTCGGTCACGGTCTCATCTCCGTACTCGCTCGGCCGGACCGTCGGGTCCGACTGGTTTCCCGGGGCCGGCTGGAGGTTGCCGGTGCCCACAGGCACGTCTGTACGGGCAGTGTCGCCCGTGGCCGCGCGGTGCGCGGTCGGTTCCACCCGGCGCCGGCCGTACGGCGGCTGCACGCTGCGGAACGGGCCGCCGCCGGATCACCGGCGGCGGCCCTCACACATCAGCCCTGCCGCTTGGCGGGGCGGCTCTTCTTCGGGTTGTTCACCGGCTTCGCGCCGGGCTTCGGCCCGGCCACCTTGGGTGCTGCCGCCTTGACCGGCACCGGCGGGGCCGCCTTGCCACGACCGAACAGGCCACCGGACTTGGCGGGCTGCACCGGGTTGCGGGAGGTGGCGGGGGCGGCGGTCTTCTTGGCGGTCACCGGCGGCGGGAACTTCCGCAGCACCCACTGCTGCTGGCCGAGGGTGAAGAGGTTGTTGGTGACCCAGTAGATGATGACGCCGATCGGGAAGATCGCGCCGGAGATCAGCAGCGACGCCGGGATGCCGTAGAGCATCAGCCGCTGGATCATCCGCTGCTGCGGGTCCTCCGCCCAACCGGTCTTGAGGATCATCTGCCGGCTGGTCAGGTAGGTAGTCGCGATCATGACCAGAACCAGGACACCAGCAATGATCTTCACAGTGCTGCCGTTGGCGCCGAGGCTGGCCAGCTCGTCGGCGGTGGAACCGAACTTGCCGGCGATGGGAGCGGTGAAGAGCTTCGCCTGCGAGGCGCTCTGGAACTGGTCGACGGTCCAGCCGTAGAGGGTCTTGTTCTGCTTGTCGGGATCGAGCCGGCGCAGCACGTGGAAGAGACCCAGGAAGACCGGGATCTGAAGGAACATCGGAAGGCAACCCATCAGCGGGTTGGCCTTCTCCTTCTTGTACAGCTCCATCATTTCTTTCTGGAGCGTCTCCCGGTCACCCTTGTGCTTCTCCTGAAGCTCCTTGACCTTGGGCTGGAGCGCCTGCATCGCCCGCTGCGACTTGATCTGCTTGACGAAGACCGGGAACAGGATCACCCGGACGGTGACCACCAGGAAGACGATGGCCAGGATCCAGGCGAAGTTGGTGCCGAGCACCGCGCCGACCGGCACCCCGATGGCGTCCCAGGCCGAGTGCCAGGTCAGCAGGATCCACGAAATCGCGTAGTAGATCCAGTCGAGACTCAATTCGGGGCTCCAGTCACATCAGCACGGCGGCGGCCGCCCGGCTCCGGCACCGGGTCATATCCACCAGGGTGAAAGGGGTGGCAGCGCAACAACCGCCGGACCGCCAGCACGGCTCCCCGGAGCGCGCCGTGTCGAGCGACCGCTTCCTGGGCGTACGCACTGCACGACGGGTAGAACCGACAGCGAGCCGGCAGTGCCGGACTTATCCACCGACGGTACGCGATGATGGGCGCGATCAGCACCTTGGCACCGGTTGTCGGCGGGCGAGGACTGGTCTGCTCGGTGTCAGTCATCGGGACCGCCGCTCCCGGGGCGACCTGGCGACCGCGATGGCGGCGTCCAGATCGGTGGCGAGCCGGGAGTACGACGCCTGCGCCGCGGCGGGCAGCGCCCGGACGACCAGGGTGCTGCCGGCGGGCAGGGCGGTCAGCCGTTCCCGGACCAGCGCCCGCAGTCGGCGGCGGACCCGGTTGCGGGTCACCGCGTTGCCGACCGCCTTGGACACGACAAAGCCGGCACGGGAGGGTGCGGACGACTGCTCCGCACTGTTATCCCGTACCGGCTCCGGCGAGGTCGGTGTGCTGGGGTCGACGGTCACCGGCACGGCCAGGTGGACCACGACGGCGCCACGTCCGGCGCGTCGGCCACCGCGAACCGCTGCGGCGAAGTCAGTGCTGCGCCGCAGTCGCTGTGCGGCGGCCAGCACGACTGCCCACGTCCCCTGGACCGGCCCGGTCGGCTCAGGCCGACAGGGTGGTGCGACCCTTGGCGCGACGGCTCGACAGGATGGCACGGCCGGCACGGGTGCGCATGCGCAGCCGGAAGCCGTGGGTCTTCGCGCGCCGGCGGTTGTTCGGCTGGTAGGTGCGCTTGCTCACGTCAGGCTCTCCGTTTTCGTACGCGCCCCGCGCGACGGGATCGCCGGGGTCGTGTGGTGGTCCAGGCCACCGCGACGGTGGCCCACGATCGGTGCTGTCCGGCGGGGCGGGACCTCGGCGGTGCGAGGATGCGACCGCGGACAGCAAGCACCCATCACCCTAGCAGAGGGCGAGAAAGCAGCCGTTCCAGCCTACGCAGGGGGGCAATGGCCGTCAAACACCCCGAGCAGCGGACAACGGGACGCGCCCGAGGTGGGAGGACGGTTTTCGCTGATGCCGACAAGGGTGCCGCCGCGTCGCCGGTTGATGGCGCAGGGACAACGCTGTTACCGTGCCCGATTGCGGTGAGCGTCGGAAGCTCCGGTCGTCGCACAGGCAAGACCGGACAAGGCAGTGAATCGTTCGGCACGGTGAACCCGCTTCAGCGCCCGTTCAGGCAGGGGCAGGTGCCACCCGCGTCCGGCGGTGGCCACAATCGGTCGGTACACAGGCTGTGGATAACTTGTGGATGACCACCGGTCGATCGTCCGGGTGGGTGTTGTTCCACCCGCGAACGCGGCGGGCCCGGGACGGCCGGCTGGCACACAGACAGCGGCGGCCGGGAGCAGAGGCGAGGGGGTGGCACGACGGTGGCCGGTACGACCGACCTTGCCGCAGTGTGGTTAGCGGCGACCGACGAACTCGCCGACGAGATCATCTCCGCCCAGCAGCGTGCCTATCTACGGCTGACCCGGCTGCGAGCGATCGTCGAGGACACCGCGCTGCTCTCCGTGCCGGACGCGTTCACCCGCGACGTGATCGAGTCACGGCTGCGCCCGGCGATCACCGAGGCGCTCACCCGCCGGCTCGGCCGACCGATCCAGGTCGCGGTCACCGTTCGGGTGGCCGAGGACGCCACCGGCCGACCGGCTGGCACCGTCTACCGCAGCGCTCCGGAGGCCGGGCAGCTCGACCTCGACGGCCCGGGGGGCGCGTCGTTCGACGACGACCAGGACGCTCGGCCGTCCGCCGACGCGATGATCCCCGAGCAGTCACCCGCGCCCCGTACGCCCGATCCGGTGGCGCCGCCCGCGCCGGCGGGTCCGCCGCTCGCGCCGACCGTCGACGGGCACCGCTCCGGGCTGATCCCGGCCAGCAGGGACGGGCAGGAGGCGTTGTTCAGCGCCGCCTTCGCCGAGCCCATCCGGCCGAACCGACCGGGCCCGGACCGGCGCGGCTACGACGAGCAGGCGGCCCGCCTGGACCCACCCGGCCCGGACACCCGGCCCTACGAGCCGCGCTACCGGGAAGACTCGGCGTCGCCACGCGACCAGCACGTGATCCGCTCGCTCCCCCGGGACAGCGGAACGGACAGTGGCCCGGGTCGCAGTGCTGTGGACCACCGCAACGGGGGGCGGGACGACCGCCGGTTGCCCGGTGCCGACACCGGTGGCAACCGGCTCAACCCGAAGTACATGTTTGAGACCTTCGTCATCGGTTCGTCCAACCGGTTCGCCCACGCGGCGAGCGTGGCGGTGGCGGAGTCGCCGGCCAAGGCGTACAACCCGCTGTTCATCTACGGGCACTCGGGGCTGGGCAAGACCCATCTGCTGCACGCCATCGGGCACTACGCCACCACGCTCGGCAACGCCCGCTCGGTCCGGTACGTCTCGACCGAGGAATTCACCAACGACTTCATCAACTCGCTCCGGGACGACAAGACCAGCGCGTTCCAGCGGCGTTACCGCGACGTCGACATCCTGTTGATCGACGACATCCAGTTCCTGGAGAACCGCGAGCGCACCCAGGAGGAGTTCTTCCACACCTTCAACACGCTGCACAACGCCAACAAGCAGATCGTGATCACCTCGGACCGGTCGCCGCGCCAGCTCGCCACCCTGGAGGACCGGATGCGAACCCGGTTCGAGTGGGGGCTGCTGGCCGACATCCAGCCGCCGGATCTGGAGACCCGGATCGCGATCCTGCAGAAGAAGGCGGCGCAGGAGCGGATGTACGCCCCGCCGGACGTGTTGGAGTTCATCGCCTCCCGGGTGTCGAACTCGATCCGGGAGTTGGAGGGCGCGCTGATCCGGGTGACCGCGTTCGCCAGCCTGACCCGGTCGACAGTCGAGCTGTCGCTGGCCGAGGAGGTGCTGCGGGACTTCATGCCCGACGGCGCCGGCCCGGAGATCAACGCCGACCAGATCATGGCCTCGACCGCTGACTATTTCGGGGTGAGCCTGGAGGACCTGCGAGGCCAGTCCAGGTCCCGGGTCCTGGTCAACGCCCGCCAGGTGGCCATGTACCTGTGTCGGGAGTTGACCGAGCTGTCGCTGCCCCGGATCGGGCAGGCGTTCGGTGGCCGGGACCACACCACCGTGATGCACGCCGACCGCAAGATTCGTCAGCAGATGGCCGAGCGCCGCTCGCTCTACAACCAGATCGCCGAGCTGACCAACCGGATCAAGCAGAACAGCTGACGGGTACGACCGCCGTCGCGGCGGTGCGCAGCCCGGGACACGCCCGGCCGGATCTCCGGTCGGGCGTCCTTTTTTGGTCAGTCAGCTGGACTCTCGACATGGTGTAGACCACAGGATCGAGGCCGTGACCGCCTCGATCCCCACTCGTTGTCCACAGCTTGTTATCCACCGTCGGTGGATAACTACGGTCCGTCCTCCGCCAGTTACCCACAGGCTGTGGAGAAACCCTGTGCATGAGGCTGTGGACGCCTGGGGACGACGGTCGGGTTATCCACCGATCACCATCAACCTGTGTACGAGCTGTTGAAGGTTCTGGGGATCACGGCAATGGTGATCTTCCCCGCGATCCACAGGCTTGGGGAGAAAGTCGGTGGATTACCGGTGGACAACCGGTGGACGACGGTGGACAACCGGCCGTCGTCGCCGGGCTGTGGACACAGAAGCCGGTTGTCCCCCCGGTTCTCCACAGCCAAATCACCGGTGGATAACCTGTCTGAGCTGCGCAGACCTCGGTTTTCCACAGTTTGCACAGGTGCGATGAAGACGATGAGTTATCTCTTCTAAGAGAACAAAAACCAATCATCACCGTTGGGCTTTCTGTGGATCGGGCCGAACGCTGTCGGATCAGCCGGTCAGCATCGACACGATCCATGGGGTCGGGCGCACAGCCGATGTCCCTGCGCCCTAAGGTGCGATGGGTACCCGCACGGTCGGGCGGGACGGTAGGCAGCGGTCGGCATGAGAGAGTTGTCGCTGACGTCGACGCGGAGGCATTGATGAAGTTCCGAGTGGAGCGCGACGCGCTCGCCGAGGCTGTGGCGTGGACCGCGAAGAGCCTGCCCAACCGGCCGTCCGTACCGGTGCTCGCCGGGGTGATGCTCCGCGTCACCGACGGCAACCTGCGGGTCTCCGGGTTCGACTACGAGGTCTCCAGCCAGGTGACCGTCGAGGTGCAGGGCGACGCCGACGGCGCCGCGCTCGTCTCCGGCCGCCTGCTCGCCGAGATCACCAAGGCGTTGCCGGCCAAGCCGGTCGACATCGCCGCGGTCGGCGCGCACCTCGAGTTGGTCTGCGGCAGCGCCCGGTTCACCCTGCCCACCATGCCGGTGGAGGACTACCCCGCGCTGCCCGAGATGCCGCAGAGTGCCGGCACTGTCGACGCCGCCGCGTTCGCCACGGCGGTTTCCCAGGTGGCCATCGCGGCCGGCCGTGACGAAACGCTGCCGATGATGACCGGTGTCCGCGTCGAGCTGTCCGGCGACACGTTGTCGATGCTCGCCACCGACCGGTACCGGTTGGCGCTGCGCGAGATCCAGTGGCGACCGGACGACCCCGAGGTGAGCATCAACGCCCTGGTGCCGGCCCGCACCCTGAACGACACCGCCAAGGCCCTCGGCCCGCTGGGCGGCGAGGTCACCCTCGCCCTCGCCCAGGGCGCCGCTGGTGAGGGCATGGTCGGTCTCGCGGGCGGCACCCGTCGCACCACCAGCCGGCTGCTCGACGGCGCCAACTACCCGCCGGTGCGGTCGCTCTTCCCGGCCACGCACAACGCCGCGGCCCGAGTTCCGGTCAGCACGCTCATCGAGGTGGTCAAGCGGGTCGCGCTGGTCGCCGAACGCACCACGCCGGTGCTACTCAGCTTCAGCGCCGACGGCCTGGTGGTCGAGGCCGGCGGTTCCGAGGAGGCGCGGGCGAGCGAGGCGATGGAGGCCACCTTCACCGGTGACCCGCTGACCATCGGCTTCAACCCGCAGTACCTCATCGACGGTCTGGCAAACCTGGGCGCTCAGACGGCCGTGCTCTCGTTCGTCGACGCCTTCAAGCCCGCGGTGATCTCACCCGCTGGCGAGGATGGCGAGGTCATTCCGGGGTACCGGTACCTCATCATGCCGATCCGCGTCTCGCGCTGATCGCGCCCAGCAACACCCAGATCCACGGAGGTAGAAACACATGCAGCTCGGCCTAGTAGGACTCGGCCGTATGGGCGGCAACATGCGGGAGCGGTTGCGTTCGGCCGGGCACGAGGTGGTCGGCTTCGACCACAACGCGCAGATCAGCGACGTTACGACCCTTGCCGGCCTGGCGGAGAAGCTTGAGTCCCCGCGCGCGGTCTGGGTCATGGTGCCCGCGGGTGTCACCGACGCCACCATCGACGAGCTCGCCGAGGTGCTCGGCGAGGGCGACATCATCATCGACGGCGGCAACTCGCGCTTCAGCGACGACGCCCCCCGCGCCGAGCGGCTCAATCAGCGGGGCATCGGCTACCTGGACGTCGGCGTCTCCGGCGGCGTCTGGGGCCGGCAGAACGGCTACGGGCTCATGGTCGGCGGTTCCCAGGAGCACGTGGACCGGCTGATGCCGATCTTCAACGCGCTCAAGCCTGAGGGCGAGTTCGGTTTCGTGCACGCCGGCCCGGTCGGTGCCGGGCACTACTCGAAGATGGTGCACAACGGCATCGAGTACGGCCTGATGCACGCCTACGCCGAGGGCTACGAGCTGATGGCCGCCTCGGAGCTGGTGACCAACGTGCCGGGTGTCATCAAGTCCTGGCGGGAGGGCACCGTCGTCCGTTCCTGGCTGCTCGACCTGCTGGACCGGGCGCTCGACGAGGACCCGGAGCTGGCCGACCTGAGCGGCTACACGGAGGACACCGGCGAGGGTCGGTGGACGGTCGACGAGGCGGTCCGGCTGGCGGTGCCGCTGAACGTCATCACCGCTTCGCTGTTCGCCAGGTTCGCCTCACGGCAGGACGACTCGCCCGCCATGAAGGCCGTCTCCGCGCTGCGTCAGCAGTTCGGTGGCCACGCCGTGCACAAGCGCTGAGCGGCGTCCACAACCTGTGTACGTTCACCGGCTGGAACTGGTCGACTTCCGCTCGTACGAGCGGGTGGCCGTCGACCTCCAGCCGGGGGCGAACGTCCTGATCGGCGCCAACGGCGTCGGTAAGACCAATCTCGTCGAGGCGCTGGGCTACGTGGCGACCCTGGACTCACACCGGGTCGCCACCGACGCGCCGCTGGTCCGGATGGGCGCATCGTCCGCGGTGATCCGCTGCGCTGTGGTGCACGACGGCCGCGAGCTCCTGGTCGAGCTGGAGATCGTGCCCGGCAAGGCCAATCGGGCCCGGCTGGGCCGGTCACCGGCGCGGCGGGCCCGGGACGTGCTGGGGGCGCTGCGGCTGGTGCTCTTCGCCCCCGAAGACCTTGAGCTGGTCCGGGGCGACCCGGCCGAGCGTCGTCGCTACCTGGACGACCTGCTGGTCAACCGCCAGCCCCGGTACGCGGGTGTGCGGGCCGACTACGAGCGGGTCGTCAAGCAGCGCAACGCCCTGCTGCGTACCGCGTACCTGGCCCGCAAGACCGGTGGTTCCCGGGGCGGTGACCTCGGCACCCTGGCGGTCTGGGACGCCCACCTGGCCCAGCACGGCGCGGAGCTGCTCGCCGGCCGGCTGGAGCTGGTGGCCGCGCTCAGCCCGCACGTGGCCAAGGCGTACGACGCGGTGGCCGCCGGTCGGGGGGCGGCGAGCATCACCTACCGGCCGTCGATCGAGCTGGCCGAGCCGACCACCGATCGGGCCGCGTTGGCCGAGGCGCTGACGGCGGCCCTGGCCACGTCCCGTTCCGCCGAGATCGAGCGGGGCACCACCCTGGTCGGCCCGCACCGTGACGAGTTGGCGTTGAGTCTCGGCCCGCTGCCCGCCAAGGGGTACGCCAGCCACGGCGAGTCGTGGTCGTTCGCGCTCGCGCTGCGGCTGGCCGGATACGACCTGTTGCGCTCCGACGGCATCGAGCCGGTGCTGGTGCTCGACGACGTCTTCGCGGAGTTGGACACCGGACGCCGGGAGCGGTTGGCGGAGCTGGTCGGCGGGGCGAGTCAGCTGCTGGTGACCTGCGCGGTGGACGATGACGTGCCGGCCGCCCTGCGCGGCACCCGTTACCAGGTCGGCGAAGGGACGGTGCGCCGTGTCGGATGAGCCAGGCACCGAGCGGCCGGCGGCAGGCGACGCCGCGGCTGCGCGTACTCCGAAGGTGGCTGCGGAATCGGCGGGCGGTGAGCCGGCGGCGGCCGCCAGCGGGCCGGAGCTGGCCCGGGCGGTGCTCGACGCGGCGCTGTCCCGGCGGCCGGCGGCGGCCCGCTCCCGGCGTGCGCCCGGCGGTGGCGACGCTGCCGGCGGCTCGGGGCGGCGGTTGCGTGGCTACTCCGGTCCAGGCCCCGACCCGCGCGATCCGCAGCCGCTCGGCGCAGTGCTGAACCGGCTGGTGAAGGCGCGCGGCTGGCAGCAGCCGGCGGCCGAGGCCACCGTGTTCGGCGCCTGGGAGCGGGTCGTCGGCGCCGAGGTAGCGCAGAACAGCCGCCCGGTGAAGTTGGAGAACGGCGAGCTGACCGTGGAGGCCCGCTCGACCGCCTGGGCCACCCAGCTGCGGCTGTTGGCCGGCTCGCTGCTCAAGCAGATCGCCAGCGAGGTCGGTCACAACGTGGTGCGCAAGCTGCACATCCACGGGCCGGCCGCGCCCTCCTGGGGGAAGGGCCCACGCCGGGTGCGCGGCCGGGGCCCACGCGACACGTACGGCTGAGCCGGCGGGTTCAGCCGCGCCGGTCCGCCTCGCGGGCTGCTCGCTTGCGTTCCCGCTGCTCCCGGGTGTGGCGCTTGCGCTCGGCCAGGTCGCGTTTCCACGCCTCGCGGGCCTCGGCCGAACCGCCCTGCACCGCGCCCTGCACCCCTTCGGCGGGGCCGGCGAGGTGCCGGAAGGCCCACCGCATCAGCCGGCCGCCCTCGCCCGGGGCCCTGGTGGCCGCGCCGTCCTCGCTCATCTGCCGCCTCTTTCCGCGTCACGTCGTCTCGCCGGGTCAGGCCCGACCCAGAACAGACCGTTGGGGTACGAATGGTTGGTGCACCAATGATCGGTACGATAGTCATCGTGCGCAGGGAGGGCAACCGATGAGCGAACGACCGGACGGCGTCGACCCGCTGGCCCTGGAGCAGCAGGTCTGTTTCGCCCTCTCGGTTGCCGCGCGCAGCGTGGTGGCCGTCTACCGGCCGCTGCTGGAACCGATGGGGTTGACCCACCCGCAGTACCTGGTGATGTTGGCCCTCTGGCAGCACGCGCCGTTGTCCGGCCGCGACCTCAGCCGCCTGCTCCAGCTCGATCCGGGCACGCTGTCACCCCTGCTCAAACGGCTGGAAGCGGCCGGCTACCTGCGCCGGGAGCGCGACCCGAGCGACGAGCGCAGCCTCGCGGTCACCCTCACCGCCAGCGGTGCCGCGCTGCGGAGTCAGGCGGAGCTGATCCCCGCCGCGATCGTTGCGCGACTCGGGCTGCCCGTCGAGGACCTGCAACACCTGCACGCCGTGCTCACCCGGCTGATCACGGCCGCCAACCGGCCGGCCGCCGCGGAGCCGGACGCGGCGGCTCAGGCGTCGGCGTAGACGGCGAACCCGCGCTCGGCGCAACGCCGGTAGAACGCGGCCAGCACGCCCAGCTCGGCGCAGGTGAAGTTCCACTGCGGCGGGTCGCCGCGCTCGTCGCGCAGCGCGTCGAGCCGACTCTCCAGCCAGCGCAGCTGCTGTTCGGCCAACCGGCCGTCACCGAGTAGAGCACGCAGCACGGTGCTCACCGACTCGAAGGTGACCGCCTCGCCGGTGGGGCGGTGCGCGGCCACGAACCGTTCGATGCCGCTCGCGATCCAGGAGCAGCCGTCCGGGTCGATCACCGGGTCCTCATCCTCGGCGGCGGCGTCTGTGGCGTACAACACACCTTCGAGGCCGAGCAGGAGATCCACCAACTCGGTGTACGCGGTCGCCCGGATGGTGCCGGTCTTCGCGATGAGCTCGGCCAGCGCCGCGGTCGGCGCGGAGATGCGCGGTAGGTCGACGATCTCGCCGAAGTCGACGAACTCGGCCGGCGCCACCGGATCGTAGAAGCGGCCGGTCCGCGGCCAGTGCACCGCGACGTTGTCCAGCCCCATCTGTCACCTCTTAAAGAGCACGTGTCGGGTCGATCGGGTCGATCGTCCCGGTTCCAACCCGTAAAGATCAAGGCTGGTTCCGGGGCGCCGCAAACGTACGGCACTGACGGTTCGGCCGCGACCCCCGACCCGCCCGACCGCGGGTCAACCCGTTCCGGGGCGGCGCGTGCGAAGGGGGCCTGGCGTGTGGGGGGAGTCGTAGGCGACGGGGTTCTGCCGGCTATGGACTTCTCAGCCGCCTCGCTGAGGGTGCCGAGTGGTGGATCTGTCCTCCGCGCACAGTAGGATTGACAGTGAGACGAAGACCCGGTGCGGGAGCGGGACGGGGCCGGTGGCCCAGGTTCATTCTCCACGTCGGGTCGAGCCGATCGCGATCCGCGGGCAACCGCGGCGACCGGCGCGTTCGACCCGCTGTCCGGAGGTCTCCGGCGCCGGTCCGCGCGCCGACGTCGCGTCCTGTCCGCCGAACCCGCGCCCGACGCGCCCCTACCGGCGCGGCTGACGCGAGAAAGTGGCCGAGGGTGGCAGCGCAGGACAAGCAGGAGTACGGCGCAGAGTCGATCACCGTTCTCGAGGGGCTGGAGGCCGTTCGTAAGCGGCCCGGTATGTACATCGGGTCCACCGGCGAGCGCGGTCTGCACCACCTCGTCTGGGAGGTTGTCGACAACGCTGTCGACGAGGCGCTGGCCGGATACTGCGACACCATCGACGTGGTGCTGCTCGCCGACGGCGGCGTCCGGGTCACCGACAACGGCCGTGGTTTCCCGGTCGACCTGCACCCGAAGCTCAAGAAGCCGGGTGTCGAGGTCGCGCTGACCGTGCTGCACGCCGGCGGCAAGTTCGACGGCAAGGCGTACGCGGTCTCCGGGGGTCTGCACGGCGTCGGTGTGTCAGTGGTGAACGCCCTCTCCACCCGGATGGCCGTGGAGATCCACAAGTCCGGTTTCGTCTGGCGGCAGCAGTACACCAACTCCAAGCCCAGCCCGCTGGACAAGGGCGAGGCCACCGACCGCACCGGCTCGGCGGTCTCCTTCTGGCCCGACCCCGACGTCTTCGAGACCGTCGACTTCGATTTCCAGACCATCTACCGGCGGCTGCAGGAGATGGCCTTCCTCAACCGTGCCCTCCGCATCCACCTGCTCGACGAGCGGGTGGCCGAGGAGGAGGACGGCCGGCAGCGCGAGGTCACCTTCTACTACGAGGGCGGCATCTCCGACTTCGTCCGGCACCTCAACGCCTCGAAGAACCCGATCCACAAGACGGTGGTCGAGTTCGGGGCCGAAGAGGAGGGGATGTCGGTCGAGATCGCCATGCAGTGGAACGAGTCGTACGGCGAGTCGGTCTACACCTTCGCCAACACCATCAACACCCACGAGGGCGGCACCCACGAGGAGGGCTTCCGGTCTGCGCTGACCAGCGTGGTCAACCGGTACGGCACCGACAAGAAGCTGCTCAAGGGCGACGAGAAGCTCTCCGGCGAGGACATCCGCGAGGGGCTCGCGGCGATCATCTCGGTCAAGCTGGCCAACCCGCAGTTCGAGGGCCAGACCAAGACCAAGCTGGGCAACACCCCGGTGAAGAGCTTCGTGCAGCGGGTGTGCAACGAGTGGCTGGTCGACTGGTTCGACCGCAACCCGGCCGAGGCCAAGATGATCATCACGAAGGCCTCCCAGGCGGCCCGGGCCCGGATCGCCGCCCAGCAGGCACGCAAGCTGGCCCGGCGCAAGTCGCTGCTGGAGTCCGGCTCGATGCCGGGCAAGCTGGCCGACTGCCAGTCGACCGACCCCCGCGAGTCCGAGGTGTTCATCGTCGAGGGTGACTCGGCCGGTGGCTCGGCCAAGCAGGGCCGCGACCCACGGACCCAGGCGATCCTGCCGATCCGCGGCAAGATCCTCAACGTGGAGAAGGCCCGGATCGACCGGGTGCTGAAGAACAACGAGGTCCAGGCGCTGATCACCGCGCTGGGCACGGGCATCCACGACGACTTCGACATGGAGAAGCTGCGGTACCACAAGGTGGTGCTGATGGCCGACGCGGACGTCGACGGCCAGCACATCCAGACGCTGCTGCTCACCCTGCTGTTCCGCTTCATGCGTCCGCTGGTCGAGCTGGGGCACGTCTATCTGGCCGCCCCGCCGCTCTACAAGATCAAGTGGAACAAGAAGGGCGACGACGCCCAGTACGCCTACTCCGACCGCGAGCGGGACGGCCTGATCCTGCTGCGCCAGCAGAAGAAGCCGAACGCCAAGCCGGACGACATCCAGCGCTTCAAGGGCCTCGGCGAGATGAACTATCCCGAGCTGTGGGAAACCACCATGAACCCGGCGACGCGTACCCTGCGTCAGGTCACTCTCGACGACGCGGCGACCGCCGACGAGTTGTTCAGTGTGCTGATGGGTGAGGACGTCGAGGCGCGCCGGTCGTTCATTCAGCGCAACGCCAAGGACGTGCGGTTCCTGGATATCTGACGGACTGCGGTGGATCGGCCGGGCAGTGCCCGGCCGATCCGGCGGTCCACAGAGTTATCCACAGCTTGGCCGGTATCCACAGCGGTTATCCACAGCACGAAAACGACTCTGAGTCTGATAAGGGTATACAGTGACCGATTCTCCCGAGTCCACACCGAACGAGCCCGAGGTCCCCGCCGAGGCCATCGCCGCGGTGGTCGCGCACGACCGGATCGAACCGGTCGGGCTCGAGGTGGAGATGCAGCGCTCCTACCTCGACTACGCGATGAGCGTCATCGTCGGTCGCGCGCTGCCGGACGTCCGGGACGGCCTCAAGCCGGTCCACCGCAAGATCCTCTACGCGATGTTCGACTCCGGCTACCGGCCGGACCGCGGCTACGTGAAGTGCTCCCGCGTCGTCGGTGACGTGATGGGCCAGTTCCACCCGCACGGCGACTCCGCGATCTATGACGCGCTGGTCCGGATGGCACAGCCCTGGTCGCTGCGCTACCCACTGGTCGACGGCAACGGCAACTTCGGCTCGCCGGGTAACGATCCGGCCGCCGCGATGCGCTACACCGAATGCAAGCTCGACCCGCTCGCGATGGAGATGCTGCGGGACATCGACGAGGACACCGTCGACCTGCAGGACAACTACGACGGCCGGGCCAAGGAGCCCACCATCCTGCCGTCGCGGATCCCCAACCTCCTGGTGAACGGCTCCGAGGGCATCGCGGTCGGCATGGCCACCAAGATCCCGCCGCACAACCTGCGGGAGATCGGCGCGGCGGTGCAGTGGTGCCTGGAGCACCCGGAGGAGGACGAGGAGACCACCCTCGAAGCCCTGCTCGGCATCGTCAAGGGCCCGGACTTCCCGACCTACGGCCTGATCGTCGGCACCACAGCGATCCAGGACGCGTACCGCACCGGTCGCGGCTCGATCCGGATGCGCGCCGTGGTGGAGGTCGAGGAGGACAAGCGGGGTCGCCCCTGCCTGGTCGTCAGCGAGCTGCCCTACCAGGTCAACCCGGACAACCTCGCCGAGCGGATCGCCGAGCTGATCAAGGAGGGCAAGCTCGCCGGTATCGCCGACATCCGCGACGAGTCCTCCGGTCGTACCGGTATGCGGATCGTGCTGGTGCTCAAGCGCGACGCCGTCGCGAAGGTCGTGCTGAACAACCTCTACAAGCACACCCAGCTCCAGGAGACCTTCGGCGCCAACATGCTGGCCCTGGTCGACGGGGTGCCGCGCACGCTCAACCTGGCGCAGTTCATCCGCTACTACGTCGAGCACCAGATCGACGTGATCCGCCGACGGACCGCGTTCCGGCTGCGCAAGGCCGAGGAGCGGGCGCACATCCTGCGCGGTCTCGGCAAGGCGCTGGACGCGCTGGACGAGGTCATCGCCCTGATCCGGCGCTCACCGACGGTGGACGACGCGCGGCAGGGCCTGATCCGGCTGCTGGAGATCGACGAGATCCAGGCGACAGCGATCCTGGACATGCAGCTGCGCCGGCTCGCCGCGTTGGAGCGGCAGCGGATCATCGACGACCTGGCCAAGCTCGAACTGGAGATCGCCGACCTCAAGGACATCCTCGCCAAGCCGGAGCGGCAGCGAAAGATCGTCTCGGAGGAGCTGGGCGAGATCGTCGCCAAGTGGGGCGACGACCGCCGTACGCAGATCATCCCGTTCGACGGCGAGGTCTCGATGGAGGACCTCATCGCCCGCGAGGACGTGGTCGTCACGATCACCCGCACCGGGTACGCCAAGCGGACCAAGGTCGATCTGTACCGCTCGCAGCGACGCGGCGGTAAGGGCGTCAGCGGCGCCACGCTGCGGCAGGACGACATCGTCAGCCACTTCTTCGTCTGCTCGACCCACGACTGGATCTTGTTCTTCACGAACAAGGGCCGGGTCTACCGGGCCAAGGCGTACGAGTTGCCGGAGGCCAGTAGGGTAGCCAAGGGCCAACACGTGGCCAATCTGCTCGCGTTCCTGCCCGACGAGCAGATCGCGCAGATCATTGAGATCCCGAACTACCAGGTAGCCCCCTATCTGGTACTGGCCACGAAGAACGGCCTGGTGAAGAAGACGCGGCTCGAGGAGTTCGACTCCAACCGTTCCGGCGGCATCATCGCGATCAACCTGCGCGATGAGGACGAGCTGGTCGGTGCTGCGCTGGTTGCCCCGGAGAACGACCTGCTGCTGGTCTCGAAGAAGGCACAGGCGATCCGGTTCAACGCCTCCGACGAGGCGTTGCGGCCGATGGGCCGGGCCACCTCGGGCGTGATCGGCATGCGCTTCACGGACGATGACGTCCTGCTGGCCATGGAGGTCGTGCGGGAAGGTTTGGACGTTCTGGTGGCCACGAACGGGGGATATGCCAAGCGCACCCCGATCGAGGAATACCCGGTGCAGGGCCGGGGAGGTAAGGGCGTGTTGACTGCGAAGATCACCGAGCGGCGCGGTGGTCTGGTCGGCGCGGTGGTGATCGATCCGGACGACGAGCTGTTCGCGATCACCAGCAATGGTGGTGTCATTCGGACTCCGGTGAAGCCTGTACGCCGTACGCGTGACCGGAACACAATGGGGGTCAAGCTGATGGACCTCCCGGACGGCGTGACTATCGTGGCGATTGCTCGCAATGCCGACGAGCCTGACGAACAGGACTAGTTGAATGACGGAGACACAGGCGAAGTCGGGGAACACGGGGACCTCGGCCAACCCGGTCGACGAGGAGGCCGCCAAGGGCGGCACACCAGCGACCGGCCGCGCGGCCGTAGGCCGGGCGACGGTCCCCGCCGATGCGCCTGCCCCGAAGTTCACCAGGGCTCCAGGTATGACGCCCCCGCCGGAGCAGCCGGGCGAGGACGACGGGGCGGGTGACAAGACCGAGGCGACGCCCAGCGCCGAGGCGCCGACGTCGGCTGCCGCCAAACCTTCGGGCCCGGCGGCGACACCCTCGGCCCGTCCGACGACCACCCAGCCGATCGGTGTCCGGGCCGGTCAGGCGGCGTCGGCCGGGTCCACCGGCACCCAGCCGCGGATCACCCCCGGGATGACCCAGCCGCAGCCGGAGGCGGCGCGTGGCACTGCCACGGCCACTGCCGGCCGCCCGGCCAGCGGCGGTGGCCTGCCGCCGGGGATCGGCAACCCGTCCGCCGTGGGTGCCGCCCGCGTCGGTGACGCGGTGCGCACCGCTCGTGCCTCGGTCAGCTCGGCCGCCTCCCGCGGGCCGCGCCGGGCCCGGCTGAACCTGAAGCGGATCGACCCGTGGTCCGTGATGAAGTTCGCATTCGCGGTGTCGGTGGTGCTCTTCATCGTCGTGGTGGTCGCCACCTCGGTGCTCTACCTGGCGCTGGACGCGATGGGTGTGTTCCAGAGCGTCAACGAGAGCCTGAGCGACCTGGTCAACGCCGGCGGTGGGCAGAGCACCAGCGGCTTCCAGATCACCGCCAAGGGCGTGATTCTCAGCTCGGCGCTGATCGGCCTGGTCAACGTGGTGCTGTTCACCGCGCTGGCCACGCTCGGTGCGTTCGTCTACAACGTCTGCGCCGACCTGGTCGGCGGGATCGAGCTGACCCTCGCCGAGCGGGACTGAACCACCGGGACGCCGGAGCATCGCGGAATGCGGTCGCTCCGGCGTCCCGTACTCAGGTAGGTTTTTGCAGGCGACGACGGGCCCGGCCCGCAGGCTCGGACCCCGATTTGGGGCCGGCAGAGCGGATGGGTTAATCTTGCTCGTCGCAACGCGGGGCTATAGCTCAGTCGGTTAGAGCGCAGAGCTGATAACTCTGAGGTCGATGGTTCGATTCCATCTAGCCCCACCGCATGTCGTCCGACGGTAGTCGAGCGCGAGGGGTCGCCCCATGTTCAAGAAGCTGCTGATTCTGGCTGGCGTCGTCGGTGTGGCCGCCGTCGTGTTCAACAAGATCAAGGCGTCGAACGATGAGCGTGCCCTGTGGCACGAGGCGACCACCGCGCCCGACCTGCGCTGACGTCCGGCCCGACGACGGGTGATCGTCGTGATGGCCACCACGGGGCCCTAGCTCAACTGGCAGAGCACTGCCTTTGCAAGGCAGGGGTTAGGGGTTCGAGTCCCCTGGGCTCCACCACGCACAGCCTGTGAGCTGCACCGGAGCTAAGTTCGAGATTATCGGGCACAGATTCGGCACACACCAGGAATAATCTTCCCTCGGTTGGCATCTACCGGTGGTGCGCCGCAGCCCGCAGGATATCACCGATGACACCGCGCCGTCGCTCTCGGCGAGGCCACCAGGGGACGTAGGTCCCCAAGGTGATCCGTAGAGTCTGGTGACGCAGGAGCCGTTGCACGTCCTGTGGTTCGGCGTGATTGGTGATCAGTGTCGTGGCGAAGAAGTGCCGCAGCGCATGAAACCCTCCGTGCTTCTTCGGCCATCCCGCCTTATCCCGCCACTTGACCCACTCATTCGACCAGGTCCGGTCCGTGAACGGATTCCCTCGCGTGGTTGTGAACAACAGTGGCACCGAGCGGCGAACCGGGTCGCCGGAGGTTATGTCGACCATCTCGACCTCGACCGGGCAGCCGCTCACTTCCGCCTATCGAACATGTGTGCGATCCTCACGTGACGAAGGAGCTGGTCACGCGTTGGTGGAACGGCGTGTGGGGACGACTGACCCGACGTGACGTGTGGCTTGCTCGGGAGGTGCGGTGGCACGTCATCGCTAGGGCTGGCGACTCCGAGACGGGCAGGGTGCTCCGCTGGGAGTTCGACACGGAGGACGAGGCCCGTCGGATGGTGCGGCGTCTTATCCAAGCTGACCGGAGTCCCTGGCGCGAGCACTCGCGTGACGCAACCACGCAACCACGCAACCACCAGAGTAAGGACAGCGGCCGGACTGCCGGCGAAGTGGTTCAAAGGTTCTGTACGTCTTCAAGGCGGCCCTTGACGGGCCGCACGCGCCGCCGATTGGGCGTCGCGCTGCGCAGCGGGCAAGCCCAAAGCTGCGCAGCACGCCCAGTGCCCATTGGCTGGCGCGGATAGCGGGAACCCGGGCCGCCGCAGACGGTAGCGGCGAGTGTTGTTGAAGTTCGTGGGGCCGGCAGTCGGCCGGGCGCGGCGGCCGTCGCACCGTAGGGCGAGTCACCGTCGGCCGTGGTGGGGATGCGGCGCGGAGGATGCGGTGCCGCCCCTCCGACCTCAAGGGTGCTGCGCATCGCTGCGCGACGGCCCTGCGGGCCGCCCTTGACCCCGGAGCCTCTGCGACCCCTCGGGCTGGCGTTGCCGGCAGGCGTGGGCCTGCCCTTGATGCTCGCGCCGCATCCCCACCACGACCTCGTCGGTCCTCGCCGGCCGCCGTGAGACGTCAAGGCATCGTTGACTACCTCTGCAACGATGGAGTTCCGGCATGCGCCATTGAGAGGTAGAAGAAGGGGCCGCTACTTGTCTAGCAAGGATCAGTTTCGTCCGGTACAGGAGCGCGTCCGAGCATGGGTTGCTTCCGGGGAAGTTGAGAGCGAGTTCTTCATCTTCTATCTGGGAAGGCTTACAGACGCCACGAATGCGCTTTTCTCTTCGATCAGACGCAAGATCTCATACGTGTTTTTGTTGACAATCGTTTTTGAGCTTCTAAGCCGGAGGTTCATCACGGAAGCAGAGATTGTTGGCGTAAAGATCGGCAACGTCTCCTTTTTTCGCGTCTTCATGCCCGTCGTCGTGGCGTACTTGTTCGCCTCATCTGTAGCACAACTGGATTCAGCATTCCTGTATAGGATTGTTATTCGTAGTGCGATCGAGGAAAGAATGCCGGCATTCTCTCGGAACCACCTGCACCAACTTCTAACCAGGATGGAGGGCCCGCTCGCCGGATCGGTTCACGACGAGACCTTCCTCTATCCAGGCTTGGATGGGCCCAACTTGAGGACCGTTAGCTCTCTGGTTTACATGGTGTCATTCTTTCTCGTTCCTGTTGCTGCGGCGATGTACATGTTCGTCCGTTTGTTCCTGGCCGAATATTCCTCCATTGAGAATTGGATAGCTCTGGCCGTGGCTCTCATTCTCTTCGTACTTGGTGGCTGGACGCTTAGCCAGAGCCTCTCGCGCTCGGAGTAGCGAACGATCACGATAGCCCCAGCTACGCCGATCCGTGCCCGATCCGTGCCCGATGCAGTGGTCAACACAGGACAGCAAAGGTCCGCCGCAGACGTTGGCGGCGTCCCGGGCACTTGCTTGACCAGTGGGCGGCACGGTCGTAGTTCCCGACTCAACCCAATTCCCAAGCTGATGACCGATCACCTGAGCGTGACAGTTGCCCTGGACTACGGGAGTATCGCCGCGTGGGCACGACCGCAGTAGCACTTTGGGTTCCTCTTGCCGCCGGAGTCCTCGGCATCGTGGGTGCTCTGGCAGGCACCGCAGTTACCCAACGGGCCACGAGGAAGCGCGAGGATCGCCGCTGGGAACGCGAGCGCGAGCTAGACCAGGTCCGCTACGAACGCGAGCGTCTTGCGCGGCAGCGCGAACGCCGGACTGCCCTCTACGTGGATCTGGCCGAGTACACCCAGAGCGAGCAGTCCAGCCTGGAGGCCGTGACTGACGAGTACGGCGAGCGCCGCGTCCAGGTGCCCGACCTTCAACATCCGGATCGACTCACGGCGCGCGTGAAGCTGTACGCCACCCCTCAGGTGCGCAAAAGCTGGATCGCGCTGGTCCGGGCGATGGAACTCGTCCGTTGGGAGTGGTCCGAAGGGGACGTGAACCAGAACGAACACCACAGGTGGCTTGATCAGGACAATCCCGCTGTGGTCAGGCTGGACGAGGCAATCAAGGACATGCAGTCGGCCCTCAGTGCGGCCATCGACGAGGATACCTAAGCTATCCCCGGTTCAAACGACGCGACGTAGCCGGTCACCGTCGCTCCTCCAACGGCTCGTCATTGAATACCCTGCCCATCAGCGCCTCCACTGCCTCCGCCGACGTGCGGCCGTCGGCGAGAAGATCCTTACCGTAGTCGCGCAACGCCCGCTCTACACCGCCGAGTTGCTCCGCCAAGTGGGCGGCCTGGGCCTTCGCTGCGGATGCTTCGGCTTCGGCGATCGCCAGCCGCTCCACGTGGTCGCCGGACGGCACCGCAGACGCGCCGAGGATGGCGTGGACCTCGGCGGCTGCCAGCAGTTCCCGGCGTCGGCCGCGCTTGAGCCACCCCGCCATCGAGGCGGAGTCGGCAAGGTCGGCAAGTTCTTCGGCGCGATGTGCGTGCCAGTCGGCGGAAAGGATGGGGCCGGTCTCGTTCATCGTGATCTCCGTCCGTGGTCGATCAGTACGGCCAGCCGCCAGCCGGCCCCTACTCGTCGGGTCAATTCTCGGCAGCTTCGGCATCGGTGAGAAGCAGGGCGGGCACGCGCATCTCACCTGCGCGAGGAGCGGTCAAGCGACGAACAGTGCGGCGAGGGTCGTAGCGGCGGCGAGAAGCGTCGACAGCGCTGTGACCAGGGCCGCTACGGCTGTGAGATAGCCGATCCGGTGCCTGTGCTGGTCGTCGCTTTGGTTGGCCCGTACACGACGGGTTGCTAACCTGGGCACTCGATCTCCTCATGTAGTCCGTTGCACGCGGATCAACACGGAGTTCACTGCGGCACCCGTTCCTAGGCGGGTGCCGCTCCGTGTCTCTAGAGGTTCTACACCGCTGTAGTGACAGAGCCTGTGGCCGACGCTGTGTACAAGCACAGCCGTGTAGTTCCTCCGGCGTTGATCGAAGCACTCGATGACCAGGCAGTTCAACAACGCCGGTGGACGAGCCTCTGGACAACCTGTGGACAGCGCCGCCGAACAGGTGTGCTAGCTGTGCACAGCCTGTGGGTATAAATGTCGTAGCGCCAACGAAGTCATGCTCTGAGAAGCGGAAACGTACTCCCCACCCTGTGGATGAAAGTATTCCGGGTGTGTGGAACAAAACGTGCAACTGCGGCGTGTCTTCCTCGTCCACACTGTGGGCAGGCAATGGCTGGTTGAGCGCCTAAGGCGTCAGCGAGAAGTCAGCAAAAGCGTAGACAGCCCGTGTGAATCGCTGGCAGCAAACGACAGACGCTGGATGCTGGGTGGCAGCTTTCGCTACTCATCAACAGCATTCAGCGTCCTTCATCCGCCTTTGCAAGGCAGGCGTCGGGGTCCGGACCACCGTCGGTGCGCTGAGTGGTATCCGGAGATCATCGGGCACAGATCCGGCACAGCCGACAGCGACAACGCATGCGAAACGTCGAGAGGCACCGAGGAACGCGATCGAGGTCAGGGGGCCGCTGGGTCCACTTTCTGTGGATTGCCACCACCTAGCGGGTTAGGGGTTCGAGTCCCCTGGGCTCCACCAGCATTTTCTTTGGTTGACCTCGGGTTTGAGTACCGGACCTATCGCGGCCATCAGGCGTGGACCGATCTGCCCGATCACACCTTCAGGACGTCCACGTCGTACAGCGCTATCGACGCGTCGCGGGACGCGAGGGTCAGCCCTTCGGTGATTGCCTGTGCCACCAGCATGCGGTCGAAGGGATCGCGGTGATGCGATGGCAGGCGGCCTGCGGCGATGGCGTGGGCGTGGGTCACGGGGAGTTCCCGGAAACCCATGTCTCTCACCCGCTCTGCAAGGTCAGGGGGTCCGGCGAGTTTCCCGGTGGCCTGCTTGATGGTGATCTCCCACAGGCTGACCGGAGAGAGGAAGATGTCCGGCTCGTGGCGCAGTTGGTCGAGCAACTCGGTGCCGAGGGTCGGGTCGCCGGTGATGGCCCAGAGCGCGACGTGAGTGTCCAGCAGCAGGTTCATGCGCCGATGCCGAAGTCGTCGGCGATCTCGGCATTGGTCTGTGGTGAGTCCCAGTCACCGGAGAGGTCCAGTTGGCCGGCAAGGGAGCCGACCGCGGTGCGGTTGGCCCGTCGGACCAGCGGTACGACCTTCGCCACCGGGGTGCCCGCCCGGTCGATGATGATCTCCTCGCCGCGTTCCACCCGTTCGATGATGCGCGACAGATGGGTCTTGGCATCATGCATGTTGTAGTGCACGGCCTCAGCCGACATGGCGCAACCTCCTCGCTTAGCTAAGGGATTAGTTTAGCCGGCTCGCGACGCCGAGAAGGCGATCAGGGGTGAGGTCCCGCTGCCTGCGCCGATCCGGAACGGTCTGCGTGGACGTGACTCGTGGGCGATTCGCATGGCCGGGACCGGCGGTGCGGTCAGGCGGGCTGGGTGAGTGAGACGGTTTCGCCGCGCGCGATGGTGCGCATCTGCCGTGCCCAGCCACGACGGCGGGCCTCGTCGACGAAGTGCGCCAGCGGGGAGCGGAAGACCGGGTAGTCGTCGTAGTGGATCGGCACTGTCAGCCTCGGTCGGATCAGCTCCACCAGGTCCGCACCCTGGCGGGCGTCCATGGTGAGCAGGATCCCGGCGATCTTCGTGCCGCCCAGGTGGATCAGCATGGCGTCGATGTCCGGGTAGCGTTCGGGGATCGCGGTGAGCAGCGGCCGGTTGAGGGTGTCGCCGGTGACGTAGAGCCGGAACTCGCGCCGCCCGGAACGCTCCACGTCGATCATCGTGCCCATCACGTCGGGCATCAGCAGGTCCACTGCCCCCGGGCCGTGCTTGCCGGGCATCGAGGTCAGGCGCAGTGTCGTACCGTCGCGGCGCAGCTCCCGGGACGACCAGGTCGGCAGGCCCTGCGCGGCCTGGAAGCCCCAGCGGCGTAGCTTGCGTTCCGCAGCGGGGGTGGTGACGATCGGCAGCTCCCGGTCCAGTTCCCGACGGGCCACCCGGTCGAAGTGGTCGCCGTGCAGATGGGAGAGGACCACCGCGTCCAACTCGGGGAGCTGGGCGATTGGCAGTGCCGGGTCCGTGCGTCGGCGCGACCACAACCCCTTGCCCAGGTACGCCCGCTGGCCCCGGTGCAGGAAGTTCGGGTCGGTCAACAGGGTGAACCCGCCGATCCGCAGCACCGTCGTGGCGGTACCGATGAACGTCACCTGCGGTTGCTCTGCCACGGTGTCCACCTCCTCCGGCTCCGGTACCCCGGTGCGCCGGCGGCATGCGGCGTACCGACGCTCAGCGCGTCGAGTCGCTGTTGTCCGTGGAGGCGGTGTCGGGTCGGGCCTGGGGCACGTGCTCCATCAGCTTCGTGAGTGCGCCGTTGGCGAAGGTCGCGCCGAGCGCCGACCCGGCTCCGATGGTCCAGCCGACCGGCCCGAGCGGGGTGCAGCCAAAGAACTGGCTCACCCCCGGCGTCTGCACCACCACGACCAGCACGCCCAGTGAGGCCAGCGTGGAGGCCAGCACGGCCGGGCTGGTGCCGCCGGCCAGGATGGTCTGCCCGAGTTGGGTGCCGACCAGGGAGACCAGGGCGACGGTGCCCGCCCGCTGGCGGCGTCCGGTGTAGCGGGCCAACGTCCAACCCGCTGTCGCGCCCAGCGTGGTGGCTGTCGCCCGCAGCCCGATCTCCCTGGTGAGGCTCTCGCCGAGCGCCGTGTCCGGGCCCTCCCGCAGCAGCGCGTCGGCGCGGTCCGACGCGGGTGGCCGGACCGCGATGGCCAGCGCCGGCGCCAGGTCGGTGAGCAGGTTGACCAGCAGAAGCTGGCGCCCGGTGAGCGCCGAACGGCCGGTCGCCGCGGCGCTGAGCACACTGAAGGCGATCTCACCGAGGTTGCCGCCGACCAGGATGCTCAGCGCGTGCCGCACCGACGACCACATCGCCCGCCCTTCGATCAGGGTCGCGATGATGGTTTCCAACCGATCGTCGGTGACCACCAGGTCCGCTGCGGCGCGGGCGGCCGGGGTGCCCCGTTGGCCGAGGGCGATGCCGACGTCGGCCAGCCGGATCGCCGGGGCGTCGTTGGCGCCGTCGCCGGTCATCGCCACTGTCCGCCCGCACTTCTGCAACGACTGGATGATCCGCACCTTGTGGGCCGGGGTGCAGCGGGCCACCACGTCGGTGTTGGTCAACCGCTCCGCGAGCGCGTCGTCGTCCAGTTGGTCGAGCTCACCGGCGGTGACCACCCGCTGTTCGTCGTGGTCGCTGATGGTGGCGGCGATCGCCTCGGCGGTGGCCGGATGATCGCCGGTGATCATGATGGTGTGCACGCCGGCCTGCCGGATCCGGCGTACCGCCGGGGCGGCGCTCTCCCGAACACCGTCGGAGAGGGCCAGGAAACCCACGAAGGTGAGCCCTCGAACGTCGGAGTCGGTGACCTTCGGGTCGTTCACGGGGCACTCGGCGACGGCCAGGATCCGGTTGCCGGCACCGGCCCGGTCGGCGAGCATCCGTTCCAACTCCGCGCGGCCGGCGTCGTCCAGCGGCTCCTGACGGCCGTCGGTGCGTCGGGACGAACAGCGGGGCAGCACCGTCTCCGGAGCACCCTTGACGCTCAACAGCAGGTGACCGTCGGTCTGCCCGATGCTCGCGTGGTAGCCGCGGGACGGCTCGAACGGCAGGCCGCCGGCAGCGTGCCAACCGGCGGCACCGGTCTGCTCCACCACGCCGGCCTCCCCGGCGCCCCGCCGGACCGCCCGGTCGGTCTGCAACGCCAACTCCTCCGGGTCCTTCGCGGCGGGGGTGGCCCGCAGCGCCGCGGCCAACGTCATCCGGAGCCGGTCGTCCAACCGGTCCACCGGTGCGTACCGGTCACCGACGCCGTCGCCGACCCCGGCGAGCAGCAACTGGCCCTCGGTGAGGGTGCCGGTCTTGTCGAAGCAGAGCACGTCCACCCGGCCCAACGCCTCGATGGTGCGCGGGTTGCGGACCAACGCACCGTGCTCGGCCAGCCGCCGGGCCGCGGCCAACTGCGCCGCGCTGACCAGGAACGGCAACCCCTCCGGCACCGACGCCACGGCGAGGTTCGCGGCGGTCGCCGCCGTTTCGGCCAGGGGTACGCCCCGAAGCAGGCCCGCGCCGGCCACCGCTATCGCGGAACCGGCTGCCAGCGGGATGGCGGTGCTGGTCAACGACCCGAGCCGAGCCTCCACCCCACTGGTCGGGGGTGCCTGCCGCACCAGCGCGAGGCTGCGCCCCGCCTCGGTGTCGTTGCCGGTCGCCACCACCACGGCGGTGCCGTGCCCGGCGGCGACTGTGGTGCCCTCGTAGAGCATCGAGTGCCGGTCGGCGATGGCGGCGGCGACGACCGGCCGGTTGGACTTGGCGACCGGCAGCGACTCACCGGTCAGCGACGACTCGTCGGCCTCCAGGCCCACCGACTCGAGCACCCGGCAGTCGGCGGGCACCGAGTCTCCCGGTTCGAGGGCGATGACGTCCCCGAGGACCAGGTCCTCGGCGGCGAGCACCTGATCGGCGCCGTCCCGGCGGACCCGTGCGGTCACCGCCGACCGCGACAGCAGCTCCGCCAGTGACCTCGCGGTGTTGCGTTCGTGCACAGCCCCGATCAGGGCGGACCCACCGACCACGCTGCTCACCAGCGCGGCGTCGACAAGTGAACCGAACGACGCGGAGAGCACCGCCCCGGCGGCCAGCACCGGAGTGAGCGGGTTGGACAGCTCGTCGACGAAGGCGCGCAGCAACCCACCACTGCCGGGTGCGGCACCGCCGTTGTCGGCGGAAGCGTGGCGTCGACGCTGCGCTTCGGCGCTGGCCAGGCCGTCCGGTGTGGAGCGCAGGTGGTCGAGCACGGTGCCGACGGGCATCAGGTGCCAGGGAGTCGCCACGGGCGCCGGAGTGTCCGACTGGTCGGGTAACCGGCGGGCCTGCCAGACCCCGTTCCCGAAGGCCAACGCGGCCGCGCCGTTCACCGCGACGAGCGACCGGCCGGGCAGCTCGGTCGGCGGGGCCGTGAACGCGCCCAGCGCCCCGAGACCGGTGCCGGCCATGGCCAGCCGGATGTTCTGCTGGGCGGTACGCCGAGCCACCCCGGTCGCCTCGATCACCAGGGCCACCACCCGCAGGTCGGCACCGACCAGCAGGTGTGCCCCCCACGGGGGCAGCTCCTCCGGCGCGGCGAACCCGAGACCGCAGTCGGACGCGCCGAGCGCCTTGCGGTCGGCGGAAACGAGCATCACCATCGCGCCGTCGCGCTGTAGTTTGCGGACCGACTCGACCAACTGGTCCCCGCCGGGCAGCATCGCGTCGGCGAAGCCGTACCGCTGCTCGTCGCCGCCGGCAACGATCAGCCGCAGGCCGGCCCGCCGCGCGGCGGCCGGCAACCCGTCGACACCGGGTGCGGGTTCCGGCTCGACCCGCAGGAGCGCGGCGAGCCGGTCGCCGTGGGCGAGGCCGAGCAGTCGGCCGCCGGCCGAGCGCAGCCGGTCCGCGTCCGCGATGGCGTCCAGGTCGTTCGTGGGCATCTGGTCCAACGGTCCGAGCCGCCAGCCGTCCGCCGCACGGGAAGCGGCCGGATCGTCCGGGTCGAACAACGCGAAGGCCCGCTCGGCCACCTCGTCGACGTCCGCGTCGGACGCCGGCGCCAGGTCGGCGAGTACGCCCCGGTCCGAGCCGAGCACCGCGGCGTCCAGCACGAGCGTGTCGATCCGGTCCAACTCCCGCAGCACACTGCGGTCCATCGCGATCACCCCGCGCCGCGCCAGCATTCGGCCGAGCTGGGCGGCGTACCCCTCACGTCCACTGCCGGGTGCCTTCGGTAGCGCCGACAGGCCCAGCGCGGCGGCCCGCTTGCGCCCGGCGAAGGGCACCGCCGCAACGCCGGCCGCCGTACCTGCGGCGAGCATCCGGTTGATGTACCGCTCGACCGGGCCGTGCGGCTTGGGCCGGGGACGGTCGGCTATCGGCCACCGGGCGACGGCACGCTCGGGGTCCCCGGTCAGCCGCGGTTCCGCGTTCTCCCAGGCGGAGAACTGAGCCCGGTCCTCACCCCACTCCACGAGCCGTTGGGCGCCGTCGAGGACGATGCCGGTCCAGCGGCCGGCAAGACCCTGGACCACTGCCTCGGCCAGCGGAAAGAGGACCTCCGCACGCGGGTCGGAGCGCAGTGTCCTGCCGAGGAACGCGTGCAGCTTCGGTTGCAGGTCGACCGCCGCCAGCACGCCGGCCACCTCACCGGGCAGCGGCGCGAACGGCAGGATCCGGGTGGCCGCCCAGAGGGTCAGACCCAGCGCGTCCGAGGCGAGCGCGCCGAGGGTGCGCGGGTTGTGCGGGCCCTCCTCGGGCGGGTGCGGGGGTGGGATCTCCGGGTCGGGCTCGTGATCGCAGGTCCGCTCGACCCGGCTGATGGTGGCGATGAGGTCGTCGAGATCCGGTTCGGGGGCCTGCACGGCCACCACCACCCGCCCGGACGGAGCGTTCACCCTGGCCCAGGCCACCCCGGGCATCCGCTCCAGCGCGCCCTCGACCTGCCGGGCGAGTTGGTCGCCGCCCTCCTGGCACACGCCGTGCACCTCGATGTGGTGCCGACCGGGGCGTGACCAGACCCGACGTCGAGTGAGCCCGACCGACCGGGCCAGCCGGGTCGCGGCCGACCCGACGGTCCGGGACGCCTCGCCGATCAGGTGCGGCACACCGAAGGACGGCAGGATGCGGCCGGCAGCGCGTCCCGCCGCCGTCATCGAGGCGTACGGCTGGACGGACGCCAGCCCGGCTCCCTGTTGCCGCTGGTCCTGACCTTGGCCATGTCGTCCTCCCACCGCGCTCACGTCCGGCGGCCTGGCTTCCCTACCTGCCATCCGTTATGCCCCCTGAGCGACGGAATTTTCCGTCGCCGCTGGCGCATGGACGGGTTGGGCTGTGGAATCCGACGAGCATCACCGGACATGGGGAGGTCGGCATGAGCACACTGACGCGACATCTCAACGGTTCGCGGGAGAACATGCACGTGTACGGGCGGCGGGTTCAGCTACCGATGCTGGGTGAGGTGGCGGTGCCGCCACCGGACAAGGTCGCTTACTACGCCGGGCTCGGTGTGCTCGCCGCGCTGCAGGTCATCGAGTGGCCGATCGCTGTGGTGATCACCGCCGGCCACCTGCTGGCGGACCAGCATTTTTCCGGACTGGTGCGTGGTGTCGGGGAGGCGTTGCAGGACGCCTGACGAGAGCCGGATCACCGGACGGTTGACATGAATCAGGGTTGAGGTCGCATGCTCGGCCGATGCCGAGCACAGCCGCCACCGCCGCGCCCGCCGCCACCGCCGCACCTGGGCTCTTCGCACCCCGCTTCCGCGCGATGACGGTGGGCAGCGTCGCGTTGATCTCACTGCTCGCGTTCGAGGCGTTGGCGGTCGGTACGGCGATGCCGACAGTCGCCCGCAGCCTGGACGGGCTGGCGCTCTACGGGATCGCGTTCGGTGGCCCGTTCGCCACCGGTGTGCTGGCCATGGTGGTCTCCGGAATCTGGTGCGACGCACGGGGGCCCCGCGGGCCGATGTGGCACGGCGTCGCCTGGTTCGTGGTGGGGTTGCTGATCGCTGGGACCGCCCCGGTGATGAGCGCGCTCGTCGTCGGGCGGGTCGTGCAGGGTTTCGGCTCCGGGTTGCTCTCGGTGGCGTTCTACGTGATCGTCGGGCACGCGTACCCGCAGGAGCTGCACCGGCGGATCTTCGCGGCGTTCGCTGCGGCGTGGGTCGTACCGTCGCTGGTGGGGCCGGCTGTCGCCGGCCTGATCGTGCAGTACCTGGGTTGGCGGTGGGTCTTCCTGGCGGTGCCGGCGGTGGCGGTGCCGGCGGTGCTGCTGATCCATCCGGGTCTGCGGTCGTTGGGCCGGAGTGTGGCCGCGAGCCCACCGGCGGGGG
Source organism: Micromonospora sp. NBRC 107095 (assembly GCF_030269705.1). Taxonomy (NCBI): domain Bacteria; kingdom Bacillati; phylum Actinomycetota; class Actinomycetes; order Micromonosporales; family Micromonosporaceae; genus Micromonospora; species Micromonospora sp. NBRC 107095. Next base: position 168,795 of record NZ_BSTU01000001.1, read on the forward strand.
CGGTCGGGCGGATCGGTTGGGCGTGCGGGGCCGCGGTGAGTGCCGCACTGCTGCACATCGGGGGACAGCAGCGCGGTGCCACCGCCCTGGCGCTGGTCGCGCTCGCCGTGGTTGGTCTGCTGGTCTGCGCCCCGCGACTGCTGCCGGCCGGGTTCCTTCGGGCGGCGCGAGGGTTGCCCACCGTCGTGGGCCTGCGGGGCCTGGCGTCGGCGGCCTTCGTCGGCGCCGAGGTGGTCATCCCGCTGATGCTGTCCCGGGAGCGGGGCCTCTCGCCGACGGCGGCCGGACTGGTCCTCACGGTCGGCGCGTTGGCGTGGTCCGTGGGCTCCTGGTTGCAGGGCCGCATTCCGGTGCCGGTATCACGGGCCACCCTGCCGCGCGTCGGGCTGGGCTGCATCACGATCGGCACCGCCACCGTGGCGCTGGCCGTCCGGCCCGAGTTCCCGGTGGCTGTCGCCGTTGTCGGTTGGGCGGTCGCCGGTCTGGGCATGGGGTTGCTCTATCCGTCGTTGTCGGTGCTCACCCTGGAGTTCTCCGCGCCGGGTGAGCAGGGCCGCAACAGCTCGTCACTGCAACTGAGCGACTCCCTCTTCGCGGCCACCGTGCTCGCGCTGACCGGTGCTGTGCTGGCGGCCGGGAGCGCGCCCGGCCCGGCCAGCTACGCGACGACGCTCGTGGTGGCCGCTGCGCTGGCCATGCTCGGGGCGGTGCTCGCCGGCCGGGTCGTGGTGGGCGGGGGTGGGCGACAAGGGGGGTGATCCGCGGATTCGGCCGCGTCCCGGCTCTAGGGCCTGTTTCGTAGGAACTGGCCGGCCTGCGGCGGGCCCGGACGACGACCGGCGGCGTTGCGGTTTCGTCCGGATACAACACCGGTATCCGGACGAAACCCCGCCTTGCCGGATCGCCGCCCGGACTCCGCCTCAGCTCGACCGCCCCTACGAAACAGGCCCTGGTGCCGGAAGGATGGCGGGCGATGAACTTCCTGACCGTCCTGCCGCTCGCCGTGGTCATGGTCGCCGGGACGCAGCTGGTGGTGGCGGTCTTCCTCGCGTCGTCGGATCGGCCCCGGGCCGCGTCGCTGGGCTTCCTCGCCGGCGCGGGGCTGGTGGTGGCCGCCGGGGTGACCGTGGCGTGGTTGTTGACCCGGCTGGTGGGCGGAGTAGTGGCCGACGCCAGCGCCGTTGCCGGGAAGGTCGATCGCGGCCCCGCCATCGACCTGGTGGTGCTGGCCCTGCTGGTGGTCCTGGCCGTGCTGATCTGGCTACGCCGCAACCGGTCCGGACCGCCGCGCTGGCTGGGCGGCATCGAGCGCGCCGGCCCGTCGCAGGCGCTGCGGCTGGGTGCGCTGCTCTTCGTGGCGACCCCCACCGACGACCTCACCATGGCCACCGTCGGAGCGAGCGTGGCCCGTCACGATCTGCCGTGGTGGCACCTGGTGCCGTTCGTGCTGTTCACCGTGCTCCTGCTCGGGCTGCCGCTGCTGGCGTTGCTGCTGCTCGGGAGCAGGGCGGCGCGGGTGTTGACCCGGATGCGTGAATGGGCCGAGGGGCACGCCTGGATCGTCAACGAGATCGTGATCGCGTTCTTCGCACTGCTGACCGGGTTGGACCTGATCCGGTCGGGCTGAACCGCCGCCCTCCTCTGACACGTACGGGGGAACCGGTCGGAGATGAGCGCAACAACGGTTCACGTTCGTCTTACCGTGACGCCATGTTCGCTGTCGTCACCACGGTGATCCTCTACGTCTTCGGTTTCGTCTTCCTCTACGGCGTGATCCGGCTGGGTGTCCGGCACGCGTTCGAGGATCTGGAGCTGCAACGGGCCAAGGCCCAGCGCGAAGAGGAGCTGGCGGCCGCCCGTGATCGCTCCTTCATGCGCGACAACGCTTTCCTCGCCGGCAGTTGAGCGCCGGATCGGTCCGGCCCGGCCCGGCGGCGTCGCCGGGCGGACGGGGAGCCGCCGGACGGTTCAGCGTCGCGGATGCGAGGATCGCACCCGTGATGGGAACGCTGAAGACGGAACCGGCCCGCGCCCGCCTGGATCTGCTCGCCCCGCCGGTCGCGGAGGCCATCGCCCAGTGGCCGGCCAGTGCCCCGGTGGACGTCAACGACGTGCTGGTCGCGCCGATCGACGCCGACCTCGCCGACACCGCGGCGTTCTGCGCGGCGTACGAGGTGGGGCTGGACGTGTCGGCCAACTGTGTCGTGGTGGCGGGCAAGCGTGAGGGTGTGGTCCGTTACGCGGCCTGCATCGTCCTGGCCACCACCCGGGCCGACGTGAACGGCGTGGCCCGCCGGGCGTTGGACGTCCGCAAGGCGAGCTTCGCCCCGATGGCCGACGCGGTCGAGTTGACCGGCATGGAATACGGCGGCATCACCCCGATCGGGCTGCCGGCCCAGTGGCCGATCCTGGTGGACGCGCGGGTCGTCGCCACACCGCACGTGATCGTCGGGTCCGGCGTACGGCACAGCAAGATCGCGCTGCCGGGGCCGGCGTTGGGTGCGCTGCCCGGAGCGCAGGTGGTGGAGGGGCTGGCCAGGCCGGCCTGACCACGCATCGGCATCGATGTCGTTGCACGTGAAACATCGTGATCATCGATGCCGGATGCCGGCCATTCGTGACTCAGTGTGAGTGGGCTGCGGATTCCCGCTGCTCCACCTCGGCCAGTGCGGCGAGCAGCGTCTGCACCTCCTGCGCGCCGGAGACCGCGTACTTCCCGGCCAGCACGAAGGTCGGCACGCTGGTGATGCCCAGGTCCCGAGCGTGGGCCAGGTCGGCGGTGACCTCGGCGACGCGCTCGTCGGAGTCGAGGAACCGGCGGGCGTCGGCCGCGTCCAGGCCAACCTCGCCGGCCAGCGTGGCCAGCGCCTCCCGCGACCCGACGTCGACGCCGTGGTTGAAGTGCGCCTGGTACAGCGCCTCCACCATGTCGGCGGCCTTGCCCTGGTCGCTCGCCCAGGAGACCAGCCGGTGCGCCTCGAAGGTGTTGGCGATCACCGCGCGGTCGTAGTCGAGCAGCAGCCCATCGGCCGCCGCGACCTGGGTCACGTGGTCGACCATCTGCCGGGCGCGCCCCGGGCCGCCGAACTTGCCGGCCAACGCCTGCACCAGCGGCAGGGGCTGCGGCACCGGCGACGGGTCGAGCTGGAACGGCCGGTAGTGGACCGTCACCTCACCCGGGTAGCTGGCGAGGGCCTCATCCAGGCGGCGCTTGCCGATGTAGCACCACGGGCAGATGACGTCCGCGTAGATCTCGATCTCCATGACCGGTGCCAACCTCGCGGTCAGCCGCGTTGTTCCCGGATCTGACGCTTGAGACGACCCAGGATCGCCGTGCCGCCCCGGACCCGCAGCGGGCTGATCGCCTGCGCCAGCCCCATCCGCTGGTAGAGGTCGTCCGGTACGGCCAGCACCTGCTCGGCGCTCGCGCCGGCCAGCCCTTCGGCGAGGATCCCGGCGAACGCCCGGGTGGTGGGTGCCTCCGGCGGGCAGTCGAAGAGCGTCTCCACGGTGCCTTCCGGCGTCACCCGGGCGCGCAGGAAGAACGCCGTCTGACACTCGGGCACCTGCTCCATGCCCTCGCGCTCCGCGGCACCCTCCGGCAGCGCCGGGATGACGTCCGCGTACTCCAGGAGCATCTCCAGCACCAGGTCGCGCGGCGCGGCCGCGAACTCGTCGACGATCTCGGCCAGTCGGGCCGGCATGTCAGCCATGCGTCGAGGCTACCGCCGTGGCGTCGGAGCCCCGGTCACACGGTGGGCGACTGCTCACTGATCTCGCTGAGCGCGCTGGTGGGGTCGAGCTGCATGGCCAGGTCGCCGAGCGAGACGATCCCCACCAGCTTGCGGTCACTGTCACAGACCAGCACCCGTCGGATGCCCCGATCCCGCATGAGCGCCGCCGCCTCACCCGCCGTGCAGTGCTGCTCAATCATGACGACCTCGCGGGTCACTATCGCACCGATGGTGGTGGCCGCCGGGGAGCTGTTCTCCGCCACGGCCCGCACCACGATGTCCCGGTCGGTGAGCATGCCGGCGAGGCTGGCGCCGTCGGTGACCACCACATCACCGATGTCGGCCTCCTTCATCACCCTGGCCGCCTCGTCCAGGGTGGTCTCGGCCGGCAGGTACACGACCTGCTTGGTCATCACGTCGCTGACCCGGTAACCGGTCATGAGAGCCTCCGAAGACGTTTCCACCCGATCCGACTGCACTACCCAGTGACGCCGCAGCTACACCAGGCTTGCACGTTCCTGGCGTACCTCGTCGACGAGTCGGTCCACCAGACCGTCCAGCGGCAGCTCGGTGCGCTCGCCGCCGGCCCGCTCGCGCAGCTCGACGTACCCCTCGGTGAGTCGGCGGCCGACCACGACGGCCCGGGGGATGCCGATCAGCTCGGCGTCGGTGAACTTGACCCCGGCCGAGACGTGCGTGCGGTCGTCGACAAGTACCCGCAGGCCGGCCGCGGCGAGTTGCCCGCCGAGCGCCAGCGCCGCGTCGAGCTGCGGGCCCTTGCCCGCGACCACCAGGTGTACGTCACACGGCGCGATCGCCGCCGGCCAGACCAGCCCCCGGTCGTCGTGGTGCTGTTCGGCGACGGCCGCCACCGCCCGGGAGACCCCGATGCCGTAGCAGCCCATGGTCGGCCGGACCGGCTTGCCCTGCGGGCCGAGTACGTCGACAGCGAAGGCGTCGGTGAATCGGCGCCCGAGCTGGAAGATGTGCCCGATCTCGATGCCCCGCCGGATGGTCAGCTCGCCGTCTTTGCAGTCGGGGCAGGGGTCGCCGGGGCGTACGTCGGCCGCTTCGATGGTGCCGTCGGGGGTGAAGTCCCGTCCGCAGACCACGTCGGTGGCGTGCCGGCCCGGCTCGTTCGCCCCGGTCAGCCAGGCCGACCCGGCCACCACCCGGGGATCGACCAGGTAACGGATGCCCAGCTTGTCGAGCAGCTGCGGCCCGATGTAGCCGCGAACCAACTCCGGATGGTCGGCCCACTCCTCGAAGACGGTCACCTGCGCAGGGTGCAGTGCGGCACCGACCCGCTTCAGGTCGACCTCCCGGTCACCGGGCAGCCCGACCACCAGGGGCACGGCCCGTTCCGCGCCCGGTTGCCGGACGGACAGCACGACGTTCTTCAGGGTGTCGGTGGCGGTCCAGCCGTCCCGACCGCCCAACCGGCGCGCGTTGGCCAACTCCACGAGGCTGGCGATCGTCGGGGTCTCCGGAGTGTCGTGCACCTCGGCGGCCGGCTGCGCGGCCGGATCGCCGGCGGCGGGCACCCGGGTGAGAACCGCCTCGGTGTTGGCCGCGTAGTCGCAGGAGGTGCAGCCCACGAAGGTGTCCTCACCGACCGGCGTCGCCGCCAGGAACTCCTCCGACGCCGAGCCGCCCATCGCGCCGGACATCGCCCGCACCACCGTGTAGTCCAGACCCAACCGGTCGAAGATCCGCCGGTACGCGGCGCGGTGCCGGGCGTACGCGTCCCGCAGGCCGGCCTCGTCCAGGTCGAAGGAGTACGCGTCCTTCATCAGGAACTCCCGGCCGCGCAGCAGCCCGGCACGGGGCCGCGCCTCGTCCCGGAACTTCGTCTGCACCTGGAACAGCGTCACCGGGAAGTCCCGGTACGAGGTGAACAGGTCTTTGACCAGCAGCGCCGCCATCTCCTCGTGGGTGGGCGCCAACAGGTGCTCGGCGCCGCGCCGGTCGGCGAGGGTGAAGATGTCGTCGCCGTACTCGGCCCACCGGCCACTCGTGCGGTACGGCTCGGCCGGCAGCAGCGCCGGGAAGTGCACCTCCTGGTCGCCGATCGCGATCAGCTCGGCGCGCACTACGTCGGTGATCCGGTCCAGCACCAGCTTGCCCAGCGGCAGCCAGGTGTAGCCGCCCGGTGCGGCCCGACGGATGTAACCGGCACGCAGCAGCAGCCGGTGACTCGGCACCTCCGCGTCGGCCGGGTCCTCGCGCAGGGTCCGCAGCAGCAGGGTCGACATGCGTAGCAGCATCCGGGCAGCCTAGAGCGGGAGTGCCCGACCCGGCGATCCAATTCGGTCCGAGGCGATGCCCGCCGTCAGCCCGACGATCAGCAACAGCCCTTCACCCGTGACGGATCCGGCGCCGTCTGCGACCTGCTCGCGATCATCAACGCGCTCGACTGACCGACCGTACGTCCGCAGTTGCTGATGTCTGTGAGTCATTGTGATGACTCACAGACATCACGTTCATCAGGGCAGGGCCGACCGGGCGGAGGTCCAGCCCGCGATTGCACCAGAGGATCCGGCCCGCCAATGACCTCCGCCACGTCGCCGGATCGGGGCACCGTCCGCAGCGCCTGCGGTGACAGACTGGTCGCCGCAGGCAACGAGTGGCGTGAGGGAGGCGCGGGTGCGCTGGCGCAGTTTTGTCGCGGTCGGGGACAGCTTCACCGAGGGCATGGACGACGCGTACCCGGACGGCACCTACCGGGGCTGGGCGGACCTGGTGGCGACCCGGCTCGCAGCCGAGGCGGGCCCCGACTTCCGGTACGCCAACCTGGCCATCCGGGGACGGCTCTTCCCCAGTGTGGTCGCGGAGCAGGTGCCCTCCGCGGTGGCGATGAAGCCGGATCTGATCAGCTTCGCGGCCGGTGGCAACGACGTGCTGCGGCGCACCTTCGACCCGGACACGATGGTCGCCCGCTTCGACGAGGTGGTCCGGCAACTGCGCTCGGGCGGAGCTGACGTGCTCCTCTTCCGGTTCGCGGACGTGATGGCCCGGCTGCCCGGCCAACGCCTCGTCGCCCCCCGGGTGCAACTGCTCAACCAGGCGGTCGGTGAGACCGCCGAGCGGCACGGCGCGATCATGGTCGACCTGTACGCCGACGACACCTTCCTCAACCCGATGCTCTGGAGCACCGACCGGTTGCACCTCTCCCCGGCCGGCCACCGGCGGGTCGCCGGCCAGGTGTTGAACGCCCTGGGGGTTGGTTGCGACGAGGAGTGGCTGATGGTCCCGCCGCACCCGGCGCCCTCGCCGTGGCTGGCCGCCCGCGCCGCCGACCTGCGCTGGGCCGGTCAGCACCTCGCCCCGTGGGTGAAGCGGCGGTTGACCGGTCGTTCGTCCGGCGACACGGTGACGGCGAAGCGCCCGCACCTCGGCCCGCTCGTCGACTGAGCGTGCTCACCCTGCACACCGCGGCCCTGCTGCGCCGCGACCGGGACGGCGAACCGGTGCCGGAGCACGCCGTGCTGGTCGACGGCGACCGGGTGGCGGCTGTCGGCCCGTTGGCCGAGCTGAGTGCGGCGTACGCCGGTGCCCGGGTTCGCCGTTGGCCCGGGACGCTGGGGCCGGGTCTGCTGCACGACGGTCCGCTGCCGCCCGCACCGACCCCGCGCGAACGGGTGCACGCGCTGCTGCGTACCGGGGTGACGGCGGTCCTGGCGGAACACCTGGCCGACCCGGCGCTGCGGGCCGCCGCCGAGCGGAGCGACCTGCTGGTGCTGCCCACCGCCGTGGTGCCGACGCTGCGTCCGGACGGTCGGGCCGACCTCGCGGTGCACGGCGACGACGGCACCTGTCTGGTGACAGTGATAGCCGGTCGGATCGTCCACCGCCGCGCCTGAACGAGCCCTGTCACCTCCACTGTGGAGTGAATCGATCGAATCGGGGTCGCCCGATGTCCGCCCGCCCCGATAACATCCGCTGCCCCCGCTGATCGGAAGGCGGGGACATCGGGGAAAGGTGGCTGGGGGATGACCCTCATACCTGGCACGACGACATCCGCACGACCGCTCCGGGCGCTGCTGGCCACGGGGATTTCCGTGGCGGTCGCCGCCGGGACGCTCACGCTGACGGCCGCACCGGCCGCGGCGAACGACGTACCGGACGCGCCCTCCATCGACGACAACCAGCCGCCGGGTGTGCCGACCGAGCTGCAGACCTCCGGCGAGCCGTGCACCACGGCGGAGCCGTACCAGTTGTGGCAGAACGACGACCTGACGCTCTCCGCCGTCCTGCACGACCCGGACAACGACGAGACCGGCGGCGCCGACCGGTTGACCACCACCTTCGCGCTCTGGCCGGTCGACGAGCCGGCGGCCCGGATCGAGCGGTTCGCGAACAGCGGGCGGGACGGCGATCGGGAGAGCGGCCTCTTCGAACGGGAGGTGCTGACCCACGACCGGGTGTACGCGTGGCAGGTCCGGGCGGCGGACAGCCAGGCGACCGGTCAGTGGAGCGCCCTCTGCTACCTCCGGACCGACTTCCAGGGCCCGGAGACCGCGCCGGTCGTCACCTCCACTGACTTCCCGGTCGACGGCTGGCACCCGGCGTTGCCGGGACAGTTCACCTTCGACGCGGCGGCCACACCGGATGCCGTTGGTTTCCGGTACGAGCTGCTCGGCGGCGACGGCGTCCAGGTGGTGTCGGCGGACGGGCCCGGCGGCTCGGCCACTGTCACGCTCCGCCCGGAGGCGGGGCCCAACACCCTCGTGGTGTGGAGCCTCGACGCGGCCGGGAACCGCTCGCCCGAGGCGCGGTACGAATTCCGGGCCAGCGATGTCGCGCCGATCATCACCGGCAGACTCACCGAGATCGGCGTGCCGACCACGTTCACGGTGCAACCGCAGATGGCTGGGGTGCTCCGGTACCGGTTCCAGCTGGACGGAGACCCGGAGCAGACGGTGGAGGCGGCGGCCGACGGCACCGCCACGCTGACCGTCACCGCGACCCGGGGTGGCTCCCGGACGCTCTCGGTGACCAGCGTGACCGCCGACGGCGTGACCGCAACCGCGTCGAGCACCTTCCGGCTGAGCACCGCGCCCAAGATAACCGCGACGGTCTATCAGCAGGGCGTCACCAGTGGGGGGCCGGGCGTGCCCGGGGTCTTCACCTTCACCCCGCGCCAGCCCGACGTGGTCAGCTACCGGTATCGCTTCGGCACGGTGACCAGCACCGTGGCCGCGGCGGCCGACGGCACCGCGTCGGTGACCTGGGCGCCGACGAAGGCCGGCCTGACCTCGCTCACCGTCTGGAGCATCGACAGCAACGGCACCCAGTCGGACTCGGCGTCGTTCACCTTCTTCGTCGGCAACCAGCCGCCGAGCAGCTAGGGCCGCTGCCCGGCCGGAGCGACCCGGCGGGCGGCCCAGCCGGGCGATCGTGACCCGGCGAATGCCGGCCGGCCCACCATCCCGTGCGGGGGTGGTGGGCCGGCCGGCGTTACAGCGGTCGTAGGACGGCGATCCGGCGTACCTTTGGGATCATGTCTGTGCCGAACGATCCCGATCCCCGCCTCCAGTCGTACGCGGACCCGCAGCGGTTGGTCACCACCGAGTGGCTGGCCGCGCATCTGGGCGACGAGGGCCTCGTCGTCGTCGAGTCCGACGAGGACGTGCTGCTCTACGAATCCGGTCACATCCCCGGTGCCGTCAAGGTCGACTGGCACCTGGAGTTGAACGACCAGGTGACCCGGGACTACCTGGACCCGAAGAGCTTCGCCGAGATGTGCGCGGCGAAGGGCATCGGCCGGGGCGACACCGTCGTCTTCTACGGCGACAACTTCAACTGGTGGGCCGCGTACGCCCTCTGGGTCTTCTCGCTCTTCGGCCACGCCGACGTGCGACTGCTCGACGGCGGCCGGCAGAAGTGGATCGCCGAGGGACGCGAGGTGACCCGCGACAAGCCGGCCCGCCCGCGCGCCGACTACCCGGTGCCGCTGCGCGACGACGCCCCGCTGCGGGCCTTCCGTGAGCAGGTCATGGCGCACATCGCCGCCGGTCGGCCACTTGTCGACGTCCGGTCGCCGGGTGAGTACACCGGCGAGATGCTGCACATGCCGGACTACCCGCAGGAGGGTGCGCTGCGCGGCGGGCACATTCCGGGTGCGGTCAGCAAGCCGTGGAAGTCCGCCGCCAACGAGGACGGCACGTTCAAGTCCGCCGACGAGTTGAAGGCGATCTACGCCGACCAGCTCGGGCTGAGCCCCGACGACGACGTGATCGCGTACTGCCGGATCGGGGAGCGGTCCAGCCACACCTGGTTCGTGCTGCGGCACCTGTTGGGCTACCCGCAGGTGCGCAACTACGACGGCTCGTGGACCGAGTGGGGCAACCTGGTCCGGGCACCTGTGGTGAAGGGCGACCAGCCCGGCGGCCTGACTGCCTGAGTGCACGACCGTCCCCGCGTGACACTGAACGTCGCGCGGGGACGGTGTTTCAGCCGGCGAGCGCGATCGCGCCGCGCAGGTCGCGAACGATGCCGGTGATCTCGCCGGTCTCCGGGTGCCAGCGGGCCAGGGCGGCCGGTTCCAGTCGGAGCAGCACCGCGCCCCTGTCGTCCCAGCCCAGGACCTCACAGCAGCCCTTGGCGCGATCCCGGCCGAGGTCGAGCAGGTGGAGCACGGCGCCGGTCCGCGCGTCCAGCACCGCTGCTCCCTCGGCACCGTTGATCTCGCTGCTGGTGATCCAGGCCGCCCGGGCCAACCGCTCACCGTGCAACCAGCCTCGGCCGTAGAACTCGTTGACCTGGTAGGGCGAGGGCAGTTGCGAGGCGTTGACCGGCTGTTCGGAGCGAAGTTCGCCCTCCCGGGCGGTCCGGCTGCGCAGCATCAGGCTGGTCCCCTCGCCGTACGTCTCGATCAACGGGGCCTCGCGGCCGGCGGCCGGGTCGGGTGCGATCAACTCCCAGGTCGACACGTCGATGGTGCTGGCCGCCCCGGTGACCCGGTCCACCGCGTACGTCCGGTCGTCGCCGCCGACCAGCACCCGGTCGTGCGCCCACACCACCTGCTCCAGGTAGCCGTCGAGCGGTATCCGGCGGACGGCCGCCGTGCTGAGGTCGATCAGGACCAGCTCCTTGGTCTGCGCGAACGCGGCCTGCCGGCCGTCCGGCGACAGCACTCCCGGCTTCAGCGCGCCCGCCTCGTTACCGCTCGCGTCGCGGGTCGGTGCCAGCGTCACCACGTCGAGGCTGCGTACCACGCCGTCGTTGCCGAGCACCCGGACCGGGCCGTCCGCGCGGTTCTCCTCGTCCACCGGCTGGAACAGCGCCACTGCCCGTTGGACCGGTCGCTCGGAGAGCGGCACCGTCGCCGCAGCGCCGAGCCGGGCCAACGGATCGGGCGGGAAGGTCAGTTCGGCGGGCGGCTTCTGCACCGGACCCGCGTGCGAGGGGTCGACGGTCGGGGTCACCGTCGGACCTACCGGTGGAACCGGCGCGGGATCGGCGGGCGGTCGCAGCGCCGCCACCGTGCCACCACCGACCAGCACCACGGCCAAGGCGACCACCGCGACGGCCCGCCGGGTGCGCCGGGTACGCCGAGCCCGCTCCCATCCGGCGGCGGCCGGCTGGCTGGGCAGCACGTCCTCGACGCTGACGGTCAGCAGTCGGCGCAGCTCCTGCTCGTTCACGGGTTCACCTCCAGACCGCTGGCCAGATCGGCCGGGCCCCGGCCCGGTCGGGCGCCGCGGGCGAGGTCCGGGGCGACCTCGCGGAGTCGGCGCAGCGCCGCGTGACACTGGCTCTTCACGGTGCCGACCGTCACGCCGAGCGCCTCGGCGGTGGCGACCTCGGTCAGGTCCTCGTAGTAGCGCAACACCAGCACGGCCCGTTGCCGTGGGGGCAGCAGGCCCAGCGCGTCGTGCATCGTCAGCCGTAACGCGCCGTCCCGGTCGTGGGCCACCTGGTCCGGCGGCGCGGCGCTGAGCCATTCCCGCCGTCGGCGACGCCACCACGACACCGAGTCGCGGTAGAGGATGGCCCGCACGTACGCGGAGGGGTCGCCGTCGCGGACCGACGACCAGCGCAGCGCCAGCTTGAGCAGCGCGTCCTGGAGGAGGTCTTCGGCCTGGTGCCGGTTGCCGCAGATCAGGTAGGCCGCGCGGAGCAGCCGGTGCTGGTGGTTCTCCACGAAGGCGAGGTAGCCGTCGCGTCCGTCGTCCCTCGTCGGCGCCATCCGCCCCCCCCTCCCGGCCGTCGCGCGGTACGTGTCAACAGGCAGACGCACGGGAGGGGGAAAAAGGTTGGGTCAGCTCGGCGGCGTTCCGGTCAGATAACGCTGCAGAGTCGGCGCGATCCAGGAGACCAGCTCGTCCGGCGTGGTGTCCACCATGGGCGGCAGCCGGACGATGTATCTGGTGAAGGCGAGGCCGAGGACCTGACTGGCCACCAGGCCGGCCCGTCGGGCGGTCAGCGTCGGGTCGGTGCCGAAGGTGGCCACGGCGGCGGTGAGCTGGTTGGCGAAGATGCCGCGCATGCGTTCGGCCGCGCCGGGATTGGTGCTGGCGGCCCGCAGCAGCGCCACCAGGGTCTCGTCGCCCTCCCACCGGGCCAGGAAGTGGCGGACCAACACCTCACCGAGTCGGGCGGGGGGCACCGAGGTCAGGTCGGGCAGGCGGAGGTCGAACTCGGCCGCCGCGGCGAAGAGCCCTTCCTTGCTGCCGTAGTAGCGCATGACCATCGACGGGTCGATCTGGGCGTCGGCGGCGATGGCCCGGATCGTGGCGCGTTCGTAGCCGTCCGCCGCGAACCGTTCCCGGGCCGCTCGCAGGATCGCCGCCCGAGTGGCGTCGGAGCGGCGGGGCTGGGTCGGCGGGGCGGACGAGGTCATGCCAACGACCGTATGCCAACACCTGTTGACATGCAATCGTGAGACGTTCTAGCGTGGCCAACAAGTGTTTGCCAACACATGTTGGCAGCTGTCTTCTGGAGGTGGCCATGCTGCCCACGAGCACTGACGTCCTGGTGGTGGGTGCCGGCCCCACCGGTCTCGCCACCGCGTTGACGCTGGCCCGGCGCGGGGTCGAGGTGACGGTGCTGGACCGGCTCGCCGCGCCGCCGATCACCTCCCGCGCCGCCGTCGTGCACGCGTACACCCTGGAGGTGCTGGACCGGATCGGCGCTGCCGCGCCGCTGATCGCCCAGGCGGTGCGGACGCCGCGTTTCACGGTGCGCGACCGGGACCGGGTGTTGCTGTCGGTGCCGTTCCACGAGCTGCCGTCCCGCTTCCCCTACGCGCTGCTGATCTCCCAGGCGGTCACCGAGACCGTGCTCACCGAAAAACTGGCCGAACTCGGTGTCCAGGTACGACGGCCCTGCCGGCTCACCGGGCTGAGCCGCGTCGGTGACGGCATGCTCGCGCAGGTCGACGGGCAGGCGGTGCGCGCCCGGTTCGTGGTCGGCGCGGACGGCCTGCACAGCACGGTCCGGCAGTTGGCCGGCATCGGCTTCACCGGCAGCAGCGACGAGGAATCCTTCGTCCTCGCCGACGTGCGGGTGCACAGCGTGCTGCCCCGCGACGAGGCGGCGCTCTTCCTCGCCCGCCCCGGGCCGTTGGTCTGGGCCCCACTCCCCGGCGGGGTGGTCCGGATGGTCGCCGCCGTGCAGGACGCACCGGCCGAACCGGATGCGGCCTACCTTCAGGCACTGCTCGACGAGCGCGGTCCGGTACGACGACCCGACCGGGTGACCGACGTGGTCTGGGGTTCCCGGTTCCGGGTTCACCACCGGATCGCCGACACCTTCCGAGCCGGACCGGTGCTGCTGGCCGGTGACGCCGGGCACGTGCACAGCCCGGCCGGCGGGCAGGGCATGAACCTCGGCATCTGCGACGCGGTCGCGCTCGGCACCGCGGTGGCGGACATGCTCGACGGTGGCCCGGAGAAGCTGCTCGACGACTACGACGCCCGGCAGCGACCGATGGCCGAGGACGTGATGAGCTTCGCCGCCGGGCTGACCAGGTTGGCGGCCGTCTCGCCGGCCGGCCGGCCCGCCCGGGACGTGCTGCTCCGGCTGCTCGGTGCCGTTCCACCGGCCCGTCGACGGATCGCGATGCGCCTGTCCGGGCTGTCCCACCGCGAGCGAACGCCGAGCTAGGCAACGCCGCTGCGGCTCAGCACGCCGGGTGCGGCCGACCGCAGCATCCGCCACGCGGTCAGGGTGACCAGCGCGAACGTCCCCGCCGCCGCGCCCGCCACCGGCACCGTGCCGTACGCCGCGGCGGCCAACCCGGCGAGCGCCGCCCCGAGCGGTGCGGTGAGCAGACCGACCATCCGCTGCGCCGCACCGACCCGGCCCAGCAACTCGCCCGGCACCTGCCGCTGCCCGTACGACGCCCACAGGCTGTTCCACACCACGGTGCCGGCGGCGAAGACGGCCAGCGCGATCCCACCCGGCACCGGATCCCGAGCCAGCGCGAAGCCGGTCAGCGCCACGGTCTGCCCGGCCAGCACGACCCGCAGCGCCGGCACCGTGCCGAGCCGCGCGGCGAGCCGGCCCGCCCCGAGCGCCCCCGCCAGGCCCCCGAAGATGGCGGCGGCGGCGAACAGCCCGTACCCGGCCGGCGGCACCCGCAGCACGTCCAGCGCGTAGAGCACCAGTACCGCCATGATCCCGCTGATCGCCAGGTTGCTCGCCGCGGTGAGCAGTGTGAGCCGCCACAGGATCCGGTGCGCCCGCAGCCAGCGCAGCCCTTCGACGATCTCGCTCCACACCGAGCCGCGTCGCCTCCGCACCCTCGTCCCCGCCGGCGGGGCGAGGGCCAGCACGAGCAGTGCGGCCACCGCGAAGGTGACGGCGTCGAGGGCGAACGGAAGGGCCGGGGCGGCGGCGAACAGGACACCGGCGGCGGGAGCCCCGAGGAAACCACCGGCCACCGCTGACCCAGCCTGGAGCCGGCCGTTCGCCCGGGGCAACGCGTCCGGCGGCACCACCGCGGGAAGCAGCGCGAACGAGGCGGAGTCGAAGAGGGTGCCCAACGCGGCGAGCAGGAACGCCGCCACCAGCAACACCGGGACGCTGACCCGGTTGAGCGCGACCACCACGGCCAGCGCCGCCACCACGCCAGCGCGTACCCCGTCGACCACCGCCATCGTCCGACGGCGGTCCCAGCGGTCCGCGTACACCCCGCCGAGCAGGCCGAAGAGCAGCGGCGGCAACTGCCCGGCCACGGTGACCGCCGCGATGATCCGGGGATCGCGGGTCACGGTCGCGGCCAACAGGGCCAGCGCCGGGGTACGCAGCGCGTCTCCGAATCGCGACGACACGGTGGCGGACCAGAGCAGCCGGAAGTCCCGGCCGAGAGCAGTGGCGGTCATGCCGGTGACCGTGCCGGTTCGACCGGGTCGAGGGTCAAGCCACCACAGTGCGGAACGACCGTCAGCCGCCGCTCCACCGCAGGCAGTTCCCGGTCTAGGCTTGCCCGGTGACGGTGGAGCAGCAGGCACGGGGTGCGGCGGGTGCGGGCCGGCGCAGGTCCCGCAAGGACGAGATCCTGGAGATCGCGGTAGGTCTTTTCGCAGCGCGCGGCTATCACGGCGTGTCGATGGACGACATCGGCGCTGCCGCCGGGGTCACCGGTCCGGCGCTGTACCACCACTTCGCCGGCAAGGAGGCCATGCTGGCCGCCGCGCTGATCCCGGTCAGCGAGGGGTTGCTGGCAGGTGGGCGGGAACGCGCCGCTGGGCGGTCGGACGACCCGCGCGGCGTGCTGGAGTCGCTGATCGACTTCCACGTCGAGTTCGCCCTGGCCAACCCGGCGGTGATCGCGTTGCACCTGCACGAGTTGGACCGCCTCCCCGAGGAGCCGCGGCGGCGGATCCGTCGGCTGCAACGGCTCTACGTCGAAGAGTGGGTGACGGTGCTCACCGCGCTGCACCCGGGTATGCCCGACGGTGAGGCGCGGGTGCTCGCGCACGCCGCGTTCGGCCTGATGAACTCGACGCCGTTTCTCGGTGGAGAGGTGGACCGACGTCGCCGCGCCGAGCTGCTGCGCGGGGCGACCCTGGCCGCGCTGCTCGCCTGAGTCGACTCGTCAGAACCGTGCCGGTCATGATTCCCTGACATCGTCCCACCATCCGGACGCCGGGAGGAAACATGATCGAGTCACTGCTGGTCGCCAATCGGGGCGAGATCGCCCGCCGGATCATCCGGACCGCCAAGCGGCTCGGCATCCGCGCGATCGCTGTGTACTCGGAGGCCGATGCCGACCTGCCGTTCGTCGCGGAGGCGGACGAGGCGGTCCTCATCGGCCCACCGAACCCGGCGCTGAGCTACCGCAACACCGAGGCGATCCTCGCCGCCGCGAAGTCGACTGGCGCGCAGGCCATCCACCCCGGCTACGGCTTCCTGTCGGAGAACGCCGAGTTCGCCCGTACCGTCGAGGCGAGCGGCCTGATCTGGGTCGGACCTGACGCGGACGCGATCACCGCGATGGGCGACAAGATCAACGCTCGGAACCTGATGGCGGCGGCGGGCGTTCCGGTCGCGCCCGGCACCACCGACCCGGCCGCCGACCTGGACGCGGCGGTGTCGGCCGCCGCCGAGATCGGCTATCCGGTGATGGTCAAGGCCGCCGCCGGCGGTGGCGGCATGGGCATGGGTGTGGCCGTCGACGAGGCCGCGCTGCGCACCGAGTACGACAAGGTACGCGCGTTCGCCGAGCGGATGTTCGGCGACGGCTCGGTGTTGATCGAGCGGTACTTTCCCCGGGTACGGCACGTCGAGGTGCAGATCCTCGGCCTGGCCGACGGTCGGGTGGTGGCGCTCGGCGAGCGGGAGTGCTCGGTGCAGCGCCGCAACCAGAAGCTGGTCGAGGAGTCCCCGTCGCCAGCGGTCTCGCCGGAGTTGCGCTCCCGTCTGCTGGCGGCGGCGGTGCGGGCCGGCGAGGCGGTCGACTACCGCAACGCGGGGACTGTGGAGTGCCTCTTCGATCCGGCCACCGAGGATTTCTTCTTCCTGGAGATGAACACGCGGTTGCAGGTGGAGCACCCGGTGACCGAGTACGTCTATGGCATCGACCTGGTCGAGGAGCAGTTGCGGGTGGCCTCTGGGCTGGCGCCGACGTTCGACCCGGACGCGTTGACCCCCGGTGGACACGCCATGGAGATGCGGATCAACGCCGAGGACCCGAAGCGCTTTCTGCCCGGCCCTGGTGTGATCAGGACCTGGGTGGAGCCGGCGGGCGAGGGGGTCCGGGTGGACTCCGGCTACACCGAGGGCAACACGGTCACCCCGTTCTACGACAGCCTGTTGGCCAAGCTGATCATCACCGGCGCGACCCGCGCCGAGGTGCTCGACCGCGCTCGGGACGCGGTGGCCGCCTTCCAGATCGAGGGCCCGAAGAACAACGTCCCCTTCTTCGCCGAGCTGCTCACCAACGAGGAGTTCCGCTCCGGCACCTACGACACCGCCATCGTCTCCCGCATGCGCTGATCACCCGGCCGCCCGGGCGCGGCCCGACCGGCCGTTGGGGCGGACCCTTCGGTCCTCCCGGCCCTGGCACGCGGTCCTGGCCTGCCGGCGCGGTCCTGGCCTGCCGGCGCGGTCCTGGCCTGCCGGCGCGGTCCTGGCCCGGCGGCGCGGTCCTGGCCCGGCGGCCAGGCCCGATGGCGGGGCGACCCGACGGGCGACCCGGACGGCGGGGCGAGACTGGTGGGCACGCCCTTTGCTCTGCTTACCTGGATGCGACAGTGGTTGTCCGGCTCACGGACGGTGACCGTTGCATATGGGTATGCAAAGCAAAGGGCGCGTGGACGACAAGCTGTCCCCGCACGCCCGCACGCCCGCCACGCCGACGCCAGCCCAGCCACCACACCCACCCCACGTCACAGCGAGGTGACCGATGAGCCAGCTGCCAGATTCCGTCTCGATCCGTGAGGTTGGGCCACGGGACGGGTTGCAGAACGAGGATCCGATCCCGACCGACGCCAAGGTGCGGCTGCTCGACGCCCTCTCCGGCACCGGTGTACGCCGGATCGAGGCGGTGTCGTTCGTGCACCCGAAGGCGATCCCGCAGATGGCGGACGCCGACGAGGTGTGGCGGCGGGCGGTGAAGGCTGACGGGGTGCGCTACTCGGCGCTGGTGCCGAACACCCGGGGCGCGCAGCGGGCACTCGCCGCCGGGTTCACCGAGATCGAGGTGGTGGTCTCGGCCAGCGACACGCACAACCGGCGCAACGTCAACAGGTCCACCGACGAGTCGCTGGACGACATCGCCGAGCTGATCGACCTGCTGCACGGGGCCTCGGCGCGGGTCGAGGTGATCGTGGCGACCAGCTTCGGCTGCCCGTACGAGGGGGACATCGACCCGCAGCGGGTGGCCGGGATCGTGGACCGCGTGGTCCGCGACGGCGCGGACCGGGTCGCGTTCGGCGACACCACCGGCATGGGCACCCCACGCCGGGTCCGCGAGCTGCTGACCGCGGTACGCGACCGCAACGCGCACGTGCCGGTCCTGCTGCACTTCCACAACACCCGGGGTACCGCACTGGCCAACCTGTTGACCGCGTTGGAGTTGGGGGTGACCGAGTTCGACGCCAGCGTCGGTGGCCTCGGTGGGTGCCCTTACGCGCCGGGGGCGAGCGGCAACCTGGCCACCGAGGAGGCCGTGCACATGCTGCACGACATGGGCATCGACACAGGCATCGACCTTGCGGCCCTCATCGAGGTGGCGGAGTTGGCCGAGGAGCTGCTCGGCAAGAAGCTGCCGTCGGGTGTGTTGCGGGCCGGCCCGCGTACCCGGCTGACGCCGCTGCCGAGCTGAGCGTTCGGGGACGACGAAGGGGCCGGCGCACGCGCCAGCCCCTTCGTCGTGCCAGGTCGCTCAGCTCACCGAGGTGAGCATGCTCGGCCAGCTGTCGCGGAAGATGTCCGCGCTGCGGTCGGTGGCGCTGAACGTGCCGGCGAAGAGGTTGCTGACCCGGCTCGCCTCGGCGCTGCTCGGGTACGGGTTGGTGCAGCTGGTGCCGGCGCTGCCGCCAGACATCAGCAGCGAGCAGTTCCCGTTGTAGTTGTCCGGCAGGCCGAGGATGTGCCCGATCTCGTGGGTCATGATCCGCAGCACGCTGTACTGGGCGGCCTGCTGGGTGTCGATGTAGACCCGGCCGTTGCCGAGGCTGGTCCGCACGGCGTAAGAGCCGCCGCCGGTGATCCGGTAGATCCGCAGGTTCGAGCCGCAGTTCGCCGAGAGCGTCAGGTTGACGGTGGCGTTGTTCCAGATCGTGGCGGCCTGGTTGGCGACGCTGGCGTAGCTGCCCGCCTGGCTGGTGTTGTAGCAGATGGTCATGGCGGCGGACGCGGGCGCGGGGTTGGCGACCGTGAGGCCGAGGGTGGTGAGTGCCGTCGCGAGCAACGCGACCGCGAACCGATTGAGTCGTGAGGTCATCGCTGACTCCAATCCGGGAGGAGGGGTGTCAGGAGCCTAGCGACACTCATTCATGTTATTCAATGTCTTGCTCTCGGCTCGACTGTCTGATTCGCTCGTAGGTCGCCGACAGTCGCAGTCATGCGCTAGCCTAACGATCGTTCAGGTCATCTGCTGGAGGAGTCGGCGTGACGCTCGACGGTGAGGCACTGGAGCAGCTGCGCAAGCGCGCCCGGTCCGGCGGCGCGGACAAGTATCACGCCGCCAACGCGGCCAAGGGCAAGCTCTTCGCCCGTGAGCGGGTCGCGCTCCTGGTCGACGAGGGCTCATTCGTCGAGGACGGCCTCTACGCCAACGCGCTCGCCGACGGGTTGCCCGCCGACGGCGTGGTGACCGGCACCGCCACGATCGACGGCCGACAGGTCTGTCTGATGGCCAACGACTCGACAGTCAAGGCCGGCAGCTGGGGCGCCCGCACCGTCGAGAAGATCATCCGCATCATCGAGCGCGCGTACGGCGCCGGTGTGCCGATGGTCTACCTGGTCGACTCGGCCGGCGCGCGGATCACCGACCAGGTCGACCTCTTCCCCGGCCGGCGCGGCGCTGGCAAGATCTTCTGGAACCAGGTCCGCGCCTCGGGCTCGATCCCGCAGGTCTGCGCGCTGTTCGGTCCGAGCGCCGCCGGTGGGGCGTACATCCCGGCGTTCTGCGACGTGGTGGCGCTCGTCGACGGCAACGCCAGCATGTATCTCGGCTCCGACCGGATGGTCGAGATGGTCACCGGCGAGAAGACCACCCTGGAGGCGATGGGTGGGGCGAAGGTGCACACCACCGAATCCGGAGTGGGGCACTTCCTCTGCAAGACCGAGGCCGACGCGCTCGACGTCGTGAAGACCTACCTGTCGTACCTGCCGGCGAACTGGACCCAGCAACCGCCGGCCGCGCCGGCGGTCGCCGCGCCCGCGAAGGCCGACCTGGCCGCGCTGGTGCCGGCCAGTGAGCGGCAGGCGTTCGACATGCGGCGGTACGTCAAGGGCCTGCTCGACGAGGGCTCGTTCTTCGAGATCCAGGCGCTCTGGGCCAAGGAGTTGACCATCGGCTTCGGTCGGCTCGACGGCCAGGTCGTCGGCGTGGTCGGCAACAACTCGATGTTCAAGGGCGGCGTGCTCTTCGTCGACTCGGCCGACAAGGCCACCCGGTTCGTGCAGCTCTGCGACGCGTTCAACGTGCCCCTGCTGTTCCTCAGCGACGTACCGGGCTTCATGGTCGGCAGCGCGGTGGAGAAGCAGGGCATCATCCGGCACGGCGCCAAGATGATCACCGCGATCTCCGAGGCGACAGTGCCGAAGATCTGCGTGGTGGTCCGCAAGGCGTACGGCGCCGGCCTCTACGCGATGGCCGGTCCCGGGTTCGAGCCGGACGCCACCATCGCCCTGCCCACCGCGAAGATCGCCGTGATGGGCGCCGAGGCGGCAGTGAACGCGGTCTACGCCAACAAGATCGCCGCCATTGCCGACGAGGACGAGCGGGCCGCCTTCGTCGCCGCCAAGCGCGCCGAGTACGAGCAGGACATCGACGTCGTCCGGCTCGCCAGCGAACTGGTGGTGGACGCCATCGTCGAGCCGCACGACCTGCGCACCGAACTGGTCCGCCGATTCGCGGCGGCGCGCACCAAGGACCGGCACTTCTCCCGCCGTCGGCACGGCGTCACCCCGGTCTGATCATCGGCTCGGGCCCGCACAGCGACCCGCCCTCGGCGTCACGAGCGCCGAGGCGGACCGTCCTTACAGGAGGATGAGATGGACTTCCGGCTCACCGACGAACAAGAGGCGCTGCGCGAGAGCGTGCGGGAATTCGCCCGCGAGGTGGTCGCGCCGGTCATCGCCGAGCACTACGAGCAGCACACCTTTCCGTACGAGGTGATCCGGCAGATGGGCAAGATGGGCCTGTTCGGCCTGCCCTTCGACGAGCAGCACGGCGGCATGGGCGGCGACTACTTCGCGCTCTGCCTGGCGCTGGAGGAGTTGGCCCGGGTCGACTCGAGTGTGGCCATCACGCTGGAGGCGGCGGTCTCGCTGGGCGCGATGCCGATCTACCGCTTCGGCACCGAGGAGCAGAAGGCGACCTGGCTGCCCCGGTTGCTCAGCGGCGAGGCGCTGGCCGGCTTCGGGCTCACCGAGCCGGGCACCGGCTCGGACGCCGCCGGCACGCAGACGCGGGCGGTGCTCGACGGCGACGAGTGGGTGATCAACGGGTCGAAGGCGTTCATCACCAACTCCGGGACCGACATCACGGCCATGGTCACTGTCACCGCGGTGACCGGCACAAATCCGGACGGCTCCAAGGAGCTGTCGACGATCATCGTGCCGACCGGCACGCCCGGGTTCACCGTGGCCCCCGGCTACTCCAAGGTGGGGTGGACCGCCTCGGACACCCACGAGCTGACCTTCGACGACTGCCGGGTGCCGGCCGCCAACCTGCTCGGCGCACGGGGTCGGGGGTTCGCGCAGTTCCTGCGGATCCTCGACGAGGGCCGGATCGCCATCGCCGCGCTGGCCGTCGGTCTCGCGCAGGGCTGCGTCGACGAGTCCATCAGGTACGCGAAGGAACGGCACGCCTTCGGTCAGCCGATCGGCGCCAACCAGGCCATCCAGTTCAAGATTGCCGACATGGAGTTGAAGGCGCACACCGCCCGGTTGGCCTACTACGACGCCGCCGCGCGGATGCTGGCCGGCGAGCCGTTCAAGCGGCAGGCCGCCATCGCGAAACTGCACGCCAGCACGATCGCCGTGGACAACGCCCGGGAGGCCACCCAGATCCACGGCGGGTACGGCTTCATGAACGAGTACCCGGTTGCCCGGTTCTGGCGGGACTCCAAGATCCTGGAGATCGGTGAGGGCACCAGCGAGGTGCAGCGCATGATCATCGCTCGGGATCTGGGTCTCTGAGTGGTCCAGCCGAACTGATCAGCCGGTCGTTCCGGACGGGCTGTCCGTACGGCTGTCGGGTTTCGGCGAGCGGGCGTCGGTAGCCCGACGTTCGACTGCCGATGGTCGGAGTCGATCCGTACTCTTCGAGCCCATGACTCCGGATCATGACTGGTCGCGGAGCCCGGCTGGGCGGACCACACTGCCGGAGCTGCTCCGCGGGCATCGACGCGCCGCCGGCCTGACCCAGGCCGAGTTGGCGTCCCGGGCCGGGGTGGGCGTGCGGACGGTGCGTGACCTGGAGCGTGGCCGGTCGATCCGGCCGCAACGCACCACCGTCGAGCTGCTCGCCGGGGCGTTGGCGCTGACCGGCGCCAGCCGGGCGGCGTTCCTGGCCGCGGCCCGGGGCGTCGGTGCCGAGCCGGCCCCACCGGACGTCACGTCGACGACGTTCGCGGTCAGCGGGACCGCCGCGTCGGCCGCACCCGCCGGCCCGTCGGTCGCGCTCCCGCCGCCGGTCGCGTTGATCGGCCGGGACCGCGACCTCACCGAGCTGGCCGCAATGCTGACCGCCGAGCGAGGGCCCCGGCTGGTGAGCCTCGTCGGGCTGGCCGGCGTCGGCAAGACCGCCCTGGCGACGTCGGTGGCGCACCTGGTGGCCTCCGCCCACCCGGGCGGTGTCGCCGGTGTGCTGGTCGGCGAGGGATCGGACGGTCCGGACGTGCTCGCCGCCTCGATGTCCGTACTCGGTGTGGCGCGCCTGTCCGAACTCGTGGCCCGGCTCACCGGACGGCCGGCGCTGCTGGTGATGGACGCGGTGGAGCACGCCCCGGGACCGGTGGCCGCGACCCTGCACCGGTTGATCGGCGCACTGCCCGCACTGCGGGTGCTGGTCACCGGGCGACACCCGGTCGGGTTGCCCGGTGAGCGGGTCTGGCCGGTCGCGCCGCTGGACGTGCCACCGCCGGAGGCCGAGCACGCCGGACTCGAATCGTGGCCGTCGGTCGCGTTGTTCACCGCCCGGCTCGCTCAGGTGCGCCGGGAGCCGCCCACCCCCGCTGAGATGCCGGCGCTCGCCGCGTTGGTGCGCCGGTTGGGTGGGCTGCCGTTGGCCATCGAGCTGATGGCCGCCCGGGGCCGGCTCCTCGACCTCACCGAACTGCTCGACCGGTACGGCGACCGGGTGCTCGACCTGGCCACTCCGGCCGACGCCTCCACCCACCCGGGCTGGGACGCACCGGAGGGGCTCACGGGTCGCACGAGCGGACCCGACAACGGTGCGGGGGGCGCGGTAGCGGTCACCCTGCGGGACGCGGTGGCGTTCAGCTACCGGCTGTTGGCGTCGGACGAGCGGGCCGCGCTGCGGCAGTTGGCCGTCTTCGGCAACCGCTGGTCGGTGGAGTTGGCCGAGGAGATGCTCGCCGACGAGGCCGACCGGGACGGCACGGTGGCGATCGACCCGGTGCCACTGTTGGACCGCTTCGTCGAGCTGGGGCTGCTGAGCGTACGCGGAACCGGGTCGTTCCGGTTCCGGCTGCTGGACGCGGTCCGTGACTACGCCGTCGAGCAGGCGGCCGGTGAGGGTGAGCTGACCTGCATCCGGCGTCGACACGCGGAGGTCATCGCGCGCCTGGTGGCACGGACCGCCAGCGACCTGGTCGGCCCACACCTGCCCGACGCGGTGCACCGGCTGGACGAGATGAGCAGCGACATCAGTTCGTCGTTGGCCCACGCGGCCACCGACGACCCGTTGACCGCACTGCGGCTGGCGGCCTGCCTGACCCGCTGGTGGCGGTTCCGCGGACGCGATGTCGTCGGGCGGCAGTGGCTGCGGCGGCTGTTGGCGGACCCGCGGACCGGCGACGCCGACCCTCTCCTGCGGGGCTGGGCAGCACTCGGGGTCGCCCGGCTGGCCGCCGAGCACGGGGCGGGGGCGGAGGAGCTGTCGACGGCTCGCGCGGCGCTGGACACCTTCCGGCAGGCCGGCGACGTCACCGGGGAGTTGGAGGCGCGCAACGTGCTCGGCACCCTGCTGATCTCCGTGGGGAGGCAGGAGGAGGCTCGCGAGCAGGCCGAGGCGCTGTTGCGGTTGGCTGCCCGCAACGGCCGGACCCGGGACCTGGCGGTGGCCCAGAACAGCCTCGTCTGGCACGAGATCCGCGCGGGCGACCTGGCTGCGGCCCGCCGCCGGCTCGCTGCGGTGGACCGGCTCGCCGTGGAGAGCGGGGAGCAGCGTCTGCGGGTGCTGGGCTGGGCCAACCGTGCCGAGGTCGCCCGGCTGGAGGGCTGGTACGCGGACGCCGTCGACCGTGGCCAGCGGGCCATCGAGGCCCTGTCCGAGCTGGGTGACCCCGGGCGTCGCCGTCGGGTGCTGGGGACCATCGGGCTGGCGCTCGCCCAGGACGGGCGGGTTGCGGAGGCGACCGAGGTGCTGGCCGAGTTGCGTGCCGGGGGCGTGGAGCCGTTGGCGGCGCGGCCGACAGTGCCGCGACAACGGTCCGGCGACCCGACGCTGAGGTGGGGTGGGCCGGAGGCCGGGCTGTGTGCGCTGATCGAGGGGAACCTGGCGCTGCACCGGGGTGACCGGGAGTTGGCCGCCGAGTGGTTCGCTGCCGCCGCCGACACCGCGGGGCAGGATCGCCGCGACGTGGTGGAAGCACTTGTGGGACTGGCCGCGAGCACCGCGGACCCGACGGTGCTCGATCGACTGGACCGGGTCTGCGTGGAGACCGGCATCCGGCTGTTGCCGCAGGAGTCGGGCCTGCTCTACGCGCTGGTCGCCGACCGGGATGGGCCGACCCGGTAGGAGCGGATCGGGTGCCCGCGCATGCCCGGGAGGATCGCGACGGGAGAGTGGCGCGGGCGAAGAGCCCCCTTTGGTGCTACCCCTCGCTGATCGCCCGCGCCGTCACCCCCCGGTGATCCCCGGTGCAGGAAGCCTGCCACCGATGCGATGGCAGAAAGTCGGCTTGGACCGAATCCTCCAGCTTGGTTGGGTCAGTTCTGCCGGTCTTTCTGCCGCCGCGCGCGGGCGGTGACAGTGCTTCTCACTGTCGTCGGGCGGCGCTGTCGGCGTCGGCGCTCTGCTCCGGGTCGACGTCGTCACTGCCGGCGGTGGCGCACGGATGCGCGGCGTCGCGGACCCGTCGCAACCCGTCGAGGAGGGCCGCCAGCGCCTCGGGGTCGAGCTGCCCGGTGAACCACTGATCGATTATCTGCAGGTGGCCGGGCAGCGTCTCGTTCAGGCGTTGCATCCCAGCGGCGGTGACCACCGCGTACGAGCTGCGCCGGTCGTTCGGGCAGGCCCGGCGGGTGAGCAGGCCGTCGCGCTCCATCCGGTCCACCACGCGGGTCACTC
Organism: Micromonospora sp. NBRC 107095; assembly: GCF_030269705.1. Taxonomy (NCBI): domain Bacteria; kingdom Bacillati; phylum Actinomycetota; class Actinomycetes; order Micromonosporales; family Micromonosporaceae; genus Micromonospora; species Micromonospora sp. NBRC 107095. The sequence continues at coordinate 194,193 of NZ_BSTU01000001.1, forward strand.
CGCTGGTCGACAGGGAGGTCTGGGCGGCGAGGTCGGTCATCCGTAGTTGGTTGCCGGGCGAGCGGGCGAGTCGGGTGATGACCTCGAACTCGACCGCGGAGAGGCCGTGCTCCTCCAGCTGGGCGGTGAACCGGGCGGACAGCCCGGCGTGCGCCTCGAAGAGCAGGCCGACGGCGGTGATCCGGGGATCGTCGAAGACGTTGGTCACCGGTTCATCATACCAGTGCTTGACACGGGGAATATTGTTGCGATTATAGTTGCTCACGCAGTCGTTGGGCTATTAAACAATCCCCTGGAGGACAGCAGCATGACCAGCAGCATCGATGCGGTTACCCGCGACTGGGACGGCCTCACCATCCCGGCGGCCGGCACCTACGCGCTCGACGTGGCGCACAAGCGGGTCGGCTTCGTTGCCCGGCACATGATGGTGAGCAAGGTTCGCGGTGAGTTCAACGAGGCGACCGCCACCATCACCGTTGCCGAGGACCCGCTGCAGTCGTCGGTCGTCGCCACCATTCAGGCCGCCAGCGTCGACACCACCCAGGCCGACCGGGACGCGCACCTGCGCAGCGCCGAGTTCCTGGACGCCGAGAAGTTCCCGACGCTCGAGTTCCGCAGCACCGGGGTCAAGTCCCGACGCGGCAGCGAGTTCGTGCTCACCGGTGAGCTGACCATCAAGGACGTTACCCGTCCGGTCGAGCTGGAGGTGGAGTTCGAGGGTGTCGGCCGCAGCCCGTTCGGCCAGGACATCTTCGGCTTCTCCGCGAGCACCGAGATCGACCGCGAGGAGTTCGGCCTGACCTGGAACGTCGCCCTGGAGACCGGTGGCGTGCTGGTCAGCCGCAAGATCAAGATTGAGATCGAGGGCGAGGCCGTCCGTCAGGCCTGACCCCTGGGATCGTCGGAGTGTCAGGGGCATCCTCCCGAATGATCCGGCACGCAGGGCCCGCGCCGTACGTCGGCGCGGGCCCTGCGTCGTCTCCGCTCGTGGTAATTGTCACGAGTTGATCGCACCGCCACCGGGTCCAGCAGGGCGGCGACGGGGTACAGATGGCGCCACGAGCGCGTCCGCGCCGGCCGACCTCGGATCACCGGCGTCGGCCTCTGGCCCCGGTCAGGTGGGCGCTCTTACCGTGGATGCTTCACAAAGCGCTTCCGGGACGGCAGGATCCCGACCGCGCCGGCCGTCGGGAGGACACATGGGCAGGGACGTCTCAGAGGGCGCCTTCACCCGGGATGATCGCGTCCGGTATCGGCAGAAGGTGCGGCGGTGCCTGGACGTCTTCGCCCTGATGCTCGACGACTTCGGCTTCGACGCGGACCGGCCGATGACCGGCCTGGAGATCGAGCTCAACCTGGTCGACTCGGCCGCCGAGCCCGCGATGCGCAACGAGGAGATCCTCGCCGACATCGCCGACCCCCTCTTCCAGACCGAGTTGGGGCAGTTCAACCTCGAACTCAACGCCGAGCCCCGACTGATCGAGGGCACCGGCTTCGCCGACTACGAGGACGACCTGCGCGGCAGCCTCTCCCGGGCCGACGAGCGCGCCGCCAGATCCGACGCGAAGATCGTCCTGGTCGGCATCCTGCCCACCCTCACCGAGGGGCACCTGGTCGAGGACAATCTCTCCACCAACGAGCGTTACCGCGTGCTCAATGACCAGATCGTCGGCGCCCGTGGCGAGGACATCGAACTGGACATTCGCGGCGTCGAGCAGTTGCGGACGCACACCGACTCGATCGCCCCCGAGGCCGCCTGCACGAGCCTCCAGTTCCACCTCCAGGTCGCCCCGGACAGCTTCGCCGACTACTGGAACGCGTCCCAGGCCATCGCCGGTGTGCAGGTGGCGGTCGGCGCGAACAGCCCCTTCCTGTACGGCCGCCAACTGTGGGCCGAAACCCGGATCGCCCTGTTCCAGCAGGCCACCGACACGCGCCCGGACGAACTGAAGGCCCAGGGCGTACGACCCCGGGTGTGGTTCGGCGAACGGTGGATCACCTCGATCTTCGACCTCTTCGAGGAGAACGTCAGGTACTTCCCGCCGCTGCTGCCGATCTGCGAGGACGAGGACCCGGTGGAGGTCCTGCACGCCGGCGGTGTGCCACAGCTCGGCGAGTTGCGGTTGCACAACGGCACTGTCTACCGGTGGAACCGGCCGGTCTACGACATCATGAACGGCCGCCCGCACCTGCGGGTGGAGAACCGGGTGCTGCCGGCCGGGCCGACGGTGGTGGACATGCTGGCCAACGCGGCCTTCTACTTCGGGCTGGTACGCGGTCTGGCCGAGGCCGACCGGCCGATCTGGAGCCAACTCACCTTCAGCTCGGCCGAGGAGAACTTCCACGCCGCCGCCCGACGTGGCCTGGACGCCGTGCTGCACTGGCCCGGGCTCGGTGACGTGCCGGTCACCAAGCTGGTCCTGGATCAACTGCTGCCCACCGCCGCTGCCGGCCTGGACGGGTTCGGTGTCGCCGCGGCGCAGCGGGACCGCCTGCTCGGCATCATCGAGCAGCGCTGTCGTACCGGCCGCAACGGCGCCGTCTGGCAGACCGAGGCGGTCTGGGCGGCGGAACGGCACCACGGCATGGACCGGACGGCCGCCCTGCACCACATGGTCCAGCGCTACGCCGAACTCCAGCGCACCAACCAACCCGTCCACACCTGGCCAACCCCCTAACCCCGCACGCCCGCCCCCACGCCCACCCCCGCCGCACGCGTTGATCATGAAGTTATTGCCACCCCGCCCGGCGTGTCATGACAATAACTTCATGATCAACAGAGGTCGGGCGGGTGCCCGGGGGGGTTAGTTGGGGGGTTGGCGGCGGGGTGGTCGGGGGCGGCGAGGGCTGGGGGTTGGGGCTGCTGCTTCGGTGGGGTGGGCCGGATCGGTGTGGTCCGGGTTCGTTCGCGGGGCGGGCACCTGCGGTACGGCGGTCGCCTCGCCGGGCAGCGAGTCCGGGCCGGGCGTCTGCGCTGAGGTGTCGGGCTTCCTGCGCCGGGCAGCGGTCCCGGCCGTCGAGCCGGAGGTCGCCGGGGCGGGACCGCTGTCGGTGACCACTGCCGGGTCGGCCAGCGTGCCCTGAGCGACCGGGGCCGGCTCGGCCTCCGTGCCCTGAGCTGCCGGACTCCGGTCAGCCGCACTCAGCGCGGTCGGGTGGTGCCGCTCGGTCAGGTGGTGCCGCTCGGCCCGCTCGCCGAGGCGGGCGGCCAGCACCGAGCCGCCGATACCGGCGATCACCGCGTACGGGGCGATCAGCTGGGTGGAGAGTTGCGCGGGGCCGAGCGTCGACCAGTGCGGCAGGGTGGTCAGGTAGGCGAGCGCGACGAGCATCGGACCGGCCGCGCCGGAGGCCGCCGCACCCACCCGGTGCCCACCCGAGCGGGCGGACCGCCGGGCGGCCAGCACCCCGATCAGCAGCGCGGGTACCAGGGCCAGCAGCGCACCCGGCCAGTAGAGCTGCCCCCCGATCCAGTACCGGGCGTGGTCCGGGTCGAACTGCCAGGTGCCGAGTTGCGCGCCGGTCAGCCCTCGTCCGACGCGTACCCCGTCGATCACCGAGATCACCGCGAGCAGCCAGAGCCAGGCTGCCGTCGCGGTCACGTTGACGGCAGCGGCTCGGGAACGCAGCGCCCAGACCGCGACGAGGACGCCGATCAGGATGCCCAGCGTCGCCTGAACGGCGGCCGTCCGTTGCGGTGCGCCGGTGTCCGCGCCGGTCGCGACCCGCGCGGGTACGGCGATCAACAGCACCGTGACCAGCCCGCCCAACCCGGCACCGAGCGCCAGGGCCACCCGCCGCAGCAGGCCCCCGCGGTCCTGCTGTGGCGACTCGGCCACCGACGGTGGTGTGCTCGTCACCCCGGCCGGGGTGGCCCCGGTTGTCGGTGGACGTGCGTCGACCGGGGGCTCGTGCTCCGTCGCCCGGTCACCGGGCGGCGTGCCATCGTGGCGGACCACATCGTCGGTAGCGGCCTGCGCAGAGATCGCGGTCTTCGCCGGGGCGGTGCGTTGGTGGAGCCGCTGCGCGCAGACCGCGCCGAGGACCGTTGAGCTGGCGGCGAGCCAGGTCGCCCAGGCGAGGCCGTCCGCCCATGCGGTGTCGGTAGCGGCGGCATCGGTGGGCGTCCAGGTGATGACGCCGAGCCCGTAGCCGAAGCCCAGTTGTGCGGCACCCGCGCCGGCAGCGACCCCGATCGCCGTCGCGATCGACACTCCCCAGCCCTGTCTGGCCATGCCGGGCAGCGTAACGTCCCGTCGTCGGCGCGGCGAGTCGCAACGACCCGCCGGTGTGGGACGCCGGCGCGGCGGATTGGGCGGCGGGCGGTACGGTCGCCGGTGATGAGGCGGTGGGCGTTATGACGGACACGAACCCGGGTCGGCAGAATGCCGCCGGTGGCGGTGCGGGCCGGGCCAGCGTCGTGCTCGGTGGCGGGTTGGCGGCGGTGCTGCTCGCCGCGGTCGGTGCGACAGGTGGCTGGTTGCTGGCCGGCGAGGACGAGACACCCGTCGGTGATCCGCTGGCCGTTGCGACCACGTCTGGTGCGCCGACCGGCCGGACGACCGCACCGCGGTCGAGCACCGGACGGCCGACACCGTCGGCGGTCCAGACCTCCGCCACCGCGACCAAGGGTGCCGGACTGACCGTGCCGCCGGTGATCGGCACCGACTTCGAGCAGGCCCGGGAGACGCTGCGCAAGCAGCGGCTGGGTTGGCGGTTGGTTTTCGGTGGCGGCGTCGGTCGTACGGTCGAGAGCACCACACCGGAGGTGGGCACCGCGGTTGCCCGGGGGACGACAGTGCAACTACAGGTCGCTGGACCGGCGCCGGCCGCCGAGGTGCCGGACGTGGTCGGCGAGAGCTGCGCGGACGCCGCCGACGAGTTGGTCGACGAGGGCCTCTACCCGCGCTACGTCACCGGACGCAGCGGGAAGGTCAACCGGCAGGAGCCCACCGAGGATGGCTCGGCCCGGTGGAACGACCAGGTCAGCATCTGGTGCGGCGCGGCCTCCGACGAGCAACCGACCACGAAACCCACGCCCTGACGCCTGGCCGGCGGGTCCCGCTTCCCGGCGGGTGCCCGCCGCTCTGCCCCGTCGACAGCCGGCGCGGCTCGGCACGCTGATCCCCGCCGATGGTGGTGTGGACGACTAGGTTGGCGGTCGAGGGCCGTGACGCCCGTCCGGGTTCGGGAAGGGACGTGCGATGAGCGACGACCGCCAGGAGCCACCCGTCGGTGAGGACGACGAAGACCCGACCCGCCCCCTGCCCGCCGACGCTGACCGGCCGGGCCCGCCGGCCGACCAGACGGCGCCGATACCTCCGCCGTGGTCCGGGCGGGCGGAGGTGCGCTCGCCCCGACCTGATGACTCCGCCGGAGAGTGGTACGTCGAGGAGCAGGGTGGTCGGCGGTGGTGGTTGCCGATCCTCTGGGGCGTCCTGGCGCTGCTGCTCGCCGGCCTGATCGGGGGCGCGCTCTGGTTGGTGCGCTCCCCGCAGGATGACGACCGGGACGATCCGGGGTCCACCCCGTCACCGCCGCCGACCAGTGCCACCAGCGCCCCTCCGACCAGTGCGGCCCCCACCTCGGCGGCGCCCACGAGCGAGTCCCCGAGCAGCTCGGCCACCACGGACGCACCGGACGAGGTGCCGGTGCCGCCGCTCGCCGGTCTGCCGCAGGCCACCGCCGAGGGGCTGTTGGATCGGCTCGGCCTGGCCTACCGGGTGGTGTACCGCCCGTCGGAGCTGCCGGCGGGCACGGTGGTGGGCACCGAGCCGGGGGTGGGCGAGTCGGTGTCGACCGACGATGAGGTGTTGTTGATCGTCTCGCAGGCCGAGCCTCCGAGCGGAACGACCCCGACCACACCCAGCCCCACTGCGACGAGTACGCCGTGACCTCTTGTCACCACATCCGGCGGCGGGTGCCGACGAGGCCGATGCCGGCCAGCGAGATGGCCAGGCCGAAGATGCCGGACCAGAACAGCGAGCGGCGGATCTCTTCGGCGCCGTGTCCGGCCGGAGCTGCCTCGGCGATTTCCTGACGGTTGTCGGACTGGCCGCCGGCACCCAGGCCGGATACCTGACCGGTCGGGTCGGCACCACCGGGGTGGTCGGCCGGCGCGTGCGTGTCGATCCAGCCCGGTTCCTCGTCGACCGACTGACCGTCGTCAGTCGGCGGGTCGGAGTCGAGCACGGTGATCTCCGGTGCGGGTACCGGTGTGCTTAGCCGGGTGGACGACATCGCCGGGTCGCGGACGAGGACCAGGAGTGTCGCCATCGCCCCGAAGAGGGCGAGGAGTCCGATGGCATAGGCGATACGGGAGCGGTGGTGCCGCCGCAGGGCGGGCTGATTGACCATGACCATCCCAGGGTCAGGGTCCTGGACGAGCGGGTGGAACGGTGCCGGGGTGGGCGTACCTGATTCTATGGCGACGGCACGCCCACCGGCGGCGGATCTGCTCGGTCAGCCCACCCGGACCGGGGTGCGCGCGACCGGACGGCGGGTCCGCACGGTGTGCGGACGGGGTTCGGGGGCGGCCTGCAGCTGCTGCAGCCCTTCCCGCTGGACGAAGATCGACCGTCGGGTGACCGCGTCACCCGCCGCGTTCAACTCGTAGCCGTCGAGCCAGAGCCAGCCGTCATAGGTCGGCCAGTCGAGCACCCGGATCACCCGGAACTTGATCGGCCTGAGGAACTGGACACTCGCCGCGCGAGTCACGTGCAGTACGTCACCGGTGCGGGGAAGCACATGGGCTCCTGGGGAGGATCGGCCGGCGGCTGCGCCGGCGGTGCCTGAACGGGGGACGTCTCGGCCGGTGACGGGGTCGTGCCTCGTGAACCGGTGGTGCGGATGGCGGTGGTCGGGCCGTACCCGCTGGTGACGTGCCGCCACCCGACCACCACCCGGTTGCTTCCGGGAACCGCGCCCGCCGCCGCAGCTTGCCGGCTTGCAGCGGCGGGGTCATTACCCCGGAGCAGGTCTCGTTGTCGTCGGCCGGACCCGCGTCGGGCTCGGCGCCCCCGGATCGGTGGGGTCACCACTCCGAGGGACCGAACCGGGACGCTGAGTGATCCGTGCCATACGGACAGAGTGCATCAGGGACGTGCTTCATGCAAGTTGCACGTCGACTTTTGCCGATACGTGAGCGTGTCGCGCGAAAGGCCTATTGAAGCCATCCGCGTCCGGGCGGCACACTGAGGGCCGGTTTCGCCCGTCGCGGCCGGCCGAGGACCGGCACCACTCCCCTCCGTCGCGAACGCTCGCCGGTCGACGATCGCGCCCCCGGCGGGTGTCACCCAGTGGCGCGTTACCGGAGGTAGCCCGAGTGGGGTCGAGCAGCCAGCGGCGGGGACCAGTGAGTCACGGGTTGCGCGATGAGTGAGCGGCGCAGTCCCACCATCAGACGGCGGCGGCTCGGGGCCGAGCTGCGCCGCCAGCGGGAGTCCGCCGGAATCACCATCGAGGTGGTCGCCGAACAGTTGGAGTGCTCGGCGTCGAAGATCTCCCGGATCGAGACCGGGCACACCACGGCCACCCCTCGCGACGTGCGGGACATGCTGCGGATCTACGGCGTGGTCGGCGCCGAGAGCGACGAGTTGGTGCAGATCGCCCGGGAGGCCCGCCAGAAGGGCTGGTGGCACCCGTACAGCACGGTGCTCGTCGGCGCGTACGTCGGGCTGGAGGCGGCGGCGAGTTCGATCCGGGCGTACGAACAGCAGGTCGTTCCGGGCCTTCTGGAGACCGAGGAGTACGCCGGGGCCATGATCCGCGCCGCTCGTCCGGACTTCACCGCCGATCAGGTGCACCAAAGGGTGCGTGTCCGTCTGGGCCGTCAGTCGTTATTGACCCAGGACGATCCGGTCGATCTGTGGGTGGTGCTCGATGAGGCGGTGGTAAGTCGGCCGGTGGGCGGGGACGAGGTGATGCGCGGCCAACTCAGACGGTTGGTCGAGGTGGCCGAGTTGCCGAACGTGACGCTGCAGATCCTGCCCTTCGAGGTGGGTGCGCACGCCGGCATGGACGGCACGTTCACGATCCTCAGCTTCCCTGAGCCCGGTGATCCGGATGTTGTGTACGCGGAGAACGCCACGGGTGGGCTCTTCCTCGAGAAGAGCGACGAACTACAGAAGTACAGCTTCATCTTCGATCACATCCGCGCTGCGGCCATACGTCCGGAGGAGTCCGTCGCACACATCGCAAAACTGGCAGAGGAGCCGTTGTGGAAATGGCGACCAAAGGGTTCCCGGTGGACCTGACGCAGGCAGCGTGGTTCAAGAGCTCGAAGAGCGGGCCGAACTGTGACAACTGCGTGGAGGTGGCGTACGTGACGGGGGCGGTTGGAGTGCGGGACTCGAAGGACAAGGCGGGCCCCGCCCTGGTCTTCGCGCCAGGCGACTGGCACGCCTTCGTCGCCGGCACCCGCGGTGGTGTGTTCGGCGCGGTCTGACCGAGTGGTCAGTGAAGTCCCCGTCCGGTTCGCCGGACGGGGACTTTCGCCGTGTCCGTCCCCGGCACGTACGGCGGACGGTCGCGGGTCCCGGCGGGGGTCGGCGAGGTTCCGTCGGGATTCCCGTCGCCACTGCGCCCCCGTCTCGTTGAACCGGTCGGTACGGCGCTGGTCGACGACCCGCCGCATCGACCCGCAACCGAGCGAGTAGGCGAGACGGATGACGACGATCGGTTCAGAGAATCTCACCAACGGCCCGGCGAAGCCGGAGCGGTTCGGTGGCAAGTACCGCGGCGCTCGTCGGGACACGGTTCTGACCGAGGTGGTCTCGACCGACCAGGAGTTGAACGGGCGTGAGGGCACCGCCGAGACGACGGATCCCCCGCTCTCGCTGCCCTCACTGGACCCGAACCCGCTGATCGAGCCGTCGTTCCCACCGAGCGGCTGGCCGATGGAGCCGCCCCAGTCCCTGGCTGACCACCCGTTGCTGCGTGGCCTGCTGATGGAGCTGCCGCCGAAGGGCACCGTGCCCTCGCAGGACTGGCTGGATCGCTGGTTCGAGGCGACCAGGTCGATCCTGGAGTTGCTATACGTGCAGAGCGCCAGCCGTCCGCGCTGACCGTACGGCGGCCGGTCGGGCCCGCTCGGCGAGGCGATTGTGCCGCAGTGCGTGCCGGACCCCGATGGCGATCACCGCGACCGCGCCGACGGTGATCGCCGGTCCGGTGATCCCGGGGTCGGCGCCGAGGTCGGTGCCGGCTGCCGCGACCAGTCCCGGCACGGTGGCCAGGGCGGTGACCTGTAGTGGCAGCCCGACGAGCGGGTGGGCCGCCGCGGCGCGCAGCCCGTGCGGCGCGGGGGTGGCGGGGGCGCTGGCGAACGCGCCGGCACCGGCACGCAGCCGGCGGATCCGTCGTACGGAGCAGACCGTCGCCACGAGCGCCGGGCCAGCGGCGAGGGTGAGCCCGGCGGCGGCCCGGTCGACCGGCGCGGTGCCCGCGCTGAACAGGCCGCCGCCGAGCACGGCCGCGGTGAGCGTCGCACCGGTGAGGGCGAGCACCAGCAACCATCCGGTACGCCGGCGCAGCACGCGGGTGTTGCGCAGCCGGGGCAGGCCGTCGGCAACGATGCCGGCGGCCAGCCAGACGGCGGCGACCGGGAGCAGGATGGTGAGCTGACTCTCCATGTTCGAGAGTCTTTCCCGATTCTCGGCGAGGCGAATCCGGGCCGGTCCCCCGTTCGTCCCGGACGCCGGGCCCGTAGGGGGTCATCACTCGAAGGTTATGGACCTTTCGACATGTTCAACTGCCCTCCTGCTGATCTACCCTCAGCTAAATCGGCGACTGTCGATTGATGTTGGGACCGGTGGTCACGTTCCGCCGCCGGTCAGAGGGAGGTAGGAGATGGGTCTTCCACGAAGGTCCGTGCTGATCGGGGTGGCCGCGGCGACAGTGTTGGCCGTCGGCACCCCGGCCCTGGCCGCCGAACCCGTCGGTGTGGTTCGGGCCGCCGGCGGAGCCACCGCCGTGCCGGACAGCTACATCGTCGTACTCAAGGACAGCGCCGTGGCCCGGGACCGGGTCGGCGACACCGCGAAGCGGCTCTCCGGCCGCCACGGCGGCACCGTGGCCCGCACCTACGGCGCGGCGCTGCGCGGCTTCGAGGTCACTGTGAGCGCGAGCGCGGCGGCGCGGATCGCGGCCGACCCGGCGGTGGCGTACGTCGAGCAGAACCACACCGTCTCGATCTCCGGTACGCAGGCCAACCCGCCCTCCTGGGGCCTGGACCGGATCGACCAGCGCAACCTGCCGTTGGACAGCTCCTACACCTACCCCAACACGGCGAGCAACGTGCACGCCTACATCATCGACACCGGCATCCGGTTCTCCCACAACGACTTCGGCGGCCGGGCCACCTCCGGCTACGACGCTGTCGACGGCGGGTCGGCCGACGACTGCAACGGGCACGGCACGCACGTCGCCGGCACCGTCGGCGGGTCCGCGTACGGGGTGGCCAAGGCCGTCCAGCTCGTCGGCGTACGGGTGCTGAACTGCTCCGGCAGTGGCACCAACGCCGGTGTGATCGCCGGCGTCGACTGGGTCACCGCGAACGCGATCAAGCCGGCCGTGGCGAACATGAGCCTCGGCGGTGGAGCGAACAGCTCCCTGGACAACGCCGTCCGCAACTCGATCGCCTCGGGCGTCACGTACGGCCTGGCAGCCGGCAACGACAGCGGCGCGAACGCCTGCAACACCTCTCCGGCGCGGACCACGGAAGCCATCACGGTGGGCTCGACGACCAGCTCGGACGCCCGGTCGTCGTTCTCCAACATCGGCACCTGCCTGGACATCTTCGCGCCCGGCTCGTCGATCACCTCGGCCTGGTACACCAGCAACACCGCCACCAACACGATCAGCGGCACCTCGATGGCCACCCCACACGTGGTCGGAGCGGCGGCCCTGGTGGCCAGCGCCAACCCGAGCTGGACCCCGGCTCAGGTCCGCAACCAACTGGTGGCCAACGCGACCCCGAACGTGGTGGGCAACCCCGGCTCCGGCTCGCCGAACCTGTTGCTCTACGTGGGTACCGGCAGCACCCCGCCGCCGCCCACCGGCTGCACCGGCACCAACGGCACCGACGTCTCGATCCCGGACGCCGGCTCGGCGGTGACCAGCTCGATCACCATCTCCGGCTGCGGTCGCAACGCTTCCTCGGCCTCCACCGTGGCGGTGAACATCGTGCACACCTACCGCGGTGACCTGGTCATCGACCTGCTCGCCCCGGACGGCAGCTCGTACCGGCTGAAGAACAGCAGCTCCTCGGACAGCGCGGACAACGTCAACGCCACGTACACGGTCAACGTGTCCGGTGAGGCCGCCGACGGCATCTGGCGACTTCAGGTGCGCGACACCTACTCAGTCGACACCGGCTACATCAACACCTGGACCCTGACCGTCTGACCGAAGCGGTTGCGCGGGGCCCTTTCCGGCAGCCGGAGAGGGCCCCGTACCCCGGTCCACGGGGCCTGTCCGGACGATGGAGTTCGTCTACCATGAATCTCCATCCACAGCCCCGGGGACGGTTTTCGTGGCGCGGAACTGGTCGTGGTTGAAGGAGAACATCGAGCCGCTCGTTGCCTTGACCCTGGCGATAACGGTGAGCCTGCTCGGCATCGTCGACGTCGTCTCGGTCGAGTTGGTCAACAAGGCGATCCCCCTGACGCTGGCGGTCTTCGCATTCGCGCTGCTGCGCGACCGTTGGCGCCGCGATGCCAGTGACCGCGACGTCAAGGCGACCCTGGGGGCGTCCTCGGTCACCCTGCAGAAGGTCTCCGCGCAGTTGGAGCAGGTCAATGCGCTGAATTCGCTGGTCGTGCAGGCGCAACGGTCCCTCGACGAGGTGTCGACCGTCCGAGTGCTCACCGGGCCGGCCATCTCCGAGGCGTTGGCTGAGGCACGGCACCGGACCGACCGGTGGAGTTTTCGGGGTGGCACCGGGACTTTCACCCGCATCGTGACCCTGCCCGAGTGCGTGGACAAGGCCCGGCGTGACCGCCGCTCACTGGCCTTCCGGCTGGAGATCCTCGACCCGCGTGACATCGACCTGTGCGAGGAGTACGCGCGTCTCTACCGCTCGCTGTCCGAGGATCCGAGCGCACGCGAGCAGGCCTGGGACGGGGACGGTACGCGGCGCGAGATCTACGCGACCATTCTCGCGGCCTGCTGGCACAAGGAGATGTACGGACCGCTCAGCATGGAGATCGGGCTCTCGAAGGTCATTTCCACGTTCCGCTGGGATCTCTCCTCGCGATCCCTGGTCATCACCCAACGAGGGCCCCGGTTCCCGGCCATGGTGATCGACAGTGGTCGGTACTACTACGATTGCTGGAGTACCGAACTGCAGACCAGCTTCGAACAGTGCCCGAAGGTCCCGCTCGAATTGGCCCGCCGCGTACCGCTCGGTGTCCGGCCCGAGCCAGCGGACGTGCGACGGCTTTTCGCCGTACTCGATCTGCAGCTTCCGAAGGAATACACAGACGCCGACGTTTCCAAAATTGTGGAGAAGGCCCTCTATGATCGGGATCCGTACACGCGAGGAGCTGGAGACAGCGGCGCTGTTGCTTGACCAGGGCTCGCCGGACGAGTTGCGACTCCTCACCCGATCGATCGTCGATGGGTTCTGCACGGGCCGGCTGGCGAGCAGGTCAGTGGGTCACCCGCTGGGCTTCGTCTGCTTTCCCGTGCTGCGGGAGGGACTCGACGGGTTGTGCGTGCACGCCTGGTTGCCGGGTGCCGTGCCACCGTTCACGTCGGCCAACGCCGTCCACGCGCACAGCTGGGACCTGACGAGCTTCGTGGCGGTGGGAACGTTGGGTAACCAGCTCCACACGGCACGGGAGCACGATGACGGTCGGTATGAGCTGTACGAGGTGCGGAGCACGTCGCGGGACGACGAGATCCGCCCCACCGGGCGGCGAGTGGACGTCATCGGGAGGCCGATGCTGCCGGAGCGGACGGGAGAGGTCTACCGGCTGCCCGCCGGCGCCTTCCATCTCTCCGACGACCACGACGCGGCACCGGTCGTGACGCTGGTGCTCGGCACCGGGCGACCCGACCTCGTCAACCTGATCGTCGACCGGCCCGGGCTGGCACCGCGCCGGACCCGCCGGACCGAGCACACACCTGACGAAACCCGCCGCCTGGCCGACAGAGTGCGGGCTCTTCTTGTCTGAGCCCGCCTCCTGAGGGCACCGGCTGGGAGCCGGTCAGACCGAGAAGCTGGCCGGCCGCTCGGTGGCCGGCGCCGGCGGGCGGGCCTTCCACAGGCCGAGCTTCTGCGCGACCAGGCGGCTCAGGTAGGCCGGGTTGAGGATGATGTAGCGGCGCCAGAGCCGCTTCGGCTCCAGACCGAGTCGCCAGAACCACTCCAGGCCGGCACGCTGCATCCACGGCGGGGGCTGGCGCAACAGCCCCGCGTGGTAGTCGAAGGCCGCGCCGACCGCCATCAGCGGCATGTCGAGCAGCGGCCGCATGGCGTACGTGAAGACCTCCTGGCGCGGGCAGCCGAGCCCGACCAGGACCAGCCGGGCACCGCTGGACCGGATCCGGTCGGCGATCTCGGTGTCCTCGCCGGGCTGGACGGCACGGAACTTGGACGGCTCCACCCCGGCGATCTTCAGCGCCGGGAACATCCGCTCCAGGGCCGGGATCAACCGGGCGAGGGTCTCCTCGGTCGAGCCGTACAGGTAGACCGGCAGACCTTCGTCCGCGAACCGCGACAGCACGTGCAGGGTCAGGGTCGGCCCGTACACGCGGTCGCTGAGCCCGGCGTGGTGCAGCAGGTTGAGCGCCCACCGCACCGGCTGCCCGTCCGGCGTGACCACGTCGAAGGAGTTGAGCCGCGCGTTGTGCGCCGGGTCGAGCACCCCGGTCATCACACCGTGCACGGCCAGCGCGGTCAGCGCGAGGGGACGCCGTTCGTGCGCCGCGGTCACCACCGCGTCGGTCGCCGTGGCGTAGTCGGTGGCGTCGACCAGGACGCCGAGCACGTTGCGCTTGGTTCGGGTGCTCACGGCTGGGCCACCCACTTGTCCACGTTGGCCTCGTAGATTTCCCGCAGGATCATCGGCACGTCGTAAGTGATCTTCCAGTCCGGATACTGCGCCTCGAACCGCGCCATGCTGCTGACGTACCACTGGTGGTCGCCGGTGCGGTTCTGCTCGACATAGTTGATCCGTGCCTCACGGCCGGTGATCTCCTCCGCGATGCGGAACGCCTCGATGTGGGAGGTGTTGGAGTGGCGACCGCCGCCGAGGTTGTAGACCTCCGCGGAGCGGGGGGCCCGGAAGAACGCCTCGAACGCGGTCAGCACGTCGTGGGAGTGGATCGCGTCCCGGACCATCTTGCCCTTGTAACCGAAGAGGTTGTACGTCCGGCCCTCCATGACGCAGCGCATCAGATAGGCCAGGAACCCGTGCAGCTCGGCCGCGGAGTGCGCCGGGCCGGTCAGGGTGCCGCCCCGGAAGCAGGCGGTCTTCATGTCGAAGTAGCGCCCGTACTCCTGGACCATCACGTCCGCGGCGACCTTGGAGGCGCCGAAGACCGAGTGCAGTGAGTGGTCGATCGACATCTCTTCGGTGATGCCCTGGTACCAGCGGTGGTCCTCGGGCAGCTCGTACCGGGTCTCCAGCTCGATCAGCGGCAGGCTGTTGGGCCGGTCGCCGTAGACCTTGTTGGTCGAGCAGTGGATGAACGGCACGTCGATCGCGTGCCGGCGGGTGTTCTCCAGCATGTTGAGCGTGCCGCCGGCGTTCACGTCGAAGTCCGTGTACGGCTCCTTGGCCGCCCAGTCGTGGCTCGGCTGCGCGGCGCTGTGGATCACCACGGCGATGTCCGAGCTGTACTTCTTGAACACCTGCTCCAGGCCGTCCCGGTCCCGGATGTCCACCGCGAAATGGGTGTAGGCGTTACCCAGGTCACGGCTGAGCCGTTCAAGGCTCCAGGAGGTGGAACCGTCCTCGCCGAAGAAGTACCGGCGCATGTCGTTGTCGATGCCCACGACATCCAGACCGAGGCCGGCGAAATGCCGGACGGCCTCGGAGCCGATCAGACCACCCGACCCTGTCACCAACGCGACACTCACACGCCACTCCTGGTCCATCGGAGGCAGAATCCATCGGAGCATAGCGTGACGTCCGGCACGCCCCGATATGACGGAAGGGCTCCGCATATGCGGAGCCCTTCGTCGGTGGTGGGGATGGGGGGAGTTGAACCCCCACGCCCTTTCGGGCACACGGACCTGAACCGTGCGCGTCTGCCATTCCGCCACATCCCCGTGGCACAACCCGGAACACCTTAGCCGCCCCGGCCCCGCTGTCGCCAACGGGCCCCGGGAATACTACGCTGTCCCCGGCGCTCGCCACGAGCGGTTACCGTTCGTGGCGGACGAAAGATTAGCACGACAGTCCCGGCCCTTCCGAACGGGTCGAGAGCAGCCGGCCGAGCGGCGTGTGAGCTGCGCGCGCGCCGGCCGGATACCATCATGTCCTCGGGACCCGAGGAGGAGCCGGTGAGCGTGCTGCAACGCTTCGAGAAGCGTCTGGAAGGCCTGGTCGAAGGGGCCTTCGCCAAGGTCTTCAAAGGGGTGGTCCACCCCGTGGAGATCCTCAACGCCATGCAGCGGGAGGCCGAGGCGCACAAGGCGATCCTGGCCGGTGGGCGCACGTTGGTGCCCAACCGCTACGTGATCGATCTCTCGCCGTTCGACCATAGTCGGCTGGCGCCGTACGCCGCCGCGCTGGCCCAGGAGTTGGCCCAGTCGCAGGCGGAGTTCATCGGCGAGCAGGCGTGGACGGTCTACGGCGACGTGATCGTCGAGATCGAGCGAGGTGAGGGCCTCGACACGGGCATGTTCCGGGTCACGGCCGAGGTCTACACCGGCGGCGAGGTCGCCCCGGTGTCGGCACCCGGCTACGACGCCGGCCCGCCCGCCTACCCCGCGTACGACCAGGGCGGTGGCTACGGTCCGCCGCCCGGGCACGGCGGCGGTCGCAACGTGCGGCTTGTCTCCGGCGACGGTCGCACCTATCCCCTCCAGATGGGGTCGACGGTGATCGGTCGTGGCGACCAGGCCAACCTGCGGCTGCCCGACGTGGGCATCTCGCGGCGACACGCCCGGCTGGATTTCGACGGGGGCCAGGTCGTGCTGACCGACCTGGGTTCGACCAACGGCACCATGGTGAACGGGCAGCGGGTCTCCGCCGTCGCGCTCAACCCCGGTGACATGGTCCAGCTCGGTACGACGACGCTGACCTTCCGCGTGGACGGCTGAGCCGCCTTGCCGGAACTGGTCATCACCGTTGCCCGGTTCGGGTTCCTGATCCTGCTGTGGATCTTCGTGTTCACGGTGGTCGGCGTGATCCGCCGGGACCTCTTCGCGGGCGCCCGGTCCGGTCGCCTGGTGGCCGCGCCACGCGCGGTGGGCGCCTCGACGGGGCAGGCGGCCAAGCCAGCGAAGGTGAAGCGGGGCAGGGCGGCGCACCAGCTGGTGGTGACAGCCGGTCAGCTGGCCGGCACCAGGATCACTCTCGGTGAAGCTCAGATCACCATCGGTCGAGCCGAGGACTCCACCCTGGTCATCACCGACGACTACGCCTCCGCGCGACACGCCCGGCTCGTGCCGCGTGACGGGCAGTGGTACGTCGAGGATCTCGGCTCGACTAACGGCACGTACCTCGATCGCGCTAAGGTCTCCGGACCAACCCCCGTCCCCCTCGGCGTGCCGATCCGGATCGGCCGCACTTCCCTCGAATTACGGCCATGACTCTGACCCTGCGCTATGCGGCCCACAGCGACCGCGGTCTGATCCGAGACGGCAATCAAGACTCCGTCTACGCCGGGCCGCGGTTACTCGCCGTTGCCGACGGCATGGGCGGTATGGCCGCCGGTGACGTCGCCAGCAACATCGTCATCGGTGCCATGGCGCCGCTCGACGAGGACGTCCCGGGGGACGCCCTCGTCGATGCGTTGCGTTCGGCCGTGGGCACCGCCAACCAACAACTCCGCGACACGGTGGACGCCAACCCGCAGTTGGAGGGGATGGGCACCACGCTGACGGCGACCCTCTTCACCGGCAGCAAGCTGGGAATGGTCCACATCGGCGACTCGCGGGCCTATCTGCTGCGCAACGGCGAGTTCGCGCAGATCACCAAGGACGACACGTACGTCCAGATGCTCGTCGACGAAGGCCGGATCAGCGCCGAGGAGGCAAGCAGCCACCCGCAGCGGTCGCTGCTCACCCGCGCCCTCGACGGTCGGGACATCGACCCGGAATACTCGGTCCGCCAGGTCATGCCGGGCGACCGGTACCTGATCTGCAGCGACGGCCTCTCCGGTGTGGTCAGCGCCGAAACCATCGGCGAGACCATGCGGGAGTACGCCGACCCGCAGCAGTGTGTCGAGCGGCTGGTGCAGCTCGCGCTGCGCGGCGGCGGGCCGGACAACATCACGGTGATCATCGCCGACGCCACCGACCAGGACATCGTCGAGGCGACCCCGATCGTCGGCGGTGCCGCCGCCCGGGACCGGGGAATGGCGACCTCAGCCGACGACTCGACCCCGGCCGCCCGAGCCTCGGCGCTCTCCGCGCCGCGCCCGGCCGCGCCCGAGGAGCCGGCGGCCGCCGACGACGAACCGGACCGGCCGAAACGACGCCCGGTGCGCACCGCCGCCATGGCGCTGGCCGTGCTGGTGATCGTCGGTGGGGCGGCGTTCGGCGGCTGGACGTACACCCAGCGGCAGTACTACGTGGGAGCCACCGAAGAGGGGCAGATCGCCGTCTTCCGTGGGGTCCAGGGTCAGATCGCCGGGATGGACCTGTCCAGCGTGCACCGCCGCAGCGGCACCCGGCTGGACGACCTCACTGTCGCCGCGCAGGACACCGTCAAGGTCGGCATCCGGGCCAAGAGCGAGCCGGACGCCGAGCGTCAGCTCGCCGAGCTGACCAGCGACACCCCCAGCAACCCCAACCTGAAGCCGCTCTGCCCACTCGACCCGACCGCCGCCGCGGTCAACACGCCCACGCCCACGCCGATCGGTTTGACGCCGACCCCGAACGGCAGCCCGAGCGTCAACGCCTCGTCGACCCCCAACGGGGTTGTCAGCGCAACCCCGACCGCCGGTGCCACCACCGCTCTCGGGGGGGCCGGCGCGACCACCACACCCGACGTCACGCCCTCAGACTCGGCCACGCCGGCGCTCGACCCGGCCAGTTGCCGGTCTCCTGAGTGAGCGTCGGCTGAGATCCCGAGGACTCCACCCGTGACCGTAGCGGCCACACCGGCACCCTCGCCCGCCACCGCGGGCGAGCAATCCGGCGTACGCCTGGCGCGGTCGCGCCGCAACGCCGAGCTGTCCCTGCTGCTGCTCGCGATGGTGCTGGTGGCCGCGTACGGGGCGACCGTCGAGGCGAACCTGCTGGACACGGTCACCTCGGACTTCTGGATGCCGGCCGCCGCGCTCGGCGCGGTCTTCCTCGGCCTGCACCTGGTCATCCGGTTCCTCGCCCCGTTCGCCGACCCGGCCCTGCTGCCGGCGGTGGCCCTGCTCAACGGGCTCGGGGTGGGCTTCCTGCGCCGGATCGACCTGGGCGACGCCCCGGTGGCCGAGCGGGAGAACCTGGCCGTCTTTGCCGGGCAGGGCGGGCGCCAGTTGGCCTGGACGCTCGGTGCGGTGATCCTCGCCGCCGGACTGCTCGCCATCATGCGTGACCACCGCTCGATCTCGCGGTACGCGTACACCCTGGGGCTGGCCGGTATCGTGCTGGTGATGATCCCGGCGGTGCTGCCGTCGAGCATCTCCGAGATCAACGGCGCGAAGCTGTGGATCCGGGTGGGCAGCTTCTCCATCCAGCCGGGTGAGTTCGCCAAGCTGGCGCTGCTGGTCTTCTTCGCCTACTACCTGGTGCGCAAGCGTGAGGTGCTGTCGCTGGCCAGCCGGCGATTCCTCGGCATCGACTTCCCCCGTGGCCGTGACCTCGGCCCGGTGGTCGGCGTCTGGCTGATCAGCGTCCTGGTGCTGGTCTTCGAGAAGGACCTGGGCACCTCGCTGCTCTACTTCGGCATGTTCGTGGTGACGCTCTACATCGCCACCGAACGGGTCAGCTGGCTGCTGATCGGCCTGGTCCTCTTCTTCGGCGGCGCGTACCTCGCCTACGTCCTCGGCTCGACGGTGGGCGGGCCGTTCGCCAACTTCTACCTGCGGGCGGAGATCTGGCTGGACCCGTTCGCCGACCCGACCGACAAGGGCTACCAGCTCGTGCAGGGTCTGCTCGCCCTCGGCACGGGCGGGCTCTTCGGTGCCGGGCCGGGCGGCGGTCAGCCGGAGATTCTGCCCGAGGTGCAGAACGACTTCATCTTCGCCGGCATCGGTGAGGAGATCGGCCTCTTCGGCCTCTCCGCGCTGCTGGTGGTCTACCTGCTGATCGTGGAGCGTGGGCTGCGTGCCGCGCTCGCCGTCCGGGACTCGTTCGGCAAGCTGCTCGCCGGTGGTCTGGCGTTCACCCTCGGCCTCCAGGTCTTCGTGATCGTCGGCGGGATCAGCAAGCTCATCCCGCTGACCGGTCAGACCACCCCGTTCCTGTCCGCCGGTGGGTCGTCGCTGATGGCCAACTGGCTGCTCATCGCGGTGCTGCTGCGGGTCTCCGACGGCGCCCGCCGTCCGGTGACCGGAGGAGGCGGCGGCAAGGCCGTCCGTCCCAGCGGCGGCCCGCCGGAGCAGCTGCACGGTGCTCCCACGGAGGTGATCAAGCCGTGAACGCACCCCTGCGCCGCGTCGGCGTCGTCGTCATGGTCCTGTTCGGTCTGCTCTTCGCCAACCTCAACTGGATCCAGGCCTACAAGGCGGACGAATACCGCACCAGCGACTACAACGGCCGGGTCCAGGTCGCCGAGTACGACCGCAAGCGCGGCAACATCGAGGCCGGCGGCACCGCGCTGGCCACCAGCAAGGAGACCACCGGCAACCTGAAGTTCCTGCGCACCTATCCGGGCGGCGCCAAGTACGCCCACGTGCTCGGCTACAAGCCGGTCAACCTGGCCGACCAGGGCATCGAGCGGTCGGAGAACGACTTCCTGGCCGGCACCAGCGACCAGCTGATCGGTGACCGGTTGAAGGACATGTTCACCGGGGATGACACCGGCGGCGGCAACGTGCTGCTCTCGCTCTCCAAGAAGGCCCAGGACGTGGCATACGACCAGCTGGGCGACAACCGGGTGGGCGCGAAGCGGGGCGCGGCGATCGCCATCGACCCGCGTACCGGGGCGGTGCAGGCGCTGGTCTCCATGCCGAGCTTCGACCCGAACCCGCTGGCCAGCCACGACAGCAACGAGGCAGCCGCGGCGTACAACAAGCTGGAGAAGGACCCGGCCGAGCCGTTGAAGAACCGCGCGCTCGCCGAGACGCTACCGCCGGGCTCCACCTTCAAGATCGTGGTCGCCGCGGCGGCTCTGGAGAACGGCGTCACGCCGACGACCCAGATCCCGGCCGGTTCCAGCTACACCGCGCCGACCTCCGGCGAGCCCATCAGCAACGCCACTCCGTCGATCTGCCCGGGACGGCAGGTGAGCCTGCTGGACGCTGTCACCTACTCGTGCAACACCGGGTTCGCCCAGCTCGGCGTGCGGCTCGGCGCTGACACTGTCAAGGAGAAGGCCCGGCAGTTCGGCTTCGAGCAGGAGGACCTGACCGTCGGCCACCTGGGTGAGGGTGGCCTGCCCACGGCGGCGAGCCGGACCGGGGACATCCAGAACCCGGACGGCAGCACCGACCCGGCCGCACTGGCCCAGTCCTCGATCGGCCAGAACAACGTGCGGATGACCCCGCTCGAAGGCGCCATGATCGCTGCGTCGATCGCGAACAACGGCAGTCAGATGCGGCCGTACCTGGTCCGGCAGTGGCTCGCACCGGACCGGACCACCAGCTACTACACCGCCAAGCCGCGGGAGCTGCGCCAGCCGGTCAGTTCCCAGGTCGCCACCGACCTGCGCGGGATGATGGTCAGCGTGGTCCAGAAGGGCACCGGCAAGAGTGCCGCGATCGGCGGCTACACGGTCGGCGGCAAGACCGGCACCGCCCAGTCCGCCCCGGATCGTCCCGACCACGGCTGGTTCATCGGCTTCGCGATGGACAAAGACGGCAACCCGGTCTCCGCGGTCTGCGTGATGTTGGAGCAGGCCGGTCCGGGCGGCAGCGGCGAGGCCGCCCGGATCGCCGGTCAGATCATGCGGGCCGCCATCACCGACCCGGGGGGTCGCTGACATGCTCAGCCCTGGCGTGCAGCTCGGCAACCGCTACCGCCTCGACGAGCGGATCGCCAGCGGCGGCATGGGCGACGTCTGGCGCGGCACCGACCAGGTGCTCGGCCGGACGGTCGCGGTGAAGAGCCTGCTGCCCGCCCTGCTCGACGACCCGGACTTCGGTGAGCGGTTCCGCGGCGAGGCCCGCACCATGGCCACCATCAACCATCCCGGCGTGGTGGACGTCTACGACTTCGGCAACGACCAGCAGATCGCCTTCCTGGTCATGGAGTACGTCGAGGGTGACGCCCTGTCGTCGACGTTGAGCCGGGTCGGCCGGCTCACTCCGGCCCGGACGATGGCCCTCGTCGCGCAGGCCGCCGACGCGCTGCACGCCGCGCACGAAAAGGGCATCGTCCACCGCGACGTGAAGCCGGGCAACCTGCTGGTCCGGCCGAACGGCACGCTGGTGCTGACCGACTTCGGCATCGCCCGCTCCGACCTGGTCGGCCAGCTCACCGCCGCCGGTTCGGTGCTCGGCACCGCCTCGTACATCTCGCCGGAGCAGGCCACCGGCGGCGTGGCCACCCCCGCGTCCGACGTGTACGCCCTCGGCGTGGTCGCCTACCAGTGCCTGGCCGGTCGGCGACCGTTCGAGGGCGACAATCCCCTCGACATCGCGATGCGGCACGTCCGGGAGACGCCCCGGCCACTGCCGTCCGACATCCCTCCGCAGGTGCGTGCCCTGGTGGAACGGGCGTTGGCCAAGGACCCGGCCGCCCGCTGGCCGAGCGCCGCCGCCCTCGCCGGGGTCGCCCGTCAGCTCAAGGCCGCGCTGTCCCAGCAGGCCCGGGCCGCCGGCAACTCCGGTCCGGTCTCGGCGGCGCCCGCCTCGCCCGCCGCGCCCGGCCGGGCACAGGTGCCGCAGGCGCATCAGATGCGTCCGCCGGCTGCCCGCCCGCCGGTGGGCGGGCCCCGGCCGACGGCGATCGCGCCCGCCCAACAGCCACGCCCCACCGCCGTCGCGCCGGCTGTTCAGCCAGCCCGGCCGCAGGGCGCACCGAACGGCTACCCGCGCGGTGCCGCTGCCGTGCCCGCCGGGCCACCCCGGCAGGAACACCCGCCGGCGTACGTCCGACAGGCCGGTCCGGCAGTGCCGTCACCCCAGCCGCAGCGGTCCCGGCCCGGAATGGTGCTCCTCGCCATCCTGCTCGCCGTGCTGGTCCTGCTCTGCTCCGGCGTGATTTCCTACAACCTACGGAAGCAGTCGCAGGCCGGTGCATCGGCCGGGCTGGCGCCGCACACCGTGGCGTCCGGCGCGCTACGACTCGACGGAGGCGACGATCCGACCCGGACGTCGTACCGTCGGGAGGTACGACTCCAGCCGGGCGACGGCGGGACGACGACGAGCGAAGGACGACAGACGCGATGACAGCGCAGGCCCGCCTGCTCGGTGGCAGGTACCAGGTCGGCGAGCTGCTCGGCTATGGCGGTATGGCCGAGGTGCACCGCGGTCGCGACCTTCGGCTCGGTCGGGACGTCGCGATCAAGATGCTCCGCACCGACCTCGCCCGGGACGCGACGTTCCAGATGCGGTTCCGTCGGGAGGCGCAGAACGCCGCCTCACTCAACCACCCGGCGATCGTGGCGGTCTACGACACCGGCGAGGAGACTGCGCCGACCGGCGAGACGCTGCCGTTCATCGTCATGGAGTTCGTCAACGGGCGGACCTTGAAGGAGGTCCTCGGCGCCGAGGGCCGGTTGCAGCCGCGCCGGGCGCTGGAGATCTGCGCCGACATGTGCGCGGCGCTGGAGTTCAGCCACCGGCACGGCATCATCCACCGGGACATCAAGCCCGGCAACGTGATGCTCACCCAGACCGGCCAGGTCAAGGTGATGGACTTCGGTATCGCCCGTGCCCTGGCCAGCGGCGCGACCACCATGACGCAGACCAGCGCGGTGATCGGCACGGCGCAGTACCTGTCTCCTGAGCAGGCCCGCGGTGAGGCCGTCGACGCGCGCTCCGACGTGTACGCGGCCGGCTGCGTGCTGTTCGAGCTGGTCTGCGGCCATCCCCCGTTCGTCGGGGACAGCCCGGTCAGCGTCGCGTACCAGCACGTACGGGAGACGCCGCCGACGCCCAGCGACATCAACCCCGATGTCACCCCGGCCGTCGACGCGATCGTGCTCAAGGCGTTGTCGAAGAACCCGCTCAACCGCTACCAGAGCGCCGGCGAGATGCGGGCCGACCTGCTCCGCGCCGCCGCCGGCCGGCCCGTGCTGGCCACCCCGGTGCTGCGCGAGGCGGAGACGGTGGCGATGGCCCCGGCCGGCGGTGGGGGTGGCTATCCGGCTTCCGGCCGCGGGCCGCAGACCGGGCAGATCCCTGCCCGGGTGGGAGACCCGCGTCAGCGCAAGGCGTCCTCCTGGTTGATCGCGATGTTCAGCGCGGTCGGCGTGCTGGCGGTGATCGCCCTGGTCGCCGCCCTGCTCTGGAACATGCAGCAGGGCAAGGACCTGAAGGCGGTGCCCACCCTCACCGGCAAGAGCCAGGCCGTCGCGATCGACGAGATCCGCAACGCCGGGTTCTCACCGAAGGTGGGTGAGCCGGTGCTGGCAAGCGACTGCACGAAGGGCAACGTCGTCAACCAGGATCCGGCACCGACGAGCCGGCTGGAGCAGAACGGCACCGTCACCATTCAGGTCTGTGGCGGCGTTCCCGAGGTCCGCGTTCCGGCCGGGCTCAAGGGCAGCAAGCGGGAGAGCGCCATCGCCCGGCTGACCGAGGCGAAGCTCAAGTACGAGGTCAAGACGGTGGACGCCGAGGCGAGCGAGGACGAGGTTCTCGACGTCGACCCGCCCTCGGGCGAGAGCGTCCCCGAGGGCACGAAGATCAGGCTCACGGTCTCGAACGGCAAGGTTCGGGAGGTGCCGGACGTGGTCGGTTTGAGCCAGGACGACGCCACCCGGTTCCTCAAGGACAAGGGCTTCGTGGTCGTCGTGCAGAACGGGCCGGAGGTGCCCGCCGATCAGGCGGGGAAGGTCACCGACCAGAGCCCGAACGGCAAGGAGAAGAAGCCCACCGGCACGAAGGTGACCATCAAGGTGAGTCAGCCGGAGCCGGAGACCGACCCGACACCGACGATCACGCCGACGGCCACTCCGACGACCACGCCGACCACTCCCGGCAACGGGGGCGGCATCGGTCTGCCGTTCCCACCCCCGCCGAGCCGGCCGCAGGACTAGGCCACCCGTGGGCAGCGGCATGACCGAGGCTGGATCGTCCCCGGTCGAGCCGGCCGAGCCGGTGCGGCGGTGGCCCCGACGCCTCCGCTGGCTGGCACTCTCGGGGCTCGTCGTGCTGGTGCTCGCCAGTTCCCCGTGGCTGTGGACGACGCTCGCCGCCCGCGGCCACGTGTACGCTGCCGCCGACGCGCCGACCGCCGACGTGGTGATCGTGCTCGGTACCGAGGTGGCAGCCGACCGACAGCGGCCCGGGGATCGTCTCGCCGGTCGCCTGGACACCGCCGCCGAGCTGGTGACCAGCGGGCGGGCCACTGTCGTTCTCGTGTCTGGCGACGGCGGTGGCGCGTCAGGTGACGAGCCGGCGGTGATGACGGCGTACCTCTCCGAGCGCGGGGTGGACAGGCGTCGCGTGGTGGCCGACCCGTTCGGCCTGGACACCTACGACACCTGCGCGAGAGCGCGCGAGGTGTACGGCGTCGAGCGGGCGCTGATCGTCACCCAGTCGTACCACCTGTCCCGGGCGGTGACGCTGTGCCGCCATCTCGGCCTCGACGTCGACGGGGTGACCGCCCGCTGCGATGGTTGCGGCACCGCACTACTCGCCGAGAAGTCGGTCCGCGACTACTTCGCCAGTGGCAAGGCGGCGTGGGACGCCGTTCGGAACCGTCCGCCCGCGGTTCGCTCGCCGGCAGATCCGGCGGTCCAGAACGCGCTGAAGCTCTGACCTGTCCGCTGAGGTCCCCGGTCTGATAAGCGGAGGACGGACCAATGCCCAGGTACAGACGGTAGGGAACCTGTCTGGTTGCCGGCGTTTCGGCAACCAGCGTCGGTGCGCGCTCAAAACCGTTCCGTAGCAACAAAATCTTAAATATTTGAGTCCATTGACATGCGTGCCGCGATCCTGATCAAATGAGTGACCCTTGCACTCAGTGAGGGGCATATCACTTTACGGGGGTTCCATGCGCACGCCCATGCGTGCTGCCCTGCTGCTGGCAGCACTTGTTCCGCTCATCATCGTCGGACCCGGCACGTCATCTGCCTCCGATACCTCACCGGCCGCATCGGCACAGGCTTCGGAGTCGGCCAAACCGACCCTGCCGACGCGCGAGGAGGCCATCGCGAAGGAGCGGTATGGCCGGGATGATGTGACCCTGCCGAGCCGTACCGTCAGGCATGCCGACGGTTCCGTCGAGACCATTGCCGACCCCGCTGCTGTCCGCGCGCTCAGTTCCACCCTCGCGGTCGGCGACTCCTGCGGTTCGGCCTGTGACGGCAAGGATCCAGCGTCCTACCTCGCGCCGATGCCCGGCGGGCCGTCCAACTACCGCTACTGCAGCACGGACGCCGTGACTGTTTACACGAAGAGCAACGGGTACGACTCGCGGGTTGAATTGCGTTACAGCCCCGGTTGCCGTACGGCATGGACCCGTGGCTGCTGCTACACCTCGATCGCCGGCTTCGGCTACTACTCCAACGGCAATGCCCGACTGTCGGTCTACAACCACGACGGTCGTTTCAGTGGTTCGAGCGTATGGACGGCCATGCTCGACGACGCGGGTTACACGTACAAGGCATGCTATGACGCCCAAATTGGTGGACCATCAATCTGGTCCTGCACGAGTCGCTACTAGCGCCCGAGCTAGAGGGCCGAAGGGCGGGTAATCGGACAGGATCGCCGCGACCGACGCGGCGATCCTGTACCTCCCGCATTGGTCGGTTCGTCAAGCCTTCGGCGTTGCGTCGCTGGCCGTTCTGGCCGTCACACCGCCGACCGTGCGGGCCCGTCGCCAGCATGACGACGAGTTCTGCCGGACGACAGGGGGTGCTTGTCAGGTGGTCGCGAAAGCGGCCAGGCGACGGGCGTCGACCTCGGCGGCCAGCGCCGGTGCGCGCTCCAGCGCCTCCGCGTGACCGCAACTGGCCAGCCAGTTGGCCAGCATGAGGTGGCCGCCCTCGGTGAGCACCGACTCCGGGTGGAACTGGACGCCCTCGATGGGCAGCGTCCGGTGCCGCATCGCCATCACCACTCCGGAGCCGGTCCAGCCGGTGACCTCCAGCTCGTCCGGGAGCGTTTCGGGCAGCACGGCGAGGGAGTGGTACCGGGTGGCGGTGAACGGGTCGGGCAGACCGGCGAGTACGCCGACCGAGTGGTGTCGCACCTCGGAGGTCTTGCCGTGCAGCAGCTCGGGGGCCCGGGTGACGGTGGCCCCGAACGCCTCGCCGATCGCCTGGTGACCGAGGCAGACACCGAAGATCGGCAGCTCGCCGGCGTACTTCCGGATGACGTCCAGGCAGATGCCGGCCCGGTCGGGGCTGCCCGGCCCGGGTGAGAGCAGGACGCCGGCGGCGCCCACTCTGCCCACCTCGGCGACGTCGATCTCGTCGTTGCGGCGGACCTCGCAGTCGACGCCGAGCTGGCCCAGATACTGCACCAGGTTGAAGACGAACGAGTCGTAGTTGTCGATCACGAGGACGCGCATGGTCACCTGCTCGGGGAGGACGGCGCTGGGTTGTTCTGGTCGGTGTCGTACGGCAGCTCGTGATCTTCCCCGAGCGGGGTCTCCCCGGTCACCGGGTCGCCGCCGCCACCGGTCTCGGCGGGAACGCCAGACTCGACCTGCACGTCGTCGAAGGGCAGCAGGGGCTCGGCCCACGGGAAGGCGACATACCAGAGCAGCGCGACGGTGGCGGCCACCAGCAGCACCGAGCCGGTCAGCTTTCCGACCAGGCCGAAGGGGAGCTTGCGCCAGATGAACGCGTACATCGGGTCAGCCTCCCAGCTCCGCCGGGCGGCCCGCCGACTTGGGTTGGGTACGGTCCAGCTCGGCGTGGATGATCAGACGCTGGTAGTTGTCGAACTTCGGGTTGCACGTGGTGAGGGTGAGCATCCGCTTGGTCGCCTTCTTGTTCGGCTCGCCGGGCACCGGTGCCACCACCTCCACCTGCGTCGGCTTGACGATCCGCGACTGCGACACCCGGTAGACGTACCAGTCGGTCTTGCTCTCGACCACTATCGCGTCGCCTTCGCTGAGCTCGTCCAGCCGCCAGAAGGTGGCCCGGTTGCGGTGGCCGGCGACGGAGAAGTTGCCCACCTGGCCGGGGAGCGCGCTGGCCGGGTAGTGGCCCGGGGCGTAGCGGATGTCGGCCTGGGTGACGCCCTCGACCACCACCCAGTTCTTGTCGAGCTTGGGGATGTAGAGGCCCGCGAGCGGCTTGCCGCGTACCGGCGGTGACGGCTTCGCGCTCGGGCCGGCCGCCGACGGGGCGACAGTCGGGTCGTCGGTCGGGCCCCACGCCTGGGCCAACTCGTTGTTGAGGTCGTTCTGGTGGGCGTCGACGATGGCCGACTTGCCCCAGACCTCGTACCCGGCGAAGAGCAGCACCACCAGGCCGAAGGTGATCAGGACTTCGCCGGTGACGCGGATGCCGGTGCGCAGGCGGGAGCCGAACGACGGCCGGGTGAGCTCGGAGTAGACGCTCTTGTAGCCCTCGCCGGTCTGGTGCGGCCGGAGTTGGACCACCCGCTCGCCCCGACGCGGCTGGGGAGGGTCGGCGGGGTTGCCGCCGGTCGGCTCGGCGGGGACCGCGGTGCGGGGAACGGCACCCATCAGCGCGGTCGAGTCCATGGTCGGCGGCCTGGTGGCGGGTGTGGCGGGCACGGCCGGAATCAGCGCGGTGGCGGCCGGATCCGCGCCCCGGTCACCGCCGGCGCTCGGCGGGACCCGGCCGGGCCCGGTCGACGACGCGACGCCTTCCGGCCCGGCCGCTGCCGCGCGACCGGGGGCGGCCGGTGACACGGGCGTGGCCGGTGAGGCCGGGCCAGCCGGGGTGGTCGGAGGGCCGGTGGGTCGTGCGGGCCGGGCGGTGACCTGCGGAATCGGCGCTGTCGGTGAGTCAGCCAGCGGCGGCGTCGAAGGGCCGGAGGAGGCCGGCCGGCTGGGCGGGCCGGAGGCCGTCGGGCGGGTCGGCATCGGCATCCCGCTGGGCGCGGCCGGTCGGGCCGGTGCGTTGCCGGGGGCGGCGGGCCGAACCGGCCCCTGGTTGCCGGTGGTCGGTCGGCCGGGGGTGGTCGCGGGGGGACCGCCGGCGTTGCCGTGCGGGCCCGGCCCGGGAGCTGCGGTGCCCGGCCAGGGCGGTGGGGCTTCGACACCCGGTCGGCTCGGCGTCTCGTTGGCCTCAGGTCGGTCGACGCTCGGTCGCGTCGGTTGTCCGGCTCGCGGAGGGTGCAGCACCGGCTCGGGCCAGTTGCTGGCCGGGGCCGGCCGGTCGGCTGCCGACCTGGGCCGATCGAGCGGGGGCAGGAAGGCGGTCGGCTCGTCGGTCTGGTCCCGGTGTCGCCCGTCGCGACGCTCGTCCGGCCCGCTCATTTGGGCACCGTCGCCGAGCGCAGGGCGGTGGAGTCCTCGAATGCGGGAACTCGCACCGTGGAAACCTTCTCCGTGTAGCCGAGCTGGTAGTCGTCGACCGCGTCCTTGAACAACCGGACTCCCTGAGAGCTGGCGAGGGCCTGCTGGAGGGCAGCGGGATCGCCGATTGCTACGATCTTGAACGGTGGGGAGTACACCCGGCCGTGAAGTAGCAGGGTGTTACCGACGCAGCGTACCGCGCTGGTGGTGAGCACGCGGACGTTCATGATTGACATGGCCTCGGCTCCGCCGGCCCACAGCGCGTTGACCACCGCCTGTACGTCTCCCTGATGCACCACCAGGTCGTCGTTGCTGGCGTCCGACTGGGTCTGGTCGATCTGTGGTGCG
This sequence comes from Micromonospora sp. NBRC 107095, assembly GCF_030269705.1. Classification (NCBI taxonomy): domain Bacteria; kingdom Bacillati; phylum Actinomycetota; class Actinomycetes; order Micromonosporales; family Micromonosporaceae; genus Micromonospora; species Micromonospora sp. NBRC 107095. Next base: position 223,432 of record NZ_BSTU01000001.1, read on the forward strand.
TCGTTCAGCTCGACGGTGACCCCGGGCCCCGTCAGGGCGGTGAATCCGGCGTCCTGGAGGCTGCCCTGTGCGCGGTTCTGCTGCTCCTTGATCGGGACGTCGGAGCCGGCCAGTGTGTTGGTCCGCTGCTCGACCTCGCCGCGCAGCTCGGCGGCGCGGCGTTCGCTGGCCGCCACCTGTTCGCGGCGGTCCTCGATGAGCTGGTTGAGCTGGGGCCGCCGGTCCTCCCGGAGAGCGGTGCCGCCTGCGGTCGTGGCGGTGGTGGTGAAGAGCAACCCGGCCGCCGCCGCGATCAGGGGCACCCCGATCGACCAGCCCGGACGGCGCTGACGCGGTCGCCGGGGCAGCAACCCGGCAGCGGCCCGTCGGAGGACCTTCTGCCAGGAGGTTGCGCCGGATGTGTACTCCACCGAGCGTTCCTTCCGCGTGTCGGGGATCGGTCCGTGCCGGCCGGGCCGGCGATGCGAACAGTCCCGCCTCTTTCGGTCACTCCGTGCACCGGCCTGACCCCATTCGTGGTCCAGGCGGCCAATCGGGACTACGCTAGCTCTCGAACATTATTGGCCATGGACCGTCGCCCCCGCGCCCGGTTGTCAGGCCGGACGAGGTCGTCACCCCTCTGGAGAGCGCCGTGCCCAAGTCTCAGGTCCGTAAGAAGAAGGTGTACACCCCGCCGACGGACGTCCGTCCGACGACGACGGCGTCGTCGCGCAAGCCTAGCCCGGTGTGGTTGCCGGTCACCGCGGTCGCCTTGATCGTCGTCGGGATCGGCTGGCTGGTGCTCTACTACCTGTCCGAGCAGGAGTACCCGGTCATGGCGTGGGGTTACTGGAACCTCGCCGTCGGCTTCGGCGCGATGGTCGCCTCGCTGGCATTGCTCTCCCGCTGGCGTTGATCTGACCGGCCGTCGCGTCGGCGGTCTCACGTCACCCGTCGAGCCCCTGCCCGGCAGGATCGGGCGGGGCCCCCTATGGTGTGCGCAGGCAGCGTGGCCTACTGCGAGATGACTCACGTTACCGCTGGGTAACCTTCGCGTAGGCTGCAGTGCATGACCGAGCAGAGCGAGGTCATCAGGCAGCAGACCGGGGAGGCCAACTCGATGGGCAGCGTCCAGATCGTCACCACGATCCTCGCGGCCGCCATCACCGCCGTGGCGGTGTGGCTTGCGGTACGCGCGGTCATGAAGATGACGGCCGTCATCCGGCTCGGACAACCCGCTCCGGAGCGGTTCTCCGACAAGGGCGCCCGTACCAAAACCATGCTGGTGGAGACCGCCGGCCACACCCGGATGCTCAAGTGGGGCGTGGTCGGTGCGGCGCACTGGTTCGTGATGGTCGGCTTCATCGTGCTGTCGCTGCTGGTGCTCGAGGCGTACTTCGAGGTGGTCACCCCGACCGGCGGGCTGCCGATCATCGGGCACTGGACGGTCTTCGGCCTGGCCACCGAGATCATCACCGTGCTGGGCCTGATCGGCATTCTGGTGCTGATGGTGATCCGGTTGCGCAACCGGCCGACCCGGCCGGGCGGGCGGTCCCGGTTCACCGGATCGACGATGTGGCAGGGCTACTTCGTCGAGTGGATCGTGCTGCTGGTCCTGATCTTCGGCCTGCTGATCCGCGGCTTCAAGGTCGCCACCGACCACTTCGAGTACCCGCTCTGGGCCACTCCGGTCAGCCACGCGGTCGGCGCGGTGCTGCCCGACTGGTCGGACGGGGCGAGCGTCGCCGCGCTCATCAAGATCGCCATCTCGATGACCTGGCTGATCGTCATCTCGCTGAACGTCACCATGGGTGTCGCCTGGCACCGCTTCCTGGCGTTCCCCAACATCTTCTTCAAGCGGGAGCCGGCCAAGCCGGCCGGCTCCGGTCTCGGCGCGCTGCGCCCGATGACGAGCCAGGGCAAGCCGCTCGACTTCGAGGAGGCGGACCCGGAGAAGGACCAGTTCGGCGTCGCCCACGTCGAGCAGTTCAGCTGGAAGGGCCTGCTCGACTTCAGCACCTGCACCGAGTGCGGTCGCTGCCAGTCGCAGTGCCCCGCCTGGAACACCGGCAAGCCCCTGTCGCCGAAGCTGCTGGTGCTCAGCCTGCGCGACCACGCGTACGCCAAGGCGCCCTACCTGCTGGCCGGCGGCGGCAAGGACCTGACCGGCGAGGAGAAGGCCACCCAGGCCCAGCTCGCGCACCTGGACGTGCTGGCCCTCGCCGAGGCCGACAAGCCGCTGATCGGCACCGCCGAGGAGGGCGGGGTCATCGACCCGGATGTGCTCTGGTCCTGCACCACCTGCGGTGCCTGCGTCGAGCAGTGCCCGGTGGACATCGAGCACGTGGACCACATCGTCGACATGCGCCGCTACCAGGTGCTGATCGAGTCGAGCTTCCCCTCCGAGGCCGGCGTGATGCTGCGCAACCTGGAGAACAAGGGCAACCCGTGGGGCGCGCCGCAGAACACCCGCGAGGACTGGACCAAGGGCCTGGACTTCGAGGTGCCCCGGGTCGGCGAGGTGGACGACTTCGAGTACCTGTTCTGGGTCGGCTGCGCCGGTGCGTTCGAGGACCGGGCCAAGAAGACCACCCGCGCGGTGGCCACGCTGCTCAACGAAGCGGGCGTGAAGTTTGCGATCCTGGGCGAGGGCGAGACCTGCTCCGGTGACCCGGCGCGACGGATCGGCAACGAGTTCGTCTTCCAGATGCTCGCCCAGCAGAACGTGGAGACGCTGAACGAGGCGTTCGAGGGCCGGGACAAGACCAAGCGCAAGATCGTCGCGACCTGCCCGCACTGCTTCAACACGCTGGGCAACGAGTACGGGCAGCTCGGCGGCGAGTTCGAGGTGGTCCACCACACGCAGCTGCTCGCCCACCTGGTCGCCACCGGCAAGCTCACCCCGGTGCAGCCGGTCGACGGCGGGGTCACCTACCACGACCCCTGCTACCTGGGTCGGCACAACCGGATCTTCGCGGCCCCCCGGGAGGTTCTGGGCGACTCCATCGCAGGTGACCTCACCGAGATGCCGCGTAACAGCGAGCGGTCCTTCTGCTGCGGTGCCGGCGGCGCCCGGATGTGGATGGAAGAGAAGATCGGCAAGCGGATCAACGTGGACCGGGTCGAGGAGGCCATGGCCACCGGGGCGAAGACCGTCGCCGTCGGCTGCCCGTTCTGCTCGACCATGCTGAACGACGGGGTCAACGGCAAGGGCGCCGGCGAGCAGGTCGAGGTGATCGACGTGGCGAGCGTGCTGCTCCGTTCGGTCAAGCCCGAGCAGCCGCAGAGCGGCAAGGAGACCGCGCCGATCGGCGGCTGAGACGCGTACCTCCGGGTTCTGAAACATCGATGGCGGCGGCCCCTGCGGGCCGCCGTCGTCGTGCAAGAATCTCGCCGAGGTGAGGCGACATCGACGGCCTACTCTTGACGACGTTGTTGCCCCTGGTCGGTTTCGTAGCGCTGACCGCGGGCAACGCGTTCTTCGTCGCGGCCGAGTTCGCCCTGGTCACTGTCGATCGGGCGGAGATCGACAGGCGGGCCGTCGCGGGCGACGAGGCAGCCCGGACGGTACGCGCGGCGCTGCGCGAACTCTCCTTCCAGCTCTCCGGGGCGCAGCTCGGCATCACCATCACCGCGCTGCTCACCGGCTACCTGGCCGAGCCGGCCCTGGCCCGGCTCTTCGCCCCGTTGCTGCGCCCGATCGCCGGCGACAACACCGGGCGGATCACCCCGTTCCTCGCGTTGGCCCTGGCCACGCTGATCTCCATGCTGTTCGGCGAGTTGGTGCCGAAGAACGCGGCGCTGGCCCGGCCCATGCCGGCGGCGTTGGCCACGGCCGGCCCGATGCACGCGTTCTCCCGGACGTTCGGCTGGTTGATCCGAGGGTTGAACGGCTCGGCGAACCGCCTGGTCCGGGCGCTCGGTGTGGAGCCGCAGGAGGAGTTGGCCAGCGCCCGCTCGCCGGAGGAACTGGGCCTGCTGGCGGGCATCTCGGCGCGGGCCGGCGCGCTGCCCACTGACACCGCGATGCTGCTACGTCGCACCATCCGCTTCGGTGACAAACGGGCCGCCGAGGCGATGACTCCCCGGGTGGACGTGGTCGCGCTGCGCGTCACCGCCACGGTGGCCGAGCTGCTGGAGGAGTCGCGGCGGACCGGGCGGACCCGGTTCCCCGTGTACGAGGAGACCCTGGACCTGGTGACCGGCGTGGCCGCCGTGCCCGACGCCCTGGGTGTGCCGCTGGCCGACCGGGCGTCGACGACCGTCGGCTCGGTGGCCCGCGAGCCGGTGTACGTGCCGGAGAGCCTCAACCTGGACGGTGTGCTGGCCGCGCTCAAGGCGGCCGGGGCCGACCTGGCCATCGTGGTCGACGAGTACGGCGGCACGGACGGTGTGGTGACCGTCGAGGATCTCGTCGAGGAGTTGGTCGGGGAGATCGCCGACGAGTTCGACCCGGCGAGCGTGGACGACGACGGGTCGGCCGAGCTGACAGTGCCAGGCGGGGAGCGCACCGTGCTGGTCGACGGGGTGCTCCGCTCCGACGAGCTGGCAGAGCAGACCGGCTTCCGGCTGCCCGAGGGGCCGTACGAGACGTTGGCCGGGTACCTGATGGCCCAGCTCGGGCGCATCCCGCTCGCCGGTGAGACGGTCGAGGCGGACGGGTGGGAGTTCACGGTGGTCGAGGTGGAGCGGCACCGGATCGAGCAGGTCCGGGTGGTGCGCCCGGCGGATCCGGACGACGATGACTGAGCTGTTGGTGACAGTGCTGCTGCTGCTCGGCAACGGGTTCTTCGTGGGCAGCGAGTTCGCGCTCATCGCGTCCCGTCGGACGGTGATCGAACCGTTGGCCGCCGGGTCGAAACGGGCCCGCTGGGCGTTGTCGGCGATGAACCAGATTCCGTTGATGATCGCTGGCGCGCAGCTCGGCATCACGGTCTGCTCGTTGGGGCTGGGGGCGATCGCCGAACCGGCGCTGGCGCACCTGCTGGAGCCGCCGTTCCACGCGGCCGGCCTGCCGGAGCGGGCGGTGCACCCGGTGGCGTTCGTGCTGGCCCTGGGTGTGGTGGTCTTTCTGCACACGGTCGTCGGCGAGATGGTGCCGAAGAACATCACGCTGGCCGGTCCGGAGGTCTCCGCCCTCTGGCTGGGGCCGGCGATGCTGGCGTTCTGCGTGGCCACCAAACCGTTGCTGCTCGCGATGAAATGGGCGGCCCGGCGGGTGCTGGCGTTGTGGCGGATCGAGGCGTCCGAGGCGGTGAAGACGGTGTTCACCGCCGAGGAACTGGCCGGGTTGGTCTCCCAGGCGCGGACCGAGGGGCTGCTCGACGCGGAGCAGCACGCGCGGATCACCGGCGCGCTGGCCCTGCACGACCGCACGGCGGCGGACGCGCTGCAACCGTGGTCGACGGTGGTGACGGTGGCCGAGGACGTCTCGCCGGCGTCGCTGGAGGTGCTGGCGACCCGGACGGGCCGGTCCCGGTTTCCGGTGGTGCAGCGGTCGACCCGTCGCGTGCTCGGCTTCGTGCACGTCAAGGACGTGATCGGGTACGCGGGCCAGGGTCGCCGGTCGCCGGTGCCGGCCGACGTCTATCGACCGCTGGCCGTGGTGCCGCCGGAGCGCACGTTGGCCGACCTGCTGTTGGCCATGCGTCGGGAGCGGCGGCACATGGTGCTGGTCAGCGACGGGCGACGACCTCTCGGTGTGGTCACTCTTGACGATGTATTGACCGCAATCGTTGGGTGACTGGCCAATACCCTTGGTGTGCAAGCGGTTGCACGACAGTGATGGTTACTGCGCCCGCCTTGATTACCGCTCCGCGCTTCCCTAATGTGGGGCACCGACCGCTGTGGGTCGTCTGCCTCGGCCCTTCCCTCACGCGAGGCGCCCGGCGGTCGGTTGCAAAGGAGTCGGTGCCGGTGGCAACCATGCCCCCTCATCGTCACGACCTGTTTGCGTCTGCTCGCTCTGGTGGCCTGCGCCGCGCCGCCCATCGGGTGCTGGTCCTGGTCGCTGCTGCTGCGGTCGGCGCCGGTCTACTGACCGCGCCGGCGCATGCCGCGCCCACGGTCGACGAGATCGAGGCGCAGATCGACAAGAAGTGGGAGCAGTTGGAGCCCACCATCGAGCAGTACAACAAGGTTCGGGCGCAGCTGAAGGTCAACCGGAAGAAGTCGGCGGACCTGCAGAAGAAGATCGAGCCGCTGGCGCTGCAGAGCGAACTGGCGCTCAACCGGGTCGGCGACCTCGCCTCCCGCTACTACATCTCGGGCCCGTCGCACGACATCGGCGCGCTGCTGGTCAGCGCCAAGCCGGACACGCTCACCGAGCAGCTCACCATCCTCGACCGGCTCGCCGCGCAGGAGCGCAAGGAGGTCGAGGGTGTGCTGGCCGTGCGGGCCAAGTACGACGGCGAGAAGCAGAAGCTGGACGCGCTGATCGTCACCCAGACCAAGCAGCAGAACGATCTGTCGGCCAAGAAGAAGCAGATCGACGCCGAGATCAAGCAGCTCGAGGCGTCGATGCCGAAGACCACGGTCAAGACCGCGGCCTGCCCGACCATCAACGGAGTGGTCAGCGAGGCGGCCCGTACCGCGATCAAGACCGCCTGCGGGAAGGTCGGCAAGCCGTACGTCTGGGGTGCCACCGGCCCGAACTCGTTCGACTGTTCGGGGCTGACCCAGTACGCCTACAAGGCGGCGGGGATCTACCTCACCCACCACACCGGTGACCAGTGGAACGAGGGCAAGGCCATCGCGCGGGCCGACGCCCGCCCCGGTGACCTGGTGTTCTTCTTCTCCGGCCTGAGTCATGTCGGGCTGTATCTGGGCAACAACCAGATGGTGCACGCGCCCCGCGCCGGCAAACCGGTGCAGGTGTCCAGCATCACCACCATGCCCATCGCCGGGTTCCGCAGACCCGGCTGATCCACCTGACGCGACACGACGGCCCCCGGTCACCGACCGGGGGCCGTCGTGGTTGTCAGCGGGGCGCGCCCACCGGGGACGGCAACAGCTGCACGTCGGCGAGGTCGACGTACATGATCCGGTGGCCGAACTGGATCTGCGCGTAGCGGTTCTTGCCGCGGATCACCGTCCAGTCACCGGGCGAGGAGCCGTCGAACGTGCTGGCCCGGTAGTACTCGCCGGCCAGCACCGCGCCGACGGCGTACCGCTGTCCGGCGGCCAGGGTGTACTGCAACGGCGAGATCGTCTGGTAGGGCACCCCCTCCGGGTACGCCGCCTGCTCCGGGTACGCCCGTCCGTACACCGGGATGGTGGCCCGTCCGGGTTTCGGGGTGGCCACGACGCCGACGGTCCAGCTGGCGGTCGGCGCGGACGGCGGGTTGTGGAACCAGGCCCGCTGCCCGAGGTACCAGATCGCCGTCCAGTCACCCTGCCTGCCGGCCAGCGCGTACGTCTGCCCGGCGGATGCCCGCGCCCCGTGGTCGGACACGGCCATCGTGTTCGGGGTGCCGTCCGGGCGGAGCGCGACGTCGTTGACCAGCGGCGCGTCCGCGGACGGTGCGCTCCGGAGCACCACCGCCGAGGAGCCACGCGGTACGCACGGCACGCCGGCGGTGACGCAACCGGTGAACGCCGGCTGGTTGGTGGCGTAGTCGGGGTCGATGCGGACCAGACCGGTGGCCGGGGTGCCGGTGTCCAGTCGGGGTGCGTGCAGCAGGTCGAAGTAGTGCGTCCAGTCCCAGTACGGTCCCGGATCCCAGTGCATTCCCCGCACGGTGGAGGCGACGGTGCCGGGCACGTTGTCGTGGCCGATGATGTGTTGCCGGTCCAGCGGGATGCCCAGCCGCAGCGCCAGGTGCCGGACCAGCTTCGCCGAGGTCCGGTACATCGCCTCGGTGTACCAGGTCCCCTGCGCCGCGAAGCCCTCGTGTTCCAGCCCGATCGACTTCGCGTTGACGTACCAGTTGCCGGCGTGCCACCCGACGTCCTTGGTCTTCACATGCTGGGCGATGTGCCCGTCCACCGAGCGCAGCGAGTAGTGCCAGCTGACGTAGGTCGGATCCTGGACGAGTTGCAGGGTCGTCGCCCAACTCGCCTCGGTGTCGTGGATGACGATGTATTCGATCTTCTGTCGGGCGGGCCGGTCGGAGAGGTCGTGGTTGCCGTAGTCCCCGTCGCCGAACGCCTCGTAGGGTGCCGGGATCCACTCGCAGGAGATGGTGCGGGGGCACTCCACCCCGTCTGGGCGGGCCAGCTGGCGCAGGCCCAGCCGGTCCAGCCAGGAACGCTCGGGCCGCACCGCGCGGGCCGGCAGGGTGATCCGCTGGCCGTCGTCGGTCACCCGGGACTGGCCCGCACCGATGGTGGTGAAGACCTCGTCGGCGAAGGCCGCGGCGGCGTCGGCGCTGTCCGCGCCCGAGTAGCGGGCCACCGCGCCGTACCAGGCGGCCGGGTCGGTGTCGGCACCGACCGGCGCGTCCAGCTCCCGTTGGTACGCGCTCAGCAGCGCCGCCCCACCCCGGATGTTGAGGCCCGCGTCGGTGCGCAGTGCCTCGGGGGCGACTCCGGTCAGCGTGGCGGCGGCGTCCACGGTCTGCAACGCTGCGGTGGACGGCGCGGGGGCCTCGACCGGTCGGGGCGCGGGCACCCGGGCGGGCCGGGAGTCGTCGCCGCGCGGGTCCTCGGCACCGGTGTCGTGGTGACCGCGCCCGGGTAGGGCGGCCACGTGCCGGGCGTCGGTCAGGTGCATCGGGCCGTAGCCGCCACTGGTGCTCGGTGTGCCGGCGTTGGTGTCCCAGCGGGACTCCAGGTAGGAGACGCCGAGCAGCACGACTGTCGGCACCCCGTACTCGGTGGCCGCGGCGGCGTACTGCTGCTGACGGTCGGTGGTGGGCGCGGCGGCGGCCGGGCCGGCGGAGAGTGGCACCGTGGTCGCGGCGGCGACCACGGCGGCGGCGAGCAGTGCCCGCCAGCCGGTCGACAGGGTTGGATGGTGCATCGAACCCCCTAGATTCTCGCGGAGTGAGGTGAGGTCACCATCGCGCCGTCCGGGAGGTCAGGTCAATACCTTTCCATCTATCGAAGCCTGGGGAAAGAATTCTTCACGCACGGTCGGTGACCTCGTCCAATCGGTACGGAGTGTCACGGCCGTGCGGGTTGCGGATCGGTAACAAGCGTCTCTACTCTGGTCATTCGTCGGGCCGACAGCAGCTCCGCCCAGCCCGGGCGGTAACGGACCGACACCGCCGAGTCGTTTCCGAGCGAACCGGGGACCCAGGTCCCTCGGGGTGAATCCGCAGCCACTGCGGTAGGGCGCCGACTTCCCGCCCGAACCCGTCAGCTAACCCGGTAGGCGGTCAGGAAGAAGGAGTACGGAACCCCGGTGGCACTCCATGCCCCGCGGCCGTCGTCCGAGCGGTCGGCATCAGCCGGCCCGGCGTCGATCGTGCCGCGCCCACGCTGGTCCCGCTTCACCACCGCACTCGCCGCCCTGGCCGGCATCGCCGTCGTGCTGACCGGCAGTGCCACGGCGGCGCACGCCGACCCGTCGGTCGCCGAGATCGAGCGCCAGATCGACGCCGACTGGAACAAGCTCGAACCGATCATCGAACGGCACAACGCCACCCGCATCGACCTCGCCGCGAAGCGCAAGCAGGCCGACGCGCTGGCCGCCCGGATCGCCCCGCTGGAGCGCCAGGTCGACGCCGCGATGGACAAGGTCGGCGCCCTGGCCGCGCGCGCCTACAAGGGTGAGAACGTCTTGACCGTCAACGCGGTGCTGGGCAGCCGGTCGCCCAGCGAGGTGGTCGGCCAGCTCGAGATGCTCGACCGCTTCGCGCACAACCAGCAGAAGGACGTACGCGAGGTCGCCGACCTGCGCGACCAGCTGGCCGCGCAGAAGGCGCCGCTGGACGAGATGGTGGCCCAGCTGACCCGCACCGAAGCTCAGCTGGCGGCGAAGAAGAAGCAGATCAACGAAGAGATCGACCGCCTGCAGAAGCTGCGCCTCAAGGTGTACGGCAACGGCGGCGGTGGCCCACTGCGCCCCGCGCCCTGCCCGGGCAGCTACCCCGGCGGCGCCGCAGGCACCGCCGTCAAGTTCGCCTGTGCCCAGATCGGCAAGCCCTACGTCTGGGGTGCGGAGGGTCCGAACTCGTACGACTGCTCCGGGCTGATGCTGGCCGCCTGGGCGAAGGCCGGCGTGTCGCTGCCGCACAACGCCGCCGCGCAGAGCCGCGTCACGAAGAACGTCAGCAGGGGCGACCTGCGCCCCGGCGACCTGGTTTTCTACTACAGCGACATCCACCACGTCGGTATGTACGTCGGCGGCGGCTGGGTGGTGCACGCCTCGCAGGCCGGTCAGCCGGTCAAGATGAAGAAGGTCGACGACGGCCCGATCCACAGCTACGGCCGCCCGGGCTGACCCCGGATGACGACAGGGCCCGCCGCGATCCGTCGCGGCGGGCCCTCGTCGTCGTGGTTCAGCGGGTGGGCCAGGTGCGCCAGTGCTGCCAGGCGCGGCTGGGCGTCGGCCCCCGCTGGCCCTGGTAGCGCGAGCCGTAGACCGCCGAGCCGTACGGGTGCTCGGCCGGCGAGGAGAGCCGGAAGATGCAGAGCTGCCCGATCTTCATGCCGGGCCACAGGGTGATCGGCAGGTTCGCCACGTTCGAGAGTTCCAGCGTCACGTGACCGGAGAAGCCCGGGTCGATGAAGCCGGCGGTGGAGTGCGTGAGCAGCCCGAGCCGGCCCAGCGAGCTCTTGCCCTCCAGTCGGCCGGCGAGCTGGTCACCCAGCGAGATGACCTCCAGCGTCGAGGCGAGCACGAACTCCCCGGGGTGCAGCACGAACGGCTCGCCGTCGGGGACCTCGACCGCCGAGGTCAGGTCGTCCTGCTGCATGGCGGGATCGATGTGGGTGTAGAGGTGGTTGTTGAAGACCCGGAACAGCCGGTCGAGTCGGACGTCGATGCTGGACGGTTGGACCAGGGTGGGCTCGAACGGCTCCAGGCCCAGCGTGCCGGCCTTGATCTCGGAGACCAGGTCACGGTCGGAGAGCAGCATCGGACCACCATAGCGTCTTGTATGCCGGGCGAATTCGGTGCCGGTGACCAGCGCGTCGAGGTCGCTGCTCGTACATTTGTTCGATAGAATGCCCACATGGCTTCCTGGTCCGAATTCGCCGCCGACGAGCCCCGACTCGCCGACGGGATCCGCGTTCTCCTCCAGCAGTACGGGCCGGGCTTCGGCTATCTGGCCACGGTCCGTGCCGACGGCGGGCCCCGCGTCCATCCGGTCTCCCCGGTCATCACCGCCGAGGGGCTGTTCTGCTTCATCATCGATTCGCCCAAGCGTCGTGACCTCGAACGGGACGGCCGCTACGCGCTGCACTCGTTCCCGGCGGAGGAGAGCGACGACGAGGCGTACGTGGCGGGGCGGGCCCGTCCGGTGACCGATCCGGTCCGGGTGGCGCAGCTGGCGCAGAGCGCCCGCGCCGAGCCGCAGGTCGACTGGCGGCTCTTCGAGTTCACCATCGACGTGGCGATGCTCACCCGCCGTGAGCAGCACATCGCGGGCGTTCCCGGCCTCGCGCCGGGTCGGCCGGCCGTGCGGGTCTGGCTCGACCCAAACGCCCCGTCGGCGGTGGCCACCCCACTGGCCGTCCCGCCGACGCGCCCGACCCGCCTCAGCCGTGACGTCCAGTGCACGGCCGCCTGACAAAGGCCGGAAGATCGACTCGGCTTCCGTGAAGCGGCGGTGTCCCGGCGCTTCGGACGCCCCGACTCTCAGGAAATCGAGTCGATCAACCCGGGCTGATCCGGGTCGTGCGGTATGCGGACACCTGCGGCCGGCGGGGGTACCTGGGTGCACGGGCTCGACGACTCGGGTACAGTGGTGCCGCTTGCGGGTGTAGTTCAATGGCAGAACATCAGCTTCCCAAGCTGACAGTGCGGGTTCGATTCCCGTCACCCGCTCCAGCGCGAAGGCCCTGGCCAGGACGACAGTCCCGGTCAGGGCCTTCGATGTTGTTGCGACCAGCAACGCCAGCAACCCGGCGCCGCTCAAGACCGCGAAGAACCCGGCCCTTCCCGCGTTAACCTCGCCGGCCTCCCAGAGCGTTCAGGTGGTGGGAGGTACACACATGCAACGACCTCGGGACGTGGTGCCACCGGAGGGCTTCGCCGAGTTCGTCGCGGGGCGCTCAAATGCACTGCTGCGTTCGGCCTGGCTGCTCACCGGTGATGCCGGGCGGGCCGAGGACCTGTTGCAGACGGTCCTGGCGGACGTCTGGCGGCGCTGGGCCACGATCAACAGTGCCGGGCATCCCGAGGCGTACCTGCGCCGGGCGTTGTTCACCACCTACGTCTCCTGGTGGCGGCGGCGCTGGCGCAGTGAGGTTCCGAGCCAGCCACCGGACGAGCCCTCACGGGGCGACATGGCCGTCGAGTCCGCCGACCGGGACGCGGTACGGCGCGCGTTGGCCCGCCTCAGCCGGCAGCAGCGGGCGATCGTGGTGCTCCGCTACGTCGAGGACCTGACGGTGCAGCGGACAGCGGAAGTGCTCGGCTGCTCGCACAACACGGTGAAGGTGCAGGCCTTCCGTGCCCTACGGATTCTGCGTACCGATCCGAATCTTGAGCTGTTCGCCGCCTGGGGGTCGAGAAGTGACGCGTGAAGATGAGGACATCAGGCTCCTGTTGACCAATGCCGTTCCGCCACTGACGCCGCCACCAGATCGGGTTGTCCAGGTGGCCCGGCGGGTCCGCCGGCACCGGCAGCGGCTGATCGGAAGCACCGCGCTCGCCGTGGCCGTGGCCGTTGGGCTGGGCGTTGGAGGGGCGCAGATATTCAACCGCGTCCCTTCACCCCACACGGCTGCCGATCGGGGGCGGTGGACTTCGTGCCTGGAGGCCGCACCGGAGATGGTCGCGCGCGGCTTCCGTGTCCCGACCAGTGAAGCAGCCGCCCTGCCCCGTCTCGGCGATGACTTCATCCCCACCGCGGTCGTCGTCTGCGGGGTGGAGCGTCCTCCTGTCCGGTCCGAATGGCTTTTGACGGAGCGGCGTAGCGATGACGCCACCGCCCTCGCCGCTCTCGTCGCCGCCCTCCGCCGGCCCGACGCGCCGGATAATCCCGGCTTTGCCTGCAGAGCGGTCCTGCAGGAGGCACCCTGGCTCGCGCTCGTTGACGCGGACGGCCGGTGGATGCGGCCCGGCATACCACTCGATTCCTGCCACGACATTCTGCCGGACGATTTCGGGGCAGCGCTCGATGCTCTGCCGCTGACCACCGTGGCGACCCGTCCGGTCGCCGAGAGCGATTCGGCCAGAGCGGGTTGCAGCCAGCGCGAGGTCGACATGACATCCTTGGTGGCCGACCGTGAAGCCCGTGCCCTGCCAGAGCCGTTCCCCGCTGGGCAGCAGGTCCGCCTCTGCGTCTACTACGTGCCGAAGAGTAGGCCGGGGAACGGCGAGCCACTCGGCGAGTTCGCGCACGGAACGGTGCTGCCGGAGGACCGACGAGCGGCGATCGAGGGTGCGCTGCGGGGGTCTCGACCGGCGAACCCGTGCAGCACCCGTGCGAGTCGGTTCGCTGTGCTGATCCCACTGACCACCAACGAGCCCCGCACCTACGTCGAACTCGACGGCTGCCGCCGAATCACCGTGCGAGTCGCTCCCGACCAACGGACCATCGGACAGGGCGACGCCGCGTTGATCGAGCTGATCGACAAGCCGTGACCTGTCGGGCGAGGCATCCGGGGATGTCCGGGCCGCGCCTCGACGTCAGGCCGAGACCGCCTGGAGACCCGTATCAGGGGCGCCCAACGGGAACTCGCAGACGGTGCGCCACGGGCTGACGTCCGGTGTGCCGGCGATCAGCCGGACCCCGCCGACGGCCGCGTTGATCGGCAGGTACGCGGCGACGGTTTCCGCCGCGTGGTTCAGCACGGGCTTGTCGGCGTCGTGACCGATGGTCAGGTGTGGCACCACGTCGCTGTGCGCCCCGGCGTACGGGGGTGTCTCAGGAAACCGTCGCCACACTGCCCCGGTGAGGTCGCGGAAGGGCCGATCTGGCTGCGGAGCAAGCCAGAGGACCGCATCACCGAACCAGTCGACGTGCGTCAGTGCGACATCGAAACGTGGCACCCCGGCGATGGTGTCCCGCAGCGCGGCCAAGGCCTGCTCGGTGATCCGCTGCGGAGGCAGGAACGGGTAGAGCACTGTCACGTGCGCCGGCACGCCCCACGAGGCGGCCCGGTCGAGTGATGCCCGGAACCTGCCCACCGCCTCCTCGGCCTCGGGTATCGGCACGATGAGCGCCGTCTGTGTCGGCTCCATACCCTGCGGCTTCCTATCGGTAGTCGGCGAAGATTCGGCGTTCCACGCCATCGACGGTGACCGGGCCCCCGTGGGGAAGGATCCACTGTGGTCTGGTGTGGCCGAACGGGACGCCGACGCAGATGACCGCCTCGGGGTTGTAGCGGGTCACCACGTCGACGACGGTGTCGCGCTGCTGTTCGCGTAGCCGTGCCCGATCGTCGGCCGCAGGTCGACGGTTGTGGTCGGAGACCGGCGGACGGGCGACCACTACCGCGTCGACGGCGTTGAGGAGACCGCGTTCACCGAGCGATCGGACTATCCAGCCGACCTCGCGGGCGGGAAGGAGTTCCTCCGACGTCTCGATGAGCAGTACCCCGCCCTGTAGGGCCTCGGGGGGAAACGGGAAGCGTCCCGCCGTCAGGATCCACTGGATGACCTCCAGGCAGCCACCCCAGGTGCGGCCGGTGACCGCCCGCGACGGCCCGTACCAGCTCCACGGCTGCGTCGGTTCGCGCTCGCCGAAGGACTTCAACGCCTGCGGGTCTGCCCAGTCGATGCCGATGTCCTCGGACTCACCCGGATCGGTGATCTCCAGCCGTTCCCCGGTGAGTAGGGCCGCACGCAGCGACCGGGCGTGGACGTCGTCGACGGCGGGCCCGGGGCCGAGATGCACCTGGGACGACCCGCCGTAGAAGCTGGCGATGCCGAGACCCCAGAGCCAGTGGTGCAGGTTGGTGTTGTCGCTGGTGCCCAGGAACGGCTTCGGGTCGGCTCGGGCCAGGTCGGCGTCCAGGTGGGGGATGACGGTGATCTGGTCGTCGCCTCCGATGACGGCGAGAATGCCGCGTACCTGGGGGTCTGCGAAGGCGGCGTTCATGTCTGCCGCCCGCGCTGCCGCGCTCGCGCCCACCTGGCGGGTGGTGGGGTATTCGACCGGTACGAGGCCGGTCAGGTCGGCGAGCCGTCGCATTGCCTGTTCGTGGATCGCCGGATAGGCGCCGGCCGCGGCGAACGACGGCGAGAGGACCGCGAGGTGGTCTCCGGGGCGGGCTTTTCGAGGACGAACGAGCTCATGCGCCATGTCGAGATCCAACAGGTGCGCCAGCCGGCGCGCATCTCAATTCGGAACGGGTTCCAGGAGAACCACGAGGATCTCCCGTGGTCGACCTCCGCCCGACAGCCGCCAGCGGAGCGGGAGTCGGCAACACGGATGCTTCTCATGTCCATGGCAAGATCTGCCAGGTGCAGGTCGGGATGCTTGGTCCATTCGAAGTGCGCAGGGACGACGGCACCTTCATGGACGTGCCGGGCGCGCGGCTGCGCGGGCTGTTGACCGCCCTCGCACTCAACCCGGGCCACGTGGTCCCGAAAGGGACCCTCGTCGACTGGATCTGGGGCGAACACCCACCCTCCGACGCGGCGAACGCCCTGCACCGCCTGGTTTCCCGGCTCCGGAAGGCGCTGCCGGAGGGGTCGATCGAGGGACAGACGGACGGCTACCGGTTGATGGTCGAACCCGACGCCGTCGACGCCGTACGGTTCGAACGCCTCGTCGGCCAGGCTCGCGATGACGAGGGCCCGCAGCGGGTACGGCGGTTGCGCGAGGCCCTCGACCTGTGGCGCGGTGCGGCGATGCAGGACGTCGGCCTGGCCGACAGCCCGTCGCTCGACGCGGCGGTCACCCGACTCGACAGGCTGCGTCTGACCGCCCTGGAGGACCGCTTCGACGTGGAGATCAGCCTCGGCCACGGTCCGGAGTTGGTGGCGGAGCTGACTGACCTGGTGGCCGAGCACCCGGTGCGGGAACGGCTGGCTCTCGGGTTGATGCGGGCCCTCGCCGCGAGCGGCCGCGACAACGAGGCGCTGCTTGTGTATCAGCGCACGAGCGAGGCCCTGGCCGACGCGCTGGGCGTCGACCCCTCGCCGGAACTGTCGGCGTTGCACGTCGCCCTCCTGCGGGGCGAGGTACGACGGCGCGAGGAGAACCGGCAGACCAACCTTCGTGCCGAACTGAGCAGCTTCATCGGCAAGGACGAGGCAGTTGCCCAGGTCGGCGCGCTCGTCGCCGAACACCGACTCACGACCCTGATCGGGCCGGGTGGCTCCGGGAAGACCCGGTTGGCCACGGAAACCGCGCGCAGAATGCTCGACGACCTGCCGGACGGCGCCTGGCTCGTCGAGTTCGCCGCCATCGGCGCGGACGGTGACGTGGTGCAGGCGACCCTCGCGGGGCTCGGACTCCGGGACGCTCTGCTCGGCGAGCCACCGAGCATGGAGTTGGTCGACCGGCTCGTCGCCGCGATCCGCGAGCGGGAGGCGTTGCTGATCCTGGACAACTGCGAGCACGTGATCGAGTCGGCGGCGGTGCTCGCTGACCGGCTGCTCGGCGAGTGTCGGCGACTGCGGATCCTCGCGACGAGCAGGGAACCGCTCGGCATCACTGGGGAGGCGCTCTGGCCGGTCGCGCCACTGGCACTGCCGGACGCCGACGCCGACCCGGGCGAGATCGAAACCTCACCGGCTGTCCGACTGCTACGGGACCGAGCGGGCGCGGTGCGGAGGGACCTGGCGGTCGACGCCTCCACGCTGTCGACGATGGCGCGGATCTGTCGAGCGCTGGACGGGATGCCACTGGCGATTGAACTGGCCGCCGCCAGGTTGCGCACCATGTCCATCGACCAGCTCGCCAGGCGGCTCGACGATCGGTTCCGCCTGCTGACCGGCGGCAGCCGTACCGCGCTGCCCCGGCACCGGACGCTGCGCGCGGTGGTCGACTGGAGTTGGGAGCTGCTGACCGACGTCGAACGGACGGTCCTGAGCCGGCTCTCGGTGTTCTCGGGTGGGGTGAGCCTGGAAGCGGCCGAGCGGGTCTGCGCCGGCGAGGAGGTCGAGCCGGAGGACGTACTCGAGGTGGTCACCGCACTGGCCGAGAAGTCGCTGTTGGTCGCCGAGGGCGGCGAAGCCCCGCGCTACCGGATGCTCGGCACGATCAAGGAGTACGCCGCGCACCGCCTCGCCGAGGCGGGGGAATCGGACTCGGCGCGGCATGCGCACCTGGCGTACTTCACCGAACTCACCGAGACCGCGGAGCCGCAGCTTCGCCGCGCGGACCAGGTGAGATGGCTCGCCACTCTCGAAGGCGAGCACGACAACATTGGTTCCGCGATGCGCGGTGCCCTCGCTGCCGGCGAAGCGCACGCGGCCATGCGGCTGGCCGCGGGTGCCGGCTGGTACTGGTGGCTCGGTGGCCACCGGACCGAAGGCATGGAGTTGATCACGGCGGCTACCGCGATGCCTGGTGAGGTCAGCGACGAGATCCGGGCCACGGTGTACGCGCTCGTCGTGCTCTTCATCAACTCGGGGCCGGGCGACGAGCACCAGGCGGCGGAGTGGATCCACAAGGCGTACGAGTTCAGCCAGCGCAGCAACGGCAGCCACCCGGGGATGGCGCTCGTCGTCCCGCTGGAACGCATGTTGCGAGCCCCGGACGCGATCCTGCCCGCATGGGAACCGCTGCTGGACGACGAGGATCCCTGGGTACGCGCACTGGCCCGGTTACAACTCGGCAAGATGCGGATCATTCTCGGCCAGGACGGTCGGGAGGTGGACGCGCATCTCGTGGCGGCGCTCGCCGAGTTCCGGGCACTCGGTGAACGGTTCGGGATCTCATTCGCCCTGACCGAGCTGGCGGAGTTGATCGCCGTGCGCGGTGAGTTCGCCGGTGCGTGCGAGCTCTACGAAGAGGCGGCCGCGGTCGTCACCGAGGTCGGCACCGTCGAGGACATCATCCGGATGCGGTCCCGGCAGGCTCAGCTGTACTGGTTGCTTGGCGATGAGAAGTCCAGCGCGGCTGCCATGGCCGAGGCGCGGCGATGCGCAGCGCGGGTCACCTGGCCTGGTGCGTTGGCCGTGCTGGCTCTGTCGCAGGCGGAACTCGCGCGCTGGAGTGGCGATGCCGAAGAGGTGGTTCGCCAGGTCGGTGTCGCGACGACCCTGTTGCGCGACGAGGCGAAGCAGGCACACATCCGCGTGGTGACACACGACCTGCTCGGTTATGTAGCTGACGATCTCGGTGAGGCGCGCAGACACCACTCCTCGGCCTGCGAGGCGGCAACCGAGACAGGGCACGCACCCTCGATCGCGCGGGTACTCGTCGGCGTCGCGGACCTGGCGCTGCGCCACGACCAGTACGAGCACGCCGCCCGGCTGCTCGCCGCGAGCAGCGGCGTGCGCGGACGGCAGGATCATTCCCAGCCGGACGTGGCCCGAATCGAGCAGGAAGTACGGCGCCGCCTCGGCGAAGTGAGCTTCGCAGAGGCGGCGCGAGAGGGCAGTCGGACGGACTGGAACCGGTTGGTCGCTGTCACGCTCGCTTCGTGAACGTGGAGCGTGCCCACAGGTAGCCGACGAGGGCGATGCCAACGCACCAGGCGAGGGCGGGGATCACGTCACCGCTGGACGGCGTCCCGTTGAGGAACCCGCGCAGAGTTTCGATGATTGGCGTGAAGGGCTGGTATTCCGCGAACTCCCGCAGCCCGGGCCCCATCTTGTCCGCCGGTACGATCGCGCTGCTGAAGAACGGCAGCATGACCAGCGGTACGGATGCCAGACCCGCCGTTTCCGGGGACTTCGCCGAAAGCCCCAGCGCGACCGTGAGCCAGCCGGCGGCGAAGCTGAGCAGCGCGATGGTGCCGATTGCGCCGAGCCAGCCAAGGAGGCTTGCGGACGGGCTGAATCCGAGCAGGAAGGCCACTCCGACGAGGGCCGCGATGGCGACCAGGTTGGTCAGCACGCTGGCGACGACGTGACCGGTCAGCACCGCACCGCGGGAGACGTGCATGACTTTGAACCGGTTGATGATGCCCTTCGTCATGTCGGAGTTCACAGCCGTTGCGGTGGCGCCCAGCCCGTAGCAGACCGCCAACAACATCAGTCCGGGAGTCGCGTAGTCGATGTAGTCGACACCGACGCTGAAGGCGTCGCCGAACATGTAGACGAACATCAACATGATCACGATCGGCATCAGGACCGCGTTGAACACCGAGGTCGGGTTACGGGTGATGTGCTTGAAGTTGCGACGCAGCATGACGATCGAGTGGGACTTGGTGCTCATTTCGCGGAGACCTCCTGGGTGCGGCTGCCCGTCAGGGCGAGGAAAACGTCGTCGAGATCCGGCGTCTGCACGGAGAACCCTTCGGCTCTGATCGCGTACTCGTCGAGCCGGTCCAGCAGGGCCCGCAGCGAGGCCGTGTCGCCATCGCTGGGAACCCGCAGTGCCAGTGCCTCGTCGTCACGGGCGGCGTCGGTGAGCACCCGGGCGGCCGCATCGAGTTCGGCGACGGTGGTGAAACGGAGCCGGACGCGGGTGCCGGGTATCTGGCGTTTGAGCTCGTCGGGCGTGCCCTGGGCGACCAGACGCCCCTGGTCGAGTACGGCGATCCGGTCGGCGAGCTGATCGGCTTCCTCGAGATACTGAGTGGTGAGGAAGATCGTCACGCCGTCGGCCACCAGGTCACGGATGATCGACCACATCGTGCGGCGGCTACGTGGATCCAGGCCCGTCGTCGGTTCGTCGAGGAAGATGATCCGCGGGTCGCCGACGAGCGTCATCGCCAGATCCAGCTTGCGGCGCATACCACCGGAATAGGTCGACACCGGCTTCTGTGCCGACTCCACCAGATCGAACCGCTCCAGCAGTTCCGTGACCACCCGCCTGCCGTCCTTGCCGGGAACCTGGCTGAGATCCACCATCAGCTGGAGGTTCTCCCGTCCGGTCAGCAGCTCGTCCACAGCCGCGAACTGACCGGTGACACCGATCGCCGCGCGCACCGCCTTGGCCTGGGTGGCGGCGTCGTGCCCCGCGATGCGTACCGTCCCACCGTCGGCCTTCACCAACGTGGTCAGCACGTTAACCGTCGTCGTCTTGCCCGCCCCGTTCGGACCGAGCAGGGAGAAGATCGTGCCCGCACGGACATCCAGATCGATGCCATCGAGCACGACCTTGTCCTTGTAGGCCTTCCGCAGCCCGGAGACTGCAATCGCTGAACTCGTCATGCACCTACCATCGGCGGCTGGGCTGTCACCCCCCTGCCATGGCCCTGACACGGCCACTGACACCGGGTCCAACCCCGTCAGGCCCCCGTTCGGCAGTGTCAGCGCGCCCGCTTGACGCGCCTGTCGTCGAGCCAGAGCGCCAGCCTGTCGCGACTGCGGTAGACCGCGATGCCGGCGATCACGAGGGTGATCAGAATCCCCCAGCCCCAGAATCGGCCACCGACCCCGCCGGGCGGGTTCGCGTCGCGGGTCCGACCAGCGCTGATCACGTTGTCGGCGACGTCGACGGCGAGGATCTGCTCCGGGGCGGTCATCAGGGTTCGTGGCGCGCTGGCGTCGGGCGTCAACGCCAACACCCGTACGCTGCGCACGTTGGGGTAGGCGGTGCGTTGGTCCAGCTCCAGCGGCTGGTCGAACCGGTCCGGGCTGAGGGGTTCGGGCTGGTAGGCGACCACCAGCGCGGACCCGTCCGGGCCCCAGCCGAGCAGCCGGATGGCGGTCACGCCGGTGACGCCGGGCACTGGCAGCGGTGTGGTGTCCCGGCCGGTGGCGCTGTCCACCCGGCGCAGGCTCCAGTCGGTGCTGCCGGCCTTCCGGCTGATCAGCGTCAACGCCCCGTCCGTCGTCCACGCCCCCTTGCCGGCCAGCCAGCTCTCGGCGGGCAGTTCGAAGGTGGACACCGTCCGGCCGTCCGGGTCTGCGACCGTCACGGTCCGACCGATCTGGTACGCGAGCCGTCCACCTCCGGGGGCGAAGGCCACTGACGAGCCGAAGATCGGCTGTTGAGCGGCGTCAGCCAGTTGGGTCCAGCGTTCGCCGTCGAGCGTGACAATGCTCAGCACCCGCCGGTAGCCGCTGCGCGTCGGGTCGGTCGGCACGGTGTCGTCGACCACCAGTTGCCTGCCGTCCGGGGACCAGGCCCTGGGGCTTGTCCCCACGCTGTTGGTGACCTTGCTGTGCAGTCGCCGGGTACGACCGGTGACGAGGTCGATGAGGTCGACCCGGCCGTCCTCGGAGAGGCCGGCGGGCCGGGCCACGTACCGGCCGTCCGGCGAGAGGATCACCTGCTCGCCGACGGGTGCCTCGTAACCCATCGAGAAGATCCGGTAGCGGTCGGAGTCGGCGCTGACCACACCGACGATGCCGTCCTCGTCCCAGCCCTGGAGACGTCGCGCCTGCCCGCTGAAGAGGACCGACGCGGGCCCGAGTCGGGGTCGGTCGGTGGCGTGCAGCGCTCCGAGCGGGGGCAGCGCGACCCGGTCGGGTAGTGCGGCGTCCGCCCCGGCCGCCGGATCCACGGCAGGGGTACGCGTCAGCGGGAGCACCGCCCCGGTCAGCGTGGCGAGCACGAGCACCACGACAGCGGCGACGACGGCCCGGCGGCGGGAGCGGCGGGCGGTGGCGAGCGCTCGTTCGTAGACCGGGTAGGCGGGGACGTCGGCCGCGGCGGCGTGCAGAGTCTCGCGGAGTCGGACGGTCACTGATGGCTCCTCTGCACCGTCGGGTCGACCAGGTCGAGGGCGGTCGCGCGCAACCGGCGGATGGCGTCGTGGCCGTGCCGCTTGACGGTGCCGACCGAGCAGCCGAGCACCGCGGCGGCCTGGGCTTCGGTCAGGTCCTCGTAGAACCGCAGCACGATCACGGCGCGCTGGCGAGGGGTGAGCCCGCGCAGCGCGTGCAGCAGACTCAGCCGCAGGGCTGTCGTCTCGGAGTGGTCGTCGCCGGGCCGGTCGGTGGGCTGTGCCTCCAGGCGTTCGGTCAGCCGGCGCCGCCGCCACCAGGAGACCTGCTGGTGGTACATCACCCGCCGCACGTACGCCTCGGGGTCGCCGTCGCGGATCCGCCGCCAGTGCCGGTACGTCCGGGCCAGGGCGCTCTGCAACAGGTCCTCGGCGAGTTGGTGGTCGCCGGTGAGCAGGTAGGCCGTCCGGGACAGCGCCGGCGTGCGGTGCACCACGAACTCGTGGAACGTCTCGGTCATCCCCACCCCCTCGCCAGGTAGAACGCCACCTGTCCCGGGAATGGTTGAGGCCGGGCGGGTGTGGCCGGCAGATGATGACACCCTGCCGGGATCGACGGTGGTGGTTCCGGCTGGACCACGGCAGCGGCTAGGGTCCGGCGTGGAGGTGGTCCGTGTTCACCGAAGCCTTTCCGATCGTGACGACACCTGACCTGCCACGACTGATCGCGTTCTACCGGGACGTGGTCGGTTTCGAGCTGACCTACCGGTTCCCGGACGTGGGCGTCCCGGAGTTCGTCGCGCTGCGACTGGGCAGCAGCGAGCTCGGCCTGGCCGCCAACCCGGAGGCTGGCGAGCCGGCCGAGTCGCACCGCTGGGAGTTGTGCGTCTACGCCGACGACTGTGACGCGGCAGTGGGTGCGCTGCGCACCGGTGGAGCGACGGTCACCGAGGAGCCGGTCGACCAGCCCTGGGGCGAGCGCTCCGCCCGGGTCACCGATCCCGACGGTAACCGGTTGCTGGTGCTGGCCCGGCTGTAGCCGACAGCGCCGGCCAGGAGCGCGGTCATCGTTTCCAGAACAGGAGGTGTGTGACTCCGCTGGCGCTGGGCACCGACTCGAGGTGGAAGCGGTCGAGCAGTTCGTCGGGGCTGTCCCACAACCGTTCGCCCCGGTGCAGGTCGACGGGTGCGACGGCGATGTGCATCGTGTCGACCAGGTCGGCCTCGAGGAACTCGCGGATCGTCGCCACCCCGCCACCGAGGCGGACGTCTCGACCGGCGGCTGCCTGCTTCGCCCGGGCCAGCGCTTCGGTCGGGCTGGCGTTGAGGAAATGGAACGTTGTGTCGGCCAGTGTGAACGACGGGCGTTCGTGATGGGTGAGCACGAAGACCGGTGTGTGGAACGGCGGGTTGTCCCCCCACCATCCCGTCCACTCGTGGTCCTTCCAGGGGCCTCGTTGCGGACCGAACTTGTTGCGACCCATGATCTCCGCGCCGATGTTGCACTCGGCGTCGCGGGTCAGGTAGTCGTCCAGGCCGCGACTGCCGCCCGGCTCGGTGCGGTACACGAAGCTGGCGGTGGCGGCACGCCAGGAGAACAGCGGGGTGGGGTCCGCGTGACCGAAGGGGCGTTCCAGACTCTGCCCCTCTCCGGTGCCGAACCCGTCTCGCGAAACGTTGAAGCACTGCACTCGCAACAGCTGTGACATGGTGTCTCCTCCTTTCCGGTCGGCAGTGGTTCAGTTCGCGGTTGCGGTCGGGCCCCCGCCGCGACCCCGGTCGTCGAGCACGAGCGGGGCGCGACCGCGCACCGCGTACCGGATGTGGGTCACCTGCGGGGTGGCCAGGACGCGGGTGGGCGTCAGTTCGATCCCCTCCCGGTCGCCCAGGTCGAGGTCCGCGTCGAAGACCCGCAGGCCGGTGCCGAGCACCACCGGCACGACGTGCAGCTCCAACTCGTCGAGCAGGCCGGCCTTGAGCACCTGACGCACCAGACTGCCGCCACCGGCCACCGCGACGTCCTTGCCACCGGCCACGGCGCGTGCCTGCTCGACGGCGCTGGCCACGCCGTCGGTGACGTAGGTGAAGCTGGTGCCGCCTCCCTTGACAAGCCGTTGGCGGGGGCGGTGGGTGACGACGAAGACCGGTGCACGGAACGGCGGCTCGTCACCCCAGGGGATCTCACCCCCGTCGGCCATCCGGCGGCCCATCACGTACGCGCCGGCCGCGCCGAAGGACTCGGCGATCACCTCGGAGTTGGTGTCCTGCTCCCCGCCGGTGAAACCCTGCCGTTCCCGCCAGGCCGCCGCGTCGGTCGCCCACCGGGTGACCCGGAAGAACTTCGCGCTCTCCGTCGAGCCCAGCCAGTCGCCGTTTCCGTCGAACTGTGGGCCGGCGTAGAAGCCGTCCACCGACACCGACAGTTGTGCGGTCACCTTCGTCATCGCGCCTGGTCCTCTCCTCGGTCGACACCCGTCCGGGTGCCGCTCGCCGAGAGGTCGGAGCCGAACGCGATGCCCCTACGGGGATCCAGTGTGACGCGTGTCACTCGTGGGCTTGGTCAGGAGCCACGTTCCGGCGCGTTCCGGGTCGCGTGACCAGCGCATCCGGGGCTTCTCCTCCGGTCGGGGCCGCCAGTCCCGGTAGGGCGCGAGGGTCACCCGCCAGGCGATCACCGCGAAGACGTAGATGCCGGGGCCGACCAGCCAGAGCAGGGCGTCACGGCGGCGGTAGGAGGCGTACGGCGCGAGCCACGCGGTCGCCGCCATCGGCACCGCGACAGCGCTGAGGTCGGCCAGTGGCCCGCTGCCGAACCGGAACTCGACCAGCTCGCGGAGGACGACGGACGGGGCCACCACCCCGACCACCAACGCCACCGTGCGGATCGCGCGCTTCCGGCGATCCGGGGATACGCGGGCAGCGGCTGCTTCGGTGGACATGCCCGGAGGGTACGGGCTGGCAGCAGCGGTGGACCTAGGACTTCCGGTCGCCGATCGCCGACTCGATCTGCTGCGCCAGTTGGTCCACCCCCGAACGAGGGCGAGAACCCGGGCCCGGTGGTGTCCCCGGCTAGGGTGGCGACCATGCGGATTGGCATCGTGATCCTGCCGGACCAGCGGTGGGCGGAGTCGCAGCGTCGTTGGCGGCAGGTCGACGAGTGGGGTTTCGACCACGCCTGGACGTACGACCACCTGGGTTGGCGTGACCTGGTCGACGGCCCGTGGTTCGACTCGATGTCCACGTTGACGGCCGCCGCCACGGTGACCTCGCGGATTCGGCTGGGCACCCTCGTGGCGTCGCCGAACTTCCGGCACCCGGCCGCGTTCGCCCGGCAGATCACCACAGTGGACGACGTCTCCGGCGGTCGGCTGCTGCTCGGCCTGGGCGCGGGGGGCATCGGCTTCGACTCGGCGGTGCTGGGTGGTGAGACGTTGCCACCGCGGCAGCGGGTCGACCGGTTCACCGAGTTCACCGAGCTGTTGGATCTGATCCTGCGGGAGGACGGCACCACCTGGCGTGGCGACTGGTTCGCCGCCGTGGACGCCCGCAACAATCCCGGCTGTGTGCAGCGGCCCCGGGTGCCGTTCGTGGTGGCCGCAAACGGGCCACGGTCGATGCGGTTGGTGGCCCGGTTCGGGCAGGGTTGGGTGACCACCGGCACCGGTGACGACAACGACCTGGCGGGTTGGTGGGCCAGCGTGTCGGCGCTGTCCGCGCGGATGGACCGGACCCTGGCCGAGGCCGGCCGCGATCCGGCGAGCCTGGACCGCTACCTCTCGCTGGACGCGGCGCCGGTCTTCTCGCTCAGCAGTGCCCAGTTCTTCGCCGATCAGGTCGGCCGGGCCGCCGAGCTGGGCTTCACCGACGTGGTGACGCACTGGCCACGGGCCAGCAGCTGGTACGCCGGTGACGAGGCCATCCTGGTGGACGTCGCGACGCGGCTGCTACCCCAGCTGCGAGGCTGAGGCCAGCGCCGGGCTGGGAGTCGCCGGGTCAGGTGCCGAGGTCGCCGCTGGCCACCCCGCCCTCGCCGCCGGAGACCAGTCGGAAGCGGAGGCAGACGATCGGGGTGTCGTCGTCGACCGGCGTGCCGAGCCGCGCCCAGTAGGCCGAATGCCCGCCCCGCCACTCCTCGATCGAGCGGTCACCCTCGCCCTCGGCGTGGGCGAAGTCCCAGGGCACGTCGGCGAAACGGACCACCTCGACTCCGGTGATCTCCACGACGCCGGCCAGGGCGTCGTTGTCGTCGACCAACGCCAGGCGTTCGCCGACGTGCTCCAACTCCTCGCCCTCGTCCGTGTACTCGGCGAGCCGTCCGGCCGTGGCGGTCTTCACGCCGGCCAGTACCAGGGTGTTGAGGGTCTCCCGCAGCTCGCCGGGGGTGCCGAGAGCGAGGGCGCGCAGTTCACCGATCCGAGGCCACATCCTGCCGAGGCTAGGCCAGCACGGGCCGGGACGCTGCCGCAATACCCGTCGCCCCACTCAGATCAACTGGCCGGCGTAGCCGGGTGCGGTGAGGAGCCGGTCGTCGCCACTGGCCGCGTACGCGTCGAGGATCGCGTCGGCCAGCTTGACCACGTGCTCGTCGCCGTGCCGGGCCGCGCGGGCGAAGACCTCCGCCGGTGTCGCCGGGGCCACCGTCGGTGGCGCGATGCCGTCGGCCGGGGCGTACACCGAGGTCATGGCCGCCGTCGCGGCCCAGGCCGCGGTGAGGCTCGGCGCCCACAGGGCCCGGTCCAGAGCCGGCAGGGTACGCAGCACAGCGGTCGGCGCGGTCACCGCGTGCACCAGCATGACCGGGTTGGTGTGCCCGAAGCGCAGGTAGTCCAGGCCGGCCCGGTGCACCAGCGTGGTGAGCCCGCGCTGCGCCTCGGCCGGGCTCCGCGCCGGTCCCAGCGCCGCGAGCGCCGGCTCCCACCGGGGTACGCCCGGCAGCCGGCCCAGTCGATCCCGGATGCCCCCGGTCTGGTCGTCGATCCGGGGCACACCGGCCAGCGCGGCCGCCACGTCGATGTCGCCGGGGCCGGGCCGCTCCGGCTCGCCGGCGAGCAGTTGGTCGGTGCCCGGGATCGGCTGCCAGCGGGCCGCCCAGTAGCCGAGGGCCTGGCCCAACTCGGCGAGCCGTAGTGGGTTCTCGTCGGCCGAGTCGAGCGCGCGTACGGCGTGCCCGACCCGGATCACCCCGTGCGTGGCACCGGCGGCGATGCCCGGCAGCAGCCGGGGCCACCAGGTGCCGAGCACCGCACGCCACGGGTGTTCGCGCAGTTGGCTGTCGAAGTAGGTCAACCAGTCGCCTGCACGCTTCGGGTCACCCAGCGCTGACCGCCAGTCGTCGATCGGGCGCAGCCCCCGGGGCAGTTCGTCGAGTCGGCCGAGGTAGTCGTCGAGCCAGCGGTGCACCCGTTGCTGGTGCCCGTGCCGGACCAACGCCTCGACGGCCATCGGCCCGTGGTTGGACAACCAGCCCTCGAACTCGGGGCCGGTGCGGTGCAGTCGCTCGTACGCCTCGTCGAGAACTCCGTCACTCATCAGTCGATCGTCGATGCTGAACCTCGCTTGAGGTCAAGCGGGCAGATCCGCGGCGGCGATCAGGCCGGTGATCCGGAGGTCGGCCGCGACGTCGGGCGGGCAGTCCACCGCCACCACGGCGGTGCCCAGCACCTCGGCACCCCGTGCGGCGCAGATGTCGTAGAGGGCGCGTAGCTGCGCGCCGGTGCGCACCCAGTCGTCCACCACCAGCACCCGGTCGTCGGGGCCGAGGTGTCGGTCCCGTACGGCGAGGTCGACGCGTCGGCCCCGGTAGTCCGGTGGGCTCTGCGACCAGGTGAGCGGTCCGGCCGGCAGCCGTCCGTCACCGGGTTTGTGGGCGGCCACGAAGCCGACCCCGAGGGCGGTGGCGGCCAACGGCCCGAGCAGCAACCCGGTGACGGCCGGCGCGAGCACCACAGTGGGCCGGGCGGCCCGGTAGGGCGCCACCAGGGCCGGTCCCAGTTCGGCCAGCACCGTCGGGTCCCGCCACCAACCGGAGATGTCGCTGACGAGGTGGCTGGTGCCCGGGCCGGGGTCGATCCACCGGAACAGGGCGGCCAGGCGTTCGGTCAGCTCGGTGGGCATCCGCTCATCCTGCGGTACGGACGGTGGGTCTCGCCGCACCCGGGCCGCCCGGCCCACCCCGGGTCGGATGATCGGCTACACGTACCTGTGCAAATGCGGTCATAACACCATGATCACGTTGACTTCGGAAGTGCTTCTCTCGTTACGGTCCGACCCGGTTTGTTCAGACGACGAAAGGACCGGGCCGGTGGCAGGCAGGCACTCCCGTACCCGCATCTTCTCCTCCCCGGCGGGCATCGTGGCCACCGCGGCGGTCGGCGTCGCCCTCGCGGTCGGGGGCACTGTCGGTGCCGTGCAGCTGACCTCCGGCTCCGACCAGTCGGGGCAGGTTGCTCTCGACCTCACCCCGACCACCGCCGCGAGCAGCCTCACCCCCAGCTCCCCGAGCGTCTCCCCGAGCGCCAGCGCCTCACCCAGCGCGACCGCCAGCCCGTCGGCGACCCGGTCGCAGCAGGCCGCCTCCCGGAGCAAGGAGCGCACCGCGTCGCCGAAGCCGAAGCCGAAGCCGACCGCGAAGAAGACCACGGCCGCGGCGAAGGTGCTGGAGAGCGGTTCGTGCGGTGCCTCGTTCTACTCCGACGGGCAGCTCACCGCCAACGGTGAGTCGTTCAACCCCGACGCGCTGACCGCCGCGCACAAGACGCTGCCGTTCAACACCAAGGTCCGGGTGACCAACCCGGCCAACGGCAAGTCGGTGACGGTGCGGATCAACGACCGTGGCCCGTTCATCGACGGCCGCTGCCTGGATCTCTCCCGGGCCGCCTTCGCCACCATCGCCTCGGTCGACGTGGGCGCGCTCACCGTCCGCTACGAGGTTCTCGGCTGAGCGGGGCGGACGACGCCGATTCGGCCAGCCGACTGGGCCGGCCGGACAGAACCTGCTCGGACGACGGGTCAGGTTCATTCACCGGTTCACGTGGATCAGGCAAACTGTCATTCGTACCCACGCGACTCCTCCAGTCGGGCCGCCGCCCGCTGAGCCCCGGATCCCGCGCCGGCCTCGGCGCGGCCCTCGTTCTGCTCGCGATCGTGTCGGCGGTGGAGGTGGCGGACGGCCGGAAGGTGCACTACGTCGCGCTCCTGGCCGCCGCGCCGGTGCTTGCCGCAGCCCTGGCGTCCTGGCTGGTGGTCCTGGGGGTGGGCGTCGCGGCGACGCTGATCGGCGTCGGCTTCGCGCTGGTCGCGCCGAAGGTTTCGTTGATCACCTCGGTCAACGTTGTCGCGGTCGCGCTCGTCACCGCGTTGGCCGTGGCGGTGGCCTGGGTTCGCCAGCGGCAGGCCGAGCGGATCGTCGAGCTGACCAAACTCGCCTCGGTGGCCCAGCAGGCGGTGTTGCGCCCGCTCGGGCCGCAGGTCGGCACGCTCTCGGTCGCGGGGCGTTACATCTCCTCCACCGCGACGGCCGAGATCGGCGGTGACCTGTACGAGGCGATCGACACCCCCTACGGCGTACGCATGATCATCGGTGACGTGCGGGGCAAGGGCCTGGACGCGGTCCGGCTGGCCAGCATCGTCCTCGGTTCCTACCGGCACGTGGCGTACGAGCGGGCCGACCTGCGGGCCGTCGTGGCCGACCTGGACCGGGCGGTGGCCCGCAACGTCGGGGACGAGGACTTCGTCACGGCGGCACTGGTCGAGGAACGGGGCGGCACCCTGACGATCGTCAACTGCGGGCATCCGCCGCCGCTGCTGCTGCGTCGGGGGGCGGTGATCCCGCTGGAACCGCCGGCCCCGGCGCCTCCGCTCGGGTTCATGCCGGTGGTCCGCCCCCGGGTCGAACGCCTGGAGCCCGGGGACCGGCTGCTGTTGTTCACCGACGGTCTCGGCGAGGCGCGGCGGGACGGCGAGTTCTTTCCCACCGCCGACCGGGCCTGGCGGCTGCTCGGCCATGGCACTGTCGCCGACGGGCTGGCGTCGCTGGAGACCGCCCTGGTCGAGTGGGTCCACGGCCGGCTCGACGACGACATCGCGCTGGTCCTCATGGAGTACGTGGGTGCTCGTACCAGCGCGGCCGTGGCCGTCCCGAGCTGGGAGGTCGGCGCCGCCGAGAGCTGAGGCGACCGGGCGGCACCGTAGGTGTGTAATCGCCGTCACTTGGGTGATCCGCTTGTCGCTGCCTACCCGCGAGTAATACAGTCTGGGTTACTGATCGGTAACACCTGTCCGGAAGCGGGGCCAGCGAGCATGACCCACTACAAGAGCAACCTGCGGGATCTCGAGTTCAACCTGTTCGAGGTCTTCGGGGCGGACCGGGCGTTCGGCCAGGAGCCGTACTCGGAACTCGACGCCGACACGGCCCGCACCTTCCTCGCCGAGCTGGACCGCCTCGCCCGCGAGGATCTGGCCGCCAGCTACACGGACAGTGACCGCAACCCGCCGGTCTTCGACCCGGCCACGCACACCGCGCCGCTGCCGGAGTCGTTCAAGAAGTCGTACCAGGCGTTCATGGATTCCGAGTTCTGGCGCCTGGACCTGCCGCCGCACCTGGGTGGCACCACCGCGCCGCGCGCCCTCTGGTGGGCCCTCGCCGAGCTGGTGCTCGGCTCGAACGCCCCCATCTGGATGTACGCCTCGGGTCCGTCCTTCGCGCACGTGCTGGAGGTCGAGGGCACCGAGCAGCAGAAGCGGTGGGCCAAGCTCTTCATCGACAAGCAGTGGGGCTCCACCATGGTGCTCACCGAGCCGGACGCCGGCTCGGACGTCGGTGCCGGCCGCGCCCGCGCCATCCAGCAGCCGGACGGCTCGTGGCACATCGAGGGCGTGAAGCGCTTCATCACCTCCGGTGAGCACGACCTCACCGACAACATCGTGCACTACGTGCTGGCCCGCCCGGTGGGCGTGGAGGGGGTCGGTGGCCCCGGCACCAAGGGCCTGTCGCTCTTCGTGGTGCCGAAGTTCCACTTCGACGAGACCACCGGCGAGCTGGGCGAGCGCAACGGCGTCTACGCCACCAACGTCGAGCACAAGATGGGCCTGAAGGTCTCCAACACCTGCGAGCTGACCTTCGGCGAGCACGGCGTACCGGCCAAGGGCTGGCTGCTGGGCGACAAGCACGACGGCATCCGGCAGATGTTCATGATCATCGAGTACGCCCGGATGCTGGTCGGCACCAAGGCCATCGCCACCCTCTCCACCGGCTACCTCAACGCCCTGGAGTACGCGAAGAACCGGGTGCAGGGCGCCGACCTGATCCAGCAGGCGGACAAGACCGCGCCCCGGGTCACCATCACCCACCACCCGGACGTGCGCCGCTCGCTGTTGATGCAGAAGTCGTACGCCGAGGGTCTGCGCGCCCTGGTCCTCTACACCGCCACCTGGCAGGACAAGGTCGCGATCGCCGAGGCGGCCGGTGACGAGAAGGCCACCAAGCTGGCCAAGCGGGTCAACGACCTGCTGCTGCCGCTGGTCAAGGGCGTGGGTTCGGAGCGCGCGTACGAGTTGCTCGGGCACGAGGCCCTGCAGACCTTCGGCGGCTCCGGCTTCCTCCAGGACTACCCGCTGGAGCAGTACGTCCGGGACGCCAAGATTGACACTCTGTACGAGGGCACCACCGCCATCCAGAGCCTGGACCTGATCTTCCGCAAGATCGTGCGGGACAACGGCAAGGCGCTGATGGCGGTGGCCGGCGAGATCCAGGAGTTCATCTCCTCCGAGGCGGGTAACGGTCAGCTCAAGGACGAGCGGCAGGCGCTCGGCAAGGCGCTCGCCGAGGTGCAGAACATCCTCGGTGTGATGACGGGCTGGCTGGGCGAGGCGCAGGGCGGCGACACCCGCGCCCTCTACAAGGTCGGGCTGAGCAGCCGGCGGTTCCTGCTGGCGATCGGCGACCTGGTGGTCGGTTGGCTGCTGCAGCGGCAGGCCGACGTGGCGCTGAAGGCGCTGGCCGGCGAGGTCTCCGCGAGTGACAAGGCGTTCTACACCGGCAAGGTGGCCGCCGCCCGCTTCTTCGCCCGTGAGGTGCTGCCCCGCATCGGTGCCGACCGGCGGATCATCGAGGGTGCGGACCTCGACATCATGGACCTCCCGGAGGAGGCCTTCTGAGCGTGCCACGGCACGTCTGACGGTTTCGGGTCGCACCACCCGGCACCGCAACGGCCGGCGGGGCTGTCTGCCTCGCCGGCCGTCGCCGTCCCACCCCGGCGGCGGGCACGTATTGGGCCAGCCCGGCCGGGTATGCCGGTGGCGTGGCGGGTAACCGTCGCGTGACCTCGAAAGGGAACGCCCAGAGCCACCGCACGGGGGAGTGCAGCGCACATGGGTGTAGGTAGCGGCATCTTTCTCATCGCAATCGGCGCGATCCTGACGTTCGCGCTGAGGGCCAACGTCTGGTGGATCGACGTACGCGCGGTCGGCTGGGTGTTCATCCTGGCCGGGCTGGCCGTCCTGCTGACCACGCTCTGGTTCTGGCAGGACCGGCGCAAGCGGGCCCGAACCCTCATCGTGGAGGAGAACCGGCTGTCTCATCCGACGGCGATGATGCCGCCACCGCCGGACCCGCCGCCACCGACCGCGCCGCCGTCCTGATTCCCACACAGGCTGGACGCGTACCGCTGAGCCACCCGCCGACTGCCGGCGGGTGGCTCAGTCGCGTGCGGCGTGGCGGGCCGTGAGCGGCGCTCCCGCCCTGCTCCACTGCGACCAGCCGACCGGACAGCGGTGTACCGCCAACTCGGCGGTGCGCAACCCCCCGTCGTCGACACCCTCGGGGTCGAAGAGCGCCGAGAGCAGCGAGATGCCTGGATTGTGGGCAATGAGCAGTGCCGTGCGGGCCGCCGGGTCCACCGTGCGGACCAGCGACAACAACTCCTCGGGGTGCGCGTCGTACGCGCCCGGCTCATAACGGACGGTCGGGCGGGGACCGGTCGGGCCACCCTCCGGCGGGGAACCGGTCATCCCCATCGCCACGCCGTGCCAGGTCTGCCGGGTGCGGCGGGCCGTCGAGCAGATCACCACGTCGGGCAGCAGCCTGTGGTGCGCCAACCAGGCCCCCGCCGCGGCCGCGTCGGCGGTCCCACGGGCGCTCAGTGGCCGTTCGGCGTCGTCCGCCGCGTCGTTGCCCTGCTCGGCCTTCGCGTGCCGCAGCAACACCAGTGTCCGTGTGTCGGGGTCGGCGTCCGTCATGGTCCCAGCTTGCCCGATTGGCGATCTCCGTGCCGGGGTAAGTCGATGGATGCCGCACCCCTACCGACGGCCGCGGCGCGAGGTACGCCAGGTTAGAGCCGAGGAGCGAGACATGGGCATTGGTGGCAGCATCTTCTTGATCGCGATAGGCGCGATCTTCGCGTTCGCAGTGGAGGCCGACCTGGGTTGGCTTGACCTGTCAGTGGTCGGCTGGGTGCTGATGCTGGCCGGCGTCGCCGGTCTGCTCGTCACCCTCTACTTCTGGAGCAGCCGCCGCCGCACGGTGGTCGCCGCGCCGGTGCGCGAGGAGCGCGTGGTGGCCGACCGGGTCGTTCCGGTCCAGACCGACCAGGTCGTGCAGGAGTACCGCGAGGTGCGTAGGCCGGGCCGACCGGTCTGATCCTCGCTCACACACTCCGGGGTCCCGCAGCGTGGCGGGGCCCCGGCTCGCGTTCGGCCCCTTCGGGTCAGGCGAACAGCGCGAAGTAGATGGCGATGTGGTGACAGAGCGCCGCCAGCAGCGTGCAGGCGTGGAAGAACTCGTGGTGGCCGAAGACGGTCGGCCACGGATTGGGCCGGCGCAACGCGTAGAAGACCGCGCCCACGCTGTAGATCGCGCCGCCGACGATCAGCAGCACCAGTGCCGCGACGCCGCCGCCGTGCAGGATCTCCGGCAGCATGGCCACCGCGACCCAGCCCAGCGCCAGGTAGAGCGGCGCGGACACCCAGCGCGGGGCGTGCGGCCAGACCACCTTGACCGCCACGCCGGCCAGCGCGCCACCCCAGACCAGGGCCAGCATCACCGTGGCAGGCCGGGGCGCGAGCAGCATCACGCAGAGCGGTGTGTACGTGCCGGCGATGAACACGAAGATCATCGAGTGGTCCATCCGGCGCATCAACTGGTAGCCGCGCTCCGACCACACCCGACGGTGGTACAACGCGCTGGTGCCGAAGAGCCCGCAGACCGTCAGGCTGTAGATGAGGCAGCTCACCAGTGGCGCCCACCCCGGCCTGGTGGCGGCGATCGAGCAGAGCACGATGCCGCAGACCACGGCGACGAAGAAGGCGTACGTGTGGAGCCAGCCGCGCATCCGGGGCTTACCGATGTCGACCGGCTTCAGGCGAAGCGGGGCGGAGGTGGTCACCCAGTCAGGTTACGACACCGTAGGTTACTTGTAAGTAGTGGCGTTGGTGACACCGGGCACCATCACCGTGAACACCGGATCGGCGGCACATCGGCGAGGATGAGCGGATGCGGATCCGACCGGTCGGGGCGCACGCCCTGCTCCTCGACTGCACCACGCCCAGCGACATCCCCGAGGCCGCGCTCGTCGAAGCGTGGCGCAGCGAGCTGTGGCGGCGTCGGGAACGGGGCGACCTGATCGCCGTCGAGATCGTGCCGGCGGCCCGGACCGTGCTGCTCGACGGCCTGCCCGACCCGACCACCACCGCCCGGCAGCTGACCCGATGGGCGTCCGCCGTCACCGCCACGGCCACCGGCCCCGAGCACGCCGGAGCCCCAGGCCACGACGCCGAGGCGGCGGACGTGGTCGTGCCCGTCTCCTTCGACGGGCCGGACCTGCCGGCGGTGGCCGACCACTGGGGGATGGACGTGTCAGCAGTGCGGCACCGGATCACCACCACCAGGTTCCGGGTCGCGTTCTGCGGCTTCGCCCCCGGCTTTCCCTACCTGACCGGGCTGCCCGCCGAGCTGGCGCTGCCCCGGCTGGCCACGCCCCGACCCCGGGTCCCGGCCGGCTCGGTCGCGCTGGCCGGCCCGTACGCCGGCATCTATCCGGGCGCGTCGCCCGGCGGCTGGCAGTTGGTCGGCCGGACCGACCTGGTGCTGTTCGACGTCGCCGCCGACCCGCCGGCCCGCCTCAACCCGGGCACCACCGTCCGGATGGTGGCGGCGTGACCCACCCGGCCACCATCGAGGTGCTCCGCGCCGGCGCGCTCACCACGGTGCAGGACCTCGGCCGACCCGGCTGGGCGCACCTGGGCGTACCCCGCTCCGGGGCCCTCGACCCGGCCGCCCTTCGGCTGGCCAACCGGCTGGTCGGCAACCCGGAGCACGCGGCCGGCCTGGAGATCACCCTGACCGGCTGCACAGTGCGGCTGACCCGGGCCACCACCGTCGCGGTCACCGGCGCCGAGGTCCCGGTCCAGGCGGGCGTTCGACCCGGCGACACCGGACGCCCGCTCAGCGTGCCGGCCGGCACGGTACTGCGGATCGGCCCCGCCCGACGGGGCGTACGGAGCTGGCTGGCGGTCGCCGGCGGCATCGACGTGCCACCGGTGCTCGGCAGCCGGGCCACCGACACCCTCTCCGGGCTCGGCCCACCTCCGCTGCGGGACGGCGACCGGCTGCCACTGGGCGAACCGGTCGCCGCACCCGCCCCAGTCGACTCGACCAGCTGCGCCAACCCCGAGCCGGAGCTGCACCTGACGCTCGGCCCCGGCCCCCGCGAGGACTGGTTCACGCCGGCCGCGTTCGACCGGCTCTTCGGCAGCGCGTACACCATCAGCCCGGTGAGCAACCGGGTCGGCGCGCGGCTCGCCGGCGCGGCGCTGCCCCGCGCGGTCGCCGGCGAACTCCCCAGCGAGGGCATCGTGCTCGGCGCGGTGCAGGTGCCGGCGGACGGACAACCGCTGATCTTCCTCGCGGACCATCCGACCACCGGTGGATACCCCGTCGTCGGGGTGGTCACCGACGTGACAGCGCTCGCGCAGGCACGGCCAGGTACTACCGTCAGATTCCATGGACCTCAACGCTGACCTGGGCGAGGGATTCGGCATCTGGCGACTCGGCGACGACGACGCGCTGCTGGACCTGGTCACCTCCGCCAACGTCGCCTGCGGCTTCCACGGCGGCGACCCGTCCACCATGCGGCGGGTCTGCGAGGGCGCCGCGCACCGTGGGGTGGCGGTGGGCGCGCAGGTCGGCTACCGCGACCTGGCCGGCTTCGGCCGACGGCACATCGCGTACGACTTCGCCGAGCTCCGTGACGAGGTGACCTACCAGCTCGGGGCGCTGGACGCGTTCTGCCGGCTGTTCCGCACCCGGGTCCGCTACCTCAAGCCGCACGGCGCGCTCTACCACGCGGCCAGCACCGACGAATCCCAGGCGGCGGCGGTGGTCGCGGCGGTCACCGGCTACGACCCCGAGCTGCCCGTGCTCTGCCTGCCCGGGTCGACACTCGCCCAACTCGCCGTCGGTGCCGGTCTGCCGGTGGTGGCCGAGGCCTTCGCCGACCGCGCCTACCTGCCCAACGGGGCGTTGGTGCCACGCGGCACCCCGGGCGCGGTGATCACCGACCCCGAGCAGGTCGCCGAACGGGCGGTGCGGATGGCCACACACCGCAGCGTGGTGGCTGTCGACGGCACCGTCATCCCCTGCTCGGTCGACTCGATCTGCGTGCACGGCGACACCCCGGGCGCGGTCTCCGCCGCCGAACTCGTCCGCGCCACCCTGATCGACGCCGACATCACGCTCGCCCCGTTCGCCTGACCGGAGGGGCCCGGCGGGCCCCTCCGGCCAGGTCAGGCGTCCAGACCGCGGAGCACCAGCGGCAGCCGCGTCACGGCACCGTCGACCACACGGACCGGTACGCCCCAGTCCTGCCGGGTCAGGTGGCACGCCGCGTGCTCCACGTCCGCGTCACAGGTCGCCGCCTGAGCCGTCACCTGCAGCACGCCCGCGGTGACCTCGCCGTTGAGCACCAGCCGGCGGGACAGCTCGGTGCCCGTCCCGGCACCCTCCACCAGCAGCTCCGGCGGGGACGCCGACACCACCAACCGGGTCGACGGCCCGTACGTCTCGTCGAGCTTCTGCCCCGGCGCCGGGGTGAAGACGATGTCCAGCGTGACCTCGCCGGCCGCGACATCGGTCGGCTTGCGCTCGGTGCGGTGCCGGGGACCGTCCACCGTGCTGGCCCCCGCCGCCGACAGGGCACCCGGCGCGAGTCGGGTCAACCGGTGCGCGGCCGACTCCACCACCAGCACCTCACCGGACGGGGTGAGCACCAGGTCGCTCGGCTCCGCCAAGCCGTCCGCCACGGTGGAGACCTGGTTGCTGGCCGGGTCGAAGCGGCGCACCGCGCCGTTGTACGTGTCAGCGATCAGCACCGAGCCGTCCGGCAGCGCGCACACCCCCAGCGGGTGCTGAAGCAGCGCCGACTCCGCCGGACCGTCCACGTGCCCGAAGTCGAACAGGCCCTGCCCGACGGCGGTGCCCAGTACGCCGTTCTCCACGTACCGGACCGCACTGGTCTCGCTGTCGGCCACCCAGAGCCGGGTGCCGTCGACGGAGACGGAGAGCCCCGACGGCTGCGCCATCCACGCCTCGGCCAGCGGACCGTCCCGCAGCGACTCCACCGTGGTGCCGGCGTACATGCCGGCGGTCCGCTTGATCGGGTCGAACCACCACAGCTGGTGGATACCGGCCATCGCGATGATCAGCTTGTCGTCGTACCAGGCCAGATCCCACGGTGAGGAGAGGTCGACGGCGAGCGCGTCGTGGGCGTGGTCGTCGACCTCGGCGCGCCACTGCCGGCCGCTCCCGGCCACCGTGACCACCTCGCCGGACTCCAGCCGTACGCCGCGCAGCAGGTGGTTGACGGTGTCGGCCACCACCAGGTCGTAACCGGCCACCTCGGCGACCTGGGTGGGCAGCACGCACACTCCCTGCGGCTCGGAGAACGTCGCAGTGGCGGCCGGCCCGTCCGCCCGACCCCGCTCACCCGAGCCGATCCGCCGCACCGGCGTCTCACCGTCCGGCTCGATCTCGACCACCGAGTGCCGGGCCGAGTCCGAGACCAGCAGGTTGCCGTTCGGCAGCAGCGCCGCCTTGCCCGGGAAACGCAGCGCGGTCTCCGGTGCCGGCGGCGGGACGTACGGGCCGTCACCCCGGTGCAGGGTGCCCTTGGCCTCGTGGGTGGCGACCAACTCGTCGATCAGCCGGGCCAGCCCTTCGGCGTGCCCCTCGCCGGCCATGGTGGCCACCACGTAACCCTCGGGGTCGATCACCGACAGGGTCGGCCAGGCCCGGGCCGCGTACTGCTGCCACATGTCCAGCTCAGGATCGTCGAGGACGGGGTGGTGCACCCCGTACCGCTCCACGGCGGCGGCGAGCGCGTCGGCGTCCTTCTCGTGCTCGAACTTCGGCGAGTGCACGCCGATCACGACGAGCACGTCGCCGTACTTCTCCTCCAGCGGGCGCAGCTCGTCGAGCACGTGCAGGCAGTTGATACAGCAGAACGTCCAGAAATCCGCGATGACGATCTTGCCGCGAAGGTCCTGCAAGGTCAGATTACGGCCGCCGGTGTTGAGCCACTGCCGGCCCCGTAGCTCGGGGGCACGTACACGCGCTGTCGTTCCCATGCCTGCCAGCCTGCCACGCGCTGTAGGTCCGATCGCCGTGACCCGGACGACAGCAGCATGGGACGTGTCACCGTGGCGATCGTTGGCTGCTCCGCAGCGCGGTGCTCGGCGTGTCGAATTGCCCAACCGCCAACGATCACGGGGACGACGACGGCGGGGCCACGGTTGCCCGTGACCCCGCCGTCGGTGCAGCTACTTCGTGGCCGGCTTCAGGCAGAGCACCCGGTTGTTGCCGTCACCCGGCAGCACCACGTGGGGCTGCGTCGTGTCGGTGCACTTCTCCTTGGCGTCCACCTTCGAGACGATCGTGAACGCGCCCGCCTCGCCACAGTCCGCCGCCGAGGCGCCGCCCTCCCCGGACTGCTTCACGCAGGTGCCGACCGCAGGGTCGAAGGCCGGTGCGTCGTCCCCGCCGACCTTGCCGAGCAGCAGCAGCAGGCCGAGCGGCACCGCCAGGATGAGCACTGCGGCGATCAGCACCGCGGCCAGCACCCGGCCGTTGCGCACCTTCGGTGCCGGCGCTTCCACCTTCGGCTCGTCGGCGTCCGGCTTGAACGCGTCGAACCGGCCCTGGTCCGCCGGGCTGACCTCCTGGCCCCAGGACGGCGCGGACTGCGACGGCGGCGGGAACGACGGCGGGAAGTCACTGCCCGAGACCGGTTCGGTTGCCGGCGCGCCGAAGCCGGGTCCGCCGGAACCGGGGCCACCGAAGTTCGGCGCACCGAAGGTCGACGTCCCGTTCACGGTGCCGGCGCTGGCGGCCGGCGAGCCGGGGCCACCGAACTGGTCTGCCGGCTGGTCGGCACCGCCGTGCGGCCGAACACCGTTCACCGGCCTGTTGTTACCCGGGGCGTCGACGAAGGACGGCACACCGGGCGGGAACGCCGGCGGCGCCGACGGGGTCTCGTTGAACGAGTTCGGTGCGGGCTGCCGATCGTCGAAGCGCGGCTCGGCCGGGGACTCTCCGCCCCAGCCGGACCCCGCCTGCCGTTGCGCGTCGTGCTGCCAGTCGGGCGCGATCTGCCGCTGGCCCTCGTTCTGCCAGTCGGGAGTGGCCTGCTGCGGCGCGTCGTTGGGCCACTCCGGGGCACCCTGACGGTCGCCGCCCGGGTTGCCCTGGAACGCCTCCGGCTCGGGCTCGGCCTCCGGCTCCGGTCGGGCCGGGCGACCGTACACCCGGGGTTGCGGTGCGGCAGTGCCGGTCGGTCGGATCGCCTGGTCGGTCGGGGGCATCACCCGGCTGGCCAGCGGCACCGAAGCGCTCGCCGTGGCCCGGGCCGCCGCGCCGGCTGCCGACTCGGCGTCCGACACCGGTACCGCCGCACGGCCCGCTCCGGACTCCGGTGAGGTACGCGGGGCGGGCACCACCGCGGCGCTCGCGGCGGGGTCCTCGGGGCGGCCACCGTACTGCGCGGCGGCGTCCGGGGTCTCCCGCTCGGCGTAGGCGGGCTGCTCGGGGATCGGCGCGAACTGGCCCTGGGGCGCGTAGTCGGCCGGTGGGGCGGCAGCCAGGCTGGCGCCCGGCACGCGCTGCTCCTGCGGAGGCAGCGGCACCGCGTTGGCCGGCGAGATGCCCGGCGCGGGACCGGGCTGGTAGGCCGGTGCCTCGTCGGCCCGGTCCGCCTCCCAGCCGCCACGGGCCTGGGCGGAAGCCTCGGCCTCCGCGCGGCCCCACACCTCACCGGGCGCCCACGGCTCGACCTCCGCCACAGCGCCGGAGTTGCCCTGCGCGGCGTTGTCCGGGCTGGCGGCCCAGTTGGGCGCGCCGCCGCTGGTAGGCACGCTGGCGCTGGCCCGGGCGGGCAGGTTGCTCGGCTCCGGCGGGGTCCACGCTGCCTGCTCCGGCCGCTCGGTCGGCTGCTCGGGCTGGGACAGGACCCAGTCGGGCTGTTGCGGGCGGCTCTCGGCACTGCCCCAGGCCGCCGGCTGCCCGGGGGTCGGCTGCGCGGGCTGGTCCTGCCGCG
Organism: Micromonospora sp. NBRC 107095; assembly: GCF_030269705.1. NCBI lineage: Bacteria > Bacillati > Actinomycetota > Actinomycetes > Micromonosporales > Micromonosporaceae > Micromonospora > Micromonospora sp. NBRC 107095. The sequence goes on from NZ_BSTU01000001.1 coordinate 263,787, forward strand.
CGTCGTTGCCGTCGTTCCACGCTGCGGGCTGCGCCTGCTGCTGCGCGGCCCACCCGCCGGAGTTGGCCGGGTCGTCCTGCGCGGGCCAGGTCGTCGTCGGGGCCGGGACCTGGGCGGCGCCACGGGCCGCGTTCGGCTGGGCGGCCTGACCCCAGCCGGGGGCGGGCTGCTCGGTTGCTTCGGCGGGCTGGCCCCAGGCCGGTGGCGACTGCTCGGCCGGCTGCCACACCGGCTGGTCGTCCCGGGCGGCGCCGCCAGCGGGCCAGCCGCCGTTGCCGGTGGCCTGTTCCTGCTGAGCGCCGCCGGGCCAGGCGGCGGCCTGCGGTGCGTCGGACTGGGTGGACTCGCCCCCGCGCCAGTCGGCGGCTGGCGGGTTGGCCTGCTGCGCCGCGCCACCCCAGCCGGCGGCCGGGTCCTCCTGGGCGGGCCAGGCGGCGGTGGCCGGCGGAACCTGTGCGGCGCCCCGCGCGGCCGGCTGGACCTGCACCCAGTCCGGCTGCTCGGCAGGGGCGTTCGGGGTCCAGGTCGGCGCGGGCGCGCTCTGCTCGGCGGGCGTCCAACCCTGCTGCTGCGCCGCCCACGGGTCGGGCTGCGCCGGGGCGCCGTCGTTGCCGGACCACGCACCGGGCTGCTGCGGCGGCTCGCTCCCGCCACCGCCAGTGGCCCAGGCGGGCTGCGCCGGGTCGTTGGGCTGTGGAGCAGCGGCGGCACCCCAGGCGGGGGCCGGTGGCTGCTCGGGCTGGGTCGCCCAGGCCGGCGTCGACGGGTTGGGCCGTGTCGGGGGCGGGGGTGCCCAGCCCAGGTCGGGGCCGGCGGCGTTCTGGCCGTTGTCCGGCTGCGCCGGGCGGTCGCCGTACGGCGCCGGTCCGCCGGCGCCCGGTGACACCTCGTCCGGCTCTTGGCCGGAACGGTGCGGGCCCTCGGACGTCATGGGTGCGCCTCCTCCATCACATGTCGGCTCGCCGGTGCCGATCGGTCTCCTCGGCGTGGCTGCCGGCGTCACCGGCGTACCGCTGTGCCGGCTCCCCGCACGGTATCGGGTGGTGGCACGACACGTCCAAGGAGCATTGGCCGTCACTCACCGTGGTCGGTTGGTGTCGAGCAGCTTCTGTCGGCTCGGCCTCTGCCGGGTCGGCGGGCGGCGACCGAAGCCCACCGTACCGGGCGCTGCGGCAGGGCGGAATCCCGGTGGTGGGTGGCGGCTGAACGCCGATGGCCCACCCGGTGGGCCGGGTGGGCCATCGATCTGGAGGAGGTGAGGAATGTCGTGGAGCGTCAGCTCATGTGACGCTGGGCGATGACGAGGATCTCCTCGCGGACCGCCGGCGAGTTCGCCGAGCGCAGCGCGTGCTCGATGGCACGGGCGCGGCGGGTGGCGTCGCGGTGGTTGCGGATTCGCTCGATCATGCTCATTGGTGGGTCCCCCTAGCTATTCGGTTGTCAGCCCCTGATGCATCTATTCAACAGCAGAAGCTCGCGAAATTCCATCGATTGTTAGGTGAGCTGAGACACCTGCCTAACAATCAAAGGTCAACAGGTCGTCTGGCCGACGGTTCCGTCGCCCAACGGACACGGCCGGTGTGCCGGGCGTTAACCCGTGACACACCGGCCGTGGCTGGCGAGCGACGATCAGGTCCAGGCGAGCAGCGCCGCCTCCGGATCCGTGAGGAAGTCGCCGACGTCCCGCAGGAACTTCGAACCCAGCTCACCGTCGATGATCCGGTGATCGAAGCTCAACCCCAACGTGGTGACCTGGCGAACCTTGACCTTGCCCTTGTGCACCCAGGGCATCTCCCGCACCGCGCCGAACGCCAGGATCGCGGACTCACCCGGCGGCAGGATCGGTGTGCCGGTGTCCACCCCGAACACGCCGACGTTGGTGATGGTCAGGGTGCCGCCGGACATGGCCGCCGGCGAGGTACGGCCGGACTTCGCCGTCTGCACCAGGTCGGTCAGCGCGTCCGCCAACTCCCGCAGCGAGAGTCGGCCGGCGTCCTTGACGTTCGGCACGATCAGACCGCGCTCGGTCGCTGCCGCGATGCCGAGGTTGACGTACTCCTTGACCACGATCTCGTCGCCCGCCCAGGTCGAGTTGACCATCGGGTGCCGTTGCACCGCGAGCAGCACCGCCTTCGCCACCAGCAGCAGCGGCGAGACCCGTACGTCGCGCCACTCCCGCCGGCCGCGCAGCCGGTCCAGAGCCTTCATCGCCCGGGTCACGTCGACGGTCAGGAACTCCGTCACGTGCGGGGCGGTGAACGCCGAGCGGGACATGTTCTCGGCGGTGAGCTTGCGGACCCCCTTGACCGGGATGCGCTGCTCCCGGTCCGCGCCGAAGCTGGGCGCGGTCGCCGCCGCGACCGGCTCGGCGACGACGGTGGTCGCACCGCTCGCCGCCCGCTGCACGTCCTCCCGGGTGATCGAGCCGAGCGGCCCCGACCCGGTCAACGTGCCGAGGTCGACCCCGAGATCCTTGGCGAGCTTGCGCACCGGTGGCTTGGCCAGCACGCCACCGCCGGTCGGCGCGGCCTGCCCGTTGCGGGCCGGTGCCACCACCGGAGGCGGAGTCGGCGCAGTCGGTGCGGGAGCCGCCACGGCCTGCGCGGGAACCGCGCCCTTGCGGGGGCGGCGCTTCGCGGCGGTGGTACGCGGGCCGTAGCCGACCAGCACAGCCGTCCGGCCACCAGGGGCCGCGCCGCCGATCAGACCGGGCTCGACCATGCCCTCGGCCGGTGCCACCTCCACCGCCGCCAGCGAAGCCGCCGACGGGGTGGGCAGGTCACCGCTGGGCGTGGCAGTGGTCGACGGCGTCTCCAGCGGGCCGGCCCCCGGGTCGGTGTCGATCGCGATGATCGGCGTACCGACCTCGACAGTGCTGCCCTCCGGGTGGTGGATCGCCTGCACCTGCCCGGCCCACTTCGCCGGGATCTCCACCGCCGCCTTCGCGGTCTCCACCTCGACGATCGGCTGGTTCAGCTCGATGGTGTCGCCGACCTTGACCAACCAGGCGAGGATCTCGCCCTCGGTCAACCCCTCGCCCAGGTCGGGCAGGTTGAACGTCTTGATCCGGGACATGCCGCTCACCAGCCGAAGGTGCGGTCGACGGCGTCGAGCACCCGGTCGAGGTCGGGCAGGTACTCCTCCTCCACCCGGGCGGCCGGGTAGGGGGTGTCGAAGCCGGTCACCCGCAGCACCGGCGACTCCAGGGAGTAGAAGCACTCCTCGGTGATCCGCGCGGCCAACTCGGCGCCGAGGCCGATGTTGGACGGCGCCTCGTGCACCACGACCGCCCGGCCGGTGCGCTTCACCGACTCGTACGCCGCCCGCAGGTCCAGCGGCGAGAGCGAGCGCAGGTCGATGACCTCCAGTTCGCGGCCGTCCTCGGCGGCGGCGGTCGCCGCGTCCAGGCAGGTCCGCACCATCGGGCCGTAGGCCAGCACGGTGGCGTCGGTGCCGGGCCGCACCACCCGGGCGGAGTGCAGGGGGTACGCGTCGGACAGCGGCGCGTCCAGGTCGACAGGACCCTTCTCCCAGTAGCGCCGCTTGGGCTCCAGGAAGACGATCGGGTCGTCCGAGGCGATGGCCTGCTGGATCATCACGTACGCGTCCTGCGGGTTGGCGCAGGTCACCACCTTCAGGCCGGCGGTGTGCGCGAAGTACGCCTCCGGCGACTCGGAGTGGTGCTCGACCGCCCCGATACCGCCACCGAACGGGATCCGGATGACCATCGGGATGTTGAGCTTGCCGCCCGAGCGGTAGTGCATCTTCGCTACCTGCGAGACGATCTGGTCGTACGCGGGGTAGACGAAGCCGTCGAACTGGATCTCGCAGACCGGCCGGTAGCCACGGATGGCCAGACCGACAGCGGTGCCGATGATGCCGGACTCGGCCAACGGGGTGTCGATGACCCGCTGGTCACCGAAGTCCTTCTGGAGCCCGTCGGTGATCCGGAAGACGCCGCCGAGCTTGCCGACGTCCTCGCCCATGATGATGACCTTGGGGTCGTTCTCCAGGGCGCGGCGCAGACCCGTGTTGAGGGCCTTGCCGATGGTGAGCGTCTCCGTGGCCATCAGTGGGCGCTCCCCTCGAACGACTCCATGTAGCGGCTGAACTGCGCGCGCTGCTCGTCGAGCAGCGGAGACCCGTTGGGGTAGACGTGATCGAACATCGTCACCGGCTCCGGGTTCGGCATCTCGAGTACCCGCTCGCGCAGGTGCACCGACTCGCGGCGGGCCTGCTCGTCGACCTCGGCGAAGAAGCCGGCGTCGGCGATCTGCTGCTTCTCCAGGAAGGCCTTGACCCGGGCGATCGGGTCCTTGGCCTGCCACGCCTCGACCTCGCTGGCGATCCGGTAGCGGGTCGGGTCGTCGGAGGTGGTGTGCGCGCCCATCCGGTAGGTGTACGCCTCGATGAGGCTCGGCCCCTGCCCGAGCCGCGCGTTGTCCAGCGCGGTGCGGGTGACCGCGTACGAGGCCAGCACGTCGTTGCCGTCCACCCGTACGCCGGGGAAGCCGAAGCCGGCGGCCCGCTGGTAGAGCGGGACCCGGGTCTGCCGCTCCAGCGGCTCGGAGATCGCGTACTGGTTGTTCTGGCAGAAGAAGACCAGCGGCGCGTTGAACACGCTGGCCCAGACGAACGCCTCGTTCACGTCGCCCTGGCTGGTGGCGCCGTCGCCGAAGTAGGCGATCGCCGCCTCGCCGTCGTCGGTGCCGGTCTTGCCGTCGATGGTGATGCCCATCGCGTAGCCGGTTGCGTGCAGGGTCTGCGCGCCGATGACGATCGTGTACATGTTGAACTTGAACTCGTTCGGGTCCCAGCCGCCCTGGTCGACGCCGCGGAACAGGCCGAGCGGCATGATCGGGTCGATGCCCCGGCAGTAGAGGACGCCGTGCTCCCGGTAGGTCGGGAAGGCCATGTCCTGGGCACGCAGCGCCCGCCCGGAGCCGACCTGGGCGGCCTCCTGGCCGAGCAGGCTGGCCCAGAGGCCCAGCTCGCCCTGGCGCTGGAGAGCGGTCGCCTCGGCGTCCAGCTTCCGGACCAGCACCAGGTCACGGTAGAGCCCGCGGTACTCCTCGTCGGTGAAGTCGACGCGGTACTCGGTGCCGTCCGGCCCGGTGGCGCTGTCGATCCGCTCGCCTTCGGGGGTGAGTAGCTGCACCAGCGCGGGGTCGCCGGCCGTGCCCTTCCTGGAGCGGGGTGCGGCCCGCCTGCTGCGGGTGGTGCCCCCGGGGTCGCCCTTTGCCATCGGTCTCTCCCTGTCGTGTCTGCGTCGGCACCGGGGGGTCACCCGGCCACGCAACTCGTGCGCCTGCCCGGCTGCTGCCGGACCGGTTCCTGGCGGCCGCGCCTAGCCCCGGTGGGGGTTGCCGCACGGCGTGAACCGGGTTCTGGCCGAACCCGGATCGGGGAGCGCCGGCGCCGGGCCGCGCCTGCCGCGAGGGTGCGCGGAGGTCACGGCTGCGTTGCCGTCGTGCTCCATATTCGCAGAGCAGGTGAGCGCGCCCACAGTACGCCTGCCCCGCATTCCGACCGACCCTGCTTTGACGCTGTTTGTCGCCATCGTGACGGCCCGCGTCTCCCAGGCGTTGCGGCATGAATCGTCACCGTTCGGCCAGCACCGCGTGTCGACACGCGGTGGAGGTTGGCTGACCGAGGGTGACTGCGCGAGGCTGATTCCCGCAGGATCGCGCCTATCGGGTGAATTGTCGGGTTTCCCCGACGGTTTCCGTCCGCGTCCGCCAACGACCCGATGACCCGATGACCCGATGACCCGATGACAAGGAGTGTGCGGTGTACGAGCCAGGTGACGGTCCCGGCGCACCAGCACTTGGTCGGCACCGGTCGGTCGGCGGCTACCGCGGGGTGGTCGGCGTTCACCGTGCCCCCAGCGCCGGTGGCCCCACCCGCGGCTACCTGCTCACCGTCGCGCTGCTGGCCGGCACCGCGTCGATGCCCATCCTCGCGGCGATCAGCGCGGGCTCGGCCACCCCGGGCAGCACCGCCCTGCCGGACAGCAGCACCCCGTTCATCCCGACCCCCTCCGTCGGGCCGGTGGTGATCCCGCTGCCGATGGCCAGCCAACCGCCGCCTCCGCCGCTCGGCACGCCCAGCATCGGCCCGACCAGCGGCTGGCTGACCGCCGCCCCACGGCCTCCAGCGCACGGACCCGCCGCCGCCGATCCCGGGCCGGCCCAGCGCACCAGCGCTCCGCCGGGCGCGCCGAAACCCACGCGAGGCACCTCGCCGCCCGTACCCCCGCCCGTCGCTCCGCCGCCCCACGACCCCGACCCGACCGACCCGCCGGACCCGGACCCGGACCCGACCGATCCGACCGATCCGCCGGACCCCACCGATACGCCCGACCCGACCGATCCGCCCGACCCGGACCCCACCGACCCTGGCCCGACCGGCTCGGCCGACCCCGATCCGACCCCGACCCTGACGGTGGATCCGACGCCGGACCCGACACCGACGCCGACCGACGACGCGACCGCGACCGCCGCGCCGACCAGCACCCGGTCCGTGCCAGCCCCCACCCCCACACCACCCGCGGTACCGACCCGCCGGCCCGGCCCGGCGAACCCGTCGCCGTCGGCCGTCGCCCCGACCCCCCACGTCAGTCCGGCTCCGCTGCCCGGACCGACACACCCCCTGGCTTCGCCGACGGTACGGTGACGATCAGGCGCGGCCCGTCCGGCGTCGGTGCTGATCGGCGGTAGGCGCGTACCGGAGGGGGTGGCGTGGGCGGCGGTGCGGAACTCCGCCCGGTCACCACCCGACCCGGCCCGGGGCTGCGGATCGCCAGACTGGTCACCGAGGTGACCGCACCGGCGGTGCTCGTGTCGCTGCTGATCCTCACGGTGAGCTGGCACAGCGCGCACCGCCCCGGTCAGGGTCTCGTCTGGGGGCTGCTCGCCACGCTCTTCGTCACCGGCATTCCGTTCGCCTACATCGTCGGCGGGGTACGCAGTGGCCGGCTCACCGACCACCACGTCGGCCGCCGGGAGCAGCGCCGCGCGCCGCTACTCGTCGGGCTCGGCTCGGTCGCCGCAGGGCTCGCCCTGCTCGCCGTGTTCGGCGCGCCCCGCCCGGTGCTGGCGCTGGCGGTGGCCGGGCTGGTCGGCCTCGTCGTCGCCGTGTCGGTCAGCCACTGGTGGAAGATGTCGATCCACTCGGCGGTGGCCGCCGGCACGCTGGTCATCCTGATGCTGACCTTCGGGACGCGGCTGGTCGCGGCCGCCCCGCTGCTGGCGGTGGTCGGCTGGTCCCGGGTACGGCTGCGCGACCACACGGTGCCGCAGGTGCTGGCCGGTGGCGTGCTCGGCGCGCTGATCGCCGCTGTGGTCTTCGGCCCGTTGCGCTGACCGGCACCCAGCGACGGGGGCGGGGTCGCGGGCCGCCGCGAGGGCGGGCGGCGCGGAGCCGCCCACCCCCGGGACGCGGTCAGGCGCCGTCGTCGGCGAGCCGGTGCCGGTTCGCCTCGATCCAGGCGTCCAACGCGGCCGGATCGTCCGGGTCCACCCCGTCGGCCATCAGCTGCGCCACCGCCGCGGTGGCCGGGCTGCGCCGCTCACCTGTCGAGTAGAGCCGGGCAAACTCCGGCACCATCTCCTCGATCGCCTCGTCGGTGCGCGTCACCGCCGCCTCGGGCAGCCCGCGCTGGCGCGACGCGTACCGCGCCCACGCCCGCAGCACCCGGGGCAGCATCGCCGCGTCGTCCATGTCCAGCACGGCCCGGCGGTGCACCCAGTCGAGCAGGAAGAGCCCGGACACCGCCGGGCTCCAGCGCATCGGATCGGCGTCCGGGAAGCTCGCCGAGTGATCCAGCAGCAGGCTCAGACAGAAGTGCAGGGAGGCCAACTCGGGGCCGTCGACGGCGTCCAACCCGAACCGGACGGCTTCCGGCGCGGCGAGGAACCGCCGGACCAGGTCGGTGCGCTCGGCGGCGGAGAGCGGCTCCACCTCCGCCGGGCCGGTCGGGCCCGCCGCGGTGGGCAGTATCGCCAACCGGGCACCGACCAACGCCCGGTCGGTGGCGAGTGAGCCCTCACCGGGCAACTCGCCCAGGTCGTCGGTGACCGCCAGATGACGCGCCACCTCGCCCCGGAGCCGGGCCGGATCCTCGGTACGGAACCAGGTCAACTCGTCGTCGGCGCACATCTGCCGAACCTGGTCCAGGATCCGTTCGGCCGGGCCGCCCACGAAGATGTCCTTGGTGATGCCGATGTTGTGGTCCACCAGGGCCACCAGCGCGTGCTCCGAGCCGCCGGACTCGTCGTCGTAGGCGAAGGTCGCCAGGTAGGAGGTCTGATCGCCGTACACGTCGCCGTACGCCCAGCTGCCGGTGAGGTGCACCCGGCCCAGCTGCGCTGTCCAGCTGGGCGCCTGGCTGCCCGGACGGACCCGCTCGGTGCCCTCGGCGGTGGGGACGAGCGTGGCGAACACCTGCCGGATGGTGGTCGCCGCCGCGATCCGGCGGCGGGTGGTGGCGGCGAGGAAGCCGGTGACGAACTCCCGTACGGCGGTGTCGCGGTCGGTCTCCGCGATCGCGTACACGCTGCCGAGCAGGGCGCTGCCCAGCATCTCGGCGTCCAAGGCGGACTCCAGCTTGGTCACGTCGCGTGCGGCGTGCAGCACCGCGTCGTAGGGGGTCTGAGGCGTGGCCATGCTCCGACCCTACGCCGCTGTGGGCGTACGGAGAGCGGTAGCGGGCCGTGCGGAGCGTCAGCCGCGTGCGGCGTCCCGCAGCGCGTCGCGGGCCTGCGCGTACGAGCCCAGCACGATCCGTACCGGGGTCAGCACGTACTCGTCGCCCACCTGGGCCACCCGCGCCGTCAGCCGCTGTTCGGCCCGGGCCCGGGCGCGGCGGGCGGCCCACCGCACCACCGGTCGGGTCAGCGCCGCCACCAGCAGCCCGGCCAGCAGGCCACCGAGCAGCAGCGCCGTCGGCAGCGGCACCGCGCCGACCATCGGGTTGTCCAGCGCGGGCAGGCCGAGAACCCGCAGCGCGTAGCCGAGCACCAACCAGCCCAGCCCGACCACGGCGGCGAGGGTGACCAACCACTGCACACCGCCGACGGCCCGCCACCACACCGGTCGACGGTCGAGGCCGAGGTCGGTGCCGGCGATCGTGCGGTCCAGCGCGTCCGGCAGGTCGCCGAGGCGGGACCGGGCGGCGGACGTCACCGCGCCGGGCCAGGCGGCAGGCAGGTCGGCGGCGGCCCGGTCGGCCACCGCGCGGATGGCGAGGCCGAGCGCCGAGCGTTGGGCGGCCGTCGGGTCCGGTACCGAGGTGGCCGCGACCAGGCTCTCCGCCGGGTCGCTCTGGTCGCCGGGCGGGCCCGGCAGGTGCAGCCGGCGCAGCGGGTCGGGTCGCAACCGCCGCCAGCCCCGGACCACCGGCCAGCCGGTGGCCGCGCCGGCCCGGTGCCGGTACGCCCGCTCCACGGCCTCGGTCACCGCGGGCACCCCGGCCGCCCCGGCCAACGCCCGGTTCAGCCCGTCGACGGCGGTGTCGTCCGGCCCACCCGCCGGCCGGGCCGAACCGACAAGTTGGTCCAGGCCGGCGACGACCGTGTCGACGTCACCGGCGAGGCGGCGCAACGCGGCCTGCCGTTCGGCCACCGTGCGCTCCATGGTGTCGCGCAGCCCGACCATCCCGGCCGGATCGACGGCGGTGGTGGCCAGCAGGGGAACCCCGGTCAGCCCGTCCGTGTCGAGCAGCCGGCGCAGGTCGTCCAGGACCCGCGGCACCTCGGCCGGGGACAGCCGGTCGGCCTGGTTGAGCACGACCACCGTGACGTCGCGGTGCCGGTGGAACTCGCGCAGGTAGCTGTCGTGGATGACCCGGTCGGCGTACTTCTGCGGGTCGACCACCCAGACCACCTGGTCGACGAGGCCGAGGAGTCGATCCACCTCCAGCCGGTGCGATCGCTGCACCGAGTCGAAGTCGGGCAGGTCGAGCAGGATCAACCCGTGCAGGGCCGTCTCGTCGTCGGCGTCCAGGGCGCTCTCCCGGACGAAACGGTGCCGGGGCAGTACGCCGATCCAGTCGAGCAGATGGTTGGCGCCCTCCAACGGCCCCCACACGCAGGCGTGGGTGACGCCGGTGGTCGGCCGGCGGACCCCGACCGGCGAGAGTTCCAGCCGCGCCAACGCGTTGAAGAGGCTGGACTTGCCGCTGCCCGTGGCACCGGCGAGGGCGACCACGGTGTGGTCCCGGGACAGCGCGAGCCGGGTACCGGCCCGCTCGACCAGTGTGTGCGCGGGCACCAGGTCGCCGTCCGGCAGCAGACCGTCCACCGCGGTCAGGAACCGGCGTACCGCGTCCAGTCGGGCGATCAGCGCGTCGGCGTCGACCCGCTGGTCCCCGCGGAACACCTCGCGTACCCGGCCGGCGATGTTGCTCACCGGGAACCCTCCTCGTCGCCGGCCGACAGCCCACTGCGGTGCCGGGCCAGCTCGACCCGGCCGGCGGCCCGGCGCAGCTCGTCGCCGGCGTCCGCGGCGGGGCGGGCGTCGGCGGTGCGGCTCAGGAAGCGCCCGGCCTCCGCGTCGAGCAGCGTCCGCACCCGCTCCAGCAGGTCGGTGCGGGCCTTGTCGGCGAGGGTACGCACCGCCTGGTCGCCGAAGATCGCCTGGAGCACGGCCTGCGCGGCGACAGTGGTGCCGGCACCGGTGGCCACCTCCAACCCGGTCGGGATGAACGCGGTGGAGGCGAAGACGGCGATCATCACGGCCAGCCCGGTGGCGTTCACCGCGTACGCGGCGGTGCGGGCCACGAACCGCTTGTCACCGCCCTCCACCCGGACCAGCTCCAGCACCCCGCGCTGCCAGTCCCGGACCATCCGTTCGGCGCGTTCGGGCAGGTCGTCGCTCGGGTGGGCGAACGACGGGTCGAGCAGACCGGAGCCGGCCGGGTGTGCCTTCCACCCGGTGTACGCGGACTCGGCGGCCTCGGAGGCCACCCCACGCAGCAGTGTCACCAACTGGGACTCGATGGCGTTGCGCAGCTCGACGGCGGGTGCCGGGCGACCCGTGACGGCGGCCACGAGCCGGTCCCGTAGGCGGCCGATCCGGGCCTCCAGCGTGCGGAACAGCTCGCCGGTGCCGACGAACTCCTGCCAGCGGGCGAGCACCTCGCCGCGCAGCAGCCGGCCGTCCTGAAGCCCCTGCTCGACGGTGCGCTCGGCACCCCGGTACGCGGCCCGGACCCGTTCGTCCAGCCCGTCGGCGGCGGCGAGCTGTTCGTCGGCGGCGTCGGCCAGGCCCTCCACGGTGGGATGCAGCGCGGCCAGCGCCCCGTCGAGGGTCTGGCGGACCACCGCGGCCCGTGCGTCAGCGTCGGCGGCCAGCCGGGCGAACCAGTCGGCCAGCGGCGCTGTCACCCCCTCGGGCAGCAGCCCCTGACCGTCGACCCAGGTCTCCGGCAACACGAACAGCGGCGCCCGGTCGAGGTCCTGTTCGGCGAGCATCTCGGTCAGGTGTGCGGCGATCTCATCGGTGGCCTCGGCGGGCACCCGGTCCAGCACCATGGCGATCACCGCGCCGCGCGCCCGGGCGCTGCGCAGCAGCTCCCACGGCACCGCGTCGGCGTACCGGGCGGCGGTGGTGACGAAGAGCCACAGATCGGCGGCGGCCAGCAGTTGGGTGGCGAGCGCCCGGTTGGCGTCGACGACCGAGTCGATGTCGGGCGCGTCGAGGAAGGCCAGCCCGGCGGGCAGGGCCGGGGCGGTGACGAGGTGCAGGGCGCGCGGATCGTCGCTCGGCTCGGTGGTGCGGGTCAGCCCGGGCAGGAGGTCACCCTGGCGGAACCACGCCGCGTCGGACGGGTTGCAGACCAGCACCGGGGAGCGGGTGGTCGGCCGGAGCACGCCGGCCGCGCTGACCCGGGCCTTGACCAGGCTGTTGACCAGTGTCGACTTGCCCGCGCCGGTGGAGCCGCCGACCACCACGAGAAGGGGGGCGTCCAGCCGGGCGAGCCGGGGCAGCAGGTAGTCGTCGAGCTGGTCGGTGAGGGCGGTCGCGGTGTGCCGGGCGGAGCTGGCAGAGGGCAGCGCGAGGGGATACCGGGTCGCGCCGATCGCCTCCCGGAGGCCCGACAGTGCGCCGGGGAGGCTGTCGTCCCCGGTGGTGGCGGGCGGCTCCTCCGCGGTGTCCGGCGGGGCGGTGCGGGCTGCGACGGCGGGCGCGCCGGAACGGGTGGCGGGATCGCCGTGCGTCGTCACCGCTAAAGCGTGCCCGACCGACGCAAGGGAAGACAACCGGACGGTAATAACGGCTGGGTTGCGTCGGGTTGACTCAAGTCGACTTGACGATTGGCCAACGCGTGGCACTATTGAGTCAAGTTCACTCAACTTGTGGTGGGGCCCGCTGCGGGCGGTGCTCGCCAGCAGCCCACGGGCGACGCCCGTCACCTGCACAACCTTACGAAGCGAGGAAGCGAACATGGCACGTGCGGTCGGTATCGACCTCGGCACGACGAACTCCTGCGTCAGCGTTCTCGAGGGCGGTGAACCCACCGTCATCGCCAACGCTGAGGGGTCGCGGACGACTCCGTCGATCGTCGCGTTCGCCCGCAACGGCGAGGTGCTCGTCGGTGAGGTCGCCAAGCGCCAGGCGGTGACCAACCCGGACCGGACGATCCGGTCGGTCAAGCGCGAGGTCGGCACGAACTGGTCCGTCGACATCGACGGCAAGAAGTACACCCCGCAGGAGATCTCCGCCCGGACGCTGATGAAGCTCAAGCGGGACGCCGAGGCGTACCTGGGCGAGCAGATCACCGACGCGGTGATCACCGTTCCGGCCTACTTCAACGACAGCCAGCGGCAGGCCACCAAGGAAGCCGGTGAGATCGCCGGCTTCAACGTGCTGCGGATCGTCAACGAGCCGACCGCGGCCGCCCTGGCGTACGGGCTGGACAAGGGCTCCAAGGAGCAGACCGTCCTGGTCTTCGACCTCGGCGGCGGCACCTTCGACGTGTCGCTGCTGGAGCTGGCCGAGGGCGTCATCGAGGTCAAGTCGACCAGCGGTGACAACCACCTCGGCGGCGACGACTGGGACCAGCGGATCATCGACCACCTGGTCAAGACGTTCCGTGGTGAGCACGGCATCGACCTCGGCCAGGACAAGATGGCCCTCCAGCGGCTCCGTGAGGCCGCCGAGAAGGCCAAGATCGAGCTGTCCGCCGCCACCACCACCAACATCAACCTGCCGTACATCACCGCTGGCGCGGCCGGCCCGCTGCACCTGGACGTGACGCTCAGCCGCGCCGAGTTCCAGCGGATGACGCAGGACCTGCTGGACCGTTGCAAGGGCCCGTTCGAGCAGGCCGTGAAGGACGCCGGGATCAAGATCTCCGACGTCGAGCACGTCATCCTGGTCGGCGGTTCGACCCGGATGCCCGCCGTGACCGACCTGGTCAAGCAGCTCACCGGCCGCGACCCCAACAAGGGCGTCAACCCGGACGAGGTCGTCGCCGTCGGCGCCGCCCTCCAGGCCGGTGTGCTCAAGGGTGAGGTCAAGGACGTCCTGCTGCTCGACGTGACCCCGCTGAGCCTGGGCATCGAGACCAAGGGTGGCATCTTCACCAAGCTGATCGAGCGCAACACCACCATCCCGACCAAGCGCTCCGAGGTCTTCACCACGGCTGACGACAACCAGCCGTCGGTGCTGATCCAGGTGTTCCAGGGCGAGCGGGAGATCGCGGCCTACAACAAGAAGCTCGGCACCTTCGAGCTGACCGGCCTCCCGCCGGCGCCGCGTGGCGTGCCGCAGATCGAGGTCGCCTTCGACATCGACGCCAACGGCATCGTCAACGTGCACGCCAAGGACCTGGGCACCGGCAAGGAACAGAAGATGACGATCACCGGCGGCTCGTCGCTGCCGAAGGACGACATCGAGCGGATGCGCCGGGACGCCGAGGAGCACGCGGAGGAGGACAAGCGCCGCCGCGACGACGCCGAGACCCGCAACGTGGCCGAGGCGCTGCAGTGGCAGACCGAGAAGTTCCTCGCCGAGAGCGGCGACAAGCTGCCCAGCGAGAACCGTGAGCAGCTCAACGAGGCGCTCGGCGAGCTGCGCGGCGCCCTCGGCGGGCAGGATGTCGAGAAGATCAAGTCCGCACACGAGAAGCTGGCGCAGGTCTCCCAGCAGGCCGGCTCGCTGCTCTACTCGCAGCAGGCCGAGCAGGGTCAGCAGCCGGGTGGCGAGCCCGGCCCGGGTGCGGCCGGCGCGACCGGCGCGCAGGCCGGCGGCGCCGACGACGTGGTCGACGCGGAAATCGTGGACGAGGACGGCAAGAAGTGACCGTCGGCCTCCGACACGTGTCCACCGCGAAGGGGATGAGGTAGCCGCATGACGCAGAAGCCACGAGCCGCCGACCCGGGCGAGACCGGGTCGACGCCGGGTGGCTCCGCGCCCACGGAGCAGACCACCGGCGACGGGGAGCGGGTCGTCATCCGTAACAACCGCAAGCTCGTCGACACCGCCGAGCCGGAGGGCACCGCCGCCGACGCGGAGGCCGGCGTACCGGCCGAGGGTCTGGTCGAGGACGCCGAGGTCGTGGTCGACGAGATCGAGGTCGAGGTCAACGCCACCGACGGGCCGGAACCGTCCGGCCCGCCGGTGGTGGACGCCCCGGCGCAGCCGGTGGACGGCGGCGGCACGGGCACCTCGCTCGGTGCCGAGTTGGAGGCGCTCCGGGCCGAGCTCGACGAGCGGACCAGGGACCTGCAGCGGGTGTCGGCGGAGTACGCCAACTACCGCAAGCGGGTCGACCGTGACCGCAGCCTCGTGCAGGAGCAGGCGACCGGCTCGGTGCTGGCCGCGCTGCTGCCGATCCTGGACGACCTGGACCGGGCGCGGGAACACGGCGACCTGGTCGGGCCGTTCGGCACGGTGGCGGAACAGCTCACCACCGCGCTGGGCAAGTTCGGCCTGAACGCCTTCGGCGAGCAGGGCGACCCGTTCGACCCGACCCGGCACGAGGCGGTCGCGCACCAGACCTCGGCCGACGTCAGCGAACCGACCTGCGTGCAGGTCATGCGACGCGGCTACCAGCTCGGTGAGCGGCTGCTGCGCCCCGCGCTGGTAGCGGTCGCGGATCCGGAATAGTGCCAGCCAGTGACCGGGCCGTCCCGCCCACCGCACGGCGGTGGGCGGGACGGCCGGGCCACCAGGGTCGGAAGGAGGTGGACCGGTGAGTTCGAAGGACTGGATCGAGAAGGACTTCTACGCCGTGCTCGGCGTGGACAAGGCCGCCTCCGCGGATGACATCAAGAAGGCGTACCGCAAGGTGGCCCGGGAGTCGCACCCGGACCACAACCCGGGCGACCCGAAGGCCGAGGAGCGGTTCAAGGCCGCGTCCGAGGCGTACAACGTGCTGTCGGACAGCGGCCGCCGCCGCGAGTACGACGAGATGCGCTCGCTCTTCGGTTCGGGCGCGTTCCGGCGCAACGCCCGGGGTGGTGGCCAGCCGGGTGGCATGCCGTTCGACGTCTCCGACATGTTCGGTGGCGGCGGAGGCGGCGATCGCCGCTTCGGGGGCGCCGGCTTCCAGGACCTGTTCAGCTCGATCTTCAGCGGCGGTCAGGCCGGTGGTCAGGCCGCGCCTCGCGGTCCGGCCCGTGGCCGGGACGTGGAGACCGAGGTGGCGCTGGACTTCGGCGACGCGGTGCGCGGGGTGACGCTGCCCCTGACGCTGCGCGCGCCGGGGGTCTGCGACACCTGCCACGGCAACGGGGCCAAGCCCGGCACCCAGCCGCAGACCTGCCCGGTCTGCCATGGTGCCGGCGTGACCACCCGCAACCAGGGGTCGTTCAGCTTCTCCGAGCCGTGCCGCAACTGCCAGGGCGTCGGCACCGTGGTCGAGGAGAAGTGCCCGGAGTGCCACGGCAGCGGCGGTGTCACCAAGACCCGCACCATGAACGTGCGCTTCCCGGCCGGTGTGGCCGACGGTCAACGCATCCGGCTGGCCGGGCGCGGCGAGCCGGGCGAGCGCGGCGGTCCGGCCGGTGACCTCTTCGTGCACGTCAAGGTTCGGCCGGACGAGTTGTTCGGGCGTACCGGAGACGACCTGACGCTGACCGTTCCGGTGACCTTCGCGGAGGCCGTGCTCGGCACGGACCTGCGGGTGCCCACGCTCGACGGCGCGGTGACCCTGCGGGTTCCGCCGGGGACGCCGAGCGGGCGGGTGCTGCGGGCCCGGGGCAAGGGTGTGGTCCGCCGTGATGGGCAGGCCGGTGACCTGCTGGTGACGTTGGACGTGGTGGTGCCGGCCCGGTTGTCCGACGAGGCGCGCACGGCGCTGGAGTCGTTCGCCGAGCAGACTCCGCCGGCGGCCCGGGAACATCTCGACGCACGGGTGCGTCGAGTCAGTTAGTCCGGTGGAGGGGACGCGGAGGTGAGCGGGATGTCGGGCGAGTTCCTCGGTTCGGGCGACCCTGCCTACGAGGCCAAGGTGCTGATGATCTCGGTGGCGGCGCGGATGGCGGGGATGCACCCGCAGACGCTGCGCCAGTACGACCGACTGGGGCTGGTGCAGCCCGGTCGGGCGGCCGGTGGCGGGCGTCGTTACAGCGTCCGCGACGTGGTGCTGCTGCGCGAGGTGCAGCGGCTCAGCCAGGACGACGGGATCAACCTGGCCGGCGTCAAGCGGATCATCGGGCTGGAGCGGCTGCTGGAGCAGGCGCAGCAGCGGGTGGCCCGGCTGGAGGCGGAGCTGGACGCCGCGTACCGCCGGGTGGCCGAGCTGGAGTCGCTGGCCCGCTTCCCGGGCCGGGATCTGGTGCCGACCAACCGCACCTCCACCGCCCTGGTGGTGTGGCGCCCCCGCCGCACGCCCGATCGCTGACCTGCCGCTCACCCGGAGCTGTCTGCCCAGCCCGGACCGCGCTGGATTTCCCGGCGCGGTCCGGGCTGCTTCGGTTAGCCTGTCGATAAGGGTTCAATCGCCTTAAATCGGACCCACCGGCATGGCGAGGGGGAGCGATGGCGGAGCCGGCGAAGAAGATGGCCCAGCAGACGGAGGACCGGTTGGAGAACCTGGCCGAGACCGTCCGCGAGAAGTTCGACAAGGTCACCGAGGGGACCTACCGGGACCGGATCATCGCGGGCCGGTTCGCCGAAGACGGCGAGCGCGGCGGCGACCCGGGCCGAGCCGAGCCGGAACGCAAGCAGGACTGACCGGTGACCGACGTGCGGGCCGGGACCCACGGGGGGTCCCGGCCCGTTCGCCGCATGAATCGTTTACGACATCAGCTCCAAAGGGGCGTGGTCGCACTTAGCCCTCGCCGATGGTCAGCGAATCCGTCCTTCAGCCGAGGCGGCGGTTTTCGCGGACCAGGCCGCCCTCGCACCAGTCCCGGTAGACGAAGAGATCCGGTCGGGCCAACAGCACCCGGCCGTTGTGCGCCCAGATCTTCATCAGCTCGTCGCCGTCCCGTTCGGCCTGTTCGACGAGCTTGCGGAAACGGCGCTTCGGGTGGGCGCGGAAATTCGTCCGGATGCCGTCGGCCGCGTAGATGTACAGGCAGTGCAGCGCGAAACGCCGGGCCGGGCAGGTCGGATCCATCGCTAACTCGAAGAGCGTCAACACCAGTCGGTCGCCGGAGACCAGCAGGTCCCAGTCGGGTGGCATCGAGGCCAACGGCACCGAATCGGGCTTGTACGCCCAAGCTCGCAACTCCGCCGGAGTCGGATCGACGGGGTTGGCGAAGCCGTGGAACGTCGATTCCTGCACGCTCACCGGCCAACCTTCCGCTCTCGCCCGCGTTTGGCAACGCTGCCTGCGGACCCTGGCTGCTGCGGCGAAACGGTAACCCGCCCACGCTTTGCTGCGGTAGCCCCCATGGGGAGCAATTCCGCAACCGTTGGCGGGAGGGGCTTTACGGCCCCTCCCGGTGGCCGTCCCGCAGTGTTCAGGTGGTGCTCAGTGCAGTGGGTCGGGGACCGGTGTCGACTCCCGCCGCTGGGCCGCCGCCCGGGTGCGCAACCACCGCTTGAACCACGGGAAGTCCGGCAGTCGGGCCAGAATCGGTCCGGTCACCACGGTGATCAGGACGTACGTCGCGGCCAGCGCCGCCAACCGTGGCTCGACGCTCCCGGCGGCCACCGCGAGCCCGGCGATGACGATGGAGAACTCGCCTCGGGGTACGAGTGCCAGGCCGGTCCGCCACCGACCGGGTTCCGCGATGCCGACGCGGCGGGCGGCGAGGTAACCGGTGAGCGTCTTCGTCCCCATGGTGACCACGGCCAGGGCGAGTGCCGGCAGCAGGACCGGCGGGATGTCCTGCGGGCTCGTGACCAGGCCGAAGAAGACGAAGAACACCGCGGCGAACAGGTCCCGCAGGGGCGAGAGCAGCTCGGTGGCGTGGTGCGCCACCGGGCCGGAGAGGGCGATGCCGACCAGGAAAGCGCCGACCGCCGCCGACACCTGGAGCGACGCGGCGATGCCGGCGATCAGCAGGGTCAGACCGAGCACGCCCAGAAGCAGCGCCTCGGGGTCCTTCGCCGACAGGGCGGAGGAGATGAGGTGGCCGTAGCGGATCGCGACGACCAGCACGAGCAGTACGGTGCCCACCGCGACGGTGAGCGCGATCCCGCCGCCGAGCAGGCCGGTGCCGGCCAGGACGGCGGTGACGAGCGGCAGGTAGAGAGCCATCGCCAGGTCCTCGATGACGAGGACCGAGAGGATCACCGGGGTTTCCCGGTTACCGAGCCGGCCCAGGTCGGCGAGGACTTTGGCGATCACGCCGGAGGAGGAGACCCAGGTGATGCCGCCGAGTACCAGGGCGGCGACCCAGTCCCAGCCGAGCAGTAGGGCGAAGCCGGCGCCGGGCAGCGCGTTGAGGACGCCGTCGATCAGCCCTGCCGGCGCTGCCGAGCGCAGGTTGCCGACGAGTTCGTTGGCCGAGTATTCCAGGCCGAGCATCACCAACAGCAGGATGACGCCGATTTCGGCGCCGACGGCGAAGAACTCCTCACTGGCGTCCAAGGGCAGCAGTCCGCCGTGCCCGAACGCCAGCCCGGCGAGCAGGTAGAGGGGGATGGGAGAGAGGCCAAAGCGCCGGCTGAGCCGGCTCAGGAGCCCGAGCAGCAGCAGCAGCGCACCGACTTCGATGAGCAGCGTGGTGAAATCGTGCATCCGCCTCAGCCGTCCGGGTCACTGTCGGCGAGGATGGCGGACACGCCGTCGAGACCCCTGCGGGTCCCGACGACGACCACCACGTCGCCGGCTGCGAAGCGGAAGGAGGGGAGTGGCGAAACGATCACTTCGCCTTCGCGCAGCACTGCCACGATGGAGGCGCTGGTGCGGGTACGCGCCTTGGTGTCGCCGAGCTTCCGATTGACGTACGGCGACCCGGCCGTGATGGCGATCTGCTCGGTGAGCAGACCGGCGGCCTGCTCGCGGAGCCCGGAGAGCTGACCGAGCATCAGCGACGCGCCGAGAATGTCGGCCAGAGCCTCGGCCTCGTCGTCGGTCAGCGGAATGTCCGACTGACAGGCGTCGGGGTCGTCGGGGTCGTAGAGGACGAGGTCACGGCGGCCATTGCGGTGGGAGACAACGCCCAGGCGGCGTCCGGACTCCGTCACCAGATCGTGACGTACCCCGATCCCGGGTAAGGCGGTCTGCTCGACACGTACTCGCACTCACCCAGGCTACCGCTTCGTGAACAGAAGACAGATCTTGGAGGAAGCAGGCCCAGCCGCGGGTGATCGACTCGCCCTTCACGATGTCGGGGTGTCCGGGCTGCCCGGACACCCCGACCTTCAGCCAACCGAGTCGATCAATTCGGTCGACGGAGGCTGGCGAAGAACTCGCTGATGTCGGTGACCAGCACCTCGGTGGCCTGGTGGGCCGCGTAGTGGCCGCCGACGTCGCCCCGACCGGCGACGTCGGTCCCGTACGCCGTCCACCGGACGATGTTCGCGTGGTCCCGTTCGGCGAAGCGGCGGATGGACTGGAAGTCGCCGGGGAACATGGCCAGCGCGGTCGGAGCGGTGGTCGGCCCGGCCGGCGGCTCGCCGGCGTGCGCGTCCTCCCAGTAGAGCCGGATCGCCGAGGCGGCGGTGCCGGTGAACCAGTAGAGCGCCACGTTGGCCAGGATGAAGTCGGCATCCAGGCTCTCGTCGAAGAGCTGGGCGTTCCAGGCGAGCAGCCCCACCGGTGAGTCGGCCAGCCCGAACGCCAGGGTCTGCGGCTGCTGACTGTGCACCTGGTTGAAGGAGAACTTGTTCTCGTAGAACCACTGGAGGTGCCCGAGCGCCGCCTGGTCCGCCTCGGAGAGTCCGGCGAACTCGGCCGGGTCTCCGGAGGGGAACGAGAAGAGCTGGGTGACGTGTACGCCGAGCACCCGCTCCGGATCGATCCGGCCCAGCTCCGGCGCGATCATCGAACCGGCGTCGTTGCCGACCGCGCCGTAGCTGTCGTACCCCAGGCGGTTCATCAGCTCGGCCCAGGCACGGGCGATGCGGAAGCGGTTCCAGCCGGCGTTGCGGGTCGGACCGGAGAAGCCGAAGCCGGGCAGCGACGGGATGACCACGTGGAAGGCCGGCGCGTCCGGGTCGGTGGGCTCGGTGAGCGGGGCGATCACGTCGAGGTATTCCAGCACCGATCCGGGCCAGCCGTGGGTGAGCACCAGCGCGGTGGCGTCCGGCCGGGACGAGCGGACGTGCAGGAAGTGGATCCGCTCGCCGTCGATCTCGGTGACGAACTGGGGGTGCGCGTTCAGGCGGGCCTCGACCGCGCGCCAGTCGAACTCGCCCTGCCACCTGTCGACGAGGGCGCGGACCCGCTCGGTGCCCATCCCGTAGGAGTCGCCCGCGCCGGGCAGGTCGGCGGGCCAGGTGGTGCGGCCCAGCCGGAGGGCCAAGTCGTCGAGGGCGGTCTGCGGGATGTCGACGCGGAACGGGCGGATCGCGGTGTCGCTCATGCCGGAACTCCTTCGGAACGGAATGTTTCGTTCTGCGACCACAGTAGCAGAGCGGAACGATCCGTTCCACTGTTAAACTGAGGACATGTCACCGACTTCCGGCAAGACGCTGGGCGGCCGCCGCGCCCAGGCCGCCCGCAACGACGAGGTCATCCTCGAAGCCGCCCGCGCCGTCTTCCTCGACGACCCGAAGGCGCCGATCGCCGCCGTCGCCGACCGCGCGGGCGTCGGCATCAGCGCGCTCTACCGGCGGTACGCGGGCAAGGAGGACCTGCTGCGCCAGCTCTGCCACGACGGGCTGCGCCGGTACGTCGCGGAGGCCGAGGCCGCGCTCGCCGAGCCGGACGACTGGGCCGCGTTCACCGGCTTCCTCGGCCGGATCGTCGACGCCGACGTGCACTCGCTCACCGTCCACCTGGCCGGCACCTTCACCCCGACCGAGGAGATGGGTCGGGACGCGGTGCGCGCCGGTGAGCTGGCCAGCGCCCTGGTCGACAGGGCGCGTGCCAGTGGACGGTTGCGCCCCGACGCCGTCGTCCAGGATCTGGGGTTGCTGTTGGAGGCGTGCGCCGCGGTGCGGGTACCCGATCCGGAGCGGACCCGCCAACTGCGCCGCCGGCAGCTCGCGGTCCTGCTGGCCGGTCTGTCGGCGGTGCCGGACGCGGACCCACTGCCCGGCCCGCCGCCGGCAGCCGGCGAGTTCGACTGGCGGTGGCGGCGCCGGGAGTGATGGGCGTCACGCGCTAAGGTTGAGCGGAATACGCTCAACTCTGGTTGTGTCCAATCCAGTGGACAACGCCGATCCGGGGGAGCCCATGAACACCGAAAGACTCACCACCAAGAGCCGGGAAACCATCACGGGCGCCGTCGCGCTGGCCAACCAGCGTGGTCACGCAACAGTGGAACCCTGGCACCTGCTCCTGTCACTCCTGGACACCGACGGTTCGACAGCCACCGGTCTGCTGCGCGCCGTCGGGGCCGACCCGACCGAGCTGCGCCAGACCGCCCAGCGCGCTGTCGACAACCTGCCGGCCGCCCGCGGCTCCAGCATCGCCGAGCCGACGTTGGCCCGGGAGTTCGTCAACGCCATCGGCGCCGCCGAGCAGATCGCCCGACCGTTGGGCGACGAGTACACCTCCACCGAGCACCTGCTCGCCGGCCTGGCCCGGGTGGGCGGGGCGGTGTCCGGCGCCCTGAAGACCGTCGGCGCCACCGAGGAGGCCCTGGTCGCCGCCTTCCCGACCGTTCGCGGCGGGGACCGTCGGGTCACCACAGCCGACCCCGAACAGACCTACCAGGCCCTGACCAAGTACGGCGTCGACCTCACCGCCAGCGCCCGGGACGGCAAGATCGACCCGGTCATCGGGCGGGACTCCGAGATCCGTCGGGTCATCCAGGTGCTCTCCCGGCGTACCAAGAACAACCCGGTGCTGATCGGCGAGCCCGGCGTCGGCAAGACCGCGATCGTCGAGGGCCTGGCCCAGCGGATCGTCACCGGCGACGTGCCCGAGTCGCTGCGCGACAAGAAGCTGATCTCGCTGGATCTCGGCGCGATGGTTGCTGGCGCGCAGTACCGCGGGCAGTTCGAGGAGCGGCTGAAGTCAGTCCTGGAGGAGATCAAGAACTCCAACGGGCAGGTCATCACGTTCCTCGACGAGCTGCACACGGTCGTCGGCGCCGGCAAGGGCGAGGGCTCGATGGACGCCGGCAACATGCTCAAGCCGATGCTGGCCCGTGGTGAGCTGCGGATGGTGGGCGCCACCACGCTCGACGAGTACCGCGAGCACATCGAGAAGGACCCGGCTCTGGAGCGCCGCTTCCAGCCGGTGCTGGTCGGCGAGCCGACCATCGAGGACACGATCGGCATCCTGCGCGGGCTCAAGGAGCGCTACGAGGTGCACCACGGCGTACGGATCACCGACGCCGCGCTGGTCGCCGCCGCGACCCTGTCCGACCGCTACATCACCGACCGGTTCCTGCCCGACAAGGCGATCGACCTCGTCGACGAATCCGCGTCCCGGCTCCGGATGGAGATCGATTCCCGGCCGGTCGAGGTGGACGAGATCGAGCGGGCGGTCCGCCGGTTGGAGATCGAGGAGATGGCCCTGGCCAAGGAGCCGGACGCCGCCTCCGCCGAGCGGTTGGAGCGACTCCGCAAGGAGTTGGCCGACAAGCGCGAGCAGCTCACCGTGCTCTCCGAGCGCTGGCAGACGGAGAAGAGCCACATCACCAAGCTCTCCACCGCGAAGGAGGAGCTGGAACGCCTCGGCGGTGAGGCCGAGCGGGCCGAGCGGGACGGCGAGTTGGAACGCGCGGCCGAGCTGCGCTACGGCCGGATCCCCGCCCTGAAGGTCGAGCTGAAGCAGGCCGAGGAGGAGTTGGCCCAGCTCCAGGCCGATGGCGCGATGCTCAAGGAGGAGGTCGGCGCGGACGACATCGCCGCTGTGGTCGCCTCCTGGACCGGCATCCCCGCCGGCCGCCTGCTGGAGGGTGAGACGGCCAAGCTGCTGCGGATGGAGGAGTCGCTGGGCGGCCGGGTGGTCGGCCAGGGCGAAGCGGTCGGCGCGGTCTCCGACGCGGTACGCCGCGCCCGCGCCGGCATCGCTGATCCCGATCGCCCGACCGGCAGCTTCCTCTTCCTCGGCCCCACCGGTGTCGGCAAGACGGAGCTGGCCAAGGCCCTCGCCGAGTTCCTCTTCGACGACGAGCGGGCGATGGTCCGCATCGACATGAGCGAGTACGGCGAGAAGCACTCGGTCGCGCGCCTGGTGGGTGCGCCGCCCGGCTACGTCGGCTACAACGAGGGTGGTCAGCTCACCGAGGCGGTACGCCGACGGCCGTACTCGGTGGTGCTGCTGGACGAGGTGGAGAAGGCCCACCCGGACGTCTTCGACGTGCTGCTCCAGGTGCTCGACGACGGGCGGCTCACCGACGGCCAGGGCCGCACCGTGGACTTCCGCAACGCGATCCTGATCCTCACGTCCAACCTCGGGTCGTCGGTGATCAGCGATCTGACGCTCGCCGACGAGCAGCGCCGGGAGGGTGTGCTGGCCGTGGTCCGGTCGCACTTCAAGCCGGAGTTCCTCAACCGGCTGGACGACATCGTGGTCTTCGCCTCGTTGCGCGGGGACGACCTTCGCTCCATCGTCGACATCCAGTTGGACCGGATGCGGCGGCGGTTGGCCGACCGCAGGTTGGGCCTGGAGGTCACCGATGCCGCCCGGGACTGGCTCGCCGAGCACGGCTACGACCCGATCTACGGTGCCCGTCCGCTGCGCCGGCTGGTGCAGTCCGCGATCGGCGACCAGCTGGCGAAGGCGCTCCTGTCCGGCCAGATCCGCGACGGCGAAACGGTGAAGGTGGACCGCACCCCCGAGACCGGAACCCTCTCCATA
Organism: Micromonospora sp. NBRC 107095; assembly: GCF_030269705.1. Classification (NCBI taxonomy): domain Bacteria; kingdom Bacillati; phylum Actinomycetota; class Actinomycetes; order Micromonosporales; family Micromonosporaceae; genus Micromonospora; species Micromonospora sp. NBRC 107095. The sequence continues at coordinate 288,115 of NZ_BSTU01000001.1, forward strand.
ACCCCCGCCTAACCCACCCCACCCCACCCCATCGATGGTGATCATGAAGTTGTTGCTCGGTCACCCGGCGTGTCGGGACAATAACTTCATGATCACCGGGGTCGAAATGGGGTGGGCGGGGAAAGGGGTGGGACATGTTCGGGATCGGGAAAGACAAGTGGGAGCGGGAGCTCCGGGCGGCAGCCGACGAGTTGGCGGCAGCTGACACGCTCGCCTTCGGGGGAGTTGGCCTCGCCGGCACGTTGTTGCCGGTGACGGAGGCGCACGAGCGGGTGTCGGCGGCCCTCGACGACCACCCCGAGGAGGTCCGCCGCCAACTCGACCGGGTGCTTGCCGACGGCACACCCGCCGGCCGGGCGTACGCGGCCACGCTGCTGGAGCGCGTCGACCCGGCGGCGGCCCGAGCGGCCTGGACGGCGCTGCGGGACGACCCGAGCGAGTTCACCACCTTCGCCGGCTGCGTCATGGACCGCGAAACCCTGGGCACCTACGCCAGCCGGCGGCTCGCCGCAGCCTGAGCCCGGCGCCAGCCGTGCCGTCGGTAGCTGAGCTGTCGGTCACGGTACGGGTCCCGCTGGTGCCGAAGGTTGTTACCGTCTGCGCCGACGAACCTGGGGAGGTAGTCGGGTGAACGCGCTGGTGACGTACCTGGCGGCGGCGCTTGCCGTGGTCGTGGTGATCGTGCTCCTGTTCGTCGCGTGGGCCCGCCGGACAACCCGGCCCGGCGGCCTGCCACCGTCCGGCCGGTCGGCGGGTGGCCCGGCGCAGTCGCCGCGCAGTGGCGCGCTGCGCCTGACCGCCGGCGACCGCGTGCGGATCCGCGGGCGGGAGTACGCGGTGAGCGCCACGATCCGCCTGGTCGAGGGCGACTGGAGCTGGGTGCAGCACCTGCTCGACGACGGCTCCGGCACCCGCCACTGGCTCTCCGTGGAGGACGGCCCCGAACTCGAGCTGGTGTTCTGGACCGCCGAACCGGGAGCCACCGTCACACCGGGCGCCCCGACCATCGAACTCGGCGGGCGGCGCTTCACCTGGTCAGAGACCGGGCAGGCGCGGTATACCGCCACCGGCGAGACCGAGCTGCCGTCGACCGGCACCATGCGCTACCACGACTACCAGTCCGGTGGCGCCGCGCGGCTCTCCTTCGAGGCGTACGGCGAAGAGGGCTGGCGGGTTTCCCGCGGTCATTTGCTCGACCCCGCCGACCTGACGATCCACCCCACGCCCGAGCTCCGCTGAGCTGGACCGGGTGGGCGCGCCCGGCTCGTCGCAACATTCCGAACTGGCCGGTTGTCGATACGGTGTGGGCGCGATCTTAGGGAAGGAGAATCGTGGTCGATTCCCAGCGCACACCGGCCCGTCAGCGGCCATCCATTGTGTCGATTTCCAGTTACCTGCTCTTCCTGTTCCTGGCACTCCAGGTGATCAGCCTGATCATCACGCTCAGCACCTTCGGCAAGACGCGGGACGCGCTTCGTGACGCGTACGCGGACAGCACCGCCGAGGGTGCTGACCAGGTGGCCGACGTCTTCGCCGTCATCGGCATCGGCGGCAGCGTCGTGATGCTGCTGCTCGCGGTCGTACTGGGTGTGCTCGCCCTCTTCAACAACCAGGGCCGCAACGGCGCCCGGATCACCACCTGGATCGTCGGCGGCATCATGGTCTGCTGCGTCGGCGGTGGCCTGCTCAGCAATGCGGCCGGCGGTCTCAACGCCGGTGGCGGGACCGGCGGCGACGGGCCCAGCCCCGAGGAGATCCAGCGCCGCCTGGAGGAGGCCCTGCCCTCCTGGGCCACCCCGGTCAGCCTCCTGCTCAGCGTGCTCAGCCTGCTCGCGCTGCTGGCGGCGCTGATCCTGCTGGCGCTGCCGAAGGCGAACGAGTTCTTCCGCAAGCCCACCGCGGCCTGGGAGCCGCCGACCCCGGGTGCCAGCTACCCGGGCTACCCGCAGGCGCCAGGTCAGCCCGGCTACCCGCAGGCCTCCGGCGAGCCGGGCTATCCGTCAAGTGGGGAGCCGAGCTACCCGCCGCCGACCGCGGACCGGCCGGACGCAACGCCGCCCACGGACCGGCCGGACGACACGCCGCCCACGGACCGGCCCGGGTCAACCCCGCCGTCGACGAGCTGACGGCTCGATAAGCACGACGCCGACGATCCCTCCGAGTAGGTTGCAACCCGACGCCTACCGGAGGGATTCGTCGTGTCGTACCCGGAATCGCCACCGGCCCGCCGGCCCACCGCCGTCCTGTCGGCCGCGTCTGTGCTGTTGGTGATGGCGGTCGCCGCGCTCGCGTACGCCGTGGTCGACCTGGTGGTGCTGGGCGCGACGGTCGACGCGTTCCGCTCCGCCGCCGGAAACACGTCGGCAAGCCCGGAGCAGATCGACGACGTGGTGACCCTGCTCCGCGCCTCCATGGTGCTGTCGGCGGTGGTGGCGGTGCTCTCCACGCCGCTGCTCGCCGGCCTGGCCCTCGGGCTGCTGGGCGGTCGCAACGGCGTGCGGGTGGCGACCTGGGTGGTCAGCGGGCTCGGCCTGCTCGCCGGCTGCTGCAGCGTGGCGGTGGTCGTCGGCGAACGGGCCGCGCCACTGCGACTGGGCTCGGGCGAGCAGGCTCTCGCCGAGTTGCTGGGCCTGATCGGCGACGCGTACCCGTCCTGGTGGATTCCGCTCAACGCCGGGCTTTCCGTCGCACAGGGGCTCGGTTACCTTGTAGTAGCTACGCTGCTGGCGCTGCCCGCCGCGAACAGTTGGTTCGGCCGCCACCGTTCGGCCACGCCAACCGCACCGCCCAGGTTCACGCCCGCCCCGCACCAGCCCGCGCCCCCGTACCCGCCCAGGTGAGGACCGCCACGTGACGCTCGACCCCACCACCGCCGAGCGGCGAGCCCTGATCACCGGGGCCACCGCCGGCATCGGCGCGGCGTTCACCCGACGACTGGCCGCCGACGGCTGGCACCTGGTGCTGGTTGCCCGCGACGAGGTGCGGTTGACCGAGCTGGCTACCGAGTTGGGTTCCGCGTACGGCCGCGAGGTGGAGACGATCCCGGCGGATCTGTCCACCGACGACGGATGCGCGACGGTGGAGCGGCGGCTCGCCGAGGGCAGCCCGGTGCACCTGCTGGTCAACAATGCCGGCATCAGCCTGAACAAGCCGTTCCTGCGTTCCACGGCCGAGGACGAGGCACGACTGTTGCGGCTCAACGTGCACGCGGTCATGCGGTTGACCCTCGCGGCGGTGCGACCGATGACCGAACGGCGAAATGGGGCAGTGATAAATGTCTCTTCGGTCGCTGGTTTCGGTACGGCCATGCCCGGCTCGACCTACTCGGCCAGCAAGGCGTGGGTGACCAACTTCAGCGAGTCCGTCGGCCAGTCGACGCGGCCGTTCGGCGTTCAGGTGATGGCTCTCTGCCCCGGCTACACCCGCACGGAATTCCACCAGCGGGCCGGCATCAACATGTCCAAGACGCCGGAGTGGCTGTGGCTGCGAGCCGAGGATGTGGTCGACGAAGCCCTGCGTGACCTGCGCAAAGGCAAGATGGTCAGCATCCCGGCGTGGAAGTACAAGGTGGTCGTCGCCGGTATGCGACACGCGCCGCGCCGACTGCTCCAGGCGGTCGCCCGGGACACCCGCGGCCGGATCGGTCGCGACGAGCGCTGAGCTTCGACAGGCCCGTCGGCCCCGAGCCGGCGGCGGGGCGGCGTTGGCGCGCCGCTGTCGGACCAGTCGCTGAGCGTAGTTGAACATCGCCAGCCATCGGTTCCCCCCGGGGCTGATCAGGGTGGACCCCGCACACGGCGTTCAGACTTGCGCAGTAACCTCTATCGCCATGGGGGACCACGACGACCTGCGTAAATTCATTACCGACCTGGCTGTGGTCCATGGCCGGGTCGTGCTCTCGTCGGGGCGCGAGGCAGACTGGTACGTGGATCTGCGGCGCGTCACGCTCCATCACCGGGCCGCTCCTCTGGTCGGCCGGGTGTTGCTCGACCTCACCGCCGACTGGGAGTTCGACGCGGTCGGGGGCCTCACCCTTGGTGCGGACCCTGTCGCCCTCTCGATGCTGCACGCCGCCGCTCCGACCGGCCGGGCCCTGGACGCCTTTGTGGTGCGCAAGGCGGGCAAGGCCCACGGTCTTCAGCGGCGGATCGAGGGGCCCGAGGTGGCCGGCCGCCGCGTGTTGGCGGTGGAGGACACCTCCACGACGGGCGGAAGTGTTTTGACCGCTGTCGAGGCGCTTCGCGAGGCCGGGGCGGAAGTCGTGGGTGTGGTGGTTATTGTTGATCGAGGCGCCGGCGACGCGGTGCGAGCCGCCGGATTGCCGTACCGGGCGGCCTATACGTTGGCTGACCTCGGCCTTGTGGCGTAAAAGTCTGCCGATTCGGATCTGCTGATATGCAGGCGGATCGATGCTGCTGGTGGAAGGATGGAATACGTGGGAACTGCGTTGGCCGAAATGACTATGCCTCAGATCTCGCCGCTAAACGGCGAGCCGATCGAACGTGCCGATGCCGAGCGTCTGGCCGGGGTCCTCAAGGCCCTTGCTGACCCTGCTCGGTTGCGGCTGCTCAGCCTGATCCAGTCGGCCCCCGAGGGCGAGGCGTGCGTCTGTGACCTGACCGCACCGCTCGGCCTCTCCCAGCCGACGGTCAGTCATCACCTGCGTATCCTCACCGAGGCCGGCTTGTTGCAGCGGGAGAAGCGCGGTGTCTGGGCGTACTACAGCCTGGTCCCGAGTGCGATCGCGACGATCGCCGACCTGCTGACCCCGCCGCGTAAGCGAGCCACCAAGAAGGCTCGCTGACGTAGGCATCACACGCCGTCCCGAGCCGGGGCGGCGTCCGGTGGCGAGCCAGGGGTGGCGCCACCGGTGGTTGACACCTGCTCGTCCCCGGTCGCACCGCCGGAGGCCGGGTTCGACACGCTGACGGCCGACCCCCTTGCCAGGGGGCCGGCCGTCGTCGTACCCCTCAACGGTCCTGACCGTGCTCCGGGCGCTGCTGGCCGTGCGGGTGCCGGTCGTGGTCGAACGCCTCGCGGGCCGCCTCCACCGCTCCGGCGGCACTGGCCGCCGCGACCATCGCGACCGCCTCGCCGCGCTTGCGAGCCCGCCGGTCGCGGAGGAACTCGAAGAAGATCGGCAGCACCGAGATCAGGATGATCAGGGCGACCACCGGCAGGATGTAGTGGTCGATCTTGTCGCCGATGGCCTGGTAGATCTGCTCGGCCAGCAGGTAGCCGATCAGCAGGATGCCGTCCACCCAGAGCACCGCGCCGACGATGTTCCACAGCAGGAACTTCTTGGCCGGCATGCCGAGCGCGCCCGCGACCGGGTTGAGGAACGTCCGGACAATCGGAATGAAGCGCGCCAGCACCACCGCCTTCGCCGGGCCGAACTTCTGGAAGTAGTACTCGGCCTTCTCCACGTACTCCTTCTTGAAGAGCCGCGAGTTCGGCCGTTCGAACATCGGCCGGCCGTACCGCGCACCGAGCCAGTGCCCCAGCTGGGCGCCGACGATCGCGCAGATCGGGCCACCGATCAGCAGGCCGGCGAGGGAGAGGCGGGTGCCGTCGCCGAAGATCGCGTCCGCCACCGGTGACGAGGCGACCCCGGCAAGGAACAGCAGCGAGTCACCCGGGAAGAAGAAGCCCACCAGCAGGCCGGTCTCGGCGAAGAGGATCACCCACACGCCGATCAGCCCGAAGGTCTGCAACAGATCCTTGGGATCGAGCGGGTTCAGGGCGACGCTCTCCACGAGAGCGCGGGTCTTCTCAGCTGTGTCCACGGCCACAAAGGGTACCGAAGCCCGGGGCCCCGGCCGCGCCGGACCGGCCCCTCGCCACCCGCCCGCGCCGTACGGCTCAACGGCAGCGTCCCGGCGTCGTGGGGTGCAACGACGGTGCCCCGCCGACCGTGGTGGTCGACGGGGCACCGGTGCCGCGGGGTGGATCAGGCGACGAAGCGGGTCCGGCGGCGCTTGGCCACCAGGTAGCCGCCGACGCCGGCGGCGAGCAGCAGCGCACCGAGGCCGGCGATCAGGCCGGTGGACTGGCCGGTGATCGGCAGCGAGCCGCCGTCACCGTCACCGTCGCCACCGCCCGTGCCACCGGCCGCGTTCACCAGGATCTTGGCGACGTCGTTGGCCGGGTTCAGGTCCTTGATCTCTTTCTCCTCGTGCCCGGTGCGCAGCTTGACCTCACCGGCCTGGCCGCCGGCCTGGTCGATACGCACCTGGAACTCGTAGTCGACCTTCTGGCCCTTCTTGATCGAGCCGTCCGTGAAGCACCGGTAGACCTGGGCGCCGGGCTTGCCCGGCTCCCACTCGTCGTCCTCGGAGTCGAAGCAGTTCTCTGAAGCGCGGACGGCGGTGACACCCTTCGGCAGGGTGACCGTGGTGCCGATCCAGGGCGACTCGGCGCCACCCGTGTTGACGGCCGCCGGCCCGTTGTTGACGTAACCGACGGTGAGCGCGACGGTGGCGCCGACGTCACCGGTCACCGTCGCGCCGCGCGCCACCACATCGGCCCGCTGGTCGCCGGTCACCTGAAGGTCGATCCAGGTCGAGTTGTCGAACGGGTTGACGTCGGTCTGCCGGGAGCGCAGGCCCGTGGTCGGCTCGAGCTTCAGCTCACCCTCGGTGCCGTTCGGCCCGATCTTGGCCGGGAGTTCGGCCTCGGACCGGTACTCGTCCCAGTCGGCGGGCGTGAACCAGGTGGAGAATCCGCCGAAGTTGTTCGGTGCCCAACTGTCGGCGGGCACGGTGAACCCGAAGCTGTCGTCGAGGCGGAAGCTGCTGCTCTTGTCGATCGTGGTGTCGAAGCGGCAGGCGAACGCGAAGTCGTGCAGCGGGCCCTCGGTGTACTCGCAGTTCTCGTAGCGCTTCGACGGCTGAAGACCGTCCGCGCCGACGACGTAGAGAACCGAGCCCTTGGCGGGCACCTCGCCCCGGTTCGTCACCTGGAACGGGGCCTTCAGCGTGGCGCCGGGCGCGCCCTTGAGCTCCAGGATCTCGTTGGTGCTGAGGTCGACGCCCTCGCCGGTTTCCACAGTCGAGCTGTAGGAGACCGATCCGGACTTGTCGTCCGGCGTGACGGTGAAACTCAGCTCGCCCTTCTGATCGGGCTTCGCGTCGGCCTTCGCGCGAACGAGGAGGGAGACGAAGTTCAGGTACGAGCCGTCGTCGTCCTGGTCCTCGACCTTGCACGTCAGGATCGCACCGGACTCGGTGCAGTTATCCCCGCTGTCCTCGACGTCGGCGAAACCGTCAACCTTGCTCCGGTCCACCTTGATCGTGTAGTTGCCGGGCTGCCGCTCCGTGACGAGCGAGAAGAGGGTGACCCACTTCTCGACGCCGCCGGGCGCGACGATCACGTTGTTGGCGTACAGGTCGAGATTCTCTGCCGATGGGGCGGAGGCTGCCGGTGCGGCGAAGGCGGGGCTGGCGGAGGCGGCGACGAACGCGCCTGCGACGCCCAGCCCGGCGAGCCAACGCCGGGTGGAGTGGGTGAGCATGAGGGGGGTTCCTCCAGTTGGGGGATCAGGTGGAGCCTGCGGATCTTAAGGAATCGCTAAGGCTCACTGCACCCCGTGGAGCCGCCCATTGCGTAAGACGAGCCAAAAGGTTGATCAGAGTCACCGCAATGTTCGGTCGGTCCGCTCCCGTCATCTGTGGCAGGAGCCCCCGGGAGGTGCAGTGACGTACGAGGAGTTCGCGGACACGCGGCTGGCCCCGCTACTGCGGTATGCGGTGATGCTGACCGGTGATCCGCACCAGGCCCAGGACCTGGTTCAGGAAACCATGGTCCGGGTCCAGCTCAACTGGCGTCGGGTCGCCCGCGCGGACTCGCCGGAGCGGTACGTGCGTCGGATGCTCACCAACCAGTACGTCGACTGGCGGCGCGGCTCGTGGGTCCGCCGGGTGCTGTTGCGCGGGGAGCCCGACGCGTCGCTGCCGGCGCTCACCGACCATGCCCAGTCCGCCGTGGACCGGGATCAGATCTGGTCCTGGCTGTCCCGGCTGCCCCGCCGGCAGCGGGCCGCTCTGGTGCTGCGCTACTACGAGGACCTGCCCGACATGGAGATCGCCGACATTCTCGGCTGTGCCGTCGGGACCGTTCGTTCGTCCATCTCCCGGGCCCTGGCGACGCTCCGGGCCGAGTACGTGGAGGCGTGACCATGCTCGAGGATGACCTGCGTGCCGCGTTCGTTCGGCACGAACCGTTGACCCCGTCGACCGGCCCACTGCGGGCGGCGATCGACCGGGTGGCCGCCACCCGCCGTCGCCGCCGGCAGCGGTTCCAGGCCGCCGGTGTCACGCTCGCCCTGCTCGCCGCGCTCGGAGTCGGGGTGCCGCAACTGCGCCCCGACCGGCCGGTCGACGGCCCGTCGTTGTCCGGTCAACCGGCTGATACGCCGTCCGAGGCGCTGAACGTCCTGCTGCTCGGGGTTGACGGCTTCGGTGAGCAACCGCCGTACCGGTTGGCGGACTCCGTCCTGCTGGTGCACATCCCGGCCGACCGGAGCCGGCCGTACCTCATCTCGTTGCCGCGCGACCTGGGGGTGTCGATCCCCGGCCGGGGGGTCGAGAAGCTCAACAGCGCCTTCCACACCGGTGCCGGCGAGCCCCGGCCCGACCTGGACGCCGGCTACGACCTGACCCGCCGGGTGGTCGCCGACCTGACCGGGGTACGCGTCGACGCCGGCGCGGTGCTGACCTTCGCGGGGCTGCGCCGGATCACCGACGCGGTCGACGGGGTGCAGGTCTGCCTGCCGAAGGAGGTCAAATCCTGGCACACCCGCCGGACCTTCCCGGCCGGCTGTCAGCGGCTCGACGGAGCTGCCTCCGTCGACCTGCTGCGGCAACGGCGGTACCTGCCCGACGGCGCGTTCGACCGGGACCGTAACGCCCAGCGCTACGTCGCCGGTCTGATCCGAGCGGTGTCCGCGAAGGACGTGCTGAGCAACCCGGTGCGACTCGCCGGCCTGCTGTCGGCCCCCGGTAAGGGCCTGACGGTCGATGACGACGGCCTGCCGCTGACCAGGCTGGTGGCGGTGCTACCCGAGCTCGACAGCGTCGACCCGGTGGGGCTCAGCCTCCCGGTCGGCGAGCCGGTGGATGACCGTACGCTGCTGCCGCTGGACCCGAAGCTGGGCCGGGCGTTTCTCGCCGCGCTGGCCGAGGACCGGTTGGCGCAGTGGGTGGCCCAGCACCCGGAGCAGGTCAACCCCGTCCGATGACGGCGACGGCACCCCGCCGGCCAGGTACGGACGGCGGGGTGCCGGTCGGGCGAGCGGATTGGGTCAGGCGACGGAGCGGTCGCTTCGGCGGCGGGCGATCAGGTAGCTGCCCACGCCGGTGACCAGCAGCAGGACGCCGAGGCCGGCGATCAGGTTGGTGGGGGCGCCGGTGATGGGCAGCGAACCGCCGCCACCGCCATCGCCATCGCCATCGTCCTGACCGCCGCCGCTCTGGGCCGCGTTGACCACGATGGTGGCCTTGTCGTTGGCCGGTTTGATGTCGGCCTGGAAGCCGCCGCCGGCGGGGCACTCGCACGGCGCGTTGACCCGTACCGCGCCCCGGGCGTTGGGGATGACCTTGTCGATGCGCAGCCGGAACGTCATGGTGTAGGTCTTCCCGGCCACCAGGAGCATCTCCGACGCGCACAGGTACGTGCGGGTGCTGTCCTGCCGCAACCAGCAGTTCTCGGGAACCTCGACGGCGGAGGTGCCCGGCGGCAGCTCGACGTCGGTGTGGGTGGCGGCCTCGTACTCCTCGCTCACGTTGTCGAGCGTCGCCGGACCGTTGTTCCGGAAGCCGACGGTGGCCGTGACGACGGTGCCGGCCGTGCCCTTGAGCGCGGCCCCGATCGCCGCGAGGTCGGTGCCGTTCGTGCCGGTGGCCTTGATGGTCCACCCGGTGTAGTCGTTGCCCGGGTTGACGTCGGTCTGGTCGGCCTGCCGGGTGGCGCCGGGTGCCTTGGCCAGGGTCAGCTTCGGCCCGCTGCCGGGGGTGGCTGCCCGGGCGCCGACTGCTTTCCGCACCTTGGTCAGGTCCTCGAAGTCGGCCACTGTCATGAACCGGGCGTAGCCGGACTGGTTGGTGGGGGCGTACGTGTCCTTACCGAGTTCGAGGTTCAGCGTGGCGGCCAGCCCGGTGCCCACCGGGATCTCCTCGTCGAACTGACAGGAGACCAGGTGGTCGTCGGCGTAGCGGCAGTTGCTGAACCGGTCGGTGGTCCGGATCGAGTAGGCGAGGTCGAAGACCGCGACGAACCCCTCGACCGTCCGGTCGCCGGCGTTGGCCACGACCAGCGGCACCGTGAACTTCCCACCCGGCTTGGCCGAGACGGTGGTGAACGGCCCGCCGGCCAGGTCGACCCCCTCGCCGACCCGGACGCGCGAGGTGTAGCTGCCGCTGCGCCCGCCGGCCGCCTGGAAACTGACCACGACGTCCCCGGAGTCACCGGGCTGCGCATCCTCGGTGAGGCCGATGCGCACCCGCTTGAGCCCGTTGCGGTAGATCCCGCTGCCGAGCGGCGGCTCCTCGTGGAGGACGACGTCGAAGGGCTCCTCGCAGACGAGTACGCCCGGCTCCGGGGCGGTGCACCGCTGGCCGTCCTCGTCGGAGTCGATGGTGACCTTGTTGGCCAGGGAGCGGTAGTCGTACCGCACGGAGACCTTGGCGAGGGTCGTCGGCTCGTTGGCGTACAGGAACAGGGCGCGGGTGGCCGGCTCCGAACCGACGGCCAGTGTGGTGTCCTGGAAGTAGGGCGCGATCGGGGCCGCGGCGACGGCGGGGGTGGCGGAGGCAGCGACCAACGCGCCGGCGGCGCCGAGCCCGGTCAGCCAGCGGAGCCAGTGCTTGAGCATGGGGGTCCTCCCGTGGGGATGCCTGTGGCGCTCGTCCAACCTAGGGAGCTGTCAGCTCCTCCGGTAACCCATTGGGATCGATATTCGTCGAATGGCCCGAACGGTTGAGCACCCTCTGGCACAACGGGCACCCGACCCGGTCGCGGATCAGCGGTAATCGTCCTCGTCCCCGGTGACCACCCGGGCCTGCTCCATCGCGTCCCAGTCGTCGACCTCCAGGCCGCGGTGCGGCTCACTGTCGGTGTCGGCGGGCCCGGCGACGGTGGCCTGCTCGACCGCGTCCGCCGGATCGGCCTCCGGGTCGCGTTCGTTGGGTGCGAGGTGGTCGCCGGGGGTGAAGTCCTCATCGGGCTGACCCATAGTCCCTCCCGGGGGTCTCGGGGCACGGTTCCCACCCACCGTACGGGCTGGGCGGGCGTACCGCCCGGAAGCGGAGTAGGCCGAATCAGCCCTCGGTGACGTGACCCGGTGCCAGGATGGTGCCGTGGGCTTCCTCATCAGACTGGCGATCACCGCTGTCGCGTTGTGGATAACCACGCTGATCGTGCCCGGGGTGGACGTGCACGCCCGATCGGGTGGCAACACCGTCCTCACCCTGATCGTGGTGGCGCTGATCTTCGGTGTGATCAACGCCGTGCTCAAGCCGGTGATCCGGGTTGTCGGCTGCGTGTTCTACCTCCTGACCCTGGGCCTGTTCGCGCTGGTGGTCAACGCGTTGCTGTTCCTGCTCACTGACCGGATCGCCCGCGGCCTGGACCTGCCGTTCCAGGTGGACGGATTCTGGGCGGCGTTCTGGGGAGCCATCGTGATGACAGTGGTGACCTGGTTGATCAGCGTCATCGTGCCGGACAACCCGGGCCGCCGGTGAACGGCTGGCACCCGGGTCGGTTGTTCCGGCGCACCTCACCTACGGGATACTTCCGGGCGGAGGACAGCGCGGTCCGGCGCACAAATGAAGAACAGCGGCCAGCACGGCCGAGAGTGGTAAGTAAGGAGCGCATCACATGCCCATCGCTTCCCCCGAGGCTTACGCGGAGATGCTGGACCGCGCCAAGGCTGGCCGGTACGCGTACCCCGCGATCAACGTGACCTCCTCCCAGACGCTGAACGCGGCGCTCAAGGGCTTCGCCGACGCGGAGAGCGACGGCATCATCCAGGTCTCCACCGGTGGCGCCGAGTACCTCTCCGGCCCCTCGATCAAGGACATGGTCACCGGTGCCGTCGCGTTCGCCGCGTACGCGCACGAGGTGGCCAAGAAGTACTCGGTCAACATCGCCCTGCACACCGACCACTGCCCGAAGGACAAGCTGGACGGGTTCGTCCGTCCGTTGATGGGCATCTCGCAGGAGCGGGTGAAGCGCGGCGAGCAGCCGCTCTACCAGTCGCACATGTGGGACGGCTCGGCCGTGCCGGTCGCGGAGAACCTGGAGATCGCCGCGCAGTTGCTCGACGAGGCCGCCAAGGCCAAGATCGTCCTTGAGATCGAGGTCGGCGTCGTCGGTGGCGAGGAGGACGGCGTCGAGAACGCCATCAACGACAAGCTCTACACCACCACCGAGGACGGCCTGGCCATGGTCGAGGCGCTCGGCCTCGGCGAGAAGGGCCGCTACATGGCGGCGCTGACCTTCGGCAACGTGCACGGCGTCTACAAGCCGGGCAACGTCAAGCTCCGTCCGGAGATCCTCAAGCAGATCCAGGACGCCGTCGGCGCCAAGTACGGCAAGGACAAGCCGCTCAGCCTGGTCTTCCACGGCGGCTCGGGTTCCCTGCTGAGCGAGATCCGCGAGGCGCTGGACTACGGCGTGGTGAAGATGAACATCGACACCGACACCCAGTACGCCTTCACCCGCCCCGTCGCGGACCACATGCTCCGCAACTACGACGGCGTGCTGAAGATCGACGGCGAGGTCGGCAACAAGAAGCAGTACGACCCGCGCGCCTGGGGCAAGGCCGCCGAGGCCGGCCTGGCCGCCCGGGTCGTCGAGGCGTGCGAGCACCTGCGCTCCACCGGCACCACGATGACCAAGTAACGACGTCCCACCCACGGCCGGCTCCCGCACGGGGGCCGGCCGTCGTCGTCAGGTCGTCAACAGGCGTACGGCCTCGCGAACGTCATCGGTCAGGTGGATCGTCGACGACAGGTCACCGAACGGGGACGCGGCCAGCAGCGGGCGCAGCAGCGCCTCCACCGGCAGCTCCCGGGTCCAGTAGCCGCGGTCCAGGAAGATGTACGCCCCGCTGGCCCCGTCGGTGCCGTAGTAGGTCTTGGTGGCCGCCTGGAACACCTCCTGCACGGTGCCCGCCCGCCCCGGCGCGAAGACGATGCCGCCCCGGGCGAGTCGCAGGATGGTGTCCTCCCGGATCGCGTTCGAGAAGTACTTGGCGATCCGCCCCGCGAACAGGTTCGCCGGCTCGTGCCCGTACAGCCAGGTCGGAATGGCCAGCCCGCCGGCCCGCGCCCAGCCCAGCTCGGCGCCCCGCTGCCGGGGCACCCCCGCGTACCGTTGCCGGACCGTCAACGCCGTGGCCGTGTACCGGTGGTGGTCGGTGAAGTCGGGGGCGGTGGCCAACAGGTCGATCGCCGTCGTGACCTCGGTCGCCGGCTGGTCCGCCAGGTAGGAGCCGAGGTTCGCGGCCTCCATCACCCCGGGGCCGCCGCCGGTCACCACCAGCCGGTCGGCCCGCGCCAGCTCCCACCCCAGCACGGCCGCCATCCGGTACGCGGGACTGCCGCGCCGCACCGCGTGGCCACCCATGATGCCCACCACCGACTGTGGCCCGTGCGCGGCCAGCCACGCCCGGGTGGCGTCGCCGAGCGCGTTGTCCACGCCGTGGTCGTGCAGTCGCTGGCCCAGCGCCTCCTTGACGTCCGGCAGCGCGCCGCCGTGCGCCCGGTAGTGGTCGTACACCCGGGTGTCGTACATGCCGGTGAACCCGCCCTCGGCGAACCCGGCGGCCAACTCCTCCGGGGTGTAGAGGTGCGTCGGCTGGGTCGGGTACGGCAAACCGGAGAACGGCGGCACCACGTTCGCGCCGCGCCGGACCAGGTCGGCGCCCACGTCCCGGGCCGCGAACCGGCAACCGACGAAGAGGGTGCCGGTGACGTCGACACCGGTCAGGTCGGGCACCGGCGCGAGGTCGAGCCGCAGACCCTGCACGGTCAGCCCGGTCAGCCGACCGGTGGTCAGCTGCTGGTCGAACTCGGCCCGGGTCTGGATCTCGCCGGCGTGCAGGTGCGGCTCGATGACGTCTGCGGGAGGTGGGGTCGGCACCGGGCCATCCTGCCCGCCCGCCGGGGCCGGCCAAACCTCGGGCCCGGCGCGGAACCGACAGGAGCCCGGCGGTCGTGGCCGCCGGGCTCCTGCATAACCGGTTCCTGGGGAGGCTCCGGACCATTAGTTGTAATGGAAAACACCAGGCAGCGGCATAGGCCGCAGGCGTGACCAACTCCTCAGCCGTTCAGCGGAACACGTCGGCCGACCCGCTCGCGTGTCGCCCTGTCCAGCGGGTTGAATGGGGCGATGCAGAACCTTTTGCCAGAGCCACCGGCCACCCGCCTGCCCGTGAACGACGAGGCCGACGCCGCCCTGGCCGCCGCCAACGAGGCCGGCACCGACGAGGCGTACGCCGACGTGGCGGCCGGCTTCCCGACCTACAGCGCCGCCTGGGCGGAGCTGGCGGCGCGGGCGTTCACGCAGGGCCAGGTGGTGACGGCGTACGCGTACGCCCGCACCGGCTATCACCGGGGCCTCGACCAGCTGCGCCGCAGTGGGTGGAAGGGGCACGGCCCGGTGCCGTGGTCCCACGAGCCCAACCGGGGCTTCCTCCGCTGCCTGTACGTGCTGTCCCGGGCGGCCGACGAGATCGGCGAGGCCGACGAGGCGGCCCGCTGTGCCCAGTTCCTGCGCGACTGCGACCCGGAAGCGGCGGACGCGCTCGCCAGCAACTGACCCCGCCCCGACGGCCGGCCCGACACCGGGCCGGCCGTCGGCGGGTCACAGCCCTTCGGCGACCGCGGCGGCGATCTTCAGCCAGGCGTCCCGGGTTGCCGAGGAGAGCCCGCCGTACCGGATCGGCTCACCACTGTCGATGAGCCGCTCGTACGGGGCCAGCAGCACCGCCCGGGTGCGGGCCGCGAAGTGCTCCTGGATGGCCGGCAGGTCGATCTCCTTGCGGGACGGCGGCATCGACACCACCGTCACGGCCTGCCGCACCAGCCGTTGCCGGCCGCTCTGCTCCAGGTGGTCGAGCATCCGGGCGGCCGTCTCGGCGGAGTCGTTACGAGCCGACATGGTGACCACCAACTGGTCCGTGGCATCCATCGACGCCTGCCAGTTCTGCGCCCGGACGTTGTTCCCGGTGTCCACGAAGATCAACTTGTAGAACCGGCTGACCACCTCACGGATCTCGGCGAACGCGGCGGCGGTCAACATCTCGCCACCGGTGGCCGACTCGTCCGAGGCCAGTACGTCGAACATCCCCTCGCCCTGGGAACGCACGTACTGCGACAGGTCACCGACCCGCCCGTGCGCGCCCTGGAACTGCCCGAGGTCACGCAGCATGTCCCGCACCGTGCGGGAGTGGAAGTCCTGCTGGGCGCGCATCCCCAGGGTGCCCTGGGTCTCGTTGTTGTCCCAGGCCAGCACGTAGCCGCCACGCTTCTGACCGAACGTCATCGCGAGCAGCAGGATCGCCACCGTCTTGCCCGCGCCACCCTTCGGGTTGACGACCGTCACCTGCCGCAGACCGCCGAAGTTGCGGCGCACCATCTCGATGTCCCGCTTGAGCTCCTGCTCGTGCCGGCCCGGGGCGAGCCGGAGCAGGCCCATCTTGTTGACCACCGCGCGTACACCCATGGTCGCCACCGGATCGGCGGGCCGGACCTGGCGGCGTCGGGCGAAGTCCTCGGCGGTCGGCGCGGCGGTCTCCTCCGGTGTCCAGCTCGCGTCCGGGTACGCCGTCGCGTCCGGGTACGCCGTCGCGTCCGGATACCCCGGGGCCGGCACCCGGGTCACCCCGTCGGCCTCCTGGTACGGCTGCCCCGGCGTACCGGCGGGCGAACCCTGCTGCCAGGGCGGCGGGTACCAACCCGGCGAGGGCGGGAACGGCCCCGGCGGTGGGGTCGCCGGCCCGGCCTGCGGAGCGACGGGCGGCGGCGCGGGAGGGCCGGGCTGCGGGTAGCTGAACTGCGTCAGGTCGGGCGGCGGCGGAATCTGCGCC
This sequence comes from Micromonospora sp. NBRC 107095, assembly GCF_030269705.1. Taxonomy (NCBI): domain Bacteria; kingdom Bacillati; phylum Actinomycetota; class Actinomycetes; order Micromonosporales; family Micromonosporaceae; genus Micromonospora; species Micromonospora sp. NBRC 107095. Next base: position 304,205 of record NZ_BSTU01000001.1, read on the forward strand.
GAGCCGGTCTGTCCGGGGACGGGCGGCTGCCCCGGGTGCGCCTGCGCGGGACCGACGTACGGGACGACGGGAGGCGGGGGCGGAATCGGAGGCGTCGCGCTGGCCTCCTCCTGGGCGGGTGCCGCTCCAGCCGGACGTTGGGGCGGATACGCCCACGGTGACTCGGCGATCGGCCGCCCCGGCCCGTCGGCGGGCCTGTCTACACCGGGCCCGTCGGGCTGCGGTGCCGGTCCGCCGGCCTGCGGTGCCGCCCCATTGGGCTGGGCCGTCGATCCGTCGGGCTGCGGTGCCGGTCCGCCGACCTGCGGTGCCGCCCCAGTGGGCTGGGCCGTCGATCCGTCGGGCTGCGCTGCCGGTCCGCCGGCCTGCGGTGCCGGCCCGGCCGCTGGGCTGCCAGCGGCCGAGGAGCCTGCCGGCGCTGAGCCGGCGGCCGTCGGACTGCTGGTGGTGCTCGCGCTGCTGGTGCTCGGGCTGCTGGTGGTGCTCGGGCTGCCGGCGGACGCAGTGGCGGCGGGCCGATCGGTGGTCGTCGCCGCGGTGGCGGCGGGGCGATCCAGGGTGAAGGGCAGGTCGAGGTCGACACCCCCCGGCGCGACCGGTGCGGCGGTCGGAGCCCGGTCGCCTGGCGGTACGTGCGCCGCCTCGCCGGCCCGGCTGGCCACGTCGTGCGCGGCACCGGCCGCGCCGTGCGGGGCGGCTCGGCCGTCCCCCGGCGCGGGGGCGACGTTCGGAACCGCAGCGGCAGCGGTCGCGGTCGCGGGCAGGCCGGCGTCAGCTGGCCCGCCGTCGCTCCCGGGGCCGGATGCCGGCGGGGCCGGCTGGCCGCCGGTCGCGGGCGGCGGGGGCACGGCGGTCGGATCGGTCGGTGGTGGCCAGCTCGGCTGCGCCGGTGCCCAACCCGAGCCGACGCCGGACGGGCCGCCGGGCCCCCAGCCGGGGGCCGGGACGGCGCCGGTGAGCGACGGGTAGTCCGACGGCGAGGGCGGTGACTGCGCCGGGGCGCCGGGCTGGCCGGGAACCGGCGGTCGCCCGATCGGAGGCGTGGCCACCGGTGGCGTGACCGGCGCTGTGACCGGCGACGGGCCACCCCGTTGCTCGGCGACCGCAGCCCAGGGCGGGGCGGCACCCCGGTCGCCCGGATCCGGCGGCCAGGGTGGTTCGATGTCCCGCTCCGGCGCCGGCTGCTGGCCGGGCACCTGCGCCCGGTCGGCGTTCTCGTCCATTACGGCCCTCCCCAGTCCTCCTGCGAGGATAGGCCCATTCGCCGAGCAGGGCCGATCGACGCAGGCAGGTCGGCCGGTCGATGCGTCGAGGTCAGCTCGACCAGACCGCCCAGGCGCCCGGCTCGATCCACCAGGAACGCTTGCGGGTCAGTTCGCCCTCGACACCATCGTCGAGGTACGGCACCTTGCCCTCCCGGGGCAGCACCGACACCGCCCGCCCACGGGCCCGCCGAACTTCGAGACGTACCCGCTTGCGCCCCCAGGCCGACCGGACGACAACCGGCACGGCCACCGCGACCTCGACCCGGCCGTCAGCCGGGTCCGGCGCGGTCAGCAGCGTCACGTCGTCGAGCGTCGCGTACCCGCCGGCGTTGCCGACCGCGCAGGCCAGCAGCGGTTCCGCGCCGTCGGTGAGAATGGTGTCGTCGACCTCCACCCGGGCGCGCCAGTGCAGCGGCCGGCCGGCGTCGTCGGCGGCGCCGAGCAGCGCGCCGTCCAGGGTCACCGAGCCGCCGTCGTTGCGGAGCAGGTCCAGTCGGCGCGGCGTGCCGTCCAGCACCGCGGCGGCCACCGCCGCCGGGTCACGGGGCAGCCCGAGCTGCGCCGCCAGGTCCCGGTGGGTGCCGCCACGGGCCGGGTCGAGCGGGAGTACGGCCACCGGCGGCAGGTCGGGCAGGGTGCGGTTGCCGGGCAGGTCCGCCGGGCGCTTGCTGGGCGCCGGAGCGTACCGCTTGACCAGCCGGCGCAGCACGGCGCGCAACTGTCCGTCGCTGGCCGTGGCGACGACCAGCCGGGTCTTGCTGTCCGGGTCCGGCCAGGTGAGGCCGTCCGGGCGGGCCGGGCCGTCGAACCGGGCCAACACCGCGTCGATCTCGGCGTCCGAGCGGGCGGTGATCGTCTCCACCCGGGCGCCCCGGGCGTTCAGCGCGTCGGCACAGGCCAGCACCGGCACCCGTGGTCGCTCCGTCGCGCACTTCTCGGCTTCGGCCTGACCACTGCTCGGCTGACCGGCGTCGGTCTGGCCCGTCGGGGCGGTGTCGGCCCCCGGCGCGCCGCCACAGCAGGCCCCGCCGCTGCCACAGGCCCCGGGAGCGTCCCGCTCCGAACCGAGGGTGAGCAGCACCACGTCGTACACGGAAGGAGCCTCCTGCCTCTCGACGCGACCCCTGCCGGCCACGCCGTCATTACTTGTTAACCTGACACCCCGGGCTCGCCGAGCGGTCGCCACCTGGCACCCGAGCCTTCTGGAGGCGGAAAAGATGCCAGCGATCGTGCTCATCGGCGCTCAGTGGGGCGACGAGGGCAAGGGCAAGGTTACCGACCTGCTGGGTGAGCGGGTCGACTACGTCGTGCGCTACTCCGGCGGCAACAACGCCGGACACACGGTGATCACCCCGGACGGCCAGAAGTACGCGCTGCACCTGATGCCGTCCGGCGCGCTCTCACCGGACGCGATGATCATCATCGGCAACGGTGTGGTGGTCGACCCGAAGGTGCTGCTCGCCGAGATCGACGGCCTGGCCGAGCGCGGCGTCGACGTGTCCCGGCTGCGGATCTCCGGCGACGCGCACCTGATCATGCCGCACCACCGGGCGCTGGACCGGGTCATCGAGCGCTACCTCGGCTCGTCCCGGATCGGCACCACCGGCCGTGGCATCGGCCCGGCGTACGGGGACAAGGTCGCCCGGATCGGCATCCGCCTCCAGGACCTGCTCGACCCGGGCATCCTGCGCAAGAAACTGGAACTCGCGCTGCGCGAGAAGAACCAGATCCTGTTCAAGGTCTACAACCGCAAGGCGATCGACGTCGACGCGACCGTCGAGGAGTACCTGGAGTACGCGGAGCGGCTCAAGCCGTACATCGCGGAGACCCGGGCGATGCTCTGGGACGCCCTGGACCGGGGCGAGACGGTGCTGCTGGAGGGCGCCCAGGCCACCATGCTCGACATGGACCACGGCACCTACCCCTTCGTGACCTCGTCCAACCCGACCGCCGGTGGCGCCTGCGTGGGCGCGGGCATCCCGCCGACCGCGATCAACAAGGTCATCGCGGTGAGCAAGGCGTACACCACCCGGGTCGGTGCCGGGCCGTTCCCGACCGAGCTGTTCGACGCCAACGGGGACCACCTGCGCAAGATCGGCGCGGAGTACGGCACCACCACCGGGCGGGAGCGCCGGTGCGGGTGGTTCGACGCGGTCGTCGCCCGGTACGCCTGCCGCCTCAACGGCGTCACCGACCTGGTCATCACCAAGCTGGACGTGCTTACCGGCCTGCCGAAGCTGCCGATCTGCGTCGGCTACGAGATCAACGGCGTCCGGGTGGACGACATGCCGATGAGCCAGACCGACTTCCACCACGCCAAGCCCGTCTTCGAGGAGCTCGACGGCTGGTCGGAGGACATCACCAAGGCGAGAACGGTCGACGACCTGCCGGAGAACGCCCGCCGCTACATCGCGAGGGTCGAAGAACTCTGCAACACCAGGGTGAGCGTCGTAGGCGTAGGCCCAGGCCGAGAAGAAAACGTCCACCTCCACCCCCTCCTCCCCTAACCCCACCCCCACCCCCACCCACCCCCACCGGCTCGGTGATCAAGAAGTTTGCGTCAGATTTCTCAGTGAGATTGACGTAAAGCTCTTGATCACCGAGCCGGTGGGGGAGTTATCCACAGAGGTTTGGGAGTTGTCCACAGGGGCTTCGCGTGAGCGGGGTGGGTGGACAGGGTGTGGGCGTGGGTGCGGATCAGCTTCTTCGCCAGATAGCGGCCGGGCAGGACGGCATGGTCACCATGGGCCAGGCATTGCGTGCCGGCCTGACCAGGGATCAGATCCGGCAGTTGCACCGCTCCGGCAGGTGGCAACGGCTTCTTCGTGGCTGCTTCGTTCCAGAGGCGGAGCTGACTGACTCGACTCGCCGGCGGGCGCGAATCCGCGCGGCGGTCGTGAGCCTCGGTGCAGGTGCCTTCGCTGTTCTGGACTCTGCGTTGGAGTTGCACGGCATCGCCGGTCTTCGCCGGACGTCACAGGTGCACGTCTCCGTCCCAGTCGACCGACCTCGGCCCCAGCGTTCCCTGGTGCCGTGGCTGACGGTGCATCAGGTGACCGTCGCTGCTGGCGACGTCGTCGAGGTCGCGGGCATCCCGGCGACCTCTCCGCTCCGCACCGTCGCGGACGTCATCCTTCGGGTTGATCGTTATCCAGCGGTCTCGGTCATCGACTCGGCGCTGAACCGGCGCCGCATCGATCCGGCGAATTTGACAACCATCCCGGACCTGATCCGTGGGCGGCGGGGTGCGGTCGCGGCACGCGCCTGTCTGGCCGAGGCGGATGGCCGGGCACAGTCGCCACTGGAGACTCGTTCTCGACTGCGATGCGTGGACGGCGGGGTGCCGCCGGACGCGCTGCAGTTGGAAGTGCGCGACGATGACGGCTATCTGCTCGGCATTGGCGACCTGGGCTGGCGCCGCCCAAGGCTGATCGCCGAGGCGGACGGCCGAGACGCGCACGGCACCCCGGAGGCCGCCTACGCCGACCGTCGTCGCCAGAACCGCCTGGTCAACGCCGGCTGGACCATCCTCCGATTCACCTGGCAGGACACCCTCGACCCCACCTACATCCCATGGACGGTCCGCCAAGCGATCACGGCCGCTGAGCGGAGGTGATCAAGAGGTTTGCGTCAAGAATCAGCCCATCATTGACGCAAACCTCTTGATCACCGAGGCTCGGCAGGCGTTTTAAGGGGGGACAGTAGGATCTCGGGCGTGCGGGTTCTTTTGGTGGGTGGCGGTGGGCGGGAGCATGCGCTTGCGCTCGGGTTGGCGGCGGACGCGGGCGTTTCGGCGTTGATTGCCGCGCCGGGTAATCCGGGGATCGCTGGCGTGGCTGAGCTGCGGACGGTCACTGCGACGGACCCGGCCGCGGTGGCGGCGCTGGCCGTGGAGACAGCGGCTGATCTGGTGGTGATCGGGCCCGAGGCGCCGCTGGTCGCCGGGGTCGCCGATGCGGTACGCGCCAAGGGCATCGCCGTGTTCGGTCCGTCCGGCGCGGCTGCCCAGTTGGAGGGCTCCAAGGCGTTCGCCAAGGACGTGATGACCGCTGCCGGCGTGCCGACCGCCCGCGCGTTGGTCTGCACGGACGAGGAGAGCACCGCTCGGGCGCTGGACGAGTTCGGTGCACCGTACGTGGTGAAGGACGACGGGCTCGCCGCCGGCAAGGGCGTGGTGGTGACCGACGACCGGGCCGCCGCGCTAACGCACGCCAACGAGTGTGGCCGGGTCGTGGTCGAGGAGTTCCTCGACGGCCCCGAAGTCAGCCTTTTCGTGGTCACCGACGGTGAGGCGGCACTGCCGCTGGTGCCGGCACAGGACTTCAAGCGGCTCGGCGACGGCGACACCGGGCCGAACACCGGCGGGATGGGCGCGTACGCACCGCTGCCCTGGGCCCCGCCCGGCCTGGTCGACGAGGTCATGCGCGACGTCGTGCACCCGACGTTGGCGGAGATGCGCCGCCGGGGCACCCCGTTCGCCGGTCTGCTCTACGTCGGGCTGGCGATCACCGCCGCCGGCCCTCGGGTGATCGAGTTCAACGCGCGTTTCGGTGACCCGGAGACCCAGGTGGTGCTGGCGCTGTTGGAGACGCCGTTGGGCGGGCTGCTGCACGCGGCGGCCACCGGCACGTTGGCCGAGCACCCGCCGTTGCGGTGGCGCGACGGCAGCGCCGTGACGGTGGTGCTGGCCTCGCCGGGCTATCCGGCCGCGCCGCGCACCGGCGACGTGATCACCGGCGCGGACGGTCCGGGCATCATCCACGCGGGCACCACCCGCCGGGCCAGCGACGGCGCGTTGCTCTCCGCCGGCGGCCGCGTTCTCTGCGGTACGGCCACCGGCACCGACCTGGCCGCCGCGCGGGACGCCGCGTACGCGCTGGTGGACGGGGTGGAACTGGCCGGCTCGCAGCACCGCACCGACATCGCCGCCGCCGCCATCGACGGGCGGATCACGATTCCCGGCTGAATCCGGGCAACCCCGCCACGGCAACCCCCGACCCGTAGGACCGGACCGTGTCGGGGGTGCCGCGCGGGTGTTAGGCGCGTATCCCCACCGAGGGCTGCCCGGAGGGGGTCTTCCGGAGCAGCCAGCCGACCGGCGGGCTGACCAGCGGCCGCAGCGCCCACACCACCGGCCGGCTGGTGGTGATCCAGACCACCGCCACCACCACGGCGACCAGGGCCAGCAGCGCCGTGATGCTGTCGACTTGCCTGTCGAGTGTGGACCACGCGAAGGCCAGCACGGCGAACCCGTGCAGCAGGTACGGGTACATGGAGTTGGCACCCCAGCCCGTGAGGACCGTCTGGCGGCGCGGTGCCAGCATCATGATCGCCCAGGTCATCGCCGACGCGACGGCCATCAGTCCGAGCCGGATCAGGACGCCGTCGGTCAGGTCCACCCCGATGCGCTGGTAGGTGCTGTTCCAGTACAGCCAGAGGTTCGGTAGGCGCGAACCGACCAGGTAGGCGATCGGCACGGCGGCGATGAGCACGGTGGCCGCGGCGATCCGCACCCGGGTGGACGGGCGGTAGGCCAGCCTGCCGCGTCCGAGCCAGACGCCGAGGACGAAGAAGGGCAGCATGCCGGCCACCCGGTTCAATGCCAGGGGGTGGCTGAGGACTGTTGTCGCCCCGGCGAGAAGGGAGATCCCGATCGCGATCACCACCGCTCCGCGAAGCTGGGCGAACAGCGGGGTGAGCATCCGCCAGATGAGCAGGGCGGGTAGGAACCACAGGTGGTAGACAGGGGTCAGGAACTGGTTCACGGTCCAGTTCATGGGCTGGTCCATCACCGTGTAGAAGCCCATGTAGAGCAGTTGGAACACCACGTACGGAGCGAGCAGGTCACGCACCAGCGACGCCGCCCGGCGTCCGGTGAGTTCGGTTGCCGAGAGCATCCCGGACAGCATGGCGAAGGCCGGCATGTGGAACAGGTAGATCAGCGTGTATATGGTTCGGCCACCTGGTGAGGAGCCGACCGTCTGACCCACTGTGTGGCCGAGTACGACCAGGAGGATCAGCAGCCCTTTGACGTTGTCGATGTAGGGGTCGCGGGTGGCCGGCGCGACTGCTACGTCGCTGCTCTCGGGCCGCGCCAGGGTTGTCACCCGGCAAGGCTGCCGGGCCGCCGATACTCGATCTAGTCGAAGTGACCAGGGTCACAGGCGGCTGGGATCGGCGCTGGGACATCTCGGCTTTGGCTCAGCCGTAGTAGCGGCGGAGTTCCCGGGTGAGCACCTTGCCGGTGGCGTTGCGGGGCAGGTACTTCACGAAGATCACGTCCCGGGGGACGCTGAACCGGGCCAGGAAGCGCCGGACGTATTCGCGGACCGCCTCGGGGTCGAGCGTCTCCCCGGGGTGCAGGGCGAGGAACGCGGAGAGGCGCTGGCCGTACTCGGGGTCGGGCACGCCGATCACCGCCGCCTCGCGGACCTGTGGCAGTTGCGCGAGCAGGTCCTCCACCTCGGACGGGAAGACGTTCTCGCCGCCGGAGACGATCATGTCGTCGGCCCGGCCGTCCACGAAGAGCAGGCCGTCGGCGGTGAGCCGGCCGAGGTCACCGGTGTCGAGAAGGCCGTCGCGAGTTTCCCGGTTGGCACCGGAGGTGTAGCCCTCGAAGAGCATCTCGTTGCCGACGAAGATCCGCCCGACCTGCCCGGCCGGCACGGCTTGGCCGTCGTCGTCGAGCATCTGCAGTCTGGTGCCGTGCGGTGGACGACCGGCGGTGGTGGGCGCCTGGCGCAGGTCCCGGGGGTCGGCGATGGAGGCCCAGGAGACCTCGGTGGACCCGTAGAGGTTGTAGAGGACGTCTCCGTAGACGTCCATGAACGTGGAGGCGAGCCCGCCGGGCAGGGCGGAGCCGCTGACCGCGACCACGGTGAGTGGCGGGCGCGGGTCCGGCGGGGGCACCTCCAGCAGTCGCTGCACCATCACCGGTACGGCGAAGAGCGCGTTGCACCGGTGCGCGGTCAGGGCGGCGAGCGTGGCGGTCGGGTCGAAGCGACGGTGCAGCACGATGGTGGCCCGCAGCGCCAGGCAGACCTGGAGGGCGGCGAATCCCCAGGTGTGGAAGATCGGCGCGGCGATCATCACCCGGTCCCGGGCGTGCAAGGGGATGCGGTCGATGATGGACACCAGTGGGCCGAAGCCACCGGGCGTGGGCCGTCGAGCACCCTTGGGCGTACCGGTGGTGCCGGAGGTGAGCACGATGATTCGGCCGTCGCGTTCCGGCGGGTGCAGGTCGCCCGGGAGTGCCCCGGCCACCAGTTCCTCGCGGGCGCGTTCGTCGAGCCGGGTCAGTTCGGCGGGGAGGCCGAGGACGCGCTCGGCGAACTCGTCGTCGTGCACGAGTAGCCGCAGCCGCTGTTCCTCGGCGACGGTGCCCAGTTGGGCAGCGCTGAGCCCGGTATTGACCAGCACGGCGTCGACGCCGAGCAGGGTGGCGGCGACGATGGTCTCGATCAGCCCGTGGTGGTTGCGGCAGAGCACGCCGATCCGGTCGCCGGCCTGTACGCCGAGCCCGGCCCGCATCGAGCGGGCCATCCGTTCGGCCCGGTCGAGCAGTTCGTGGTAGGTCAGTTCGACGCCGTCCTCGTCGATGACGGCTGGACGGCCGGGGTCCCGGGCGGCTGCTTGGCGTAGCTCGCCTGCCAGGCTCCACCCCCACGTCCGCAACGCGTTGAGCTGCGAGGCGACCCGGATCGGGCTGCCGGGGGTGAGCAGCCCGCGACGGGTCAGCGTGGCGACGACGAACGGCAGGTCCATGCCGCAGACCTCCTTGGGGTGGTGCGCGGACGGGGCAGCGGCCCGCCCCGTCCATCAGGGCTTCTTTCTTTGATCATGCACTGGGCGCGGCTGGGAGCCCAGTTGGCGTCGGCGTGGGGTGACGAAGACGGCACAGATCGTGGAATCCGGCCCCCGTCGGCCCGACCGGCGCGAGGGCGGTCGGGCCGACGGCGGTCAGCGGATCTGCATCCCGGAGATGGCCCGGGAGATCACCAGTCGTTGGATCTCCGAGGTGCCCTCGAAGATGGTGTAGATCTTGGCGTCCCGGTACCAGCGTTCGACCGGGTGGTCACGCAGGAAGCCGGCCCCGCCGAGCAGTTGCACCGCCTTCTCGGTGACCGACACCGCCACCTCGCCGGCCTTGAGCTTGGACATCGAGCCCTCGCCGGCGGTGAACGGGCGGTTGTTGCGGCCCATCCAGGAGGCCCGCCAGACCAGCAGCCGCGCCGCGTCGATCTCCATCCGCATGTCGGCCAGCGCGAACGCGACCGCCTGGTTCTCGATGATCGGCCGTCCGAACTGGACGCGGTCCTTCGCGTACTCCAACGCGTACTCGTAGGCGGCGCGGGCCACGCCGAGCGCCTGGGCGCCGACAGTGGGTCGGGACAGCTCGAAGGTGCGCATCGCGGCCTGCCCGCTGGCCCGTTGCCCGGAGCGGGCGCGTGCCAACCGCTCGTCGAGGGCGTCCTTGCCGCCGAGCAGGCAGCGGCCGGGTACGCGTACCCCGTCGAGGAAGACGTCGGCGGTGTGGGACGCGCGGAGGCCGAGTTTGCGCAGCTTGCGGGTGGCGGTCAGGCCGGGGGTGCCGGGCGGTACGACGAACGCCGCCTGGCCGCGCGAGCCGAGCGTGGGGTCCACCGAGGCGGTGACCACGTGTACGCCGGCGATGCCGCCGTTGGTGGCGTACGCCTTCTGGCCGGTGAGCACCCACTCGTCGGTGGCCTCGTCGTAGACGGCCCGGGTGCGCATCGCGCCGACGTCGGAGCCGGCTTCCGGCTCGCTGGTGCAGAACGCGGCGACGGCCGGCGAGTCGACGTCGCCGAAGCACTGCGGCACCCACTCGACCATCTGGTCGGGGGTGCCGGCGCCGTAGATGGCGGCGACGGCGAGGGAGGTGCCGAAGATGCTCAGCCCGATGCCGGCGTCACCCCAGAAGAGTTCCTCGCTGGCGATCGGCAGGGAGAGCCCGGTCGGGTCGGCCCAGCAGGTGGCGAGGAACTCGAAGCCGTAGAGGCCGACCTTGGCGGCTTCCTGGATCACCGGCCACGGGGTGTCCTCGCGCTCGTCCCACTCGGCGGCGGCTGGGCGCACGACCTCGGCGGCGAAGCCGTGCACCCAGTCGCGTAGATCCCGCTGTTCCTCGTTCAGGTCGAGCGAGAACTCGGCCATGTCAGGCCTTGGGGATGTCGAACAGGTTGGCGATGTTGGCGGCGAGGCCGAGGTCGCCCTTCGCCTTCAGCTTGCCGGTCATGAACATCATCACCGGGTTGGCGCCACCGGAGACGATCTTCAGGAACTCGACCGGGCCCATGGTGAGGCTCAGCTTCGGGTCGTGCTGCGGGGTCTCGTTGACGACGCAGGTGCCGTCGGCGATGACCACCTCGTAGGTGTCGCTGCCGCCGTCGGGCCGCCCGGTGATGATCCAGTGGATGACCGCGTTGGTGGAACCGGCCCGGTCGGCGCGGAACAGCGACGGCATCCGGCCGAACACCTCGCCCAGGACCTTGTCGCGCAGGTCGCCGGACATCACCTGGGCGATCTTGTCGTCCGGGGTGGACTTGACCAGCTGGGCGAACTCCTTGGGGCCGACGTTGGCGAAGGTGGCCGGGTCGAAGTCAGTCATCAGGTGCGCCTTCCGGAAGATTTGGCTACTCGCGCGTAACCCTACGCACGAGTAGGTATGCTCGCAAGGTGTCCACCGTTCCCGCCTTCAAGCGCCTGCCACGCGCCGTACGCGAGCAGCAGATGCTCGACGCGGCCGTCAAGGTCTTCTCCCGGCGCGGCTTCCACGCCGCCAGCATGGACGAGATCGCGGAGGACGCCGGCATCTCCAAGCCCATGGTCTACGCGTACCTGGGCACCAAGGAGGAACTCTTCGTTGCCTGCCTGCACCGGGAGGCCACCCGGATGATGCAGGCCATCGCCGGGGCGGCGGCCCCCGACCTGCCAGCCGACGAGCGGCTCTGGCGCGGGCTGCGGGCGTTCTTCGGCTTCGTGGGCGCACACCGGGACGGCTGGGCGGTGCTCTACCGGCAGGCCCGGGGCGAGCAGCCGTTCGCCGGCGAGCTGGCCACCATGCGGGCCCGGCTGGTCGAGGTGGTCGCCGGGATGCTCGACCACGCGCTGCGCGCCGAGGGCCGCGAGATCGCCGCCATCGACCTGGAGGTCGTCGCGTACGCCCTGGTCGGCGCGACCGAGTCGCTCGCCGACTGGCTAGCGGACCACCCGGAGGCCGACCCGGAGAAGACGGCCACCCGGATGATGAACGTGGCCTGGCTCGGTGCCGCCCAACTCCTGCACGGGGTGACCTGGCGTCCTCCGACGCACTGACCGCCCCGCATCACCGCACCGGGGTCCGCTCCACCGGCGTAGGCGCTGACGCCGAGCGCGTGGCCCGGCGACGGTTGCCGAGCCAGCGGGCCGCCTCGACGACCATCGTCACCGTCAGTGCGAGGCCCAGACCGAGCAGGAGACCGCGCAGCGGGTCCTGCTCGAACGCCAGCCCGCCGATGTAGCCGACCAGTGCCGAGTAGAGCCCCCACGATCCGGCGGCGAGCGCGTCGAAGGCCAGGAACCGTCGCCGGGGATAGTGCACAGCGCCCATGGTGAGGGTGACAGCGGTCCGGCCGCCCGGCACGTAGCGGGCGACGGTGAGGATCAGGCCACCACGCGTCGCGATCCCTCGACGGGCCCAGTCGGCGGCCCTGCGGCGTCGGCCGTCGGGCGGCAGCCGGTCGAGCAGCCGGGTGCCACCGCTGCGCCCGATGGCGTACGAGACGTGGTCGCCGACGAGCGCCCCGGTGGCGGCCACCAGGATCACCGCGGGCAGGTACGGCGCTCCCGAGGCGGCGAACACCCCGGCCGTGATCACCGCCGTCTCGCTCGGCACCACCGGAAAGAAGCCGTCGAGCACCGCGATCGCGAAGATCGCCAGATACACCCAGGGCGAGGACATCGTGTCGTGCAGCAGGTCGAGTAGATCCATGGTCCTGATGCTGGTGGGCGCGACGCCCCAGGCCATCGGCCAGTGGTCAGTCGGGCGGCACTACTTAGGTAGTGCCCAGCCCGGACGGCGGCTAGGGGTCTTCCCCCAGCACACCCCGGTCTGACGGCGCGGGACCACCGGATTCGTCAGTGCAGCCATACGCTTGCTGCGTGGCCACCAGCACCGTCGCTCTTGGGCGGGTCGTCCAGCGCTACGGGGTGTTGCTGCTCGCCGTCGTGGTCGCGGCTGCGGTGTGGGCCAGCGCGACCGGCGACATCGGTGTCCGCTCGCCGCTGCCGGGCGCTGTCGTGCTGTTGCTCGCGGTGTTGTCGGGTTGGGCCGCCGGCACGATCCGGACCCGCCGCTGGCCGTTGTTCCTGGCCGCGGCCGTCGGCTGGCTGGTGCTCGCCGCCGCGGCGGCCGGGGTGGTCGCCTCGTACCAGGCCGGGCTGTGGCTGCGCGGGCGACGGCTCGCCGGTTACCTCGTCGGTGCGGCGGTGGTGCTCGGCGGCGGGGTGCTGGTCGGTCTGGAGGTGGGCGGCACCCGCCGGATCACCACCGCCACCAGCGGCAACGTGCTGCTCCTCGCCGCCGGTCTGGTCGGGCTTCCGTTGGTCTTCGGCCTCTGGGTGCGGGCGCGCCGGGACACCCTCGCCGCACTGCGGGACCGGGCCGAGCGGCTGGAACGCGAGCAGGAGGCCCGCGCCGACCAGGCCCGGGCCGAGGAGCGGACCAGGATCGCCCGGGAGATGCACGACGTGGTGGCGCACCGGGTCTCGTTGATGGTGGTGCACGCCGGGGCGCTGGAGGTGACCGCCGCGGACCCGGCGACAGTCGAGGCGGCCGCGCTGATCCGGACGACCGGTCGGCAGGCGCTCACCGACCTGCGCGAGGTGCTGGGCGTTTTGCGGCAGGCCGAGGCGGCAGTGGTGCCGGAACGCGGATTGGACGCGCTGGACGAACTGATCGGCGAATCCCGTGCCGCCGGGCTGCGGGTTTCCCGGCGCGACGAGGGCGTGCCGACCGCACTGCCGGCGACGCTGGGGCACACTGCGTACCGGGTGGTCCGGGAGGCGTTGACGAACGTGCGCAAGCACGCGGCCGACGCCGAGACGGTCGTCGGTCTGCGCTACCTCCCCGACGGGTTGGAGGTGGTGGTGCGCAACGGTCCGTCCGAGGGCGGGCAGGAGCTGCCCGGTGCCGGGCAGGGGTTGCTCGGGCTGCGCGAACGGGTGGAGCTGCTCGGCGGTCGGCTGGAGGCGAGGCCCGTGGACGGCGGTTTCCGGGTCCGGGCCCTGATCCCGCTGGCGGGTGCGGCGTGATCAGGGTGCTGGTCGTCGACGACGAGCAGCTCGTCCGTGCCGGGCTGCGGCTGATCCTGGAGGCGTCCGAGGACGTCACAGTGGTCGGCGAGGCGGCGGACGGTGCCGGTGCCCTGGAGCAGACCCACCGCTTACGCCCCGACGTGGTGCTGCTCGACGTACGGATGCCGGGCGTCGACGGGCTGACCGTCGCACCGGAGGTGGTGGCCGCAGGTCCGAAGGTGATCATGTTGACGACCTTCGACCTCGACGAGTACGTGCACCGGGCACTGCGGGCAGGTGCTGTCGGCTTCCTGCTCAAGGACACTCCGCCCGGTGAGTTGGCAGCCGCCGTCCGGACGGTGGCCGCCGGGCACGCGATGCTCGCTCCGACGGTGACCCGGCGGCTGATCAGCTCGTTCGCCGATCGGGGCCCGGCCCGACGGGAGGCGGCTCGCCGGCGGCTCGCAGCGCTCACCGCACGGGAGCTGGAGATCGTCCGGGAGGTGGCGCGCGGGGACGGCAACGCGGACATCGCTCGGCGGCTGACGATGAGCGAGGCCACAGTGAAGGCACACGTCAGCCGGGCGCTGGCGAAACTGCACGTGGGCAACCGGGTGCAGCTGGCGATCCTGGTGCACGACGCCGACCTGCTGTGACGCGTCCCGGGCGACGACCGCGTGCTGTCAGCGGCGGCGGACCGCGTGACTGTCAGCGGCGGGCGGCGGCGCGACGGTGGGCCCGTCGGCGCAGCCAGCGGATCCCCTCCAGACCGAACGTGATGATCAGCGACACTCCCACACCGACCAGTACGCCCTTCACGGGATCACGTTCGAAGGCCAGCCCGCCGAAGTAGCCGAGCAGCCCGCAGTACAACGCCCAGGTGACCGCCGCGATGCTGTCGTACAGCAGGAATGCGCGGCGGGGATAGCGCACCGCGCCCATGGTGAGGGTGACAGCGGTTCGGCCACCCGGCACGTACCGACTGGTGGTCAGGATGACTCCGCCGCGCCGGTCCACGGCCCGGCGGGCCCAGTCGGAGCCGGCCCGCCGCCGGCTGCCGTCGGGCAGCCGGGCGAGCCGGTGTGCCCCGCCGCCCCGACCGATGGCGTAGGAGATGTGGTCGCCGACCAGCGCGCCGATCGCGGCGCTGACGATCACCAGGGTCAGGCTGGGGTGGCCGGCGCTGGCCGACAGCACCCCGGCGGTGATCACCGCAGCCTCGCCCGGCACGGCGGGGAAGAACGCGTCGATGGCGGTGAGCCCGAGGATCACCAGGTACACCCACGGCGATGTGACCGTCCCACGGAGGAGGTCGAGCAGGGTGTCCATGCCTCCCATGCTCGCGGGGTACGAGCCGCCCGGTGGTCGAGTCGCCGGAAGACGCCTCAGCCGGCGCCGATCAGCGCCGGTGGGGTGAGCAGCGGACCGTGCGCGGTCTTGTCGTCGGCCGTCGGGCCCCGCGAGGTCAGCACCACGGGCGCGCCCAGCTCCGCGCTGACCGCCGCCGCCCAGTCCGTCGGCGGGTCGTCGTACACCGGGCGGGAACGCAGCAGTCGGGCGGTGAGCGCGGCCTGTCGGTCCAGGTCACCGGACGGGCCGGGGGTGAGCCGGTCGGTGGTGTCGTACCGGCGGCAGATCCTCAGGTCCGGGCCGGCCAGGTCGAGGTGGGTCAACGCCAGGCCGTCGACCCCACCGGCGGCCGCGACGGCGTACCGGTGGGCGACCGCGTCGAAGTGACCGAACCGGAACCGGCCCTGCCACGGGTTCGTGGCGTTGTGCCGGTCGGTGAACGGCAGCGCCGGGTCCTCGGTCACCAACGGGCCGGCACCGTGCCGGGTGGTGACGACGCGCAGCACCCCGATCCGGGTCACGTCGCCGGGCCGGCCCGCCTCGGCGAGCAGACTGTCGACGTTGGCGAACGTGGTGGTGCTCCAGGTGGTGTACGGGTGAAAGCCGTGCCACTCGTCCAGCAGCACCCCCTGCGCACCCTCGAAGACGCAGGTTCCGGTGCGCAGCGCCCCGCCCAGCCAGCTGCTGTCGACGATGGCGACCCGCCCGGCGAACCCGGTGAACGCGGGCAGGCAGTCCTCGATCGGTGGCGCGTCCAGCGGGCCCAGCTCGGCGGTCAGCCGGTCCCGCAGGGCGGTCAGCCGACGGCGCAGCAGCGCGGGGTTGTGGCAGTCGGCGACCCGTGGCGCGTCGTCCGGGTGGGCGAGACCGTACGCGACGGCCTCGCCCACCCCCAGCCCGCAGGAGCCGTGCCGGTCGGCTCCCCGGGCGATCTCGCGGGCCCGGTTGGCGGCCCGGTGGTACGGGGTGGCGAGCAGCGCGTCCCCGTCGACGGTCAGCCGGTCGAGCGCGTCGGGCACCCCTACCGTGGCGAGGTGGTCGGCCTCGGCGGCCAGCGCCAGCGGATCCACCACCACGTGCCGGGACAGGTGCGTACGCACGCCCGGATGGAACGTGCCCGCCCCGAACTGCGCGAACGTGTGGTGCCGCCCGTCGCGCAGCACGACGTTGTGCGCCGCCTGCGCGCCCCCGTTGAAGCGGACCACCGTGTGCACGGGACGGGTGGCGCAGAGCCAGTCCACCACCGTGCCCTTGCCGGCGTCGCCGTAGCCGAGGTCGACCACCGCCAGGTGCGTCACAGCCGGGTCACCCCGCTGGCGGTGTCGCGGAACGCCGGCAGCGTCGACACCTCGGCCCGCCGCCCCCGGCCCAGGCGGGCCAGCGCCTTCGAGACGGTCCCGGTGGCCGTGGAGCCGGCCCGGTCCAGGTGGCGGAGGCCCTCGTCCAGGTCGATCGCCTGTTCGCCGAGGCCGATGGTGAGTGCGATGGTCTCGCAGACCGCGTCGAGGTCGTCGAGCACGACGGCGTTCTGTCCGAGCAGGTCCCGCCAGAAGTCGAGCACCGTGGCGTTGCCGGCGTAGTGGCTGCCGGCGGGGAGCAGGTAGTAGGTGTCCCAGCGGCGGGTCACCTCGTCGACGACCTGCCGCAGCGGCACGTCCTCGGCGAGGTTGTCGCCGGTCAGGGCGGCCACCTCCCGGGCCTTCACCTGCTTGTACGCCAGCTCGTCGCCGATGATGAACAGGTAGCCTCGTCGACCGCGCTTCTCCCAGTTGTCGGTGACGGTGTGCCGGGCCATGAAGTACATGGCCAGCTCGTACGACTCGCTCATCTGCCCGCCGCCACCGCCTTCGAGGACGATCCGGCCGAGGTCGTCGTCCATCCGGTTGTCCGACTCGAACTGGCCCACCTGCAACGGCACCCGGTCGCAGGTGGCGTCGCCGATGGCGCCGAACATGATCTGCGGGTCGCTGGCGTACCCCTGCCGTTGCAGCAGCCCGAGCAGCTGCGGCAGCTTGGTCTGCAGGACCCGCGGGACCGTGCGCATCGAGCCGGTCACGTCGAAGAGCACGGCGACGGGCGTCGACCTGGGGTGTTCGGCGGAGTCGCGGCTCTCCCGCATCGCGTCGCGGGGGTCGAGCGCGGGGTGCACGGTGCGCGCCCCGCTGTCGCTGTAGGAGAAGGCGCTCCTGCCGGTGGACCGGCGGTAGCGGTCGGCGGCGTCGTACACGTCGGTGGACCAGATTCCACTGCCCATGACAGCTCCTTAGGGGGTGAGGGTGAAGGGGCGGAAGGTGCGGGGCCCGTAGAGGCGGTCCAGCACCTGGTCGAGTTCGCGCAGCAGGCCCCAGGCGTCGTCGGGCCGGTCGGAGAGGCGGCGCTGGCGGCAGCCCTGGGCGAAGGTGAGCAGCTCACCCGGTGCGTGGCGGTTGAGCAGTGCGGTCATGCAGCGGGTGGCCATCCAGATGTCGGTGCCCGGCGCGCACTGCCGCTTCTGGACGACCTCGGGCGGGTACCAGTCCTCGTGGCCGGGCACCAGCGCCGGGATCGTGCTGCCGACCGGCGCGGAGAAGCACCAGTCGACCAGCACCACGCCGTGGGCGTCCGGCTCGATCAGGACGTGTCGCGGCAGTACCGCGCCGTGCACCACGCCCGCCCGGTGGGCCAGGCCGAGCACGACCAGCAGTCGCCGCCACATCCAGGCCACATCCCGGGCGTCCAGCCCGTCCGGGTACCCGCGCCGCACCTCGTCGAGGGTGTGCAGGCCGGGTGCGGTGGCGAGCACGTTGATCCGCCGTTCGGCGCCGGTCACGCCGTCGCGGTGCCGGAATTCGTCGACGAGCCGGGGCACGTACGGCAGGTACCGCGGGTCGCCGCGCTCGGCGATGGTGTGCAGGGCGTGCGCCTCGCGGGCCATCAGGTCGTTGTCGGTGGGCCGTCGGGGCAGCTTGAGCAGCCGGTCGTCGCCGACGTCGTAGAGGTCGGCCAGGTCGCCGGAGTGGGCCGGCGCGCCGAGTCGGTAGTCGCCGAGGACCGTTACCCGCCGGGCCTGCCACCGGGTGGTGACGTGGATGAAGGCTTCGGTGGCTTCGGCGCGTACCGCCGGGTCGGTCGGCAGGCGGTCGGGGTGCAGGGCCGCGACCAGCTCGCGGTAGCGGCGGGCCGACTGGTCGGTGCCGAACAGGTCGGTGTCGGAGCGGGCGGCCGCCACCAGGCGGATGGCCTCGGTGGTCCTCACCGCACCGTCTCCTCGCGGGCGGGACGCAGCAGCGCCGGGTGCAGCAGCCGGGCGTCGCCGGCCCGGTAGAGCCGGGCGCGGGGGCCGCCTCGGGCCCCACCGCGCTCGGTGCTGGTGCCGGTGCTCTCCACGAAGCCCGGCACGGAGAGCACCTTGCGGTGGAAGTTGCCGGCGTGCAGCGGGTGCCCCCAGACGGTCTCGTAGACGGCCCGCAGCTCGCTGATGGTGAACTCGGCGGCGAGGAAGCGGGTGGCGAGCGGGGTGTACTCCAGCTTGGAGCGGGCCCGTTCCAGCGCGTCGTCGATGATCCGGCCGTGGTCGAAGGCGAGCTGTCGGCTGGTCAACGCGGTCACCGGCAGCCAGATCGCCTCGTCGGCGTCGCTGCCGGCGGCGGGGTCCGGCAGGTCGGGGGCGAACGCGAGGTGGGCGATCGAGACGACCCGCATTCGCGGGTCACGGTCGGGAGCGCCATAGCTGCCCAACTGCTCCAGGTGTACGCGGCGCAGCTCCTCGCCGCCGAGCCCGGTCTCCTCGGCCAGCTCCCGTCGGGCGCCGGTGGTCAGGTCCTCGTCGGGGCGGACGAAGCCGCCGGGCAGCGCCCAGTGGCCGGCGAAGGGCGCCTCGCCGCGCCGGATCAGCAGCAGGTGCAGCGCGTCCTTGCGGATGGTCAGCGCCACCACGTCGACGGTCACGGCGACCGACGGGTAGGCCCGGGGGTCGTACGCGGCCAGGAACTCCTGCTCGTTCATCGTGTCACTCTCATTCTGAGAATATCTCGCTGTGAGAACAACTTAACGCATGAGGGCGCCGTTGCCAAGAGGGGCGCACATCAGCGCACGGGACGGTTCGGTGCGCTCAGCGCAGGTGACCCGCCAGGTGCGGTCGGCCACGCGAGTCGTGCAGTGTGAACCTGCCGTCCGGCAGCAGCGCGAAGCTCACCGTGCTCGGTAGCGGCACGGGCAGCTTGAAGGCGACCTCGACGGTGTACGCGTCGGGCAGTCGGGCCTCCAGCGCGGCCAGGCAGCGCGCCTTGCTCCACATGCCGTGCGCGATCGGCCGGCGGAAACCGAACAGCCGCGCCCCGAGTCGGGACGTGTGGATCGGGTTGTGGTCGCCGGAGACCCGCGCGTACTCCGTACCGACGCGCGGTTCCACCCGCCAGCGGGCGGTGGCCGTCGGCGGCGCGGGACGCTCGCCCCGGTCGCGTCCGCCGGGCGTGCGCTCCCGACCGAGGTACGTCGAGACGCCGCGCCACACCTCCGCACCGTCGACCGAGCCGACCAGCACCACGTCGACCTGCCGCCCCCTGTCGTGTGGGCGCAGGTTCTCCGCGTACGTGGTGAAGTTGAGGGTCTCGTCGGCGGTGATCGGGCGGTGCACGGTGATCCGGTTGCCGACGTGCACCAGGCCGAGCAGCGGGACGGGGAAGTCCGGCGCGGTCATCAGGCGCAGGGCCAGCGGGAAGCCCATGACGTGCGGAAACGTCGCGGGCAGCCGATCGCTCAGCCGGAACCCGCAGACCCGGTCGTAGTCGGCCAGCCGTCCCCGGTCGACGGTCACCCCGCCCACCGTCAACTCGACCGCCGGCAGGTCGGGCCCGCGCCGCCCGCCCCCGAGGCCCGGCAGCGCGCCGAGCAACGCCCGTCGGTGCAGCGCCCCGGCCGCCGGCATCCGAGCCAGCTCGACACGGGTACGACCGCCCGGTCCCGGCTGCCCGCCCATCACGCCCCCAGCAGGCTCTGCCCGCACACCCGGACCACGTTTCCGCTGACCGCGCCGCTGGCCGGCCAGGCCAGCCAACCGATCGTCTCGGCCACGTCCACCGGCAACCCGCCCTGGGCCAGGCTGTTCATCCGCCGGCCCGCCTCGCGGACCACCAGCGGGATGCGCGCGGTCAGCCGGGTCTCGATGAAGCCTGGGGCCACCGCGTTGACGCTGATCCCCCGTTCGCGCAGGGTCGGGGCCAGCGAGTCGACCAACCCGATCACGCCCGCCTTGCTGGTGGCGTAGTTGGTCTGCCCCCGGTTGCCGGCGATCCCGGCGATCGAGGAGACCGAGATGATCCGTCCGCCGGTCGGGATCAGCTCCCGCTCCAGCAGCACGTCGTTGATCCGCTCCTGGCTGGAGAGGTTGACGTCGATGACCTGGTCCCACCGGTCGGCGTCCATCCGGCCGAGCGTCTTGTCCCGGGTGATGCCGGCGTTGTGCACCACCACGTCGACCCGGCCGTGCCGGCTGGCCAGGTGCTCGGCGAGTCGGGTCGGCGCGTCCGGCGCGGTCAGGTCGAGTTGGACGGCGGTGCCGCCGATGTCGTTCGCCACCGCGGCGAGCGCGTCGCCGGCCGCCGGGATGTCCAGGGCCACCACCGTCGCGCCGTCGCGGGCCAGCACCTTGGCCAGCGCCGCGCCGATGCCCCGCGCGGCGCCGGTGACCAGCACCACCTGACCGTCCAGTGGGCGGTCCCAGTCGGCCGGGGCGCTCGCCGTGCCGCTGCCGACCCGGACGACCTGCCCCGACACGTACGCGGACCGCCCGGACAGCAGGAAACGGATGGTCGATTCGAGGCTGGTGACCGTGCCCGCTGCGAGTGCCGGGTCGTCCGCGGTGCCGTCGGCGCGGTTCACGTAGACGAGTTGCGCGGTGGTGCCCCGGCCGAATTCCTTGCCGATGCTGCGGACCAGCCCTTCGAGGGCGCGCTGGGCCGTCGCCTCGCGGGGTGTCGCGCACTCCCGCGGGGGCGTGCCCAGAACGACCACCCGACCGCTGGGCAGCACTGCTCGGGCCTGCGGGTGGAAGAAGTCGTAGAGCTGGCGCAGCTCGGTCGAGTCGGTGACCCCGGTGGCGTCGAAGAGCAGTGCCCCGTACCGCTGCCCGGTGGCGGCCGGGTCGGTCAGCTCGACCCCGGCGGCGGTCAGCATCTTGGCGAGCGGCTCGGCGAGCCGGCCGCCGGAGGCCGCGCCGAGCAGTGCCGGCCCGGGCAGCAGCGGGTCGCCGGGGTGGTGCCGGCGCAGTCGGGGCGGGTCGGGCAGCCCGAGGCGCTTGACCAGCGCGCGGCCGGCGGCCGATTGGACGAAGCTCGCGTACCTGTCGGTCATGGGCGTAGCCTACTGGCGAGTAGGGTTTGAGCAACACATCTTGAGGAGGCGGATCGTGCAGAGCATCCGGCGGGTCGCGGTCATCGGGGGCAACCGCATCCCCTTCGCCCGTTCCAACTCCCGCTACGCGGACGCGTCGAACGCGGACCTGCTCGGCGCGGCGCTCGACGGCCTGATCGCCCGCTACGGCCTGGCCGGGCAGCGGGTCGGCGAGGTGGTGACCGGCGCGGTGCTCAAGCACTCCCGCGACTTCAACCTCACCCGCGAGGTCGTCCTCGGCTCCCGGCTCGACCCGCACACCCCGGCGTACGACATCCAGCAGGCGTGCGGCACCGGCCTGGAGGCGACGATCCTGGTCGCCAACAAGATCGCCCTCGGCCAGCTCGACGTGGGCATCGCCGGCGGCGTCGACACCACCTCCGACGCCCCGCTCGCGGTCAACGAGGAGATGCGCCGGACGCTGCTCAAGCTCAACAGCGCCCGTACCCTGGGCGAACGGCTCAAGATCGCGGCGAAGCTGCGCCCGCTCCAGCCGTTCAAGCCGGACATTCCGCGCAACGCCGAGCCGCGTACCGGCCTGTCCATGGGTGAGCACGCCGCCCGCACCGCGCTGCGTTGGCAGATCGACAGGCGATCCCAGGACGAGTTGGCGCTGCGCTCGCACCAGCGGCTCGCCGCCGCGTACGAGCGGGGCTTCTTCGACGACCTGATGACGCCGTACCTGGGACTCACCCGCGACGCGAACCTGCGCCCGGACACCAGCGTGGAGAAGCTCGGCTCACTGAAGCCGGTCTTCGGCACCCGTGGCCCGGACGCCGAGCACGCCACCATGACCGCCGGCAACTCGTCGCCCCTCACCGACGGCGCGTCCACTGTGCTGCTGGCCAGCGAGGAGTGGGCGGCGGCGCACAACCTGCCGGTGCTGGCCTGGTTCAGCTGGTCGGAGACGGCGGCGGTGGACTTCGTCCACGGCGACGAGGGTCTGCTGATGGCTCCCGCGTACGCGGTCCCCCGGATGCTCGCCCGCGCCGACCTGACCTTGCAGGACTTCGACTACTACGAGATCCACGAGGCGTTCGCCTCGCAGGTGCTGGCCACCCTCGCCGCCTGGGAGTCGCCGGAGTTCTGCAAGGACCGGCTCGGCCTGGACACACCGCTGGGCGCTATCGACACCGACCGGCTCAACGTCAACGGCTCGTCGCTGGCCGCCGGGCACCCGTTCGCCGCCACCGGCGGGCGGATCGTCGCCACACTGGCCAAACTGTTGGCCGAGAAGGGCAGCGGACGCGGGCTGATCTCCATCTGCGCCGCCGGCGGTCAGGGCGTGACAGCCATCCTGGAGCGCTGAACGCACGACGGTCCGTCCCTTATCGGGACGCCTGCCGGCGGGCGTTAACGGACCGTTCAGGAGTTGGTCCGCTGGCGGAGGGTTTACCACGCGATGGTGATCGTTGCCGCGCTCTCGGCGCGGGAACTGCTCACTCCTGCGTGCGGAACGGGGCGTGTCACCGTGGAGTCAGCCCTCAGCCGGACGACCACCCTCTCCGTGGTCATCCCGATGTTCAACGAGGCTGCGGTCATCCCGGCGCTGGTCGCCCGGCTGCGACCGGTGCTCGACGCGCTCGCCGTCGACTACGAGGTGGTCGCCGTCGACGACGGCAGCCGGGACGACACCGTGTCGGCGCTCTTCGACCACGGCCGGGACTGGCCGCAACTGCGGGTGCTCCGGCTGCGGCGCAACAGTGGCCACCAGGCGGCGTTGACCGCCGGCCTGCACCGGGCCGTCGGCCAGTGGGTGGTCAGCCTCGACGCCGATCTCCAGGATCCGCCGGAGACCATCGCCGAGATGCTCCGGGTCGCCCGCGAGGACGGGGTGGATGTCGTCTACGGCGTACGCGCCGACCGCAGCACCGACACGATGTTCAAGCGCAACACCGCCCGCGGCTACTACTGGGCGATGCGCCGGCTCGTCGGCGTCGACCTGCCCGCGCAGGCCGGCGACTTCCGGTTGCTCAGCCGGGACGTGATCGAGGTGCTGCGCCGGTTGCCCGAACGCGCCCCGGTCTACCGGCTGCTGGTGCCGTCGCTCGGCTTCCCCAGCGCCGAGGTGCGCTACGACCGGGAGGCCCGCGCCGCCGGCGAGACGAAGTATCCGCTGCGCCGGATGTTGGCCCTGGCCTGGGAGAGCACCGCGAACTTCTCCGCCGCGCCACTGCGCCTGGCCACCTGGCTGGGGATGTCCAGCTTCCTGCTCTGCCTCGCGCTGATCGTGTTCGGCATGGTCGTGCACGTCTCCGGCGCCACCATCCCCGGCTGGACGTCGATGTTCGTCGCCGTGCTGCTGCTCAGTGGGGTGCAGTTGATCTGCCTCGGCCTGTTGGGCGACTACGTCGGCCGGATCTACGCCACGGTGCAGAACCGGCCCGCGTTCCACATCGGGTTCGACTCCCGGGATGAGCGGGATGAGGCAGCGGGTGCGAAGCCCGTCGCACGGGGCGACGACCGTACGCCGAGCTTCGATTCGGTGGTCGGCGTCCGTGGCTGACACCCTGGTGGCCGAGCGGATCGACACCCCGACCCCGACGTCGCGTCGGACCGTTCTCGTACCGCTCCTCAGCACGCTCCCGTGGGCGCTGGTGATCGCCGCGCTGTTCGTGGTCTGGTCCCGCGGCGGCGTGCCCGGCTTGGACCTCGCCCGGTTCGGCGCGTACTGGGTCCTCGCGTTGGTGCTTCCCGGGACTCTGGTGCACCGCGCGCTGCGCGGCAGCCGGGGCAACCTCCCGGAGGACCTCGGCTACGGCGCGGCCACCGGTCTGCTGTTGGAGATCATCGCCTGGGCGTTGGCCGCGGCGACCGGTCAGCAGTCCGTGTTGCGGTGGTGGCCGCTGCCCGTCCTCGTCGCGTTCGCCGCCGTCCCCGGGCTGCGCCGGCACTGGCGGGTCGGCGAGCGCCGTCCACTGCCGCTGGCCTGGCACTGGGGGATGGGCGTGGCGCTGCTGACGGTGCTGGCCTGGGGGTACACCCAGTGGCGGATGGTTCCGCTGCCGCCGGTGTACGGCGGCTACTACCAGGACGTGCTCTACCACCTGGGTCTGGTGCAGGAGCTGACCCGGGCGATGCCATTCGAGTTGCCGCACGTGGCCGGGGAGGCGCTGCGCTACCACTACCTGTCCGACGCGCACATCGCCAGCGGCAGCATGATCACCGGAATCTCGCCGGCGGTGGTGCTGCTGCGACTCTGGCTGGTGCCGGTGATCGGTACGGCGGTGCTGCTCGCGGCCGGGCTCGCCCGCGACCTGAGCGGGACCGTCTGGGCCGGCCCGGTGGCCGCCCTCGCCGCCTTCACCGGGACCACTGTCACGCTCGGCTCGCCGGTCGGCGCGTCCGGCGAGATGCCGCTGTCGTACGCCAGCCCTTCCCAGACGTACGCGCTGGTGCCGCTGCTGCTGCTCGCCGGGCTGGTGGTCGACGTGGCCCGGGGGCGGTCCCTCGGCGCGGCCTGGCCGCTGGTTCCGGTGCTCGGGCTGGTCTGTGCCGGGGCGAAGTCCAGTGCGTTGCCGCCGCTGATCGCCGGCCTGGGTCTCACCGTCGTCGTGTTCTGGTGGCGCAGGCGGCAGGCCCCCCGACCGGCACTGGTGGCGCTGGCCTGCCTGGTGGCGGCGATGGCGCTCGGTTTCCGGCTGTTTGCCGGTGGCGGGGCGGGCACGTTACGCGTGCAGGCGTTGGCGTTGCTGCACTTCATCGCCCCGTACGCGGAGACTCTCGGCACGGGTGACGGAATCTGGCCGAGCGCGCCGCTGCCGCCGGGCATCAACGACGGTGGTGTTCTCGGCTGGCTGCTGGCGTTCGCCGTGGTCGCCTGGTGGGTGCTGGGTCAGGCGCCCCGGTGGGTGGGCATGGGCCTGCTCGTCGACGGTGGGCACCGGGCCGACCCGGCCGTCTGGCTGCTCGCCGGCACGGTACTGGCCGGGGCGGGAGCCACCTGGGTGTTCCAGCACCCGTCGATCAGTCAGATCTACTTCTGGATGGGGGTCATCCCGGTCGGTGTCGTGCTGACCACCTGGTCCCTCGCCCAGGCCCGGGCGCCCTGGCCGGTGCTGGTGGTGCCCGCCGTGGCCGGCGCGCTGGCCGGGCTCGCCACGGCCGGCACGGTGGTGGGTTTCGCCGTGCCGAGGATCAGCCGCCCCGGCACCCCCACCACCTCGACCGTCGAGGGCTGGCTGCGGGTGCTGGGTCTCTCGGCGGCCCGGTACGTGCTGTTCGTGGCGGTGGCCGCCGCGCTCGCCGTAGGGGTGGCCGCCCTGTGGCGGCGCCGCGTTCCGTCGCCGGTCCCGGCGGGTCGTCGGAGGGCGGCGGCGATCGCCCTGGCCGGGGTCACCGCGGCGATGCTCGGTGCCAGCGCCGCCGTCGTCGTGGGCGGGACCGTCCGTTCGGTGCTGACCGAGCCGGTGCCGGCGACCGGGCCGCAGCCGTACGCGCTGACCGCCGACGAGATGCGCGCGGCGCTGTGGCTGGACGACAACGCCGCCGACGACGACGTGGTCGCCACCAACGTGCACTGCCGGCCGGTGCGGACCACCCCGCACTGCGACGCCCGCGCGTTCTGGGTGACCGGCCTGGGCGGGCACCGCACGGTGGTGGAGAGCTGGGGCTACACCGACGAGGTGGTGGCCGCGCACGGCGTCGAGAACCTCGGGTACGCCCGACAGAACTTCCCCGATCAGGCGTTGCTCGCGCTCAACGACGGGGTGTTCAGCAGGCCGACCCGGGCGGACCTGGACCGGCTCCGCACCGAGCACGGGGTGCGGTGGCTCTTTGCCGACAGCAGAGCGGGCGCGGTGTCGGCGGAGCTGGCCGGGTTGGCGCAGGTCCGGCTGGTCGCCGGCCCGGTCACCGTCTACGAGCTGAACCGCCCCTGACGACCTGAGCACCCCCGGCCCGGTCCCGGCGTCCACCAGCGGGTGCGGGACAATGAGGTACGTGACGACGATCCCCAACGTGCTGGCCAACCGGTACGCCTCGCCCGAACTGGCAGCCCTCTGGTCCCCGGAGGAGAAGGTGCGGATGGAGCGGCGGCTCTGGCTCGCCGTGCTCCGCGCCCAGCGCGACCTGGGCGTGCCGGTGCCGGACGGCGTGGTCGAGGCGTACGAGCGGGTGCTCGACCAGGTCGACCTCGCCTCGATCGCGCAGCGGGAGCGGGTCACCCGGCACGACGTGAAGGCCCGGATCGAGGAGTTCAGCGCGCTCGCCGGGCACGAGCACGTGCACAAGGGGATGACCTCCCGGGATCTCACCGAGAACGTCGAGCAGCTACAGGTACGCGCCTCGCTGGAGCTGATCCGGGATCGGGTGGTGGCCACCCTGGCCCGGCTCGCCTTCCTGGCGTACGAGCACTCCGAGCTGGTCATGACCGGTCGTTCGCACAACGTCGCGGCCCAGGCCACCACGCTGGGCAAGCGCTTCGCGTCGGCGGCGGAGGAGCTGCTGATCGCGTACGAGCGGCTGGAGGAGCTGATCGCCCGCTACCCGCTGCGGGGGATCAAGGGGCCGGTCGGCACGGCAGCCGACCAGCTCGACCTCTTCGACGGCGACGCCGACAAGGTGGCCGAGTTGGAGCGGCGGGTCGCTGAGCACCTGGGGTTCTCGCGGGTGCTGGACAGCGTCGGGCAGGTCTACCCGCGTTCACTCGACTTCGACGTGCTGGCCGCGCTGGCGCAGACCGCCGCCGCGCCGTCGTCGCTGGCCACCACGATCCGGTTGATGGTCGGCCAGGAGTTGGCGACCGAGGGCTTCAAGCCGGGCCAGGTCGGTTCCAGCGCGATGCCGCACAAGATGAACACCCGCTCGTCGGAGCGGGTGAACGGCTTCGCCGTGATCATCCGGGGTTACCTGTCGATGGTCGGCGAGTTGGCCGGTGACCAGTGGAACGAGGGGGACGTTTCCTGCTCGGTGGTCCGCCGGGTGGCGCTGCCGGACGCGTTCTTCGCCGCCGACGGGCTGTTCCAGACGTTCCTCACCGTGCTCGACGAGTTCGGCGCGTACCCAGCGGTGATCAACCGGGAGCTGGAGCGTTTCCTGCCGTTCCTGGCCACCACGAAGATCCTGGTCGCGGCGGTCCGTCGGGGCGTCGGCCGGGAGGTCGCCCACGAGGTGATCAAGGAGCACGCGGTAGCGGTGGCCCTGGCGATGCGCGAGAAGGGCGCCCCGGAGAACGACCTCTTCGACCGCCTGGCGGCGGACGGCCGACTCGGCCTGTCCCGCGCCGACATCGACACCCTGGTCGCCGACCGCAACGCCTTCGTCGGTGCCGCCCAAGCCCAGGTAGCAGCGGTCACCCGCCGGATCACCAAGGTGGTGGAAACCCACCCCGACGCCGCCACCTACAGCCCGCCCCCCATCCTCTAACCCCCGCCCCGCCCCGCCGGGCCGAGCGCGTCGATCATGAGGTTGACGGATGGTTTCGGGCCCTGCCCGCCCGCCAACCTCATGATCACCGGCCCGGCTTGACAGGCGGAGGGCGGAAGGGGCGAGGGTGGGCGGTGCCTTACTCGCCGGTTGGGGTTTCGGCGGCGGTTCTCAGGTTGGGGGCGCTGGCCGGTTCGGCGATGCCGCCGGGAGATCCGGTGAAGCCCGCCGGCTCCGCGGTCTCCGCGGCGACCACCGGCTGGTCGGCCGGCATGACCTCGGGCATCTTGGGTACGGCGACCACGGCCGTCCCGTACGCGCAGATCTCCATCCACATCTCGCCGCAGTCCCGGCTGTCGAACCGCATGCCGATCACCGCGTTCGCGCCCAGCCGCAGGGCCTCCTCGCCGAGGCGGGCCACCGAGTCGGTGCGCCACCGGGTCAGGTTGTCCGGGGCCATCGGGTCGTACGCGCCGCCGCGCAGGTTCTTGACCCCCTCGCGGTACGGGTTGCGCGTCCTGGCCATCGATGACACCACCTCACCGAGAATCTGGCGGATCTCGTAGCCGGGCAGTTGCTCTGTCGTCACGACCAGCACGTTTCCGATGCTGTCAGGAGTGGCGCGACCCGATCGTGTGCATTGTTCACCTGATCGGATGCTGCAAAACAGCGCGGCGCGGACGGCCGGCACGTGGCCGACCATCCGCGCCGCGCCGGGCGCTAACCGTCAGACACCGGCCACCGAGGTGATCCAGGCCCGGTTGTACGCAACACTGCCGTAGTTCTGGATGCTCGACCCGTCGGCGGTGGACGCGACGCCAACCTGCTGGCCGTTGTAGAACTGCGGGCCGCCGGAGTCACCACGCCAGGCGTTGCCGTTGATCCGGGTGCTGCGGATCGCCTGGCCGCCGTACGCGTCGGTGACGCTGTTGCTGGTCACCCGCACGCTGGCGGTCTTCAGCTGGGTGGACGCCGAGCAGCCGCTGTAGCAGGTCATGCCCCAGCCGTAGATCGAGTTCGTCGAGTTGATCGGCGGGTTGCTGCTGGCCAGGCTCACCGTCGAGGTGCTGACGGTGCTGGAGAGCCGCATGAGCGCGAGGTCGTAGCGGGTGTAGGTGGCGCTGACCGTGCGGGTGACCCCGCCGGAGGTGCGGTTCACGCTTCCGATGCGTACCGACATGGTGCCGCTGATGCAGTGCCGGGCGGTGAGCACCCACTGCGGGGCGATGACGCTGCCGGAGCAGGTGAACGAGCCGTTGCTGAGCACCGCGGCGGCCCAGGGTGCGGACGTGACGGTGCTGCCGCCGATGATGAGCGGGCTGGGCGGGGTGGCGGACGCTGCGGACGTGACGCCGAGGGCGCCGACCAGTGCGGTGCTGAGGACGGCGAGCAGGGGGCGGATGCGCATCGGGTGGACTCCTTGGGCGGGGCGGACCCGGGGTCGCCGGGTGCGGATGGGGCGGCAACGGGGATTCCCGTGGGCCGCCTGAATCGACCTACGTCGATGTACAGTAGGTCCCGCCGCGATCATTATCAAGGATCTGATCGAGTTTGATCAATGTAACGATTCAGCCACCCGCTGCGCCGTATATGTCCTGCTGAGGCCACCTGTAGCGCCTGACGGGCCACCCTGGGTGCCGGTAGTGTTGAGCACTGCCTGAACTCCAGCCGGCCGGTGCGCCCGCGGCGATATCTGCCAGGTACGCTGGCTGCGCTCGCCCATTGTGGGTCGGCACCCAACTGCGTACACAGTCAGGAGTGCCCAGTGCCTCGCGTCGTCGTCGACGTCATGCTCAAGCCCGAGATCCTCGATCCGCAGGGCCAGGCCGTCGCAAACGCGCTGCCCCGGCTCGGCGTCAGTGACGTCGCCTCGGTTCGGATCGGCAGGCGGATCGAGATCGAGTTCACCGGTGAACCGGACCTGGACCGCGCTCGGGAAATTGCCGACAAACTGCTCGCCAACCCGGTCATCGAGGACTTCACCGTCCGCCTGGTCGAGGCCGACGAGACCGCGGATGCCCGCTCGTGACCGCCCGGGTCGGTGTGGTCACCTTCCCCGGCTCGCTCGACGACGGGGATGCGGCCCGGGCCGTCCGGATCGCCGGCGCTGAGCCGGTCCGGCTCTGGCACGGTGACCCCCAGCTGCACGGGGTCGACGCGGTCGTCCTGCCGGGCGGGTTCTCCTACGGTGACTACCTGCGGTGCGGTGCCATCGCCCGGTTCGCCCCGGTGATGGAGACGATCGTGGACGCCGCCCGGGGTGGTCTGCCGGTGCTCGGCATCTGCAACGGTTTCCAGATCCTGTGCGAGGCGCACCTGCTTCCCGGAGCGCTCACCCGCAACCAGCACCTGCACTTCCGCAACCGGGACCAGGTCCTGCGCATCGAGTCGGTCGGGACGGCGTGGACCAACGCGTTCCAGCCCGGCCAGGAGGTGCTCATCCCGGTCAAGAACGGCGAGGGCTGCTACGTCGCGGACACCGCGACGCTGGACCAGCTCGAAGGCGAGGGCCGGGTGGTCGCCCGCTACGTCGGCGGCAACCCCAACGGGTCCCAGCGCGACATCGCCGCGATCACCAACGCCGCCGGCAACGTGGTCGGCATCATGCCGCACCCCGAGCACGCGGTGGAGGCGCTCACCGGCCCTTCGCTGGACGGCCTCGGCTTCTTCACGTCGGCCCTCAAGCACCTGGTCGGGGCGCCGGCATGAGTGCGAGCAGCGGCTCCGGCGGGCACCAGCGCAGCGAGGAGAGGTCATGACCACCCATCCGGACCCGGTACGCGACACCCCGGAGGCGTACTCCGCCCCGGTGCAGCCGACCGAGCCGAGCCCGGCCCAGCCGGTCGCGCCCGCGACCGCTCCCGCCCAGCCGGCCACCGCCGTCTGGGCCGAGGGCGTGGACACCGTGCCGCGCGCCGGTGGCACCCCGGGCGAGCTTCAGCCGTACACCGAGCTGGGCCTGCGTGACGACGAGTACGACCGGATCCGGCAGATCCTCGGCCGCCGGCCCACGCAGTCCGAGCTGGCCATGTATTCGATCATGTGGAGCGAGCACTGCTCCTACAAGTCGAGCAAGGTGCACCTGCGCCAGTTCGGCGAGAAGGCCCCGCAGAGCGACCGGCTGCTCGCCGGCATCGGTGAGAACGCCGGGGTCGTGCAGGTCTCCGACGAACTGGCGGTGACCTTCAAGGTCGAGTCGCACAACCACCCGAGCTTCGTCGAGCCGTACCAGGGTGCGGCGACCGGCGTCGGTGGCATCGTCCGCGACATCCTCGCCATGGGTGCCCGCCCGGTCGCCGTGATGGACCCGCTGCGCTTCGGTGCCGCAGACCACCCGGACACCGCCCGGGTGCTCACCGGCGTGGTCGCCGGCGTCGGCGGCTACGGCAACTGCCTGGGCCTGCCCAACATCGGTGGCGAACTGGTCTTCGACCCCTCCTACCAGGGCAACCCGCTGCTCAACGCGCTCTGCCTCGGTGTCCTGCCGGTCGACCGGCTGCAGAACAAGGCCGCCGCCGGCCCCGGCAACGTGGTCGTGCTGATGGGCGCCAAGACCGGCCGCGACGGCATCGGCGGCGTGTCCGTGCTGGCCAGCGCCACCTTCGACGAGGGCAGCGAGGCCCGCCGCCCCGCCGTTCAGGTCGGCGACCCGTTCACCGAGAAGCTGCTGATCGAGGCGTGCCTCGAGCTGTACGACGGCCAACTGGTCGTCGGCATCCAGGACCTCGGCGGCGCCGGCCTGACCTGCGCGCTCACCGAGACCGCCGCCGCTGCCGGCACCGGCATGCGGGTCTGGCTGGAGCGGGTCCCGCTGCGCGAGCCCTCCATGGACCCGCACGAGATCCTGGCCAGCGAGTCGCAGGAGCGGATGCTGCTGGTCGTCGAGCCGGACAAGCTCGACGCGGTGCTCAAGACCTGCGAGAAGTGGGGCGTCCTCGCCACCGCCATCGGTGAGGTCACCGCACCGGAGCCGGACGGCCGCCCGGGTCGACTGCTGATCACCTGGCAGGACCACCTGGTCGTCGACGTGCCGCCGGGTTCGCTCGTCGACGACGGCCCGGTCTACGCCCGCCCGATGCGGGAGCCCGCCGACCTGATCCTGCTCCAGGCCGACCGCGCCGAGACGCTGCCCCGCCCGGCCGACCCGGAGACGCTGCGGGAGACCGTGCTGCGCATGATCGCGTCGCCGAACCTGGCCGACAAGACCTGGGTCACCGAGCAGTACGACCGCTACGTGCTGGGCAACACCGTGCTCGCCCAGCCGGAGGACGGCGGCGTGATCCGGATCGACGAGCGGACCGGTCTCGGTGTGGCGCTGTCGGTGGACGGCAACGGCCGGTACGCCCGACTGGACCCGTACAACGGCACCAAGCTGGCCCTCGCGGAGGCGTACCGGAACGTGGCGGTGACCGGCGCGAAGCCGATCGCCGTGACCAACTGCCTCAACTTCGGCTCCCCGGAGGACCCGGGCGTGATGTGGCAGTTCGCCGAGGCCGTGCGCGGCCTGGCGGACGGCTGCCT
The DNA here is from genome assembly GCF_030269705.1 of Micromonospora sp. NBRC 107095. Classification (NCBI taxonomy): domain Bacteria; kingdom Bacillati; phylum Actinomycetota; class Actinomycetes; order Micromonosporales; family Micromonosporaceae; genus Micromonospora; species Micromonospora sp. NBRC 107095. The sequence goes on from NZ_BSTU01000001.1 coordinate 336,370, forward strand.
GGAGCTGGGCATCCCGGTGACCGGCGGCAACGTCAGCTTCTACAACCAGACCGGTGCCGCGGCCATCCACCCGACCCCCGTGGTCGGCGTGCTCGGTGTGCTGGACAACGTCGCCGACCGGGTGCCCATGGGCTTCGTGCCGCGCGCCGGTGGCGACCACGACCAGCTCTACCTGCTCGGCGAGACGAACGTGGAGCTGTCCGGCTCGGAGTGGGCCTGGGTGACGCACGAGCACCTCGGCGGCATCCCGCCGCAGGTCGACCTCGCGCGGGAGAAGGCGCTCGCCGAACTGCTGGCCGAAGCGGCCCGCGTCGGTCACCTCAGCTCGGCACACGACCTCTCCGACGGTGGCCTCGCCCAGAGCCTTGTCGAGTCCTGCCTGCGGCGCGGCGTCGGCGCTCGGATCGCGGTGCCGGAGCAGTTCGCCGAGGGTTCGATGCCGTTCGTGTACCTGTTCAGCGAGTCCGCCACGCGGGCGCTGGTCTCGGTGCCGCGCGGCCACGACAAGGCGTTCGCGGCGCTCTGCGCCGAGCGGGGCGTGCCGTTCGAGCTGATCGGCGTCACCGACCCGTCGGGCGGTGCGCTGGAGGTGCACGGCCAGTTCCGGATCGGCCTGGACGAGCTGCGCGCCGCGCACACCGAGACGTTGCCGCGCCTCTTCGGGGGTACGGCGGCCGTCGAGGTGCCCGCGCCGGCCGCCGGTGTGGCGGGTGCGGTCGAGGCCGTCCCGCTGCCGGGCGAGCCGGCCGAGCCGGTCGACGCGGCCGAGGTGGTCTCCGAGCCGATCGCCTCGTCGGGTCCTTCCCCGGAGACCGGGGCGGTCGAGCCGATCGGCTCAGAACAGCCCGGTGGGGCGTCCGAGTCTGACCCCGGTGTCACCGAGCCGTCGACCGACGAGCGCTGAGGCGTTGACGGCCGCTGTCTACGGCCAACCCGGATCCGGTGCCCGGTTCGACTGGGGGCTGACCGGGGCGGCCGAGCTCGGTCGGGTCTGCGCGGCGCTGGTGGTGGTGGACGTTCTGTCGTTCACCACCACCGTGGAGGTGGCGGTCGCCCGGGGCATGCGGGTGCACCCGTTTCCCTGGGGTGAGCAGGCCGCCGAGTACGCCGTCCGGGTCGGCGCGACCGCTGCCGTCGGGCGGCGGCAGACGACCCCGGACCATCCGTGGTCGCTCTCGCCCGCCGCGCTGAGCAGCGCACCCGTGGTGGCGGACCTCGTACTGCCCTCGCCGAACGGCTCCGCCATCAGCGCCGCCGCCAGCGCAACCGGCCTGCCGGTGGTCGCGGCGTGCCTGCGCAACGCACGCGCCGTCGGGCGTTGGCTGCGCCGCCAGGGGTACGGCACTGTGGACGCCCCGATCGGCGTGATCGCCTCGGGGGAGCAGTGGCCGGACGGGTCGCTGCGCCCGTCGGTGGAGGACCAACTCGGCGCGGCGTCGGTGCTGGACGCCCTCTCCGGCGTACCGGGTGGGCTCTCGGTGGAGGCGGCCATGGCGCTCGCCGCGCTGGCGAGCACCCCGGATGTGCCCGCCGCCGTGCGGGGCAGCGTCTCCGGACGGGAGTTGACCGAGACGGGCTTCTCCGCGGACGTCGAGGTGGCCGTCCGGATCGGCGTGTCGGACGTCGTGCCGGTGCTCCACCAGGGCGTCTTTTCCGCTGCCTGAGCGAGGGGCGAGCCGGCCGCCCTCCCTGGTCACTGCTGCCGGCGATGGTCGACTCGCCTTTCAGGAAATCGGGGTGTCCGGGTCGGTGGGACACCCCGACTCCCTGAAACGCGAGTGGATCTAGCGCAGGGTGGGCGTTGAACAGGCGGCGTAGAGCAGGGGCGCTGCAACAGCGGGGCCTGGAGCAGGGTCGGTCCTGGGACGGCCGCCGTCTGCCACGACGAAACGGCCACCCGGAGATCCGGGTGGCCGTTTCCCTGCGCTGTGGTGGGGTCAGTCGTCCAGCCAGTCGAGGCGGCGACCGCCGCGCTCGGTCGGCGGCGGGGTGTCCGGTCGGTTCCGCCCGGCGGGCTGGCCGTAGCCGCCCTGGTCGTAGCCACGGTCGTCGTAGCCGCCGCGCTGCGCCGGGGGCTCCTGGCCGTAACCGCCCTGGTCGTACCCGCCGGCCGGTTGGCCGTAGCCGCCCTGGTCGTAGCTGCGGTCGTCGTAGCCGCCGCCGCGCTGCGCCGGGGGCTCCTGGCCGTAGCCGCCGCCGCGCTGGGCCGAGGGCTCCTGGCCGTAACCGCCCTGGTCGTACCCGCCGGCCGGTTGGCCGTAGCCACCCTGGTCGTACCCGCCAGCCTCCGGGCCGCCGTACCCCGCGGTCGGCTCAGCGGCGCGACCCCCGTACGGGGCGGGATCGGGCTGGCCGTACGCCTGCCCCTGATCCGGCTGGTAGACACCGGTGGCGTACGGGTCGGCCGGGGCCGGGTACTGGGTGCTGTCGCCGGTGTACCGGCCGGTCGGCTCGTCGAACCGCTCGCCGTAGGCCGCTCCGCCCGCGGGAGCCGGCGGGTAGGCGGCGGTGCCGCCCGGGGCGTCGTAGTCACGACTGCCGTAGCCACCGCCGGAGGCCGGGGCGTTGCCGTAGCCGCCGCCAGAGGCGGGCGCGCCGCCGTAGCCGGCACCGGAACCGGGCGCGGCACCGTAACCGTCACCGGCCGCACCGGCGCCGTAGCCGCCCTCCGGGCCGGGAGCGCCGTAGCCGCCACCCGAAGCGGGCGCGTTGCCGTAGCCGCCGGCACCGTAACCACCGGGTGCTGGCTCGTCGCCGTAGCCGGCGCCGCCCCAGCCCTGCTGGCTTGCGCCGCCGTACGCCTGCGCGGGCGCGCCGTACGGGTCCGGCGGAACGTCGTCGACCACCGGGCGGTGCATCATCGTCGGGGCCTCGCTCAGCGCCGCGCCACCGACCATCGTCGGGTCCGCTCCACCGCCGGGACGACCGCCGACCACCCGGGTCTGGTCGTCGGCACCGCGGAATCCGCCCCGCGAGGGCGGCACCACACCGCCGCCACCGGCAGCGTCCGGAGCGTCGTCGTCGCCGTTCTCCCGGCGCTTCATCCAGAGCAGCACGATCGTGCCGACACCGGCGGCGACCAGAAGACCACCGAGCAGGATGATGAGGTACGAGCCGATGCCGCCGCTGTCCTCGGTGTTCGCGGCGTTCGCCGGAGCACCCTGGCTGGCCTCCTCGGTGGGTTCCTCCTCCTCGGTGCCCTCCTCGACCGGCTCATCGCTCGGAGTGGCCTCGGGGGTGGCGGACGGGGTGGCGCTGGGCGTCACCTCGACCCTGATCGCGAGGCTGATCCGCTGCCCGGTGACGGCCTGTCCGGCGGCGGCGTTGATGGTCTTGGTGGCCACCACGTTGTCGAAGCTGGCGCCGAGATCGATCCGGCCGGGTGCGATCGGCTTGTCGGTGGTGCCGGTGAAGCGGAAGTCGCCGCTGCCGTTGCTGGTGGTGTCGAGCTGCCGGCCGGTGCTGTCGCGCAGCATGACCACCGCGTTCGCGACCGCCTTGCTGTCAGCCTGCGAGATCACCTTGCCGGAGATCGACCGCACGGTCTGGTTCTGCGGCGGTGGCACCGCCTTGGCGACCAGCGTGACGGTGGTCGACGCCTCTTCGCTCTGCTTCACGACCCCGGTGGAGTCCGTGGCCTTGACGGTGATCGTGGCGCTGCCGTTGGCGACGTCATCGGCGGCCTTGAAGGTGGCGTCGAAGGTGCCACTCGATGTCACCCGGCCGCGAGAACATCCGTCGACACAGGTCAGCTTCGAGTTGCTTGAGCTGAAACTGATGTCGGCAGGCCCCGCGTCACCCTCGAAGGAGAGCCGGTAGCTGATCTTCGTGGTCTTGCCGGCCTCGACACTGCTCGGCGAAGCCGAAACATCTGTAACGTTGGGCGCGGCCATGGCCGGTGTGGCGGGGACGGCGAGCAGAGCGCCGGCAACCAGCGCTACGACCACACCGGCCCGCTGCTTCCAGGCACGTCGGTGTGTTGACACGTCCACCGCCTTCCGGGCTGACTTCCCTCTGACCGGCGGGGCGCCGGGCCGGGGATCATCACGGTACGAATACGCCGTCGGCAACTATGCCTTGTCCGACTGCATGAGCGCGACCCAGGGCCAGCGTCGCGTCTCTGGCCCGCGGGTCGTATCGTCCCGTCGTGTCCTCTCCGCACAGTAAGTCCGCTGCCGTTACGGCCGCGTTGTCGGCGCTCGACGAGGGGCGTACACCCGAACGGCCGGTGTTCCGCGAGGCGGTCCGGTCGTTGTTGGCCGTCCTCGCGGAGCGCGCCCCCGGCCGATCGGTGGAGGTGCGCGTACCACCATACGGGGCGATCCAGTGCGTACCGGGGCCTCGACACACCAGAGGAAACCCACCAAACGTGGTCGAGATGGCCCCGAACACCTGGTTGGAGCTGGCGACCGGCAGGGTGGGCTGGGCGGAGGCGGTCACCGACGGTCGCGTGCAGATGAGCGGCAACCGCGCGGACCTGTCGGCGTATCTGCCCCTCTAGTCGTCCGGATGTCCCACTCAGCGTGACGCTCAGCAGGGAAATCGTGACTATCTGTACTGACGGCGATTCGCGTACACTGTCAGACGACGACAGTGGTCCCGGCAGAGGAGTGTGGATCCGCCCGTGATCCCCGCCCGGCCCGGTCCAGACCCAGCATGAGGGAGCGGTAGGTGCCCCGAGGCGACGGCCGGCTGAGCCACGACCTTGACCCCCAACGACCTGGCCCCCAGGATGCCTGCGGCGTCTTCGGCGTCTGGGCCCCCGGCGAAGAGGTCGCCAATCTGACCTACTTCGGCCTGTACGCCCTGCAGCACCGCGGCCAGGAGGCGGCGGGCATCGCGGTGAGCGACGGTTCCGGCGTGGTGGTCTACAAGGACCTCGGCCTGGTGGCGCAGGTCTTCGACGAGCCCACCCTGGCGAGCCTGCGGGGTCACCTGGCGATCGGGCACGCGCGATACTCCACCACCGGCGCGTCGAACTGGGAGAACGCCCAGCCGACGATCCGGTCGACCACCTCCGGGACGACCATCGCGCTGGCCCACAACGGCAACCTGGTCAACACCGCCGAGCTGGAGAAGGAGGTCGCCGAGCGCGGCCTCGTCGCGGACGGTTCGACGAACGACACCTCCCTCGTGACGATGCTGCTCGCCAGCCGACCGGACCTGTCGGTCGAGGCGGCGGCCATGGAGGTGCTGCCGCAGCTGCGCGGCGCGTTCAGCTTCGTCTTCATGGACGAGTCGACCCTCTACGCGGCCCGCGACGCCCACGGTGTCCGCCCGCTGGTGCTCGGCCGCCTGGAGCGCGGCTGGGTGGTCGCCAGCGAGACGGCGGCGCTGGACATCGTCGGTGCCAGCGTGGTGCGCGAGGTTGAGCCGGGTGAGTTGATCGCGATCGACGAGAACGGCCTGCGCTCGACACGGTTCGCCGCGCCGGAGCCGAAGGGCTGTCTCTTCGAGTACGTCTACATCGCCCGCCCGGACGCCACGATCGCCGGGCGCAACATCCACGCGGCGCGGGTGCAGATCGGCCGGCAGCTCGCCAAGGAGCACCCGGTCGAGGCCGACCTGGTCATCCCGGTGCCCGAGTCGGGCACTCCCGCCGCGATCGGGTACGCGGAGGCCTCCGGCATCACCTACGGCGCCGGCCTGATGAAGAACCCGTACGTGGGTCGGACCTTCATCCAGCCGTCGCAGACCCTGCGTCAGCTCGGCATCCGGCTCAAGCTCAACCCGTTGCGGGAGAACGTCCGCGGCAAGCGCCTGGTGGTCGTGGACGACTCGATCGTGCGCGGCAACACCCAGCGCGCCATCGTGCGGATGCTGCGTGAGGCGGGGGCGCTGGAGGTGCACGTCCGGATCTCCTCCCCACCGGTGAGCTGGCCGTGCTTTTACGGCATCGACTTCGCCACCCGGGCGGAGCTGCTGGCCAACGGGTTGGACAACGACGGCATCCGGCGCTCCATCGGCGCCGACACGCTGGGCTTCGTTTCCCTTCCTGGCCTGATCGCCGCGACCGAGCAGCCGAAGACCCGGTTGTGTCGGGCGTGTTTCGATGGGGAGTACCCGATCGAGCTGCCGGCCGGCAACCTGATCGGAAAGCACGTGCTCGAAGGGGTGGGTCGACGCGTCGCCAACTCGACGCCGGAGGCCCTGCCCACCAACGGCTCGTCCGTCGCCACTCCGGGTGGCGTTACCGCAAACCGCCCGTAGCACCAACCGGCGCGGCCCGGCTACCGCCGGCGGCACCGAGAACCAAAGGGGAGAACCGTGACGCACGTGTCCGAGCGCAGCGGCGCAGGAAGCAGCCCGACCGGCGCCGGCGGCGACCGCCAGCCGTGGACGGGCGGCGCAGGCCGCCAAGCGCGCAAACGCTCGGTCTCGTACGCCGACGCCGGCGTCTCCATCGACGCGGGCGACCGCGCGGTGGAGCTGCTCAAGTCGAAGGTCCGGCAGACCCGGCGCCCCGAGGTGCTCGGTGACCTCGGTGGCTTCGCCGGCCTGTTCCGGCTGGACACGAAGAAGTACAAGAGCCCGATCCTGGCGTCCTCCACCGACGGGGTGGGCACCAAGCTGGTGATCGCCCAGCAGATGGACATTCACGACACGGTCGGCATCGACCTGGTCGCGATGGTCGTCGACGACCTGGTGGCCTGTGGCGCCGAGCCGCTGTTCCTGCTCGACTACATCGCCACCGGCGAGGTCGTTCCGGACAAGGTCGCCGAGATCGGCGCGGGCATCGCGGACGGCTGCCGTTACGCCGGCTGCGCGCTGCTGGGCGGGGAGACCGCCGAGCACCCCGGCGTCCTGCGCCCGGACGAGTACGACATCTCCGCGACCGGTGTGGGCGTGGTCGAGGAAGCCGACATCCTCAGCCCCGAGCGGGTCGAGGTGGGCGACGTGGTGATCGCCATGCGCTCCTCCGGCCTGCACTCCAACGGATACTCGCTGGTTCGGCACGTGCTGCTCGGCGCGGCCCGGATGCGTCTGGACATCGTGATCGACGACTTCGGTCGGCAGCGGACCCTCGGTGAGGAGCTGCTCACGCCGACCAAGATCTACGCCAAGGACTGCCTCAAGCTGATCGCCGAGGCCGAGGTGCGGGCGCTGTCCCACATCACCGGTGGCGGCATCCCCGGCAACCTGGTCCGAGTGCTGCCCGAGAACGTCGACGCGGTGGTCAACAGGTCCACCTGGAAGCCGCAGCCGATCTTCGATCTGATCCAGACGAAGGGCCGGATCGACGACCAGGACATGGAGTCGACCTTCAACATGGGCGTCGGCATGTTCGCGATCGTGTCGGCCGAGGACGCCGACCGCGCGCTGGCCACCCTGACCGGCCGTGGGGTCGAGGCGTGGCAGGCCGGCGAGATCATCGAGGGCACCGGCAACGTGCAGATGGTGGGTCAGCACACCCGAGGATGATCACCCTCCGGTGATCGTACGGGCACCTGATCAGGGCTTCACCCGAGTGGCCAATGCCGCCTAGCCTGAAGGGCACCCTCAGGCTAGGCGGAGGAGGGCGATGGCTGCTCGGGGACAGTCGTTCAGCGGGATGCGCGGTCTGGCCGCCGTCCCGTCGTACGTCGTGATGCAGCCCACGACCCTCTGCAACCTCGACTGTGCGTACTGCTACCTGCCGTTTCGGGCCGTCGACCGCCGGATGCCGGTGGCGGTGGCCGAGGCGGTCGCGGCAGCGGTGAACCCGTGGGCGGCGACCGGTCGTTTCTCGGTGGTGTGGCATGGCGGTGAGCCACTGGCCGCCGGCCGGAAGCACCTGGCCGATCTGATCGCGCCGTTCGGGCCCGAGGTCGAGCACCATGTGCAGACCAACGCCACCCTCATCGACGACGACTGGTGCGACTTCTTCGTCCGGCACGAGATGCGGGTGAGCGTGAGCGTCGACGGGCCCCGGGCGCGCAACGGCGACCGGGTCAACCGGGGTGGTCAGCCGGCGTACGACAGGATCCTGCACGGCGTCGCGGCGCTGCGCCGGCGCGGTCTGCCCTTCTCCGCGCTGGCGGTGGTGTCCCGCCCGGAGCCGGGGCTCGCCACCGAGCTGTACGACTACTTCCTCGAGTTGGGCTGCGACGTACTGGGCATCAACATCGAGGAGACCGAGGGTGTCAACACCCGCGACAACCGCCACGACCCGTTGGCGGTGTCGGCGTTCTGGGCGGAGCTGGTCGGAGCCTGGCGCCGGGAGCCCCGGATCCACCTCCGCGAGATCGAGTGGTCGTTGCGCTACGCCGCGGCGGTGCTCGACAACTCGGCGGACGGGCTGCTGCCGCGGCAACTGGACCCGATCCCGACGATCGGTCACGACGGCTCGGTGATCGTGCTCTCGCCTGAGCTGGCCGGCTTCACCGATCCCCGTTACGGCGACTTCAGCAGCGGCAACGTGCTGACGACCCCGTTGGCGCAGATCCTCGGCGGCGCGGCGGCGACGCCGTGGGTGGGCGAGTTCCTGGCCGGGGTGGAGGCGTGTCGGACGTCCTGCCCGTACTTCGGTTTCTGCGGCGGCGGCCATGCCGCCAACCGCTACTTCGAGCTGGGGCGTTTCGACGGTACGGAGACCGAGCACTGCCGCAACAGCAAGATCCGCCTATTGGAGGGAGTGTTGGAGCATGCCCGAGATCACCAGGCACCGGCGGCCTGAGCACGAAGCGGACGACGGAGTGACCAAACGGGTACGGGACGCAGGTCCTGCGCTCGTCGCGCTGCTCCAGGAGGCCGAGGACGCGCGGCGGCTGCGCGCGGAGGTGTCGGGCGGAGACGGCTCCAGCGCGGTCTGCGCATGGAACCACTTCGAGAACATCCCGACGTTCTACAACTGGAACAATCGCCCGCGCTGAGGGGAGCCGTTGTCAGGGGCCTGTCGAGCGGCCGGATGGCTCCGGTCGGGCCAGGCCCCTGATCGTCGGCGACTGCACCTGCACAGGACGTGCGTGAGCACGCGGGGGTTACCGCGTGCTCAGCTGCGTCGAGAGGTCAGCGGGTCGGACGGACCCAGGGATCCGGATCGTCGTCCGCGTGATCCTCATCATCGTCGTCGACGAACTCTTTAGAGTCGTCGTCGAAGTGGTGCTCAGACTTACCAGCACCCGCCAGTTCGCGCTGCAAGGCGGTGAGGTCGGTGTTCGGGGAGTGGTACTTCAACTCCCGCGCCACCTTAGTCTGCTTGGCCTTAGCACGGCCGCGCCCCATGGCTCGACCCCCTCGCACAGAATGCGGGGCAGCCCGAAGGCGGGCCCCGATGACGTCAGGCATCTCTCGTGGCTCTTACGGTACATGGGGATGCCAACGTTCGGCACCTCGGGTTACCGTCAGCCGGCTCTGCGCGTCGCGTCGATCCGGCCGTCACCCAGTGTACCGGGTAAGGAGCGGAACGGTTAGCACCCGTGACACCGGACAAACCGCATCAAACTTGACCCGGACTCAGCTTACCCAGCCATGCCGGCACCCGGGGGCCCGGAGGCGGATCTCGTCGATCCGCCCCCGGGAACGCTCAGCGCAGGTGGATCGCGCGCAGCCGACCGACGTCCGCCATCCGCCGCTCGGCCAGCCGGTCGGCGGCCACCGCCGGCGGCACGCCCTCCGCGTCGGCCAGGTGCAGGATCTCGCGGGTGGTGTCGTAGATCCGGGTCGCCCGCAGCTTCGCCCGCTCGAAGTTGAAGCCCTCGATCTCGTCGGCCACCTGGATGACGCCGCCCGCGTTGACCACGTAGTCCGGCGTGTAGAGGATGCCCCGGTCGGCCAGCAGCTTCTCGATGCCCGGGTGGGCGAGCTGGTTGTTCGCCGCTCCGGTCACCACCTTGGCGCGCAACGCCGGCACGGTGTCGTCGTTCAGGGCGCCGCCCAGCGCGCACGGTGCGTACACGTCGAGATCCGCGGCGACCAGCGCGCTGGAGTCGTCGACGAGGGTGACCTGCGGGTGGTTGGCGCGCACCCACGCCAGCGCCTTCGGGTTGACGTCGGTGGCGACCACCTCGGCGCCGTCCTCCAGCAGGTGCCCGGTGAGGTACTTACCGACCTTGCCCAGGCCGGCCACGCCGACCCGCCGGCCGCGCAGGCTCGGGGTGCCCCACACGTGCTCGGCCGCGGCGCGCATCCCCTGGAAGACACCCCAGGCGGTGAGGATCGACGAGTCACCGGCCCCGCCGTGCTCCACGCTGCGCCCGGTCACGTACCGGGTCTCCCGGGCCACGACGTCCATGTCCGCCACGTAGGTGCCGACGTCGCAGGCGGTGTAGTAGCGGCCGCCCAGCGACTCCACGAAGCGGCCGTACGCACGCAGCAGCGCCTCGCTCTTGATCTGCTCCGGGTCGCCCCAGATGACCGCCTTGCCGCCGCCCAGGTCCAGCCCGGCGAGCGCGTTCTTGTACGCCATCCCGCGGGACAGGTCCAGCACGTCGGCGAGGGCCTCGTCCTCGCTCGCGTACGGGTAGAAGCGGGTGCCGCCGAGCGCCGGGCCCAGCGCGGTGGAGTAGATCCCGATGATCGCCTTCAGGCCGCTCTGCTTGTCCTGGCAGAACACGACCTGTTCGTGACCTGTCGATCCCGGGTCGTCGGTGCTGGCGAATACGCCCATGGTTGGCTCCTACGGTGGTGTGCGCCCTTGTGGGGCGCGGACCTGGTGGACCCCGGCGGGGATGCTGCCGGTGTGATCGAGCCTAGTATCGGCCGCCGTGCGGGCGCTCGACACGCCTGTGCCGTCCCACCGTGCGGCGCGCGTGCTCCGGCCGCTGACCGCGTACGGGCGTGGTTCGTGGGAGGATCGCGCGGTGCCGTCGCTCTTCGCTTCTTACCTGCGCGTGTACGAACCGTTGGCCGCCTTCGATCGAGACCGGCAGAGCTACTGGCGCCGGTACGTCTCGGAGGGGCGCGCGATCGGCCCGGTCGAAGGGCCCGGTCGGCAGCGGACGGCGGTGATCGAGGCGCTGGGCGCCGGCTGGACCCGGCTGCCCGACCTGCCGGAGGAGGCGTACGTCCTGGAGACGGACGACAGCCTGCTGGTCTGCCCGTGGAACCTGCGCATCCGGGTCGCTGAGGCCGCGCTCAGCGCCCGGGACGGGGTGCCCTCGGTGCTCGCCGACGCCTTCGTACCGCCGGTGCTCGCCGGGCAGGCCAGGGCGGTGGTGGACGACTGGCGCAGTGGCGCCCGGGTGCTGGAGCACGGGGTGCCCCGGGTGCACGAGCAGATCGCCACCTGGGGCGTACCACTGCGGTGGTTCGTGCTCTTCGATCCGACGGAGCGGGACCTGGTCACCCAGCCGGGCCGGCGGGCGTTGCGCTACCGCACCGAGATCTCCAAGGCCCGACGCCGTTCGTCCCGGGCGCTGTCGGTGCTGCGCAAGTCGGTGGGCGAGGCGCCGATCACCGAGGCGGTGGAGGAGGCGGCCCGCTGGCTGGAGGAGTTCCATCCACGGTCCGTGGTCGAGTTGGACTACGGGGGTCTGGTCGACCTGCTCTCCGACGAGACCCTCGCCGCTGACGACTCGCCCGAGTTGGTCGCCGGCGGCCTCGCCGGGCTGTCGCGCGGCGAGGCCGAGGAGGCGTCCGCCGCGTACGACAAGTTGGTGGCACGGTGGCGCGCGGTGCAGCTGCTGGAGCGGTGCAACTAGGGCATATCGCTCTAGGAGCGCTCCCAAGGTGAGTTGCGCTCGTAGTTGACGCATCACGAACCGTGATCATGAGTCCCAATAAGGTACTTTCTGCCGTGTAAAAGTCGTAAAAATCGGGCATGGTTCATCCGTCCGTCTAGGGACCTTCATCCGTTCGGCCCATGTCGGACATCGGGGACTAGCCGGACCATGGGAGACGCGTCGGCCGGCGGGACCCCGGCCGATGTCTATACATGTGGAGGAGTGACCGATGGCATCGCGAACGCACGAACCAGAGCCGCTACTGACACCGGCCGAGGTGGCGTCGATGTTCCGGGTCGACCCGAAGACGGTGACCCGATGGGCCAAGGCTGGCAAGCTCAGTGCCATCCGCACCCTGGGTGGCCACCGTCGGTACCGCGAGTCGGAGGTCAGGGCGCTGCTGCAGGGCCAGATCCCGCAGCAGCGGCAGGGCGACTGAGCCGGCGACAGTTTTTGGTGAAAGGGGCGGTGGATCTCGATCCGCCGCCCCTTTCCATGCCCGCCGAGCACGACGTTGGCAGCGGGTCAGCGCTGCGGCTCGGCCAACGTCACCCGGATGCCAACCGTGCCGCCCTCGCCGCGACGCAACCGGCTGCCCAACAGGCTCAGCCGACCGATCAGGCGGTACTTGTGCTTGAGCAGGTCGCGGACCCGGCCGGTGTCACCACCCCCGTAGATCGTCGCGTGAGCTGACACCTCCGCCCCGTGTGGCCGACCGCGCACGTCGCACGGTGCCACTGTCACGTCGCCGTTGCGGCGGATCCGCTTCACCTTCCCCGAGTCGGCCCGGGTCCAGACCGCCAACGCGTCACCGTCGCGTACCGCCCAGACCGGGGTCGGCACCGCCCGACCGTCCTTACGGAAGGTCGTGAGCAGGATGTACTTCTCGGCCGACAGCCGGTCCAGCATGGTCACGCCGCCAGGATACGACCGGCACGGGCCACTGAGTGGCCAGATAGCGTGAACGTCGTGACGGTCGAGCCTCTAATCGGTGACGTGATCGGCGAACTGCTGCAGGACACGCTCGCCGTGGCCACCGGGGTCGGCCCCCGACCCCTGGTCGGTGGCCGGCTACCGCGACCGGTCATCGAGATCATCGAACGCGACGACGGGCTGATCAACGGCGCCCCGGCCGCGCACTACCTGGACGGGCCGGCGCAGTGGCAGCCGTACGACCACCGCGCGGTGGACCGGGCGCACGGCGAGACGCTGGACATCGGCACCGGAGCCGGCCGCATCGCGCTGCACCTCCAGGAGCGCGGCGTACCGGTCACCGGGCTGGACACCTCCGCCGGCGCGCTGGAGGTGTGTCGACGGCGCGGGGTCCGGCGGCTGGTGCACGGCACCGTCGAGACGCACATCGCCGACGGCGCCCGGTACGACACGTTCCTGCTGCTCGGCAACAACCTCGGACTGTTCGAGGGGCGGGAGCGCGCCCCCGGGTTCCTGGCCGCGCTCGCCGCGCTGGCCCGACCCGGGGCGCAGATCATCGCGCAGGGCACCGACCCGTACGGCACCCGCGACCCGGTGCACACCGGCTACCACGAGCGCAACCGTCGGCGCGGCCGGCTCGGTGGCCAACTGCGGCTGCGGCTGCGCTACCGCGAGTTGAGCACCGAATGGTTCGACTACCTGGTCTGCTCGGCGGACGAGTTCGCCGCCCTGGTGCACGGCACCGGCTGGCGGCTGACCGATGTGGACGACCGCGACGCCCCCTACTACCTGGCCACCCTGCGCCTCGTCGGCTGAGCGACGGCCCCCGCGTTCCGCAGCGCGGAGGCGGGGGCCGTCGTACGTCTCAGACCTGGACGGTCGGGGGGAGCTGCTCGGGCGGCAGACCGCCGTCGCCGTCGACCACCTCGTCCGGGGTGCCGTCCTCGTCGATGTCGACCATGGTGATGTCGACCTTGCCGTCGCCGTCGGTGTCGAACTGGAACAGGTCGGCCTTGCCGTCGCCGTCGGTGTCCACCACCCACACGTCGGTCTGACCGTCGTTGTTGGTGTCGGCGCGCAACAGCTCGACCCGCTCGTCGCCTCGGGTCTCCACGGTCTCGGTGTCGGTGACGCTCTCCGGTGCCTGGCTCATCTCGATGCGGTCCTTCCCTCGGTTGACGGGCCGTCAGTACCCGATCCGGCGCTCCCCCACGCATGGGCCGGGTCGTCGCGCTGTCTACTGTCGCAGCATGAGCGAGCGGAGCGGGCGGGACACCCGGGCCGACGCGGCGGAGACCCCGCGCGTCGGCGGGCGGGACAGGGAGGCGTGATGAGCGATCGTTTCGTGGTCGTCGGGGCCGGCACCATGGGGCTCGGCATCGCGTACGTGGCGGCCGGCGCCGGACACGCCGTCGAGGTGGTCGAGGTGGACCCCGAGCGGGGTGCGGCCGCGCAGAACCGGCTCGCCGAGCTGTGGGAGCGGGCGGTGCAGCGCGGGAAGCTGAGCGCCGACGAGGCCGCCGCGAACCGGCAGCGGGTGACGCTGCGCCCCACCCTCGCCGAGGTGGCACCCGCCCCCCAGGTGATCGTGGAGGCGGTGCCGGAGCGCCTCGACCTGAAGCGGGCGGTGCTGCGGGACGCCGCCGCGCTGCGCCCGCAGCTGCTGGGGAGCAACACCTCCAGCATCGCCATCGGTGCGCTGGCCGCCGGGCTGGACGCGCCCGAGCGCTTCCTCGGCCTGCACTTCTTCAACCCGGTCTGGGCGATGACGCTGCTGGAGATCGTGGTCGGCCCGGCCACCGCCGAGGAGACCACCGCCGCGGCCGTCGCGCTCGCCGGCCGGCTGGGCAAGGACCCCGTCGTCGTACGCGACCTGCCCGGCTTCGCCACCTCCCGGCTCGGGGTCACACTCGGGCTGGAGGCGATCCGGATGGTCGCCGACGAGGTGGCCAGCCCGGCGGACATCGACAAGGCCATGGTGCTCGGCTACCGGCATCCGATCGGGCCGTTGGAGCTCACCGACCTGGTCGGCCTGGACGTGCGGCTGGACATCGCCCGCACCCTCCAGGCCGCGTACGGGGACCGCTTCGCGCCACCGCCGCTGCTGGAGGAGATGGTGGAAGCGGGGCGGCTGGGTAAGAAGTCAGGGCACGGCTTCTACCGCTGGGAAGGCGGAGTCAAACAGTGAGCGCGAGGAGTGCAGCGCAGCGGAGCCCCGCAGTCGCGAACGAAAGGCCAGCTCAATGACCGGGCTGCGGATCGAGGAGCGGCCGGACCGGCTGGTGGTCACCCTGGACCGGCCGGAGAAGCGCAACGCCATCGACGCCGACCTGATCGCCGAGCTGCACCAGGTCTGCGCCGAGTTGGAAGCCCGTCCGCGTCTGCTGCTGCTCACCGGTGGCACGGCGGGCATCTTCGCCGGTGGCGCCGACATCGGCCAGCTCCGCGAGAGGGGTCGCACCGACGCCCTCGCGGCGATCAACTCGGCCGCCTTCGCCCGCATCCGGGCGCTGCCGATGCCGACGGTGGCGGCCGTCGACGGCCCGGCGTTGGGCGGTGGCGCGGAGCTGGCGTACTCCTGTGATCTGCGGGTGTGCACGGCGCGGGCGGTCTTCGGCCAGCCGGAGGTGCGGTTGGGCATCCTGGCCGGCGCCGGCGCGACCCACCGGCTGCCCGCGTTGATCGGCGAGGGTCGGGCCAAGGAGCTGCTCTTCACCGGCCGGCGGGTGGACGCCGCCGAGGCGCTGCGGATCGGCCTGGTGAACCGGGTGGTGGACGAGCCCGACGAGCTGCTGCCGGTGGCGCACGCGGTGCTGGACGAGATCGCCCTGGGTTCACCGTTGGCGCTGCGGCTGACCAAGCTGGCGGTGGACGCGCCGGCCGCCGCGCACCCGCACCTCGACCTGGTCAGCCAGGCGGTGCTCTTCGAGGACGACGAAAAGCACCGCCGGATGACCGAGTTCCTGCAGCGCCGTCGGCCGCGCTGACCCCCGTACCCGAAAACGGCCGCACCGGCGGGAAGCCGGTGCGGCCGTCGTGGGCCTCAGGTCCTGCTACTGCCCGATCTGCACCCCGGCGTCGGCCAGGCCGCGGATCACCTGGGCGGACTCACCGAAACCGATGATCAGTACGGCGTCCGCACCGAACTCCTTGATCTCCTTCGCGCCACCGCTGAAGTCGACCGGCGCCGCCTTCGCGTCGGCCGGCGGCTCGTACGTCAGCAGCTTGAGCCGGTCGTCGGCGATGCCCGCCTTCGCCAGCTCGTCGCGGACGGTGGCCTGGAGGCCCTCGCCGTAGGAGTCCTTGCGGGCGACGATGACGATCTTCTGGGATCCGTCGCGGAGGATCACGTCGGCCAGTGCCCGGCCCTGGAGGCTGTCCGGCGGGGCGGTGCGGAAGTAGAGGCCCTTGTCCTCCACGTCGGTCAGGCCGCTGTCGGTGTTGGACGGGGAGAAGAGGATCTTCCCGGCCTGCACCACGTCCGGCAGCACCTCGCGGGAGATACCGGAACCACCCGCGCCGATGATCACGCTGACGCCGTCCGTCACGTGCTTGGCCACCGTCGCCTTGGCCACCGTCGGGCTGGTGCCGTCGTCGCCGTCCTTCCACGTCACCGGCTTGCCCAGGGCGCCACCCGCGGCGTTGATCTCCTTGATCGCCAGCGCGGCGCCGGCGGCCATCGGGGGATAGGCGATCGCGAGGTCACCGGTCTTCGGCAGCAAACCGCCCAGGACCAGCGGCTCCTGGTCGGGGTCCCCACCGGCGCGCTGCTTCTTCGGCTTCGGCGGCGTCTTGGTGCTCGCCGCCGACTCGATGCCCGCACCGACGAACTCGGTCTTGCCGTCGTTGATCTGCTGCCCGTCGAAGGTCAGCGTGGCGTAGCTCGCGGTGGCCGGCTCACCCTTGTCGGTGAAGCCCGCCCGGGTCAGCGAGACGCTGCGGTACTCGATGTCCTGCCCGTTGCGGGCCAACGCGAGGCAGCTGGCGGGGTCCTCGCAGCGCTGCCCGTCGTTTGTCACACCGACGATCTGCTTGGCGATGTCCGCCGGGTTGGTGCTGCCGGCCAACTGGGCGGCGAGCACGGCGATCACCACCGCGTCGTACGTCTCGGCGGAGTAGAGGTAGTCCGTCAGCGCCGGATCGACGGCCCGTAGCCGGCTCTTGAAGTCGTCCGGCAGCGGGGTGAGCGGCGTGGTGCCCTTCATCCCGTCGACGAGGCTCGCCCGTTCCTTCAACTCGGCAGGATAGGAGTTGAGCATGTTGCCGTCCGTGCCGTAGAGGCGCACCTGTTGGGCGCTTGCCTCCTCGGGCTTGTCATCCCCGCAAGCGCTCGTGGCGAGCAGGATCGTCGCGCAGGCAGCCAGTGTGGCTACCCGCGAGCGGCGTGTTACGAACATGGGTCGTCCTTCCTCCGGCGAAGGTCCGCTGCGCACATTAGCGTGCCGAGGCCGGCGGCGGGACCGTGGAGGCGGCGTAATGCGCAGGTCGCTCGCATTGAACACGGACAGTGACGGTTGTCGGGGGACTTGACCACCCGTCCTACTGTGCGCTGAGTGACCGACCTACCACAGCAGACGTTCGATGACGCGGCCGCCGTGCTCCGTTCGGCGCTGACCGGCGATGGAGACGCGGTGGTGGGAGCGTTCGACGCGGTCGTCGACCGGGCCGGCCTGAGCGGCGCGTACGGGGTCGCCTGGTGCCTGGCGGCGACCATGCTCGGTGACGCGCCAGCGGCGAGCGGGGCGGCGCTCGACTTCCCGGGGATCGACCAGGCCGGGTACGACACCCGCTGGGTGGCCCGCTTCGTCAGTGCGTACGCGAATCAGGACGAACCCACCGGCGAGGCCCTGTTCGGCGCGGCGGCTGCGGATGGGCTGCTCCCGGACTGCCTGCTGACGCTTGCCGGCTCGACGATCGCCACCCTGCGCAGCCGCGCCGGCTGACGCGTCGACGGGCCGCGGTGGGTGCGGCGTTGTCGGCGGGCCGCGGCGTCCGTCGGGGGGCGGACGCCGCGGCCGCGTGGCTCGGTCAGAAGGCGTGGTACGCGATCAGCGGTTCGTACTCGTACCGCAGGTTCTCGAAGCGGACCCGGAAGTTGACGCCGTCCTTGACGTTGGTCGCCACCGTGGTCCAGCCCGAGTTGGCCGGCAGGTAGGTCCAGTAGTTGCAGGCGCTCGTCTTGTCGACGAAGATCACGCACGCTTCGGTGGCGTACACGCTCGCGTTGCGGACGTTGATGTCGCGACAGCGCGTGGTGGTGCGGTACTGGCCGGCCGAGCCGCCGTAACGGCCCGTCTCGAAGTACGACCGGACCGCCCCGCCGTAACAGGTGGCGAGCGGGGCGAACGCGTTCGGCCCGGAGTTGACCGGTGCGGTCGGTGTTGTCGGTTCCGCCCGGGCGGGCGTGCCGGCGGCGAGCAGTGCGGTGGCGGTGGCGACGGCGAGCAGGCGAGCGGTCGGGGATGGCATTCGTTCCTCCGGAAACAGGTGATTGACCGTCCGTATAGGACTGATCATCTGATCGTGACGATGATACGTATCGATCGATTCCGGCGCGGCCCCGACGAGGTCCGGCCCGTGTGATAGCTCTGTAGGCATGTCCGAGGCCATCCTCAGCAAGGTGCGCAAGTTGCTGGCCAAGGCCGAGGACCCAGCCTGCACACCCGCCGAGTCGGCCGCGTTCACCGCCAAGGCGACCGAGCTGATCGCCCGGTACGGCGTGGACCGGGCCCTCCTCGCCGCCCGCGACCCCACCACCGACCCGGTCGGCGACCGGGTGCTGGACATCGTCGCCCCGTACGCCCGCGACAAGGTCGGCCTGCTCGCCGCGGTGGCCGAGCCCCTGCGCTGCCGCTGCGTACGCCGCCGGCAGGGCAACGGGTTCGCAATGCACCTCTTCGGCTTCGCCAGCGACCTGGAACGGGTCGACCTGCTCTTCACCTCACTGCTCGTGCAGGCGGCGCACGGCCTGGCCGCCACCGAGGTGCCAGCCGACGACCACCCGGCGGCCTTCCGGCGCTCCTGGCTGGCCGGTTTCGCCGAGGTGGTGGGCGGCCGACTCTGGGCGGCCGAAACGGCGGCGGCCAGCGATTCGGGCACGCCGTCGATGGCGCTGGTGCTGGCCGACCGGTCCGACCGGGTCCAGCGACGGCTCACCGAGGAGTACCCGCGGCTGCGCACCGCACCGCCGCGCCGGCTGGGTGGCACCGGCTTCGGCTCGGGGGCTGAAGCCGGACAACGCGCCAACCTCGGTGGTCGGGACCTCGGCGGCGCCGTTGCCGATCGGCAACTCGGCCGGTGACCTCGTGCGCCGTCAGGCCGGCGTGGTGGGGCGGTGGCGCGACACCGCGGCGACGTAGCGGGTGAGCAACTCGTGCCAGCCGGCGGTGAGCGCCTTGCGGTAGCCCTCGGCGGCCTCGCCGTGCCGGTCGAAGTGCCGATGCTCCAGCTCGACCCGGGTGCGTTCCGGCCCCTCGGAATGGAACAGCACCTCGACCTCGCTCGCGCGGGCCGGGTCCGGCACCGGTGCCCGATCCGGGCCGATCTGCCAGACGAAGACAAGCCGGCGAGGCGGATCCCAGGTGAGCACCCGACCCCAGTCGGCGCGGAAACCGTACGGACCCAACTCGTAGAGCATGCCCCCGGCCCGCGGCTCCATGCCCAGCTCGGCCAACGCGTGCGGGCCGGACCAGGTGTACTCGGTGACCCACCAGTCGGTCAGCTCATCAGTGAAGACCGCGAACGCGTGCTCGGCGGAGCTTGGGACGACAAGGCTGCACCGGAGAGAGAACTGGCCGACGTCCTGCCGGATGTCGGCCGGATCAGTCAATTCCTGTCCCATAGGCCCGGACCATACCGGCTGATGCCCGGCTGTGCAGCTTCGCGCGGTGCCCGGTTCCAGACAGAGGGTCGCCGGGTCGTCACGGACGGGATGCCCGATCGGAAAGCGGGTAACCGCGCCCAACGGCTCGGACGACCGGGCCGGAAGCAGGCGGGGCGGGAGAGCATGAGCGAGAGCGGGCAGCAGCGGGAGCCGGACCGGGACGTCGGCCCGGACGTCCTGCTCGACATACCGAAGGTCTCCGTCGACTCCATCCGACTGGCGGTCGACGGCCTGGAGGCCGACCTGTCGCTGCGCGCGCGAGTGGCCAACCTGCTCCAGGTCGACGCCGGCGTACGGGTGCACCTCAACGGCGGCGAGTTGAACGTCAACGGCGTGAACGCCGAGGCGCAGCTGCGGGTCCGGTTGGAGCAGCTGACCAGGATCCTGGGGCGAGCGCTCGACACACTCGACAACAACCCACAGATCATCGAGGTGCTCGCGCGCACCGCCGTCGACGACCTGGGGCGCAGCACCCAACAGGTGACCTCGGGCGCGGCGGAGATCAAAGCGTCGAGCCGGTACTCGGACCGCGCACGCGACGAGCCGGGCCGGCAGGTTGGTGCAGCCGGGCCGTCGGTCGACCGTGATCGTCCGGCTTCCGATCGTCCGGCTTCCGATCGGCCGGCTTCCGATCGGCCGGGTCTCGGTCAGCCTGCGTCTGGTCAGCCTGGACCTGGTCAGCCTGGACCTGGTCGGCCGGGTTCTGATCAGCCTGCGTCGGGTCGGCCTGCGTTGGGTCGGCCTGCGTTGGGTCGGCCTGCGTCTGATCGGGCGGATGCGGGTCGGGCGGATGCGGGTCGGGCGGATGCGGGTCGGGCGGATGCGGGTCGGGCGGATGCCGGTCGGTTCGGGGCAGGTCCGGCCGGGTCGGCACCGGATGCTGGCGGCCCCGGACCGCGAGCTGGCGGACCCGGGGCAGCTGATCAGGGGCATCCGCAGGGGCAGCGACCGGCCGGGGCGGGCCAGGGTCCGCAACGCTCCGAGGGGCCGGCGGGGACCGCGGCCGGAGATAACCGCGGCAAGCCTGGTCAGCCGGCCGGGGCCGGTCCGAGCCCGTCCGGGGATGGCGACGGTGGTCTGCCGGGCGCGGCGCAGGCGGCGGCCCAGAGCGCGGCGCAGGGTGCGGCCCAACTCGCCGAGCAGGCGGGTGAGACGTTGCGACAGGCCGGACGCAGCGTGTGGGAGGCGATCCAGGGCAGCGTTGCGCAGCACCGCCCGCAGGGCCGCCGCGACTAGCGCCGCCTGGTCGCGCGCCGGGACTGATGCCGCCTGGTCGCGCGCCGGGATGGACGCCGCCTGGGTCGCGCGCCGGGACTGACGCCCCCGTCGCCCGTCGGGACCGCCAGGTAGCCGCGAGGCGTAGGTGATCGACTCGGTTTCCTTGATATCGCGGTGTCGCGCGCGCGGGGACAGCCCGATCTCCTGAAAGCCGAGTCGATCAAGCGGACCGGGGTGTTGCTGATCACGCAGGCGGGTCGGGCCGGTCGCGTGGGCCGGTGGCTGGGCGCACGTGGGCCGGCCGGAGGTCGTCGGCGCAAGCGCCGGAAACAGTTGACCGGCGCAAGCGCCGGAAACAGCAAGATCCCCACCTGCGAATCCGCTGGTGGGGACCTCTGTAGCCCGGCGAAAGGCTATGTGGCCAGGGGCGGGGTCGAACCGCCGACCTTCCGATTTTCAGTCGGACGCTCGTACCAACTGAGCTACCTGGCCGTGCCGCTCGGATCATGTTACCCGGCAACCGGACGAACCGGTGGCAAGGCGACCTGCTCCGATACGCAGAACGCCGCGCGGGGCGCGGCGTCAGCGCTGCGGTCCTGACGGGACTTGAACCCGCGACCTCCGCCTTGACAGGGCGGCGAGCACTCCAACTGCTCCACAGGACCTAGCTTGTGTTGCTCCGGCTTGCGCCGGTCGTGCCCCCAACGGGATTCGAACCCGTGCTACCGCCTTGAAAGGGCGGCGTCCTGGGCCGCTAGACGATGAGGGCGGCCCCGCCATCATTGCACACTCGCAACTTCAAGCGGACTTGCTCCCATCCGGCCCCGCCGGAGGCTTCGAAAGCATACGTGATGCCCGGCCGGTCGACAAAATCGGTATCACCAAGGGCTTGGGACGGGTCATAACCACAGGTCAGGACGGTTCTAGCGGAGTCGGGTGATGCCGAAACGCCGCTTCAGATCGGCGATCATCTTCGGGCAGGCGGCGAGGGTCGCGGCCCGATTTCCGCCTCCGTCATGCAGCAGCACGATGGCCCCGGGGCGGGTGGCGGCGTGGACCCGTTTGCCGATGGTGGCCGCGGTGGGCTTGTCCCAGTCCTGCGGGTCGACCGACCAGTGCAGCGGGCGCATGCCGAGGTTCTTGGCCACCCCGAGCACCTCCGACGTCCACCGGCCGCCCGGTTGCCGGTAGAACGGCACCTTTGCGCCGGGAGAGGCCTTCTGGATGGCCTTGTTGGTGCGGTCCAGGTCGGCCCGAATCTCGGCGACGGGTCGTCGGGCGAGATCGAGGTCGTGTCGCCAACTGTGGTTGCAGAGCTGGTGTCCCTCCCGGACGATCCGTCGGACCAGCTCCGGGTGGCGCTGCACCTCCCGACCGACGACGCAGAAGGTCGCCGTCACCTTGGCGGCCTTCAGCTGGTCGAGCACCTTGGGTGTCCAGGCTGGGCTGGGCCCGTCGTCGAACGTCAGGGCCACCGGGCGTACGCCGGTGTTGCGACCCAGACCGGCGGGGAGCTTGGCCGGCAGTGGCCGCAGTGGCGGTTTGGCCGGCTTGGTGACGCTGGGGTGCGGTTTCGGGGTGGGCGGCGCTGTCGATTCCGGCGGTGGGGCACTGACGGGTGCGATGGTGCGGTGCGGCTGGGCACAGCCGGACAAGAACAGCGCCATGGCGAGGACGGACGCCAGGACGGCGCGGGCTTGCATCTGCTCGCTCCCGGAGGGGTCGGGGTAGGCGGACCCGCCCGACGGTAGTTGACGCCGCCAGCCGGGGACAGTGCGATCAGTCACGCCTCGACTGGTGCAGGGCGTCGCGCACGGCAGCGGAGAGCGAGACCGCCTCGGCCAGGTCCACCGGCCGCACCACCCCGGCGGGCAGGGTGTCGGCGCGCCAGCCGGGGCCGGCGGCGAGCACCAGCAACGGGCGTCGGGGTGCGGCCAGGAGCGCGCTGAGTTGGGCCGGGTCGGCGGTGGCCCGAGTTTGTGACCAGAGCACCACGGCGGCCGGTCCGGTCCGGTTGACCGCCTCGACGAGCGCGGCCACCGGCACCCGGGCGCCGAGCATCCGGTAGCTGACACCGGCCTCCGCGAGCGCCGCGGCCAGCGCCTCCAGCGGCAGGGTGTGCTGTTCCTCGTCGGCGCAGGAGAGCAGGATCCGGGCCGGCCCGGTGGGGACCTTGGCCCGGCTGGCCGCCGCGAGCGCTTCCGAGACGCAGCGGGACATGAGGTGTTCCACCTCGATCAGACCGGAGGTGGCGGCGTGCCGTTCGCCGATGCCGGCGAGGACCGGGCGCAGCAGGCCGTCCCAGGTGGCGACGACGCCGTCGGCGGCCAAGGCGTGCGCGATCGTCTCGCTGATCGCCGCCGCGTCCAGGCGCATGGCAGCCCGGGCCAGTCCCCGGGCCGCCGGGCCGGCACGGCCGACCGGGATGGTGCCGCCGCCGTCACGGCCGGTCGGGTGGATCCGGGTGACGGTGCCGTTGGTCGTCGGATCCGGAGCCTGGCGGGCCCAGCGGGCCGCCTCGGCGGGGCTCACCCCCTCGGCGGTGAGTCGCCGCATGATCTCCAGGCGGACCAGGTCGGAAGGGGTGTACCGGCGGTGGTGACCGGGGATGTGTTCGCTGGGACCGAGCCCGTAGCGCTGGTGCCAGGTGCGCAGGGTCGTCACCGCGACCCCCAACCGGCGTGCGACAGCGCCCGCGCTCAGCGCCTCATCGACCACCCGACCGCTCCGCCGTGTCATCCGCCGACGGTCCGGGCGGGGTCATGACCGGACCGGTTGCGCCCGACCGGGACTCCGAGGGGCGGAGCAGCCGGTTCACCACCCCGCCCAGCCAGGGCGCGTACGACCGGGGGTCACTGGTCAACTCGGCCTCCAGCGCGGCGGGATCGGCCCACCGCAGCTCGGCCACCTCGTCCGGGTCGGGCAGCAGCGGAGCGCCGGGCAGGAACTCGCCTCGCAGCACGTGGTCGTACTCGAACTCGACCCGACCGGTGGCCGGGTCCTCGGCGTAGTAGACGTAGATGCCGACCTCGGTCAGCTCGACCGGGCCCGCGCCCAACTCCTCACTCAGCCGGCGGTTGGCCGCCTCGGCGAGCGACTCCCCGGGCTGCGGGTGGCCGCAGCAGGAGTTGGCCCAGCGCAGCGGGAACCGGGTCTTGGCGGCGGCCCGGCGCTGGAGCAGCACCTGGCCGTCCGGGTCCATCAGTAACACCGAGAAGGCCCGGTGCAGTTGCCCCGGGGGTTGGTGCGCGGCAGCGACGGTCGTCTCGCCGTGGGCCTTGCCGGTGTCGTCGACGAGTTCGACGAGATGTTTTTCACGGCTGCTCATCGGCCTTCCCCGGTGATTCGGCCGGCGGCGAGCTTGCCGGAGATGAGCACCATCGGTACGCCCACGCCGGGCTGGGTCCCGGAGCCGACGAACACCACGTTCGACAGGTCGCGGTGCAGGTTGGACGGGCGGAACGGGCCGGTCTGGAAGAGGGTGTGCGCGGCGGCGAACGGGGTGCCCGCTGCCATTCCCTGCTCCTCCCACTCGGCGGGGGTGACCGCCCGTAGCACCTCGACCCCGGCGCCGAAGCCGACGTAGCCGCGCTCCTCCAGGGTGCCGATCAGCTGCTCGGTGTAGCGCTTGGTCAGGTCGCCGCGCCACTCGAACGGCGACCGGTGCAGGTTGGGCACCGGGGCGAGCACGTAGTAGGTGTGCCGGTCCGCAGGGGCCACCGCGGGGTCGGTCCGGCTCGGGTTGGTCACCAGCAGTGACGGATCGGTCATCAACTCGCCCCGCCGGATGACCTCATCGAAGGTGCCCTTCCACGCGCGTCCGAAGTGGATGTTGTGATGGGCGATCTTCGCATAGGACTGTCGGGAGCCGACGTGCAGAACGACGCAGGACGGCGAGTAGGTGAGCCGACGGCGCGGCTCGGCGGGGAGCAGGTCCCGGTAGGCGACCGGCAGGTCGGGGTTGAGCACCACCACGTCCGCCGGCACCAGCTCGCCGTCGGCGGTGAGCACGCCGGTGGCCCGACCGTTGGCGGTCTCCACCCGGGTCACGGTGGTGTCGTACCGGATCTGCACGCCGTGCTTCTCGGCCGCGCCGGCCATCGCCCGGGAGACCGCGTGGATGCCGCCGCGCGGGAAGTAGACCCCGGCCACCGAGTCGAGGTACGCGATGACCGCGTAGATGGCCAGCGCGTCGTGCGGCGCGAGGCCGGCGTACATCGCCTGAAAGGAGAAGATCCGCTGGGTACGCGGGTCCCGGAAGAACTGGTTGATCTTCGTTTGGAGGCGTCGGAAGGCCCCGCCGCCGAGCAGCTTGAGCAGGTTGCCGGTGATCAGATCGGTCGGCGCGTCCAGGTTGCGCTCGATGAAGTCGGTGCGTTCCAGCCGCCACAGCTCCCGCGCGTACTCGACGAACCGCAGGTAGCCGTCGGCCTCCCGAGGCCCGCAGACCCGGGAGATCTCGGCCGCCATCCGGGTGGTGTCGGTGAGTACGTCGAGGGTCGAGCCGTCCGGGTAGTACGCCCGGTAGGCGGGATCGATCGGGGTCAGGTCCAGCCAGTCGCGCAGCTCCTCGCCGACCGCGCCGAGCGCCTCGGCGATCAGGTCGGGCATGGTGAGCACTGTCGGGCCGGTGTCGAACTCGTAGCCGTCCACGCCCAGCCGGCCGGCCCGCCCGCCGGGCACCGGCTCGCGTTCCAGCACTGTCACCTGTCGACCGCTGCCGGCCAGGTGCAGGGCACAGGCGAGCCCACCCAGCCCGGCTCCGACGACCACCACCCGGTCCGTCCGTCCGCTCACCGTCCGCACGTGACCACCTCCTCGCTCAAGTCGCTCATCAGGCCCGCCGGTTGGTTGCGGCGGTGGCCAGCCCGGTCAGCGCGGTGCGCGCCGTCTGGTCCACGGGTGCAGCGTCGAGCGCGGCCAGCGCGTCGCTCACCCGCTCGGCGATCATCTGCTCCACCCGGGTCACCGCGCCGGTCTCGGCGACCAGCCCGGCGAGCTTGTCGACCGGGCCGTCGGCGGCCCGCTCCAACGCGGTGAGCTGGGCCGGGGTGGCCAGCTCCCGGGCCAGCATGAGCAGCGCGGTCGGTTTGCCGGTGCGGAGGTCGTCACCGGTCGGCTTGCCGGTGGCCGCCGGGTCGCCGTAGACGCCGAGCAGGTCGTCGCGGAGCTGGAACGCCTCGCCGACGGCCAGGCCGTAGCGGGTGTAGGTGGAGACCAGCGGATCGTCGGCGGGCACCCCGGCCAGGGTGGCCCCGAAGAGCAGTGGTCGCTGGACGGTGTAGCTAGCGGTCTTGTAGCGGGCCACCCGCAGCGCCCGGTCGACCGACCAACTGGCCGGGGCGTTCTCGCCGAGCACGTCGAGATACTGCCCGGCGACCGTCTCCACCCGCATCTGGTCGTAGCAGCGGCGCACCTCGAGGAGTCGGGTCGACGGCACCGAGGCGTGGGACAGCAACTGGTCGGCCCAGACCATGCAGAGGTCGCCGACGAGCACGGCGACGGCCTCGCCGAACCGGCCGGGGTCACCCCGGTGGCCGGCGGCGAGGTGCTGTTCGGCGAGTGCGACGTGCGCGGTGGGCCGGCCACGGCGGGTGGTGGACGCGTCCATCACGTCGTCGTGCACCAGCGCGAAGGTGTGCAGCAGCTCCAGCGCGGCCAGCGCGGGCAGCACCGGCGGCAGCGCCGCGGTGCCGCCGACCGCCCCGCGCCAACCCCAGTAGGCGAACGTGGACCGGATCCGTTTGCCGCCGGCCAGGACGGCCTCCCGGGCGGTGGCGGCGAAGCTTCCCATCGACGGGTCGATGTCGTGGAGGGTGTCAACCTCGGCGGTGAGGAAAGTGTCCAGGGTCTCGTCGACCGCCGTTACCAGATCGTGGGTGTACGCGGCCAGAACGGCGCGGACCGGATCGTCCCCGTCCGCCGGCCCAGCCGGCGCCACGCGGGTCACGTCACCCGCAACTGCGTCGTTGGCCATGTGGCCGAGCGTACCCTAGGCTACGGGTTGCGTCGATTGGTGCGTCGATAAATTAGAGGAGGGCCGGTGGAAACCGATCTCACCGCTGCCTATGACCGGTGTCGTGAGCTGCACAAACGCCACGGCCGCACCTACTATCTCGCCACCCGCCTGCTTCCCGCTTGGAAACGACGGCATGTGCACGCCCTCTACGGGTTCACCCGGTACGCGGACGAGATCGTCGACCGCACCGAGGCCCTGCCGCCGGCCGAACGGGCCGCCCTGCTGGACAACTGGGCCGGCCAGTTCGTGGCCGGTCTGCACGGTGCGTCGGTCGACGACCCCCTGTTGCCGGCCGTGCTGCACACGATCGCCGTCTTCGATCTCGACCGGGACGACTTTGCGTCGTTTCTGAAGAGCATGGCGATGGACCTCACCGTCACCGCGTACCCGACCTACGACCACCTGCTCGACTACATGGAGGGTTCGGCGGCGGTCATCGGCACCATGATGCTGCCGATCCTGGGCAGCTGCGACCCGGCGGCGGCTCGGGAGCCGGCCCGACAGCTCGGCTTCGCCTTCCAGCTCACCAACTTCATCCGGGACGTCGCCGAGGACCTCGACCGGGGCCGCACCTACCTGCCGGACGAGGACCTGGCGAAGTTCGGGGTCACCCGCGAGGAGTTGGTAGCGGCCCGCGACCGAGGTCGCGGTACGCCCCGGATCCGCGAGCTGATCGAGTACGAGGTGACCCGCGCCCAGGCGCACTACGCCGCCGCCGCACCGGGCATCACCATGCTCGCGCCCGCCTCGCAGGCCTGCATGCGCACCGCGTACGCGCTCTACGGCGGCATCCTCGACGAGGTGGCCGCGCAGGATTACGACGTCTTCGTTCGGCGGGCCCTGGTGCCACAGCGGCGACGGATGGCGGTGGCCGCCCGGGCCCTGCTCACCCCGACCGGGACCCCGGTCGTCATCCCCGGGCCGGCGATCCACCCGGAGAGCCGGTGACCGCGAGTACGGCGATCGTGCTCCTCACCCGCGACCTGCGGGTGCACGACCACCCGGCGTTGGCCAGCACGTGTGCGGCCTTCGACCAGGTGGTGCCGCTGTACGTGCTCGACCCGGTGTTGGCCGACCGGTCCGCCAACCGCACCCGCTTCCTGCACCAGGCCCTGGCCGACCTGCGCGCCCAACTCCGCGATCTCGGTGGCGACCTGGTGGTCCGGCACGGTGACCCGGTGACCGAGACGATCCGGCTGGCCGCCGAGGTCGACGCCTCCGCCGTGGCGCTCTCGGCCGACGTCAGCCGCTACGCCAGCCGGCGGGAACGGCGACTACGCGCCGAGTGCGAGCGGCACCGGCTGCACCTGCGACTTTTTCCCGGGCTGACAGTGGTCGAGCCGGGCGCGTTGCGGCCCGGCGGCGGTGACCACTACCGGGTGTTCAGCCCGTACCACCGGGCCTGGGCGGCCCACCGGTGGCGCGAGGAGCTGGCGGCACCGCGGCGCATCGCGCTGCCCGACCGGGTCCGCGTGGGCCAGCTGCCGGCGCTGCCCGTCGGCGACTCGCCGGACGCGGCTGTCGGTGGTGAGCGGGTGGCCCGGCAACGGCTCACCGACTGGTTGCCCGAGCTGACCCGGTACGGCGATCAGCACGACGACATGGCCGGCGACGACACCTCGCGGCTGAGCCCGTACCTGCGCTTCGGTTGCGTGTCGCCGCTGGCGGTGGCGAACCGTGCCGGGGACCGGTCCGGCCCGTTCGTCCGGCAGCTCTGCTGGCGGGACTTCTACTACCAGGTCACCGCCGCTTTCCCGGAGATCTCGACCACGGCGTACCGGCGGGGCGCGACCGAGCGGTGGCGCTACGACGACGACGCGTTGGCGGCCTGGACCGAGGGCCGGACCGGGATGCCGATCGTCGACGCCGGGATGCGGCAGCTGCGGACGCAGGGTTGGATGCACAACCGGGCCCGGCTGATCACCGCCGGCTACCTCACCAAGCACCTCGGGCAGGACTGGCGGTCCGGGGTGGCGGTCTTCTTCCGTTGGCTGCTCGACGGGGACGTGGCCAACAACTCCGGCAACTGGCAGTGGGTCGCCGGCACCGGCAACGACACCAAGCCGTACCGGGGGTTCAACCCGGTACGGCAGGCCGAACGGTACGACCCGGCCGGCGACTACGTGCGCCGGTGGGTGCCGGAGCTGGCGGGGGTGCAGGGCAAGGCCATCCACCAGCCGTGGCGGCTGCCCGACGGGCTGCGCCGCACGCTCGACTACCCACCGCCGCTCTCGGTGCCCGGCACCGACCCCGTCTGGCTGCGCTGATCAGAGCACCGAGTGCAACGCCTCGACCAGCTCGTCCACCCGGTCGTGCTCGGCGAGGTGCGCGGTGGCGTACGCGAAGGTGTAGCCGCGCTCGGGGTCGGCCCACGCGCTGCTGCCGCCGATGCCGCCCATGCCCCAGCTGCCGTCCGGTTCGCGTTGCATGCCCAACGTCCACTGGACCGGGCGGTCCAGCACCAGGTCCGGCCCGTCGTACTGGACCCGGGTGGTCTCCGCGATCAGCTCCGGGCTGACCAGCCGGACACCGTTCAGGACGCCGCCGGCCAGCAGCCCGGCGTAGAGCCGGGCCAGGCTGGGCGCGGTGGCGTGCAGATTGACCGCGGGCATCTCGGCACCCCGCCACAGCGGGCTGTTCAGCACGGCGAGGTCCAGCCCGCCGGCCGGGTTGCCCAGCGCCCGCGCCCGCAGTGACAGCGGTTCGCCGAGCTTCCGACCGGGCCACTGCGGGTCGCCGTACCGCAGGTCCGCGCAGCGTTGCTGGTCCGCCTCGGTCAGCCCGAAGCCGAGGTCGAGCTGCCAGGGGTCCGCGACCTCCTCGGCCAGGAACCGACCCAGCGACCGCCCGTCGACCCGGCGGACCAGCTCACCCACCAGATGCCCGTACGTCCAGGCGTGTTCCCCGGCGACCGAGCCCGGCGACCACTCGGGGTCGGCGGCGGCCAGGTCACCGGTGAGCAGCGCCCAGTCGGCGATCGCGGTGGCCGGTCGGGGCACCGGGAAGGCCGGCAGCCCGGCGGTGTGCGACAACACCTGCCGCACTGTGGCGGGAGTGCGGAACTCCGGCCAGTACCGGTCCACCGGCGCGTCGAGGTCGACAGTTCCCCGGTCGACGAGCAGCAGCAGGCAGAGCGCGGCCACCGGCTTGCCGACCGAGTAGACGTTGACCAGCGTGTCCGGCAGCCACGGCGCGTCGCCCGGCCGGTGGCCGCTGCGGGAGCCGCCGACCAGGTCCACGACCGGCTGCCCGTCGTACCAGATGGTCAAGCTGGCCCCGGTCTCCCGTCCGGAGGCGAGCAGGTCGTGGAAGTGGTCCCGGACCGGAGTGAAGCGTGCGTGCATCCGGTCACGGTAGGCGTCCGGGCCGGTGCGCGTGCCGGCTTTTCCGCCGACCTCGGTGGCCGGGGTGGTGTCGCTGGGGGATGCTGTTCGGTGTGGCGGAGCCGGAGCTGGTGGATGTGGTCGTGGTCGGGCTCGGAGTCGGCGGCGAGGAGGTGGCCGAACGGCTCGCCGAGGCCGGCCTGAGCGTTGTCGGCGTCGAACGGGATCTCGTCGGCGGGGAGTGCCCGTACTGGGGCTGCATTCCGAGCAAGATGATGATCAGGGCGGCCAACGCACTCGCCGAGGCCCGCCGGGTCGACGGGCTCGGCGGGACGGCGCAGGTCCAGCCGGACTGGGCACCGGTGGCGAAGCGGATCCGCGAGGAAGCCACCGACACCTGGGACGACACGGTCGCGGCCGAGCGGTTCATCGGCAAGGGCGGCCGGCTCGTGCGGGGCAGCGGGCGGCTCGACGGTCCGCGCCGGGTCCGCGTCGGTGACCAGGTGTTCGAGGCCCGGTACGGGGTGGTGCTGGGCACCGGTACCCGTCCAACGGTGCCGCCCATCGACGGCCTGGCCGACACGCCGTACTGGACCAACCACCAGGCGATCGAGGTCGAGGAACTGCCCGAGTCGCTGCTGGTGCTCGGCGGCGGTGCGATCGGCCTGGAGTTGGCGCAGGTCTTCGCCCGCTTCGGGGTCCGGGTCACAGTGGTCGAGGCGATGGACCGGGTGCTGGCCGTCGAGGAGCCCGAGGCGTCCGAGGTCGCCGCCAGGGCGCTGCGCGCCGACGGCGTGGAGATCCACACCGGGGTACGCGCCGAACGGGTCGAGCACGACGGGACCACGTTCACAGTGTGCGGTGGCGGCGGCACGGAGTTCACCGCCGAACGGCTGCTGGTGGTGACCGGCCGCAAGGCGCACCTGGCCGAGTTGGGTCTGGACACGATCGGCCTGGACGCCGGCCAGCGTTTCCTCCCCGTCGACGACCGGCTGCACGTCACCGACCATGTCTGGGCGGTCGGTGACCTGACCGGCGAGGGCGCCTTCACCCACATCGCCATGTACCAGGCGGGGATCGTGATCGCCGACATCCTGGCCGTTGCCCGGCAGGCGAAGGCGGGGGCGGACGCCAGCGGCACCTCCAGCGTGGTCGGTGGAGCGATGGGCGCGTCCAGCTCGCTGGCCGCCAGCGGATCGAGCGGGTCGGCCGGCACCGTGCCGCGAGCCGATTACCGCGCGCTGCCCCGGGTGACCTTCACCGACCCCGAGGTCGGCGCGGTCGGGCTCACCGAGCGGCAGGCCCGCGACCGTGGCATCAACGTGCAGGTGGGCTTCACCGAACTCGGCAGCTCGACCCGAGGCTGGATCCATCGGGTCGGCGACGACGGTTTCATCAAGCTCGTCGCGGACGCCGACCAGGGCGTGCTGATAGGCGCGACCTCGGTCGGGCCGGCCGGCGGCGAGGTGCTCTCCGCACTGGTGGTGGCGGTGCACGCGGCGGTGCCGCTGAGTCAGCTCCGGCACATGATCTACGCGTACCCGACCTTCCACCGGGCCATCGAGTCCGCGCTGCGCGATCTGTCCTGACAACCGCCCCCGCGCCCCCGCGCCCCCGCGCCCTCGCGCCCCCGCGCCCTCGCGCCCCCGCGCCCTCGCGCCCCCGCGCCTCCGCGCCCTCGCGCCTCCGCGCCCTCGCGCCTCCGCGCCCTCGCGCCTCCGCGCCCTCGCGCCTCCGCGCCCTCGCGCCTCCGCGCCCTCGCGCCTCCGCGCCCTCGCGCCCTCGCGCCCCTCGCGCCCCCGCGCCCTCGCGCCCCCCGCGCCCCGGCGCCCTCGCGCCCCCGCGCCCTCGCGCCCCCCGCGCCCCGGCCCAAGATCCGCGCAACTTCCCGGATGTTGCTGCCTCCGACGTGCGGGAGACATCAATATCCCTGTTGTTGCGCGGATCTTGGCGGCGCGGGCGATGCAGGCGACGGGGCGGTCGACCTGGCCGCGCCCATCGCGAAGGCCTACCCGTGGCCCGTGGACGCGCCTATTTGATGGCCGATGGGAGGAATGCGGCAGCCGGACAGCAAGCGCAGCGCATTTTGCTGTTCATTTCTTTCATCAGGGCGACGTACGATTGCGCCCGTGACCAAGCGGTTGACAGAAGTTGCCAAGAAGGCGGGCGTCAGCGAGGCCACCGTCAGCCGGGTGCTCAACGGCCGGGACGGCGTCTCCGAGGCGACCCGGACGGCCGTGCTGACGGCGCTGGACGTGCTCGGTTACGAGCGGCCGACCAAGTTGCGGGGCGAGCGCGCCCGACTGGTCGGGTTGGTGCTGCCCGAGTTGCAGAACCCGATCTTCCCGGCGCTGGCAGAGGTCGTCACCGGCACGCTCGCCCAGCGCGGCTACACCCCGGCGCTCTGTGCCCGCACCATCGGCGGGGTCTCCGAAATGGACTACGTGGAGATGCTCCTCGACCACCAGGTCTCCGGGGTGATCTTCGCTGGTGGCTCGTACGCGCTCGCCGACGCCCGGCACGACCACTACCGCCGGCTGACCGACCGAGGGCTTCCGGTCGTGTTGGTCAACGCAGGTGTCGACGAACTGGGGTTCCCCCGGGTCTCCACCGACGACGCGGTGGCGGTGGAGCAGGCGTACGGACACCTGCGGTCGCTCGGGCACGAACGGATCGGGATGGTGCTCGGCCCGGAAGGGCATGTGCCGTCGCGGCGCAAGCTCGACGCGATGATCCAGGCGGCGGGCTGGGACGAGGGCGACGCTGAGTGCGTCGAGCGCTCCAGCTTCTCGATGGAGGGGGCGCGGGTCGCCGCGACGAAGTTGGTCGAGCGGGGCGTGACCGGCATCATCTGCGCCAGCGACGTCCTGGCGTTGGGCACGATCCGCGCGGCTCGGCGGCTGGGCCGTTCGGTGCCGGCCGACGTGTCGGTGGTGGGCTTCGACGACTCCGCGTTCATGACGTGCACCGATCCGCCGTTGACCACGGTGCGGCAGCCGATCGAGACGATGGGGCAGGCCGCCGTGGATCTGCTGGTCACCCAGATCGAGGGTGCCGGCGTGTTGCAGGACGAGCTGCTGTTCGAGCCGGAGCTGGTGGTACGGGGCTCCACCGCACCCGCCCCCGGCCGTTAGCCACCGCCACCGCCACCGCCACCGCCACCGCCACCGCCGCCGGCACCGCCACCGCGCCCGTCCCCGCCCGCCGGGGTCCACACCGTACGACGCTTCGGCCGTCGACCGCTTCTCGCGGTCGGCGGCCGTTTTCGTCGTTGCCCGGATCGGTCAGCATCGACAGCGTCGAATGAAAGACCATAAGGCATCAATAGCGCGTAAACCGGGCTGCTTTCAGCGCCTTGCCAACATCTGTCGTCATCACGTCGTGTCCTTTCGGAACAGGGTCGATACCTTGCCGAAATGAGTCGCCCTCGCTACAGTGACTCCACTCACACCTGGCTCCGACGCAGCTACTGGGCGTCAGGTCGTATCACCGCAGATCAGCGAAGGTCATTGGAGACACCCGTTCCCGAAGGGATGGACAGATGTCCGTACCGCAATACCGAAAGGCTGCGGCGGTCGCGCTCGTGGCCGGCCTGGGGCTCAGCCTCACGGCGTGCTCCACGAAGAGCGACGACAAGGGCTCGAGCGCGGGCGGCAAGGTCACCATCACGGTGGACTGCCAGCCCGTCGGCGCCCAGAAAGAGCTGTTGAAGAACTGGAACGACGACGTCGCCGAGTTCCAGAAGCAGAACCCGGACATCACCATCAAGAGCGTCAGCGTCGGCGAGCAGTGCAACAACCCGCCGGACTTCACCGCCCGCCTCGCCGGCGGCACCGTGACCGACGTCTTCTACGGGTACATGACCGATCTCCAGCAGGTGCTCGACTCCGGTCAGGCGATGGACATCAGTCAGTACGCCAACAAGGACACCATCCCCACCTGGGACAGCGTCGACCCGGCGCTCAAGGAGGTCTTCACCGACGGCGGCAAGCTCTACGCCGTTCCGGTGAAGAACTACTCGATGGGTCTGGTCTACAACAAGGTGCTGTTCCAGCAGGCCGGGCTTGACGTCAACAACCCGCCGAAGACCTGGGCCGACGTCCGGG
Organism: Micromonospora sp. NBRC 107095; assembly: GCF_030269705.1. Taxonomy (NCBI): domain Bacteria; kingdom Bacillati; phylum Actinomycetota; class Actinomycetes; order Micromonosporales; family Micromonosporaceae; genus Micromonospora; species Micromonospora sp. NBRC 107095. Next base: position 370,494 of record NZ_BSTU01000001.1, read on the forward strand.
CCGCCGCCAAGAAGATCTCCGCGCTCGGCAACGGCATTGCCGGCTACTCGGAGTACAGCGCCGGCAGCACCGGCGGCTGGCACTTCACCTCCCTGCTCTACTCGCAGGGCGGCCAGGTGCTCACCCCGGACGGCAAGAAGGCCGACTTCAACAACGCCATGGGCAAGCAGGTCCTGCAGAACCTCAAGGACATGCGGTACGGCGACAACAGCATGGGCGCCCGGCAGTTGCTCCAGTGGGGCGACCTGCTGACGAACGCCGGCGCGGGCAAGGTCGGCATGTTCATCGGCGCGCCGGACGCCACCCAGGCCATCGTCAGCCAGTTCCAGGGCAAGTTCCAGGACTGGGCGATGGCTCCGCTGCCCGGCCAGGACGGCGCGGCGAAGGGGACACTCGGTGGTGGCGAGGGCTACTTCTTCAAGAAGGACCTCACCCCCGAGCAGGTCAAGGCCGGTCTGAAGTGGATCGCGTACCAGAAGCTCACCCCGGGCAAGGGCCAGTTCGACTACGTCCGCGCCAAGCCGCAGAACTACCCGGTGGGTCTGCCCCAGCCGCTGCTCTTTGCCAATGGCAGCGACGCGCAGAAGCAGGAGCTGGAGCTGCGTAAGGCGAACGCGAACGTCGACACGACGAACTTCGCGCTCTTCGAGGCGACCCCGGTCCCGATCAAGGGCGAGCCGCGCAACGCCCAGGCCGTCTACGCGGTGCTCGACGCCGCGATGTCGGGTGTGCTGACCAACCCGAACTCGAACATCGACGCCCTGCTCAAGACCGCCGAGGAGAAGGTCAACCAACTCCTCGCCGCCGAGAGCTGACCGCTCGTGTGGGGGTCGGGACGCCGACCCGGCCCCCACGCCACCCGCACCACGCCTCGACGTCACCGACTCACCCAGGAGTTGCCTTGGCGATCACCACCGTCCCGGAGACCTCCAGGAAACCGGGCCGCCCGCCGTCGCCGTACTCGGCGCGGCCGCAGCGCACCAGCCTCGGCCGCAAGGTACGGGACAACCTCACCGGTCACGCGTTCCTGATCGGGGCGGTGCTCTGCTTCGTCGTCTTCTCCTGGTACCCGATGGTCCGCGGCATCGTGATGAGCTTCCAGCGCACCCGGCGCGGCGAGACCACCTGGGTGGGCTGGGACAACTACACCCGGATCATCGCCGACCCGAGCTTCTGGCCCGCGTGGAAGAACACGTTCTACTTCACCGGGCTGGCGCTCGTCCTCGGGTACGCGGTGCCGTTCTTCGTGGCGATCCTGCTCAACGAGTTCCGCCACGGCAAGGGCTACCTGCGGATTCTGGTGTACCTGCCGGTGATGCTGCCGCCCGCCTCCGCGCTGTTCCTCTTCAAGTTCTACGCGTACGACCCCAGCGAGGCGGGGCTGTTCAACGCGATCCTGAAGGCACTGCACCTGCCCACCTCGCAGTGGATGCAGTCGCCGGAGATGACCATGCCGGCCATGGTGGTGGCGTCGACCTGGATGAACATGGGTGGCGCGGTGCTCATCTACCTGGCGTCGTTGCAGAACATTCCCGGCGAGCTCTACGAGGCCGCCGAACTCGACGGTGCCGGAATCTGGCGGCGCATCCGCCACGTGACCATTCCGCAGACCCGGTTGATCCTCGCTCTCATGGCGATGTTGCAGATCGTCGCCACGATGCAGCTCTTCATCGAGCCGCTGATCCTCGCCAACGGCGCGGGCGCGGAGGACTCCGCGACCTCGGTGGCGTACCTCATCTACCAGCACGGGTTCTTCCAGAACGACCTCAACGGCGCCGCCGCCCTGGGCGTGATCATGCTCGTGGCACTGGCCGGCTTCTCCGCCGTGTACGTGCGGCTGACCGCGAAACAGGACTAGGACGGCGAGGAATGGCACAGGATTCCGCAACCCGGACCCTCATCTCCCAGACCCAGATCAGCCGGGGGCGTGGCCGGATCATCTACTGGACGCTGCTGGTCGTCGTCGTGGCCGGGTTCACGCTCGTCTTCCTCGGGCCGCTCTACTGGATGGTCACCGGCGCGCTCAAGTCCGGCCAGGAGATCGCGCAGACCCCACCCTCGCTGTTCCCGAAGGACCCGCAGCCGCAGAACTACATCGACGCGTGGAACAACCTGGACCTCGCCAAGCTGCTGTTCAACACCTTCTACTACGCGATCGGCGCGGTGCTGTTCCAGCTCGTCCTCGACACCGCCGCCGCGTACTCGTTGTCCAAGCTCCGGCCGATGTTCGGCAACGTGATCCTCGCCCTGATGCTGGGGACGCTGATGATCCCGGCGATGGTCCTCATCGTCCCGCAGTACGTGACGGTGATCGACCTGCCGATCGTGCACCTCAACCTGCTCGACTCACCGTTCGCCATCTGGCTGCCGCTGGTCGCCAACGCGTTCAACATCTTCCTGTTGAAGCGGTTCTTCGACTCGATCCCGGAGGAGTTGATGGCGGCCGCCCTGATGGACGGGGCGACGTCGCTGCGCACCCTGTGGTCGATCATCCTGCCGCTGTCGCGTCCCATCCTCGGCGTCGTCTCGATCTTCGCGGTGACGGCGGTGTGGAAGGACTTCCTCTGGCCGAAGCTGGTCATGCCCTCGCCCGAGACCCGGACGGTCAGCGTCGGCATCTACGCCTTCGCCGGCGGCACGCCGATGAACGTGGTGATCGCCGCGTCGGTCATCGCCGCGATCCCCACCGTCATCATCTTCCTGATCTTCCAACGGAACATCATGTCCGGTCTGACCACGGGCAGCATCAAGGGCTGACCACATCGCATCCCTCCACGCGGCGAACGACGACCGTTCGCCCGACACATGACCAGGTCCGGCGAACCCGCCGACGTACTGACGCAGAAAGCAGGTGCTCGTGTCCACAGCTGACAGAAGTCCGTGGTGGCGGGGAGCGGTGATCTACCAGGTGTATCCCCGGAGCTTCGCCGACGGCAACGGCGACGGCATCGGCGACATCGCCGGCATCCGGTCCCGGCTGAACCACCTGTCCGCGCTCGGCGTCGACGCGATCTGGTTCAGCCCCTGGTACCCGTCCCCGATGGCCGACGCCGGCTACGACGTCTCCGACTACCGCGACATCGACCCGGTCTTCGGCACCCTGGCCGAGGCGGAGGCGCTGATCGCGGAGGCGCACGCGCTGGGCATCCGGACCATCGTCGACGTGGTGCCGAACCACTGCTCGGACGCGCACCCCTGGTTCCAGGCCGCGCTCGCCGGCGGGCCGGACGCACCCGAACGGGAGCTGTTCTGGTTCCGGCCCGGCCGGGGCCCCAACGGTGACGAGCGACCCACCGACTGGGTCGGCGAGTTCGGCGGACCGACCTGGACCCGCACCACCAACCCGGACGGCACCCCCGGCGACTGGTACCTGCACCTGTTCGCCCCGCAGCAACCGGACTTCAACTGGGACCACCCCCGGGTACGGGCGGAGTTCGAGGACATCCTGCGGTTCTGGTTCGACAGGGGCGTGGACGGCATCCGGATCGACTCGGCCGGGCTCCTGGTCAAGGACGGGACGCTGCCCGAGGTCCGACCGGACCAGCCGCACCCGTTCCACGACCTCGACGGGGTGCACGACATCTACCGGGGCTGGCGTCGGGTCGCCGACGAATACCCCGACCGGGCGCTGATCGGTGAGGTGTGGCTGCCGGACCGGCAGCGGTTCGCCAACTACCTGCGCCCGGACGAGCTGCACGCCGCGTTCAACTTCGACTTCCTCGGCTGCGCCTGGGACGCCGCGGCGCTGCGGGAGAGCATCGACGGGACGTTGAGCGCGCACGCCCCGGTCAACGCCCCGGCCACCTGGGTGCTCTCGAACCACGACGTCACCCGGCACGTCACCCGCTACGGCCGGGCGGACACCCGGTTCAGCTTCGCCGCCAAACGGGAGGGCATCCCCACCGACCTGGAGCTGGGCACCCGCCGGGCGCGGGCCGCCGCGCTGCTCTCCCTGTCGCTTCCCGGTGCCGCCTACGTCTACCAGGGCGAGGAGTTGGGCCTCTACGAGGTCGAGGACATTCCGTACGCGCTGCGGCAGGACCCGATGTGGGAACGGTCCGGCCGGATCGACCCCGGTCGGGACGGCTGCCGCGTACCGCTGCCGTGGGCCGGGGACGAGCCGCCGTTCGAGTTCAGCCCCGAGGGCGCCGCTGCGCCGTGGCTGCCGCAGCCGGCGGACTGGAAGGACCGCACGGCCCGCGCGCAGACCGGCGACTCGGCCTCGATGCTCGAGCTGTACCGGGCGGCGATCCAGGCGCGGCGGGCCGATCCGGCGCTCGGTGACGGCACGCTCACCTGGCTGCCCGCCCCGGACGGGGTGCTCGCGTTCAGCCGTGGCGGTGGCTTCACCTGCCTGGTCAACCTCTCCGACACGGCCGTGCCGTTGCCCGCCGAAGCGGAGTTGCTGCTGGCCAGCGGGCCACTCGACGAAGGGCTGCTGCCGTCGGACACGGCGGTCTGGCTGCGTACCGCCGGATCGCCGGACGGACCCGGCCGGACCTGACCGTCGTGGTGCCGGCGGTCCCGTCCCGGCCGCCGGCACCACCACCCGCCACCCCCACGCATTGGGGAGGAAGGAGCAACGAAGGGGCAATGTGCCACGCGGCGGGCGTACCCCCTGCCCCCGCCGCCGGGCAACGCACCGCACCCACCCCCGAAAGAGGTGTAGCGACCCCATGTCCAGGACTGCCACCACACGAGGCACGCCGCCGAGCGGCCCGCCCCACCCCGTCCCCGCCACCACCCGCACCGGTCGACGACTGCTCGCCGGTGCGCTCGCCGGAATGCTTCTCGCCACCGCGCCGGTCGTCACCCCCACGGCCGGCGCCGCACCGAAGGCCGACCCGTCCGCCGCAGCCGCCCGAGTGGCCATGCTCGCCGGCCTGTCCGCGACCATGACCGCCAGCAGCTACAACCAGAACTACGTGGCGGTCAACGCCAACGACGGCAACGCCTCGACCTACTGGGAGAGCGCCAACAACGCGTTCCCGCAGTGGATCCAGGCGGACCTGGGCGCCACCGTCACCGTCGACCGGGTGGTGCTGAAGCTGCCGCCCTCGTCGGACTGGCAGACCCGCACCCAGACCCTGTCGGTGCTCGGCTCCACCAACGGCTCGTCCTTCACCACCCTGAAGGCGTCCGCCGGCTACACGTTCAATCCGAGCAGCGGCAACACCGCTACGGTCAGCTTCACCGCCGCCAGCACCCGCTACGTACGCGTGCAGGTCACCGCCAACACCGGCTGGCCTGCCGCGCAGTTCTCCGAGGTGGAGGTGTACGGCGCCACCGGCAGCACCGACACCCAGGCGCCGAGTGTCCCGGGCAACCTGGCGTACACCCAGCCGGCCAGCGGGCAGATCCGGCTCACCTGGTCGGCGTCGACCGACAACGTCGGAGTGACCGGCTACGACATCTACGCCAACGGCGCGCTGCGCGGCAGCGTCAACGGGTCGACGCTGACGTACACCGACAGCCAGGCGGACACCGCCACCGTCTCGTACCACGTCCGGGCCAAGGACGCGGCCGGCAACCAGTCGGCGAACAGCAACACGGTGACCCGCACCGGCACCGGCACCCCGCCGACCGGCAGCAACCTGGCGGTCGGTAAGCCGATCACCGCCTCCGGTTTCGTGCACACGTTCGTGGCCACCAACGCCAACGACAACAACGTGGCCACCTACTGGGAGGGCAACGGCAACCCGAGCACGCTGACCGTGCAGCTCGGCGCGAATGCCACCCTCAGCCAGATCGTGCTGAAGCTCAACCCGGACTCGGCCTGGGGCACCCGTACGCAGAACATCACGGTGCTCGGCCGGGACCAGGGTTCGTCGTCCTTCAGCACACTCGTCGGCGCGGCGAACTACACCTTCAATCCCGGCAGCGGCAACACGGTGACCATCCCGGTCTCCGGCGCGGCTGCCGACGTACGGCTCTCGATCGCCTCGAACACCGGCGCTCCGGCCGGGCAGGTGGCCGAGTTCCAGGTCTTCGGCACCCCCGCGCCGAACCCGGACCTGACAGTGACCGGCATGTCGTTCAGCCCGTCCGCGCCGGTGGAGACGAGCACCATCACGCTCTCCGCGACGGTGCGCAACGCCGGCTCGGCGGCTTCCGGCGCGACGAACGTCAACTTCTACCTGGGCTCCACCCGGGTCGGCACCGCCTCGGTCGGCAGCCTCGCGGCCGGCGCGTCGACGACTGTCAGCGCCAGCATCGGCACCCGCGACTCGGGCAGCTACCCGCTCAGCGCGAAGGTCGACGAGTCGAACACCGTCGTCGAGTCCGACGACACCAACAACAGCTACTCCAACCCCAGCCCGCTGGTGGTCGGCGCGGTCGCCAGCTCCGACCTGGTCGCGTCCGCCGTCGACTGGTCGCCGGGCAACCCGCCGCCGGGCAGCACCGTCACCTTCTCCGTGTCGATCCGCAACGCCGGCAACCAGGCGTCCGCGTCCGGCGCGCACGGCATCACCCTGACCGTGCTCAACGACTCCGGCACCGTGGTCCGCACCCTGACCGGCTCGTACTCCGGTGTGATCAACGCTGGTGCGACGGTCGGACCGGTCAACCTGGGCACCTGGACCGCCGCGAACGGCAAGTACACCGTCCGGGTGGTGCTCGCCGTGGACGGCAACGAACTGCCGGTCAAGCAGACCAACAACACCACCGACCGCCCGCTCTTCGTGGGGCGCGGCGCGAACCTCGGCTACGACATGTACGAGGCCGAGGACGGCACCACCGGCGGCGGCGCCGGGCAGGTCGGCCCGAACCGGGACATCGGCAACCTGGGCGGTGAGGCGTCCGGGCGTCGGGCGGTCACCCTGAACAGCACCGGCGCGTACGTCGAGTGGACCACCCGGGCGGCGACCAACACCCTGGTCACCCGCTTCTCGATTCCCGACGCACCGGGCGGCGGGGGGATCGACTCGACGCTGAACATCTACGTCAACGGCACCCTGCACAAGCCGATCAACCTGACCTCCAAGCACATCTGGCTGTACGGCGCGGAGGCCAGCCCGAGCGACTCGCCGAGTGCCGGCCCGCCTCGCCACCTGTACGACGAGGCGAACGTGATGCTGAACTCGACCATCCCGGCCGGCAGCAGGATCCGTCTGCAGAAGGACCCGGCCAACACCACCACGTACGCGATCGACTTCGTCAACCTGGAACTGGTCGCGCCGCGAGCGAACCCCGACCCCTCGCGGTACCGGGTGCCGTCCGGCTTCAGCCACCAGGACGTGCAGAACGCGCTGGACGCGGTCCGGATGGACACCACCGGCAACCTGGTCGGCGTCTACCTGCCGGCCGGCACCTACGAGACCGCCCAGAAGTTCCAGGTGTACGGCAAGCCGATCACCGTGACGGGCGCGGGCATGTGGTACACCCGCTTCCAGACGCCGACGGGCCAGCAGAACACCGACGCGGGCTTCCGGGTGGAGTCCTCGGCCAGCGGGTCGTCCTTCTCGCACCTGGCCTTCTTCGGCAACTACACCAACCGCATCGACGGGCCGGGCAAGGTCTGGGGTGAGCTGAAGGACGTCGACAACATGACGCTGGACAGCGTCTGGGTCGAGCACACCGTCTGCGCGTACTGGGGGGTGAGCGTCAGCGGGCTGACCATCAGGAACAGTCGCTTCCGCAACACCTTCGCCGACGCCGTGAACCTGACCAACGGCAGCACCAACAACCTGGTCACCAACTCCGAGGGCCGGTCGAACGGCGACGACGCGTTCGCCCTCTTCTCGGCGACCGACCAGGGTGCCTCGGTCGGCAACAACGGCAACGTGTTCGAGAACCTGACGGCCACGCTGACCTGGCGGGCGGCCGGGTTGGCGGTCTACGGCGGCTACAACAACATCTTCCGCAACCTCTACATCGCGGACATGTTGACGTACTCCGGGATCACCATCAGCTCGCTGGACTTCGGCTACCCGTTCATCGGGTTCGGGTCCAGCCCGCCCACCCAGTTCCAGAACATCTCGATCGTCAGAGCCGGCGGGCACTTCTGGGGCTCCCAGACGTTCCCCGCGATCTGGGTCTTCTCCGCCTCGAAGGAGTTCCGCGGCATCCGGGTGTCCGACGTGGACATCGTCGACCCGACGTACACCGGGATCATGTTCCAGACCAAGTACAACGGGTCGCAGCCGGAGAACCCGATCACCGACACGGTCTTCACCAACGTCTCGATCAGCGGCGTGCGCAAGAGCGGTGACGCGTACGACGCGAAGTCCGGCTTCGCGATCTGGGCCAACGAGATGCCGGAACCCGGTCAGGGTCCGGCAGTCGGCTCGGTCACCTTCACCAACCTGCGGCTGACCAACAACTACCAGGACATCCGCAACACCACGACAACCTTCACCATCAACCGCAACTGAGCTAGCGCGTGGTCGACGCCGCCGGGAGGGTCCCCTCTTCCGGCGGCGTCGTGCCGTGCCGGCCTGCGCCGGCGGCGAACCGGGCCGCGCCGGCCAGCGCGTCCGCCGCCAGCGAGTCCATTCCGTACGCCAACTCGGTCGCCAGCGCCTCCGGCTCTCCTCGCCCCGCACCGGCCAGCACCGCGGCCCGGTCGTTGCGCAGGCAGGTCTGCGGGTGCCGGGCGATCGACGCCGCCAACTCCTCGGCCGCCGCCCGCGCCTGGCCGGGCGGCACCACCCGGTTGACCAACCCCATCGCGTACGCCTCATCGGCCGGCACCGGGCGGCCGGTGAGGATCAGGTCCATCGCCCGGCTCTCACCGATCAACCGGGGCAGCCGGACGGTGCCGCCGTCGATCAACGGCACCCCCCAGCGGCGGCAGAACACCCCGAGGGTCGCGTCCGACTCGGCGACCCGCAGGTCACACCAGAGCGCCAACTCCAGACCGCCGGCCACCGCGTACCCGGAGATCGCCGCGATCACCGGTTTGCTGAGCGTCATCCGGGTCGGACCCATCGGGCCGTCTCCCTCCGGCTCCACCCGGTTTCCGCTCGGCGTGCCGATCGCGGTGAGGTCGGCACCGGAGCAGAACGTGCCCCCGGCACCCCAGAGCACCGCCACCGCCGAGTCCGGGTCGGCCTCGAAGGCCCGGAACGCGTCCGCCAGCGACCGCGCGGTGGGACCGTCGACAGCGTTCCGAGTCGTCGGCCGGTCCAGCACCACGGTCATGACCGGTCCGCTCCGCTCCACCCGCACACCCATCCCGCCAGCATGCCCGGCCCGCCGCACCCCCACAATCCCCGTCGATCTTGCACTTCCGGACGGCGTGCGTCCCGGATCCTCGGCGCAGGACTCCATGATCGGCGGCGTGAGGGTGCGGCAGGTTCGTCGCCGCTGACCGGTTTGCGACGACGATCGCCGGGAAGTCGGTACTCGTGCGAGCGCTATTGACGAAAGTTGAGCAGGACTCCCGGCTGGATGGCGCGGGTGACCGGTTGCAGAAGGCCGTCCTGGGGACGCTGCGTCCGCGCCGGCTGCGCGATCTGCTGCACGGGGTGACCCTCGGGCACCCGCTGCACCCGGCGATGGTGCAGGTCCCGGTCGGTGCGTGGATCAGCGCCGCGGTGCTGGACCTCATGCCCGGGCAGCGCCGGCCGGCCACCGTGCTGGTCGGTTTGGGCACGGTCAGCGCGCTGCCAGCGGCCGTCGCCGGTCTGAACGACTGGGCGGCGCTCGCCCGGGACCAGCGTCGGGTCGGTCTCGTGCACGCCGCCGCCAACACCGTCGGCATGGCGATCTACGCCGGTTCGCTGGCCGCGCGGATGTCCGGTCGCCACGGGATGGGCCGCGCGCTCGGCTTCCTCGGGCTTTCCACCGTGAGCCTGGGGGCGTACATCGGGGGGCACCTCGCGTACAAACAGGGGGCGCAGGTCAACCAGAGCATCTCCGAGCTGCACCGGATGACCGACGGTTGGCACTCGTTGGCCGACATGGCGACGTTGCCGCAGCGCACCCTGATCACCCGGGAGGTGGACGACAACATCTCGGTGATCCTCTACCGGCACGGTGACGAGGTGACGGTGATGTTGGAGCGCTGCCCGCACCAGAGTGGGCCGCTCGGCGAGGGCGAAGTGCAGGAGATCGACGGTCACGCCTGTGTCGTCTGCCCGTGGCACGGCAGCGCGTTCCGGCTCAACGGCGGCGAGGTAGTGCAGGGGCCGTCCGGCAACGACCAGCAGGTCCTGCCCACCCGGATCCAGAACGGCGTGCTCCAGACCCGCCTGCCCTGACCTGCCTGCCCCTACCACCGGGCCGACCGCTGCTCTGGTCGGCGGCGATGCTCGTGCACGGACCCCATTGAGCGGGCCGGCCCGCGACACGTCGGCGCATCCGGTAACACTCCGTGGCGACCCCGGAGGCAATGACACGCTCGACGCTGATGTCTGTGGGTCATCTTGATGACTCACAGGCATCTCGCTTCCCGAGGAATTGCCTTCGGGCGATTCCACTGCGGCCGGGTGACCAGACCGTCGCCGCGTGCTGGCCGGCCGCCGTCGCCCGCGGACCGGCGGCACACCACCGCACCAGACGCGGAACCTGAACGGGGCCTGCCCTGACGACAGCGTCGCGCCGGTCGATCGCCTCAGCTGCGTCGGTGGCGGCCGACCGGCGGTCCGTCCGGTACGGAATCCAAGCCGTGCTCACCGTTGAACAGCCCGCCTTCGGCACCGGCGCCGGCCCAGCCGTCGTCGCCACTCCACTCGCCAGGGCCGTCGGTACCCACTCCGCCACCGGCGGGTGCCGTGCCGCCGCCGTTAGGCGTGACGCCGCTGCCGGGAGGTGCGAGGTCGTTCCCGACCGGTGCCGTGGCACCGGTCGGTGTCGAGGGGCCCTCGATGGCCGCCGCCCGGCTGGCAGCCCACGCGGCCCCGCTCCCGGCCGCCCCACCACTGGTCAGCCGGCCCGTCCCACCAGTGCTCAGCCCGGCCCCATCGCTGCCCCGTCCCGCCCCGCCAATGCTTCGGCCCGCCCCGCTGCTGCTCCGGGCCGCGCCACCTCGGGGTCTGCGGGAGGGTGCGGCCAGCCGGGGAGCGCCGGCTGCGGTGGCCGGGCGCCGGCGCAGCCCCAGGACCGCGCCGATCTGGGCGCCGACGATGCTCGCCACGGCCAGTACGGCGGAGACCGCCAGCGGGCGGTTCACCCGATCGACGTCACCGGCCCGGGCCGCACCGACCGTCATCGCGGGTGGCTGGCCCGTCGACTGCGTACCGCTGGGTGGTGCCGGGGCCACCCGCGGCGGGGCGGTCTGCTCGGGCGCCGGCCGGGGCGCGGGCGGCTTCGACGCCGCGGGCCGGTCGACGAGCCGGCCGGTGGCGTGCCGCCGGGCCCCCTGGTCGGTGGCCTCGGTGGGCAGTCGGAGTAGTTGCCCGGGGCGGATCCGGTCCGGGTCGTCGAGCTTGTTCAGCTTGGCGAGTTGTCGGTAGTCGCCGAACTCGTCCAGGTACCGCTCGGCCACCTCCCCGAGGTAGTCGCCCCGCGCCACCCGGTACACCGGCGCGGCCTCGTCGGTCGCCGCCGGGCCGCCGGGTGCGGCGAGCCCTGTCCCGGCCAGGCCGAGCAGCCCACCCTGGGCCACCGGCGCGGCCGTGTCCGGTGTCGTCGCGGCGCGGGTCGGCGCGGCCAGCGTGGTGACGGCGGGTGCGCCCGGATTCGCGTACGCCGGAGCCCCATAGACCGCGGCGGCGCTTGCGGCGGCCGGGCTGGCGACCAGGATCAGCGCCACCGAGCCGACCAGCGCGGCGGCGGCCTTCTGCTGGCGGCCCATGCCGGGCAGCTTCGGCGCCGGCCGGCGCACTGTCTGCGCGCCCAGCTCGACGAGGACGGAGAAGGCGAACGTGGCCCAGCCGAACCAACCCGCCACGGCCAGCGCCCGCAGGAAGAGCTGGCCGTCGTCCCGGCTGGTCAGCGCGGTTCCCACCTCCCCGATGGTGGGCAGGTGGTCGGGCAGGGGGTTACCGGCGAAGGCAAGCAACGCGATCGGCGCGCCGACCAGCAGCACCAGGAGCACGGCCAGTGCGCCGATGCCGGTGAGGATCCGTCCGGTCCGCCGTACCACGGACCCACCCGATACGGGCATGGCTGCCTTCCTTCCTACGGTGCTGCGGTGATGGCACGTGCGGTCGCCTCGCCGGTGACGGTGACCGTCTTGTCCTTGACGAACGGTCCGAGCATCGAGCGGTGGTAGGTGATGGAGACGGTCACCCGGATCAGGATCTCCCCGTCGACCTCGGGGAAGCTCACGGTGTGGCCGGCGGCCTTCGCGGCAGCCAGGTAGTCGGCGACCGCCACGCGTGCCTGCGGCTGGTCGATCCGTTTCGGGCCGCCCTCGATGGCGGTGGCCCGGTCGATGGCCTGACCGCCGGCCCGAGCCGCCTCGGCGGCCAGGTTCTGGGCCCGTTGCAGGGTGCGGAGCTGACCGGCGCCGTCGAAGGAGAGGCCGATGATGGCCAGTACGCCGATCATCGTCACCGCGAGGAAGATGCTCACCCGGCCGTGCTCACCTGCCCGCGAGGACCCGGCGGCCGACGTGGTGGCCGTCATCGCCGACTCCGGTAGCGGTCGAGCGGGGAGGTGAACTGCCCGGTGATCAGCCGTTCACTCGGCATCCCGGGCAGGATGTCGAGGGTGATGTCCCGGAAGGACACCCGGCAGCTGATCGTCACCGTCACCGTGGCGTCCGTACCGACCGAGCTGCTGAAGGCGTCGTCGAACCCGGAGTCCTTGCCGGCAATCGAGCCGGTGAACGTCGGCTGCAGGTCGTTGGCGCAGGCCAGGCCGTGCCAGTCCAACTGTTTCCGGGCGGCCTCCAGCGCCTCCGTCCTGGCGGTGGCGGAATTGCGGGAGATCGAGGCCGCCCGTGCGGCGTCGTGTGCGGCCGCGTCGAGCGCCTCCGCCGCCACCGCGCTGCGCCCGACCACGCCGGCCAGCACCATCAGCGCGATGAACGCGGGCGCCAGCACCGCCACCTCGATGGAGACCGAGCCCCGCTCGGCGGCCCGGGTCATGGCGGGGTCACCCTCTCCACCGTCCCGTGGGCGGTCTGCTGTATGGCGAAGTCCACGCCCGGCACCACTGACAGCGAGCGGCCACTCACCGTGCAGGTCACCTCGGTCAGGGTGGTCACGCAGGTCGGACCGGCCTTGTCCCAGCCCACCAGCCAGCCGCCGGCGGCTCGCAGGAAGCGGGAGGCGCTCTCCACCCCGGCACCGTCGGGCGCCTCGTACGTCCGTTGCGCGTTGACGCCACTCTGCGCAGCGTTCAACGCGGTGGAGCGGGCAAGGAAGACGGCCGCGACCTGGATCGAGGCGAAGAGCAGCACCAGGATCAGCGGCATCATCACGGCAAGCTCCACCGGGTTGGCACCCCGCTCACGGTCGTCGGCCGCGAGAGGGCGCCGGGCGGCGGTGACCGCCCGGCTCCACCTCGAGGACGTCGCTCGACTCACGCCGGCTACTTCGGGGGCGAGTAGCCCGGGATCTTGGTCATCCAGTCGTTGGCCTTGGTCAGGGCCAACGCGGTGACAGCCATGGCGACGGCGACCAGGCCGGCGATGATCACCGCGGTGGGCACCGGGCTGTCGCCCCGCTCACCGTCACGGCGCAGCTCCGCCAGACGCGTCGTCAGCACGACGTGCAGATAGCTGAGGATGGACATCGCGTTCTCCTTCAAGGGGGTGGGTCAGACACGGGTGATGAACGGATAGAGGACGAACCCGAGCAGTACGAAGACGAGCAGCGCGCCCGGGATGTCGAGCTTGCTGGTCACCCCCTCGGCGCGGGTGAGGTTGTCGGTGCGGATCTGGTCGCGCAGCGAGTCGGCCCGACTGCGCAGCGTCTCGTGCACCTGCGCGCCCTCGCTGCCGGACGAGCGCATGATCGCGCCGACGTCACCCAACTCCGGAATGCCGACCTTGTCGGCGAGGTCGCGGAGTTCGTCCCAGGGCGCGTGCATCTGCATCTGGGCGATCCGCAGCGACTCCTGAAGCCGGTCGAACACCCAACCGTCACAGACCGCCGCCGCCCGCTCCAGCGACTGCACCGGCCCGTGCGCCGCCGAGAGTTGCAACGCCACCAGGTCGAGATAGGTGCAGACGGCCTGGCGGAACTCGTCGCGGGCGGCATCCGCCTTGGTCAGCACGGCCCGGTGCGCCAGCAGGCCGCCCAGCAGCGCCAGGCCCAGGCTGCCGAGCACCGGCACCACCAGCGGGAACGAGACGCCGAGCGCCCACAGCGTCACCCCGAGCAGTGTCGGCGTGGCCAACCCGATCAGCGTGGAGAGCAGCACCGACAGCGCGTACTGCTCGGGCGTCTGACCGATCAGGGCCAACTGCCGCTGCGGCGGTCGCAACCAGCGGGACAACCCGGTCAGCGAGTCGAGCCGCCGGGACGCGGGCGTGGCCACCCGGCCGGTGCCCGGTGGCTGGTGTAGCCGGCGCAGCGCCGGCCCGAGCGCCGGTGTCGCCGGCACCAGCTCCCGGACCACCAGGAACACACCCAGACCGATCCCGGCGCCACCGCAGACCGCGAGAGCCATCTGCCAGTTCACGATCACGGGAGCGACCTTTCGTTCACGCGATCACCTCGGTCGGGTCGGGCGCCGGCAGGAACCGGGCCGGACGTCGCGGCTGGCTCATCGACCGCACCCAGGCCAGCAGGCCGATGAAGGCGGCACCGAGGGCGGCCATCACCAGCTGACCGACCGGCGTGCCGTACGGCTTGATGTACTCGATGTTGATCAGTCCGTACGCCAGGGTCGCCAGGGTCATCCCGGTGAGGAAGCGGACCGCGAACCGGGGCTGCGTGCGCTTGGCCTCGATCTCCCGACGGGTCGCCACCTCGGCGGACGCCGCGCCGGCGATCGAACCGAGCACGTCACCCAGCCGCTCACCCCGGTCCGACAGGTGCAGGATCAGCGCCGCCACCACCTGGTCGCAGACCGGGTCGGCGATCTCGTCGGCGAACGCCAGCAGCGCGGAACGGGCCAGCCAGCCGGCCTGGAGACGGGCGGCGAGCAGCCGTACCTCGTCCTCGATGCCGGGTGGCACGCTGCCGATCGTGCCGATGATCGACTGCTGGAGGCCCTGCCCGGTGCCGGAGACGTCCTTCAGTCGGCGGGTCCACTCGCCGACCGCCTCGATCCGGGCGATCGCCCGCTGTTCGGCCTTGCCCACCCCGAACAGCCACGGGGTGCCGGGCACCGCCACCGCCACCAGCAGGCCCACCACCGGCAGGCCGGTCAACAGGAACGCCAGCGCGCCGGCGGCCACCGCGGCGACCAGCAGCGCCTGGTAGGCCCGCTGCTCGGCCGGAGTGCTGCCCGGCCCCCGCCACAGTCGGCTCAGCCCCGGGCCGCTGCCCGGGGGCGGCCCGGGCGGCCGGCGGGTGCCGACCAGCGCGATCACGGCCAGCAACAGCCCGGCCACACAGGCTGCCCCGGAGATCACCGCGATCAGTTCCAGGCTGCCGAGCATCAGGTCACCGCCGGGCCAGTCGGGTCTGCCGGGGCCGCCGCCACGCACCGGCACCGGCCTCGACCCACCGGGTCAGCAGCCGTGCGTCGTAACCCACCCGCAGCAACTGGTCACGGACCCGCTCCGGCAGGTGCCGGGGGACCGCACGACCGTCCGGGCCGGGCCCGAAGACCGTGGTGGTGGTGATCCGACCGGCTTCGCCGGCCCCGATCACCTCCTCCACATGGGAGACGAACCGGTGTTTGCGCCCACCGATCGCGGTCTCGTCCTCGACGGTGACGTAGACGATCAGGTCGAGCGCGTTGCCGGCCATCCGACGGGCCTGGTCGACGGTCATCTCGCGGCCGTGCGCCAACGCCAGCTCGACGATCCGTTCACCCACACCCGCCGCGGTACGGGCGTGGATGGTGCACATCGACCCCCGGCTGGTGGTCATGGCCTGGAGCATCGGCA
Source organism: Micromonospora sp. NBRC 107095 (assembly GCF_030269705.1). Classification (NCBI taxonomy): domain Bacteria; kingdom Bacillati; phylum Actinomycetota; class Actinomycetes; order Micromonosporales; family Micromonosporaceae; genus Micromonospora; species Micromonospora sp. NBRC 107095. Next base: position 386,392 of record NZ_BSTU01000001.1, read on the forward strand.
CGATCTCCCGGGATCGCACCTCACCCACGATGATCCGCAGGACGCCCATCCGCAGCGACAGCGGGATCAGGTCGGCGATGGTCACCTCACCGGCCGGGCGGCCATCGAAGCCGCGTTCGCCGTGGCCCTCCCGGGCCTCGAAGCTCATCACTGCCCGGTGCCGCTCCCGGCGGCGGGCCGGGAGCAGCTCCCGACTCTCCTCCAGCAGCACGTACGGCTCATCCTGCGGGATCTCGTTCATGAGCGCCCGGATGACAGTGGTCTTTCCGGCGCCGGCCAACCCGGCGACCATGATGTTCAGACCGGCGCGCATGGCCGCGCGGAGGAAGTCGCGCAGCAGTGGGTCGATCATCTCGTCCAGGTCGTTGCGGGCGCCCGCCAGGTCGTCGAGGCTCACGTCCAGGGTGTTGTGCTTGCGGATCACCGCGTACGGGCGGTGGCTGACCAGGAACACCGCTGCCAACCGGCTGCCGTCGGGCAGTTGCAGGTCGAGGGTCGGCTTCACTGTGGACAGGGACCGTTCGGTCGCGCCCGCCCGGCGGGCCGCCGCCTGGAGGATCTCCACCAGTTCGGCGTCGCTGTCCGCGATCGGCTCGGCCCAGTCCACCCCACCGCCGTGCCGGGTGATGCGCACCTGGTCGCAGCCGAGGATGTGCACCTCCTCGATGGTGTCGTCGACGAGCAGGGTCTGTAGCCGGCCGAGTCCGACCAACTCGGCGGTCACCTGGTCGAGCAGCAGACGTTCCTCGCTGGCGGCCATCGGCGTACCGGCCCGGCGCACCGAGTCCGCGTACGCGGCGACGACAGTGACGGCGAGGCGGGCCCGTTCGGTGTCCTCCTCGTCGACGGTGAACTCCCGGCCGCGCTGCCAGAGGGTGAGCCGTTCGGTGAGTTCCCGGCGCAGCTCCCGGACCACCTGGAAGTCCATTCGTGGTCGGGGCGGCGGCTCCGGCGGCGGGGTGACCGCGGGCATCGGCTGCGGCACGGACTGGTGGTGCCGGCCGTTCGGCACGGCCAGTGGCGGCGCGGTCGAGGTCACGCCGGGTGGCTGCTGGCGCGGATCAGTGGAGACCGGCTCAAACCGCATCCGGCACCCCCTGCTGCACGGGCCACGCCAGGCGGGCCCGTCGCCGCTCCAGGAGTGCCCCGATCGGGACCTCCAGCGCGGCCGCCGCGCGCATCAGCGGCCGACCGGCCCGCACGGTTCCGCCCAGGGCGAGCACCCGGGCGGTACGCGGATCGTGCGGCAGCCGTGCGATGACCGGCAGTTTCAGCGCCCGGCTGATCTCGGCCCGTCCGTGCCCGTCGCCGACCAGCAGCAGCCGCAGGGTGCCCGGGGCCACCCGGTGCTCGGCGAAGTCCCGTTCGATGGTGGTGACCACAGCGCGGGTGCCGGAGAGGTCCGGCAGGTGCGCCCGGGTGACCAACAGCACCACCGACGCGGCCCGCAACACCGGCCACGGTGGCCCGGTCACGTGCAGCCGGCCACAGTCGACAAGCACGTCGTAGCCGGGTGTGCCGCGGTCGAGGGCGTCGAAGTAGTCGGCGAAGCGCTGCCAGAGCGGGGTGACGCTGCCGCTCTGGGCCGGGTCGACGAGACCGGGCAGCAGCAGCCGTTCCCGGTGGGGCGCGTCCAGGTCGACCAGCTGCGACCAGAACCCGGTTTCCAGGTTGCCGTCGCGCAGCTCTCCGACGGCCAGCTCGCCGATGCCGCGTGGGCCGTCCAGTTGGCCGCCGAGGTATCCGGCGAGGATCGAGCCACCGGCCGGGTCACATTCGGCGACCACCAGCCGTCGGTGCCAGCTCAGTGCGCAGGCCAGCGCCGAGGTGGTGACGCCGGGTGAACCCTTCGCGGACACCAGCGCGATGATCGCCATGCTCAGGCCGCCTCGGTCAGCACGACGGCGAGCCGTTCCTGTGCGGCGAGCGCCACCACGGCGGGCACGTCACGGGTGAGCAGCGCCAGGTACAGGACCTTGTCGTCGTTGCTCGGGCTGACCATGTCGATGACGGTGGCCGGGAACCGGGTGCCCGCGGCGGTGGGCGGGTCGCCGCTGGTGCTGGTGTCCGGAGTGCTGACCAGTAGGACCTTGTCGCCGGGGTGCAGTTCGCGGGCCGGCACCTGGGCGGTCTTCAGACCGAGCGCGATCTGCTGCTGGCCGGGGCCGAGGAGCGGATCGTCGGTGACCTGTCCCAGGGTGAGCAGTGTGCCCGGAAGCAGCGCGACAGCGGCCCGTTTGCCGACCACCTCGTCGAGCCGTCCGGCGGGCACCGGGCGCAGCCCCTGACCACCGGCGACCTGCACGGTGACCAGGTCCGCGGCGCTGATCTCGCGGCCCACCTCCACCGGACGGGCCACCGCCAGGTAGCTGCCGGTGGCCCGTACCGACGTGACCGCGAACGCCGCGCCCAACCCGCCCAGGGCGATCAGGAGGACGGCGAGACCGAGCAGCCCGGGGCGGACCCGCCGCTGTCGGACCACCGTGGGCGGGTTGACGGGCGCGTCCACGGATCCGGTCCCGTTGCGGGTCGCGAGGCTCATCGGGTCACCACCTGGAGTTCGTTGATCTGGATCGGCACCGTGCCGCTGTTTCGGGTCACCGGGATCACTCCGCTCTCGCCGCCGCCGCTCCAGGTCACCGTCCAGTACGTGGTGGCGGTGACCCGGTAGGTGTCGGCCTTCTGGTAGCCCTTGTCGTAGCCGCAGTCCGGGGAGGTGCCGCCGGCCCGGTCACCCTTCGGGTCGTACGGGGTGCCGGGGCCGTCGCAGGAGACCTGCTCGTCGTTGCCCATGTCCCAGACGATCTCGCGGACCTTCGCCTCGATGGAGACGGTCACGCCCCGGTCGGACGCGGACGCGGTCAGCGGCCCGAAGTAGCTGGTACTCGGTGCCGCCCACATCCACACGGGCAGGCCGACGAGTCCGGGGCCGATGCTCTTGCGGGGCGCGACCCTGAGCGGCGCCGGGAGCAGCTTGATCGACGCCAGGGCGCGGCGGGCCAGCTCCTCCGGGTCCGGCGGTGCGCCGAAGCCGGCCGGCGGATCGGCCAGCTCCACCACGTCCTGGGCACCCAGGTCGCCGCCGTTGCAGGTTTGCAGGTACCACTGGTGACCCTCGGAGGGCTCGGTCGACCCCTCGGTCAGCTTGTAGTAGCACCCGTCGCCGTTGTTGAACCAGCCCAGGTCCTCGTCGTAGCAGGGGATGGTCCGCCCGTTCCACTGGCAGACTCCTCCGCCTCCGCCGCCCCCGTCATCCCCGCCGTCATCACCACCGCCGCCGGGGTTGCCCGGGTTGCCAGGTTCGTCGTCCCAGACGCTGCAGTCGGGTTGGTCGGGCGGGCAACCGGCCCCCGGGTCGGCCCGTCGGGCGGCGGTGGCCGGCAGTGTGGCACCGAGCACCAGCAGGAGCGCGAGGCCGATCCCGGCGAGCGCCCGCCGGGTTGTCGCGGGCCGGGTCAGCACGGCTGGTCCCGGTGCGTCGCGCCATAGTTGATCAACCAGCGACCGTCCGGGTACCGGGTCGCGGTGGCGGTGGAGAGGTGCCGGCCCCCGCCGCTACCCGGGACGGGACGTTTGTCCTTGGCGTAGACCAGCCGGTAGCCGGTCGTGTCGAGGCAGTCCTGGATCTCCACGGTGGCCGGCTTCGCGTCCAGGCTGACCGCGGTCACGGTCGGGTCGGACTTCACCGTTCCGGTACGCATGGCGCCGTGCTCCTTGGCCTCGCGAATGGACACCCGGACCCGGGTCAGAAGTGGATCAGCGAGAAACCGGGACAGTTCCGGCGCGCGCGGATCACTGCGTTGGCCCGCCTTGCGGGAGGCCGTGAGATAACCGGAGTACGCGTCAAGCGCCGCCTTTTCGGCAGCGTGCCGATCGACGTCGGGATTGGTCCGGTGCCCATCGTCGCGTACCGCGGTCGGCCGTTCGACCGATTCCCGTCCGCTGGCGCAGGCGGTGACCGGTATCGCCGCCACGATCGCCAGCAGGCAGATTGCCGCTCGCCTGAGCTGCCGTCCGCGCACCGTCGAGCCTCCTCGTGGTCGCCAGGGGCGGTGACTGTTCACCGCCGCCGGGCATGCGGAAGCGCGCCCGGATCAGCACATCCGGAGCCGTTCATTGCGCTTCGGCATTCACCGTTACGGATCTTTCGCGAATTCAGGTCCCTGTGTCGTCCGATGGCAAAGGTGAGGCTTGCGTCACACCCAAGGGGCGAGCATAGGCTGACGCTCGCCGATGCAACAGAGGCAATTCAAGTGAACACTCTGTGTGATGACAGGTGGTGGTGGCGGGTGTCCGCACCGCGCCCGGAGCGAAGGCCGTGCGAAAGGTCGTTATTGATGGGACGTCGCTGGGTCGAACGAGCCCCTCGACGTTTCGCGACGGGTCGCGAGAGTGGGACATCGTGGCGTCATCCCGGCATTCGAACGGGGTCGCCAGGCGATCAGGGGGCCGCCCCACCCGACCCCGAAGCGGTGAAAAGCACCCCCGCCGGCTCAGGTGGGCAGGTCGCTTTCCGCGCCATCCGTCACACCACAGCGAACCCCCGGTCACCATCCGTGTTTGCCGTGGCGGGGTCGCGGCGGGCCGTGTTCGCGATCCTCGCGATCAGCCCGCTGATGCGACTGGCCGCGCTGCGCTACGCCGTACCCCCGGGTCTGCCCAGCCGGACCGGCTGCGACGCCTGCGGCGCGCCGGTCGGAGTGACCCGCCCCTGGCCGGCGCTGGGCCCGGCGGCCCGGTGTGGGCACTGCCGCGCCCGGGTCGGCCCACCGCCGGGCACCGTCGAGGTGGCTGTGCTCGCGGCGGTGCTGCTGCTGGCGTTCGGCGGCCCGTCGGACGGGGCGCTGCCGGCGTTGATCTGGTGGCTCGGCTGGACGATCCCGGCGATCCTCGTCGACCTGGCCGTGCACCGGCTGCCGGATCGGCTCACCCTTCCCGCGGCGGCCGGCACCTGGCTGTTGCTCGGTGTGGCCGCGCTCGATGCCGACCCGGGGCACTGGCTTCGGGCCGTCACCGGCGGCACCGGGCTGGCGCTCTTCTTCGCCAGCACCGCCGTGCTGCTCGGCCGCCGGGGCTTCGGGCTGGGCGACGCCAAGCTGGCGCTCAGCGTCGGGGCACTGCTCGGCTGGTACGGCTGGCCGGTGCTGTTGTTCGGGATGCTGCTCACCTTCGGGCTCTCCGCAGTGGTGAGTCTGGGCCTGTTGGCCACCCGTCGAGCCAACTGGAGCAGCCACCTGCCGTTCGGCCCGTTCCTGCTGCTCGGCACGATGGGTGCCGTCCTGCTGGCGGCCTGACCCAGCGGGCGGCGACCGGCCGGGTCGCCGGTCACTGTCGCGAGCGGCCGGCCAGTTTGGGGATCGGGCTGTCCTGACGGTCGGCCCGACGGCGCAGCACCTCGCCGACCGGGCGGGCCAGCAACGGGGTGATCACCACGGCGACCAGGGCGCCGAACAACACCCCTGCGATCACGTCGTGCGGGTAGTGCACGCCCACGAAGACCCGGGAGAAGGCGGCGAGCGCGGCCAGGGGCAGCGCGACCAGGCCGAGGCGGCGGGAGAGCAGCACCGTGGTGACCGCCAGCGCTCCGGCGATGGTGGCGTGGTTGCTGGGGAACGACCAGTCGCCCGGTGGTGGGCAGGCGCTCGCGATGATCTCCCGGCCGATGGTCCGGCAGGGGCGCTCCTCGTCCACCACGGTCTTGAAGAATTCGCTGCCCACGTACGCCAGGACGGCCGGCAGCGGCGCGATCAGGGCGAGCGCCCGGTCGTGCGGGCCGCCGACCCGGCGGCTCAGCGCGGCCATCAGCAGCAGCGCGCCGAGCAGCAGGATCACCCCCTCGGTGGCGTGTCCGACGAACCACTGCACCGGCTCTGGGCTGCCGGCGGCGGCGTCGACGACGTCGCGGTACCACTCGGCGCTGATCTCCGGAACGTCAATGCTGCCGTTGTCGACCATGCATCACCTCACTTCACGTTCATACCTCGTTCACCTGGGGGACACCCTAGGAACGCGGCAGAGGGTACCGCCGCTGTCGAAGGTCGAGTGGCTTTGACGACCTTCGTCCAGGATTCGTCCAGCCGGCTCTGGTTGGCTGGTGCAGGACATCGGCATGACAGGAGACTTCGTGCAGACCGGTTCGACCACCGATCAACCGCAGCCCACCGCCGGCACGGAGGACGACGAGACCTGGCGGATCCGGCGCACAGCGGCCGACCAGGACCGGCTCGGCGAGACCGAGTCGATCTTCGCGTTGAGCAACGGGTGGATCGGCTGGCGCGGGGTGCTCGACGAGGGCGCTCCCTGCGGGATGCCGGGCAGTTACGTCAACGGCTTCCACGAGCGGCGCGAACTGAGCTACCCCGAGGAGGGGTACGCGTTCCCGTCGGCCAGCGACACCGTCATCAGCGCACCGAACGCCGCACTGATCCGGCTCTGGGTCGACGACGAGCCACTCGATCTCCGGACCGGGACGCTGCGCCGCCACGAACGGGTGCTCGACCTGCGTACCGGCGTGCTGGCTCGGGAGACCGAGTGGATCTCACCCGCCGGTCGGGGCGTGCGCCTGCGCAGCACCCGGTTGGTGTCCCTGCCGCGTCGCCCGGTGGCCGCCGTCCGGTACGAGGTCGAGCCGTTGGACACCGCCGTCGAGCTGCGCGTCTGCTCGGACCTGCTGGCCAACGAGAAGGTGCCGGAGCGCTCGGACGACCCTCGGGCCGCCTCGGTGCCCACCGACCCGCTGACCGCCGAGACGTACCGGGCGACCGGCCTCGACGGCGTGCTGGTGCACCGCACCGAGCGCAGCGGTCAACGCGTCGGGGTCGCCGTCAGTCACCTGCTGGACGGGCCGGACACGATGACCACCACCGGTGACTGCACCCCGGACCGGGTACGGCTGACCGTCACCGGTCGCCTGCACCCGGGGGAGCGGTTGCGGCTGACGAAGTTCGCCGCCTACGAGTGGGCGGCGGTCGACGAGACGCCCGCCGACGAGTTGGCCGCCCTGGTCACCGCCGAGGTGGACGCCGCCCGTGCGGACGGCTTCGACGCCCTGCTCGTCGACCAGCGCGCCGCCTTGGACGCGGCCTGGCAGGTCGCCGACGTGCGGCTCGACGGCGATCCGGAGCTTCAGCAGGCTGTTCGGTTCGCGATGTTCCACCTGATCCAGGCGGGTCGCCCGGACTGCGACCGGACCATCTCCGCCAAGGGGTTGACCGGCAACGGCTACGACGGTCACGTCCTCTGGGACACCGAGAGTTACGTCCTGCCGGTGCTCACCTACCTGGCCCCGGCGGTGGCCCGCTCGGCGCTGACCTGGCGGCACGCCCACCTCCCCGAGGCGCGGGAGCGGGCCGCCGAGCTGCGGTTGACCGGCGCGACCTTCCCGTGGCGCACCATCGGTGGCCGGGAATGCTCCGGCTACTGGCCGGCGGGCACCGCCGGGCTGCACGTCAACGCCGACGTCGCCGACGCGGTGCTGCGCTACGTGGCGGCCACCGACGACCAGCGGTTCCTGGCCGAGGCAGGGCTGGAACTGCTGGTGGAGACCGCCCGGCTCTGGCACGGCTTCGGCCACTGGTCGAGCGACGGCGGTTTCCACCTGCACGGTGTGACCGGCCCGGACGAGTACGCCGCGCTTGTCGACGACAACGTCTTCACGAACCTGATGGCGAAGCGCAACCTGCGTGGCGCAGCGGACGCCGCCGAGCGGCATCCGGAGGTGGCCGGTCGGCTCGGCGTGGACCGCGACGAGGTGGCCGGCTGGCGGGCCGCCGCCGATGCGATGGCCATCCCGTACGACAACGAGCGCGGGGTGCACCAGCAGGCCGCCGGCTTCACCGAGCAACCCGAGTGGGACTTCGCGAACACCGGCGACGACGATTACCCGCTGCTGCTGCACTTCCCGTACCTGGAGCTGTACCGCAAGCAGGTGGTCAAGCAGGCCGACCTGGTGCTGGCCATGCAGCTTCGCCCCGGTGAGTTCACCGCCGACGAGAAGGCGCGCAACCTGGCCTACTACCAGGCCCGCACGGTCCGCGACTCGTCACTGTCGGCCGCCCCGCAGGCGGTGCTGGCCGCCGAGGTCGGGCACCTGGACCTGGCGTACGACCTGTTCGCCGAGTCGGTGCTGCAGGACCTGGCCGACCTGGGGGACAAGACCGCCGACGGGCTGCACCTGGCCTCGCTGGCTGGCGCGTGGCTGGCGCTGGTGCAGGGCTTCGCTGGGCTGCGCGACGACCACGAGGTGCTCTCCTTCGACCCCCGCCTGCCACGGCGGATCGACCGGCTGGCGTTCAGCCTGCGCTGGCGCGGCCACCGGCTGCGGGTCACGTTGACTCCGACGGAGGCCCGCTACGAGCTGCCCGAGGCCACCGGCGATGCCGAGGTCGAGCTGTGGCACCACGGCGAGTCGCTGCGGGTCACCGGCACCGGGCCGGTCACCCGGCCGATGCCGCCGGTGCCGGACCCCGGCCCGGAACCGCCCTCCCCGCCTGGCCGCCGCCCCACCCGCCGCTCGGCCGACTGAGCCGTCGTTCGGCTCAGATCGGTGCGGGACCACCTGCCATCCGCTCGCGGACGGCCTCCAGGGCCTCGAAGGCGTACGCCCAGTTGTGGCACTTGAAGCTGCGCAGACCGTCGATCGCGGTGTGACAGTCGGAGCAGCGCACCCCGGCGATGGCATCCGGGATCTCGGTGTTGACGTACTTGCGATCGCCCAGGATGACCGTGGCGATCATGGTCTTGTCGTGCAGGCCGGAGAGGGCCGACGAGACGATGTCGTACCAGGTGATCCGCCGGCGGCACTTCGGGCAGTCGGGTTCGTCGCCGCTGACCCAGAGCGGGGCGCCGATGCTGCGTGCCGGCATCCCGAGCAGTTTCTCCAGCCGCCGGACGTCCGACTCCGGGGTGGTCCAACGGTGTCGGCCGGGCAGTGACGCGGGTGAGTCGTACACGGCGCGGAACAGGTCGTGGTCGACCTGCACGGTTTCGCGCTGAGCGGTCATCGGCTTCCCTCCTCGTTGAGTCGGTGCCCCCACCGTGGTCAGCGGTGACCATGGGCGCAGCCGGATCAACGACACGAGGGGTCAGCGGGTCGTCGCTACGCGGCTGACCGCTTTCGGCTCCGATGGGCGGCCTCGGGTGGTACGACGGACGCAGGGACGTGCGCCAGCGGGAGGAGCGCCGATGGCGAGCAGACCCGAGCGGCTGCTGCGAGGCGGCGACTCACCGCTGAGCGCCTCGTTCCTGGAGCTGTTCTTCGATCTGGCGTTCGTGCTGGTCCTCAGCCAGTTGGCCGCCTACCTGCTGCACGACCTCACAGTGGTCGGCGCGCTGCACACCGCAGTGCTGCTGACCGGGGTCTGGTGGATCTGGGTGCCCACCACCTGGTTCGCCGACTGGTACGACCCGCAGAGCCCGGCGGTGCGGTGGCTGCTGGTGGGCGCCGCGTTGAGCACCCTGCTGACCGGGGTGGCGATCCCGCAGGCGTTTGACGGCCGAGGGCTGCTCTTCGCCGGCGCGTACGTCGCGGTGCACATTGCCCGGGGCGTGGTCACCGCTGTCGGGCTGCGCGGTCATCCGCGGCAGATCCGGACGCTGCGGATCCTGTGCTGGTTCAGCGTTTCGGCCGTACCGTGGCTCGCCGGTGGGTTGCTGCCGCAGTGGCGGGTGCCGCTGTGGCTGCTCGCTCTCGTCCTCGACCTCACCGGTCCGCGGATCGGCTGGCCCACACCCGGGATGGGCCGGACCAGGCGGGAGGAGTTGCACCTGGCCGGTGAGCACTTCGCCGAGCGGTACCAGCAGATCATGATCATTGCGCTCGGCGAACTCGTGCTGGTCGCCGGCCTGTCGTACGCCGGCACCGACCTGCACTTTCCACAGACCGTCGCGTTTCTGCTGGTCTTCACCATCGCCGTGCTGATCGGCCTGCTCTACGTCACACCTGCCGGCCAGCGCCTCGGCCCGGCCATCGAGCGCGCAGATCCGGCCCGGCTCGGCGTGATCACCGGTTACCTGCACCTGGTGATGATCGCCGGGCTGGTGGTTACCGCCGTCGGCGCCGAACTGAGCATCGTCCACCCCCTGCGGACCGGTGACACGACCGCTGTCGTGGTCATTCTGAGCGGCCCGACGCTGTTCCTCGTCGGGCGGATCCTCTTCTCGGCGGCGATCCACCGGCGACTCTCCTGGCCCCGGATCGCCGCCCTGTTCGTGTTGGCCGGTGCGGCGGCAGTGCTGCGGCTGCCGCTGGTGGCGGTCAGCGCGGTCGCCGTCACGGTGGTGCTGGTGGTGGTCGTCCTGGATCACGCCGGCATCCGGTCCTACCGCCACCGACCTGGTGCGTAGGCAATAAGCCTGACTAAAGTCAGGTGTATGGACTCGGCTCTCATCGCCGCCGTACGGCGGTTCAACCGGACGGTCACCCAACGGGTGGGTGCGCTCGACGACGAGTACATGGCCCAGGGCCGTCCCCTGGGGCAGGCTCGGCTGCTCTGGGAGATCGGCCCCGCCGGTGCCGAGGTCGCCGCGCTACGCACCCGGCTCGGCCTGGACTCCGGACACCTCAGTCGGCTCCTGCGCACCCTGGAGAACGACGGCCTCATCACCGTCGGACCGGTCGACCGGACCGGCGGCGACGGCCGGGTACGCGTCGCCACGCTCACCGACGCCGGCCGGACCCAGTGGGCGGACCTCGATCGGCGCTCGGACGATCTCGCCGCCTCGATCCTCGAACCGCTCACCGAACACCGCCGGGAACGACTCGTCACCGCCATGGCCGAGGTGGAACGGCTGCTCATCGGGTCGATGGTCGTCATCGAGCCGTGCCCGCCGGGCGACCCACGGGCCCGTGCCTGCCTACGGGCCTACGTCCGGGACATCGCCCGACGGCTCGACGACGGGTTCGACCCCGCACTGAGCAAGCCGCTCCACGACGATGCGCTCGCCCCGCCCAACGGTGTGCTCCTGCTCGCCACCCTCAACGGCGAACCGATCGGCTGCGGCGGGGTGAAGCTCCACCGGGGCGAGGCCGCCGAGATCAAACGCGTGTGGGTGGCGGACACCGTACGCGGCCTCGGCGTCGGGCGGCGGCTGCTGGGCGAGCTGGAACGGTACGCCGCCGAGCATGGCGCGACCGCCGTCCGGCTGGACACCAACCGCAACCTCACCGAGGCGATCGCCCTGTACCGGGCGACCGGTTACCGGGAGATCGAGGCGTACAACACCGAGCACTACGCCGACCACTGGTTCGAGAAGCGGTTGGCCCAGCGCGGGGGCGACCGGTCAGGGGCGACCGCCTCCTGATGACACGGCACCGAAAATGACCTTGAAGACCGCCACCTCGCTGGGCAGGCTGGTGGGTGCCGGAGCGAACAACGGCAGCCGGCACCCACGCGAGGAGTCGTCAGTGCGCAAGCTTGTGTATTACATCGCCACCACCCTGGACGGCTTCATCGCCGGCCCCGACGGCGCCGACCCCACCGGCCCCGGCGGGTTCTGGCCGGTTCCGGACGACTACCTGCGCCACCTCGTCGCCGAGTACCCGGAGACCCTGCCCGGCCCGGCCCGGCAGGCGTTCGGCATCGTCGACGAGGGCAGCCGGTTCGACACCGTGCTGGAGGGGCGCCACTCCTACGAGGTGGGGCTGAAGGCCGGCGTCACCGACGCGTACCCCCACCTGCGCCACCTGGTGTTCTCCCGCACGCTGGGCAGCAGCCCGGATCCGGCCGTCGAGGTCGTCGACCAGGAGCCGATCGCCACGGTACGAGAGCTCAAGCGGCACGACGGCAAGGACATCTGGGTGATCGGCGGCGGTGCCCTGGCCGGTGCCCTGTACCCCGAGATCGATCAACTGATCGTCAAACTCGCCCCGCTGACCATCGGTGCCGGCATCCCCCTGTTCGGCCGCGACGCCGTGTTCGCCCCACGCACCTGGCGGCTGACCGATCACACCGTCCTGGACAGTGGCGCCCTCTTCCTGACCTACACCCGTACCGAAGCCGCAGACGAGCCCGCATGAGCGGTGGATGCGGTCCTACCCTCCGGGTCCCTGGCCGTAGCTGAGGTTCGTGGGTAGGAGTACGACCTGGCCGCTGCTGCCGCCGCCGACCGGCAGCAGCGGCCAGACCGGATCAGCCCTTCACCGCCCCCGCGGTGAGTCCTTCGGTCAGGAAGCGCTGCCCGAGGGCGTACATGATCACCACGGGAATGCTGACGAGCAGTGACGCCGCGGCGAGTTGTCCCTGTGGCACGACGTCTCCGGCGATCATCGACTGCATGCCCACCGGGAGCGTCTTGTACTCGTCCTTGGTGATGAACACGAAGGCGAAGAGGAACTCGTTCCAGGCGTTGGTCAGGGTGAAGAGCGCGACCGCCAGCAGCCCTGGCTTGGCCAGCGGCAGCACCACCCGGCCGAACGCCTGGACGCGGCTGCAACCGTCGACCAGTGCGGCCTCCTCCAACTCGATGGGAATCGACGAGAAGTACCCCACCAGCAGCCAGGTGGCGAACGGCAGGGTGAAGGTCGGGTACGTCACCACCAGCGACCACAGCGAGTCGGTGAGTCGAGCGCCGATGAGCATCTGGTACAGCGGGATGAACAGCAGCGCGCCCGGCATCACGTAGGTGAGCAGCACCGTGACGGTGAAGCTCTGCGCCCCGCGGAACCGCAGCCGGGCCAGCGCGTAACCGGCCAGGGCGGCGCAGACCAGTGCCACCGCGGTGGATGCCGCCGACACCAGCAGGGTGTTGAGGTACCAGCGACCGAACGGCTGGTTGGCGAAGAGGGCGCTGAACTGTTCCAGCGTCCATGGCGTCGGCCACAGGTCGTCGGTGCGCATGACGACCTGGCCCTCGGACTTGAAGGCCGTGACGGCGATCCAGTACAGCGGGCCGAGCACGAAGAAGAGCAGACCGGCCAGCGCGGCCCAGGACCCGACGCCCGACACCACTGACGACGACCGGCGACCGCCTCGCGACTGGAGGGTCGAGACGACCCGGCCGACCGCCGCCGCGACCAGCAGAATGACCCCGAGGACCACCGCCGCCTTCCAGAAGATCTCCGGCGACGCCCAGAGCAGCAGACCGGTGACCAGCGCGGTGACGATCCACGGCACTGCCTTTCGCGCCGGCCCGGCCCACCGCCGCGTTCCGGTCCACAGCGTCGACCGGCGTCGGCGGGGCAGCTTGATGTTGGTGTCCTGACGCAACAACCGGACCAGGACGAACACCAGACCGCCGATGATCGGCAGCATGACGAGGGTGACCGCCGCCCCAGCGCCGTACTGGAGCTGGAGGATCGCCTTGGAGTAGGCGATGAGCACGTACGGCGCTGTCACGTCGCCCGGGCCACCCTGGGTCAGCAACCAGATGAGGTCGAAGTTGTTGAACGTCCAGATCGACGACAGGGTCACCGTCACGGTGATCACGTGTCGCAGCCCGGGCAGTGTCACGTGGGAGAACCGCTGCCACGCCGAGGCCCCATCGATGGTCGCCGCCTCGTAGAGGTCCGCCGGGATGGCCTTCAACCCCGCGAGGAAGCACACGGTGAAGAACGGCACTCCCTTCCAGACGTTGACCAGGATCACCGACGGCATGGCCAGCTCCGGGTCGGACAACCAACCCGCGGGCCAGCTGTCGACCAGGTGTGCGCTGGCCAGCAGCGGCCCGATTCCGGTGGCGGTGAGCAGCGTGTTGACGCTGCCGAAGATCGGGTCGAGCAGCGCGCGCCAGCTGAACGCCGTCACCACCGTCGGCACCACCCACGGCACCAGGAGCAGGCCGGCCAGCAGGGCCCGGCCCCGGCGGCGATGGTGCAGCAGCAGGGCCGCGGCCAGTCCCAGCACGACCTTGAAAACCTCGGCGTACGCGGTGAAGACGAACGAGTTCACCACGCCGGTGTGGAACTGGTCGTCGCCGACGAGCGCGAGGTAGTTGTCCAGGCCGACGAAGACGCTGTCCTGCCCGTGCCGTTCGGTGGTGCTGGTGATGATCGACCGGGCGATCGGCACGAGAACGAGCCCGCCGACCAGCACGGCCATCGGTGCCAGGAACAGGGCCGCGAGTCGCCAGTCGCGCCCCAGTCGCCGCTGCACGGCCGTGAGGGAGCCGGGCCCCGACGGCGGTGATGTCCTCGCCGCCGTCGGGACCCGTGCAGGACGGACCGAGCTCACTGCGGCAGCCCCTGCTGGTTGAAGATCTGCACCATCTTCGCGTGGGCGGCCGTCACGGCCTGCGCCGGCGATGTTCCCTGCACGACCTGCTGCATCATGTCGGTCAGGACGTAGGCCGACCCCACCGCCTGCTGGCCCGCGCTGGCCTTCTGCGGGAAGGCCAGGCCGTTCTTCGTGTTCAGCGGCAGCTTCAACTGAGTGATCTTGCGCAGCATGGGGAACGCCGGGTCGCCGCTGGTGAAGAACGGGTCGGCATCCCAGACCTTCTCCCAGGCGGGCATCACCAGGCCGGGTGCTTCCTTCGCCACCCCGAGCAGCGCGGGCGCGCTGACCAGGTACTGCGCCAGGAGCTTGGCGAGCGCCGGGTTCTTGGCACCCTTGAAGACGACGAAGCCCTGCGACTGGCCGAGCAGCAGCGGATTGTCGGTCGCCGGGCCGATGCAGTCGGAGAACACGTGGGTGTTCGCGTGCACCGGGTTCTTCTTGGTCCTGGAGTCCGCGTAGACGCTGAACTGGTTGCGGGTGTAACCGAGGATCCCGGCCAGCCAGTTCTCGTTGTTGCTGGTGTCGGTCCAGCTGGCGATCCCCGGCGGCAGCATCGGCTTGTACTTGGGGTTGGTGTAGATGTCGCCGAGGAAGGTCACCGCCTGCACCGTCTCGGGGGAGTTGAAGGTGACCTTCCGGCCGTCGTTGGTGGCGATCGACCCGCCGTAGGCGTTGATCAGCGCCTCGATCATGCCGTTGCCGTCACCGGAGCGGTTGACCGTCATGCCCCAGCCAAAGCGGCGTTTGGCCGGATCGGAGATCTCCAGGCACAGATCCCGCAGCTCCTCCCAGCTGTAGATGTCCTTCGGGGTGATGCCCTTGTCCTGCATCCAGTCCTTGCGCAGGAACGACCCGATCCCGATGAAGTGGTACGGGATCGCGAACCACTTGCCGTCGAAGACGCAGAAGTTCTTGGCCTCGGCGCAGGGTTCGCCGTACTTGGCGGTCAACGCCGTGACGACGTCCGTCACGTCCTCCAGGTCGCCCAGCGCGTGGAACTGCGCGACGAACCGCGAGTCGGTCATGAACGCCAGGTCACGCGCCACCCCGCCCTTGACCTCGGCGTCGATCTTGGCGACCACGTCACCGGCGTCGGCCTGGACGAGGCTGTTCTCGATCTTCGTCCCGGTGGTGTCGGCGAACTTCTTGATCGAGCTGTCGAGCGCTTCGTTCGCCGCCGTCGAGTACAGCTTCTGCGACAGCATCCCCATCGAGGAACCCTTCATCGACGCCGCAGCGTCGATCAGTTCCTGCGGAACGTCCGGCTGCACCCTGCTGGGCGACTCGGAGCTGCCCCCACACGCGGCCAGACCAGCCGCGCCGAGCACCCCCACCCCCATCCCCAGAAAGCCACGCCGGGACCACGCCAGGTTGTCGTTCATGGAATTCGCCTCCTCTGTCTCCCCGCACCACCGCACGCCGAAGGCGTGCCTGTGCTCCAGGTGTGCCTATGACGGCGACCACGGACGCGTCGCCCGCATCGATCAGTGCGCTCGCGTACCCGTTGTCGAAGTTGGTGGGGTTGCGGCGGCGGGTGTTGCCCTGCCGCCGCTCCCCGTCGGGAGTCCGCTGACGCATGCGTCGTCGTGGCATCCGAGCGAGCCACGCGAGAGACTCCGCGCGCCGCTCGTCGGGTAGCGCGACGAGGGTGAGGCGATCGGCGACCGGGCCGAGAAAGCTGCGCTGACGTTGCAGTTCGGTCGGGCCACGCGACCACCACCGTTCGAGATTTCGAACTGAGTTCGAGATACCGGATCGAGTGGTCGCGACGCTAGAGCAGCGCCAAGATGGCTGTCAATGTTTCGATGTGATTTCGAACCGAAAACGGGAGGCCGACTACCGCGCCTGGGCCCGGTAGCCCATGCGCGCCGACAGCGCGGCCGCGCCCTCACGAATCAGCCCCGTCCACTCCACGTGTGCCTGCGGTGTCCAGCGGATGATCGGTGCGGACAGGCTCATCGCGGCGATGGTGGCACCGGAATGGTCCCGGATCGCCGCGGCGACGCAGCGCATGGCGCTGTCAGACTCACCGATGTCCACAGCGACGCTCTCCGCGCGGACCCGATCGAGATGCTCACGGAGCCGGTCCGGGTCGGTGATGCTGTCCGGCGTCATGCCCGGCAGCTCGCCCTTCGTCAGGACAGCGTCCAGGCTCTCCTCATCGAGGCTCGACAGCAGCACCTTGCCGACCGCCGTACAGTGCGCCGGCAGCCGCCGCCCCACCCCGGAGACCATCCGGACCGGGTGCGTGCTGTCGAACTTCACGAGATAAACGACATCGGGGCCGTCGAGCACCGCCACGTGGACCGCCTCGTGGCACGCGGTGGCCACGTCCCGCACCACACACTGCGCCTCACGGACCAGATCAAGCCGACCCGCGAACGCCGCGCCGAGCTGAAACAGCGGCATGCCGAGCCGATACTGCACCGGCTGACCCGGTACGGAGATCAGGTACGAACGAGCCTCAAGCGTCACGAGCAGCTCGTGGACGGTGGTGCGGGGCAGGTCGAGCCGCTCCATCACCTGGCGCGCCGACAGTTGCGGGCAGTCCAGGAACAGCTCGAGGACGTTGAGTGCGCGGTTGACCGCCGGTACCACACGGGGCATGTCGATAGTCCCTTCGCAGTGCCGAGCCCATGTCAACGATCTCCACACGGGCCGGCACCTGAAGAGGATATCGACGTCGGCCCGTAGCGCCAGGTGCCAGACTCGACGCCGATGAGGGCGGGTCGACGCGGTACGTCGCCGTGTCAGCCCACTTGGCGTGGGCAAACGTCGACCTGCAGAGGGTTGGCATCTGCGAAGCGAGGGCTTTCCACCCACCCCACACCCGTGGCCGCGCTCGATTGGCGGGACCACGCGGAGTCTCCGTCCCTTGTAGAGTCCCAATCGCGGCAGCGAACTTGCTCGATTCAAGCCGGGCTCCATCAGGGCCGACGCTGTCGCCACCCCTCGAAGAAGGATGCAGATGGCAGACGTTGACGAGATGGTCCTTCGGGCACAACGCTTCATCAACAGCACGTACAGCAACGGCGCGACGCTCGGCATTTCCAAGCTGGAGGAGAACGGCCGCACCGGATGGCCCGTGATGTACGCACTGACCCGGGCGCTGCAGTACGAGATCGGCATCACCTCTTTGTCGGACACCTTCGGTCCCACCACGCTGGCGACGCTGCAGAGCAAGTATCCGAGCCTGAATGCGACCACCGTTCCGTCGTGGATCTTCGGTTGCATCCTCCAGTCGGCCCTGTACTGCAAGGGCTATGACGGCGGCGGCATCGACGGCATCTACAGCGCCCGGGTCCAGGAGTCGGTCATCCGGCTGAAGCAGGACATGGGACTCGCCTATGCCTACCCGGGTGGATCCCTCGAGCCCAAGGTGGTCAAGGCGCTTCTCAACATGGACGCCTATGTCACCGTCAACAACGGGTCGAACCAGATTCGTTCCGTCCAGCAGTGGCTGAACGGCCGGTACGTCAAACGCCAGGATTACTTCGTCATTCCGTGCGACGGTCACCACTCCCGTGATGTCGCGAAGTCGATGTTGCTGGCGATCCAGTACGAGCTGGGCATGGCCGACGGCACGGCGAACGGTGTGTTCGGACCGGGCACGCAGGCCGGTCTGAGATCCCATCCGGTGTCGGTCGGCACGGCCGGCACCTGGGCCGAGATCTTCACCGCGGCGATGCTGCTCAACAAGAGGTCCGTAGCGTTCGGCGCCTTCACCTCCGAGGTGCAGGCTGCCGTGCGCGAGTTCCAGTCATTCGCGAAACTGCCCGTGACCGGGACTGGGGACTTCCAGACGTGGGCGTCGCTGCTGGTCTCACACGGCGACCAGACCCGTAAGGGCGAGGCCTGCGATGGCGTCACGAAGATCACGCCGGATCGCGCAGTGGCGCTGAAAGCGGCGGGGTACAAATACATTGGCCGGTACCTCTACAACCCGTCCTCGACGGACCTGCCGGAAAAGGCGATCCAGCCCGGCGAGCTCGCCACGATCAAAGAGTATGGGCTGCGGTGTTTCCCGATCTACCAGACCTGGGGCCGGGACGCGACCAACTTCAGTTACGCCAGCGGCTGCGTCGACGCCTCCAACGCCATCGAATGGGCCCGGATCCACGGCTTCAAGGCGGGATCGACCATCTATTTCGCGGTCGACTACGACGCAATGGATGCCGAGGTCACCACCTACATCCTGCCGTACTTCCGGGGCGTACACGGCACCGTCACCGAGCTCTCCGGCTATCACGTGGGCATCTACGGTCCCCGCAACGTCTGTCAGCGGGTCTCCGACGCGGGTTACGCGGTCACCTCGTTCGTGTCCGACATGTCGTCCGGGTTCTCGGGCAATCTCGGGTACCCGCTGCCGACCAACTGGGCGTACGACCAGATCGTCACCACGACGATCGGCTCCGGCAGCGGCCGGATCGAGATCGACAACAACATCGCCTCGGGTCGCGACACCGCGCAGGGCGACTTCGACCCGCCGCGGCCCAACACCGACGATCTCGATGTGGACCTCGACAAGGGGCGATACAAGACGGCACTGCTCAGGGACGTCCAGACCTACCTGACGTCGATCGGCGTCCCGGAGACCGGTGGCGAGGGCTGGACGCTCGACGGCGACTGGGTCACCTGGAACGTGATCTCCACGACCAATGCGTTCGAGCGGGTCATGGAGGGCGACTGGCTCTTCACGAACCTGGCCCGGACCTTGAAGCTGCGCAAGGCGCTCATCCAGGCACCGGTGCTGTGGGAGCTGCGCAAGCTGAATCCGACCGATCCGATGACCGACGACCTCGTGCGCAGTGGGCTGCGGGACGACTCCTCCACCGGCTACGGGCAGATCTTCGCCTGGGTGGCCATCGAGGCCCGTAACTACTGCATCCAACAGGGCATCATCAACGGCACGCCGCTGACTCTGAGCACCGATCGGCGCGCGGTGTGGGATCGCCTCCAGGACCCGCACTACAACATCGCGACCGCGGCTTACCTGACGATCTACAACGCCCACCAGGTCGGGGTCGCCCGCCCGTCGCTCACCACGAGTATGGCCGACATCCAGCTCATCCTGGAGCGCTACAACGGTGACAAGACCGAGAGCAACAAAGACAAGATCGAGCAGTACGGACGCGAGCTGACCGGCCTGTACAACGTCCTCGAGAATTACAACAGGCTCTCCCGTGGCGCGTAGCGGGAGATCGGTGACGAAGAATCAGGCACATGCGAAGACTCCTTGTAGCGGTCGGCGTGAACCTTCTCCTGGGGATCCTGGCCGTCGTGCCGTTCTTCCTGATCTGGTACGCGCTGTCCAACGGGCCCCTGGCCGCCCTCGGATGGACGCGGCCGGAACCGACCGAGAACGACGGGATGCTGATCTGGTGGCTCCTGGCCGCCGTGGCGTTCGGCGGGTTCGCCTCGATCTGGGGCCTGGTCAACGTGTGGGCCCGCCCCCGAGTGGCCGTCTCGGGATCCCGCTACTGGCCCGCCTGTGTGGCCGCGTCCCTGGTGCCGTTCTGCCTCATTCTGCTTCGATGACCCGGAAGGCGACATCATGAATCACCGGTTGACTCGGCGAACCGTTCTCCGAACCGCCGCCGTCGCGGGCGCGGCCGCTGCCGCCAGTTCCGTTCTGCCCGCCGCCCCCGCGTCGGCCCGTGAGGTCCGCAAGCCGAAGCGGCCGGCGACCTCGCAGAACGGATGGACCATCCAGGCCAATGCGGATTCCGATTCGCAGGTGTGGACCCGGCGGGTGGCCGGCACAGGGCTGAGCGTGCCGGTGTGGATCGGGGACGTCGAGGCGATCCTGCTCCACACGATCCGCCGATTCCACTACGAGATCGAGGAGATCCGGCCGAATGACCTGGTCGGCTGGACCCCGGCCGAGAAGGTCCGCAAGCGCAGCCCCGAGTCCAATCTGGCCTCCGGCACTGCCGTACGGATCCGGCCCGGCGCCCGTGCCAAGGGCGGCTTCTTCCCCTTGCAGGAGTTGGTGTTGCGGGACGTCCTCGCCGACTGCGAAGGCCTGGTGCGGTGGGGCGGCGACGACCGTGAGGTGGACGAGTCGCTGTTCTACATCGCGGTCGGCCCTCTCGACGAGCGGGTAAAGGTGATCGGCGACAAGCTCCGCGGCTGGGAGACGTCGCCCAGCGAAGGCGCGGGCATCGGTGTGGACGTGCTGTCCCGCTCCCGCCGCGCCCGCGCGGCCAACCTGGCCCAACGGCAACGCCGCTAGCTTGAGCTTCAACCCGTGCGGTCGCTCCTTCTGCCTTCTGCCTTCAGGCTGAGCCCGTCGGCCGGCGGGCTCGCTCATTCGTGGGCAGCAGGTAGTGGATGGCCCCTGTCATAGTCGTGTGCGCTGGTGTTCGTCCTGTCCAGCTCACCGGCTTGCAGAGGAGATGTCGTGCTGGAGTGGATGCAGGCGATAGGGGGATTGGCCTCCAGCTTCGCGGCCGTTGCCGTGGCGGTATTTGCCATCCGCCGCCAAGAAGCCTCAAGCGTGCGCGCCTTGGACGCGCAGGCTGAGGCGACCCGCGAGGCCCGAGTGCACCAACGTGAAGTGGCTTCGGAGGACCGACTCTGGCCCTGTGGCGACCCGCTCCTCGACGGTGGGAGAGTACGCGGGATACTGGCTGCGCGAGATCGTCAAGCTTGTCCCGGTCCGGTCCGCTACCGGTCGCCGTAGTGGTACCGGCAGGCGATGATCTCGACGTCGTTCTTGGTGATCCGATACACCAGCCGGTGTTCGCGATCGATCCGGCGGGACCAGAAGCCGGACAGGTCTCCCCGAAGGGGCTCCGGCTTGCCGATGCCCTCGTATTCGTTGCGCATCACGTCAGCGATGAGATCGTTGATGCGCTTGACCAGCTTTCGGTCCGTGTGGCTGAGGTACTGATTCCACGCCGTCGCGGTGAAGACCAGCCTCACGCGACGTCCCGGACGGTGGCCGGGTCGATCAGGTCCCGCTCGGCCGCATCGCCCTTTTCAAGCTCCGCCATCGACCTGCGCAGCGCGGCGGCGTTGCTCGGGTTGCGGAGAAGGTACTCGGTCTCCTTCATCGACTCGTACTCGGCAAGCGGCACGATCACCACGGGCTCGTGGCCGGACCGGGTCACCACCACTTCCTCCGCGTCGTTGATGACGCTGTCGAGTTCGGCGGCCAGGTTCTGCCGCAGCTGGGTGAAGTTCACGGTACGCATGACCACCTCCATCGCAAGTACAGAAAACTGTACCTCAGGTGGGTCTATGGCGACACGCACGTGCGCCGCCGGCTGCTGCTGTACTTCGCTTGCGGTACGGGCCACGCACAACAAGCGAGAGGCCCCCGAAGGGCCGCGGAGCTGCAAGAGAGTGGGCCGCCAGGGACTCGAACCCTGAACCTATGGATTAAAAGTCCACAGCTCTGCCATTGAGCTAGCGGCCCGCGCGCTCAGGTTACCCGAACGTCTTCGCCCCGGCTGATGTCCGCCCCCGCTCTGGTCCAGCGATGTTGATCTAAGCCCGGGACGCCGTCGGCGTGGGAAGGAACTTCTGCACGAGTTTGTCACCGATATAGCTTCATCACCGATATATTGAGGCCATGGCCACACCCACTCCACTGCGGGAACCCACCTTCCTGATCCTCACCGCCCTCGCGCGGGAATCCATGCACGGTTACGGCATCATCAGCGACGTCGCGGCCCTCTCCGGTGGGCGGTTGGCACTGCGGCCCGGCACCCTCTACGGCGCACTCGACCGCCTCACCGACGAAGGGCTGGTCGAGCGGGACCGCGAGGAGGTCGTCGAGGGACGGCTGCGCCGCTACTACCGGCTCACCGACGATGGCCGGTCGGTGCTCACCGCCGAGACCGAACGACTGCGCCGCAACGTCGAGGCCGCCACCCAACGGTTGGCTGTTCGACCTGCGGGCACCCGCGCCGCCGACGGCACCGCACGCGGCCCTCTCACCGTCCCCGGAACGGCCGCCCGCCCCATCCTTCGACCGACCGGAGGCCTGGCATGAACCAGCCCAACCCCGCCCCGGAACAGGCCGGGTCGCCGCTGGAGTCGCGCTACCGGCGACTGCTGTGGGCCTACCCGGGCGACTACCAGGCCGAGCGGGGCGACGAGATCGTCGGGACGTACCTCGACACCGTCGAACCGGGGCGGCGCTGGCCGTCCCCACACGACGCCCTCGACCTGCTCGGCGCCGGAATTCGGGAGCGACTACGGGGGTACGGCGCACTTGGGCTGGCGGACGCCCTCCCGCTGGCCGCGACCGCCGCGCTGAGCACCCTCGCCGCGGTCGCCGCGTTCTTCCTCCTGCAGGTCGAGTTCGAAGATCCCCGCTTCGCCGGGCTGGACCCGGTCGGCCCGTTCCAGACCCTCGGCGCCGTTATCTGGCTGGGCTGGCTGCTCGTCGGCCTCACCGCCACGGTGCTGCCCGGAGCCTGGACCCGAACCGCCGCAGCCTGCTGTCTCCTGCTGACCATCGTCGTGCCGCCCGTGGCCGCCCTCGCCGGACAACCCCGACCGCCGATGTTCGTGCTGATCCCCGCCGTCGCGCTCGGCCTGGCCACGCTCGCGCTACCCGCCCGTCCCGGCTGGGCCGCGCGTAGCCTGCCGCCGCTCACGGCTGGCGCTGTGGCGGCCGCGTCCGTGGCATTCAGCGCCGCCGAGAACGGCGGCAACATGTTCACGTCGTACGGCTCGACGCCCGAGTTGCTGGCGATGGCCGGGGGGTTGATGTTCGCGCTGGTCCTGCTCGTCGGGATCGGTCGCGCCCTGCGAGCCGACGATGCCGGCCTCTGGGCGGCCCTGCTGCTCGCCACCCCGGCCGGCCTGTTCGGCGCCGACCAGCTCAGCCAAGGGATCTGGGGCAGCCGGGGAGGCGGACCGGGGGCGGCGGCCTACGCCACCACAACCGGGACGATCCTTCTTGTCGGTACGGCGTTGCTGGTAGCGGCCATCGCCGGCCAGGCCGCACGCCACCAGACCGTACGTCGACAGGTGCTCGACAAGGCCTGCCCGACCTGCGGACACCGTTCGACGGCAACGACCGGGACCTGACGCCGTCGGATCGGCGCTGCGACGCTGGCCTCGCCCTTGATCGACTCGGGTTTCAGGAAGTCGGGGTGTTCTGCGCGCAGTGATGCCCCGACTTTCAGGAAGCCGAGTCGATCAAGAGCGTGGGGCGAGGGCCGTGCGCTGCGAGGGGCGCTGCGGGTGGGTGGTTGAGCTGCGGCTGGGCGGGTACGGGGTCGGGCATGCGGATCGTGGTGGTGGGGGCCAGTGGCAACGTCGGTACGGCGGTGCTGCGTCGGCTGCGCCGGGAGCGGGGCGTGGAGCTGGCCGGGGTCGTACGACGGTTGCCCGGCCCGGACGCCGGTGAGCCGTACGATCAGGTGGAGTGGCACTCCTGCGACATCGGCGCGCCGGGCGCGACCGGGCAGCTCGCCGAGGTGTTCGCGGGTGCGGACGCGGTGGTGCACCTGGCCTGGCAGATCCAGCCCAGCCACGACCAGCGGGTGCTGCGCCGGACCAACGTCGAGGGCAGCCGGGCGGTGATCAACGCGGTGGTCGGGGCGCGCGTGCCGGCCCTGGTGTACGCCTCGTCGGTCGGCACCTACGCGCCCGGCCCGAAGGACCACCCGATCAGTGAGCGGTGGCCGGCGACCGGCGTGCCCGGCTCGTCGTACAGCGAGCACAAGGCCGAGGTGGAGGCGCTGCTGGACGAGGTCGAGCGCGATCACCCGACGCTGCGGGTGGTGCGCCTGCGACCTGGGTTGATCTTCCAGCGGGCGGCCGGTGCGGAGATCACGCGTTACTTCCTCGGCCCGCTGGCGCCGGTGCGGCTGTTGCGCTTCGGCCGGATCCCGCTGGTGCCGACGAACCGTCGGTTGCGGATGCAGGCGGTGCACGCCGACGACGTGGCCGACGCGTACACCCGGGCGGTGTTGGGTGATGCGCGCGGCGCCTTCAACGTCGCCGCGGACCCGGTGCTCACTCCGGAGCTGGTGGCCCGGCACTTCCACGGTTGGACGGTGCCGGTCGCCGCGCCGGTGTTGCGGGCGGCGGCCGCGCTGACCTGGCGGGCGCGGCTGCAACCGGTCGACGCGGGCTGGGTGGAGCTGGGTCTGAACGCCCCGCTGATGTCCAGCGAGCGCGCGGAGACCGAGCTGGGTTGGCAGCCCAAGGTCAGTGCGCTGACGGCGCTCAGGGAACTCTTCGCCGGCATGGCCGACGGCGACCACACGGGGAGCCCACCGATGTCCGGCGCCCGGGACCTGCCCGGCCGCCCCGCCGCCCTCCTGCACGCCCGCCCCCCAGGCCAGGGAAACCCCTACTGACCCCAGCTCGGTGATCAGGAGGTTTCAGTCAACAAACGCCGCCCCGGTGACCAAAACCTCTCGATCACCGGTGCAGGCGCGGGGAAGCCGGGTTCGGGTCAGGAGAGCTTGGAGGCTGTCACCGTGGGGTTGCGGGCGCCCAGGAAGAAGATGCCGGGGAAGCCGCGGGTCTCGAACGTGGCGCTGGGGTTGCGGCGCAACGTCGAGTTTTCGATCCGCATCGTGCCGGTGCGGTTGTTGCTCACGAAGAAGACCGCGCCGCCGCCCTCGTTGGCCTTGTTGTTCTCGATGATGGTGCCGGCGATCCGTACGGTGAACTCGTTGCCGTCGCAGTAGATCGCGCCGCCGCTGCCGCCGCCGGGCGTCCCGGACTTCGCCGGGTTGGCGCCGTTGCCGATCGCCTCGTTGTTCCTCAGCAGACTGTTCAGCACCACCCACGACACGCCGATGCTGCTCAGCGCCCCTCCGTTGGAGCAGGAACCGCCGTCGAAGGTGCTGCCCACCACGTACACCGGCTTGTTCTCGTACTGGCTCAGCACCCGCACGGCCGCGCCACCCAGATCCGGGCCGGTACGGTCGCAGCGGTTGCGGACGAAGCGCGAGTTGACCACCTTCAGCCGCCCACCGCGTACGAAGATCGCCCCACCGCCGCCGCCCTCGGCCCTCTCGCCCGTGGAGTTGCCGTCGGCAAAGGTGAGGTTCTGCACGGTGAGCTGCGGGTGGTCCTGGTTCTGGCAGTGCGAGGTGGTGAAGCCCTGGGCCTGGTCGCAGGTGTTCATGTAGAGGATCCGGCGCTGCCCCTGGCCGCTCAACGTGACAGTGCCGCCGCCGTCCAGCACGACCTTCGGCCCGTTGGCGTTGCGGACCTTCGCGGTGGCGGTCATCTTGATGGTCACCGGGGCCGGTCCACAGTTGAACGTGATGACACCGCCGGCCGCCACCGCCTTCACCACCGCCGCCGAGGTGCAGCTCGCCGCGGTGCCGGTGCCGATGGTCCGGGTCGGCTTCGAGGTGTCCACCGCCCGGGCCTCGGCCGGCACGGTGGCCCTGCCGTTCGGGTTGCCGGCCGTGAGCACCTTGTTGGCGGGCTTCGGGCTCGCGCTGGCCCCGGGGCCACCGAGGCCGTCCCGGGCCTGCGGCGCCGCGCTCTGACCCCCGGTCGGCGACGCGGTCGGCGACACGGCCGAGCCGGCCTCGAAGGCGGGGGCCGGGTCGTCGGGCGCACAGCCGGGCAGGGTCGCGGTGGCGACACCGAGAACGAGGAGAGCGGCAAGCGACGTCATGCGCACCAGGTGATGCTAGGAGCCGCGACCGCGCCGTGACGAATCCGCCGAGCCGGTTTAATGCACTGCTAAGACGCCATCCCGAGCAGGGCTCAGAAGTCGGCGAAGAGGTACGGCACCCGGCGGGGGAACAGGCCGCGCAGCTCCACCGCGGCATCCCCCGGCACCTCACCCAGACCGCGTAACGGCAGCTCGGCCGGGTCCAGCACCCCGTACGCGAGGGCGGAGAGCCCGGCGGCGGTGAGCGTGGCGGTCGGCGCGCGGCCGGTGCTGTCGTCGACCAGCTCCAACGCGCCGGTGGTGCCGTCGAGCAGGTGGGTACCGGCCAGCCAGCGGTCCCCGGTCAGCTCGACCCGGACCCGGCCCGGGCCGGCGGGCAGCCCGCGCAACGCGTCAAGCGACAGCAGCCGGGCCATCGGCGCGGACGCGCCCGGTACGGCCGTACGGGCCTCGACGTGCACGTCCAGGTCGGTCAGCCACAGTTCGGGCAACTCGTCGGGCGGAACCTGGACGCTGACCCGTTCGATCTGGTCGACGTGCCGGGCGAAGAACTGCAGCAGCAGCGCCCGCGCGAGCGGATCGGTGACCAGCAGTTCGTTGCCGTGCATCGTGCCACCGTGCTCGTCGATCCGGTACGTCACCGCGCCGGTGACCTCCCCGGCCACCCGGGTGGTGAGCAGCCAGTACTCGTCACGGTCGCGCATTCCGACCGCCCGGTAGTCCGGGAAGATCGCGAAGCCGTGCCGTTCCCGGAGGTTGCGTTCGGTGAACGCCCGCCACGCCGGATAGCCGGCGGCGATGCGTTCCCAGCTCACCTCGCCGGGCAGGTCCACCCGGAGCAGCGGGCCCAGGTTGGCCGGGGCGAAGGTGACCCGGCGTGGCTTGGGCAGCCCGACGTAGCCGAACCGGGCGTAGAAGCTGGGCCGGAACGGATAGAGCGCGCTGAGCGGATGACCCTCGTCGCGCATCTCGTCGAGGAGCTGGTGCAGCAACGTCCGGACGTGGCCCTGCCGGCGGGCCAACGGATGGGTCGCCACCCCGGCGACCCCGGCCATCGGCAGCACCACCCCGCGCAGGTTCTGCCGCATCGGAATGGCCGAGACGGCGGCCAACGTGGTGCCGTCCTCCTCGGCGATGAGCGTCCGGTTGCCCTGGTTGTAGGGCAGGTAGTCACGGAACTCGGCCGTCCGGGCGGCACTCAGCGGCGAGGACTCGAAGGCGTACGCGGCCAGCGGGAAGCTGGTGGTGAGACGGTCGTCGTCGGTCACCCGGCGGATGGTCATTCGCCCATCTCAACCCGCCGCGCGGTTCGCAGCAACCGGATTGGCCCGATCCGCGCGACGGCCGGCGGTCAGCCGACCGGCAGGTGCCGTAGGTGCCGGCGGCGGCGCAGGCGGACGCTGGCCACCGCGGCCACGCCCAGGGCCAGCAGGGCGGTGACGACGAGCCCGTGCAGCAACCCCCGGGAGAGGTAGCCCTGGTCGGTGTTGTCGACAGTCCAGGTGGCGATCTCCCGACTCGACCAGAACGGCGTCAACTTGGCGCCGGACCCGGCCGGGTCGATCAGCATCTGCACCGTCACCACGGTGAGCAGCAGCAGCGTGCCCTCCAACTCGCGGGGCAGCAGCGCACCGATCAACATCCCGAACGGCGCGGCCACCGCGACGGAACAGAGCATCGCCGCCGCCAGGCCGCCGTACCGCAGGTCCGCGCCGTCGATCATCGGCAGCAGGAAGAACGGTACGGAGACGACCAGCCCCACCGTCCACAGGCCGAGCATCCGTCCGAGATAGAGGTGGTGTGGACGGTAGCCGGCCAGCCGCAGCCTCGGCTCCAGCTCGCGGGCCGCGGTGGTGGCGAACAGCGCGGCGGTGCTCACCGCCCAGCCCACGCCGAGCAGCAGCGAGCGAACCGACTGCCCGAGGTAGGCGTCCCGCCGGATCAGGTAGAAGGTCAACGGCATCAACAACAACAGCAGGAGTACGCCCCGACGCCGCAGCAGCTCCCGCAGTGTCATCTCGGCGACGGTGACGAGCCGGTTCACTGGCGACCTCCCTGAATGCCGGGCGCGTGCCACCCGGTCTCCCGTGCCGGGGTCAGGTCGAGCACGATGTCCACCCGGTCGAGTTGGTTGAGCAGGTGGGTCACCACGACGATGGCGGTGCCGGTGTCGCGCAACCTGCTGAGCTGGTCCCAGAAGTTGACGTACGTGCCCTGGTCGAAGCCCTGGTACGGCTCGTCGAGCAGCAGTACGTCGGGCGCGCTGAGCGTGGACATGGTCAGGTTGAGCTTCTGCCGGGTGCCGCCGGACAGGTGGCGGGCCTGCACGTCCCCGCCCGCCTCCCAACCGAGCTGACGGGCAGCCGCCCGACCGGCGCGGCGGGCCGGGCCACGGGCCACGCCCTGACCGGCGCCGATGAGCACGAAGTGTTCGTCGGCGAGCAGGAAGTCGGCGGTGCCGCCGGACTGCGGGCAGTAGCCGAGTCGACCGGAGACGGTGACCTCACCGGCGTCCGGTGACATCAGCCCGGCGCAGATCCGGAGGAAGGTGCTCTTGCCGCAGCCGTTCGCGCCGATCACGGCGGCGATCTGTCCGGCCCGGACGGTCAGTGTGGCGTCGCGCAGCACACTGCGCCGTCCGTACCTCTTGGTGATGCCGGCGGCGTGCAGCCGGACCGGCCCGGGGCGGGGTCCGGGCGCGGTGCCGATGCTCTCCACGACGGCGCCCGCGTACTGCTGGGGCGGGCCGAAGACGACCCAGGGGTCGCCGCCTCCCTCGCGCAGGTGTGTGGCGGCCTCGGCGACCACGTGGCGTGCGGCGTCCGCCGCGACCCGCCGCTGGTGCAGCTCGGCCGTGAGCGTACGCAGCCAATCGTCGGCGTTCACCGGGTGACCCCCTTCGTGACGATGTCGTTCACCGGCCGGACGAAGGTGAGCCAGGCGCTGCCGCCGGCGCGGAGCGCCGCGTACCCGTCGTCGGTGAGCCGGTAGTACTTGCGGGCCGGCCCGGCGCTGCCCTCCCGCCACTGCGCGGTCACCAGGCCGGTCTTCTGCAGGCGCAGCAGCACGGGATAGAGCGTGCCCCCCTGGATCGGCCCGACGCCCGCCGTGTCGAGCGCCTGGGCGAGCTGGTAGCCGTAGGACTCGCCTTCGGACAGCAGGGCCAGGACGCAGATGTCGAGCACCCCCCGCAGCCACTGCCCGCGCCGGTCGGAATCCACTCGATGGACAGTAGCGACGCAAGCTAGATGGCACAACCACCTACTGCCGCGGACGGCACCCGGACGGCCGGCCGGAGCCGGCCGCCGGAGCGAGCCGTACGGGTCAGCGGGTGACGACGTCCGAGACCACGACCGTGACGTTGTCCGGTGCGCCGGCATGGTGGGCCAGCTTCACCAACTGCTCACCGCACTGCTGACGGTCGGCGTACATGCCCAGGGCCGCCGCGATGGCCTCGTCCTCGACGTAGTCGGAGAGCCCGTCGCTGCACAGCAGCAGCCGGTCGCCGGGGACCACGGTGAGCACGCCGACAGCGGGCGGGGTGTCGGCGCCCTGCACGGCCCGGGTCACCAGGGACCGCTGTGGGTGGTGGCGGGCCTGCTCGGGCGAGAGGGTGCCCTGATCGACCAGCGCCTGCACGAACGTGTCGTCCCGGGTGAGCTGGGTCAGCTCCCCGTCGCGCAGCAGGTAACAGCGGGAGTCGCCCACCTGGGCCAGCACCAGCGTCTCCCCGGCCAGCAGCGCCGCGGTGAGCGTCGTCCCCATGCCGTCCCGGCTCGGGTCGACGGTGATCGCGGCGTGGATGCGCTGGTTGGCGGTGCTGACCACGGCACGCAGGGCGTCGGCGGCGCCGTCGGGGTCGGTCGGCGGAGCCAGTTCGTCCAGGATCCGGATCACGATCTCGCTCGCCACCTCGCCCGCAGGCAGCCCGCCCATGCCGTCGGCGACGGCGATCAGGCGGTCACCGGCGAGGGCGGAGTCCTCGTTGTTGGTGCGCACCAAGCCGATGTCGTTGAGGATGACCGAGCGGAGGATCAGCGTCATGGGGTCAAGCTTGCCAAGAACAACCCGCATTCGTCTCTACGCCTCCTACCTCGGTCGAGAAATGATTGCGATTTTCGTGGACGGCCCCGACGGTGCGTGACCGGTCGGCCGGCTCTCAGCGGCGTGGGTAGCGCAGGAGCAGGCTGGCGGCGACCTCCTCGTCACCCACCGCCGCGTAGCTGTGCGGCACGTCGGACACCCAGCGGAGGTGACCACCGGCCGGGGCGGTCAGCGGTGCGTCGGCCGGCCCGGCGCGCAGCACCCCGGCGAAGACGGTGACGTGCTCGGTGACCCCGGACGCGTGGGCGGGGGAGAGCTGGGTGACGCCGGGCGCGACCCGCATCCGGTACAGCTCGTAGGTCGCGTCGGTGTCGGTGAACACCTCCAGCAGGGTGGCGGTGACGGCGGAGCCGTGCACGGTGGGCTCGGCTGTTGGTTCGGCCAGCAGGGCGGTGAACGGTACGCCGAGCTGCGCGGTGACCGCCCAGAGCGTCTCCAGGGTGGGGTTGCGGGTGCCGTTCTCCAGGCCCGAGAGGGTGGCCTTTCCGACACCGGCGAGCCGGGCGAGTGTGGACAGTGAGATCCCCCGCTCCTCGCGCAGGGCACGGACCCGACGTCCGACGGCGGCGGGATCCACGTCGAGGCCCGGACGCGGGGCTGGTGGTGGGTGTGGCACCCGGCTATCGTGCTACACGCTGCCGTTCCGTAAACGGAACAGTCGGGAGGGGTGGGGTGGCGGGACCCGTACAACCGGTGCTGGCCGGGGTGGTGACCGCGCTGGTGGGCTTCGCCAGCTCGTTCACCGTCGTGCTGGCCGGGCTCCGAGCGGCTGGCGCGTCGGACGCGCAGGCCGCCTCCGGCCTGCTCGCGCTCTGCGTGGCGAGCGGCCTCGCCGCCGCCTGGCTGGGCTGGCGGTACCGGATACCGATGAGCGCCGCCTGGTCCACTCCGGGGGCGGCGCTGCTGGTCGCCACCGGAGCGCCGCCGGGCGGGTGGCGGGTGGCGGTGGGCGCCTTCCTCGTCTCCGGGGTGCTGATCGTCGCCGCCGGACTGTTCCCGCCACTCGGTCGGGCGGTGGCCGCCATCCCCAAGCCGGTGGCCGGCGCGATGCTCGCCGGGGTGCTGCTGCCGCTGTGCACAGCCCCGGTCCGCGCGCTTGTCGAGCTGCCGGTGGTGGCCGGGCCGGTCGTGGTCGCCTGGCTGGTGCTGCACCGGTTCGCCCGCCGCTGGGCGGTGCCCGGTGCGCTGGTGGTGGCGGTGGCGGCGATCGCGCTCACCGCACCGCCGGCCGGCCTGACCGGTGCCGCCCTGATCCCGTCGGTCACCCTGACCGCACCGGCCTGGAACGCTTCCGCCCTGATCGGGGTGGCCCTGCCGCTGTTCCTGGTCACCATGGCCGCGCAGAACGTACCCGGCATGGCGGTGCTGGTCGGCTACGGCTACCGGCCGCCGTTCGGCGCCGCGCTACGCACCACCGGCCTGGCCAGCCTGCTCGCCGCCCCGGCCGGCGGGCACGCGGTGAACCTCGCGGCCATCACCGCCGCGCTCGCCGCCGGCCCCGACGCGCACCCCGACCCGGAGCGCCGGTGGATCGCCTCGGTCACCGCCGGCGCCGGACTGGCAGTGCTGGGCCTGGGCGCGGGGGTGGCCACCACGCTTGTCGCTGTCGCCCCACCGATCCTCATCGAGGCGGTCGCCGGGCTGGCGCTGCTGGGCGCCCTCGCCACCGCGCTCGCCTCGGCGGTGACCGACCCGGCGACCCGCGAGGCCGCCGTGGTCACCTTCGTGGTGACCGCGTCCGGGGTGACGCTGATCGGCGTGGGCGGCGCGTTCTGGGGCCTGGTCGCGGGCTGCCTGATGCTGCTGCTCTTCCACCGCCGCCCATCCGCCCCGCCAGTCGGGGCCATCCCCGCCGGGCCGGGGCCGTCGGGTCACTCCTCGGACGGCAGGTCGGCCACCCCGACGGCCAGCAGGACCCGGCCGTCGGCCACCGATCCGATCCGGTCGGCCGGTACGTAGACCGCGCCGGTGCGGGTCAGCTCGGTCGAGACCTTCAGGTAGCCGCTGTGCAGCAGTCGCGCCGCCAGATCGGCTGGGACGTCCGGCTCCTCGACCGCGGTCGCCTCGATCAGCTCGTCCAGGCTGCTGCCCGGGTCGGCGGTCGGTGTCTGGACGGTTACCGCGTTCGGGTCACCCCGCTGGACAAGGTCCACGGTCCCGACCTCGGTGCCAGCTGAGTCGATCACCGGCATCCCGGTGGTGATCCGCGAGATGGTCGCCTGCTGCTCGTCCTGCTGATCCATCCCGCTGCGGTTCCCAGGGCGGTACGCCACTAAACGCCGCCGGGAGGCGATCGGCCCGAAGAGCGTGATGACTCTGAGGCATCAATATGCCTCAGAGTCATCACCGTCGAAAGCAATACCGCCTCCACAGGCCCGTGCAAGGTGGCGGGCGACGGGCGGCCACGCCAGCGGCACGCAGCCCATTCAGGTGTTCGGGAGGGTCCAGCCGCCGGGCGGGCGGGGAGACAGCTCGCGCCAGGTGTCCGGGCCGTCGAGCAGTGCCCGTACGGTGTCCTCGGCCTCGTCCGCACTGCCGTACTCGTAGAAGCGGGAGATGCCCTCGGCGCCGCCGGCGCGCTGCTCGACATGCCATCGGTCGGCGTCCACCCGCAGGAAGACGTCCCGCCGGGCCAGTCGCCCCCACTTCCCGTTCCACCAGTGCTTTCGCTGCTCCATGGCGGGACTCTATCGAACACACGTACGAGAAGGTGCGGCCCCTGCGGGAATCCCACAGGGGCCGATGTGCATCCGTTCGGCGTCAGCGCTGCGTCGGCGGCTCGGGACGGCGGCCCAGCACGTCGTCGAGCGCCCCGCGCTGCTGGCCGGGGGTGGTGTGACCGGCGGAGACCAGGGCGTCCCGGATCTCGGTGAGCAGCTTGACCTCCTCGCTCGGCGCCGAGGGCGGCGGCTCCTCGCCCCGCTTGCGCCGCTCGGCCAGCCGGTTCATCGGGTAGACGACCAGGAAGTAGAGCGCTGCTGCGGTCAGCAGGAAGGTGATGGCCGCGTTGACGAACGCCACCCAGTCGAATGGGATCTCCCGGAACTTGGGGGTCGATCCGCTGAGGCCGTTCTTGTTCCCGGTGATCAGCACGATCAGCACCCGGACCAGCGGTTCGAGGAATGACTTGGTGAGCTGGGTGACCACGCCCGTGAACGCGGCGCCGATGACGACACCGACCGCCAGGTCGACGACGTTGCCGCGCATGATGAAGTCTTTGAAACCCTTGAGCATCCGTACTCCCGAGGTGTCCGCTTTTCTGTCGGGCACAACCTATGCCCGTACGGCGGGTTCCAGAAAAGCGCCGGCTTCGAGCGCCGCCCGGCCGGGGTCGCCGGCCCGGATCGCCTCGACCAGTCGGGTGTGGTCGACGTAGCGCTCGGGGGTGAGCGCCCCACCCATGGCCTGGGCGACGGTGCTGCGCAGGGCGGTGCCCACCGAGGCGTACAGCTCGGCGAGCATGGCGTTGTGCGCGGCGGCGACCACCGCCGTGTGCAGCGCCGCGTCGGCCTCGACGAACGCGTCGACCTGGCCGCCGTGCCAGGCGGCCTCGCGCTGGGCGAGCGCCCCGTCGAGCGCCGCCAGGTCCTCGGGGGTACGCCTCAGCGCGGCGAGCCGGGCGGCCTCCACCTCGAAGGCGCGGCGTACCTCGACGACCTCGGTCATCCGGTCGTCGCCGAGCCGGCGGGCGACCACGGGTGCCAGTTCGTCGGTGGACACCACGTAGGTGCCGGAGCCCTGCCGGCATTCGAGCACCCCGGCGTGCACCAGGGCGCGGACCGCCTCGCGGACCGTGTTGCGCCCGACGCCCAGCGCGGCGACCAGTTGTGGCTCGGTGGGGATGCGCGCGCCGACGGGCCATTCGCCGCCGAGGATCCGGGCGCGCAGTTGCTCGGTGGTCTGCCGGACCCGATGGCCGCGCGGCGGGACGGGTGGCTGGTCGCGCGGCGGCGCGGAGGGGAATTCCACAGACGGTGGCACTGGTTACATCACCGGTCCCAAATTCATCCCATGATTGTAGGTTAGCGGTCATGACCCCGCCACCAACCGCCGCTCCGGCGCTGCCCGCCCCCGCCACCGCCGACCCCCGCCCGACGCGGGACCCCGGTGCCGGCCGGCGGACGCACCCGGCGACCGGTGGCGCGCTGGTGCTGGTCGGGATGCTGCTGGTGGCGCTCAACCTGCGGGCCGTGGTGACGAGCCTCGGCGCGCTGCTCGACGAGGTCCGCGACGGGCTGGGCCTCTCCGGCGCCACCGCCGGTCTGGTCACCACCCTGCCCACCATCGCGTTCGCCGGCCTCGGCGCGCTCACCCCGTGGCTGGTCCGCCGGGTGGCGCCGGCCCGGGTGCTGGTGGTCGCCATGCTCGCCCTCGCCGTCGGCCAGGTGCTCCGGGTCGCCACCGACTCGGCCTTGGTCTTCGTGCTCACCAGCGCACTGGCGCTGTCCGGCATCGCGGTCGCCAACATCCTGCTGCCGATGCTCGTCAAGCAGCACTTCCCGCACCGCACCGGCCTGGTCACCGGGGCGTACACGATGGCGTTGACGGTGGGCACCACGGTGGCCGCCGCCTCCGCGGTGCCGATCGCGCACGCCTTCGGGTCGTGGCGGGCCGGGCTCGGCGTCTGGGCCGTGATGGCCGCGGTGGCCGTACTCCCGTGGGTGCCGCTGGCGCTGCGGACCCGTGCCGCGGCGCGGAGGGCGACCCCGACGGCGGCCGTCGCCACACCCACCCGGGTCCGGCCGGCGCGGACCCGGCTCGGTTGGGCGATGGCCGTCTACTTCGGGGCACAGTCGCTCAGCGGGTACGCGATCATGGGCTGGCTGGCCCAACTGTTCCGCGACGCCGGTTACCAGCCGGAGTCGGCCGGGCTGCTGCTCGCCGGGGTGACCGCGCTCGGCGTGCCGATCGCGCTGCTGATGCCCACCCTGGCCGGCCGGCTGGGCAGCCTGCGTCCGCTGGTGCTGGGGCTGACCACCGCGTCGACGCTGGCCTACCTGGGGTTGGCGCTCGCACCGCACGGAGCCGCGCTGCTCTGGGTCGCCCTGCTGGCGATCGGTCAGGGCGCGTTCCCGATGATCCTCACCGCCATCGGCCTGCGCGCCCGAACCGCGGAGGGGACCGTCGCGCTCTCCGCGTTCGCGCAGAGCACCGGCTACGTGATCGCGGCCCTCGGCCCGCTGATGGTCGGCATCCTCTACGAGGCCACCGGTGGTTGGACCGCGCCGATCGGTTTCCTGCTGGGCGCCCTCGCCGTCCAGACGGCAGCGGGCATGGCGATCGCTCGTCCCCGTTACGTCGAGGACGAGTGACGAGCCGCAGCGGTCAGGAAGAGGCCGGCGTCGAGTCGCCGGCGACTGCCTCATCCACCGTCGGGTACGTGTGCAGCACCTCGACCAGGCCGCTCACCTCGAGGATGCGCAGCACACCCCGCTGCGGGGCGGCCAGCCGCACCACGCCGCCAGCCTCGTCGCAGCTGTTCTTGGCGCGGACGAAGACCGACAGACCGGTCGAGTCGCAGAACGAGACGTCCGCCAGGTCGAACACCAACCGGTTGCGGCCCTTGTCGAGCAGGTCGGTGATCTGGTCCTGCAGCTGCGGTGCGGTGGCCATGTCCAGCTCGCCAGCGACCGCCACGACGACCACGTCGCCGCGTTGTTCCGTGTGCACCGTCAACGACATTCGCCAGACCTCCTGTTATCGGGGGAACGGTATCCCACGACCATGGTCGGAGGTAGAACGGGAGCCGTGATCCGGTGGTCATCGTCATTCCGTTGCTACGCGGCAAGTAGTTGGTCGGGCCCCGGTGATAGAGTCCGCCCGGTCCAGGTCAAGGGGGTTCGAAATGGCGTTGAGCACCGAAGAAAGCGGTCGGCTCGCCGCCCTGCTGAGCGAGCAGGACGAACGGGTCACGACTCGGTGGACCGAGATCGTCACCAGTTCGCTGCGGGGCCGGCTGAGCCAGGCCGAGCTGCGCCGGCAGGTGCAGGACCTGCACCGTGCCATCGTCGCCAGCGGCGACCAGGGCAACGTCGACCTGTCCGCCGACAGTGCCGCCGAACTGCGCGCCGCACTCTCCGAGCTGTCCCGGGGTCGGGCCCGGCAGGGTTTCTCCGCCAGCGAGACCGCGATCAGCATCTTCGCGCTCAAGGACGTGCTGGCCGAGCTGGTGCAGGAGGCCGGCGGCCCGAACGCGCTCACGGACTACGTCGCCTTCGCGAAGCTTGTCGACGAGATGGGTCTGTTCACCTTCGAGAGCTTCGTCCGCACCCGGGAGAGCCTGATCGCCGACCAGGCCGAGCAGCTGCTCGAACTCTCCACGCCGGTGGTCAAGCTCTGGGAGGGCGTCGTCGCCGTGCCGCTGGTCGGCACCCTGGACTCGGCCCGCGCCCAGGTCGTCATGGAACGGCTGCTGCAGACCCTGGTCGACACCAGCTCGCCGTACGCGATCATCGACATCACCGGCGTGCCGGCGGTGGACACCCAGGTCGCCCAGCACATCCTGAAGACCGTGGTGGCCGCACGGCTGATGGGCGCCGACTGCATCATCTCCGGCATCCGCCCGCAGATCGCCCAGACCATCGTGGCGCTCGGCATCGAGTTCGGGGACATCGCCACGAAGGCGAGCCTCGCCGACGCGCTGCGCCACGTGCTGCGGCTCAACGGGGTGGAAACCACCCGCCGCCAGCCACGCAGGGACGCCTGATGGAAAGGGTGCCGATCCTCAAGATCGGGGACATCCTGCTGGTCTCCATCCAGCTCGACATGTCCGACCAGACGGCGGTCCAGCTTCAGGAGGACCTCGCCGAGCGGATCGTCGCCACCGGCTGCCACGGCGTCATCATCGACATCACCGCGCTGGACATCGTCGACTCCTTCGTCGGGCGGATGCTCTCCACCATCGCGTCGATCTCCAAGGTGCTCGACGCGGAGACGGTGGTGGTCGGGATGCGCCCCGCCGTCGCCATCACCCTCGTCGAACTGGGGCTGTCGCTGAACGGCATCCGTACCGCCCTGAACGTCGAGCGCGGCATGGAGCTGATCGCGGCGGCCCACGCCGAAGAGCTCGACCACCAGCTCGACGACGAACCGGACGCCGAGACGGCCACGCCGTGACCGCGGGCATCGACCTGGGCCAACCACAGGCGCAGTCGGTTCGCAGCGATGAGGACGTGGTGCGCGTCCGGCAACTGGTCCGCGCCGTGGCGGTGGCCAGCAAGCTGTCCCTCGTCGACCAGACCAAGCTGGTCACCGCGGCGAGCGAGCTGGCCCGCAACACCCTGGTGTACGGCGGCGGCGGTTCGGTCGAGGTGACGATCGTGGACAACGGCCGACGCAAGGGTGTGCAGATCGTGTTCGCCGACTCCGGGCCGGGCATCGCCGACCTCGACCTGGCCATGACCGACGGTTACACCAGCGGCGGCGGACTCGGCCTCGGGCTCAGTGGCTCGCGCCGCCTCGTCGACGAGTTCCAGATCGAGACGTCGGCGGAAACCGGCACGCGGATCACGGTCACCAAGTGGTCCAGGTGAACGCCGACGCGGTCACCGACAGTGGCATCTGGTTCCGGGTGGAGGCCAGTAGCGCGGCGAGCGCCGTCCGACGCGCCGCCGAGCGCCTCGGCGCGCAGGTGGAGATGGGTGCGGCGCGTATCGCCGACCTGGCCATCGTTGCGGCCGAGCTGACCAGCAACCTGGTCAAGCACGCCGACGAGGGTGTCCTGCTGCTGCGGCCGGTGCGCCGCGCCGGGCAGGCCGGGGTGGAGTTGGTGGCCATCGACTCGGGGCCCGGCATGGCCGACCTGACCGTCTCGTCGCGGGACGGGCACTCCACCACCGGCACGCTCGGCATCGGTCTGGGCGCCATCGTCCGGCAGGCCAGCTGGTTCGACGGATACTCGCTGTCCGGCCGGGGCACCGTCCTCGCCGTGCAGGTCTGGCCGGCCGAGGCGGCCCGACAGTCCTGGGCCGGTGCGCTCACCCGACCGCTGACCGGCGAGACGGTCAGCGGTGACGGCTACGCCGTCCGGGTCGCCGACGGGCGCCACCAGGTGCTGGTCAGCGACGGGCTGGGGCACGGCCCGCTGGCCGGTGCCGCCACCGAGGCAGCGCTGGCCGCGTTCCGCGACGCCCCCGCCGGCCCGCCGGCGGTGGTGGTCGGTCACCTGCACCGGAGCATGTCGCACACCCGCGGCGCGGCGCTCGCGGTCGCGGAACTGGTGCCGACAGCCGGTGTGCTGCACTACGCCGGCCTGGGCAACATCGCCGGCGTGATCGTCGAGGGTGGCGGCCAGCGCCGGGGGCTGGTGTCGCTGCCCGGCATCGCCGGCCATCAACGACCGGCCATCCGGGAGTACGACTACCCGTTCGGCCCCGGTGCCCGGCTGGTGATGCACAGCGACGGGGTGGTCGACCGGTGGCGGATGTCCGACTACCCGGGCCTGGCGGAGAGATCCCCGCTGGTCATGGCGGCCACCCTGCTACGGGACGCCGGGGTGCGCCGCGACGACGCCTGCGTACTGGTAGCGAGGTCGTGGGCATGACCGGGGAGTCGGCCGCGCCGCCGCTGCTCCAGATGGCGCTGCGGGTCGAACAGGACATCTTCGTGATCCGCCAGCGGGGCCGCGAGGTGGCCATGGTGGTCGGCCTGGAACACCAGGACCAGGTCCGGGTCGCCACCGCGCTGAGCGAGGTCGCCCGGGACCTGCTGCGGACGACAGCGGGAGCGGACGTCTCCTTCCACGTCGACGCGGGCGCCGACGGCCGGTTCCACCTGCGCGCCGACCTGGCCCCGGTGTCCCCGTTGCCGGACGGCCGCTACCAACCGCAGTCCGGTGCGGTGTCCCGACTGG
Organism: Micromonospora sp. NBRC 107095; assembly: GCF_030269705.1. Lineage (NCBI taxonomy): Bacteria > Bacillati > Actinomycetota > Actinomycetes > Micromonosporales > Micromonosporaceae > Micromonospora > Micromonospora sp. NBRC 107095. The sequence continues at coordinate 425,171 of NZ_BSTU01000001.1, forward strand.
TTGACACACTGAGCGTGTCGACCGTCGAGGGGGTTACGGTCGTGAGGATGTCCCGACGAGTCCCGGCCAGCGCGCCGACGCCGACCCCGGAGCGGCTCGCCGAGTTCCGCGCCGAACTCGGCCGTACCGCGCCGGCCAGCGCGCTGGACGAGCTCACCACCCAGAATGGTCAGCTCATCGCCGCACTCGACGAGGTGCGCAGTCAGCGCGACGAGTTGGCAGTGCTGAACGAGGAACTGGCCGAGACCAACCGTGGCGTGCTGGCCCTCTACAACCAGCTCACCGAGGAGCTGGAGGAGACCAATCGCGGCGTCGTCGCCCTCTACGCCGAGCTGGACGAGAAGTCGGCCCAGCTCCGCGCGGCGAGTGAGTCGAAGAGCCGGTTCCTGGCCAACGTGAGCCACGAACTGCGTGCGCCGGTTACCGCGATCATCGGCCTGGGGCGGCTGCTCACCGACTCCGCCTCCGACCCGCTCACCGACGAGCAGGGCCGCCAGGTCGAGCTGATCCGCTCGTCGGCGGCGGACCTGCTCAACCTGGTCAACGAACTCCTCGACCTGGCCAAGGCGGAATCCGGTCGGATCGAGCCGGACGTGACCGAGGTCGACCTGCGCCCGGTCTTCGGTCAACTGCGCGGCACCCTGCGCGCCGTGGCCACCCGTCCGGAGGTGGAGTTGGTGGTGGAGGAGCCGAGCGGGCCGGCAGTGCTGCGCACCGACGAGGTGCTGCTCGGCCAGGTGCTGCGCAACCTCCTGCACAACGGGTTGAAGTTCACCGAGCGCGGCGAGGTGCGGCTGCGGGCCAGCCAACACGGCGACCGCTGGCAGTTCGAGGTCACCGACACCGGGCCGGGCATCGCTCCCGAGCTGCACGACCGGATCTTCGAGGAGTTCTACCAGGTGCCCGGAGCCACCCGGGTCGGCGGCACCGGCCTCGGCCTGCCGTACGCCCGGCGGCTGGTGACGCTGCTGGGCGGGACGCTGGAGCTGACCAGCGCGCCGGGTGAAGGCAGCACGTTCACCGTCTCCCTGCCCACCGGCGGGGCGTGACGACATGGACGGCGTGCCGACAACCGTCCTGGTGGTCGACGACAGTCGTACCAAGCGCTACCTGCTGGTCAGCTGGCTGACCCGGGCCGGGTTCACGGTGCTGGAGGCCGAGAACGGCGCCGAGGCGTTGGCTCGGGTCGAGGTGGACCGGGTCGACCTGGTGGTTCTCGACGTCCGGTTGCCCGACCTGAGCGGCTACGAGGTCTGCGAACAGATCAAGGCGCGGCACCCGGCGATGCCCGTGATCCACGTGTCGGCGCACGCCGTGGACGTGGCCGACCGCGCGCAGGGGCTGACCCGGGGCGCGGACGCGTACCTGACCGAGCCGATCGAGCCGGAGGAGCTGATCGCCACCACCCGGGCGGTGCTGCGCTACTACCAGGCCCGGCAGCGGGCCGAACTGCTCGCCGAACGGTTGCTCGGGTTGGCCGACACGACCGTCGCTGTGCACGCCGCGCCGACCTTCGCGCGCCTGCTGGAGGCTGCCGCCGAGGGCGCCGCCCAGATCTTCAAGAGCCCGGCGGCGGTGATCGCCGAGACCTTCGACGGTGACTGCATCGCGGGCGTCTGCGCCGGGCCCGGCGCGGCGGCCGCCGTGGTGCCGTGGGTCGTCGACGACACCGGGGTGCCGACCGGCGCCACGGTCCGGGTGGAGGCCCCCGAGAACTGGGGGCTTGTCGACTGGCCGGCGGACGACACGGTGACCGTCGCCGCCGCCAAGCTCCGCGAGGACCGGGCCCCGCTGTACGTGGTGGTCCCGACCGGCACCCAGACCGCGCGGACCCCGGTGCTGGTGCAGTTGGCTCAGGCGGTGGCGGCGGCCGTGGAGGCGCAGCGCTCGTTCGACGAGGAGCACCGGATCGCCGTCACCCTCCAACGCAGCCTGCTCCCGCGTGGGCTGCCCACCGTGGCCGGGTTGGACCTCGCGGTGCGCTACGAGCCGGCCAGCGCGCAGACCGAGGTGGGTGGCGACTTCTACGAGCTGGTGATGCTCGACGGGCACCTGCTGCTGGCGATCGGGGACGTCGCCGGCCACTCGCTGCACGCGGCGACGGTCATGGCCGAGCTGCGGCACGCGGTGCGGGCGTACGCGGTCGAGGGCCACCAGCCCGGCGAGATCCTGCACCGGGTCAACGAGCTGATGCGGACACTGCTGCCGAACGAGCTGGCGACGCTCTGCGTACTGCTGCTGCACCCGCCGACCGGGCGGGTCCGGCTGGCCAGCGCCGGGCACCTTCCGCCGCTGCTGGTCATGGACGGCAAGGTCGAGTTCGTGCAGCATTCGGCGCCGTTGCTCGGCGTTCGCGCCCCCCGCCCGGCCGACCTGGAGTTCGTGGTGCCGGCCGGGGCCACGCTGGTGTTCTACACCGACGGGCTGATCGAACGACGGGACGCCACCATCGACGAGGGGCTGGCCGCGCTGGCCGGGGTCGCCGCGACCGTCGACGGTGACCTGGACCAGTTCTGCGCTCGACTGCTGGTGGAACTGGCCCCGCCGGAGATCCAGGACGACGTCGCCGTGGTCGTTCTGCGTCGCCGCTGATGTCCGGTTTCCTCAGCGCACCGAGCGGGCGTACGCGGCGGGGGACACCCCGGCCACTGCGGTGAAGTCGCGGACCAGGTGGGCCTGGTCGCTGTAGCCGAGGTCGGCGGCGAGGTCGGCCCAGCTCAGCTGAGCGCTGGCGGCCCGTTCGACGGCCTCCTGGAGCCGGTAGCGGCGGATCACCCACTTCGGCCCGACCCCCACGTACTCCAGGAAGAGCCGTTGCAACCGGCGGACCGGAACGTCGTGCCGGGCGGCGAGGTCGTCGACGCGCAGCACGGTCCGGTCGGTGCGGATCGCCTCGGCCAGCCGGACGGCCTCGTCGGCCATCGGGTCCGGCTCGGGCTGCCAGTCGGTGAGGAGGGTGTCCAGTGCCCGGCAGCGTTCATCGTCGTTGGCTGTGCGGGTGCCTGGCCCCGAGAGCGTGAACATCGAAAAATCCGGGTGGGTCAGCCGGCCGGCGGGCAGCGGCACCCTACGGCCGGTCAGCTCACTGATCGGGCGACGCCAGAACGGGTGGAACCCGCCGGGACGGAACTGCACCCCGGACACCCGGCCGCTGCCGCTGAGCGTGATCCGGAACAGGTCGCGGCCCACTCCGGCCACCTCGCCGGCCTCAGGCTGGTGTCCGTCGCCGCGCCTGTGGCGGTCACCGTGGTCGTGGTCGTGGTCGCCGTCGTCACTGCGGAACACCACGTTCACCGCCGGGTGTGGCACGATCCGCTGCTCGAACGGTGTGCTCAACGACCAGTCGATCAACCAGTAGTGCTCGACCCACTGGCGCAGCGACTCCGTCGGCAGGTGCCGCCGGAAGCGCACCTCGCGCAGCATCCGTCCCGGGTTGAGGATTCCCCGGCTGTCGGCCCGCGGTCGCTGTCGCATTTGTTCAAGACCACCCTCATACGCTGGCCCTATGTCCACTCAGACTAGCGATCTGCTGGCCGCTGCCGCGCCGGGAACCATCGGCGTGGTACGCGGCATCACCGACGATCAGCTCGACCTGCCCACGCCCTGCCAGGACTATCTGGTCCGTGATCTGCTCAACCACCTCTTCCAGGTGGTGGTCAACTTTCAGGACCTGGCCGAGAAGCGACAGGTGGAGTGGGTCGAGAAGCCCGACCACCTGGGCGACGGCTGGCGGGACCGCTTCGAGGTCGAGACCGGCCGACTGATTGGCGCATGGTCGGAGCCATCCACAGTGGAGGGTGTGTCACCGGGCATGGGCATGCCGCAGGCCGTCGTCGGCGGCATGGCGCTGCTGGACCTGACCGTGCACGGCTGGGACCTCGCTGTCGCCACCGGCCAGCCGTACCACCCGGCCCCGGAGGTGGTGGCCGAGCTGCACGCGCTGGTGGAGCAGTTGGGCCCCACCGCCCGCAAGATGGGGGTCTTCGCCGACCCGGTCCTGCCCGTCACCCCCGCCGGGACACCCACCTCCGACCTGGCCCACCTCCTGACCCAGACCGGCCGAACTCCCACCTGGCCCCAAACCCCCTAACCCCACCCCGCTCCCCTGCGTTGATCATGAAGTTATTGCCGTCCGCCTCGGCGTGTCCGGGCAATAACTTCATGATCAACGGGCTGGGTCCACCCGGAGAGGGGGTGGGTGGGGGTGGGGGGGTGGGGTTGTTGACTTGGGTATTCGCTGGGTGAATAGTGGGCGGGGTGTCGACGCCACATGTCCTGCTCGGGTTGCTCGCTGGGGGCAGTCGGCACGGGTATGAGCTGAAGCGTGCGCACGACGAGCGGCTGCCGCGCGCCCGGCCGCTGGCCTTCGGGCAGGTCTACGCCACTCTCGGCCGGCTGGAACGCGACGGGCTGGTGGCCGCCGCCGGGCAGGACCGCGTGGCCGGGCCGGATCGCACCGCGTACGCGTTGACCGACCAGGGGCGGGACACGCTGGACCAGTGGCTGTCCACAGTCGAACCGCCGATGCCGTACGTGGCCAGCACGCTCTTCGCCAAGGTCGTGGTGGCGCTGCTGGTCGCCGACGTCGACCGGGCCAGGTCCTACCTGGTCGCCCAGCGGGCCGCGCACACCGCACGGCTGCGGGAACTGACAGTGGTCAAGACCGACCCGACCGCCACCCTCAGCGATGTGATCGCGGCCGATTTCGCGATCGCCCACCTCGACGCGGATCTGGGGTGGTTGCACGCCACCCTGGGCCGGGTCGCCGACTGGCACCGGGAGGTGCATCCGTGACGCAACTCCAGGCTCGCGGCGTGGTTCGGGCGTACGGTCCGACGCCCGCGCTGCGCGGCGTGACGCTCGACGTGGCCGAGGGCGAGATCGTCGCCGTAACCGGGCCGAGTGGCTGCGGCAAGTCGACCCTGCTGCACTGCCTGGCGGGGATCCTCCGACCGGACGCCGGTGAGGTCAGCTGGCGCGGGCACCGCATCGACACCTGGTCGGAGGCGGCCCGGTCCCGGTTACGGCGTACCGAGTTCGGGGTGCTGTTCCAGTTCGGCCAGCTGGTGGCCGAACTGACCGCGGTGGAGAACGTCTCCCTGCCGCTGCTTCTCGCCGGCACGGGGCGGCGAGAGGCACGGACGGCGGCGCTCACCTGGCTGGAACGGTTCGGGGTGGCCGAGGTGGCCGACGTCCGGCCGGGGGAGATGTCCGGCGGTCAGCAACAGCGGTGCGCCACGGCGCGGGCGTTGGTGACCGAGCCGCGGGTGCTCTTCGCCGACGAGCCGACCGGAGCGCTGGACACGCTCACCGGTGAACAGGTCCTCACCCAACTGGTCCGGCTCGCCCGTGAGCAGCACACCTCCGTCGTGCTGGTCACCCACGAGCCGCGGATCGCCGCGTACGCCGATCGGGAGATCGTGCTGCGCGACGGCCTGGTGGACCACACCGGCCTGGGGCTCGACGTGCCGCTGGCCGGCGGCGCGCGGTGAGACCGGCGACGCTGGTCCGGCTCGCGCTCGCCGGCACCCGCACCGACACCGCCCGGGTGGTGCTCACGGCGCTCAGTGCCCTGCTGGCGACACTGGCCGGGCTCGCGGCGCTCACCGTGTTGGCCATCCCCACGCCCACCGCGACGGAGGAGAACCCGAACAGGTGGTCGGAGCAGTACCACAACGCGCTGCTGGTCGAGCCCGGGTTGCGCGGCGGCACGGCGTTCGCGCTGCTGATGCTGATGCTCCCGGTGCTGGCGCTGGCCGGTCAGTGCGCCCGGCTCGGCGCGCCGGCGCGGGACCGCCGGTTGGCCGCGCTCCGGTTGGCCGGCGCCACTCCCGGGCAGGTCACCCGGTTGGTGGTGCTGGAGACCGGCGTGGCCGCTCTGCTCGGCACGCTCGTCGGGCTGGGTGTCTACCTGGTGGGCCGCGATCTTCTGCACCGCCCGGACGCGCGAGGTCAACTGGCCCTGCCCACTGACGTGTTGCCGTCATCCGGCGCGCTGGTCGGCGTGGTGCTCGGTCTGCCGGTCGTCGCGGCGCTGGCCACCACGGTGATGCTGCGTACGGTGACCACCAGCCCGCTCGGGGTGAGCCGTAGGGCGGCGCGCGAGCGCGGCCCGCGGCCGTGGGCCGGTTTCCTGATCGGGCTCGGCGTGGTGTCGTTCGCGGCGGTCCAGCCGGTGGAGGAACGGTTCGACGACAACGAGGGGGTACTGACCTGGCTGGTGCCGCTGCTGATCGCGGTGGGTGGGTTCGCGGCGATGATCGGGGTGGTGATCGGCACCGGCTGGATCTCGTACCAGTGCGGGCGGTTGTTGCGTCGGCATGCCCGCACGGCACCGGCCCTGCTCGCGGCGGGCCGGTTGATGGCCGACCCGTGGGCGGGCAGCCGCACGTTCGCGGCGCTGCTGACCGCGGTGATCTTCGGTGCCGGCGCGGCCGCGCTGCGCTCCTACTTCGTCACCCAGGACCAGCTCGACCGGCAGCAGAGCCAGCTCGCCGGGGCGGACGGCGGCGCCGACCCGTTCTACCTGTCCACGATGGACCTTGTCGACGCCGCCGTCGCGGTGGCCATCCTGATCGCGGCGGGCGGGTTGATCGTCGCGCTCGTCGAGGGGATCGTGGCCCGCCGACGCGCGTACGCGGCTCTGGTCGCCACCGGGGTGCCGCGCGGCGCGCTGAGCCGTTCGGTGGCCTGGCAGGCGCTGACCCCGGCGGTGCCGGCCATCCTGCTCGCGCTCACCGTGGGCACGCTGCTCGGCCGGGGGCTCTTCCCGAAAGCGGTGCGGGGCGAATCGTCGACGCAGGTCTGCACCGCCACGGCGGAGCTCTGCGCCGACCCGGCCACCCGCGAACGGTACCTCGCGGTCATCGGGACCCCCGACATCGAGCGGGTTCCCGCCGTACCCCTGGAGCACCTGGCCTGGCTCGGTGCCGGCGCGCTGGGCGCGGTGCTGGTGACGGTCGGTGTCGGTCTGCTCTTCCTGCGCACCAGCACGGCGTTGGACGAGCTGCGGACGGCCTGAGTCGATGTAACACCGCTGGTGGCGGCGGCGCTGGTCGGTGCCGGCCGCGGCTGAAGCCGTGCCGGCGGTCAGGTCGGGGTGTGGAAGAGCCCGGCCGACCAGGAGATCAGCAGGCCCACGGCGGCGGAGCAGCAGCAGACGAGCAGGGCGGCGGCGACCACGGCGAGGATCATCCACGCGGAGGCGCGCCGGGGCGTCGACCCCGGCTCGTCCTCGTCGGCCATCGCCGCCGCCCCGTCGTCAGGCGCGGCCGAGGCGGTCCAGGATCCAGGCGTTGATGAACGCCTCCTCACGCCAGGAGTCGTAGCGACCGCTCGGGCCGCCGTGCCCGGCACCCATCTCGGTCTTCAGCAGGTAGTCGCCGTCCGGGGCGACCGCCCGCAGCCGGGCGATCCACTTCGCCGGCTCGGAGTAGAGCACCCGGGTGTCGTTGAGGCTGGTCACCGCGAGGATCGCGGGATAGTCCACGGCGGCCACGTTCTCGTACGGCGTGTAGGACTTCATGTACGCGTACACCTCGGGGTCGTCGAGGGGGTTGCCCCACTCCTCCCACTCGGTGACGGTGAGCGGCAGCGACGGGTCGAGGATCGAGGTGAGTGCGTCCACGAACGGCACCTGCGCCACGATCCCGGTGAACGCGTCGGGCGCGAGGTTGGCCACCGCCCCCATCAGCAGGCCGCCGGCCGACGCGCCCCGGGCGACCAGTCGGTCGCTGGCCGTCCAGCCGGCCTTGACCAGGTGCCGGGCGCACGCCACGAAGTCGGTGAAGGTGTTCTTCTTGGCCAACAGCTTGCCCTGGTCGTACCACCGTCGGCCCAGCTCACCGCCGCCCCGGATGTGCGCCACCGCGAAGACCACGCCTCGGTCCAACAGGGACAGCCGGGCCACCGAGAACCACGGGTCCATGCTGGCCTCGTACGAGCCGTAGCCGTACAGCTCGCAGGGCGCCGAGCCGTCCCGGGGGGTGCCGACCCGGCAGACCAGCGAGATCGGCACCCGGGTGCCGTCGTCGGCGAGCGCCCAGTCGCGGTGCTGCTCGTACTCGGCCGGGTCGTACGGTCGGCCGTCCGGCCCGGGCAGCACCGGCTTCTGCTTGAGCAGCACCATCTGCCGGGTGACCAGGTCGTAGTCGTACACGGAGTCGGGGGTGATCAGTGAGGAGTAGCGCAGCCGGACCTGACCGGTGCGGTACTCGGGGTTGGCGTCCAACCCGACGCTGTACAGCGGCTCGGGGAAGTCGATGTCGTACGCGTCGTCGCTGCCCACCGGCAGCACCCGCAGCCCGGTGAGCCCGTCGGTGCGCAGCGACACCACCAGGTGGTTGGCGAAGGCGTCCACGGCCTCCAGCCGGGTGCCGGGGGTGTGCTCGATCAGCGGCACCCAGTCGCCCGGTACGTCCGCAGACGTGAACGCCAGCGCGAAGTCCTCCGCGTTGTCGTTGTGCAGGATCAGGAAGCGGTGCCCGTGGTGCTCCACCGTGTATTCGACGCCCTGCCGGCGGGGCGCGATCACGGCGGGCGCGCCGGTCGCGTTGCCGGCGGGGATCACCAGCACCTCGCTGGTGATCTTGCTGTGCACGTCGATGAGGATGAACTTCTCCGACCGGGTGAGCTCCACGCCCACCCAGAACCGCTCGTCGTCCTCCTGGTGGACCACCACGTCGTCGGCGGCGGGGGAGCCGATGGTGTGCCGCCAGACCCGGTTCGGTCGCCAGGCGTCGTCCACCGTCACGTAGAACAGCACCGAGGCGTCGGTCGACCAGGCGGTGCCGTAGAACGTGTCCGGCACCTCGTCGGGCAGCAGCTCACCGGTGGTGAGGTCCTTCACCCGCAGGGTGAACCGCTCGTCGCCGGAGAAGTCGGTGGAGTAGGCCAGCCAGCGGCCGTCCGGGCTGACGTCGAACGCGCCGAGCGAAAAGAAGTCGTGCCCCTCGGCCAGCAGGTTGCCGTCGAGCAGCACCTCCTCGCCGTCGAGTGGGGCGCCGTCTGCGCTGACCGGCGGTTTGGTCTCGCCGTCGCGGACCGGCCGCCGGCACTGCACTCCGTACTGCTGTCCCTCGACCGTCCGGGTGTAATACCAGTGCCCGCCCTTGCGGGTCGGCACGGACAGGTCGGTCTCCTGGGTGCGTCGGCGAGTCTCCTCGAACAGGTCGGCGCGCAGGTCGGCCAGGTGTGCCGTCCGCGCGTCGGTGTACTCGTTCTCGGCGGTCAGGTAGGCGATCGTCTCCGGGTTGTCCTTGGCGGCGAGCCAGGCGTACTCGTCGATGACGGTGTCGCCGTGGTGGGTGCGCTCGCTGGGCACCCGCTTCGCCGCGGGCGGGGCAGTCTCGGTGGTCACGGCGGCCACGTTACCGGCCGGCAGCCGCAGTCCGCCGGACCAGCGGCATCCCGATACCCGCTACCACTGCATTCGAACACATGTACGATAGCCGGCATGGCGGCAGCAGCGAGTTCCCTCGGCCGGTCCGGAGCCCTTGAGATCACCCGGCGGTTGGCGGCGATCTGCGGCCCGCCCTTCTCCCGGCTGGCCGGGCCCGCCGACGAGGTGGCGGGGCGACCGGCGCGCTGGGTGGCCGTTCCCGGCGGCCCGCACGCCGCCGCCGAGGTGCTGCGGCTGGCCGCCCGGCACGATCTGACGGTGGTGCCCCGAGGCGCGGGCACGAAGATCGACTGGGGTGCCACTCCCGTTCAGGTCGACATCCTGCTCGACACCGGCCGGCTCGCCGGCATCGGTCACGAGCCCGTCGAGTCGCTGGTCACCGACGTGGGGGCCGGCACTCCACTGCGGGCGGTGCAGGCCACCCTGGAGCGCACCGGGCAGCGGCTCGCGATGGACGCGCCCTCACCCGGCGCGACTCTGGGTGGCGTGCTCGCCGCCGGAGAGGCCGGTCCGCTCCGGCACCGCCACGGCAGCCCTTGCGACCAACTGCTCGGTGTGCGCTATCTCGCCGCCGACGGCGAGCTGATCAGCATCGGCGGCGGCGCGCCCGGCCTCGACATGGCCCAACTGCTCTGCGGCTCCCAGGGCGCGCTCGGTGTGCTGGTCTCGGCGAGCCTGCGGGTGCAACCGCTGCCGGCCACCAGGCTCTGGGTGTCCCGCCCGGTGTGGACGCCGTTGGAGGTGCACGACCTGGTCCGGACGATCCTCGCCGCCCGACTGGAGCCGTCGGCCATCGAGCTGGATCTGCCCGGGGGCACCCCCCGCCCGCGTACGCCGTACCCGCCCGGTCACCCGGCGGCCACCGCCCGGGAGCGCCACCCGTCGATGTCCGGCCGGGCTGGTGCCCCGTCACGGGCCGGCAGCCTGGTGGTGCTGCTGGAGGGCGGCCCCGCCGACGTCACCGAGCGGGCCGAGCGGTTGGTCGGCCTGTTGCACGGCGAGGCCACCATCGCCCACTCGGCGCCGACGTGGTGGCGCCGCTATCCGTTCGCGCCCGGTGACACGGCGCTGCGCCTGGAGGTGCCGATCGGCGATCTGCACGCCGCCGTGTACGCGCTCCGCGACGCGGCCGGCACGCCCGTCCCGGTGCGCGGGTCCGCCGGGCTGGGCATGGTGCACGCGGCGCTGCCCGGGGCGCTGGCACCCGACCGGGTGGCGTCCATCCTGGCCGCCGTCCGCGGGGTGCTGCTGGCCCGGCAGGGTCGCTGCGTGGTGATCTCCGCTCCGGCGGCGGTCCGCCAGGCGGTCGACCTCTGGGGTGAGCTGGCCGGCCTGGCCCAGTTGCGCGCCGCGAAGCGCCACCTGGATCCGGAGCACCGGCTCGCGCCCGGCCGGCTCCCCGGGGGCCTGTGAGTCGGGCCGCTCCAGGTGACCCGGCCCGGGGTCAGTCCAGCCACCACCGGTGCATGTCCAGCAGCGGCGGAGTGAAACGGGCCACCAGCACCAGCAGGCCACCAACCGCGCCGGCCAGCAGTAGCGTCCTCGTCGCCCGGGGCAGGGTCGCGCGCTCCCGGGCGGCCAGTGCTCCAGCGACGATCGCCAACGGCAGCCCGAGCACCGCACCCGCCACATAGAGCATCCCGACCACGCCATAGAGCCAGAGGAACGGGTTCAGCCCACCCATCCCGAACGGAATCACGTCCTTCGGGTCGTACGCGCCGGTCAGCATCTCGGCCGGGCCGACGCCGGCGGCGGCCATCCGGCCCAGGTACAGCAGAAGCACGGCGAGGAACGCACCGATGGTCGCGAGCTGCGCGACGACCAGGGCACGGACAAACGGCCGGGAGTACGGCGTGACCTGCACGGCACTCGACATGGCCGTCAATCTACCGAGGACGCGCGAGAATTGGGCCGCTCGATGGGAGGTGCCCGCGTTCCGACAACGTGCCCCAACCGGAACTGCGACCCGAGACCCGGAGACGCGCGACGGTCAGGTCGCGTCGTTGCGCAGCACCAGGACGGCGATGTCGTCCCGGGGCGGCTCGACCGAGAAGTTGATCGCTGCGGCGCGCAGCCGGGCGGCCACCACGTCCGCCGAGTAACCGGCCAGCGGCGCGGCGGCGTCCCGCAGCCGGTCGGTGCCGAACAGTTCCCGGCCGTGCCGCCGCTCGGTGACCCCGTCGGTGTAGAAGATCAGTGAATCGCCCGGGGCGAGCGTGATCTCCGCCGTCGGCGAGGTGATCGTGTCGAGCAGGCCGAGCGCGGTGCCGCCGGTGCCGACGAACTCAGCGCCGCCCGTCCCGGCCAGCAGCACCGGCCGGTCGTGCCCGGCGAGGTGCAGCGACACCGCCAACTGGTCGCCCTGGCCCAGCCCGACCGCCGCCAGCGCCAACGTGCAGTAACGGCCGCCACCGCGCTCGACAAGCGTCTCGTTGAGCCGGGCCAGCGCCTCCGGCAACGGCTTGCCGTCGCCGACCAGCACCCTGATCACGTCGCGGACCAGCCCGGTCACCGCGGCGGCCTGGACACCCTTGCCCGAGACGTCACCGATCACCACCAGCCAGCGTCCGTCCGGCAGCGGCACCACGTCGTAGAAGTCGCCCCCCACCTCGGCGTCGTCGCCGGTCGGGACGTACTCGGCGGCGAACCCGATCCCGTCCACCACCGGCAGCACCGGGGGCAGCAGCGACTGCTGCAGCGTCTGCGCCACGCGTCGGCGCTCGGCGTGGATCCGGGCGTTCTCGATGGCCAGCGCGGCCCGCCGGGCCACGTCCTCCAACACGGCCACCTCGTCCGGGTCGTGCCGGTGCCGCTGGTGCCGCCCCACCGCCAGGGTGCCGAGCCGTTGCCCGCGCGCGATCAGCGGGACCGCGAAACCCTCCATCGGCCCGCCCAGCGGGATCTGCGCCGCGCTGCGGGACGCCTCGCGCAGGCGGGCCTGCACTGAGTCCGGTCCGGTCTCGGCCAGCACCTTGTGCAACTGCGGCAGCATCGACTCGTCGGCGTGGCTGGCCGCCGCCAACCGCAGCCGGCCCCACTCGTCGGTGGTGTGCACCGCGCACCACTGACCGAGTCGCGGCACCACCAACTGCGGCACCAGCGCCATGGTCAGGTCGACGTCCAACGACTGGGCCAGCAGTTCGCTCGCCTCGGCCAGGAACGTCAGCCACACCTGCCGGCGGATGTCGGCCCGGCGCAGCCGGTCGTTCTCCAGGTGCAGCGACAGCCGCTCGGCGGTGAGCACCGCCAACGGTTGGGCGTACGCCGACGGCGCGGCGTCCAGCTCCAACTCGCCGGCGTACGGGCGGTGCACCGTCAGCGGCACCCGGAGCAGCTCACTGCCGGGGCGGGGCGGCCGACCGAAGCGGGCCAGCACCTGACGGCCCTGCCCGTCGCCCCGGTCCAGCCGGATCGTGCCGCCGGCCGCGCCCACCATCTCCGCGACCCGGCTCAACAGGCTGGTGGCGAAGTCGGGCAGCGGGTCGTCCGCGTACAGGTCGGGGGCGGTCTGCATCAGTTCGCTCATCGCGCTGGCGCTCGGCGCGGACGGGTCGGCGCCTGTCGGGGGGCCGGAGCTGGCCGGTGTCGACTCGCCGACGGTGCCCGCGGCGGACGGATCGACGCCGGGGCGGTCCAGCCGGAACCAGACGCCCTTCCCGGTGGGCAGGTACGTGGTGCCCCAGCGGCTGGCGAAGTGGTCGACGAGCAGCAGACCCCGGCCCCGCACGGAGACCTCGTTGATCTCGGTCGCGTCGTTGCGGTCGCCGACTGTCAGCTCGTCACCGGAGCCGGGGGCGAAGTCGGAGACGGTGACGGTCAGCCCGACCTCGTCGGCGACGACCTCGATGTCCAATTCGGTGCGGGCGTGTTCGACGGCGTTGGTGGTCAGCTCGGTGGTGAGCAGCAGCGCCTCGTTGGCCAACTCGTCCAGGTGTGACTCGGTCAACACCGAGCGGACCACGGCGCGGGCCGCGGCCGGCGTACGGCGGTCGGCGGGCAGCCGGACACGCCGGACGGCCCCGTCCCGGGCCCCGGCCGTCGCGGGCCCCGCCTCGGCTGACACCCCCGTATCCTCCACCGTCCCCCTGCCGGGTGCCAAGCGGATCATCAATCGGGGCTGTCGCGTCGGTCAGTCCCACCTGCGGCGGGGCACGCCGCTGACGCGTCGAAAGGCCCGGTGCGGGTGCCGGGCGAGGTTTGGGGCGCGCCGTGCCGGCTCGGCGCCGATCGGGCGGGTCGGTGGGGCGATCGATGCGATCTGGCGGGTCGCGCACCCTGGCACCACGGCGTGCGCGGGCACAATATGGGGTGCCGACGTGTCCGCACGGACCGGCGCCCCCAAGTTGAGCGAGGAATGATGACCACGGCGAAGCAGTCGTTCGCGGATCCGTCCGCGCCCGACCACGAGGCGCTCCTCGGCGAGTTGACCGAGGCCCTGCGACGGATCGGTCGCGGCGACCTGAAGGTCCGGCTTCCCCGCCGCGCCGGCAAGGCGGGCGAGGTGGCGGACGCTTTCAACGAGGTGGTCTCGCTTCAGGAACGGCAGTACCTGGACCTGCGGCGGATCAGTCGGATCGTCGGCCGCGACGGCCGGCTCACCGAGCGGCTCGACGACGAGGGGTTGGACGGCTCCTGGGCGGAGGGGCAGCGGGCGATCAACTCGCTGATCGACGATCTGGGTCGACCAACCACCGAGATCGCCCGGGTGATCGTGGCGGTGGCCGACGGTGACCTGTCCCAGCACATGGCGTTGGAGATCGACGGTAGGCCGCTGCGCGGTGAGTACCTGCGCATCGGGCGCACCGTCAACACGATGGTGGACCAGTTGTCGTCGTTCGCCGACGAGGTGACCCGGGTGGCCCGTGAGGTGGGCACCGAGGGCAAGCTGGGCGGCCAGGCGGACGTGCGGGGTGTCGCCGGCACCTGGAAGGACCTCACCGACTCGGTGAACACCATGGCGTCGAACCTGACCTACCAGGTCCGGTCGATCTCGCAGGTGTCGACGGCGGTGGCGAAGGGCGACCTCTCCCAGAAGATCACCGTGTCGGCCAAGGGTGAGGTCGCCGAGTTGGCGCACACCATCAACTACCTCACTGACACGCTGCGGCTCTTCGCCGAGCAGGTGACCCGGGTGGCCCGTGAGGTGGGCACCGAGGGCAAGCTCGGCGGTCAGGCCGAGGTGCCGAACGTGGCGGGCACCTGGAAGGACCTGACCGACAGCGTCAACTCGATGGCGTCGAACCTGACCGCCCAGGTGCGCAACATCGCGCAGGTCTCCACGGCGGTGGCGCGCGGCGACCTGTCGCAGAAGATCACCGTGGCGGCGCAGGGCGAGATCCTGGAGTTGAAGGACACCGTCAACACGATGGTGGACCAGTTGTCGTCGTTCGCCGACGAGGTGACCCGGGTCGCGCGTGAGGTGGGCATCGAGGGCAAGCTGGGCGGCCAGGCCCAGGTACGCGGCGTCTCCGGCACCTGGCGGGACCTCACCGAGAACGTCAACCAGCTGGCCGGCAACCTGACCAGCCAGGTCCGCAACATCTCCCAGGTCTCCACGGCCGTGGCGAAGGGTGACCTGTCGCAGAAGATCACCGTGGACGCCCAGGGCGAGATCCTGGAGCTGAAGAACACCGTCAACACGATGGTGGACCAGTTGTCGTCGTTCGCCGACGAGGTGACCCGGGTGGCCCGTGAGGTGGGCACCGAGGGCAACCTGGGTGGTCAGGCGCAGGTGAAGGGCGTCTCCGGCACCTGGCGGGACCTGACCGACAACGTGAACTCGATGGCGTCGAACCTGACCAGCCAGGTCCGCAACATCGCCTCGGTGACCACGGCGGTGGCGAAGGGTGACCTGTCGCAGAAGATCACGGTGGACGCGCGGGGCGAGATCCTGGAGCTGAAGTCGACGGTCAACACGATGGTGGACCAGTTGTCGTCGTTCGCCGACGAGGTGACCCGGGTGGCCCGTGAGGTGGGCACCGAGGGCAAGCTCGGTGGTCAGGCGCAGGTGCGCGGGGTCGCGGGCACCTGGCGGGACCTGACCGACAACGTGAACTCGATGGCCTCCAACCTGACCGCCCAGGTCCGTAACATCGCGCAGGTCTCCACGGCGGTGGCGAAGGGTGACCTGTCGCAGAAGATCACGGTGGACGCGCGGGGCGAGATCCTGGAGCTGAAGTCGACCGTCAACACGATGGTGGACCAGTTGTCGTCGTTCGCCGACGAGGTGACCCGGGTCGCGCGTGAGGTGGGCACCGAGGGCAAGCTCGGTGGTCAGGCGCAGGTGAAGGGCGTCTCCGGCACCTGGCGGGACCTGACCGACAACGTCAACTCGATGGCGTCGAACCTGACCAGCCAGGTCCGCAACATCGCCTCGGTGACCACGGCGGTGGCGAAGGGTGACCTGTCGCAGAAGATCACCGTGGACGCCCAGGGCGAGATCCTGGAGCTGAAGTCCACTGTCAACACGATGGTGGACCAGCTCTCGTCGTTCGCCGACGAGGTGACCCGGGTGGCCCGCGAGGTCGGTATCGAGGGCAAGCTCGGTGGTCAGGCGCAGGTGAAGGGCGTCTCCGGCACCTGGCGGGACCTCACCGAGAACGTCAACCAGCTCGCCTCGACGCTGACCACGCAGTTGCGCGCCATCGCCCAGGTGTCCACGTCGGTGACCCGCGGCGACCTGACCCAGCGGATCGCGGTCAAGGCGCAGGGCGAGGTCGCCGAGCTGAAGGACAACATCAACCAGATGATCGTCACCCTCCGGGAGACGACCAAGAAGAACGCCGAGCAGGGCTGGCTGGACTCCAACCTCGCCCGGATCGGCGGACTGTTGCAGGGCCAGCGCGACCTCGGCGAGGTCTGCCGCATGATCATGACGGAGGTGACCCCGCTGGTCGACGCCCAGCTCGGTGCCTTCTTCCTGGCCGACGACGCCGACGGCAGCATGCGGCTGAAGTTGACCTCCTCGTACGGGTACGTGGCGCGCGGGCACGACGTCACCTTCGGGCCGGGTGAGGGGCTGGTCGGTCAGACGGCGCTCTCCCGTCGCACCATCCGGGTCAGCGCCTCCCCGAACAGCCGGCTCACCCTGCGCTCCGGTCTGGCCGAGACACCCCCGTCCGACCTGGTGGTGCTGCCCGTCCTCTTCGAGGGCGAGCTGCTCGGGGTGATCGAGTTCGCCAGCGTGTCGGCCTTCTCCGAGCTGCACCTGTCGTTCCTGGAGCGGCTGGTGCTCACCATCGGCATCGCTGTCAACACCATCCAGGCCAACCGGCGTACGGAGGAGCTGCTGGCCCAGTCGCAGCGGCTGGCGCACGAGATGCAGGAGCAGTCGGCGGAGTTGCAGCGCACCAACGCCGAGCTGGAGGAGAAGGCCACGCTGCTGTCCGAGCAGAAGGGCAACATCGAGACGAAGAACCGGGAGATCGAGCTGGCCCGGCTGGGCCTGGAGGAGAAGGCGCAGCAGCTGACCCGGGCGTCGGCGTACAAGTCGGAGTTCCTGGCCAACATGAGCCACGAGCTGCGGACCCCGCTGAACTCGTTGCTGCTGCTGGCCCGTCTGCTGGCCGAGAACTCGGAGCAGAACCTCAGCCCGAAGCAGATCGAGTTCGCCCGGACCATCCACGGGTCCGGCTCGGACCTGCTGCGTCTGATCGACGACATCCTCGACCTGTCGAAGATCGAGGCGGGTCGGATGGACGTCGAGCCGACCGAGATCCGCTTCACCGAGCTGCGCGGCTACGTCGAGCAGGCGTTCGCGCCGCAGGCCGAGGAGAAGAACCTGGACTTCCAGGTACGGGTGAGCAAGGACCTGCCGCCGGCGTTGGTGACCGACCCGCAGCGGTTGCAGCAGATCCTGCGCAACCTGCTCTCCAACGCGGTGAAGTTCACCGACAACGGTGCGGTGACGCTGCGGATCGCCCCGGCCGCGGAGAACGCGGTCTTCGACGTGCCGGCGCTGACGAACGCCCAGCAGGTGATCGCGTTCACCGTGATCGACACGGGGATCGGCATCTCCGACGACAAGTTGTCGATCATTTTCGAGGCGTTCCAGCAGGCCGACGGCACGACAAGTCGCCGGTACGGCGGCACCGGCCTGGGTCTGTCGATCAGCCGCGATCTGGCCCGACTGATCGGCGGCACCATCACCGTCTCGTCCGCGCCCGGTCAGGGGTCGACGTTCACCCTGTTCGTGCCGCAGGTGCTGGCCCCGGACGCCGTGGTCGCGCCGCAGACCCCGTCCCCGCAGCGGGCCGGCCTGCCGTCGTCGTTGCTGATGCCGCCGTTGGAGCTGCTGCCGGAGCGACCCGAGGCGCCGGCCACCCGCCAACTGGACGGCGCGACCGTGCTGATCGTGGACGACGACGTCCGCAACGTCTTCGCCCTGACCAGCGCGTTGGAGCTGCACGGGATGACCGTGCTGTACTCGGACAACGGGGCGGACGGTGTCCGCCTGCTGGCCGAGCATCCGGAGGTGGACATCGTGCTGATGGACGCCATGATGCCGGACCAGGACGGCTACGAGACCACCCGTCAGATTCGCCGCAACCACCGGTTCGCCGACCTTCCGGTGGTCTTCCTGACCGCGAAGGCGATGCCGGGCGACCGTGAGTCGGCGCTCGCTGCCGGGGGCAGCGACTACATCACCAAGCCGGTCGACCTGGACGACCTGATCGAGTTGATGTCGTCCTGGATCAACGGCAGCCGCACCGAGGAGACTTCGTGACCCAGATGGCCAAAGCGCTGCTCGTGGACGACCGGCGGCAGAATCTGACGGCCCTGGAGGCGATCCTCCAGGGGCTGCCGGTCCAGTCCGTGGCAGTGGAGAGCGGCGAGGCGGCGCTGAAGCAGCTGTTGGTGGACGACTTCGCGGTCATCCTGTTGGACGCGCAGATGCCGGACATGGACGGTTTCGAGACGGCGAGCCACATCAAGCGCCGCGAACGGACCCGACACGTGCCGATCATCTTCCTCACCGCCGCCGACCGGGACGCCCAGCTCGCTCTGCGGGGTTACCAGGTGGGCGCGGTGGACTATCTCACCAAGCCGTTCGACCCATGGGTGCTGCGGGCCAAGGTCTCGGTCTTCGTCGAGCTGTGGGTGAAGACCCGGCAGCTGGCCACCCAGTCGGACCTGGTCCGGGAGCGCGACACGCAGTGGCGGCGGCTCACCGACGCTGTCGACGAGGCCACGGCCCTGCTCCGCTCGGACGACCCGGAGGTCCGCGACCGGGCGGTACGGCTGCTCGAACAGGCCCGCTGGGGCAACACCGCCTGAGGCGGCCGGCGGCTCAGCCGGTGGGCTGGTCGTTGCGGATCATCAGGGCGCTGCGCAGGCCGGTGATGTCCAGCACGCGGATCAGGAAGTCGCCCACGTGCGTCAACATCAGCAGGCTCTGCGCGTGGCTGGCCTTGCGGCTGAGCACGACGAGGGTGCCCAGGCCCTGCGAGTCGCAGAAGGTGACACCGCCGAGATCGAGCACGATCCGCGGGGGTGGGTCGGCCAGCACCTCGTTGACGACGGTGGAGAGCTGCGCCGCCGTGAGCATGTCGATCTCACCGGCCAGGCGCAGCACTGCTTCGTCGCCCGTCCGGTGTAGCGTGATGGACAGTTCGGCACGATCCACCCGATCAGCCTAGCGCGATCCGACCGACCTGGCCTGTCGAGGCCATGAGCATGGTCGTCGAGGCCACGAGGGTCCCGTTCTCGGCGCTGCCGACGGGCGCGGGTCACGGGTGAGCCGGGTAACCCGACCACGGGGTGGCTGCTGGTGGGCCGTCTGGCGCTGTCACAATGGCGGCATCGTGACCGACATCTTTCCCGCCGGACCAGGCCGCTACCCGGCCGACGCGCCGGCCTCCGAGGCCCTGTTCGACCGCGCCCGCGCCATTGTGCCGGGCGGGGTCAACTCCCCTGTGCGTGCCTTCCAGGCGGTTGGCGGCACCCCGCGCTTCATGGTCCGTGGTGAGGGCCCGTGGCTGTACGACGCCGACGGTCGCCGCTACGTCGACCTGGTCTGCTCGTGGGGTCCGCTGATCCTCGGGCACGCCCACCCGGAGGTGGTGGAAGCCGTCCAGGCCGCCGCGGCCCGGGGCACCAGCTTCGGCACGCCCACTCCCGGTGAGGTGGAGTTGGCGGCCGAGATCGTCGCCCGCACCCCGGTCGAGCAGGTTCGCCTGGTCAACTCCGGCACCGAGGCGACCATGTCGGCGATCCGGCTGGCGCGCGGCTTCACCGGCCGCTCGAAGATCGTCAAGTTCGCGGGCTGCTACCACGGCCACGTCGACGCCCTGCTCGCCGCCGCCGGCTCCGGCGTGGCCACGCTGGGCCTGCCCGACTCGCCCGGCGTGACCGGCGCGGCGGCCAGCGAGACGATCGTTCTGCCGTACAACGACATCCGGGCCGTCGAGGAGGCGTTCGCCGCCGAGGGCCAGCACATCGCCGCGGTGATCACCGAGGCCGCCGCCGGCAACATGGGCGTGGTGGCCCCCCGCGACGGCTTCAACCAGCAGCTCGCCCGGATCGCGCACGCCCACGGCGCCCTGCTCGTGGTGGACGAGGTGATGACCGGGTTCCGGGTCTCCCGCGCCGGCTGGCACGGCCTCGACGCGTCCGACGCCGACCTGTGGACGTACGGCAAGGTCATGGGTGGTGGCCTGCCGGCCGCGGCCTTCGGCGGGCGGGCGGACATCATGGCGCGGCTCGCGCCGGCCGGCCCGGTCTACCAGGCCGGCACCCTGTCCGGTAACCCGTTGGCCTGCGCCGCCGGTCTGGCCACCCTGCGGCTCGCCGACGACGCGCTGTACCAGCGCCTCGACGAGACGGCGACCGTCGTGGGCAAGCTGGCGTCCGACGCGTTGGCCGCCGCTGGGGTCCCGCACCGCTTGTCGTACGCGGGCAGCATGTTCTCGATCTTCTTCACCGACGCCGACGTGGTCGACTACGACAGCGCGCGCACCCAGCAGGTGCCGGCGTTCAAGGCGTTCTTCCACGCGATGCTGGCCGCCGGGGTCTACCTGCCGCCCAGCGCGTTCGAATCGTGGTTCGTGTCGGCGGCGATCGACGACGCCGCTCTGGAGCACATCGCCGACGCGCTACCGGCGGCGGCGAACGCGGCGGCAGCGGCCGGTCACGGGGGGTAGTCAACGGTGAGTAAGACGGTGGTTCACGTGCTCCGGCACGGCGAGGTGCACAACCCCGACCAGATCCTCTACGGCCGGCTGCCCGGTTTCCGCCTGTCCGAGCTGGGCGTGCAGATGGCCAAGGCCGCTGCGCAGGGCCTGGCCGAGCGGGAGATCGTGCACGTGGTGGCCAGCCCGCTGGAACGCGCCCAGCAGACCGCCGAGCCGATCGCCGCCCAGTTCGGGCTGCCGGTCGGGGTGGACGAGCGGCTGATCGAGAGCGCCAACTGGTTCGAGGGCAAGAAGGTCTCCCCGGGTGACGGGTCGTTCCGCGACCCGCGTAACTGGTGGGTGCTGCGCGACCCGGTGACCCCGTCCTGGGGTGAGGCGTACCGGGTGATCGCCGAGCGGATGTTCGCCGCCGTGCACGCCGCCCGGGTCGCCGCCGAGGGCCGCGAGGCGGTGCTGGTGTCGCACCAGCTCCCGATCTGGACGCTGCGCCGTTACGTCGAGCGCAAGCGGCTCTGGCACGACCCGCGTAAGCGGCAGTGCGGGCTGGCGAGTCTCACCTCGTTCCACTTCGACGGCGCGAAGGTGGTGGGCATCGGCTACAGCGAGCCGGCCGCGCACCTGATCGCTCTCTCCGCGACCGCCCGGACGGCCAAGGGGGCCTGATGAACGCCCGGAGGTGGACCGCGGGTCTGCTCGCCAGCGTCGCCGCGGTGGCGCTTGTCGGCTGCACGTCGTCGAAGGCGCAGGAGAAAACCTGCACGACCACCACCGACGGGATCTTCGAGTGCGCACCGGACCAGCGCTCCGCGCCCCCGAAGCTCGCCGGTGAGCTGCTTCTCGGCGGCAGCTATGACGTCAGCGACGCTCGCGGTCAGGTGGTGGTGGTCAACTTCTGGGGTTCCTGGTGCGCGCCGTGCCGCGCCGAGGCGGACGACCTGGAAGCCGTCTACCAGGCCACCAAGGGTTCCGGGGTGGACTTCCTCGGCGTCAACGTCCAGGATTCGCGGGACAAGGCCAAGGCGTTCGAGAAGGGGCGGGTCACCTACCCGAGCCTCTTCGACCCGTCCAGCCGATTGGCGCTCGACCTGGACATCCCGCCGAACACCGTCCCGGCGACGGTGGTGCTCGACCGGGACGGCCGGATCGCCGCGGTGATCCGGGCCGCCGTCAAGCAGGAGGGCCTGCAACCGATCGTCGAACGGATCGCCGCCGAGAAGCCGGCGCCGAACTGATGGGCGACACGTTCCGGCAGCTCGCGCTGGATGGGCCGCTGCTGCTCGCCATGGCCGCGGCGGCGCTCGCCGGCCTGGTCAGCTTTCTGTCCCCGTGTGTGCTTCCGCTCGTCCCCGGCTACCTGTCGTACGTGACCGGCCTGGCCGGTGCCGACCTGGAGGGCCGCCGACCGGCGGCGGACCCGGCGCCGACCGGCGGGGGTGTCGCCGTCAAGGAGCGGGTCGCGCGGGTCGGCGCGGTCAAGGGCCGGGTGCTCGCCGGGACGCTGCTGTTCATCGCCGGCTTCACCGTCGTCTTCGTCGCCACCGCGATCCTGTTCGCCGGCATCGGCCGGGTCTTCTTCGAGTACGAGCGGCAGCTGGAGATCGTCGTCGGCGCGCTGATCATCGTGCTCGGCCTGGGCTACCTCGGGATGATCCCGGCGCTGCAACGCGAGTTCCGGATCTCCCGGCTGCCGTCGGCCGGCCTGCTCGGCGCACCGGTCTTCGGTGCGGTCTTCGCGCTGAGCTGGGTGCCCTGCACCGGCCCCACCCTCGGCGCGGTGATGGGCATGGCCGCCACCAGCGGGCAGAGCGACCGCGCGGTGGTGCTCGCCGTGGCGTACTGCCTCGGGTTGGGGATACCGTTCATCGTCTTCGGGCTGGGCTTCGAACGTCTGCTCGGGGTCTTCCGCGCCGTCCGGCGCAACAGCCGCTGGGTCACCCGGGTCGGCGGCGCCCTGCTCATCCTGATCGGCCTGGCCCTGGTCACCGGCGGATGGCAGAGCTTCGTGATCTGGTTGCAGACCACCGTCGGGGTGGGCGAGGTGAGCATCTGATGACGGTCGTCGACGACCGACCGGAGACCGTGGCGCCCGCGCCGCGCCGCCGGCCGAACCGGTTGCTGGCCCTGCTGCGCAACTCTTGGCGGCAGCTGACCAGCATGCGTACGGCGCTGATCCTGCTCTTCCTGCTCGCGATCGCCGCCATCCCCGGCTCGGTGCTGCCGCAGCGCGGGATCAGCCCGGAGAAGGTCAACCAGTACTTCGTCGACCACCCCGACTGGGCTCCCCGGCTGAACCGGATCGGCGCGTTCGAGGTCTTCGGCTCGGTCTGGTTCTCCGCGATCTACCTGCTGCTGTTCACCTCCCTGATCGGCTGCATCACGCCCCGCCTGCGGGACCACATCCGCGCTCTGCGGTCCCGGCCGCCGGCCGCACCGAAGCGGATGGCCCGGCTGCCGCAGCACACCGTGCTGCCCGCCCCTCCCGGTGGCACGGCGGCGATCGCCGAGGTGCTGCGCAAGCGCCGCTGGCGCGTCGAGGTGCGCGGCGACGAGGTCTCCGCCGAGAAGGGCTACCTCAAGGAGACCGGCAACCTGCTGTTCCACACCTCGCTGATCGCGGTGCTGATCGGCGTGGCGCTGGGCTCCTGGTACGGCTGGAGCGGCAACCGGCTGCTGGTGGCCGGCGCGGACAACGCGTTCTGCAACACCCGCCAGCAGTACGCCGAGGCGAAGCTCGGCCCTCGGGTGGACAGCGCCGACCTGCCCCGCTTCTGTCTGCGGCTGGACGACTTCCAGGCCCGCTTCCTGGACAGCGGTCAGCCGGAGTTCTTCAACGCCACGGTGACAGTTGACGGCCCGGACGAGCCGACCCGCAGCGCCGACTTCTCGGTGAACTCGCCGCTGCGGTTGAACGACGCGAACGTCTACCTGCTCGGCCACGGGTACGCCCCGGTGATCCGCTACACCGACCGGTTCGGCAACAGCCAGATCAGTGACGAGCCGTTCCTGACCACCGGCGACATGGGCCTCACCAGCGAAGGGTTGGCCGCGTTCCCGGACGCCAACGTCGACCCGGCGACCGGCCAGCGGGCACCGGACCAGCAGATGGCGTTCACCGGCATCTACCTGCCCACGGCACCCGAGCAGGCGCCGTTCGTCCGCTCGCAGTACCCGACCGAGCGCAACCCGGCGCTGAACCTGGTCGCCTACCGGGGCAACCTCGGCCTGGACGCCGGCATCCCCGGCTCGGTCTACGAACTCGACCAGCGGCAGGTGCGGACCGGGAAGGTCAAGGAGGTCGGCACCAAACTGCTCCGCAAGGGCGAGAAGTGGACGCTTGACGACGGCACGACCGTCGAGTTCCTGGGCACTGAACGGTACGTCACCCTCTCCATCCGGCACGACCCCGGTTCGACGATGCTGCTGGTCAGCTGCGGTGTCCTGCTGGTCGGGTTGATGGGTTCGCTGTTCGGCAAGCGCCGCCGGGTGTTCTTCCGGGTGGTGCCGGCCGACCCCGGGGAAGGATCTCCGACGAGCGGTAGTAGCTTGGTGGAGGTCGGCGGGTTGCCGCGTACCGACTATCCGGGGTTCGCCGACGAGTTCACCCAGCTCATCGCTGCGGTCAAGGGTGATGCTGACCCAGCGGCCGAACGGGCCGGCGTGCGAGAAGGAGCCGAGTGATGTCCGCACTCTCCGACAATCTGGTGACCTTCGCGATCCTGGCCTACCTGGTCGCGATGATCGGCCATGCCGTCGAGTACGCGCTGGGCAACGCCCGTACCCGGGTCGCCACGGCGGCTCCGGTGCGCGAGTTGGTCGGTGCCGGCGGTGGTGTCGTCCCGACGCCGCCCGCGCCGGTCCCGTCGCCGCCCCCGGCCGACCGTTCCGCCCGGCAGGCCCGACTCGCGGGCCTGGTCGGGGTGGGCGCCACCGCTGTCGCCGCCGCGCTGCACCTGGCCGCGCTGGTCACCCGAGGGCTCGCCGCCGACCGGATGCCCTGGGGCAACATGTACGAGTTCGTGCTCACCGTGACGTTCATCGGGGTCGCCGCCTGGCTGGTGGTGCTCTGGAAGCGACCGTCGCTGCGCAAGCTCGGGCTCTTCCTCACCCTGGTGATGGTGCTGCTGGTGGCCACCGCCGAGCTGGTGCTGTACGTGCCGATCGTGCCGCTGGTGCCTGCGCTGAACTCGTACTGGTTCATCATCCACGTCTCGACGATCGTCTTCGCGTCCGGCATCTTCCTGTTCGGTGTGGTGCCGGCGGTCGGTTTCCTGATGCGCAGCGGGTACGAGCAGGGCAAGCGGAGCTTCCCGTACACCCTGGCCAAGCGGTTGCCCGGCGCGGCCGGCCTGGAGCGGCTGACCTTCACGCTGCACGCCTTCGCGTTCCCGATCTTCACCTTCGCGGTGATCGCCGGGGCAATCTGGGCCGAGGCGGCCTGGGGCCGGCCGTGGGGTTGGGACCCGAAGGAGACCTGGGCGTTCATCTCCTGGGTGGTGTATGCCGGCTACCTGCACGCCCGCGCCACGCCCAGCGTCAAGCGCAACGTCGCCACCTGGATCGCGGTGCTCGGCTTCCTCACCGTGCTGATGAACCTGTTCGGCGTGAACATCTTC
This sequence comes from Micromonospora sp. NBRC 107095, assembly GCF_030269705.1. Classification (NCBI taxonomy): domain Bacteria; kingdom Bacillati; phylum Actinomycetota; class Actinomycetes; order Micromonosporales; family Micromonosporaceae; genus Micromonospora; species Micromonospora sp. NBRC 107095. The sequence goes on from NZ_BSTU01000001.1 coordinate 450,316, forward strand.
TTCACCGGCCTGCACTCCTACGGCGGGCTTGACTGACAGCGGCAACGCGGTGCGGGCCGGTCACGGAGCATCAGTGACCGGCCCGCGTCGTTCCACCGGCCCCGCTCACGGTCACCGGGGCCATGTCGCTGCTCGAATCGTCGTCCACCCGGGGATGGCGCTGGACCTTATCGGGGCCGCGCGTCTACCGGGTGGGCAGCCGGGCCCGAATGGCCCGCTCGACCTGGATCGTCACCTGGTAGGACACCTCGGGTAGGTCGGCCAGCTCGATCCGCTCGCCGCGCAACGCCAGTTGGGCGTGCAGCTCCCGGGCGATGGCGTCGCGAAGCTCGACCTGTAGGGGCGACAACCCGTCCGGGTCGCCGACGACGTACGCATCCGACATGGATCCACTCTGCTCCCGCGTCCGGCCGTCCGGCCAGGCACGGTGAGATGTGTCCGCCGGGCTTGACCCGGCAGTGGTCGGTGAGATGGCGGCGGCACACGCCGATCGCCGTTGATCCACTCGGCTTTCACGAAGTCGGGGCGTCCTGCCGCCTGGGACACCGCACTGTCCTGAAGCCCGAGTGGATCTTGCGGTGCCAACCGTCAACCCCCTGGCACCGACTGACCGTCCGCCGGGTCCGCACTGACCTGGCTACGCGATGCGGGCCGGTCACGGATCATCCGTGACCGGCCCGCGTGCTCAGCTCACCGTCACCGGGGCGACGTCGTTGTCCGGGTTGTCGTCCGCCCGGGGGTAGCGCTGGAACAGCTCGACCTTGCCGGGGACCCCGGCAAGGCTGTCGATCCGCAGGTCGAACCCGAACTTGTGAGCCGTGCCGGCCGGGAAGACCGACCCCGGTCCGTTGCAGTACCAGGTGGCCGGGACGGTCTCGGGCTCCTCCTCGTCGCCGTTCAGCCAGCAATCGGACGGGGCGGCCAGCACGGTGACCCCGGCGGGCGGGACGAAGAGGAAGGCCCCGACGCCCTCGCCGGAGAGGCTGCCGTCCGGCACGCCCGGACCCTTGTTGCGCAGGCCCACGGTGACCCGCACGGTGTCACCGACGGCTCCGGTGACGGCCGCGCCCTTCGCGACGATGTCGAAGGCGCCGTGCACGCCCCGCAGGTAGGTCTGGCCTTCGGCCCGGGTCGCCTCGGCCGGCAGCACGTCGAGCGGTGCGCCCACCGCCCGTAGCCGGAGCGCCTGGTCGGCGTCGCGGCTCCTGAGCTTCACCCCACTGGGGAGTGGGCCGGCGCTGGCCAGCGGCTGCGCGGCCTGGGTGATCCGCTTACTGCCGAGGGTCGCTGGGCCGACCGTGGTGGCGAACCCATCCCGCAGCTCGTGCCGCTGGCCGGGCGCGAACGTGCCCCGCACGGTGCAGACGACCACGGTGGCGAGCACCCGATCGGTGCCGTACCGGCAGTTGCGGTAGCTGGCCGGCACCAGGCCCACCGGGAAGCGCATGGTGAGCCGCAGGTCCACGGACGGCTGGTCGCCGGCGTTGACCACGGCCACCGGGACGGGAAGGGTGTCGCCCACCTGCGCGCCGGTCACGGTCTCGTCGACCATGTCGAGCAGGTTGGGCCCGGATCGCACGGTGACGGTCGCCTGCTGGGTGTACGCCTCGGTCTGCTCGCCGAGCGGCGTGTAGTCGAGGGTGCCGCTCGCGCCGTCGAGGACGCCGGGCACGGGCCGGAACACCACCGGCACGGTGCCGGTGAGCGTGCCGAACTCGTCGACGGCGGTCGGCGGCATCGGGCAGGTCACCGAGGTGCCCTGGGTGACGCAGAAGTCCGGGAAGGTGGCGGTGGCCACGCCTGCCAGGCCGGTCAGGTCGATGGTCACCCGGGGCTGGCTGGCCCCGGTGCTGGTCAGGGTCAGCGGCATCGTGCGGCCGGGAGCGCCGGGGCCGCCGACGGTGACGTCATCAAGCCATCCGCTGACCCAGCCGGGGTCGTCCTCGGCCGCGGCCGGGCTGGCTGCCACACCGACTGCTGCGGTGCCGACGAGCAGCGCTGTCACGCCACGCAGAAGCCGACCACGGGCAACGTGCACAGATCTCATTGATCTCCTTGCTGAGGGGTGAGCCGATCGGAAGACGTCAGGTCTGCACCACCCCGGACCCGACCGGCATCCATGATCTTAGGGATCGCCTGTGACAGTTTCTGATCGGCCGAGCGGGTCGTGATCTCCGTCGAAACAGGACACGGTCTGATGCCTGCGCGGGGTGGTCGTCGGGCCGGTGGCCAGCGTCGAGCCGTGGTCGTCCCGGTGCCCGCTGGCGTCCCGCGCTGTCGTACGCGATCAGCCGCCGAACCAGCCGGGTACGTCGAGCCGGAACCAGTTGGCCGCGGCCAACGTGGTGAGGTCGTCCTCCATCGCGGTGACCCGTTCCGGGCCGAGGGTGTCGGCCCACTGTGCGCGCAGCTGGTCGAAGATCTCGGCCGAGCGGCGTAGCCCGTCGGCGCCGCGCGCTGTCACCCGCACCAGCCGGCGTCGGGCGTCGGAGGGGTCGTCGACCCGCTCCAGGTATCCCACGGCGACCAGCCGGTCGACCGTCTTGCCCGCGGCCTGCTTGGAGATGCCCAGCCGCTGGCCCAGCTCGGTGGCGGTGGTGCCGTCCGCGCCGACGGCCTGGAGCACGAATCCGTGCAGCGGTCGCAGCTCCGGATGCCCCTCCCGGGCCAGTTCGGCGTGCAGGTCGTCGATCAGCGTCCGGAAGCCGGCGAGGAGCAGCAGCGGCAGCGCGAATCCGGGGCGCGGGGGGTCAGCGGTTGCCATGTTCGACAACCACGTTTACTATCTCGTCAACCACGTTGACTATCTTACGTTCCCCGATCCGAGTTCTGGAAAGCAGGTAACCATGTCCGTCTTTACCGCCCACACCGCTGAGACCGCACCCGCCGCCGCCCGTCGGTCCATCGAGGGAGTACGTGGCCGGTTCGGTTGGCTGCCCACCCCGGTGGCGTTGATGGCCGATTCGCCGCAGTTGCTCACCGGCTTCCTCACCGCCAGTGCCGGCTTCGAGCAGACCGACCTCGCCCCGCTGGAGCGGGAGGTGGTCGTCTTCGCCGTCGCCACCACCAACGAGTGCCACGTCTGCGTCGCCCTGCACACCGGCACGCTCACACAGCTCGGAGCGTCCACCGAGCTGATCACCGCACTGCGGTCCGGCTCGGCGCTGCCCGACCCGCGGCTGGAGGCGCTGCGCCGCTTCACGCTGGCCGTGCTCGACCACCGGGGCGCAGTGCCGGACGACGAGCTGGACGACTTCCTGGCCGCCGGCTACCAGCCCCGGCACGCGCTGGACGTGGTGCTCGGCGTCGGCGCGTACACCATCTCCACCTTCGCCAACCGGCTCACCCGCGCACCGCTCGACCCGCCACTGGCCGCCCAGGCCTGGATGCCCGCTGCCTGACCGAGGACACCTGCGGGCCCCTGCTCAGGCCGCCTGAAGGAAGTCCCGCAGCAGGGCGAGCATCTCGTCGGGGCGCTCCTCGTACAGCCAGTGCCCGCAGTCCTCGATCACCTCGCCGCGAACCGTGTCGGCGTACCGGCGAACCTGCTCGGCGACCTGCCCGCCGAGGCTTGCCGCCGCCCCGACGGCCAGCACCGGCATGGTCAGCTTCGTGCCCCGGTACGCCGCGTTGTCCGCGATGTCCTGCTCGAACGCCCGGAAGTAGGCGAAGCTGGCCCGCACCTGCGCGGGGTCGCGCAGGTGGCTGGCGAACTCCTCGATGTCGGGCTCGGCGATGCTGCCCTTGCGCACCATCAGCGCATCGGTGAACTTGTCCACCCAGAGCGACTCCCGCCCGTTGACCAGCGCCTCCGGAAGCCCGTTGTCCAGGGAGAAGTAGCCGAAGTTCCACACCCCGGGCCCAGCCGAGGTGAGCGCGGGGAACGTGTAGATGCTCTCGTCGGGGATCGGCGCCTCGCTGAGCACCAGCCGACTCACCCGCTGCGGATGGGCGGCGGCGTACGCGTACGCCACCATGGTCCCCAGGTCGTGCCCGACCAGCCGGAGGTCACCGGCCAGGCCGAGTTGATCGAGTAGTCCGTGCAGGTCGGCGGCGACCGTCTTCTTGTCGTATCCGCCGTCCGGGGCGTCGCTGCCCCCGAAGCCGCGCAGGTCGGGCGCGACCACGTCGAAGGAGCTCCCCAACTCGGGCAGCAGGTGCCGCCACATGTACCAGCACTGCGGATACCCGTGCAGCAGCACCAGTGGCGGGCCGGCACCCCCACGGACGTAGTTCATGGTGATCTGGCCGGCCCGAGCCCGCTGCTCGGTGAACCCCGCCGGGACCCGCTCCCCGTCCATTCGCCGCCTCCGTCCGCCGTTCCACCCGCGCGTCGTTCCTCCGCCCGCACGTCGTTGGCCCGCCGGCACGTCCTTCCGCCCGCCGGCACGTCCTTCCGCCCGCGCGCCGTTCGGTCCGCCCGCGCGCCGCCTGCCCGGCTACCCGCTCAGCCACCCGCCATGCCCGCAATGTCCGGCTCCCTGCCGTTGATCGACTCGGTTTTCAGGAAATCGACCTATCCCTAGGCGCAGGACACCCCGACTTCCTGCAAACCGAGTCGATCTAGACCCGCCGCCCGTCCGCGGCCCGCCGCCCGCCCGTCGCCCGTCGCCCGCTCGCTGGTGGCCGGTGATCGCGAGCGTCACAGCACCCGGCTTGGGCCGTGCGGGGGCCGGTGCGGGAGACTGGGCGACATGGCGGCTCGTGGCTTCCCGTACACCGACCTCAAGGACTTCATCGCGGCGCTGGAGCGCGCGGGGGAGTTGCGACGGGTCGACGTCCCGGTCGATCCGACCCTGGAGATCAGCGAGGTGGTCACCCGCACGGTGCGGGCCGGCGGCCCGGCGCTGCTCTTCGAGCGTCCGACCCGGGGCGAGATGCCGGTGGCGATCAACCTGTTCGGCACCGAGAAGCGGATGGCGATGGCGCTCGGCGTCGACTCGCTGGATGAGATCGGTGCCCGGATCGGCGCGATGATCAAGCCGGAGTTGCCGGTCGGCTGGTCCGGCATCCGCGAGGGCCTGGGCAAGGTCATGCAGCTCAAGTCGTTGCCACCGCGCAAGGTGAAGACCGCGCCCTGCCAGGAGGTCGTCTACCGGGGTGAGGACGTCGACCTGAACCGGCTGCCCGGGTTGCAGGTCTGGCCCGGCGACGGCGGGATCTTCCACAACTACGGGCTGACCCACACCAAGCACCCGGAGACCGGCAAGCGCAACCTGGGCCTGTACCGGCTCCAGCAGCACGGCCGCAACACCCTGGGCATGCACTGGCAGATCCACAAGGACTCGACCGCCCATCACGCGGTCGCCGAGCGGCTCGGCCAGCGCCTGCCGGTCGCTGTCGCGATCGGCTGCGACCCGGTCGTCTCGTACGCGGCCAGCGCACCCCTGCCCAGCGACATCGACGAGTACCTGTTCGCCGGGTTCCTGCGCGGCGAGCGGGTGGAGATGGTCGACTGCCTCACCGTGCCGTTGCAGGTGCCCGCGCACGCGCAGATCGTGCTGGAGGGCTACCTGGAGCCCGGTGAGCGACTGCCCGAGGGGCCGTTCGGCGACCACACCGGCTTCTACACCCCGGTCGAGCCGTTCCCCGTGCTGCACATCGAGGCGATGACCATGCAGCGTAAGCCGGTCTACCACTCGATCGTCACCTCGAAGCCGCCGCAGGAGGACCACGGCCTCGGCAAGGCCACCGAGCGGATCTTCCAGCCGCTGCTCAAGCTGATGATCCCGGACATCGTCGACTACGACCTGCCGGCCGCCGGCGTCTTCCACAACTGCGCGATCGTCTCCATCCGCAAGCGCTACCCGAAGCACGCGCAGAAGGTGATGAACGCGATCTGGGGCGCGCACCTGATGTCGTTGACCAAGCTGATCGTGATCGTCGACGAGGACTGCGACGTGCACGACTACAACGAGGTCGCCTTCCGGGCCTTCGGCAACGTCGACTACGCCCGCGACCTGCTGCTCACCGAGGGGCCGGTGGACCACCTCGACCACTCGTCGTACCAGCAGTTCTGGGGCGGCAAGGCTGGCGTCGACGCGACCCGCAAACTGCCCACCGAGGGCTACACCCGAGGTTGGCCGGAGGAGATGAGCATGGCCCCCGAGGTCACGGCCCTGGTCGACAAGCGCTGGAAGGAGTACGGGATCTGATGGCCGTCCTCGACGCACCGGCGGCGAAGCCGGGCCGGACCAAGTCCTTCCTGAAGCTCGTCGCCGTCGAGCACTCCGTGTTCGCGCTGCCGTTCGCGTTCCTCTCCGCGCTGGCCGCCATGCAGATCGACGGCGGGCGGGTGCGCTGGCTCGACCTGCTGCTGATCACCGTGGCGATGGTCGGGGCGCGGACGTTCGCGATGGCCGCCAACCGGATCCTGGACCGCGAGATCGACGCGCGGAACCCGCGTACCGCCGGACGGGAACTGGTCACCGGAGCGGTGAGCGTGCGGACGGCCTGGACCGGCGCGGCCGTCGCGCTGGTGGTCTTCCTCGTCGCTGCCGCCCTGCTCAACCCGCTCTGCCTGGTGCTCGCGCCGCTCGCCGTGGTGCCGCTGGTCGTCTACCCGTACGCCAAGCGGTTCACCAACTGGCCGCACGCCATCCTCGGGATCGCCCAGGCGGTCGGCCCGGTCGGCGCCTGGCTGGCGGTCACCGGCACCCTGGACGGCTCCGGGCCGGCCTGGCTGCTCGGCGCGGCCGTGGGCCTGTGGATCGGCGGCTTCGACCTGATCTACGCCTGCCAGGACTCCGAAATCGACCGGGAGATCGGCGTGCACAGCGTGCCCGCCCGGTACGGTCGGCGTTTCGCGCTGCACGCCTCCACTGTCGCGCACGTGGTGACGTTCGCGCTGTTCATCTGGTTCGGCGCGTTGACCGGTCTCGGCTGGCTCTGGTGGATCGGGTTGGCGTTGACCGCTGTGGCGTTCGGCTACCAGCACCTGGTGGTCACCCCGACCGACCTCAGCAAGGTCAACCGGGCGTTCTTCACCGCCAACGGGTTCGTCGGCATCGCGCTGTTCCTCTTCGCCCTGCTCGACCTGGTGATCCGGCTCGGCCTACGGCCGTGAGGCCGGGTCATCCGGCCCGGCCTGCGGCCCTCGGGCCGGGTCATCCGGCCCGGCCTACGGCCCTGGGGCTGGTGGCGCGGTGCTGACGGGGTAGCGGGCGCTCTCGAAGGTCCAGTCGATGGTCCCGCGCACGGCGTACGCGACCCCGTCGAGATGGTCGGCGACCGCCCTGTCCAACGCCGGACCGAACGACGGCACCGTGGCGCGCAGCGCGACGAAGCGTCGCATCGCCTCCCGCCAGTGCTCGGCCGCGCGTTCGACCGCCTCCGCCTCCGGCAGGCCAAGCTCGGCCTGCAGGGCGAGGACCAGGTTGTGCCCGCCGGCGGTCGTCCGGTCCCGGTCCAGCGAGGCCAGGTCGTTGTACCAGGAGAGCAGGTCGTTGCCGGTGCGGGCGATCTGACGCAGCAGCGGGTGGTGGTAGACCGGATCGGGCAACGGTCGCCCGCTGACGAACTCCACGAGCGGGTACGACACCTCCGCCGCCGACGTCGACCGACGCAGTTCGACGTACTCGTCGACGCTCGGGCGGCGGCCGGTCTCCTTGTTGACCGCCTCCTGCCAGGTGCCGTCGAGGTGTCGGGCCACCGCGTCGGCGAAGCGCAGCCGCCACCGGGCCGGCATCCGGCGGCGCGGCTCCCGCCACGCCAGCACCAGCAGTCGCCGCAGCGGCCCGGTCAGCCCGGTCTGCCGCAGCCGGGTGCCGTCGTGCAGCAGTGCCAGGGTGCCGTTGCGCAACGCCCGGATCTGCTCCGGAGTCAACCGGGTCGGCCCGTCGCAGGCGTCGTCGACCAGGAAGAACCAGGTGAACAGCGCGGTCAGCACCCGCAGGTCGGCTTCGGTCGCGCCGGGGTAGAGCCGCCCCGCGTACCGGGCGAAGGCCCCCCGGGACAGCCGGCGCAGCGCGGCGTCGTCCAGTGGCAGGCCAAGCTCGGGCAGCAGATCGAGCAGCCAGCAGTGCACCCGGTCGGCGTGTGCGGGCAACTGGGATGGGATCGGACATTCGGCACGCAGCGCCCGGAGGATCTCGCCGGTCGTCACCGATGCCTCCTCTGCGAGATGGTTCCGGTGCGAATCGCCAGCCGCAGCATGTCAGGTCGGCGGGATATGCAGGTGCCCCGCCCGACATGTCGGACCGTACAACCCGGGGGTGCCCACCGACGGATCAGTCGGACCAGGCAGGCTGGGGGTATGCGGGAACCATGGGTGGTCGGGGTCTCCGGTGCCTCCGGTACGCCGTACGCGGCGGCCGTCATCGGTGGGCTGCTCGACGCGGGCGAGCCGGTGGACCTGATCGTGTCCCGAGCGGCACGACTCACAGTGCTCGACGAGACCGGCCGGCCGTTCCGTGACGGGCACTGGGCCGAGGACCTCGCCGCCTGGCTCGGCCGGGACCTGACCTCCGCGGATGTCCGGCACTGGCCGGCCGGTGACCTGGCCGCCGGGCCGAGCAGCGGCTCCTACCGGGCCCGCGGGATGGCCGTCGTCCCGGCCAGCACGGCGGCCTGCGCGGGCGTCGCGATTGGGCTCTCCAAGGACCTGTTGCAGCGCGCCGCCGAGGTCAACCTCAAGGAACGCCGACCCGTGGTGCTGGTGCCCCGGGAGACACCGGTGACCCGCAGTCACCTGGAACACCTCATCGCGCTGCACGACGCGGGCGCGGTGGTGCTGCCGGCCAGCCCCGGCTTCTACGGTGCCGGCGCGGCGGCCAGCGCGCAGCAACTGGTCGACTTCGTGGCCGGCAAGGTGCTGGACGCGCTCGGCGTCCCCCACACCCTGTTCCGGCGGTGGTCCGGCCAGCTGGGCGCAGCGCGAAGCTGAGCCCGGCCAGCTGGGCGCAGCGCGAAGCTGAGCCCGGCCAGCTCGGCGCAGCGCGAAGCTGAGCCGCCGCTCGTGCCGAACGGTGCTCAGGACGAGCGGTGCTGCTCAGGACGAGCAGTCCTGCCGCACGGCGGTCGGCCGAAGTGGGACGCGGACCGGACTGGCGTCCGGTCCGCGTGGCGTTGTCCGCACCAGTTCAGTACATGCCGGCGTTGGCCGGACCCGGCCCCGTGGAAGCGGCCGGCCCCACATTGCGTGGCTTTCCGACCTCATCCACCTCGTCCAGCATGCCCTCCCCCTCAAGCAGGGCCCGCACCTCGGATTCCCGAAACCGGCGATGCCCGCCTGGAGTCCGGATGCTTCCTATCCGGCCGGCCGCCGCCCATCTCGTCACAGTTTTCGGGTCTACCCGAAACAGCGCGGCGACCTCACCCGGTGTCAGCAGGCGATCTCCAGTGTCCACAGCCCCCTCCTCGCGTCGACGAAGCCCCCGGCTGAACACACTGCCCCCGGCTGGTGCGTAGCCCAGAGCCGTCATGAGGGACGTATGGCAATTACAGCACCAGGGACATGGCCTGTCCGCCCAAACGCGAAAAATGCACTGAGTGGGGAGTTAGTAATGTTACTGGTGCTACCTCTGCCCTGACCGCCGGTTTTTGAACAGTGACTCACCGCTCAGTCCAACGGGTGCCGAAGGCCGCACGTTACGTGGCTACGGTTAGGGTCACTCTCTGTGGATGCCATCGACCTGAGCCTCGTCGACCTGCTGCGCGGCAACGCGCGCCTCTCGTACGCCGAGCTGGCCCGACAGGTGGGCCTCTCCGCCCCGGCCGTGCACGAACGGGTCGGCAAGCTGGAGAGCAGCGGGGTGGTTCGGGGCTACCGCGCGGACGTGGCCCCGGAGTCGATCGGGCTGGGTGTCACCGCGCTGATCGGCATCGTCGAGGACTCCGGCGCCGACACCGACGACATGCTCGAGTCGCTGCGGGTGCTGCCCGAGATCGAGTCCTGCTACTTCATGGCCGGCGTGGAGTCGTTCCTGCTCAAGGCGCGGGTCGGCACGATCGCCGAACTGGAGCAGTTGATCGTGCGGTTGAACCGGACACCGGGGGTCGCCTCCACCCGTACCGCCATCGCGCTCTCCACCAAGTGGGAGAACCGCCCGCAGCCCGTCGGCCCGGCCGCAACCTGACCATCCCGTACCCCTGGTGTCGCCCGGTCGGCCGGCGGTAGCGTGCGCCGATGACCCCTCCGGCGCGTCCCGTGGCGGTGGTGACCGGCGCCGCCGGGGGCCTGGGCCGCGCCATCGCCACCGCGCTGCACGCCGACGGCTGGTCGGTGCTGCTCACCGACCTCGACCCGGCGGCGGTCCGGGCCGCCGCGGCGCCGCTCGACGGCTGGTCGGCCGCCCTGGACGTCCGGGACGAGGACGCCTGCCGCGCCATCGCCGCGACCGCGGCGAGCCGGGGTGACCTCGCCCTCTGGGTGAACAACGCCGGAATCCTGGTCACCGGGGCGTCGTGGGAGCACGACGCTCCGACCCGCCGTCGGGTGCTCGACGTGAACGCCCACGGCGCCATGAACGGCACACTCGCCGCGTTGACCGTGATGCGCGCGCAGGGCCACGGGCACGTGCTCAACGTCGTCTCGCTGGCCGGGCTGATCGCCGCGCCCGGCGAGACGGTGTACGCGGCCAGCAAGCACGCACTGCTGGCGTTCAGCCTCGGCACACTGTCCGACCTGCGGATGGCCGGCTACCGGCGGGTGCACGTCTCCTGCCTCTGCCCGGACGGCATCTGGACACCGATGCTGCACGACCGGCTGGACGATCCGGGGGCGGTGGCCTCGTTCACCGGGTCGATGCTGACCGCGCAGCGGGTGGCGGCCCGGGTGGTCCGGCTGGCCCGCCGGCCACGCCCGGTGGTCAGCCTGCCCCGCTGGCGGGGAGCGCAGGTGCGCCTGTTGGACGCGCTGCCCCGGTTGGCCGTCACACTGACCCCACTGGTCCGCGCCGCGGGCCGCGCAGGTCAGCGCCGTCAACGCCGCCGGTCAGCATCGCCGGACCGGCGCTGACCACCCCTGGTCAGCTTGCTACGTTTCCGAGCGTGACTCATCTCGACAGGTGCGACGAATCCAGCCGGACCTGGGTGACCGAGGCGATCGCCACCGTCGAGGCGGACGCGAACCGCTCGGCCGACACCCACCTGCTGCCGTTCCCGCTGCCCCGCGAATGGGGGATCGACCTCTATCTCAAGGACGAGTCGTCACACCCCACCGGCTCCCTGAAACACCGGCTGGCCCGCTCGCTGTTCCTGTACGGGCTCTGCAACGGCTGGATCGGGCCGCGCACCACGATCGTCGAAGCGTCGTCGGGTTCCACGGCGGTCTCCGAGGCGTACTTCGCCCGGATGCTGGGCCTGCCGTTCATCGCGGTGATGCCGGCCTCCACCTCACCGGAGAAGATCGCGCAGATCGAGTTCCAGGGCGGCCGGTGCCACCTGGTGGACGACCCGGCGAGCGTGGTGGTCGAGGCCCGGTGGCTCGCCGAGGACTCCGGCGGGCACTTCATGGACCAGTTCACCTACGCCGAGCGGGCGACCGACTGGCGGGGCAACAACAACATCGCCGAGTCGATCTACGCGCAGCTGGAGCTGGAGCGGCACCCGATCCCCGCCTGGGTGGTGGTGGGTGCCGGCACCGGGGGCACCAGCGCGACAATCGGCCGGTACGCCCGGTACCGCCGGCTCGCCACCAAGCTCTGCGTGGTCGACCCGGAGAACTCAGCGTTCTACCCGGCCTGGCTGGCCGCCGACTGGTCGGTACGCACCGGGAAGGGCTCCCGCATCGAGGGGATCGGCCGGCCCACCGTGGAGGCGTCGTTCCTGCCCTCGGTGGTGGACCGGATGGTCCAGGTGCCGGACGCGGCGTCGCTGGCCGCCATGCGCGCCGGATCGGCGTTGCTGGGCCGCCGGGTGGGCGGCTCCACCGGCACCAACCTCTGGGGCGCGTTCGGCCTGATCGCCGCGATGCTCGCCGAGGGTCGGACCGGTTCGGTGGTCACCCTGATCTGCGACCCGGGCGACCGGTACGCCGACACGTACTACGCCGACGACTGGGTGAGCGCCCAGGGCCTCGACCTGACCCCGCACCTGGCCACGATCGACCGCTTCCTGGCCACCGGCGTCTGGCCCGGCTGAACCGCGAAGCGGGCCCTGGCACGGCTGAACCGCCGAGCGGGCCCTGGCCCGGCTCGGTGTCGGTCAGCGTGGATCGATCCGCTCGGCCAGCCCGGGATAGCGCACCACGTAGCCGCTGTCGTCCAGATCGATGTCGGCGGTGAAGGTGCCGCTGGCGAAGCGCACCCGCCCCGGCCCGAGCCCGGTGTAGATCTGCTCGGCCGGCACCACCTCCAGGCCGGGCAGCAGCACCCAGGCGACGGTGATCCGGTGTGCCACGTCGGCGGGCTCGGTCGCCATCCTGAGCCGGTGAAACGGCAGGGCGTTGAACAGCGGCGAGCCGCTCAGGTCGACGTCGAGCGCGTCGGCCAGCCGGTCCGGGTCGTCGGTGCCCGCCAGCCCGGCCCGGGGATGACCGGCCGCGACGAGGGCCGCGTCCAGGTCGCCCTGCTCGGCGGTGGTGACCCGCCACCGGCCCACGGCCCGTTCCAGCGTCACCCGGCGCAGCCAGCCGAGCCCCTCGGCCTCGACCTCGACCCGGGCGGTGGCCCAGTCCGGCGTGGTGGTCAGCTGGTAGCGGGCGGTCCACGGGATCGGGTCCACGGCGAGCAGGGTGCCCCGGGCCGCCAACCCGTGGCCGTCGTCGAGCAGGACCTGCTCGCTGCCGGCGGTGTCCGTCCGGGACCAGAAGATTGACTTCGGCATGGTCGGCATGAGCCGGACGTTACGCGACCCAGTCGGCATCGGCAGGGCATGCGCGAACGCCGCCGCGAAGCCCGGGCTTCGCGACGGCGTTCGGTGGATCAATCAGTGGGTACGCGCTGGCGGTCGCCCGCCGAAACCGCGCCGGTCATCGCGCGGCCGGTCATCGCGCTGCCGGTCGTCGCGGGGTCGGTCGTCGCGGACCCGGCTCTCTGGGCGGAAACCACCCCGAGCGTCCCGATCACCGAAGCGCCGCTCGCCCTGCGGCCGGTCGCCGAAGCGCCGCTCGCCGGTGGGCCGATCGCCCCGACCGTCCCGGTCACCGAACTGCGGCCGGTCATCGAACCGACGCTCGCCCTGCGGCCGGTCGCCGTACCCCCGGGTGTCCCGATCGACGTAACGCCGCTCGCCCTGCGGCCGGTCGCCGTAGCTCCGGTCGCCGTGCGGGCGGTCACCCTGGCCCCGGTCGCCGAAGCGGCGCTCGCCGGTGGGCCGGTCGCCGTAGCGGCGGTCGCCTTGCGGGCGGTCGCCGTAGCCCCGGTCGCCCTGCGGCCGGTCGCCGTAGCTCCGGTCGCCGTGCGGGCGGTCGCCCTGGCCCCGGTCGCCGAAGCGGCGCTCGCCGGTGGGCCGGTCGCCGTAGCGCCGGTCGCCCTGCGGGCGGTCGCCGTAGCGACGCTCGCCGCCCGAGCGGTCACCGAACCGACGCGGGCCGCCGGCCCGGTCGTCGAACCGGCGCGGGCCGCCGGAGCGGTCGCCGTAGCCCCGGGGCTCCGCCTCGACGCGGACCGGGACGCCACTGGGCTCGCGGGCGCCGACCAGCTCGGCCAACGCCGCGTCACCGACCCGGACCCGGGTCTCGGCCGGCGCGACGCCGGCCTTCTCCATCATCGCCAGGGTGGTACGGCGCTGCTTGGGCAGCACCAACGTGGCGACCGCGCCCGACTCGCCGGCCCGGGCGGTACGACCCGCACGGTGCAGGTAGTCCTTCGGGTCCTTCGGCGGGTCGACGTGCAGCACCAGGGTGACTCCGTCGACGTGGATGCCCCGGGCCGCCACGTCCGTGGCGACCAGCACGTTCATCCGGCCCTCACGGAACTCGGCCAGCGTCTTGGTGCGCATCCGCTGGGTCTTGCCGCCGTGCAGCCCACCGGCGCGTACGCCGACGGCCGCGAGCTGCTCGACCAGCCGGTCCACCCCGAGCTGGGTACGGGCGAAGACCATCGTCCGGCCGTCCCGGGCGGCGATCGAGGCCGCCACCGGGAACTTCTCGTGCGGCGGGATCAACAGCATGTGATGGTCCATGGTGGACACCGAGGCGGTGGACGGCGCGGTGGAGTGGGTGACCGGGTCGGTCATGAACCGCCTGACCAACGCGTCGACGTCACCGTCCAGGGTGGCCGAGAAGAGCAACCGCTGACCGTTCGCCGGCGTCTTCGCCAGCAGTTCGGTCACCTCGGGCAGGAAGCCCATGTCGGCCATCTGGTCGGCCTCGTCGAGCACCGTGATCTCGACGTCGTCGAGCTGACAGATGCCCCGCTCGATGAGATCGCCGAGCCGCCCCGGGGTGGCCACGATGATCTCCACACCGCGGCGCAGCGCGTCGATCTGACGGTCGTACGGGACGCCGCCGACGGCGGTCTTGAGGAAGATTCCGACGGCCTTGCCCAGCGGCACCAGAGCATCGTTGACCTGCATGGCCAGCTCGCGGGTGGGCACCAGGATCAGGGCGCGCGGACGCATCGGCCGGGCCCGGTTGCGGTCGGCCAGCCGAGCGATAACCGGCAGGCCGAAGGCGAGCGTCTTACCGGAACCGGTCTGCCCCCGACCCAGCACGTCGCGGCCGGCGAGCGCGTCCGGAAGGGTGGCCCGCTGGATCTCGAACGGGCTGGTGATGCCCTGCTGTGCCAGCGCGCGGACCACCGGCTCGGGCAGGCCGAGAGCAGCGAAGCTGATCGGCTCGGCGGTCTCCGTCGACACGGGCTCGGCCTGTGGGGTGGCGGCCTCGCCTGGAGCGACGTCGAGCTGCTCCCGTGCGATGTCGGTCGCCGGGACTGAGTTGAAAACGGACGTAACGGTGCTGGGGTCAGCAGAGGTGGTCAACAAAAACCTTTCGAGCGGGGCGCATCTTCGCGATGGCCTGCCGCGGCTGTGCCGCCGGATCGCCCGCAAGATCGCCCAGGGGCGCACACCACGCGCGCCGGGTCAGTGATCTCACCCAGTGTACGGCGGTCCGGCGAAGCCGCCAGCCGGTTGTCCGACCGTAGTGGGCGGACTCACCATCGCTGGCGCTCGCTGGCTTACCCGTTGAGCACGCTGCCCACCAGCCCGTCCAGGGCGTCTCCGGCGAGCAGGACGACCGCGACGCTGATCGCCACCAGCAGCCCCAGAGCGGCAGCCAAGACGATCATCACCCGGGCGTTGCTGGACCGTTCGGTCGGCGTGTCGGACCAGCCCTGGGCCAGGATGTGCCCGGTCAATGAGCCGGAGGTCTCCACCGCGTTGGCGGGTATGGCGACCGTGGTGAATCCGGCCCCCTCGCCGTTGCCGTAGACGGTGCCGGCCAGGTCGGTGCCGCCGTCGTGCCGCCTACCACGGGCGCCGGCCGTCACCCGTCCGGCGGAACCAGCCGGAGGGCTGCTCGGCGGCGCGGCCATCCGGGAGTTCCCGGTGCTGTTCCGGGTCGACGACGGAGCCCCGGCGGTCGACGGTGGCCAGCTCGGCAGTGCCGGTGCGGGCACCACCGGCGGTGTGGACGCGGCCGGCGCGGGCACCACCGGCGGTGTGGACGCGGCTGCCGGGGTCCATCCGCCGGCGGACGTCGGGCGGGTCGCCCCACCGGTGGGTGACCACCCGGACGGCGGTGCGGAGACCGATGCGGTGGCCCGTACGCCGGGCGTGTCGGTCATCGCCGGTGGCGGCGGAAACGGCGGTGCCGGCATCGGACCTGGCGGGGCTGGCGGTGCCGGCACCGGCGGACCGGGTGGCGGCAGCGGCGGGCTCGGGACGGGCGGCGACGGCGGGCCGGGAATGGGCGGCACCGGCGAGGGCGGCGGGACGGGCGGGCCCGGAACGGGCGGAACCGGACCGGGCGGCGGCGTGGGTCGGGGGTTCGGCGTCGGCGTCGGCCCGGGCGGATACGGACCCGGGGCCGGCGCGGGCTCCGGTTCCGGTGGCGGCGGCTGCGTCGGCCCGGGGCCGGGTGGGGCGGGCTCCGGCTCCGGAGTCGAGGGCGTCGGGGCCGGCTCCGGCTCGGTGCCCACCGGCGCGGACCGGTAGACGCCGGGCGTGCTCTCCCGAGGATCCGGACTGCCCAGGGTGCCGGCCGTGCCCCGGCTGCCGCTCGGAACCGTGGCGCTGGCCCGGGCCGGCGCGGGGGAGCCGTGCCGCTGACCGGGCAACGACACGTCGGCCGGGCTGGCCGAACCGGTCGCCCGGTAGGTGGTCGCCGTGCCCGGAGCACTGGCCGGGAGGTCGGCCCGGCTCGCCGTGGCGGTCACGACGCTGGCGCGGGCGCGTACCGGCGCGGTGGCCTGACCCGGGGGCGCGTCGACCACTGCCGGCTCCCCGGCGTCGGTTTCGCCGCTGTCCGCGGCGGCGTCGGTTTCGCCGCTGTCCGCGGCGGCGTCCGTTCCGACGGGGGCGGCACCGGCGGGCACCTCGGCGGCAGGCGCATCGTCATCGGCGTCGGTCGAGGCGTCCGCGACGACCGGTGCCGTGCTGCGGTCGGCAACCTCGGCGTCACTGGCGGCTGAACTGGCGTCGCTGTCGGCGGGGCCGCCGTCGGCCGGGCTGGCAGCGGTCACCGGGTCGACGGTGTCGGGCGGGCTGGCGTCGCCGTCAGCGGAGCCGGTGCCGGTCAGGCTGGCGTCGCTGTCGGCCGGGCTGGTGCCTGCCGGGCTGGCGGCGGTCACCGGGTCGGCGGTGCCCGGCCCTGGTGGGTCGGCCTGGTCGACCACGGGGTCGACAGTCTCCGCCGGATCTTTCTGCTCGGCCATTTCCGCCCTCCGCGCCATGCTCGCACCCGGACCCGTGACGTCGGGTCGGATGTGCCTGGTTGTCACGGTGCCACAGATCTCCCCGAGCGGACAGCCGGAGCGGCTCGTGGCGGATCAGCCCGCGTCGCTGGGGGTGGCCGTCGCGCTGCGGGTGCCGGTCGCGCTTGTGCTGGCCTTCGGTGTGGTCGTCGGCGTGGTCGTCGGAGACGCGCTGTTCGGCGCGCTGGGCGGTGCCGGGGGCAGGGTCGACGGAGTGTTGCTCGGGGTGTTCGACGGCTTCGGCGTGGTGCTGCCGGTCGGTGTGGGCGTCGGGGTGGTCGTCAAGGTCGGCGTCGGGGTCGGCGTCGGCGTGGTGGTCTTCGTGGGCGTGGGGGTGGGCGTCGGCTTGGTGGGCTTCGTCGGTGTCGGCGTCGGCGTGGGCTTTGGCGTCGGGGTCGACACGGGCGGAGTCGGGTTGGTCACGACCGGTGCCGGCACCGCGCCGATCACCCGGGTGGCGGCGTACAGCCGGGACCAGCGGACGACCGAGATCTTGACGACGTCGCCGGTGGTGGGCGCCTGCACCATCTTGCCGTTGCCGATGTACATGCCGACGTGGTGGATCGTCGTCCAGCTGCTGCCCGAGGCGAAGAAGAGCAGGTCGCCGGGGAGCAGCGCGCTCTGCGGAACCGTGCGTCCCCGGGTGGCCGCGTACTGGTCGCGGGAGACCCGGGGCAGGTCGAAGTAGTCGGCGCCGGGGGAGCGGTACGCCGCCCACATCAGGCCGGAGCAGTCGAACTGGTCCGGCCCCTCCTCGGACCACTTGTACGGGTCGCCGAGCTGGGCGAGCGCGTACCGGACCGCAGCCAGTGCCCGGGGGTGCGCGGCCATGCCGCTGATGCTCTGATTGGAGACGTAGCCGGCGCCGATCTGCTGCTCGGTGGCTTCCTGCTGACGTTCGATCTCGATCAGTGCGGCGGCGTTGTCCTTGCGCAGCTTCAGCAGGCTCGCCTCGGCGGCGCGCAGCGCCGTCTCGCCAGTGGTGAACTCCACCTCGGCGGCGGCGAGCAGATCCTTGGCCTCGCTGTGCTTCTGGTACGCGGCCTGCTCACCGGCGCGGGCCCGGGACAGCTCCCCGGCCACCCCGGTGGTGCCGCCGTCGACCTTCTCGCCACGGGTGATCGCCTGCAGGCGGCTCAGCCCACGGATGTCCTGGGCGAGGTCGCCCGGCGGCAGCGCGGCGGCCTGCTTGATGGCCTCGGCGGCGGCGGTGTCAGCGGTCTGCTGGGCCCGTAGCAGGGCGTCCTGTGCGGTCGCCAGCGCCTTGCCGGCCGCGTCGAGCTGCGCCTGCGCGTCGACGCGTTTCTGTCGGCTGACCAGTAACGCCTCGCCGAGTGTCCCGACCTGAACCTCGCCGGCGGCGATCGCGGTGGCCAGCGGGCCGCTGCCGATGTTGACCACCGGTGGGACGGGCACGCCGGCGACCGGTGCGCCGCCGGGCAGCTGAAGCGAACCGGTGACCGCCGGGCGGGAGCCGGTGTCCGGCACGGTGGTCGGCACGCCGGGCTCCGCGTACGCGGGGGTGGCGAGCACCGCTGCGGCGATCGCACCGAGCAGGGCGGCCCAGAGCTTCGGACGCAGGACCGGCGAGATCACCGGGCTCCGTCGTCGCTGCCGTCGCCCGCGCCCGCTGTAGACCATGCCGCTCCCCGTCCAACCGCTCGTCGCCGCGCTCGGTGGGCGCGACCGCCGGGACGGTACCAGTGTGTGTGTTCCGCCCCACCTTGTTACTACCGCACCTCGCCACTCATGTCGATGCGTTGCCGGGTTACGGGAGGCTGAGAGTCTGGTGAAGTGGGTCGCTGCCGGCGACCGTGCCGCCGGGCCCGTCCGCGCCGCGACGTACGCTCGATCCGGACCGCAGGTGGAAGGGACGTGCCATGGACGCCGGACTCAAGCGTGAGCTCGAAGCGAAGGTGTACGCCGGTGAGCGGCTGACCCGGGAGGACGGGGTCGCCCTCTACGAGAGCGACGACCTGACCTGGCTGGGGCGGCTGGCGCACCACAAGCGCACCGAGCTGAACGGCGACCGGGTGATGTTCAACGTCAACCGGCACCTCAACCTGACCAACGTCTGTTCGGCGTCGTGTGCGTACTGCTCGTTCCAGCGCAAGCCGGGCGAGAAGGACGCGTACACGATGCGCATCGACGAGGCGGTCCGTAAGGCCAAGGAGATGGAGGACGAGCAGCTCACCGAGCTGCACATCGTCAACGGTCTGCACCCCACGCTGCCCTGGCGTTACTACCCGAAGGTGCTGCGTGAGCTGAAGGCGGCGCTGCCGACCGTCAAGCTCAAGTGCTTCACGGCGACCGAGGTGCAGTGGTTCGAGAAGATCAGCGGCCTGAGCGCCGACGAGATCCTCGACGAGCTGATGGACGCCGGCCTTGAGTCGCTGACCGGTGGTGGCGCGGAGATCTTCGACTGGGAGGTCCGGCAGCACATCGTCGACCACGCCTGCCACTGGGAAGACTGGTCGCGGATCCACGCCCTGGCGCACAGCAAGGGCATGAAGACCCCGGCGACGATGCTGTACGGCCACATCGAGGAGCCCCGGCACCGCGTCGACCACGTGCTGCGGCTGCGCGAGTTGCAGGACGAGACCGGCGGGTTCGCGGTCTTCATCCCGCTGCGCTACCAGCACGACTTCGTCGACTCGGCGGACGGCAAGATCCGTAACCGGATCCAGGCCCGCACCACGATGGCCTCGCCGGCCGAGTCGCTGAAGACGTTCGCGGTCTCCCGGTTGCTGTTCGACAACGTGCCGCACCTGAAGAACTTCTGGGTGATGCACGGGCTGTCGGTGGCGCAGCTCTCGTTGAACTTCGGCGTGGACGACCTGGACGGTTCCGTCGTCGAATACAAGATCACTCACGATGCCGACTCGTACGGCACCCCGAACACCATGCACCGCGACGACCTGCTGAACCTGATCTGGGACGCCGGCTTCCAGCCGGTCGAGCGGGACACCCGCTACAACGTGGTCCGGGAGTACGACAAGGCCCCGTCGCTGGCGCAGCGGCGCGCCGAGCCGCAGCAGGTCTGGGCCTGAGTCGCCACGTACCCTCGCAGTCGATGACCGAGCAACGAGGACCTGAGCAGCAGAGCGGCTTTCCCCGCCGGGACGACCAGGGCCGCATCCGTACCCTGGGCGACCTGCTCGGGGTGTGCCTGGCCGGCCTGGTCATCGGCGTGCTCGCGTTGGTGCTGTTCGAGTGGGGCTTCGCGTCGCTCGGCAGTGGCGAGTTCGGGCACACGAACGGCTGGCTGGCGGTGATCCTGCCGGCCTGGTTGTTCTGGGACGACTTCCGGGCCTGGGAGTTCGGCGCTGCCCGGGTGGCGGCGGCGGTGGTCGCCGCTGCCGTCGGGGTGTTCGCCGGGCTCCTGGTCGCCGGTCTGGGCTCCGGACTGCCGCCGCTGCTCTCCGGCGCGTTGGGGGCGGCCGCGTTCACAGTGGCGTACGCGATCGTCTGGTTTCCGGGCGTCCGCTGGCTGGCCCGTCGGACCGGCTGACAGCGACCGCCCACCGGGCGGCTCGAACCTTCCGCCGGCAGTGGCGGGCGACGGAGAGAACGGAGTGGTGCAGGTGAGCGCCGCGCTCAAGTACACGCTGGGCCGGATCGGGCTGTTCGTCGCCGTGCTGGCGGGCCTCTGGCTGATCGACATGAACGTGTTCCTGAAGCTGATGCTGGCGTTGGTGTTCTCCGCCGCGCTCTCCTTCTTCCTGCTGCGCGGTTGGCGGGACGAGATGGCCGGGGAGATCGCCGAAGCGGCCGAGCGCCGCAAGGTGGAGAAGGAACGCCTCCGCTCCGCGCTGGCCGGCGAAAACCCCCAGGACCCGAACCCCAACCCCACCCAGGACCCCGACTCCCAGCGTTGATCATGAAGTTATTGCCACGACACGCCGAGTGGTCGGGCAATAACTTCATGATCAACCGCGCCGGATGGGTGGGGTGCGTGGGTTACCAGTTGGTGGAGCCTTGGACCTTGGGCCAGGGCTTTGAGGTGGGCTTGATCAGGTAGGCGATGCCGCCGGAGCCGCCGGAGACGCCGCCGCTGGCGTTGGTGCGCTTGGTCCGCAGCCAGATCTGCTCGAACTGCGCCCGCTTGTAGACGTTGCGCACCACCTCGTTGCTCGACGAGGCGGGGTCGTTGACGATGACGTCGCCGTCGGCGGTGAAGCCGACCACCACGAACAGGTGCCCGGAGGTGCCGTAGTTGGCGCCGTCCAGCTCACTGGCGAGGAAGGACTGGCTGGTCACCACGGGGATGCCGGCGGCGATGAACCGCTCCACCTCGTCGAGCGAGTGCAGCCGGGTCACCCGACCCTCCAGCCCCGGGAAGCTGGCCGCGTACGCGGTGTTGAAGGGCCAGTTGCCCGCGCCGTCGTACGCGTAGTCGTAGGTCATCCGGGCGGCGTGGTTGACCGTCGGGTCGGGGTAGGTCGGGTCCACCCAGGAGGTGTCGGCCGCCGACGGCCCGCGGCCCCAGTACTCGACCACCATCTCGGTCGAGGTGGGCGAGCACCACGCCTCGCCGCCGCCGTCGTACTCGGGGTAGTGCCCGCTGTGCACGTTCTGCGAATAGCGCGGCACCGGCAGCTCCACGCCCCAGGCGATGTGCCCGGCGCTCGGCGGCACTGTGAACCGGTCCGGCACCGTGGAGCTCATCGCGCCCAGCATCCGGACCACCGGCGCGGCGCTCTGCCCCGGCGCGCGGTAAAGAGTCAACCGCAGCTGGTACGACCGCAGCAGCACCCCGGCCGCGGCGTCGTCGATGCTGAACGTGTCGGTCCAGATCGTCGACCAGGGGTCGCCCTGTCGGTTGACGCTGGTCCGCTTGATGTCGGTGTCGCCGGACGCCCAGCGACCCAGGACGTACCACGGGGTCTGGTCGCCGCTGGTGTAGCTGCCCTGCATCTCCACCTGGATCCAGGTGCCGGCCGGGGTTTCCGCGTTCCAGGAGGCGATCAGTTCGGTGGCGTCGAACCCGATCCGGGTCACCGGTGAGGTCCAGGTGCCGTACTCCCAGGTGCGGGTGGTGCCGGTGTGCGGGTCCGCGTACTCGATGGTGCCGGCGGGGCGGGCCAGGGTGACGCCCGCTCGGGCACCGGGCACGACGCGGGTGCCGGCCTGGCTGCCCCGGCGCCAGTCGGCGGGCCCGGACCAGTCCTGGTAGGTGATCTGCTCGTCGTGGGCGAGGGCGGGCGGGTGTGCCGCCATCGCGGGCGCGGTGGTGGTGAGCAGGGTGAGCGTGGTGACGCCGGCGAGGGCGGCCGCGCGTAGGCGGGATCTGGCCATGGGTGCTCCGCGGTGTCGAGGGGGCATCGTCGCTGGTCAGTTTTCCGCTTGGAGGGAAGTTTCGCCAGATGTTGATACGTGGAAAATCATTGCCGCCGTGATGATCCTCCTGGGATGCATAAGGCAGCGATCAATATTGATATGACCATGTGACAGGTGGTGAAGTGTCCTTCACCCAGCGGGATCTCCCGCCCTTCGAGGAGGTAGTCCATGGCCCTCCGCCCGCCCATCCCCTTCCGCCGTGTCCTGGTGCTCGCTGTCGTCACCGGACTGGGCATCGTCACCGTCGCCGCCGGTCCGGTCGCCGCCCGACCGGCACCGGACCGCACCGCAGAGTCGGTCGCCGCCAGCTACCGGGTCCTCGGGCCCCGAACCCTCGCCGACCGCAACGCGGTGGCCCGCACCGGAGCCGCCATCGACTACTCCGAACACGGCGTGCTGCACATCTCGGCCACCGCCGCCGAGGCCGCCGCGATCGGCAAGCTCGGCTTCCGACTCGAACCGCTCGCCCCGCCGCCCAACGCGGAGCGCGGCGCCGGCGAGATCGGCACCCTGGCCTTCCCGCCGGCCGACTCCAACTACCACGACTACGCGGAGCTGACCGCCGTCGTGAACCAGGTGGTCGCCGACCATCCGGCGATCGCTCGCAAGATCAGCATCGGTTCGTCGTACGAGGGCCGCGACCTGATGGCGGTGAAGATCTCCGACAACGTCGGCACCGATGAGAACGAGCCGGAGATCCTGTTCAACTCCCAGCAGCACGCCCGTGAGCACCTGACCGTCGAGATGGCGATCTACCTGCTCAACCTCTTCACCGACAGCTACGGCAGCGACTCCCGGATCACCAACATCGTCAACGGCCGGGAGATCTGGATCGTGCCCACCGTCAACCCGGACGGCAGCGAGTACGACATCGCCACCGGGTCGTACCGGTCCTGGCGTAAGAACCGCCAGCCCAACAGTGGCTCGTCCAACGTCGGCACCGACCTGAACCGCAACTGGGGCTACAACTGGGGTTGCTGCGGCGGCTCGTCCGGCTCCACCTCGTCGGAGACCTACCGGGGACCGTCGGCGTTCTCCGCACCCGAGACGCAGGCGCTGCGCAACTTCGTCAACAGCCGGGTGGTCGGCGGCGTGCAGCAGATCAAGGCCAACATCGACTTCCACACGTACTCGCAGCTGGTGCTCTGGCCGTACGGCTACACCACCGCGAACACCGCGACCGGGATGAACGCGGACCAGTACAACACCTTCGCCACCATCGGCCAGCAGATGGCGGCCACCAACAACTACACCCCGGAACAGTCCAGCGACCTCTACATCACCGACGGCGACAGTATCGACTGGATGTGGGCCACCCACAACATCTGGGCGTACACCTTCGAGATGTACCCGGGCTCGGCCAGCGGCGGCGGCTTCTACCCGCCCGACGAGGTGATCCCCGCACAGACCTCGCGCAACCGGGAGGCGGTGCTCATCCTCAGCGAGTACGCCGACTGCCCGTACCGGGCCATCGGCAAGCAGGCGCAGTACTGCGGTGGCGGTGGCGGCACCACGGTCTGGTCGGACACCTTCGAGACGGCCACCGGCTGGACCATCAACCCGTCCGGCACCGACACCGCCACCCTCGGTGCGTTCGAGCGGGGCGCCGCCCAGGCGACCACGTCCTCCGGGGCCAAGCAGCTCACCCCGTACGCCGGCTCCAACGACCTGGTCACCGGTCGGCTGGCCGGCTCGGCGGCCGGTGACTACGACGTCGACGGCGGCGTGACCAGCGCCCGGTCGCCGGCGGTGGCCCTGCCGTCGTCCGGCACGCTGACCCTCTCGCTCGCCTGGTACCTGGCGCACGGCTCGAACGCCTCGTCGGCGGACTACCTGCGGGTGAGCGTGGTGCACAACGGCGGCACCACTGCGCTGCTCACCCAGGCCGGCGCGGCCAGCAACCGCAACGGCAGTTGGGCGGTCGCGAACCTCAACCTCACCCCGTACGCCGGCCAGTCGGTCCGCATCCTCGTCGAAGCGGCTGACGCCTCCGGAGCGAGTCTGGTCGAGGCGGCTGTGGACAACGTCACCATCACGTCCTCCTGATCGGGTGGGGCCCCGTCCCGCCCCCCGGCGGGGCCCCACCACCCACTCCCGAGCCCCCTGATCCGGGACATATCCCTCACTGCGCGCCGGTCCAACCGATCGTCGCGCGCCGATCGATCCTTGATCGATCCGGCACGTCCCGGCGGTGCGCTACCGTCTTACCGACCAGCCCGCAGCGAAGCCGGTGCGAAACCCGGCGCTGTCCCGCAACTGTGATGCCCCACCGGCCGGTGGGGACGAGCCAGGTCGCCTGCGGACCGGTCGCGATACGCGCTCTCGAGGAAGGGCGCCTCGTGGGCGGGCGCACGAAAGTCCCTGTCGGCGAAGCACCACACTCCTCGACCGACAGGAGGCCCCCATGTTCAGACGTACCCCTCGGCTCTTCGCGGCGACCCTCGCGGTCGCCGCGCTCGCCCTCGGCGCCTGCGCCGAGAAGGCCGACGACACACCGAGCACCGGCACCGCGGCCGCCGCCTACCCGGTGACGGTCGGCGCGCTCACCCTCGACAAGCGGCCCGAGAAGATCGTCGTGCTGTCGCCCACCGCCACCGAGATGCTCTTCGCGATCGGTGCCGGCCCGCAGGTGACCGCCGTCGACGACCAGTCGAACTACCCGGCCGACGCGCCCAAGACCGACCTCTCCGCGTTCCAGCCGAACGCCGAGGCGATCGCCGGTAAGAACCCCGACCTGGTGGTGCTCTCCGACGACCGCAACAAGATCGTCGACCAGCTCGGCAAGCTGAAGATCCCCGTGTACCAGACCCCGGCGGCGACCACGCTCGACGACTCGTACCGGCAGATCACCGAGCTGGGCACGCTGACCGGGCACGCCGACCAGGCCACCGACGTGGTGACCCGGATGAAGGACGACATCACCAAGCTGGTCACCGGCCTGCCGCAGCGCGCCGAGAAGCTCACCTACTTCCACGAGCTGGGCCCGGAGCTGTACAGCGCCACCAGCAAGACCTTCATCGGCTCGCTCTACAGCCAGGCCGGCCTGACCAACATCGCCGACCCGGCCGACGCGGACGGCAAGAACTTCGGCTACCCGCAGCTGTCCCAGGAGTTCGTCGTCAAGGCCGACCCGGACTTCGTCTTCCTGGCCGACGCCAAGTGCTGCCAGCAGAACGCCGACACGGTCAAGGCGCGCAGCGGCTGGGCCGGCCTCACCGCGGTGAAGAACAACCAGGTGGTGGCCCTGGACGACGACATCGCCTCCCGGTGGGGCCCGCGGGTCGTGGACCTGCTCCGGGTCATCATCGACGCCGTCGCCAAGGTGCCCGCGTGACAGTCGTCAGTCGGTGACCGGGCCACTGCCCACGCCCCGGCCGGCCGGGCCGCTCCCCGTGGCCCGGCCCACCGGACCGCCGCCCGTCGCCCGGCCGGCGGGGCTGCGCAAGCGTTGGCTGGTCGCGGGGTTGTTCGCGGTGCTCATCGCGCTCGTCGCCGGGGTGTCGCTCGGCCCGGTGAGCCTGCCCCCGGGCAGCGTCGCCGCCGAGCTGCTCAACCTCGTTCCCGGGGTGCACCTCGACAGCGGGCTGACCGAGCGGGAGATCGCCATCGTCACCGAGCTGCGCCTGCCCCGGGTGGTGCTGGGTCTGCTCGTCGGCGGCCTGCTCGCCCTCGCCGGTGGTTGCTACCAGGGCGTGTTCCGCAACCCGCTGGCCGACCCGTACCTGCTCGGGGTGGCCGCCGGCGCGGGCCTCGCGGTCACCGCGGCGATCGCCCTCGGCGGCGGCGGCCGGCAGGGCACGCTCTCCGGGCTGCCGCTGACCATTCCGTTGGCCGCGTTCGCCGGTTCCCTGCTCGCCGTCACGATGACCTACGTGCTCGGTGCGGCCGGCGGACGACGCGGCTCACCGGCGATGCTGATCCTGGCCGGGGTGGCGGTCTCCGCGTTCCTCTCCGCCGGGCAGACGTACCTGCTGCAACGAAACGCGGACAGCATCCAGCCGGTCTACTCCTGGCTGCTCGGCCGGCTGGCCACCGCCGGCTGGCACGACGTGCTGCTGGTGCTGCCGTACGCCGCGCTGACCACGGTGGTGGTGCTGCTGCACCGTCGCGAGCTGGACGTCCTCGCGGTCGGCGACGACGAGGCGCGCAGCCTCGGGCTGCACCCGCAGCGCACCCGCTACCTGTTGATCGCCGCCGCCTCGCTGGGCACCGCGGCGGCGGTCTCCGCGACCGGGTTGATCGGCTTCGTCGGCATCATCGTGCCGCACACCGTCCGACTGCTCGCCGGGTCCAGCTACCGGGTGATCCTGCCGATGTCACTGCTGTTCGGCGGCGCGTTCCTTGCCCTGACCGACGTGGTGGCCCGGACCGCCGCCGCTCCGTCCGAGGTACCGATCGGTGTGGTGACCGCCCTGCTGGGCGGCCCGTTCTTCGTCCTCGTGCTGCGGACCGCCCGGCGGGTGCTCACGTGAGCCGCGAAGCCACCGCCGGTGCGCCCGCCGTCGAGGTGCGCGGGCTGCACGTCGACCTCGGTGGCACGCCGATCCTGACCGGCGTCGACCTGACCGTCGCCGCCGGCGAGTGGGTCACCGTGATCGGCCCGAACGGCGCCGGCAAGTCGACACTGTTGCGCGCCGTCGGCGGCCTGCTCTCCGCGCCGGAGGCGATCACCCTCTTCGGTACGCCGAGTGCCGCGCTGCGTCGTCGGGACCGGGCCCGGGTGGTGGCCACGGTGGCCCAGTCCCCGGTGGTGCCGTCGGGCATGTCGGTGCTGGACTACGTGCTGCTCGGTCGCACCCCGTACATCCCGACCCTGGGCCGGGAGTCCGCCGCCGACGTCGCCGCCGTGCACGAGGTGCTGGGGACGTTGGACCTCACCGGCTTCCACCACCGTGAACTGGCCACCCTCTCCGGCGGCGAACGGCAGCGGGTGTTCCTCGCCCGGGCGCTCGCCCAGGGCGCGACGCTGCTGCTGCTCGACGAGCCGACCAGCGCGCTCGACATCGGGCACCAGCAGGACGTGCTCGAAGTCGTCGACCAGCTGCGCCGCGAGCATGGCCTGACCGTCCTGGCCACGATGCACGACCTCTCCCTGGCCGGTGAGTACGCCGACCGGATGGTGATGCTCGCCGGCGGTCGGGTGGTGGCCGCCGGGACCCCGTCCGAGGTGCTGACCGAGGAACTGCTCGCCGCCCACTACCGGGCCAGCGTCCGGGTGGTGCCCGGTGCGCACGGCCCCCTGGTGGTGCCCGTCCGCCCCACCCGCCGCTGATCAAGCGGGCGCGGGGTCAGGGGCCCAGGTCGATGACGGAGAAGAGGGCGCCCTGGGGGTCGCGCAGAGCGGCGAACCGACCCGCCGGGATGTCCCGGGGCGGGACCAGGATCGTTCCGCCCAGTTCGGCGGCGCGGGCCGCGGCGGCGTCCGCGTCGGCCACCGCGAAGTACACCGTCCAGTACGCGGGCAGGTCGGCCGGGAAGTCGTCGGCCAGCGGCGGCATCATCCCGGCGACGATCTGCGTCCCGAGCCGCCACCCGGTGTACGTCATGTCGCCCACCGCCTGGTCGTCCGGCTGCCAACCGAACACCAGCTCGTAGAAGACCTTCGCGCCCTCGGGGTCGGGGGTGACCAGCTCGTTCCAGCTCATCGCGCCCGGCACGTTGAACACCTCGGCACCGGCCATGGCCAGCGGCTGCCAGACGCTGAACGTGGCACCGGCCGGGTCGGCGAAGACCGCCATCCAGCCCCTGTCGAAGACCTCGAACGGTGGGACGACGACCTGCCCGCCGGCCCGTTCGACCCGGCCGGCGACCAGCTCCGCGTCGTCGGTGGCGAGGTACGTCGACCAGATCGGAACCTGGTCCGGGATCGCGGGCGGGCCGGCGCCGGCCACCGGTTTGCCGTTGAGCAGGAAGACCGTGTAGCCGCCCGCCTCGGGCTCCGGGGTGACCTGGCCGGTCCAACCGAACAGCTCCGGGTAGAACCGCCGGGCGTCGGTCAGGTCCGGGGTGGCCAGGTCGGCCCAGCAGGGCGTACCCGGCGGGACGGTGCTCACGTCAAGACCCCTCTCGGCCGGGGCGGCCACAACGGCCCCCTGCCGGAATCCTGGCACCGTCCCGCCGCGCCCCGGGGCGGAAACGGACGAATCGTCAGCTGAACCGGCGACCCTCGTCCCGCCGGTACGCCCAACCGGCGAGCGAGGCGAGCAGCACCACCCAGACCCCCAGCATGATCAGCGCCAGTGGTTCCACGCTGTAGTCGCCGACCGCCGCCCACATCAACTCGGCAGCGCCCCGGGTGGGCAGGTAGGGCGCGATCGTCTCGATGAACCCGGGCGCGTCGCCCGGCGCGGAGAGCAGGCCGCCGCCGAAGGCCAGCGGCAGGAAAACCACCTGCGCCACCACGATCGCCGCCTTGCTGGGGAGCGAGTAGCCGATGGCGAGCCCCATCAGCGTGAACGGCACCGAGATCACGGCCACGGTGCCGAGAGCAAGCAGGAACCCCGCCGGGGTGAGCTGGGCCGCGGTCAGCGTCGCGCCGATCACCACGACCGGGATCAGCGAGAGGTAGGTGAGCGCCAGGCCGGCCAGCACCCGGCCGGCGAACCGTGGCGCCGGCCCGGTCGGCAGGGTCCGGGTGTACGGATTCCAGGGCTGGTCGCGGTCCTCGGCGACGCCGACGCCGTACTGGAAGATGTTGGCGCTCATCACCGAGAAGGTGACCATCGACGCGGTGGCGTAGGTGGCGCCGACCGCATCGTCCCCGGCGAAGGGCACCACGAAGAAGATCATGGCGGCGGCCGGGAAGAAGGCGCTGCCGAAGACGGCCACCGGGATCCGGATGATCTCCAGGAGCTGGTAGCGGGCGTGGACCAGGGCGAGCTGCACTGTCGCCTCCTCAGACGGTGGTGGGTCGGCCGCCGGCAGCGGCGGTGGTGGGTCGGCCGGTGCCGGCGGGCGCGTCCCCGCTGGTGATGGCGAGGAACGCCTCCTCCAGTGACGTCGGTCGTACCTCCAGGTCGGTGAACGGGGTCCGGGCCGTGACCAGCGCCCGGACCAGCTCGTCGGCGTCGGTGGTGAGCAGGTGCAGTCGACCGTCGACCCGTTCGGTGCGAACCACCCCGGGCAGGTCGGGCAGGTCGTCGGCGACCAGGCTGACCCGGCGTACGCCCACGATGCCGCGCACCGCGTCCACCGTGTCGTCGGCGAGCACCCGGCCCTGCCCCATGACCACCACCCGGTGCGCGAGCGCCTCCACCTCCTCCAGGTAGTGGCTGCTCAACAGCACCGTGCCACCGTCGGCGTGGAAGGCCCGGATCGCGTCCCACAGGGTGTGCCGGGCGGCCACGTCCAGGCCGGTGGTCGGCTCGTCGAGCAGCACCAACCGGGGCCGGCCGACGAACGCCAACGCCACCGCCAACCGACGGCGCTGCCCGCCGGAGAGCCCGCCGGTCTGTCGTCGGGCGAGGTCGCCCAGACCGAACTGGTCGAGCAGTTCACCACGGGGCACCGGGTCGGGGTAGTGCGCGGAGACGAAGTCGACGACCTCGCCGACGCGCAGCGTGCCGGGCAGACCGGTCTCCTGTGGGGTGACTCCGATCTGCCGTCGGCTGGCCGGGTCGCGGGGGTCGCGGCCGTTCAGTTCGACTCGTCCCGAGCTGGGGCGGCGCAGGCCCACCAGCAGGTTCATCAGGGTGCTCTTGCCGGCGCCGTTCGGCCCGAGCAGGCCGACCAGCTCACCGGCCCGGACTTCCAGGTCGACGCGATCGAGGGCGAGGACGTCGCCGTACCGGCGGCTGGCCTGGTCGGCGCGGGCGAGGGTCATGGCTGCTCCTTCGACGGGGTGGGGTCGAGCAGGGCGCGGATCGCTTCGGTGTACTCCTCGAACGCCAGCCGGCCTCGCCGGCTGAGCCCGACCAGGGTCGCCGGGGTGCGTCCACGGTGGGTCTTGCTGATCTCCACGTAGCCGGCGTCCTCGAGCTTGCGCAGGTGCACCGAGAGGTTGCCGGCGGTCATCTCGAGTAGCTCCTGCAGGCGGGGGAACGCGATCTTGTCGCCGACGTTGAGGGCGGAGAGACTGGCCACCACCCGCAGCCGGGCCTGCGCGTGGATGACCGGGTCCAGTTCGGTCACGGTTGCTGTCGCCGCTGCTGTCGTTGGTGGGCGAGCGCTCCGGCCACCAGGATCCCGCCGCCGCCGGCCACCGCCACGACCAGCGCGTGCCAACCCGGCCCGGCGATCGCCCCGATCAGGTTGATCACGCTGATCCAGACGCCCAGCCGGAACAGGTCCCGGTCCAGCCAGACGGCCCCGCCGGCCATGTGCAGCGCGCCGGTCAACCCGACGGCGGTCGCCGACCAGACCAGCGCCGCCAGGTCGTGCGGCAGGTGCTCGGAGACCCGGCCGAGCCCCGCGTAGATGCTCACCGAACCGAGGGCCCAGGCGTAGCCGTACCACTGCCCACGTCGAGCGGAGTCGCCGCTCACCTGGCCGTAGGCCCGCATGCTGGCCACCGCCTGGACCGATCCGGCGGCCGCGAGCAGCACGAAGAGGACGGTCAGCGGCAGCCAGCTCGGCAGGTGGACCAGCGCCCGCTCGCCCGGGGTGAACCGGAGGAAGAAGAGCCCGAACCCGACCAGCCAGGCGACACCCCACGGCCAGTAGAGCAGGCGGGCGTCGGGGTCGAGTCGGCGCGCCGTCGCCCGCCGTTGGTCCTGGATCAGCCGGAGCGCGGCCGCTGCGTCGGTGGGCGGTGAATCGTCGTCGGGGTTCACGCAAACTACTTTACGGCACAAAGTCGAGCCCGGGTGTCCCCATCACGACAGGTGGGGCCTTCGGTCGCGGCGAGCAGTGCCTATGGTGGGGAGTCGCGGCGACCGGCTGATCCGTCGCACCGGCCACAGGGGAGGGTCCGTGTTCAGCACCGCCGCCGTGCAGCAGGCAACCCCGGTCCCGGGGTTGGTCGGCGAGGTCATCGGAGGGCCGGCCGCCGGCCCGCACCGGCCCGCCGACCACTGATGACTGTCGACGAGAGTCAGGCGCGGTACGTCGAGGGCTTCACCCGCCTGCTACCGGCCGACGAGCGGGTGCACGCGGTGGCCAAGGTCCGAGCCGGCGGAGGGCTGATCCCGGCCCCGCCCTCGCAGCCGTCGGCGCCACCCGCCACGGGTGGGCTGAGCCTGCTGGGCGTCCTGCTCACCGTGCTCTCACCGAACATCACCTTCGGCCGGGCGGACAGCGCCGTCGACTGGCTCGTCTTCGGTGTCGGCGGTCGCGGCGCACCCGACTCCCGGGCATCCACACTGCACCACGCCCTGACCGTGGCGACGAAGGGCGCCAGCATCCGTTACCTCGTGCTGGGGGTCACCGACCAGCGGCTGCTGCTCGGTGCGACAGCACCCGTCGGCCTGCTCTCCAGCTCGTCGGCGGACGAACGGGCGCAGGCCGACATCGAACTGCTCGGCTCGGTGCCGCGCACCTCCGTCACCGCCCGGTTCGGCAGGTACCGGTTGAACTGGAAGCGGCTGCGGCTCGACTTCGCCGACGGGTCGTGGCTGTCGTTCCACGTGCCGATGGCCGACTCCGGCCGCCCGCTGCGGGAGATCGCGGCGGCCCTGTCAGCCGGCTGACCCGCCGACGAGGGGGCCGGGCAGCGGCGCGACGTGCAGCACCGCCAGCCGGGACACCGCCCGGGTGAGCACCACGTACAACCGGTGCAGGCCGCGTGGCTCGGCCGCGACGATCGCCGCCGGCTCGACCACTACCACGTGGTCGTACTCAAGGCCCTTGACCAGCGTCGCCGGCACCACCGTGACGCGCTCCGCGGCCGCCACGTCGTCGGCGGTCGCGGTTTCGACCCCGGCCTCGGCCAGCGCCGCGCGCAGCCCGTCGACCGCGTCGTCCGCGGCGATCACACCGACCGAGCCGTCGTGCGCGAGCGCCGCCCGCACCTCGGCCACCGTCGCCGACGTCAGGTCGGTCACCGTACGCACGTCCAGGCCGCCGTCGCGGCGCAGCGACTCGGCCGGCGGTACGTCCACAGCGAGCGCCGGGAGCAGCAGGTTCGCGAACGCGACCACCGCCGCGGGCACCCGGAAACCGACTGTCAACGGCACCACCACCGCGTCCGGCTTGCCCAGATGGGCAAGGGACTCCCGCCAGTCCGTCGCCGCCCACGGCGCGGTGCCCTGGGCGAGGTCACCCAGGAGCGTGACCGAGCCGTGCTCGCTGCGCCGGGCGATGGCCCGGCACTGCATCGGGGAGAGGTCCTGCGCCTCGTCCACCACCACGTGCCCGAACCCGGGGAGCCGTTCCAGTAACCCGGTCGCCTCGTCGATCAACACCGCGTCGGCGGCGGTCCAGCGGGTCGCCTTCGGGGTGCGGGCCGGCCTGGCCCAGACGAGCTGCGCCTGCTCGGCGTCGCTGAGTAGCCCGTCCGCCGCGGCGGCGAGCCGCGCCGGGTCGGCGAACAGGCCGTGCACCAGCCCTTCCGGGGTGAGCGCCGGCCAGACCGCGTCCAGGAAGTCGAGCACCGGCCGGCAGCGGCTCATCCGGCGCAGCCAGGCATCGCTGGGCGACTCCGCCCGTCGCGCCTCGGCCTGCCGTTGCAGCAGGCTCACCACCCGCGCCTGAACGCGTTCCCGACCAGTGCCGTACGGCAGCCCCTCCCGGCGGGTCTCCTCGACGATCCGGTGCAGCGGCTCCAGTCCGATCCGCCAGCGGAACGAACCGTCCGACACGGTGATCGACTCGGTCGGGGTGCCGATCTGCGCCTGCACCGCGCGCCGCAGCACGTCGGCCATCCGTACGTCGTGTTTGAGCGCGGCAATCGCCGGCGCCTCGACCGCCCGGACCGGCACCCGGGAGATCAACTCCTCCACCGTGGCCTGCTCGACCTCGACCTCACCGAGCGCCGGCAGTACCGCCGCGATGTACGACAGGAACGCCCGGTTCGGCCCGACGATCAACACACCCGCCCGCCGCAACCGCTCCCGGTGCAGATAGAGCAGGTACGCGGCCCGGTGCAGGCCCACCGCCGTCTTTCCGGTGCCCGGCGCGCCCTGCACACAGATCGAGTCGGCGAGGTCGGCCCGCACCAGCTCGTCCTGCTCCGGCTGGATCGTGGCCACGATGTCCCGCATCGGCCCGACGCGCGGACGCTCGATCTCGGCGGTCAGGATCCGACTGGTCGTACCGAGCTCCTCGCCCCGATCCAGCCGCTCATCCTCGAAGCTGGTCAGGACGCCGTTGCTGAACCCGAACCGTCGCCGGAGCGCCACCCCCTGCGGATCCCGCACGCTGGCCCGGTAGAACGAGCGGGAGACCGGTGCCCGCCAGTCCAGCACCAACGGCTCGCCGCGCTCGTCGGTGACGTGCCGCCGTCCCACGTGATACCGCCGCCCGTGATGATCGCCGCTGGCGTCAGGCGCGGTCGGCTCGCTGGCGGGCCTGCCGGCTGTGGCCCTGGCGTCGGTCCTGCTGTCAGTAATTCCGCTGTCCGTGGCGCTGCCCGTGGCGGTGCTGCTGTCCGTGGTGCTGTTGTCCGTTGCCCTGTTGTCGACGGTGCTGTTGTCCGGGGCGCCGGCGAAGTCGAGGCGGCCGAAGAAGAGCGGTGTGGTCGGGTCGTCGGCAAGCTCGGCGACCCGGCGGGCCAGGGTGCGGCCGAGGGTCTCGGCCGCGTACGCGTCGCCGGCCACCTGGTCACCGGTGGCGAAGAGAGACTCTGCCCTCGCCCGCATCCGAGCCAACGCCGCCCGCGAGGTGCTGAGATGTGCGCGTTCGGCGGCAAGGTCCGCGTCGAGGTCGGTGTCGGTGTCGGTGTCGAGCTGGGTGCCGAGGTCAAGTGCGGGCATGCTGACGTCCCATCGTTCACATCTGCTGCGCGCTCGCGTGTCCGGGGGCGGATGGCCGGCCGCCCGGCGCGAAGACGTCCGTTCCGGTGCAGCTCACCTCGGCCGTCAAGCGGCCTGCAACCCTACGCCCCCCAGCCCGCCGCAGCCAGCGAATTACCGACCCGACCACCCGTCTGAGACGGCGTGTCGCCGCGCCGGAAGTCGCCGCACTGGCGTGTGACGAGTGCGCGCCGCACGCCTCGCGCCTCGCTCTCTCACACGGGGACAGCCGTGGGCGCTGTGATCGACTCGGTTTTCATAAAGTCGCGGTGTCCAGGCCGGCGCGACGCCCCGATTTGCAGGAAGTCGAGTCGATCACCGGAAGACGCGGTCTTGGGCGGCGGGGACTAGCGGATTGTCGTGGCCGCCGGCCGCCGGCCGCCGGCCGCCGGCCGCCGGCCGCCGGTTGCTGGTCGTGGTCTTGGGCGGCGTGGGGCCTGCTCGGCCAGCCTCAGCAGCGCAGGTGGTAGAGGTTGCGACGCGGGGGACGCAGTGTGGGTCCAGCCAGCATCAGCGCGGCACTGACCAGGACTGCGGTCATCCTGCTCGCCGGCCGGTGCGCAGAGCGGATCGATCGCCTCGCGGAGCAGGCTCGCGGTTTGGGTGTCGAGGTTGCCGCTGAGGCGTACCTGCCCGGTCTGTTGCTCGGAGAGCGTGACGTGCCGGCGGGCCTCGGCCCGCTCGGTGGCCCGCTCCAGAGCCTTCAACTCAGCCTGGTCGGCCAACTCCGGGGCGACGTGCACGAGGACGCGCTCGCCGAGCCGGCTCAGGCTTGTCGGATCGAAGCGGTCGGCCCAGGCGACCAGTAGCTGGGTGGCCTTGTCCGCCGCCTCGGGGCCTGCTTCGACCGGGAGGGCGGCGATCGTCTCGGCCACCACCCGACCCTGCTCAACCGTTGTGGCACCGCCGAGCAGGGCGTCGCGCACCGCTGTCGGAGCGGCGTCGATGGTGGCGGCGAGCTGGACCAGTTGGCGGGCGCTGCGCCCCGAGAGCCGCAGCCGCTCCCGGAGCCACACGGCAGTGGACGAGGCGCCCTGAGCGACCGCCACCCCGCGAACGTCCAACTCGCGGACCAGACCGAGCTGGACGGCGGCCAACCGCTGCCCCAACACCTGGGTCGCATCGAGAGAGGCAAGCAACTCGTCATCGGAGAGCGCCCAGAGGGCGGTTTCGGCGCAGTCGTCAACTGCCCCGCTCACCTGCGCCAACACCTCCAACATGGAACCAGAATGGAACTGGTGTTCGACACTTCTGGAGTCATCTTGACCAATGGGTGGATCTGGGCATCGTCGAGCATCGGGAGATGCCCGCTTGGTCGTGTCCCGATTTCCCCCGCTGGCTTGCGCGCCGCGATGCCGCGCCGCGATGCCGCGCCGCGATGCCGCGCCGCGATGCCGCACTCGCCGCGCCGCTGGACCGCGTCGCTGAGACGCCAGGCCGCGCTCGCCATCCAGGCCGCCTCGTCGAGCCGCGTCCGCCCGTCGAATCCGCCTGCTCGCTGCCGGAGGTAACGGTGTGGCCGACGCGCGGTGGCCCGGGCGGGACGCGGGGGTGATGGCAGGTTGGGGTGGCTGCCGGGATCATGGGCCTATGACCGAGGCCCGCTCCGATTCGCGCCGGATGACGATCAGCGACCCCCAGGTGATGCGGGCGATGGCCCATCCGGCCCGGATTGCGATCATGGAGTACCTGAACAGTCGCGAGAGTGGTGGGACTGCCACCGAGTGTGCCGGGATCGTCGGGTTGTCGCCGAGCGCCACCAGTTACCACCTGCGGGCGCTGGCGAAGTTCGGCCTGGTTGAGCAGGCGCCGAGCCGGGGCGACGCGCGTGAGCGGTTGTGGCGGGTGCCGAGCGTGAGTGTGCTGGTCGAGGCAGGTCGTGATGCCGGGCCTGAGGCGCGTGCCGCCGAGCAGGCGCTGGTGGAGGCGCATGCGGTCCGCGCCATGGAGCGGACTCGGGACTGGTTGCGGCGTGCCGGGGACGAGCCGGCCGAGTGGTACGACACGGCCCTGTTCACCGACACGCTGGTGCTGCTAACCGCCGAGGAGTTGGCCGAGTTGAACGAGGCGGTGCTGGCACTGCTCCGGCCGTACCACCCGCGGCGGCGACAGGGTGAGCCGCCGCCGGGGGCGCGCACTGTCGCTGTGCAGTACCGGACGGTGCCGCTGGCATAGGCGGGGTTGCATGGATCAGTTGTGAAGGATTATTTTCGAAGTATGTCCTTCACAACTGACGAGTCGCGCTGGTCGGACGTCTGGCTCGCCGCCACGGCTCGGGGCACCACGATCTGCGGTGACTTCCTCGCGGCGACCGCGCTGGCGCTGGCACTTCAGGGTGCTGGTGCCGGTGGGCTGGCCGTGTCGGGGCTGCTGCTGGCCGCCACCCTGCCGCTGGTGGTGCTCGCTCCGCTCGCGGGGCGACTCGCCGATCGGACGGACAGCCGTACCCTGCTGGTGACCATCGGGTTCGGGCAGGCCGCAATCTGCGCGCTCCTTGCCGTCGTCGAACAGCCGGTCCTGGTGGTCGGGCTCGTCGCCCTGCTGGCCTGTGGGCTCGCGGTGACGCAACCCTGCCTGGCGGCGCTGCTGCCGGCGATGGTCCGCCCAGCCGACCTGCCGCGCGCCAGCGCGATCAGCCAGACCGCCGTCTCGCTCGGTGCGCTCGGCGGCCCGGTGCTGGCCGGCCTGCTGGTGGGACAGTTCGGCACCCGCGTACCGCTGCTTCTCGATGCCGCGACCTACCTCGCGCTGGTGGTCGCGGGCCTGCTGCTGCGGACCCGACGCGGCGGCCGGCGGTCCGCCGCCAGCCACACCGCCGCCGCGAGCAGCGAGGCCGCCGCTGGGGGCAGCCAGGCCGCCTCGGGAAGCCAGGCCGCCTCGGGAAGCCAGGCCACCTCGGGCGGCGTGACAACCCCGGGGGGTACGGAGATCAACTGGCGGCTGCGCCGCGACCCGCTGATGCTCGTCATGGTGGTGAGCACCGCCGTCGTGATCGCGGCGATCGGCGGCATCAACGTGATCGAGGTCTTCTTCATCCGGGAGACGTTGCAAGGCTCGCCGACCACGTACGGCCTGGTCAGCGCCGCATGGATGGCCGGCATGCTGCCGGGGACCTGGCTCGCCGTACGACTTGCCAGGCGGCTCGACGACGACGGCGCGTTGGTACGCGGGGTGCTGGCCACTCTGGCCGTGTGCAGCCTGATGGTGTTGCTCGCGGCGACGGTGCCGGCGGCGGGTGTGTTGGTGCCGCTCTGGCTGGTGGGAGGCGCGGCCAACGGCGGCGACAACGTCTTCGCCAACCTGCTCACCGCTCGGCGGGTGCCGGAGGCGATGCGCGCCCGGGCGTACGCCAGCTACGGCGCGGCGGTGCAGGGTGGCTCGATGGCGGGCTTCCTGATCGGCGGGGCGTTGCTCGCAGTCGTTCCGCCCCGGCCGCTGATCGCCGGCGCCGGGGTGGTCGGGTTGCTGGTGGTGCTGGGCTTCGTGCCGGTCGTGGCCCGGGCGGTACGACGGTCGTCGCTGGCCGACGCCCGGGTAGCCGGTCGACAAGCGGCCGACGCGCCGGCAGACGGTCGAGCCGACCGCGGAGCTCCCCGGTCAAGTGCGGGGTTGGCCACTTCGGGCCGGCCCGCCGAGCCGGCGCCCGCCGCCGGGGCTACGGTCGGGCCATGGCTGAGCGCATCGCACGCCCGCGAGTCGGGCACATCCAGTTCCTGAACTGCCTGCCGATCTACTGGGGTCTGATGCGCTCCGGTGCCCTGCTCGACGTGGACCTGCACAAGGACTCGCCGGACCGGTTGAGTGCGGCGCTTGTCGCCGGTGACCTCGACATCGGCCCGATCACGCTGCTGGAGTACCTGAAGCACGCCGACGAGCTGCTGCTCCTCCCGGACCTGGCGGTCGGCAGCGACGGTCCGGTGCTGTCGGTCAACATGGTCTCCACCCGGCCCCTCGACGAGTTGGACGGCGCCCGGGTGGCGCTCGGCTCGACCTCGCGGACCGGCGTCATGCTGGCTCAGTTGCTGCTCGCCGAGCAGTACAACGTGCGACCCGAGTACTTCCGGTGCCCGCCGGACCTGACCCAGATGCTGCTGGAGGCCGACGCCGCGGTGCTGATCGGGGACGTGGCGCTGCGGGCGTACTACGAGGCGCCGCAGAAGGGCCTCACGGTCACCGACCTCGGGCAGGCGTGGCGGGACTGGACCGGGCTGCCGATGGTCTTCGCCGTCTGGGCGGTCCGCCGTGACTTCGCCGCCGCCCACCCGGGCCTGGTGAAGGAGGTGCACGAGGCTTTCCTGCGCTCGCGGGACCTCTGCCTGGCGGAGCTGGACCAGGTGGCCGAGGCGGCGGCGCGCTGGGAGACGTTCGACGCGCAGACGCTCGCCACGTACTTCCGGACCCTCGACTTCTCCCTCGGCGATCGGCAGGTCGCCGGGCTGCGCGAGTGGGCCCGACGGGCCGCCGCGATCGGTGAGGCCCCGGCGCTGCCGGACGGCGGTCCGGAGTTCTTCGCCGGCTGACCGCTGCCGACGGCGCACCAGCGGCCCGGGTCGGCAGCGGCCCGGGCCGGCGTCAGCGTGGACGGCTCAGGTGCCGGTGCGGAGCAGCGCCTCGGTGATCTTCTCGCAGTTCTTCATGCCGTAGTCGTAGCCCATGTTGATCGGGTACTTGACCATCACGCCCATCGTCCAGGTGTCGCCGATGGCCAGGCAGTTGATGTGCATCTCCTGCTCCCTGGTCCGGTCGATCCACCCGTTCTTGATGGCGATCTTCTTCTGTTCGGCGGCCGGGAAGGCCTTGCGGATACCGAAGTCGCCGGCTCCGCGAACCAGCTTCATCTCGTTGAGCAGCCACTTGGTCCACTTCGACCCGGCGGCGGTGCCGGTGGCGATGCAGTTGCCCAGCCGGGCGGTGTCCCGGGGCGAGAGCGCCGTGCGGCTCCAGCCCTTGTCGGGGGCGACGCTGCTGTCGGTCAGGTCGCACATGGAGATCAGACGCTTGATCGAGGCGTCCCGGCCGACCAGGTTGTAGAACTGCTCGGCCCGGGTGTTGTCGCTGTCCCGGATGATCCGGGTCGCGTCGGCGAGCTTCGCGTCGCTCGGGGTCTGGCCGGCGTCGGCCGCGCGGCGCAGGTAGTCCGCCACGATCCAAGCCTTGATCATGGAGGCGGTGGTGCTGGTCTCGTCCATGTTCTTCGAACCGATGATCTTTCCGGTTCGGCGGTCCAGGACGCTCCAGGCGTACCAGCCCTCGATGTCGAGGTCGAGATTCTTGGCCGCGAAGGGCAGCGGCTCCAACGATGGGCTGGGGCTCGGTGACGGCGCGGACGGCTGGCGGGCGCTGCGGTCGGTGCCGGAGCCGGTGGGCCGGTCGCTGGTGCCGGCGTCGCCCCACTTGGCGGCGGCGGACGACTCGAACGGCGACCCGGGCAGCAGCCGCAGTGACACCAGCACCAGGCCGATGAGGATGACCGCGATGGCGATCAGCCGCATCGGGGAGGCGTCGCCGTCGCCGCGCCGGTCTCCCCGACGGGTGCCGGCCATCAGAGCTTCCCGACCGGCTGCTGCGGCACCTTGAGCGCGGCACCCGGCTGCGGGGTGACCAGTTGGGTGGCCACGCTGGCACAGACCTTCGCGCCGTAGTCCAGGCCGGTCCTGATCGGGTAGCGCAGCATCACCGCGAGGCTCCACTTGCTGGTGACGGCGAGGCAGTTGACGTGCCAGTTGCCGTCGCCGTAGATCGGGGTCCAACCGTTCTTGATGCTGACCGGGCCCTGCGAGGTGATCGACTTGGGCAGACCGTCGATGATCCCCCAGCGGCCGCCACCGGACTCGGGCTTCTGGTCCTTGGCTGCTGTGGTGCCCCTGACCTTGCTCATCTGGTCCAGCACCCACTTCGTCCACTTGGGGCCGGCGGCCTTGCCGTCGGCGATGCAGTCGCCGAGTCGGACCGCGTCGCGGGGGGACATCCGGGTGTAGCTCCAGAAGCCGGTGTACGGCTTGGTGTTGCCGCGCTTGGTGTCGGTCAGCCCGCAGATCTTGATGGCCCGCTGGATCACCGCGTCCGGAACGCTGCTCGACGAGGCCTTGTAGGACCCGCCGGCAGCCTTGTGGACCGCGTTGGCGGCCTCGTCGTTGCTGTCGATGATGGCGAGTCGAGCCGCCTCCTTCAACGATGCGGTCGGCTCCCTGTCACCGAGCTGTCGCAGGTAGTCGGAGACGATCCACGCCTTGATCATCGATTCGGTGGAGCTGGTCGCGGCCATGTTCGGCGACCCGGAGATCTTGCCCGTCTTGCGGTCCATCAGGGCCCACGAGAAGAAGTCACCCTTGAAGCTCACCGACACCGGGCCGGCCGCCAGGGTGGGTGGCGGCGGTGGCGTGGGTGCGGGCGCGGCGACGCTCGACGTGCCGCCACCGCCGCCTCCGCCGCTGTCGTCGCTGGCGAGTCGGGCGTACGCGGTGGGGACCAGCAGGACGCCGCCGAGCACGACTGCCGTGATGGCGAGCACCAGGATCACGCGAGATCGCATGAGTGGGTGAACTCCAGGTGTCAGGGCCGGGGGGACCGGCTTGTCGTCGGGACGAATCGGGTGCGATCGCCGAGGCCGGGGGAGGTGGCCTCGGTGGAGATGTCGATGCGCGGCAGCCGATCGGTTGTCCGGCAGAAGTCTACGTCCGGACCGGCCGGCCGCCAGGTTTCGACACTAGGCAACCTGCGATAAAGGCGGGATATGGGGCCGGTATGAGGTTTTTGCAGGGGTTCACCTTTGTTTCGTGGCCCAAGTCACGGCGATCCAATGCCGCCCAGGTCGCACAAAGCAGTCATTCGACTACGGATGGGATGCGCGGATTCCTGTTACACCCCCTGGTGCAGCGAGGCGCAAGCTGTAACACTTAGCCTCATGTATGGCAACGACTTCTCCGCCCCGAACAGCGGCCCGGACGAGGCGCCCGGCGGTCTGCTGGGCGAGGTCGAGGCCGCCGAGGCGGAGCTGCGGGCTGCGGCGGCGCGCGGGCGGCGGGGCGGGCCCGCGCCGGACGAGGACCTGGCGGCGTACTTCGCCGAGGTCGTCGACGCCGAGCAGAAGATCGAACCCCGCGACTGGATGCCCGACGCGTACCGGCGGACCCTGATCCGGCAGATCGCCCAGCACGCCCATTCCGAGATCATCGGCATGCAGCCGGAGGGCAACTGGATCAGTCGGGCGCCATCGCTCAAGCGCAAGGCGATCCTGCTGGCCAAGGTGCAGGACGAGGCGGGTCACGGCCTCTACCTCTACGCCGCCGCCGAGACCCTCGGCATCAGCCGCGACGAGCTGGTCCAGCTGCTGCTCGACGGCCGCCAGAAGTACAGCTCGATCTTCAACTACCCCACCCTCAGCTGGGCCGACGTCGGTGCCATCGGGTGGCTGGTGGACGGTGCGGCGATCGTCAACCAGGTGCCGCTGTGCCGCTGCTCCTACGGCCCGTACGCCCGCGCGATGATCCGGGTCTGCAAGGAGGAGTCGTTCCACCAGCGGCAGGGTTACGAGATCCTGCACACCCTGGCGCACGGCACCCCCGAGCAGCACGCCATGGCCCAGGACGCGGTGGACCGGTGGTGGTACCCGTCGCTGGCCATGTTCGGCCCGCCGGATGGCGACTCCACCCACTCCACCCAGTCGATGGCCTGGAAGATCAAGCGCTTCTCGAACGACGACCTGCGTCAACGCTTCGTCGACGTGTGCGTCCAGCAGGCCGAGATCCTCGGGGTCCGCATCCCCGACGACGACCTGCGCTGGAACGACGAGCGGCAGGCGTACGACTACACCCAGCCGGACTATGACGAGCTGATGCGGGTGATCTCCGGCGACGGGCCGTGCAACCGCGAGCGGATGGCCCACCGCCGTGCCGCGCACGCCGACGGCAGCTGGGTACGCGAGGCCGCCGCGGCGTACGCCGCCAAGCGGGCGCAACAGAAGGAGAAGGTCGCCGCGTGAGCACCGAACACTCGCCTCTGTGGGAGGTCTTCGTGCGGGCCCGGCGCGGGCTGTCGCACACCCACGTCGGCAGCCTGCACGCCCCCGACGCCGAGCTTGCCCTGCGCAACGCCCGCGATCTCTACACCCGCCGTCAGGAGGGCGTGTCGATCTGGGTGGTGCCGGCCGGCGCGATCACCGCGTCCAGCCCGGACGAGAAGGACGCCTTCTTCGACCCGGCCGCCGACAAGGTCTACCGCCACCCCACCTTCTACGAGGTGCCGGACGGGGTGGCCCACCTGTGAGCGAGCGGAGCGAGCGAACCAGCCTGCTCAGCAGCGGGGCGCTTCGCGCCACCGCCGAGCGAAGCGAGGTGGTTGCGCGGAGCGAGCGAACCAGTCAGCTCAGTGAGGTGACGGCGTGAACGGGCCCTTCGACTTCACCCTCGCCCTCGCCGACGACGCGTTGATCGCGGCCCAGCGGCTGGCCGAGTGGACCACCCGTGCCCCGGAGATGGAAGAGGACATCGCGCTGGCCAACATCGCCCTCGACCAGCTCGGCGCGGCGCGCCTGCTGCTGTCGTACGCGGGCGAGCTGGAGGGCGCCGGGCGCGACGAGGACGCGCTGGCGTACCTGCGCGACGACCGCCAGTTCCGCAATGTGCTCCTGGTCGAGCTGCCCAACGGCGACTTCGCGGTGACGATGGCGAAGCTGTTCTTCCTGGCGGCGTACCAACTGCCGCTGTACACGGCGCTGGCCGGCTGTGCGGACGAGCGGTTGGCGGCGATCGGCGCGAAGGCGCGCAAGGAGTCGGCGTACCACCTGGACCACGGCGCGCTGTGGGTGAAGCGGCTCGGTGACGGCACCGAGGAGTCGCACCGTCGGATGCAGGCGGCCGTCGACCACGTGTGGCCGTACACCCATGAGCTGTTCACGGCGGACCCGGCGGCGCCGGTCGATCCGGCCACCCTGCGGCCGGCGTTCGACGAGGTCGTCGGCCCGGTGCTGGCCGAGGCGACGCTCACCCGGCCGGGCAGCGCCTGGGCCCCGGCCGGCGGGCGGGCCGGTGTGCACACCGAGCACCTGGCCTACCTGCTCGCCGAGATGCAGGTGCTGCACCGCGCCCACCCGGGAGCGAAGTGGTGACCGCGAGGGACGCGGCCGCGTCGGTGGTGGACCCGGAGATCCGGGTCATCACCATCGACGAGCTGGGCATCCTGCGCGCGGTTGAGGAGGATCCGGCCAGTGGCCGGGTCACCGTCACCATCACCCCTACCTACACCGGCTGCCCGGCGATGGACGTGATCCGGGCCGACATCCGCCGCGCGCTCGCCGTCGCCGGCCACCCGGACGCCGAGGTCCGGACCGTCTACAGCCCACCGTGGAGCACCGACTGGATCTCCGAGGGCGGGCGGGCCAAGCTCGCCGCCGCCGGGATCGCCCCGCCCGCCCCGGTGCCCGCCGCCGGCGTCGTGTCGCTGACCCTCGCGGTCCGCTGCCCGCGGTGCGGCTCGCCGGAGACCGAGCAGGTCAGCAGGTTCGGCTCCACCGCGTGCAAGGCACTGTGGCGGTGCCGCTCCTGCTCCGAACCCTTCGACCACCTGAAGGCGCTGTGACTGTCACCATCACCCGCCCGGTTCGCCGCCGGCCGGTCTTCCACCCGTTGTCCGTCGCCGCCGTCGACCGGCTCACCGACGACTCCGTGGCGGTGACCTTCGCCGTACCCGAGGAACTGCGGGAGACATTCGCGTTCCGCGCGGGCCAGCATCTCACCGTGCGTCTTCCGGGCCAGGCCGCGCCGGACGGCGCTGACGTGCGCCGGTCGTACTCGATCTGTTCCACCCCCGACGACCTGGCCCGGCGCGGCCGATTGCGGATCGGGGTGCGGGAGATCCCGGGCGGCGCCTTCTCGGCGTTCGCCTGCGGAGCGCTGCGCGGTGGCGACACCGTCGAGGTGCTGCCGCCGCTGGGCACCTTCACCACGGCGTTCGCACCGGACCGCGCCCGGCACTACGGCGCGGTCGTCGCCGGCTCCGGCATCACCCCGGTGCTCGCGCTGGTCGCGACCGCCCTGGCCGTCGAGCCGGCCAGCACCTTCACACTGGTGTACGGCAACCGCACGGCGAACACCGTGATGTTCGCCGAGGAGCTGGCCGACCTGAAGGATCGCCACCCGACCCGGCTGCACC
This sequence comes from Micromonospora sp. NBRC 107095, assembly GCF_030269705.1. NCBI lineage: Bacteria > Bacillati > Actinomycetota > Actinomycetes > Micromonosporales > Micromonosporaceae > Micromonospora > Micromonospora sp. NBRC 107095. The sequence goes on from NZ_BSTU01000001.1 coordinate 494,489, forward strand.
TGGTGCACGTCCTCTCCCGGGAGCAGGGCGAGTCGCCGCTGCTGTCCGGTCGCATCGACGCCGAGCGGCTGGGCCGGTTGCTGGACACCATCGTGCCGGGTGACCTCATCGAGGAGTGGTTCCTCTGCGGCCCGTACGGCATGGTGGTCGACGTCCGGGACGTGCTGACCGCACGCGGGCTGCCCGAGTCGGCGGTGCACACCGAGCTGTTCCACGTCGACGCGCCGCCGGAGCCGGTGCGCCGGCCCGTCGACCAGGCGGGCGCCGGGGCCGAGGTGACCATCGTGCTGGACGGCCGGTCGTCGAGCTTCACGATGGGTCGCGAGGAACGGGTGCTGGACGCCGCGCTGAAGGTGCGCGGCGAGCTGCCGTACGCGTGCAAGGGTGGCGTCTGCTCCACCTGCAAGGCGAAGGTTGTCGACGGCGCGGTCACGATGGCCCGCAACTACGCGCTGGAGCCCGACGAACTGGCCGCCGGCTACGTGCTGACCTGCCAGTCGAGCCCAACCACCGACAAGCTCACTGTCGACTACGACGCATGAGGCCGCCGGACGACCGGGAGTTCGTCGAGCGGTTCGCCGAGGTCACCGGGGGACGGCGTCCGACCGGCTACGTGGAGGCATGGGAGCGGTTCGTCGAACTCTGCGAGGAGGGCTATCACGACAACCTCGACGAGTACTGGTTCGACCTCAGCGTCCGGGACGGCATCGAGCGGGTGCTGACCGACGAACGGCTGTCCGGCTTTCCGCAGATGGGATGGGTCCGGGAGCGGGTCGAGGCGGCGGACGAGCGGTTCCGCGCGGTGCTCTCCGAGCAGCCGATGCCGGGGCGCTCCGAGCGGCAGTGGTGGGAGGCGTACGTGCCGGCGTGGGCGGGGCCGGAGTGCGCGGCGGAGCTGCACGGCACCTACGGCGTCCACGTCGAGGTACGCGAAGGCTGATGACGGCTGTGGGACGTGCCGCACCCGGCGGGGTCCGGCGGTCGGGTCGGGTGGGCCGACGTAGGCTCGGGGTGTGACGGTGAGCCGGGAGATCGACGACATCCTGCAGCGCGGCGCGGACGGCGGGCGGATCACGCCCGAGGAGGCCCTGCTGCTCTACACCGAGGCGCCCTTCCACGCGTTGGGCGAGGCGGCGGACGCGGTGCGTCGGCGGCGCTACCCGGACAACGTCGTCACGTACCTGATCGATCGCAACATCAACTACACGAACGTCTGCGTGACGGCGTGCAAGTTCTGCGCCTTCTACCGCGCGCCCAAGCACCAGGAAGGGTGGACCCACCCGACCGAGGAGATCCTGCGCCGGTGCGGCGAGGCGGTCGAGCTGGGCGCGACCCAGGTGATGCTCCAGGGCGGGCACCACCCCGACTACGGCGTGGAGTACTACGAGGAGTTGTTCTCCTCGGTCAAGCAGGCGTACCCGAACCTGGTCATCCACTCGATCGGCCCCAGCGAGATCCTGCACATGGCCAAGGTCTCCGGGGTGAGCCTGGACGAGGCCATCGCCCGGATCAAGACCGCCGGTCTGGACTCGATCGCCGGCGCTGGCGCGGAGATGCTGCCCGAGCGGCCCCGCAAGGCCATCGCCCCCCTCAAGGAGTCGGGCGAGCGCTGGCTGGAGGTCATGGAGCTGGCCCACCGGCAGGGCATCGAGTCGACCGCCACCATGATGATGGGCACCGGCGAGACGCACGCCGAGCGGATCGAGCACCTGCGCATGATCCGGGACGTGCAGGACCGCACCCGCGGTTTCCGGTCCTTCATCCCGTGGACGTACCAGCCGGAGAACAACCACCTCAAGGGCCGCACCCAGGCGACCACCGTGGAATACCTGCGCCTCGTCGCGGTGGCCCGACTGTTCTTCGAGACCGTCCCGCACCTGCAGGCGTCCTGGCTGACCACCGGCAAGGACGTCGGGCAGCTCTCCCTGCACATGGGCGTGGACGACCTCGGGTCGATCATGCTGGAGGAGAACGTGATCTCCTCCGCCGGTGCGCGGCACCGCTCAAACCTGCACGAGCTGATCGGCATGATCCGCTCGGCGGACCGGATCCCCGCACAGCGCGACACCCTCTACAACCGGCTCGCTGTGCACCACACGCCGGCCGACGACCCGACCGACGAGCGGGTGGTCTCGCACTTCTCCTCGATCGCGCTGCCCGGCGGTGGCGCGGGGAGGTCCCTACCTCTGGTGGACGTCAGCTGACGGTCGGCAGGTGACCGTTCGGCTGATCGACGCTCATGCTCCCGCCGGATCGCCCCGGCGGTACGGGTGGTCCCCGCCGCCGCAGCGTCAGCCTGTCCGGTCCGGGTCTGGTGGAGATGATCGTCGGCGGCTAGCGTCCCGGCTCATATCTGGCACCACCGTCGACGTACGGGGCTGTCCTCCATCGGCCCGCTGCGGGTCGTTCATATAACGCACGGCAGTACGGGCGGGATGGGTGACCATCCCGCCCGTACTGTCTGCCCAGCTCGGGCCGGACGGATGAAATCGGGTCCGCCTGCTGGCGTGGGAGATCGGCCTCCGATAGCGTCCGCTCGTTCCGCAACCATTCTTTCTTCCCTACCCCCGGGGGACTGATGACAGCGTTCCACCGCTCGACGCTGGTGCGCGCCAGTGTCGTGGCGCTGATCGCGGCCGGTGGCATCGCCGCCGTGGCCGCACCGGTGCTGGCGGCCGAGGAGGCCGATCTGGCCCTGGTGCCGCTCAGCTACAACCTGGCCAAGGGCGTCACGGAGGCCAAGAGCAAGCCGTTCAAGTTCACCGTCGACAACACCCGGAGCAAGGAAGACGCCAAGGGTGTCAGCTACACCGTGGACACCAGCAAGCTCGACACCGGCAAGGTCCGGGTCGTGGTGCCCGACGGCTGCAAGGTGAACGGCGAGAAGTTCACCTGCCGCCTCGGCGACCTCGCCGCCGGCACCAGCGAGGACTTCGGCATCCCGGTCTTCTCCATCGGCGGGCTGGGCGCCGCCGGCGCTCTGGTGGTCAACATCCGCTCGGCCACCGACGACCCGAACAAGGAAGACAACAGGGTCAGGCACGACATCACCGTCACCGAGCCCGGGTACGACCTGACCAGTTGGGTGCAGGATGTCAACGCGAACGTCGTGGTGAACGGTGTCAACGGCGACGACCCCGACCTTCGTCCGGTGCGGCCGGGCGAGACGGTTCCGGTCGATTGGGCGGTCTACAACGACGGCAGCCGCAAGGCCACCGGCCTCGCCTACGTGCTCACCCTCCCGGCGGGCGTCACCTTCGACACGCTGCCGGACACCTGCACCATGCAGACGTTCGGTGTCGCTCAGGCGCTCTGTCAGGACGACGGCGCGGTGATCCGGCCCGGTGACTACTACACGGCGGACATCAAGGTGACCGTCGGTAAGGACGTCACCGAGCCGGTGCTGCGGGTCGGCGAGCTGGTGGCGCACGGTCTGGACGTGGCCGCCGGGAGGCCAGAGGAGCAGCCGCGGCGGGCCAGCGCCGCACAGCGGAAGACCTTCGCCGAGGTCGACGAGGGCGACAACCAGGCGGTCTTCGACGTCTTCGTCGACGTGGCCGGGGACCCGACGCCGACGCCCACGCCCACTGTCACCCCGACGGAGTCGCCCACTCCGACGCCGACGGTCACCCCGACCGGGTCGCCGACCCCGACACCGACCGTCACGCCGACGGAGACGCCGACGCCGACGGAGACCCCGACCCCGACGGAAACGCCGACGCCGACGGAGACCCCGACGCCGACGGAGACGCCGACCCCGACGGTGACCCCGACGCCGACGCCGACGCCGACGCCGACGGAGACGCCGACGCCGACGGAGACGCCGACGCCGACGGAGACGCCGACGCCGACGGAGACGCCGACCCCGACGCCGTCGGTCACCCCGACCGAGACGCCGACGCCGACGGAGACGACGACCCCGACCCCGACTGACACGCCGACGGTCACCCCGACGCCGGGTCCGAGCGGTACGACGACGCCGGGCGCGACCGTCTCGCCGGGTGCCGGTGGCGGCTCCACCGGTGGCGGCTCGGGCGGTGGTGGCCTGCCGGTGACCGGTGTGCAGGTCGGCCTGATCGGCGGCATCGGCGCGATCATCCTGCTCGTGGGTGGGGCGCTGCTGGTGCTCACCCGCCGCCGCAAGGTGGTGGTGGTCTCGCCGGCCGACGAGAAGTCGACCGACTGACACCAGACCCGACTGACACCGGGCCGCTGGCGACGGCGCGCGGACGAGGCGCGACAGCGACGGCGGTACGCGTCCTGACTGTGGCGTCAGGGGCGCAGGCACGACGCGAGGGCGGGGTGGGCGACCACCCCGCCCTCGCGCATCAGTGGGGCGCGCCACGCCACCCAGCGCGTGTCGGTCGGCGGGCGGCTGGCAGAGTGGAGGGGTGAGCCGTACCCCGCAGGGCCAGCGCGCCAGTCTGGACAAGCAGCCGCACGAGGTCGCCGCGATGTTCGACGGCGTGGCAGAGCGTTACGACCTGACCAACACCGTGATCTCGCTGGGGCAGGACCGCTCCTGGCGTCGGGCCACCCGGGCGGCGCTCGGGTTGCGGCCGGGCGAGCGGGTGCTGGACGTGGGCGCGGGCACCGGCGTCTCGACGCGTGAGCTGGCCCAGTCCGGGGCGTACGCGGTCGGGGTGGACCTGTCGCTGGGCATGCTGCACACCGGCAAGCGGGCCCGGCCCGAGGTGCCGCTGCTGGCGGGGGACGCACTGCGCCTGCCGTTCGCCGATGCCAGCTTCGACGCGGTGACGATCTCCTTCGCGCTGCGCAACGTCAACGACACCGATGCGGCCCTGCGTGAGCTGGCCCGGGTGACCCGGCCGGGTGGCCGGTTGGTGGTCTGCGAGTTCAGCACCCCGGTCAACCCGGTCTTCCGGACGGTCTACCTGTCGTACCTGATGCGGTCGTTGCCGGCGGTGGCCCGTACGGTGTCGAGCAACCCCGAGGCGTACGTCTATCTCGCCGAGTCGGTCCGGGCCTGGCCGGCGCAGTCCGCGCTGGCCGGGCGGGTGGCCGCGGCCGGGTGGGGGCGGGTGGCGTGGCGCAACCTGACCGGTGGCGTGGTGGCCCTGCACCGGGGGATCCGCGAGTAGCGGCGGACCCCTTCGGCGGGCGCGGACATTATTCAGGTTCCGCCAATATCAGGCTTTAGTCCACTTTGCCCCGTACGCTCGACCGTATGACCGGAGCAGACCCGGCGGACCCGGTGGCCGCCACCGACGACGACGCGGCCGAACTCATCGCCCAGTTGCGCGAGCTGGCCGGGGCCGACCCGGTTGAGGTCCGGCAGGTGGTCGCCGAGGTGCTGGCCGCGCTGGACCGTGCGGCGGGCGGGGCGCTCCGCGAGCATCTGCCGGAGACGATCCGGGTCGACGCGGGCCTGGACGCCTCCAGCCCGGCCTGACACCTGACCGCTGTGGACGGTGATGGGGTGTCACATCGGCGAGTTAGGTACCCCTGATCCTGCGCAGGTATGACGCCGGTCATACACTCGTCCCGTCTGGCTTGTGAAGCATTTCACGAGCATGCGGGAGGAGGCGCGAATGACCGCGGTGGAACACGACGCCGACGTCATTGTCGTGGGCGCCGGTCCCGGTGGATCAGCGACTGCGTACCACCTGGCCCGGCACGGCGTACGGGTGCTGTTGTTGGAGAAGACCGAGTTCCCCCGGGAGAAGGTCTGCGGCGACGGGTTGACCCCGCGTGCGGTGCGCCAACTCATCCGGATGGGTGTGGACACCTCGCCCGAGGCGGGCTGGCTGCACAACCGCGGCCTGCGGGTCATCGGCGGCGGGGTGCGCCTGGAACTGGACTGGCCGGAGCTGGCCAGCTTCCCCAACTACGGTCTGGTGCGCACGCGACTGGACTTCGACGACCTGCTCGCCCAGCGGGCGGTGGCGGCCGGCGCGAAGCTGCGGACCAGCGTCAACGTGTTGGGCCCCGTGCTCGACGACGATGGTCGCGTCACCGGCGTCGAGGCGGAGGTCGGGCCGGGCAAGGAACCCACCACCTTCCACGCCCCGCTGGTCGTCGCGGCCGACGGTGTCTCCGGCCGGTTCCCGCTCGCGCTCGGGCTGGCCAAGCGGGAGGACCGGCCGATCGGTGTGGCCGTCCGCCGCTACTACCGTTCCCCGGCCAAGCACGAGGACAACTACCTGGAGTCCTGGCTCGAGCTGCGCAGCAAGGACAGCGGCGACAACCTGCTGCCCGGGTACGGCTGGATCTTCGGCCTCGGTGACGGGCGGGTCAACGTCGGCCTCGGCGTGCTCAACTCGTCCTCGGCGTTCGGCAAGACCAACTACCGCCGGCTGCTCACCGACTGGCTCGCCAACACCCCGGAGGACTGGGGGATGACCGACGAGGCCAACGCCGACGGCCCGATCCTCGGCGCGGCGCTGCCGATGGGCTTCAACCGGGTGCCGCACTACACGCGGGGCGTGCTGCTGGTCGGCGACTCGGGCGGCATGGTCAACCCGTTCAACGGTGAGGGCATCGCGTACGCCATGGAGTCCGGCGAACTGGCCGCGGAGGTCGTGGTCCAGGCCCTCGCCCGGCCGGCCGGCCCGGAGCGGGAGCGCGCGCTGCTGGCGTACCCGAACGAGCTGAAGGCCCGACTCGGCGGCTACTACCGGTTGGGCGGCATCTTCGTGAAACTGATCGGCCGCCCCGAGATCATGCGGATCGCCACCAAACACGGCATGCCGCATCCGACGCTGATGCGTTTCGTGCTCAAGTTGTTGGCCAACCTGACCGACCCGCGCGGCGGGGACGCGATGGACCGGGTCATCAACGCGATGACGAAAGCTGCTCCCGCCGTGTAGCGCGAGGGGTGGCCTTGCGGGCCCAGTGGTCATCGATGACCGCGGGAACCGTATACGTAGGACGGCATCGGCGCTGGTCACGGCCCCGACGCCGACAAAGATCGACCCCCGCCGACTGCCGCTGCGAGGGACGTGAATAGTGTGATTTTCGTCAAGCACCGAGGGCAGGGAAGGACGAGCAGGAGAAAACGATGTCGCTCTCGCCTTACGCACCGATCATCGGGCTGTTCGCCCTCGCCGCGGCGTTCTCGCTGTTTTCCGTCGGCGCCGCCCGCTTCGCCGGTCCCCGGCGCTACAACAAGGCCAAACTCGAGGCTTACGAGTGCGGCATCGAGCCCAGCCCGCAGCCGGTCGGCGGCGGGCGGTTCCCGATCAAGTTCTACCTGACGGCGATGCTCTTCATCGTCTTCGACATCGAGATCATCTTCCTCTACCCCTGGGCGGTCTCGTTCGACGCTCTGCCGATCTTCGGCTTCGTGGAGATGGTCCTGTTCATCGTCGCGGTCTTCGTTGCGTACGCCTACGTGTGGCGGCGCGGCGGCCTGGACTGGGACTGAGGAAGGAACGTCAGATGGGCATCGAGGAGAAGCTTCCCGCCGGCGTCCTGCTCACCTCGGTGGAGAAGCTGGTCAACTGGTCTCGGAAGTCGTCCGTGTGGGGCGCCACCTTCGGCCTGGCCTGCTGCGCCATCGAGATGATGGCCGCCGGTGGTCCGCACTACGACATGGGCCGCTGGGGCATGGAGGTCTTCCGGGCGTCGCCCCGACAGGCCGACCTGATGATCGTGGCAGGCCGGGTGAGCCAGAAGATGGCCCCGGTGCTGCGCCAGATCTACGACCAGATGGCCGAGCCGCGCTGGGTGCTCTCGATGGGCGTCTGCGCCAGCAGCGGCGGCATGTTCAACAACTACGCGATCGTGCAGGGCGTCGACCACGTGGTGCCGGTCGACATGTACCTCCCCGGCTGCCCGCCCCGGCCGGAGATGCTCATCGACGCGATCCTCAAGCTCCGCGAAAAGATCATGTACGAGCCGCTGGGCCCGAACGGTCGCAAGATGCTCGCCGCCCGCCAGGAGCGCGGCGACGTTCCGGTGGTGCCCTACGGCTCGATGCCGTCCTCGTACCGCAACGACAAGGCCCGGCGCGCCGAGTGGACCCGGGCGGTCCGCGAGGGCCGCGAGGAGCAGCTGCGTATCGAGAACTGGATGAATGCTCAGAACCACCTCCACCCGCAGGCAGGCCCGAAATGACGTCACCCACGGACAAGCCAAACGACGGCGGCGTACCGCTGCCGGTGGTGCCGGCCGGTGCCACCAGTGGTGCCCCCGCCGAGTTCCCGCCGGCCAGCCCGGCCGGTCGCGGGATGTTCGGCAACCAGGGCACCGGCGACGTGTCCGGTTACGGCGGCCTGGTCCGCCAGCGCCAGCCCATCGAGGAGGCGTCCCGGCCTTACGGGGGCTACTTCGACGAGGTCCGCGACGCGCTGGAGGAGGCGTACCCGGCCTTCAACGACGCCATCGAGAAGGTCGTGGTCGACCGGGGTGAGCTGACCCTGCACGTACGCCCGGAGCGGATCGCCGAGGTCTGCCAGGTGATGCGCGACGACCTGGCGCTGCGGTTCGAGCTGTGTTCCTCGGTGTCCGGCGTGGACTACCTGGGCGCCGACGAGCGTCGCCTGCACGTGGTCTACCTGCTCACCTCGATGACGTACCGGCGGCGGGTCCGGCTGGAGGCCGCCGTCTCCGTCGAGGCCCCGCACCTGCCCAGCGTGACCGCCGTCTACCCGACCGCTGACTGGCAGGAGCGGGAGGCGTACGACATGTTCGGCATCGTCTTCGACGGCCACCCCAGCCTGACCCGGATCCTCATGCCGGACGACTGGGAGGGGCACCCGCAGCGCAAGGACTACCCGCTCGGCGGCATCCCCGTCGAGTACAAGGGCGCCGAGATCGCGCCGCCGGACACGCGGAGGTCGTACCAGTGACGACGTCGAACTACGCCAGCGAGCGCGAGACCGACGAGGGTCGGGTCTTCACCGTCACCGGTGGAGACTGGGACACGATCGTCTCGGGCACCGACCCGATCAACGACGAGCGCATCGTGGTCAACATGGGTCCGCAGCACCCGTCCACGCACGGGGTGCTGCGGCTGATCCTGGAGCTGGAGGGCGAGACGGTCCGGGAGGCCCGTTCGGTCGTCGGCTACCTGCACACCGGCATCGAGAAGAACCTCGAATACCGCAACTGGGTCCAGGGATCGACGTTCGTGACCCGGATGGACTACCTCGCCCCGATCTTCAACGAGACGGCGTACGCCCTCGCCGTCGAGAAGCTGCTCGGCATCACCGACGACATCACCGAGCGGGCCACCACCATCCGTGTGCTGATGATGGAGCTCAACCGGATCTCGTCGCACCTGGTCTGGCTGGCCACCACCGGCATGGAGCTGGGCGCGATCTCGATCATGCTGTACGGCTTCCGCGAGCGCGAGTACATCCTCGACATCTTCGAGACCATCACCGGTCTGCGGATGAACCACGCGTACGTGCGGCCCGGCGGTGTGGCGCAGGACGTGCCGGACGACGCGATCCGCAAGATCCGCGAGTTCCTCAAGATGATGCCGAAGAAGCTCAAGGAGTACGAGGACCTCCTTTCCGGCCAGCCGATCTGGACCGAGCGGACGAAGAACGTCGCGGTGCTGGACGTCACCGGCTGCGTGGCGCTCGGCATCACCGGCCCGGTGCTGCGCTCCGCCGGCCTCGCCTGGGACCTCCGCAAGACCATGCCGTACTGCGGCTACGAGACGTACGAGTTCGACGTGCCGACCCACCCCGACGGTGACGTCTGGGGTCGCTACCAGGTCCGGCTCGCCGAGATGCGGGAGTCGCTGAAGCTTGTCGAGCAGGCGCTGGACCGGCTCCGCCCGGGACCGGTGATGGTCGCCGACCGCAAGATCGCCTGGCCGGCACAGCTGGCCATCGGCGTGGACGGCATGGGCAACTCGCTGGAGCACGTCGCGAAGATCATGGGTCAGTCGATGGAGTCGCTGATCCACCACTTCAAGCTGGTGACCGAGGGCTTCCGGGTCCCGCCCGGCCAGGTGTACGTCGCCATCGAGGCGCCCCGCGGCGAGCTGGGCGTCCACGCGGTCTCCGACGGTGGCACCCGGCCCTACCGGGTGCACTACCGGGAGCCGAGCTTCGTCAACCTGCAGGCCCTCCCGGCGATGGCCGAGGGCGGTCTGATCGCCGACGTGATCGCCGGCGGAGCCTCGTTGGACCCCGTGATGGGTGGTTGTGACCGATGACGACTTTCACTGACACGACTCGGGAGCGGGCGCGCGAGATCATCGCCCGTTACCCGGCGGACCGGTCCCGCTCGGCGTTGCTGCCGCTGCTGCACCTGGTGCAGGCCGAGGAGGGGTACGTCTCCCCGGCCGGGGTGGCGTTCTGCGCCGAGGTGCTGGGGCTGAACAAGGCCCAGGTCGGCGCGGTGGCGACCTTCTACACGATGTACAAGCGCAAGCCGACCGGTGACTTCCTGGTCAGCGTCTGCACCAACACGATGTGCAACGTGCTCGGTGGCCAGGAGGTCTACGACACCCTCTCCGAGCACCTGGGCGTCGGACACGACGAGACCACCGCGGACGGCACGATCACGCTGGAGCACGCCGAGTGCCTGGCGGCGTGCGACTACGGCCCGGTGATGACCGTCAACTACGACTTCTTCGACGGCGTGGACCCCTCCACCGCGGTCGGTGTGGTCGACGAGCTGCGGGCCGGCGGCCGGCCGATGCCGACCCGGGGTGCCCGGCTCTGCACCCTCAAGGAGATGGCGGTTCAGCTCGCCGGTTTCGCCGACGAACGCGACGGTGCCGTCGCCGACGGCGGGCCGGGCGAGCCGACCCTGCGCGGGCTGCGGCTGGCCCAGCAGCACGGCGTCTCGGTGCCGGGCTTCGACCCGAACACCCCGATCCGCAGCAAGGCCGAGGCCGACAAGGCCGCCGCCGAGGCGAAGGCGAAGGCGGAGGCCGCCAAGCCGGCGCCCGTCGAGGCGAGTGCCGCTCCGGTCAAGGGTGGCGACGGGGCGTCCGCCCCGACCGGGGTCGCCGAGCCGGCGGCCGCCGCCAGCAGCACCACCCGGGACGTGAAGGCACCGGACGACAAGTCGCCGCAGGTGCGTACCGCCGAGACCCGGCAGCCGGACGCGGACACCGCGGTGCCGGACGCGCCCGGCACGAAGGCCCCGGCAGACAGCAGCGGCACCGCGCCACAGGCCGGCGACGCGCGCTCGGCCGAGGCGGCCGGCGTGGCGGCCAACGCTCCTGCCGGCGACGGCAAGCCCGCCGGCGACGAGGCCGGGGCGCAGGAGCGCAACCTCACCGAAGCGAAGGCCGACACGGACGCCGACGGCGCCGGATCGGCTGACGCGAGCGAAACGGGGGCCCAGAAGTGACCACTCCCCGCCCGGAGACGCTGGCCAAGCTGACGCCGGTGCTGACCAAGCGCTGGCTGTCGCCGGACGCCTGGCGCATCGGCACGTACGAGCAGTTGGACGGCTACGCCGCGCTGCGCAAGGCGCTCAAGGCCCACCCGGACGACCTGATCCAGCTGATCAAGGACTCCGGGCTGCGCGGCCGGGGTGGCGCCGGCTTCCCTACCGGCCTCAAGTGGGGCTTCATTCCGCAGGGCGACGGTAAGCCGCACTACCTGGTGGTGAACGCCGACGAGGGCGAGCCGGGCACCTGCAAGGACCTGCCGCTGATGACCCACGACCCGCACGCGCTGGTCGAGGGCGTGATCATCGCGTCGTACGCGATCCGGGCCGCCCGCGCCTACATCTACATCCGGGGCGAGGCGGTGCACGCCGCGCGTCGGCTGCGCAACGCGGTCCAGGAGGCGTACGACAAGGGTTACCTGGGCCGGAACATCCTGCGCAGCGGCTACGACCTGGAGCTGGTGGTGCACTCCGGCGCGGGCGCGTACATCTGCGGCGAGGAGACGGCGCTGCTGGACTCGCTGGAGGGGTTCCGGGGTCAGCCCCGGCTGCGCCCGCCGTTCCCGGCCACCCACGGCCTGTACGCGAGCCCGACGGTGGTGAACAACGTCGGCACCATCGCCAGCGTGCCGCCGATCGTGCTCGGTGGGGCCGACTGGTGGAAGAGCATGGGCACCGAGAAGTCCTCCGGGCCGATGATCTACTCGCTCTCCGGGCGGGTCGCCAACCCGGGCCAGTACGAGTGCTCGATGGGTATCACGCTGCGCGAGCTGCTGGAGCTGGCCGGTGGCATGCAGCCCGGCCACAACCTGCGCTTCTGGACCCCGGGCGGCTCGTCCACCCCGCTGCTCGCCGCCGAGCACCTGGACGTGCCACTCGACTTCGAGGGGGTGGCGGCTGCCGGCTCGATCCTCGGCACCACCGCCACGCAGATCTTCTCGGACCAGGACTGCCCGGTCTACGCGACGTACCGGTGGCTGGAGTTCTACCACCACGAGTCGTGTGGCAAGTGCACCCCGTGCCGCGAGGGCAACTACTGGATGGTCCGGGTCTACCGGCGGATCCTCGCCGGTCAGGGCACCCACGAAGACCTGGACACCCTGCTGGACACCTGCGACAACATCCTCGGCCGCTCGTTCTGCGGCCTTGGTGACGGCGCGACCAGCCCGGTGACGTCCTCGCTGAAGTACTTCAAGCAGGACTACCTCGACTACATCGAGGGACGTAAAGCTCCCATGCTGTCGGAGAAGACCCTGGTAGGGGCGCACTGATGACGGACGTAGCCAAGCAGACCGACACGGTCACCCTCACCATCGACGGCGTCCAGGTCACCGCCCCCAAGGGGGCGCTGCTGATCCGGGTCGCCGAGCAGATGGGCACCGAGATCCCCCGGTTCTGCGACCACCCGCTGCTGGCCCCGGCCGGCGCGTGCCGGCAGTGCCTGGTGGAGGTGGAGGGGCAGCGCAAGCCGGTCGCCTCCTGCACCCAGACCGTCGCCGACGGCATGGTGGTCCGCACCCAGATCACCTCCCCGGTGGCCAAGAAGGCGCAGGAGGGGGTGATGGAGCTGTTGCTGCTCAACCACCCGCTGGACTGCCCGATGTGCGACAAGGGTGGTGAGTGCCCGCTGCAGAACCAGGCCATGTCCACCGGCCGCACCGACTCGCGTTTCCACGAGCACAAGCGGGAGTACGAGAAGCCGATGGCGATCAGCAGCCAGGTGCTGCTGGACCGCGAGCGGTGTGTGCTCTGCCAGCGGTGCACCCGGTTCTCCGAGGAGATCGCCGGCGACAAGTTCATCGACCTGATGGGCCGGTCGTCCGCCGAGGAAATCAACATCTACCGGGACGACGCGTACGGCGCGGAGTCCGGGGAGGACAGCGGGGACGTCCCGTTCAACTCCTACTTCTCCGGCAACACCGTGCAGATCTGCCCGGTGGGCGCGCTGACCGGTGCCCAGTACCGGTTCCGCGCCCGCCCGTTCGACCTGGTTTCCAGCCCGAGCGTCTGCGAGCACTGCTCGGCCGGCTGCGGGCAGCGTACCGACTGGCGGCGCGGCAAGGTGCTGCGCCGGCTGGCCGGCGACGAGCCGGAGGTCAACGAGGAGTGGAACTGCGACAAGGGCCGGTGGGGCTTCCAGTACACCCGGGCCGCCGACCGGCTGACCACGCCGCTGGTCCGCGACGAGCAGACCGGTGAGCTGCGTGAGGCGTCCTGGAGTGAGGCGCTCACCGTCGCCGCCGAAGGGCTGCACACGGCTCGGGAGAGCGGGCAGGGCACCGCGGTGCTCACCGGCGGTCGGCTGACCGTCGAGGACGCGTACGCGTACGCCAAGTTCGCCCGGGTCGCGTTGAACACCAACGACATCGACTTCCGGGCCCGACCGGTCTCCCGCGAGGAGGCCGACTTCCTGGCCAGCTCGGTCGCCGGGGTCACCGACGTCACGTACACCGACGTGGAGAACGCGCCGGCGGTGGTGCTGGTCGGCCTGGAGCCCGAGGAGGAGTGCCCGATCCTCTTCCTGCGGCTGCGCAAGGCGTACCTGAAGAAGACCCTGACGGTGTACGCGCTGGCGCCCTTCGCCACCCGCGGCCTGGAGAAGCTCGGTGCCAAGCTGGCCCGGGTGGTGCCGGGCGAGGAGGCCAGCGTGCTCGCCGAGCACGCCACGGTCAGCGAGGCGCTGAGCGCTCCGGGCGCGATCCTGATCGTCGGCGAGCGGTTGGCCACCGTTCCCGGTGGGCTCTCCGCCGCGGCCGACGTGGCCCGGCGTACCGGCGCGAAGCTGGCCTGGGTGCCGCGGCGCGCCGGTGACCGCGGCGCTGTCGACGCGGGCTGCCTGCCGAACCTGCTGCCCGGTGGACGCCTGGTGACCGAACCGGCCGCTCGGGCCGAGCTGGGTGAGGCGTGGGACATCCCGGCCGGGGTGATCCCGAGCCAGGCCGGCCGCGACACCGACGCCATCCTGAGCGCGGCGGCCAACGGGCAGCTCGGCGCGCTGGTCGTCGGCGGTGTCGACCCGGCCGACCTGGCCGACCCGCGACTGGCCGAGTCCGCCCTGGACGCGGTGCCGTTCCTGGTCAGCCTTGAGCTGCGCGCCAGCGCGGTGACCCGGCGGGCGAACGTGGTGCTGCCGGTCGCCCCGGTGGCCGAGAAGGCCGGCAGCTTCCTGGACTGGGAGGGCCGGCTGCGCCCGTTCGAGGCGGTCCTGAACACCACCGCGATGACCGACGGCCGGGTGCTCGACGCGCTGGCCGCACTGCTCGACGTGCGCCTCGGCACCGCCGACGTGCTGAGCGTGCGCCGCGAGTTGGGCACGCTGCCGGCGACGCGGATGTCGCGGCCGGCCGCGCCGTCGGTCGCGCCGGGCCGGGTGCCGCAGCCGAACGCCGGGGAGGCCGTGCTGGCCACCTGGCACCAACTGGTGGACCTCGGCACGCTGACCGAGGGCGACGAGAACCTCGCCGGCACCGCCCGTCCGCCGGTGGTCCGGCTGGGTAAGGGCACCGCCGAGGCACTCGGTGTGGTCGACGGTGACGCCGTCACGGTCGGCACCGACCGGGGGGCGCTGACCCTGCCGGCGGAACTCACCGAGATGCCGGACGGCGTGGTCTGGCTGCCGACCAACTCACCCGGATCGACAGTGCGGCGCAGCCTCGGGGCGACGTCCGGCGCGGTCGTCCGGATCTCCGTCCCCGCACCGGGTACGGCCATTCCGGCCGGGCGCGTGGCAGCCGACGAGACCATCCTCAGTTCTGGGGGTAACCAGTGAACTCGATAGTCCTCGCCCAGGACCCGACGCTTGCCGACTTCGGTCGGGATCCGTGGTGGCTGGTTCTCGGCAAGATTGTCTTCGCGTTCGCCTTCGGGCTGCTGGCCACCCTGCTCGGTGTCTGGTTCGAACGGCGCGTCGTGGGTTACATGCAGGTGCGGCCCGGCCCCAACCAGGTCGGCCCGTTCGGCCTGCTGCAGACCCTCGCCGACGGTCTGAAGATGGCCTTCAAGGAGGACATCCTGCCGAAGGCGGCCGACAAGGTCGTCTACTTCTTCGCGCCGACCATCTCGGTGATCTGCGCGGTCACCGCCCTGTCGGTGATCCCGTTCGGCCCGATGGTGAGCATCTTCGGCCATCACACCCCGTTGCAGGTCACCGACGTGCCGGTGGCGGTGCTGCTGCTGCTCGCCTGCTCCTCGATGGGCGTCTACGGCGTCGTCCTGGGTGGTTGGGCGTCCGGCTCGACGTACCCGCTGCTCGGTGGTCTCCGGTCGAGCGCCCAGATGATCTCCTACGAGGTCGCCATGGGGCTGAGCATCGTGGCGGTCTTCATGACCGCCGGCACGATGAGCACCAGCGGGATCGTCGCCGCTCAGGGGGACGGCACCGAGCTGACCATCTTCGGCCAGACGGTCCCGGCCCCGGGCTGGTACGCGATCCTGCTGCTGCCGAGCTTCATCATCTTCTTCATCGCCACAGTGGGTGAGACCAACCGGGCACCGTTCGACCTTCCCGAGGCCGAGTCCGAGCTGGTCGCCGGCTTCATGACCGAGTACAGCTCGCTGAAGTTCGCGCTCTTCATGCTCAGCGAGTACGTCGCGATGGTGACCATGTCAGCCGTCACCACGACGCTGTTCCTGGGCGGTTGGCGGGCGCCCTGGCCGATCACCATCTGGGAGGGCGCCAACTCCGATTGGTGGCCGATGCTCTGGTTCTTCGGCAAGGTGATCGCGCTGGTCTTCGTCTTCGTGTGGCTGCGGGGCACGCTGCCCCGGCTGCGCTACGACCAGTTCATGCGGCTCGGCTGGAAGGTGCTGCTGCCGATCAACCTGGTCTGGATCCTGGTCCTGTCGGGCCTGCGCTCCATCGAGGACTGGGACACCCGCGGCAAGATGATCGCCGTCGGCATTCCGGCCGGCATCCTGCTGATCGCCACGATCTTCTGGCCCAGCCGGCGGCCGAAGCCGAAGCCGACGACGCAGGAACAGGTCGACAACCGGCCGCACGGGAGCTTCCCGCTGCCACCGATGGATCTTCAGGTACCACCGAGCCCGCGTATCACGCGCGTGGTCGCCGAGCGGGAGCCGGCCAACATCGTTGCCGGCTCGGACTCCAGGGAGGTGTGACGTGGGCGCGATCACCGGAACGTTCAAGGGATTCGGTGTCACCTTCTCGCACATGTTCAGGAAGGTCGTCACCACCGACTACCCGTTCAAGCCGCCGGTGTCGGCGCCGCGCTACCACGGGCGGCACATCCTCAACCGGCACCCGGACGGCCTGGAGAAGTGCATCGGCTGTGAGCTGTGCGCCTGGGCCTGCCCGGCGGACGCGATCTACGTCGAGGGTGGCGACAACACCGACGAGCAGCGCTTCTCGCCGGGTGAGCGGTACGCCAGCATCTACCAGATCAACTACGCCCGGTGCATCTTCTGCGGGTTGTGCATCGAGGCCTGCCCGACCCGGTCGCTGACCATGAGCAACGAGTACGAGCTGGCCCGGGACAACCGGCAGGACCTGATCTTCACCAAGGAGCAGTTGCTCGCGCCGTTGCTGGATGGCATGGAGCAGCCGCCGCACCCGATGCGGCTGGGTGACAGCGAGAAGGACTACTACGTCGGCGCGCTGGACAACCCGGGCACCTCCGCCGGTGCGGAGACGTCACCGATGGGCCCCGGCCGCTACCAGGTCGAGGAGCATCCCGGCGTGACGTTCCCGGGCGCCGAGCAGGCCGCCCAGCGGGTCGCGGCCGGCAAGGGAGAGAACGCATGACCACGTCTACGGTGCTGGCCGCGGCGGGTGCGGTGTCCGGTGGCGAGGAGGTCACCTTCTGGATCCTCGCGCCGCTCGCACTGATCGGCGCGATCGGGATGGTGGCGGCCCGCAACGCGGTGCACTCCGCGCTCTGGCTGGTGCTCACCATGCTCTGCCTGGGCGTGTTCTACGTGCTCCAGGCCGGGCCGTTCATCGGCATGGTGCAGATCATCGTCTACACCGGCGCGATCATGATGCTCTTCCTCTTCGTGCTGATGCTTGTCGGCCGGGATTCCACCGACTCGCTGATCGAGACGTTGCGCGGCCAGCGGGTCGCCGCGATCGTGCTGGGGCTGGGCTTCGCCGGTCTGGTCGGCGGCGCCCTCTACCGGGCGCTGGAGGGCACCACGGCGGTCGGCCTGGAGCAGGCCAACGCCGAGGGCAACGTGCAGGGCATCGCCCGACTGCTCTTCACCAAGTACGTCTTTGCGTTCGAGCTGACCTCGGCGCTGCTGATCACCGCGGCGGTCGGCGCCATGGTGCTCGCGCACATCGAGCGCCGCAAGCAGGACAAGGTCGACCAGGTGTCGACGATGCGGGCCCGGTTCGCGCCGGGCAACTACCCCGGCCCCAAGCCTGGCCCCGGCGTCTTCGCGACCTCGTCCTCGGTGGCCACCCCGGCCCGGCTGCCGGACGGCCGCCTCTCGGAGCGGAGCACGCCGGAAATCCTGCCGGTGCGGGAGCTGACGGCGCAGGAGACCACGCTGAAGGGGACGGACCAACGGTGAGCGCGAGGAGTGCAGCGAAGCGGAGCCCCGCAGTCGCGAACGAAAGCGAGTCCAGCTATGACGCCTGACTACTACCTGGTCCTCGCGGCGGTGCTGTTCACCATCGGTGCCGCCGGGGTGCTCGTCCGGCGCAACGCGCTCGTGCTGTTCATGTGCGTGGAGCTGATGCTCAACGCGGCCAACCTGACGCTGGTCACCTTCAGCCGGATCAACGGTGACCTCAACGGTCAGATCATGGCGTTCTTCGTGATGGTGGTGGCGGCGGCCGAGGTCGTGGTCGGGCTCGCGATCATCATGTCCATCTTCCGGACGCGACGCTCGGCGAGCGTCGACGACGCCAACCTGCTGAAGTACTAGAGGGGTCCACCGGTGGAAGAGACTGTGGAATACGCCCAGGCCACGGGGCTGCTCGGGGGCGTCTGGCTGCTGGTGGCGATCCCGCTGGTCAGCGCGGCCATCCTGCTGCTGCTCGGCCGCCGGGCCGACCGCTGGGGGCACTGGTTGGGCGTCGCCGCCATCGGCGCCGCGTTCGTGCTCGGCCTGAGCTTCTTCTTTCAGCTGCGTGGCCTGGAGAACAAGTCGGTCGAGCTGAGCCTCTGGGACTTCATCGCGGTCGGTGATCTGCGCGTCGACTTCGGCCTGCTGTTCGACCCGCTGGCCGCGGTCTTCGTACTGCTGATCACCGGGGTGGGTTTCCTGATCCACCTGTACGCGGTGGAGTACATGTCGCACGACGCGGGCCGTCGTCGGTTCTTCGCGTACTTCAACCTGTTCGTCGCGGCGATGCTGCTGCTGGTGCTCGGCAACAACTACGTGATGCTCTACTTCGGCTGGGAGGGCGTCGGTCTGGCGTCGTACCTGCTGATCTCCTTCTGGACCGAGCGGCCGAGCGCGGCCACCGCCGGCAAGAAGGCGTTCCTGATGAACCGGGTCGGCGACGCCGGCCTGGCCATCGGCATCTTCATCATGTTCGCCACCCTGGGCACGACGCAGTACGACGAGGTGTTCAACGGCGTGGGCGCGCTGACCGGCACCACCGTGCTGGTCCTCGGCCTGTTGCTGCTGCTCGGCGCGGCCGGTAAGTCCGGTCAGTTCCCGCTCCAGGCGTGGTTGCCGGACGCGATGGAGGGCCCGACCCCGGTGTCGGCGCTCATCCACGCCGCCACCATGGTCACCGCTGGTGTCTACCTGATCGCCCGGTCCAACCCGATCTTCTCCGCCAACTCGACGCTGCAACTCGTGGTGGTCAGCGTCGGCGCGCTCACCCTGCTGATCGGCTGCATCATCGGCGCGGCCAAGGACGACATCAAGCGGGTGCTGGCCTGGTCGACGGTGAGCCAGATCGGCTACATGTTCCTCGGTGTCGGTCTCGGCGGCGCGGCGTACGCGTTGGCCATCGTGCACCTGCTGGCGCACGGCTTCTTCAAGGCCAACATGTTCCTGGGTGCCGGCTCGGTCATGCACGGGATGAAGGACCAGGTCGACATCCGCCGCTTCGGTGGGCTGTCGAAGCACATGAAGATCACCTGGCTGACCTTCATGATGGGTTGGCTGGCCATCATCGGCATGTTCCCGTTCTCCGGCTTCTTCTCCAAGGAGCCGATCATCGTGGCCGCCTTCGAGCGGGACGACTGGACCGCCTGGCTCTTCGGTGGGGCGGCGCTGCTCGGCGCCGGGCTGACCGCGTTCTACATGACCCGGCTGTTCGTGCTCACCTTCCACGGCCCGCAGCGGTGGACCGAGGACATCGAGCACCCGCACGAGTCGCCGAAGCTGATGACCATTCCGCTGATCCTGCTGGCGGTCGGCTCGGTCGGCGCCGGCTTCCTGCTCTCCACGTCCGTTCCGGACTGGCTGACCCAGACCGCCGGGTTGGGCGGCGAGCACGCCGAGCACGAGGCGGTCCTCTCGCACGCCGTGATCACCACGCTGTCTCTGCTGGTCACCGTGCTCGGCGCCGGGCTCGCCTGGTTCCTCTTCCGGGCCGGTACGGCCACCGCGCCGCAGCCGGCCGGGGTGCTGGTCACCGCCGCCCGGCGCAACCTCTACACCGACGCCGTTAACGAGGCGGTCTTCGAGAAGCCGGGCATCTTCCTCACCCGGGCGCTGGTGTACCTCGACAACCGGGGCGTCGACGGGCTCGTCAACGGGCTCGCCGCCGCGGTCGGCGGTGGCTCGGGTCGCCTCCGCCGGATGCAGACCGGCTTTGTCCGCTCGTACGCCACCTCGATCCTGGCCGGTGCGCTGCTGGTGATGGCGGCGTTCCTGGCGGTGCAGGCGGGGTGGTTGGCGTGATCGACCTCTTTCCGGCCGCCCCCGCCGGCGGACCACGCAGTGACGACGGAGGTAAGGCCGCATAATGTCCAACTTCCCGTTCCTCTCGGTGCTCACCGTGGCGCCGCTGGTGGGCGCCCTGGTGGTGGCCTTCCTGCCGCGCCACCGCCCGGAGCTGGCCAAGCAGGTGGCGTTCGCTTGGTCGCTGCTCGTGCTGGTGCTCTCGGTGGTGATGTGGGTCAGCTTCAACGCCGGCGGTGACCGGTTCCAGTTCCGCGAGTCATACTCGTGGATTCCGAACTGGGGGGTCAGCTTCACCTTCGCCGCCGACGGCATCGCGTTGGTGATGCTGATGCTGATCGCGGTGCTGGTGCCGCTGGTGATCCTGGCGTCCTGGCACGACGCCGAGTCGTCGAAGCGGTCGGTGCCCGTCTACTTCGCGCTGCTGCTGGTCCTCGAGTGCACGATGATCGGCGTCTTCGCGGCCGCCGACGTCTTCCTGTTCTACGTGTTCTTCGAGGTCATGCTGGTGCCGATGTACTTCCTCATCGGCAGCTACGGCGGCCACCAGCGGCAGTACGCGGCGGTGAAGTTCTTCCTCTACTCGCTGGTCGGCGGTCTGTTCATGCTGGCCGCGGTGATCGGCCTCTGGGTGGTCGGCGGGAAGACCTTCGACTGGCAGGCGCTCTCGCAGGTCGACATCAGCACCGGCACCGAGCGGTGGCTGTTCCTCGGCTTCTTCCTCGCGTTCGCCATCAAGGCACCGTTCTTCCCGTTCCACACCTGGCTCCCCGACGCCGGTGGGGCCGCCCCGGCGGGCGCGGCGGCGCTGCTCGTCGGGGTGCTGGACAAGGTCGGCACCTTCGGCATCCTGCGCTACTGCCTGCCGCTCTTCCCCGAGGCGTCGAAGTGGTTCGCCCCGTGGGCGCTGGCCCTGGGCGTGATCGGCATCGTCTACGCCGCGCTGCTGGCGGTCGGCCAGAACGACCTCAAGCGGCTGGTGTCGTACACCTCGATCGCGCACTTCGGCTTCATCGGGGTGGGCATCTTCGCCTTCACCACGCAGGCCGGCACCGGCGCGGTGCTCTACATGCTCAACCACGGGTTGGCCACCGGCCTGCTCTTCCTGGTGGTGGGCATGCTGATCGCCCGTCGTGGTTCGGCGCTGATCAGCGACTTCGGTGGGGCGGGCAAGCTGGTCCCGGTGCTCGCCGGGGTGCTCTTCTTCGCCGGTCTCGCCTCGCTGGCGCTGCCCGGCACCGCGCCGTTCATCTCCGAGTTCCTGGTGCTGATCGGCACGTTCACTGTGAACAAGCCGGTTGCGGTGATCGCGACGCTCGGCATCATCCTGGCCGCCGCGTACGTGCTGTGGATGGTGCAGCGCACCACCCAGGGCACGTTGAATCCGGCGCTGACCGAGGTCGACGGGATGCGCAAGGACCTCAACCTGCGCGAGAAGGTCGTGGTCGCCCCGCTGATCGCGCTGATCGTGCTGCTCGGCTTCTTCCCCAAGCCGGTCACCGATGTGATCAACCCGGCCGTCCAGGCGACCATGGACGACATCGGCAGAACCGACCCGGCGCCGTCCGTGGGCGGCACCGTCCAGGAGGCGCGCCGGTGAGCGCGAGGAGTGCAGCGAAGCGGAGCACCGCAGTCGCGAACGAAAGGTCGGCACCGTGACCGAGTTGAAACTGCCGTCGATCGACTACGCGGCGATCGCTCCGATCCTGATCATGCTGGGCGCCGCGCTGTTCGGTGTGCTGGTCGAGGCCCTGGTGCCACGGCGCTGGCGGCACCTGGTCCAGTTGACGCTGGCGCTGCTCGCGGTGCTCGCGGCACTGACCATGGTGGTCCTCAGCGCCGACGAGCGGATCATCACCGTCGGCCAGGCCCTCGCCATCGACGGGCCGACGCTCTTCCTCCAGGGCGCGATCCTGGTGCTGGCCGCGATGGCGCTGCTGCTGATCGGTGACCGCTCGGTCGAGCGGGGCGGGGCGTTCGTCGCCCAGGCCGCGGTGACCGCCGAGTCGGCCGACGACCGGCGGCAGGCCGAGGGGCGCAACGGTCTCACCGAGGTCTACCCGCTCACCACGTTCGCGATCGGCGGCATGCTGATCTTCGTGGCGGCGAACGACCTGCTGACCATGTTCATCGCGCTGGAGGTCTTCTCTCTGCCGCTCTACCTGCTCTGCGCGCTGGCCCGTCGCCGGCGCCTGCTGAGCCAGGAGGCGGCGATGAAGTACTTCCTGCTCGGCGCGTACGCCTCCGCGTTCTTCCTGTTCGGCGTGGCGCTGATCTACGGCTTCACCGCCGGCATCCCGGGCCGCTCGGCCGGCGTCGACTTCGCGACCATCCACGCGGCGGTGAGCGAGTCGCCGGCCAGCCCGGTGCTGCTCTTCGCCGGCATGGCGCTGCTCGCCATCGGTCTGCTCTTCAAGGCGGCGGCGGCCCCCTTCCACGTCTGGACCCCGGACGTCTACCAGGGCGCTCCGACCCCGGTCACCGGGTTCATGGCGGCCTGCACCAAGGTCGCCGCGTTCGGTGCGCTGCTGCGCGTCTTCCAGGTCGCGTTCGCCGACGCCAACTGGGACTTCACCCCGGTCCTCGGCGCGGTGGCGGTGCTGACCATGCTGGTCGGTGCGGTGCTCGCGGTCACCCAGACCGACATCAAGCGGCTGCTCGCGTACTCCTCGATCGCCAACGCCGGTTACCTGCTGGTCGGTGTGTTGGCGCCGAGCCGTGACGGGCTCGCCGGCACGATGTTCTACCTGGTCGCGTACGGCTTCTCGGTGTTGGCGGCGTTCGCCGTGGTGACGCTGGTCCGCGACGACGACGGCGAAGCCACCCACCTGTCCCGCTGGGCCGGGCTGGGCCGGCGGTCGCCGTTCTTCGCCGCGCTCTTCACGTTCATCCTGCTGGCCTTCGCCGGTATTCCGCTGACCAGCGGTTTCACCAGCAAGTTCGCCATCTTCGGGCCGGCGCTGGAGGGTGGCCAGGCCTGGCTGGTGATCGCCGGTGTGCTGACCAGCATGGTCCTCGCGTTCCCGTACCTGCGGGTCGTGGTGATGATGTGGCTCTCCGAGCCGGGCGAGTCCACCCCGACCGTCACCGTGCCCGGGGGGCTCACCGCCGCCGCGTTGATGATCGGTGTGCTGGCGACCCTGGTGTTGGGTGTCGCCCCGGCGCCGCTGCTCGATCTGGCGACCGGAGCTGCCGAATTCGTTCGATAGCCGAAGGATCGATCACCGGGGGTCGGCGCGTGTTCACGTGCCGGCCCCCGGTGCGTATCCCCGGCCCGGAGCAGGTCGTACGGGTGTGGCATGGTTGATGGCGTGGTGAATCCGGCGGGCGAGCGTTCAGGTGCCTCCGGCTCCGGCGGTCGGCGGGGTCGGGCGAGCACGAGTCAGTTCGGCGCGCTTGGTCTCAATCTCGCCGATCCCCGTGTCGAGGCGTCCGTGGTGGGCCTGCTCGACACGGTCGAGGTCGAGTTGCGGGCCAGCGTGTCCAGCGCCGACCCGTTCGTCACGGAGGCTGCCCGGCACCTCGTGGAGGCCGGTGGGAAGCGTTTCCGGCCGTTGCTGGTGGCGCTCGGCGCGCAGTTCGGTGACCCGACCGGTGCGCAGGTGGTCCCGGCTGCCGTGGTGATGGAGCTCACTCACCTCGCCACCCTCTACCACGACGATGTGATGGACGAGGCCGCCGTCCGTCGGGGCGCGCCGAGCGCGAACTCCCGGTGGACCAACTCGGTCGCCATCCTGGTCGGTGACTACCTCTTCGCCCGCGCGGCGGACATCGCCGCCGATCTGGGCCCCGAGGCGGTCCGGTTGCAGGCGCGCACCTTCGCCCGGCTGGTGCACGGTCAGATCGCGGAGACCGTGGGGCCACGCCCCGATGACGACCCGGTGAGCCACTACCTGCACGTGATCGCGGAGAAGACCGGCTCGCTGATCGCCACGTCGGCCCGGTTCGGCGGCATGTTCGGTGGCGCCGCCCCTGAGCACGTGGAGGCCCTCGCCGGGTACGGCGAGACGATCGGCGTCGCCTTCCAGCTCTCCGACGACCTGCTGGACATCGCCTCCGAGTCGGTGCAGTCGGGCAAGACCCCCGGCACGGACCTGCGCGAGGGTGTCCCGACGCTGCCGGTGCTCTACGCCCGTGAGGCGGACGACTCCGACGCGTCGTCGGTGCGGCTGCGGGAGATCCTGGCGACCGGCCCGTTGACTGACGACGCGTTGCACGCCGAGGCGTTGGGGCTGCTGCGGGAGAGCCCGGCGCTCAAGCGGGCCCGGGAGACGGTGCGCAGCTACGCCGAGGAGGCCCGCGCGCAGCTTGCCCCGCTGCCGCACGGCCCGTCCCGCAGCGCGCTCGAGTCGCTCTGCGACTACATCGCCGACCGCACCAGCTGATCCGCTTCCCGCCCCGCTGCGGCGGCGACGCGGGTCAACAGTCGGCTGCCGGCGAGCATGAGAGCGGCGGCGAGGAGCATCGCCACGGCCGCGGTGGTCCACATCGCCGGGTAGCCGAGGTGCGCGGCGAGGGGGCCGAGGCTCAACGGGCCGAGACAGCCGCCCGCGTACACCCCGGTCTGGGTGATCGAGGTGGCGGCGGCCGGTGACTGCGGGTGCAGCCGGACCACCGCGAAGTTCATCAGGCCGGGCCAGGCCCAGCCCAGGCCGAAGCCGAGCACCACACCGACGACCAGCGGCACCGAGCCGGTCACCGCGAGCAGGCCCAGCCCGACCGCGCCGACCAGCAGCATCGCGGCGATGAGGGCGACGTGGCCGGTGTCGCGGCGGTCGGCCAACCAGCCGGCGCCCACCCGGGCCGCCACGCAGACCGCGCTGCCCAGGGTCAGGGTGAGGCCGGCGAGGCCCGGCGACAGACCCCGGGCGGCGGCGGAGTCGACGAGGAAGGTGCCCAGCGCGTTGGCCGCGCCCGACGCCAGCGTCGCCGCCGCGCCGACCACCACCAGCGCCGCCGTCGCCCGCCCAGCGCGCCGGGTGCCGGCTCGCCGGGCCGGGCCGGGCAACTGCCGGGGTACGGCGGCAAGCGTCGTCAGCGCGGCCACGGTGGCGGCCACGAACGCCCAGCGCCAGCCGGCGGTGAGCGCGATGGTGGGTACCGCCGCCCCGGCCAGCAGGGTGGAGACCGGGATGGCGGCCTGCTTGACCCCGAACGACAGCCCCTGCCGTCGTGCCGGCACGTGCTGGGCGAGCGCGGTGTTGCTGGCCAGTTGGCCGAGAGCGTTGGCGGCGGCGCTGAGCGCCAGCAGGCCGACCAGCACCGGGTACGACCGGGCGAAGGCGGCCATGGCCAGCATCGACCCGGCGGCCAGCAGGATGCCGCTGCGGGCCACCACTGCCGGTCCGTACCGTTCGACCAGGCGGCCGGAGGGCACCGAGGCCAGTGCGCTGACCCCGAAGTAGACGGAGACGGCCAGGCCCAGGCCTGCCGGCGAGAAGCCGAGGTCGGTGCCCATCTGCACGGCGAGACCGCCGAGCAGGAAGACAGGGAGTACGCAGGCCACGGTGGTGGCGACTGCACCGGCGCTGGCCCGGACCGGATGGGGCCGGGCGAGCGCCGGATCGGGGGTGTTGGCGGTGTTGGTCATCGTTGGGCAAACCTACGTGAGCCCCGCTCAGCGCACTCCTGGTGACCGGCGGGGCACTAGCTGTGGATGGTGATCTGGCATCCTCGACCCGAACAGGCATTTCGCACCGGGCCTGTTTTTCATATGGTGTAAGTCCCCGGCGGCGGAGGTGGTTGTGCGCGACCCCTTGGCAGAACCTTCGGACCTGATTCGCAGCGTGTCCCGAGCGCTACGGGTGCTGGAGTCGGTCGGTCGCGCCCCGAAGGGCCTGACCGTCAAGCAGATCGCCCGGCGCTGTGAGCTGACCGTGGCCACCACCTACCACCTGGTCCGCACCCTTGCCTACGAGGGCTACGTGATCCGCCGCGAGGACGGCACGTACATCGTGGGGTTGGAGGTGGCCGACCGGTACCGGGAGCTCGTCACCGCGTTCCGGGGCCCCCCGGCGGTCGGTGAGACGCTGCGGAGGGCCGCGCTGGACACCGGCTACAGCCACTACCTCGGCCGGTTCGTCGGCGGTCAGGTGGCCCTGACCGCGGTCGCCGAGGGGCACCGCTCACCCCACCTGGAGGACCTCGTCCCCGGCTTCGACGAGGGGGCGCACGCCACAGCTCTCGGCAAGTCGTTGCTCGCCACCCTCACGAGCGACCAGCGCTACCGCTATCTGCGTGAGTACGGCATGCGTCCGTTCACCACCGCCACGCTGACCACCCCCGAGAGTTTCGAGGCCGACCTGGCCGCCGGTGACCGGCGCGGCATGCAGCTGGAGATGGGGCAGTTCCGGCAGGGGGTGGCCTGCGCCGCGGTGCTCGTCGCGCCGGACAAGGACATGGAGCGCCGCGTCGTGCTGGCCTGCGCGTTGCCGGCCAGCGAGATGATGACCTCCGCCCGGGTGGTACGCGCCAAGCTGCTCACCGTGGCCCGCAGCGTGGCCGACGGCATCGCCTCCGACAACTGACCGCCGAGAGGCCCTCTCCCCGGTTGGGAGAGGGCCTCTCGGGGCGGTCCAGCGCCGGACCGCCGGGAACAACGTCACCGGCCTCTCGGCCGCGGTTACGACCTCAGCTGCCCACCGGGCCGCCGTCGAGGCGCCAGGTGACCACCACGCCCGGCTTGGCGTAGTCACCGTCCGGCCAGTTCGAGGCCGGGTTCTCCACCGAGGCTCCGCTGATCTCGCCCGGGTGCTGCACCGCGACGAAGAGCGAACGGTTGTCGCCGGTGATGAACGGGCCGCAGGTCTCCGCGCCGAGCGGCACGGTCAGGAACTGCTTGAGGTGACCCCGCTGCGGACCCTCCACGGCGGTGGCGAACAGGCCGTCGTTGCTGCCCAGCGCGTTGCCGTCGGTGGAGATCCAGAGGTTGCCGGTGGCGTCGAAGGCGACGTTGTCCGGGCAGGAGATCGGGGACACCTGGGCCTTGTCGTACCCGGCGAAGAAGGTCGACGGGTCGGTCGGGTCGCCGCAGACGATCGGCAGCGACCAGGCGAAGGTTTCCGCGGCGTTGTCGTTGCGGTCCTCGATCAGCTCCAGGATCTGCCCGTGCTTGTTGGCGGTGCGCGGGTTCGCCTCGTCCGCCTTCGGGTTGCTGCCGACGCCGCGGTTGGTGTTGTTGGTCAGCGCCACGTACACCTTGCCGGTGAGCAGGCTCGGCTCGACGTCCTCGGGGCGGTCCATCTTGGTCGCGCCGACCTTGTCACCGGCGAGCCGGGTGAAGGTGAGCACGTCCGCAGCGGTCATCCCGTCGACGAACGACCGGTTGCCGCTGACCAACTTGATCCAGCGACCCCGGCCGTTGAAGGCGCCGTCGGTGGGGAGCTTGCCCGAGCCGTCGATCTCGGCGGCGCTGCTCTGGTCGAGCTTCGCCACATAGAGCGTGCCGGACTCCAGCAGGGTCAGGTTGTGCTTGCGGGCAGCCCAGGAGTTGCCCTTCATGAACTTCTTGTCCGAGACGAACTTGTAGAGGTAGTCGAACCGCTCGTCGTCGCCCATGTACGCGACCACGTGGCCGTCCTTCGCGACGATCACGTTGGCGCCCTCGTGCTTGAAGCGGCCCAGCGCGGTGTGCTTGCGCGGGCGGCTCTCCGGGTCGAACGGGTCGATCTCGACGACCCAGCCGAAGCGGTGTGCCTCGTTGGGGTGCTTCGCCAGGTCGAAGCGCTCGTCCGCGCGCTCCCACTTGCGGCTGCCGCTGGGGTAGCGGCTGGCGGTGCCGATGCCGTAGCGGTCCAGCTTCGGCTTCAACTCGGCCGGGGCCGCGTCGGCACCCACGAAGTACTGGTTGAAGTTCTCCTCGCCGGAAAGCACGGTGCCCCACGGGGTCACCCCACCGGCGCAGTTGTTCAACGTGCCGACGACGGTACGACCCTTCGGGTCGGCGGCGGTCTTCAGCCAGGCCGAGCCGGCGGCCGGGCCGGTGATGTCGAACTTGGTGCTCAGCGCGGTGACCCGCCGGTTGTACGGCCGGGGGCCCTTGCTGACCGGCTGCCACTGCCCGGTTCCGGCGACCCGTTCGAGTTCCACCACTGACATGCCGTGCGCGGCCATGGCGGTGCGCAGCTGCTCCACGGAGAGCCCGTCCAGGCCGGGGAAGCCCGGGAACATCAGGTCCTCGTTGGTGTACTCGTGGTTGACCACGAGCAGCGCCCGCCGGCCCTGCTTGTCCAGCGGCAGCACACCCACGAAGTCGTTGTTGTAACCGAACTGCTTGGACTGCGCGGCGGCGGTCTGGTGGTGCAGGTTGAACTCCGGTGCGCCCGGCAGCACCGGGTCACCCCACTTGATCACCACGGCGTGGTCGTAGCCGTTCGGTACGACGAGGGTGTCCAACTTGTTCGGTGGGATCGGCTTGAAGGTCAGCGCTCCGCTGCCGACTCCGGTGCTCGGGCGGCCGAAACCGAAGGCCTCCGGGACGTCCGGGGTGGTGGCCGGTGCGGCCACCGCCGGGGCAGCGCCGGCGAGCGCACCGGCCGCCGCGCCACCGAAACCGAGCACCAGCGCGCCCACCGCGCCGGCCCGGACCACGCCACGCCGGGACATCTCGGTGTTCACCACGTCGCCGAAGTACGCGTTGTCGGAGGTGTTCGGTACCGGGTGGTCGCAGGCGTTTCCGCACCGGTACAGACAGGTCATGGCGTCACGGGTGCCATGGCGGGTGCCGGTCAACAGGGGGAGCAGCCGGGGGCGGTCGCTCATGGGGGAGGCCTCCAGAGGAGTCGGTGGCACGACAGGCGGCGTACCCGCCGGACGCTAGGAGGACGTGGTGAGCGCACGTCGGCCACGGTGTGAACCGGGCATGAACACCTTCGGAGGGCGGCAACCACCCCGCAACCGGCCTGACCTCGGGCTGAACCGATCGGCGTGACCGCACGTATTCCCAGGCGGACGCCACCGCCGGACGCGCGCCGGAAGCGAGGAGACCGCCATCAGCGACCACGACGCCCAACTGCTGCGCGCGCTGCACGACGAGCACGCGGAGGCGCTGTACGCCCACGCCCTGCGGCTGGTCAACGGGGACCGGCAGCGGGCCGAGGACCTGGTCCAGGAGACGCTGCTGCGGGCCTGGCGACATCCGGAGTCACTCGACCCGAGACGCGGATCGGTACGGTCCTGGCTGTTCACCACCGCCCGTAACCTGGCCATCGACGCCTGGCGGCGGCGATCCACCAGGGTCGGCGAGGTGTTCACCGACGACCTGCCGGAACCGCCCGAGGTGATCGACGAGGCCGAACGGGCGGTGGAGGCGTGGACCGTCGCCGAGGCGCTGAACCGGCTCAGCCCGACCCACCGGGAAGTGCTGGTCGAGTGCTTCTATCAGGGGCGGTCGGTGGCCGAGGCGGCGTCCCGCCTGGGCGTGCCGCCGGGGACCGTGAAATCCCGCACCCACTACGCGCTGCGGTCTCTACGGTTGGTCCTTGCCGAGATGGGGGTGACGGGATGACCCGGTGCGAGTTCGCGTACGACGACGGCGCGTACGTGCTGGGTGCCCTGGCCCCTGCCGAGCGGGCGGCCTACGAGCGGCACCTCGGCGGCTGCGCCTCGTGTCGGGAGGCGGTCGCCGAGATCGCCGTGCTGCCCGGGTTGCTCGGACGCCTCGACCCGGCAGGGCTGGAGCAGATCCTGCCGCCGCCGGCACCGCCCCGGGTGCCCGCGCTGCTCGCCGAGGCCCGCCAGCGCCGCCGTCGGGAACGCTCCGCGGACCGGCGACGGTACGCGCTGACCACACTGGCCGCCGCCGGGCTGGCGCTGCTGGTCGGCGTGGGCACCGCGGTGGCGCTGCCTCGACCGGCCGGCCCTCCCGGGCCGCCCGGGGCGCAGGGCACCCCGGCCCCGCAGGTGTCGATGGTGGCCATGCGACCGGTGGCCGCCGCCGGGCCGGTGCATGCCGACCTCGGCCTCACCGGCACCAAGTGGGGTACCGAGGTGACGATGCGCTGCGGGTACGACGCGCGGACGAGCTACGGCAAGGCGTACCCGTTCCGGCTCGTAGCGCGCGGCCCGAACGGTGCCACCGAGCAGATCGGCTCGTGGCTGGCGGCCCCCGGTGACGATCTCAGCTTCACGGGTGCCACCAGGTTCACCGACGCCGAGCTGGTGAGCGTGGAGCTGCAGAGGGCCGACGGCACGCCGATACTCACCTACGCCGTCCCCTGACCCGCCCCGCCCCGCCCCGCCACCCCTGCCCTGGGCCCGTCCCGTCACCCGCCCCGCCAAGATCCGCGCAGTTTCAGGGATGTTGCTGTCTCCCGCGCGTTCGAGGCAGCAGCATCCCTGTAGTTGTGCGGATCTTGGGCGCGGGGCGCGTGGGCGCCGGGCGTGAGGGCGCGGGGCGTGAGGGCGCGGGGCGCGTGGGCGCCGGGTGCGGCCTATGGGCGGGCGGGTACCACGGCTCCCGGGTCGGTCGCGGGTTCGGGTCGGCGGAGTCGGGTCCTGCGGGAGGTGCGGACGGCGTCGGCGGTGAAGACGATCAGGGCCAGCCAGACCAGTGCGAAGCCGGCCAGACGGGCCGGCGGCATCGGCTCGTGGAAGATCAGCACGCCGCAGCCGAGCTGAAGGATCGGCGCCAGGTACTGGATCATGCCGAGGCCGCTCAGGGGCAGCCGGTTGGCCGCCCCGGCGAACATGAGCAACGGAATCGCCGTGGCCGCGCCGGCCAGCACCAGCAGCGCGGTGTGCCCGGCGGAGACGTGCCCGAAGGTCAGATCGGCCTTCGCCGTCAGCCACCCCAGGTAGCCCAGCGCCGGCAACGCCAGCACCGCCGACTCGACGAAGAGCCCTTCGGCCGCCGGCAGCCCCAGCCGCTTCTTGACCAGGCCGTAGCCGGCGAAGCTGAACGCCAGGGTCAGCGCGAGCCAGGGCAGCCGGCCGTAGTCGACGGTGAGCACCGCGACCGCCGACGCGCCGATCCCGAGCGCCACCCACTGCGCCGGGCGTAGCCGCTCCCGCAGCACCGTCACCCCGAGCAGCACCACGACCAGCGGGTTGATGAAGTAACCGAGCGCGGTCTCCACCACCCGGTCGGAATTCACCCCGTAGATGTAGGTGCCCCAGTTGACAGCGATCAGCGCGGCGGCGGCCACGATTCCCGCCATCGCCCAGGGGCGGCGCAGCAGCGCCCGCAGGAAGCCGACGTTGCGCAGCGCCGCCAGCAGCAGGGCCACGAAGAGCACCGACCAGACGATCCGGTGGGCCAGGATCTCCAGCGGGCCGGCGGGTCGCAGCAGCTTCAGGTAGAGCGGAAAGAAACCCCAGAGCAGGTACGCGCCGAGGCCGTAGAGGTATCCCAGGCGGAGTGGTGTCACGCTTCCACCGTAAGGGGCGTAGTGCTGCTTTGTTCCTTTCCGGTGATCGGGGTCACCGGCGGTCGCCGGTCGAGCTGCATCCACCGCTGCGGGTTGTCCAGCGGCGTGAAGCCAACCCCCGCGTACACCTGGTGCGCGTCGTTGGTGCAGAGCAGGATCCGGCGTACGCCCAGCTCGGCCAGGTGGTCGCGGACCCCGCCGGCCAGCCACCCGCCCAGCCCCCGCCCCCGGGCGGCCCGGTCGACGTACACGTCGCAGAGCCAGGCGAAGGTGGCACGGTCCGTGACGACCCGGGCCACCGCCACCTGGCGGCCATCCTCCGGGCGGTAGATACCGAACGGCAGTGAGCCGGCGAACGCCCGCTCGGTGGTCTCCCGGTCCCGCCCGAGCGCCCAGTACGCGTCGGTGGACAACCAGTGGTGCACCAGGTCCAGGTCGATCCGCGCCGGATCGGTGCTGAGCAGGTGGCCGTCGGTGTAGGTCAGTGAGAACATGCCGCGACGCTAATCGTCGACATGGGCACCCGGGCCGGCCAATTCCCGAACTCTGGTCAGCGGCCCGCCGGGGCCCCGGACCAGGTCGAGGGCCCCGGCAAGCCGGGTCGGTGCTGGCTGGTCGCCCGGTCAGTCCCGGTCGAGGACGGCGCCGAGGATCCAGGTCACGATGCTCACGAAGAGAGCGCCGAGCACCGCCGCCGGCCAGAAGCCGTCCACTGTGAACGGCAGTCCGGCCTGGTCGGCGATCCAGCTGGTGAGCAGGAACAGCAGACCGTTCACCACCAGGGCGATGAGACCCAGGGTCAGCAGGTAGAAGCCGCAGCCGACGGTCTTGATGACCGGCTGGAGGACCGCGTTGACCACACCGAAGATCACCGCCACCAGCAGCAGCGTGGTCACCGTCTCGGTGGCCGAGTTCGAATCCAGGGAGATGCCCGGAATGAGGAGCGTGGCCAGCCAGAAAGCCAGAGCTGTGCTGGCCAGCCGAATCAGCAGACCTTTCAGAAAACCCATGGCGGGGATCGTGCCACGGACCACGCACCGGCGTAACCCGACAGCTGGCCATCCTGGTGATCAGCGCGCCTCGGCGGCCCGACTGGTCAGCCGCGTCTCGGCGGCCCGATCAGCTGCGCCTCGATCGGTGTGGGGGAGAGCAGCGCCCAGCGCAGCGCCCGGCGGTTGACCACCGCCACCATGTCCTCCCGGATCCGGGTCAACCACTCGGCCGAGCCGCCCAGCCCCAGCGCGGCTCCGGCCAGGGTGGCCTCGGCGGAGGTCAACGGCTGGAGCAACGCCAGGTCGGCCCGGCTCAGCGTGTCCACATCCGCCGGTGTCAGCTCGTCGCGTACCACCAGTGTGGCCCGCCACGGCGGGCCCGGCGTGGCCTCGGCCGCCACCGGCCCGGCGTCGACGATCAACAGCAACGGGCGCAGCGCCGTACCCACCCCGTCGGCGACGGCCCGACCCGGCGGCAGCAACGGGATCGTGCCGCCCGGTGCACCAACCCCCCGGACGAACGGCTCCCAGGCGCGCGGCCGGACGGTCTGCACCACCACCAGGGCGCCGAGCGCCAGCGCGCGCAGGCCCACCAGTTGGGCGGCGCGCACCCCGCCGACCAGCAGCACCCGGGTGCTCTCCGGCCGGAACAGTCGTACGGTGACGGCCCGGCCGTGCCGGTTGGTGCCGACCATCAGCCCTGCGTCGCCCACCGAGAGCTCCCAGTCGGTCACCGCTGCGCCGGGCTGCGCCCCGGGTCCCGGTGGGCGAGGTGGCGTTCCGGACGCCGGCAACGCCAGCGGCAGCGTGGCGGCCAGCCCGCTCAGGTGGGCACCGTCGAGGCGCCGCAGCTTCCCGCCCAGGTCGGTCACCAGTCGGATCAGCGCCTCGGTGGCCGCCGCCAACTCGGCCGCCGTCCCGGCCGCCAGACGCACCGTCAGCTCGGTCGGCACTGCGGTGGTCGCCGGTGGATGCGAGAACGGTGTCATCGTCGGTGCCGGACCCGAGCACATGGACACCGTCGTGGCCGTCGCCGGCAGCGCGAGCAGGCGGGGCACCAGCCGGCGTCCACCCGTACCGCCCGGATCGGGCCACTGGGTCAGCAGGAAGGTGGCCTGGACCAGGGTGCCCGACCGGATCACCGGCCAGGACTCCCGGACCGGTGCGCCGTCCTGGTGGGCCAACTCGCCCAGGACGCGCAGCGCCGCGGGCACCCCGAGCGGTCGCGCGGCCACCGGCCCGAGACGCCGGACGATCCGCCGGACCGTGCCGGCGAGCACCCGGCGCAGGTCCTCCTCGGACCAACCGTCGACGCGCAGCACCCGGACGGCCACCACCGCCCGTTCGCGCCCGGCGAGCCGCCCGTCGGTGAGCTGCCGGTACGAGGTGCCGACCGTGCCGCCGGCGCTCGGCACCGGTGCCGGTACGCCCGCGAGCAGCAGTTGGACCAGCAGTGGGGGCAGGTCCGGCCCGGCCGGTGGGAGCAACGCGGCTGGGGAGGGGATCGCCTGGGACGCGTCGCCCAGCAGGTCGCCCGGGTCTCCCAACTCCAGGAGCGCGACCATTCCCGTGGTGTCCTCCAGGACGGCCGCCGGCCCCCCGGTCAGCTCGGTCGAGCGGACGACGGTGCCCGGGGCGACCAGGTCGAGCAGTTCGGCCGCTCCGGCCGGCCCGGTCAGCGCCCGGCGACGGGTGAGGTGCCCGACGGCGGTGCCCAGCCACTCGAAGAGCCACCGCCCCCGAAGCGGCACCCAGGCGGCCGCCACCAGCAGCACGGCCACCAGGGCGGCCACCGCGACGACCGGTGCGGGCCGGCCCAGGGCGACGAGGACGAGCGCTGCCGCGACCTGCGCGGTGACCAGTTGGCCGGCTCGCGCTCGGCCGCCCGCGCGATGGCCGACCGCCACCCAGCGGCCCACGATCGACCCACGTCCGGGCGCGCGCTGATCGGCCGTCCCCGGGCCATTGCCGGTGGGTCGGCCCGGCCCGGTCGCCGGTGCGCGGGCCGCTGCCCCGGAGTCGACAGGGGTCGGTGGGTGCGGCCCTCCGGTGGTGATCGCCGGCACCGTGCCTCCTCGACCAGTGGGGACCGGGTCGGGCGGCCGGCCGTCGCTGACGGCCCGTCACGCGCCGCGACGTGGCTGCGGCACATCGTAAGCGACCGATGGCTACCTCGGTTGTCCACAGGGGAAGCCCGTGGGGTAGCAGAACCGCTACGAGGTCGCTACCGTCAGCCACGAAGTCCTTCGCTGACCCGTGTCTCAGTGCTCGACGACCGGGCCAAGCGACGACGCGTCGCCCACCGTGGGCGCGTCGACGGCCAGGTGCGATCCGAGAGACGAGGTGACGTCCGGATGTCCCAAACCAAGGCAGAAGCCGCAGTCATGCAGCAGACCGCCGCGAAGTTCGAGCAGGTGGACCAGTCGTTGCAGTCCATGCTGACCGGCTTGTTGGCCGAGCTGGAGGTGTTGCAGCAGGCCTGGCGTGGCGCTGGCGGCCGGTCGTTCGAGCAGGTCAAGCAGCAGTGGTCACAGGACCAGGCCGCGCTGCACCGCGCCCTGCGGGAGACCGCCGGTGCGATCCGCACCGCCGGCCGGCAGTACGACGTGTCCGACGACGAGGTGGCCAGCCGGGTGGCCGGCACCAACCGCGGCGGCATCCAGCTGCCGCTCTGATCCCGCTGGGGAGGGAATCCGATGGACCATGGTGTGCTGGTCGTCAACTTCGCCGCGCTGCAGCAGGCCGGCGCTGACATCCAGAAGGCGTTGAACACCCTCGACGCGCAACTCGGTCAACTCGAACGGGACGCCGCCCCGCTGGTGGCGAGCTGGACGGGCGAGGCGCGGCAGGCCTACGAGCAGCGCCAGGCGCGGTGGCGCTCGGCCTCACAGGACCTTCAGGCGATGCTGCGTGACATCAGGCTGGCGGTGAACGACTCCGCCACCGACTACCTGGACACCGAGAAGAAGAACACCGGGCTGTTCCAGTGAGCGATGTGGGCCGGGAGCGCTGACCGTGTCCGGGTCAGCGCCCCGCCCGCGGCCGGTCCCAGGTCCGGGCCGCGAATGCGTGGGATCAGGCCGGGCCGGCCGGGCGCCAGCGCCGACGGGTGCCCCGTGGCACCACCACTGCCAGCAGCGCCACGGTGACCGCCGTCATGCCGACCACCGCGCCGACCAACAGGGCCCGGTCCCGAGCGGCGGCCCGGCGGGTCTGGCGGGCGAGTTGCGCCGGGTCGGCCCGATCGTCGGCGAGCGCGGCGATCGGCAGTGCACCCGCCGGCCGGCCGCCGCTGGTCTCGGTGACCGCCCGGTACGGGTTCAACACCCCGGCGCCGTACCCGCCGCCGTGGCCCGCGCCCGGAGCTGGATCGGCGGTGGCGATGATCCGCTCCGCAACCTGGGCGGCGGTCAGCTCCGGCCGGTACTCCCGCAGCAGAGCTGCCGTGGCGGCCACGAAGGGCGCCGCGTAACTGGTGCCTTCGACCCGCTGGTGGCCAGCGCCGGGGGCGGCGGTCAGCACCTCGCTGCCGGGTGCCACCAGGTCGACGTACGGGCCGGTCTGCGAGAAGGTCGCCCGCCCGCCGTCCGCCCCGATCGCGCCCACGCCGAGCACCCCGTCGTAACCGGCGGGGAACGGTCGGGGGTCCCCGCTGTCGTGCAGGTTCCCGGCGGCGGCCACCAGCACCACGTTCCGGTCGACCGCGTACCGGACCGCCGCACGGACCTCCGGGTCGTCCGCGTACAGCACCACGGACAGGTTCACCACGTCGGCGTCGTGGTCGACGGCCCACCGGATGGCCCGGGCGAACTCGTCGGCGCTGACCGTACGCCCCGACTCCCGCCCCTGCACCACCTGTTGCTCACTCACCCGCACCGGCAGGATCCGGGCGCCCGGCGCCAGCCCGCGGAAGGCGACGTCGGGGCGGGGCGCCGCCGCGATGATGCTCGCCACACCGGTGCCGTGCCCGGCGCAGTCCCGACGGCCGTCCCCGCCGGAGTCGAGCAGGTCGGCGCCGGCCAGCACCCGCCCGGCCAACTGCGGGTGCACCCGGTCCACCCCGGAGTCGACCACCGCGACGGTCACCCCGGCGCCGGTGGCCAGCGGGGCGAGCCGGGCGGGGTCGTACCGTTGCTGTGGCCAGGGCGTGGCAGCGACCGGCCGGACGGGAGCGAGTGCTGTCGCGCAGGCCGGCACCGCTTGGAACCCGGCGGCGGCGACGACGGTCGGAAGGGCCGGTACGGTCAACAGGCTGGCGGCCAGACCTGCGAGGACCGGGCGCGTGATCGACCGGGACATCGACGCCCTCCGTATCGTGTCGGCTCCGGAACGGGATGTTATCGCCTCCCCGACACCCTGGCCGGCCGCCGCCGGCCAGCCATTGTGATCTTGGTGCCACCTTGTAGGTTGTACGCGATACCTGTGGCCTGTTCTCGGAAGGGGAGGTGGCCGTGACCGCATGGGAGCCGGCCACGGAGGCCGAGGTGGCGATGCGCGACGCGCTGCGCGCCAACGACCAGGAGCTCTACTTCCGGCTCCTGTCCCGCACCGATGTGCTGCTGCCGGTCTCCGCGCCGACGCGGCCCGGCCAGCCGCCCGCCGGATGGGGCACCTGGACCACCGGCGGCCGGACCCACGTCCTGGCCTTCACCTCCGCCGCCGCACTGCGGGCCTGCCTGGGCGACAACGCCGGCAGCAACCGGCGCATCCCCTTCGCCGATCTCGCGGCCAATTGGCCCAACCACGAGTGGTGGCTCGCCGTCAATCCGGGCCTGCCGGTCGAGGGTTACCTGCCGGCCTGGTTCGTGTCGCAGCTGTCCCGGGGCGACGTGCGACTGCCCGGCCGGACCATGGGCGCCCGCGCTCGGCTGGAGCGGGCCGAGACGTTGGCCCGCACCCGGCCCGGCATGCCACCTCGCGACGCCGCGCCCGCCGCCGGGCCGTCCCCGGCGACCGGGGCGGCCTCGTCCGGGCCCGAGAGTGCTCCGATCTCGCCCAGAAGGCCCAGCCGGGGTGGACTGCCCCGGGTCGGTACGCCGTCGGTGCCCGGCCCGGCACCCCGGCCACCCGTTCCCGCCGAGCCGCCGCGCCGCGCCGGCCAGGAGGACCTGCCCGCCGCCGGCCAGCGGCACCCGAGCGAGCCGCCCCGGCCCGCACCCGGCACCGGAGCCCTGCCCCGCACCGGCCGGCCGTCCCGGTTCACCCCGTTGGCGTCAGCCGTCCCCACCACCGAGGGGCCGAGTGTGGGCTGGCCGGCGGCGACCCGGCCGGGCGACGACGGCCCCGCAGTGGGTAACGGCAACAGCGGCCCCCAGGCGGCGCCCCGGCGCTCCTTCTTCGATCCCAGCCCCGCCCGCGATCCGGCCCCGAGCGGGGGTCGTCAGGGTGACCGGGCGGTCCCGCCGACCCGGTTCGGGCGAGGCAGCCAGCCCTTTCCCCGCCGTCGCCCAGCCGATGCGCCGGCCGACGAGACGGCGACCCGGGCCTTCCAGGTGGCAGCGGACCCGGCAGTCACCCAGCCGATCCGTCGGCCGGAGGGTGGCCTCGGCACGTCCCGGAGGGTGGACGCAGCGGCATCCGGTGAGGAGATCACCCAGCCGCTGCCGCCGCGTCGGCACAACCCGCTTGCCGAGGAGCCCACCCGCGCGTTCCGGGTGACCGGTGAACCTCCCCTGACCGGTGCGCCTGGGCGGCCGGACCCCTCGGCGGAGGCGACGCAGGCCATCCCGCAGGACCGACCGGGCCGGTTCGGACCGGCGGAGGACCTGCCGGCGTCGGTCGCGGAACCGGTCTCCGGGCCACCCGCGCCGCGCCGCGGCTTCACGCCCATCGTCATCGAGGGCACCATCATCGAGTCCCGCGACCTCACCGACCCGGTCGAGAACGGCACGCCGGCAGAGACCGCCCACCGGCCCAGCCCCGCAGAGGCCGCCCCGCCACCGTTCGGTTCGCCGCCCCCCGGTCCCGGCCTGTTCGTTTCCTCGTCTCCCGGCCCCAGCTCCGCCGAGGCCGCCCCACCACCGTTCAGTTCGTCGCCCCCCGGTCCCGGCCTGTTCGATCCGTCGCCCCCCGGCCCCTCCGCGCCCGCGTCGTTCAACCTCGGTCAAACGGTTGCGAGCCCGCCCGTCCCGCACCCCGCGACTCCGACGGAGGCCGGCGCTGCCGGCGGTGATCCGGGTTCCGACGGCCGTGTCGACACCCCGCCCAGTGCCGACCCTGCCGACGGCGGTGCTCCGGCGGCCGGCCTGACCGGCTCGGAGCAGACCGGCGGCGAGAGTGCGTTCGGCGGCGACGGTCCGCACCCTCCGGCCGACGAGCCGGCGTCGGTCGAGTTCGAGCCGGCCAACACGGTCGAGGAGGACCTGCTCAGCGCCGCCAGCTCCGGCAGCACCGACACCTTCCTGTCCACCCTGCTGCTGGCCCGGGTGCTGCTTCCGGCGGCACCGGACTCGGCGCCGGGAAGCCGCCCGGGAGATACCGGCTTCGTCTGGCGTACCGGGCAACTCGACGGCGAGACGTACGTGGTGGTCTACACGTCGCCGGAGCGCCTCGCCGACCATGTAGACGAGGACGTCGACACGGTCCGGGTGAAGTTCGCCCAACTGATCCGGCGCTGGCCCGACGAGGACTGGTCCTTCGCCGTCAACCCGGGCACGCCGGTCGGTGCGAAGTTGCCCGGCGAGCAGATCGTCGCGTTGGCCAACTGGGCCGCCGAGGTGGGGCTCGGCGACGACCTGGAAGTCGACCAGGTGGAAGCGCCGGCCGCGGCCGAGCCGGCCGCCCGCCCCCGCTACGCCCCAGCGGCTGTCGACCCGACCCGCCCGACGGTCATGCAGAAGGCGATCGCACCGAGCCAGCTCGCGTACTACCTGGACCGTGGGTACGACCGGGTGTCCGGGTTCGTGCACCGGGCCGGTGAACTGTCCCACCTGACCACACCGGCTCAGCTGCACGAGGCGCTCGGCCTCAGCTACCCCGGCTCGCCGTTCGCCCCGGACGCCGACGAGATCTACGTGCTGCGCTGGCCGGCGCACCGGCCGAGTCTCTACCGCATCCCCTACGGCGGTCAGAACGAGTCGGCGATGCGGGCCATGGAGGGCTGGGTCATCGAACGCCCGCCGTTCCGGGGCAACGGCTTCGCGCCGGGCGAGAGCAGCGACGTGGTGGCGGAGTTCAAAGTGGACAGCGCGCGCCTGCCGCACGGCGCCCAACTCTGGCGGATCGGCGCGGACGGCACCGAGCGGGTGGTCGCGGAGCTGGACACCGACTCGGTCACCTGGCGACGGGTCGGGGAGGCGTGATGCGCGACGGTTACGTGGCCCGGTGGCAGGGCCGGGAATACCAGGCCAGCCCGGACGGCGACGACATCCGCCTCTACCAGCCCGAGCCCGGTGAGGGCTTCGAGGAGGTCCGGGCGGGCCGTTACGTCCGGGTGCTGCCGGCGAGCGAGATCGAGGATCTGGCGTACGTGCGGACCACCTGCACCTGGCAGGGCCAGCCGTTCATCGTGCTCGGCGAGCACGACGCGTGGCTGCGGGTGGAGTACACCGGTGGTCGCTGGCCGGTGGCCGAGGCGATGCGGCTGGAGGTCTTCGACTTCGGCGTCTACCAGGGTTGGGCGCCGGCCGCAGAGGTCACCGACCTGCGGGAGCAGCGGGTCTGACCGTCAGGTCTTCGCCCACCGCAGGATCTCACCGAGCACCAGCTCCGGTGCCTCCAGGTGCGGGAAGTGCCCCACCCCGTCGAGCAGTCGCCACTCGTACGGGGCGACGACGTACCGGCCGGAGCCCAGTGCGGTCCGGGGCAGGGAGGCGGCGTCCAGGGCGCCGTGCAGTTGCAGGGTCGGGGTGGACAGCGGCTTCTGCATCAGCCGGACGAACCGGTAGCCGTGCAGCCGCAGCAGGGAGCGGAACGCCCAGCGGTAACCCTCCAGCGCGCAGAACGCGGCCTGCGGGATGCACATCGCCTCCCGGCACCGCTCGGCGTACGCCTCGAAGTCTTGCCCGGCCACCCACTGTGGGCCGCCCCATCGGCGCATGATCTCGCCAACCGCCGCGGCGCCGTCGCGGGTCAGCACGTGCTCGTAGCGGGGTAGCTGGAACTTCAACGCCGGCGTGGAGGCGGTGAACTGCCCGCGCGGGTCGGCGAAGATGGCGGCGCGCAGCCGCAACGGGTGCGGTGCCGCCAGCACCACGAGCCGGCGGACCAGGGACGGGTGGAACGAGGCCACTGTCCAGGCCACCATGCCACCGAGTCCGCTGCCGACGATGGTCGCGGATCGTTCGCCGAGCGCGCGGATCAGCCCGGCGATGTCGGCGGCGAGGGTGTAGCCGTCGTACCCCCGGGGTGGCTTGTCGCTGGCACCGTAGCCGCGCAGGTCGACGGCGACCGCCCGGAAGCCGGCGTCGGCGATCGCCGGCAGCATCTGGTGCCAGGCCCACCAGTGCTCGGGGAAGCCGTGCAGGAAGAGCACCATCGGCCCGGTGCCGGCCTCGACCACGTGGAAACGGCTGCCGTTGGCGCCGACGAAACGGTGCGTCCACGGCCCCTCGGTGAGGACACAGGACTCGTCGACGGCTCCGTCGCGCTGGTCGGTCATGGCAGACAGCCTAGGACCCGGTTGCCGCAGGCGGCCCCGGTGGTCGCGTTGAACAGGGGAAAGCCCCGGGTTGTCCCGGACCGGGGCCAGGGGAGCGGGCTCGATCGTCAGTGGGGGAAGCCGGTCCGCGTTGTCTCCGGGTGTCGTACAACGGGCGACGCCCGGGCAGTTGACCTGCCCGGGCGTCGCTGGTTGATGCGGGATCAGTGGTCAGCTGATCCGGATCTTCATCGAGGTGCCGTCCTGCTCCAGAACCTTGATCTTGACACCGGTCGCGGGGAGCTTGACGCCGTGGTTCGGCAGCTCCTCGTAGAAGTACTTCTTGGTGTCGTCGAACAGCGGCTCAGCGGCCTGGCCACGGATGTACTGCGGCTGGCTGTTGAGGTGCAGGGTGAACGAGTCGGCCTTGTTCAGGCTGAACGGTGCGTCGTAGATCTGGACGCGGGCCCGCCACGGTGCCCCGGTCAGGTTGTAGATCGGGCGCGGGTGCGCGTCGATGTACAGGTTGCGACCCTCACCGGGGTGACCACCCGGGTTGGTCGGGGAGGCCGGGGCGGTGTTGTTGTCCGACCAGCGGGTGTTCCAGTACGAGATGAGCAGGCCCTCCTGGTACGCGTAGTGGTCCACCCAGTCCGGGCGGGTGTTCGCGTAGCCGAAGAAGTACGGGCCGGTCTTCAGGTACTTGTCGTACGAGACGTACGACCGGTTGCCGGCGATGTAGAAGTTGTCGAACAGTCGGGTGTAGGTCGCCCCGACCACCTCGAACTTCTCCAGGGCCCAACCGGCGTCGGTCTCGGCGCCGTCGCTGAACACGGTCTGGCCGTCGGCGGTCACGGTGATCGCGTCACCGAAGAAGCCGCCCTCGGAGACACCACCGTCGGTGACGTAGTGCAGGCGGACCTGCGCCACCTTCCCGGCGAGCGAGGTCAGCGGGATGTTGATGTCCGCCCAGGCGCCGTTGCTGGTGCCGTCGAGGGCCGGGCGGCCGGCGCCGTCCACGCCGATCGGCTCGCCGTTGACGGTGCCGTCCAGGTCGGTCCAGGTCTGACCGCCGTCCGTCGACGCCTCGAAGTAGAGGTAGTCGTAGTTCTCCTCGATGCTGTACTTGCCCTTGAGCGACAGCGCCGCCGAGGACTTGCCGGTGAGGTCGAACGTCCTCGTCATCTTGCTGTCGAGGTTGTCCTCGTTACCGGAGAAGTACTGCTTGGAGCCCTCGAACGGCGGACCGTAGTTGAAGGTGTATTCCCTCTGGGGCAGCACGACCACGACGGCCTGTGCTTCCTTCGAGTTGTACTCCTGTGGGCCGAGCTTCAGCGTCTGCTTCTGCCCCGCCACGACCACCTCGTAGTCGAGCCAGCCGAGCTGGAACTTGTTCCACGCGCCGAGGTCGCCGCCACGGTCGCCGATGCCGGCGTCGTTCTTCGCGCCGAGCCGGCTCTGGGCCATCAGGGTCCAGTGCTCGTTGCTGTTGTCGGCCGGGCCGTAGTCGTCCGGCAGGCCCAGGTCGTGGCCGTACTCGTGGTAGAAGACGCTGCGGCCACCGTTTTCCGGCTGGATCGTGTAGTCGCGGATCCAGACGCCGGTGTTGCCGATCTGGGTGCCGCCGATCGGGAAGTTCGGCGGGCCCACGGGCGAGCTGTTGAACGCCGACCAACGGTGGCTCCAGATCGCGTCCTCACCCTGCTGCGGGTCACCGTCGGCCTGGTCGCCGCCGGAGTGGACGATCTGGAAGTGGTCGATGTAGCCGTCCGACTCGTTGAAGTCGCCGTCACCGTCGTAGTCGAAACGGTCCCACTGGTCGAAGGACTTCATCTCGGCGGCGATCTGCTCGTCCGTCCGGCCCTTGGCCTTCTGGTCGGCGACCCACTGGTTGGCGGCGTCGCGGATCAGGTTCCAGGTGTTCGAGCAGACGTTGTCGCCGCAGACGGCGGGGTCGCCGGTCGGGTCGTCGTCGGCCTTCGGGTCGTCGGAACGA
This sequence comes from Micromonospora sp. NBRC 107095, assembly GCF_030269705.1. NCBI lineage: Bacteria > Bacillati > Actinomycetota > Actinomycetes > Micromonosporales > Micromonosporaceae > Micromonospora > Micromonospora sp. NBRC 107095. The sequence continues at coordinate 537,572 of NZ_BSTU01000001.1, forward strand.
CCGTAACGGGCCTCGTTGTACCGGACCTTGACCCAGTCGGTCACCTCACCCTCGACGGTGTAGCGACCGGAGGACTGAGCCTCGTAGTACTGCTTGAGTGACTCGTCGCCCGGGTTGGTGCCGAAGTAGAGCTGGCGGAAGTGCTCCGGGCTGAAATCCGGCTGCCAGATGGTGGAGTTGTCCACGGCCCGGTTGGGCTCGGGGATCTTGTTGTGCAACGGACCGTCGAACGTCGCCGGTCCGGCGATGTCCGGGTTCATGTCCTTGTCCGGGTAGGACGGGTGGCGCTCGTCGCCGAACTCGGCCAGGATCACGAAGATCTTGTCGGTCCGCTCACGCTTGAGCTCGACGTACTGATCCCTGGTCTCCTGGCCGCCGCCGGCGGCGGAGCGCGCCTTGGCGTTGGTGCCCGTCTTGCCGACCTGGCCGACCTTGACGACAGTGCTGCCGTTGCGCTCGATCGGCTTGCTGCGCCCGCTCAGCACGTCGGCGAGGCCCTGCTCACGCAGCTCGCGGCGCTTGTCCTCGAGCTTGTCGGGGAGCTCATCCTTCAGCGCCTGTGGTTCGGCAGCGGCCGGTGCCGCTGCCGGCAGTTTGGGCTGCGGGGCGGCCGAGGCGGACGGGCCGAACGCCAGGCCTGTCGCCGTCAGTGAAAGCCCGAGCAGACCCACTGCGACTTTGCGCACGTGGTACCTCCGGTGTGAGGGAACCGGCCCAACGGGGGTACGGGCCGGTGGGAGATCGATCCCACTAGTGGGACCATTGGTGAACATAGTTACTGGCGGGACGGGTGGGAAGACGGACGCGTCGATTTGTTGCAAGATTTTGTTGGGAATGCTTTTCACCGTCACACCCCACCGGTTCATCAGCCGTGCTGAGCAGTGCAGACCCGGACGTGAACGTATACAACGACATCTCTCGATCAAATTGATCGCACATACGACAGTGGGGCCGGCAGCGTCTCCGCCACCGGCCCCACCGTTTCAGTTGTCGATCTGCGAAACCGTTACTTCCTGGCCGGCGTCACGTAGATCGTGGCGGACGAGTTGTCCGCAGCCGCCTTCTTGATGGTGAGCGAGACGCCGTAGTTCACACCCTGGTCACCGGGGTTGCCGGTGCCCAGCACGATCGCGCCACCGCCCAGGGTCACGCCGTAGAACTCCGGCGCCGGGCTGCCGTCCGGGTTGGTGACCCGGGTGGTGTACGGCGCGTTGTCACGCGACGGCACGACCACCGACGCGTCGTTGTCCCGGGCGTACGCCGCGCCATCGCGCATCTCGATGCCCGGGTACCAGCCCTTGGCGTCGGTGAACGCCTTGACCGGCGCCTGGCCCTTGAACTTCGTGCAGTACGAGCTGTACGGCTCGTCCGCCGCCTCCAGGCACTCGGTGAACGGGTAGGTCCGCTGCAACGAGAAGGCCGCGTTGGACGACTGCGGACGGCTGGGCAGGTTGTCCGTCACCGACGGGTCCTTCTCCGCCGCCTCACCCGTACGCCGGTACGGGTCGAAGTGCGAGTCGACGATGAGCAGGCCGCCCTTCGCGCCGTAGCTGGGCAGCGCGGTCATCTGCCCGGTGACGTGGTTGACGTCGCCGAGCGCGGTGTCCCGGTACCAGACCAGCATGCCCGGCGCGTTGTACTTGATCCGGTCGACCTTCCACGCCTCGTGGGAGTAGATGGTGTCGTAGGTGTACTGAAGGCCCTTGTCGAAGCCGTCGAAGTTGCGCCACTCCGCCAGGTAGTACTGGGCGTGGACCTCGGTGCCGCTGGAGACCTTCCAGCCCGCGCCGGTGGTGTCGACGAAGGTGCCGCCGGTGGCGGTCCAGCCGTTGTCGCCGCCCTCGACGTCGTCACTCCAGGTGGTGGCGCCGCCGCCGGTGACCGAGAAGTCGTCGACGAACCAGTTGCGCTCCTCGAACGCCTCGTCGGTGGCGAGGCGCAGCCGCAGCTGCACGGTCGTCCCCGCGTACGCCGACAGGTCGACGTAGTCGTGCCGCCAGCCGTCGGTGCTGCCGGTCAGGCCGTACTTCTTGCCGCCGAAGTCGTTCATCCGGCCGTTCGGGTCCGGGTAGCCGTCCGGCGTGGTGACGACAGTGCCACCCTCGTCGTACAACTTCTGCTCGGTCCAGGTCGTGCCGCCGTCGGTGGAGAGCTCGACGAAGCCGTAGTCCCAGTCCTCCTCGATGATGTAGTTGTTCCACATCCAGAACTTCGAGTCGGCGGCCGCCGGCACGTCGACCGAGCGGCTGAGCTTGACGTCGGCCCACTCCTGGTCGTTGTTGCTGTGCCACATCTTGGTGCCGCTGTGCGGGGTCGCCAGCGTCGTCACCTTGTCCGGCAGGTCGACCTTGATGCCGTCCTCGGAGTCGATCGGGGTACGCGACGTCTGGCCGAGCTTCACCTCACGGGGGTTCGACCCGGGGCGGATGGTCAGCGGGTCGGCCCAACCGAGCACCCACTTGTCCCAGATGCCCATGTGCGTCGGCAGCGCCTGGAAGATCTCACCCGAGTGCGAGCCCGAGGCCATCAGGTCCCAGAAGTCCACGTCGGAGTCGGCGTTGCCGGACGTGTCGTAGAGGTCCGGCAGGCCCAGGTCGTGGCCGAACTCGTGAGCGAAGACGCCGACACCGGCGTCCTCCGGCTGCACGATGTAGTTCGACGCCTTGAGGTTGGTGCCCGGGATGGTGTAGCCACCGGCGATCGTGGAGGAGTGCGCCCACACGGCGTACACGCCCTCGGCGCCGCCGCCACGGGACTTGCCCTGACCGGCGTGCACCAGCACGAGGTGGTCGATCACGCCGTCCGGCTCGTAGACGTTGCCGTCACCGTCGCGGTCGGCCTGGTCCTCGATGTCGTAGTCGGCCCAGGGGAAGTTCGGGTCCTTCGCGACGAGCGCGTCGATCGCGTCGGTCGCCAGGCGGCCCGCACCGGCCGGGTTGTCCGGGTGGCCATTCATCGACTGCTCACGGCCGGGAACCCAGGCGCCGGTCTCGTCCTGGAAGCAGCGGTTGGCCGCGTACCAGCCCTCCGAGTGCGGCACGGTGATCCACGGGCTGGCCTGCCCGTCCACCGTGTACGCGTTCTTGGACATCTCCAGGTACATGTTGTGCATGGTGCGGCCGGACAGGTCGATGCCCTTCTTGCCGTCCGGGCCCTTCAGGTCCGTGCGGACCCGCTCGGTGATGCCCTTCTTGCTGTACAGCATCTTGTTGTAGTGCTGCGGCGAGAAGTCCGGCACCCACATCGAGTTGTTGTCCTCGTGGGGCAGGCGCGCCGGGTCCGGGATCTTGTTGTGCTTCGGGCCGTTCTGGACCGTGCCGGGCACGCAGGTGCGGTCCTCGAACACCGTCTTGGGGACCATCACGTCGGTGAAGTCGTCGTTGGCCTTGTCGTTGAACTCGACAAGCAGCGTCAGCAACTTCGCCGTCTGGGTGGTCGGCGCCTTCTTGAACTTGCGCGGGTTCTGGCCCGTCTTCAGCGACTTGGCCTCGTCCTTCGCCAGCTGCCGCGCGGCCACCGGGTTGCCCCGGGCGTGCTTCTGGTCGAACTCGCGCGCGGACTCCACGGCAGGGGTGTAGACGCCACCCTTGCCCTTGACCTCACGGCCGGCGGTGTCCGGCTGCACCTCGGGCTCGGCGTAGTTGATGTAGTACTCGTCCGCCCCGATCACCGCCCGCGGGGTGTCGGACGAAGGCTTGGCGGCCGCGCTGCCACTCACGGTCAGTGACGTGGCCGCGAGGGCGATGACGGGTAGCGCGACGAGTAGTCGTCGGCGCGACCCCGGACGGGAGTTTCTGTTCATGCCACTCCGTTTCTCGGGCAAAGGACGTCGGCCGGATCCGGTGGCATAGGCTCACCGGGCCGTCCGACGAGCGTGAAACTAAATGACAAACAACCCGTACGGCGGGATCGTGATCGATGCGTTATCTGTTTAACTCCCGTGTCACATATGTGCGACGGGCGTGCCTCCACAACAGACAACGGTGGGTGACGGCCCGTCCGGACCGCCACCCACCGTTTGGGTACGACTATCGTCAGTCCTCGTCGGACTTCGCGCCGCCCATTCCCGAGGAGATCAGGTCCATCACCGAGGAGTCCTGCAACGTGGTCACGTCGCCAAGCGACCGGTTCTCCGCCACGTCCCGCAGCAACCGACGCATGATCTTGCCGGAGCGGGTCTTCGGCAGCTCAGGCACCAGCATGATCTGGCGCGGCTTGGCGATCGGGCCGAGCGTCTTCGACACGTGGTTGCGCAGTTCGGCGATGAGTTGCTCGCCCGCGTCACCACTGATGTCGGTGCTGCCCCGCGGGATGGCGAACGCGACGATCGCCTGACCGGTGGTCGGGTCGGTGGCGCCGACGACCGCAGCCTCGGCCACCGACGGGTGCGACACCAACGCCGACTCCACCTCGGTCGTCGAGATGTTGTGCCCGGACACCAACATCACGTCGTCCACCCGGCCGAGCAGCCAGATGTGTCCGTCGTCGTCCTTCTTCGCGCCGTCGCCGGCGAAGTACATCCCCGGGAAACGCGACCAGTACGTGTCGATGAACCGGTCGTCGTCACCCCAGATGGTGCGCAGCATCGACGGCCACGGCTCACGCAGCACCAGGTAGCCGCCACCACCGTTCGGCACCGACTGACCCTGGTCGTCCACCACGTCGGCCACGATGCCCGGCAGCGGCGTCATCGCCGAACCCGGCTTGGCCGCGGTGACCCCCGGCAACGGCGAGATCATGATGGAACCCGTCTCGGTCTGCCACCAGGTGTCCACGACCGGCAGCTCGCCCCGGCCGACGTGCTGGCGGTACCACATCCACGCCTCCGGGTTGATCGGCTCGCCGACGCTGCCCAGCAGGCGCAGGGAGGACAGGTCGAAGCCGGCCGGGATGTCGTCGCCCCACTTCATCATCGTCCGGATCAGGGTGGGTGCGGTGTACAGGGTGGTCACCCCGTACCTGTCGATGATCTCCCAGAACCGGCCCTTGTGCGGCGTGTCCGGGGTGCCCTCGTACATCACCTGGGTGGCGCCGTTGGAGAGCGGGCCGTACACGATGTAGGAGTGCCCGGTGACCCAGCCGATGTCGGCGGTGCACCAGTAGACGTCGGTCTCCGGCTTCAGGTCGAACACCGCGTGCGTCGTGTACGACGCCTGGGTGAGGTAGCCGCCGGTGGTGTGCAGGATGCCCTTCGGGCGGGCCGTGGTGCCGCTGGTGTACAGGATGAACAGGGGGTGCTCGGCGTCGAACGGCTGCGCGGTGTGCTCGGCCGACGCGGTCTCCACCGTCTCGTGCCACCAGTGGTCCTTCTCCGACCACGCCACGTCCTCGCCGGTGCGGCGAACCACGAGGACGTGCTCCACCGACGGGGAATTCGCCACCGCCTCGTCCACAGTGGGCTTCAGCGCCGACGGCTTGCCCCGCCGGTAACCGCCGTCCGCGGTGATCACCACCTTGGCGCTGGCGTCCTGGATCCGGTTGCTCAACGAGTCGGCGGAGAAACCACCGAAGACCACGCTGTGTGCGGCGCCGATCCGGGCGCAGGCCAGCATGGCCACCGCCGCCTCCGGGATCATCGGCAGGTAGATCGCCACCCGGTCGCCGGCGGTCACCCCCAGGTCGGTGAGCGCGTTCGCCGCCCGGCAGGTCAGCGCGTGCAGGTCCGCGTACGTGATGGTGCGGGTGTCGCCCGGCTCGCCCTCCCAGTGGATCGCCACCTTGTCGCCCAGGCCCGCCTCCACGTGCCGGTCCAGGCAGTTGTACGCGACGTTGAGCTGCCCACCCACGAACCACTTCGCGAACGGCGGGTTCGACCAGTCGAGCACCTCATCCCACTTCTTCGACCAGGCCAGCCGGTCGGCCTGCTTCGCCCAGAAGGCCAGCCGGTCGGCCTCGGCCTCGGCATACGCGTCGATGGTGACGTTGGCGTGCGCGGCGAGTTCGGCCGGCGGGGGGAACTGGCGCGTCTCGTTCAGCAGATTGGCCAATGCCTCGCTCATGCCGTGACTCCTCATCCTCGGGGTGACCTGGGTCTCGATGGCACGAGGGTAGTCGCGGGGCCCTCGGCCGGCCACGGCTGCCCACTCCGTCGCGCCGAGTGGCCCCCGCCGCGCGCCCGACGGCCCTGTCCCACCCGCGTCCGGGCCGTCACGCCGTCCGGGCCGCTTGATCAACACGGGTTTCATGGAATCGGGGTGTCCGGCTCGCTGGGACCCCCCCGATTTCAGCAACCCCGTGTTGATCAAGGCCCGGACAGTGGCCGGGTCGCGCCGCCGGGCCGGGTGGTCCGGGCCGTGATGGTCGGGTCGGGTCGGGTGGTCCGGGTCGCGTTGCGGGCGGGTGCGGCCCGCCGGGTCGGGTCGGGTCGTTAGCGTGGCGGGGTGACCACCGACCCGCTCGCCCCGTTGCTCGCGCTCGCCGACATCGCCGCCGCCGTCGAGCAGGCCCGCCAACGGTTCGACCAGGCGCTCGGGCACCGGGCGCTGCGCCGGCACGGCGGACAGGTCGCCGCCGAGGTCAGCCTGCGCTCCGCGGTGGCCAGCGCAGCTCTCGAAGGGGCTGACCACGAGCGCGAGGCGGTCCGGGCCGGTACCGTCACCGACCCGGTGCTCCAGGGTGCGCTGCGGGTCGCCGGGGCGTTGCCGGGCCTGAGCGAGCTGTGGCCGAAGGCGCCCCGCCAGGCCCTCGCGAAGCTGCACGTGCTCGCCGCCCGGGACCTGGTGCCGGAAGCCGAGCTGGGCCGCCCGGTGGCCGACCCCGTCGTCGCCACCCGGCTGGACGGGCTCGCCGGCCTCATCGCCGGTGGCACGAAGGTCTCCCCGTTGGTGCTCGCCGCTGTCGTACACGGGGAGCTTTTGAACCTGCGTCCGTTCGCCGGGCCGTCCGGCGTGGTGGCGCGCGGAGCCGCCCGGCTGGTCCTGCTGGCCACCGGCCTCGACCCACGTGGCCTGCTCGCCGTCGACGTCGGGCACCGCGAGCGGGAACCCGAGTACGTCGGCGCGGCCGGTGCCTTCGCCACCGGCACCCCCGACGGGCTGCGCTCCTGGCTACGCCACTACATGGCGGCCGTCGAGGTCGGCGCCGATCAGCTCACCACCATCGGAGACGAGATCCTCGCCGCCACCTGATCAGTCCCGGCGCCCCAGAACGGCCCGTCCCGCGACCCGAAGACCCGGGCAGGTGGGCGAGGACGGTCAGGCGGTGGTGGCGGCCCGGGTGCGACGGTGCCGCCCGTACCAGGCGATGCCGATGGCCACACCCACCCCGACCCCCAGCGCCGCCGCGGCCACCGGAACCGCAGGCCGTTCCCGCCAGCGCCGGCCCAGCGGGATCGGGTGCCGGAACTCCAGCACCGGCCACGCGTTCTCCGACGCCAGCTTGCGCAACTGCCGGTCCGGGTTGACCACGCTCGGGTGGCCGACGCACTCCAGGAGCGGACGATCGCTGTACGAGTCGGAATAGGCGTACGAATCAGCCAGGTCGTAACCCCGGGCGGCGGCCAACTCGCTGACGGCCTCCACCTTGCTCGGGCCCGCCGCGTAGAACTCGACCTCGCCGCTGTACCGGCCGTCGCGCACCGTCATCCGGGTGGCGATCACGTCGGTCACCCCGAGCAGCTCGCCGATCGGCCGGACCATCTCCTCGCCGGACGCCGACACCAGCACCACGTCCCGCCCAGCCGCCTGGTGCTCCTCGATCAGAGCGGCGGCTTCGGCGTACACGTAAGGGTTGATCAGCTCGTGCAGCGTCTCCGCGACGATCTGACGGACCTGCTCCACCTGCCAGCCCTTGCAGAGCGCAGCCAGGTAGTCCCGTGTTCGGGCCATGGTCTGCTCGTCGGTGCCGCCCAGCCGGAACATCAGCTGCGCGTACGCCGACTTGACCACGTCACGCCGAGTGATCAGCCCGTCCCGGTAGAACGGCCGACCGAACGCCAGGGCGCTCGACTTGGCGATGACGGTCTTGTCCAGATCGAAGAAAGCGGCACTTCGGCCCACGGCGCGAAAGTCTAGCCGGATGGTCTATCGTCGGCGGGTGCCCGGGGTCATGCCACCCCTCAGACCTGCGGGCTTGCAACACCATCTCCGCTCCGCGTGATCACGCTCACACTCCGCGAGGAGATTTTCGCACTGAGTGGAGTCGGCACCACTCGACGTGACGGGCCCGCTCAGGCAGACTTGTCGTACGACGAGCTTTCACATCCTCGAAACAGGCAGACCCTCAGCGGTTGCACCCCCCGTGACCGCTGAGTGGTTCGGCTCGACCCCCCCGGAGCCGAACCTCCGACGACCCCCGTCTCCCCCCGACGGGGGTCGTCCCTTTCTCCTGGGAGCGTGCCACCGCAGCTCATGCTGATGAGCCGCACGCCGACTAGCCTGCCCCCATGGCCACGCCGTTGGACCTCTCCAGTCCGGCCGCGCGTCGGGAAGCGCTTCGGATGGTTGACGTGGACGATCCAGGCCCCCAGCACGCGATGCTCCGTGAGATCTTCGACCTCGAAAGAGCGTGGCGTGAAGGTCCGGACCCGGGCGAGAACGACGAGTACGAGCAGATCTATCTGGCGGCGTTCCTGCTGTTCCTGATCGGCGATCCGGCGGACTCGCCCCGCCTGTACGGGGCGAAGTTCCGCACCGGTGACATGGACCTGGGCATCGGCTTCGATGCGCAGGCGATCTTCGGAGCGGGCACCGGCGAAACGCTCCAGTGGCTCCTGGACAACGGCTACACCGACGAGCACGCGCATCTGTCTGAGTGGCTGTCGCAGGGGGCGGACCCCACGATCGAAGACTGGGCCACGCACGTACGCCGGTACTTCTACTCCGCAAACGGCGCGCTGCGCCTGGATCCGCTCTAGGCGTACACCTGGCCACCCAGGCGTCCGTCCGTCGGTGGCCTTGGCGACGAGGTCCGTCAACCTGGGCGGGTCGGATTCGGCGATGGCCCACCTCGTCGCGGACAGTGCGATCGCCGCGTGGCGGGTAATTTGCCGAACGGGACGAGCTGAGGAGGTAACAGGTGGCTGCTGGTGGCTTCTCGTCGAAACGGCTGGCTCGGGTTCGGGGGCTGCTGGAGCACCACGTCGAGTCCGGCTTCGTCCCGGGCGCGGTGGTCGTCCTCGCCCGGCACGGTGAGGTGCACATCGAGGCGACGGGTCGCCTCGCCTTCGAGGGGGCCGGGTCGCAGACGCCGATGGCGGCCGACACGATCTGTCGCCTGGGCTCGATGACGAAGCCCATCGTCGCCGTGTGTGCGATGACCCTCGTCGAGGACTGCACCCTCCGCCTCGATGACCCGGTCGACGATCTCCTGCCGGAGTTGGCGGACATGACAGTGCTCGCCGATCCGCACGGCCCACTGGACGACACCGTCCCGGCGGCTCGGCCGATAACGCTGCGGGACGTCCTGGACGGCACCCTCGGCACGGGCATGGTCCCCGCCGAGCCGGGAACGGTACCCATCGCCGACGCGCTGGACGCCCTCGTTTATCCGTCGCCGGACGAGTGGATCCGCCAGCTCGGCGATCTTCCCCTCGTCCACCAGCCGGGTGAGCGTTGGATGTACGACACCGCCGCCAACGTGGCCGGTGTGCTCATCGCCCGGGCCACCGGCATGTCCCTCGGGGATGCCATCCGCGAGCGGGTCTGCAAGCCACTGGGCATGACCGACACCGCCTTCCACGTGGGTAGCGACAGCATCGGCCGGTTCGCGACGGCGTACGAGCGCGATAACGCCGCCACCGGCGAACCGGTTGTCGAGGACGCTCCTGACGGACGGTTCAGCCGACCGCGATTGTTCGAGTCCGGGGGCGGCGGGCTCGTGTCCACCGCTCAGGACTACCTCGCCTTCGCGTCGGCTCTGCTCGCAGGCGGCACCCATCGCGGTGAGCGGATGCTGTCCCGGCCGGCGGTGACGCTGATGACCAGCGACCACTTGACCTCGGAGCAGAAGGCCAACTCCGGGTTCTGGCCGGGATACTTCGACGCCATCAGCTGGGGTCTCGGAATGTCGGTCCGCACCCGCCGTACGCACCTCGGGCCCTCGGTCGGCAGCTACGGATGGCCCGGCTTCTATGGCACCGTCTGGTACAACGATCCCGCCGAAGACCTGACGGCGATGGTGTTCATGCAGCGGGCGCACGCGGGCGACCAGCGGCTGCCCATGTGGCACGACTTCTGGACCACCGTCTATCAGGCGATCGACGACTGACCACAGCGTTCGCTTCCCGGTCGGGCACCCGTCCTCGGCCGCGCGGTAATCCCGAGGCCCTCGGCGACACAAACCACTGTGAGAGTCGCCGAGGCAATGGGGGTTCGGGTGGGTCCACCGAAGAAGCGGGACGAGGGCTGGTTCACCAGTCTCTACGCCGCCGAGTACGAGCACATCGTCCGATACGGCCTGCGCCGGCTCGCTGATCGGGATGCGTCGACGGAGCTTGCCCAGGAGGTCTTCGTCGTCGCCTGGCGTCGCCGCGCCGAGGTGCCGGAGCATAGCCTGCCCTGGCTGTACGGGGTGGCCCGGCGCCTATTGGCGAACCAGTGGCGGTCACGACGTGGCGCCCCGGACCCCCTCTCGATCACCGATGTCGACCTTGAGCGACTGGCCGGATCGTCGGGCGCCGACACGAGCGTCGGGGTCGCCGACATCTGGACTGCTCTGGCCCACCTCAACGACCTCGACCAGGAAATCCTCCGGCTGGTCGGCTGGGAGGAGCTGACGGTCTCCGAGGCGGCCAAGGTTCTCGGCTGTACCAGGACGACCGCCGCGGTGCGCCTGCACCGCGCCCGTCGCCGTCTTGCCGAAGCAATGTCGGACCGGCCCACGCCAACCCGGCGTAGCCCGGTGTTGGTGACCATTCGAGAGGATCTGTGATGTTCGGAGCAGAGCGCACCCGTACTCTTCTCGGCCCGGCCGACCCGGCCCGAACCGCCGCCGTCGAGCCACCACTGGTCTCGGCGCGCGAGCTGATCGACCGCGCCGGCGCTACCGACACGGCCGCCGGGCACCGTCGCGTACGCCCGACCCGCCGGCTGGTCCTGGCGGCCGGGACGCTGGCTGTCGCGGCCGGTGCCGTGGCGGTGCTCCAGCCGCTCGGCGGGGGCGCACCGGACACTCCGGGCGAACCGGCGGCAGCGGGGTTGGTGCTCGTGCCGGTCGCGTACCAGTTCGACGCGGATCCGCCGGCCGCCGGTCCGCAGCTGCGCATGCTGGCCGACAAGATCAAAGACGCGGCCTACGACCACCAGAGCGGCCGCTACATGTACCACCACACGAAGGTGTGGGGCGAACCGGTGATGACCTCGGCCGACGGCCGCCACCACGTGGCCTTCGCCAGCGAGACGAAGCTCTGGCAGGCCGTCGACGGGACCGGTAACCAAATCAGGACCCAACTGGAGCCGCAGTACCCCGACCAGGAGTCTCGGGACTACTGGCAGCGCGAGAGCATTGGGCGACCAGCAGCCACCGGCACCCCCGCACCGAGCGTCAGGCCGCTGCCGCCCGAGGCGCTCAGGCCGCTGTCGGCCGACCCGTCCGAACTTCGGGAGCGGCTGAAGGTCGAGTACGGCGCGGGGTCGGCGAGCAAGTGGGTCAGCGAGCTCTACGGGCGGTACGTCGTGCCGCGTGCGACCCGAGCGGCGGTCCTGCGGGTCCTCGCCGACGTGCCGGGCTTCCGCTGGCGGGGGCAGGTCACGGACCGTGCCGGCCGCGAAGGAGTCGCCGTCACCTTCGACGACCGCGAACACGATCAGCAATCTCTTCTGATCTTCGATCCGAAGACGGGCGAATTGCTCGCCCATGAGCTGTTGACGCTGTCGCCCATGCGGATCAGCTCGTACCAGGTGATCCTCGATGCCGCCTGGACGAATCAGCCCGGCTGACCACCGACTCGCGGGGCCGCTCCGTTCGGGAGCGGCCCCGCTGTCATCACCGCAGCGGCGGTAGCTGCGCCGTTGCCCGCGCTCGTAGCAGATCAACTGTCTCAGCGGCGGTTTTCCACAGGCCACCAGGTTGTCCACAGGCGACGGCATCGGGGCGGCTCGCGGGGCGGATTCCGAGCAGGGTCGGCGGTATACCAGAGCCCGACCGCTGGAGGCCGCGATGCCACCCCGTACCACGGTTCCGCCGATCCGCCGGCTTCCGCTGGTCGTCACCGGCGACGACGATCTGCTCGATGATGTGCTCCGGCTCGCCGCCGTCGGCGGGACGGAGGTGGAGCTCGCCCGTGACGCGGCGGCTGCCCGTACCCGTTGGCTTCCCGCACCTCTGGTGCTGCTCGGCGCCGACCAGGCGCAGGCGTGTCTGCGGGCCCGGTTGCCGCAGCGGCCCCGGCTGGTGCTGGTCGGCCGAGCCGGTCAGCTCGACCCCGGCTGGCAGGTGGCGGAGCTGATCGGGGCCGAGCACGTCGCCACGCTGCCGGCCGCGGAGCCGTGGCTGGTGGATCGGTTCGCCGAACATGATCCGGACCGTCCGGCCGGCGTCGGCGCCCGGGTCGTCGCTGTCCTCGGTGGTCGGGGCGGTGCGGGCGCGAGCGTGCTCGCCGGTGGCCTCGCGGTGACCGCCGCCCGGGCCCGGCTGCGCACTCTCCTCGTCGACGCCGATCCGCTCGGTGGTGGTCTCGACCTCGTGCTCGGCTGGGAGCAGTTGGAAGGCCTGCGCTGGCCGTCGTTGACCAGCGCCGACGGACGGGTGGACGCGCCAGCGTTGGTGCGGGCCCTGCCCAGCCGGGGTGATCTCGTGGTGCTCTCGTGGGATCGCGGCGAGATGCTGGCGTTGCCGGCGACGGCGATGGCGGCGACTGTCGACGCCGCCCGGCGTGGGCGTGACTTCGTGGTGATCGACCTGCCCCGACAGCTCGACGACGCGGCAGTGGTGGCGTTGCAGGCCGCCGATCAGGCGTTCGTCGTCGTGCCGGCCGAGTTGCGCGCCACCGCGGCGGCCACTCGGGTGGTGGCCGCAGCCGCCCCGCACTGCGCTGCGCTCTCGGTGGTGGTGCGTGGGCCCGCCCCGGGGCGGCTGCGGGCGGCGGAGGTGGCACGCGCCTTGGGCCTTCCGCTGGCCGGCACGCTGCGCCCCGAGCCGGGGCTCTGCCGCGGGCTGGAGCGGGGTGAGGCGCCGGCCGCCGGAGGAAAGGGCCCTCTGGCCGCACTCTGCCAACGGATCGTCACCGACCTGACCGGCGTGCCGGCCACTGGTGCGGCATGACCGGCCGGCCGGAGGACGGCACGCTCGCCGCCCGGGTGCGGCAAAGGATCGCCGCCGCCACCACCCCGGTCACCGCGGCGGCGATCGTCTCCGCGGTACGGGCCGAGCCAACCGCCGCGGTGCTCGGCGACACGGCCATGCTGCGCATCGCCGACCGGGTGCGCGACGACCTCGTCGGCGCTGGGCCGCTGGCGCCGTTGCTTGCCGACCCGGAAGTCACCGACGTCCTCGTCAACGGCGTTCGGGTCTGGGTGGACCGTGGGTCAGGACTGCATCAGGTCGCCGTTCCCTTGGGCTCGGTGGACGACGTCCGCCGGTTGGCGCAGCGGCTGATCGCCAGCGCCGGGCGGCGACTCGACGACGGCTCCCCGTACGCGGACGCGCGCCTTCCCGACGGCACCCGACTGCACGCCGTGCTGCCGCCGGTGGCCACCGAAGGTCCGTACCTGTCCCTGCGGACCTTCCGGCACCGGCCGTTCACCCTCGACGAGTTGGTGCGCCAGGGGACGGTGCCGCGACCGCTGGCACCACTGCTCGCCGCCGTCGTCGCGGCGCGGCTGGCGTACCTGGTGACCGGGGGCACCGGGTCGGGCAAGACGACGCTGCTCAACACGCTGCTCGGGATGGTGCCGGCCACCGAACGGATCGTGCTGGTGGAGGACGCCGCCGAGCTGCGTCCGGGGCATCCGCACGTGGTGGGACTGCAGGCGCGTACGGCCAATGTGGAGGGCACGGGCGTGGTCAGTCTCGCGGACCTGGTGCGGCAGGCGTTGCGGATGCGCCCGGACCGGCTGGTGGTCGGGGAGTGCCGGGGCGGTGAGGTGGTCGACCTGCTGGCCGCGCTCAACACCGGCCACGACGGGGGTGCCGGCACGCTGCACGCCAACACACCGTCCGACGTGCCGGCCCGGTTGGAGGCCCTGGGCATGTTGGGCGGGCTGCCCCGCGCCGCACTGCACGCCCAGGTGGCAGCCGCGTTGCAGGTGCTGTTCCAGGTGCGACGCGGCGATCAGGGCCGGGTCCTGGAGTCGGTCTGCCTGCTGCTGCCCGAGGGGCCCGAACGGATGGTGACAGTGGTGCCCGCCTGGGTGCGCGGCGGCGGGCTCGGGCTCGCCGCCCGTGCTCTCGGGGCGCTGCTGCGGGAGCGTGGAGTGGCGGTGCCGCCCATCCTCAGCGAGCCGTGGCCCGGATCGGCGGGTCCGGCATGACCGCCCGGACGATGCTGGTGGCGGCGCTGCTCCTGGTCGCCGCCGCACTGGTGGCATGGCCCGTACGAAGCGTGCGGGCCCGTCGACGTCAGGTGCTGACGCCGGGGCGGAGGGTCGGCGGTCTCGATCCGGATGACGCCCTGGTGCAGTGGATCAGGGAACTCGGTAGCACTCCGGACTTGCTGGTCGACGGCATCGGCGCTGCGCCGACCTCGGGTCATCCGGTCCGGATCACCGATGAGCCGGGTACCGCTTTCGGTGCCAACGGAAGGCGGACGGCGCTCGGCTGGCCCGACCGGGACGTCACCCGCAGCCCGAGATGGCCGGGCGCGAAAGGCGGCTTCACCCGTCCGGAGGGCCCGACGCGTCCGCCGGCCCGTCGAGATCCCCGACGTCCGATCGGCACCGCCCGGCCGGAGCAGGCCAGCACCATGCTCGACGCGGAACAACTGCCTGCGGCGGCCACGGTCACGATCGGTGTCGGTGGCGGGGACGTGGACGGTCCGATCGGCGTCCCCGGCCCGGCAACCGCCGACGGGCACGGCGACCTGGATGCGGGTTGTCGGGGCGACGTGTCCGGTGCGGCGGTGGCCGGCGGATGGGCGATCGCCGATCGCCACGACGACCTGCGCGTCGGCCCGACCGGCAGAACGCCCGGTACGCCCCTGTCGGCGCGTTCCTCCCGATCGACGAGCCGGGTGCTGCCACTGGTCGGCCTCCTCGGCGGCGCTGTGGGCGCCCTGATCGGGGGTCCGGTGGCGGCGGTGGCGCTGGCCGGGTACGGCACGCTGGCAGTGCGCGCCGTGCTGCGTTGGCGACTGAACCGGAGCGCCGAGCGGACCCGACGACGTGAACTGGACCAGCTCTGCGGCCTCGCGGCGGACCTGCGGGCCGGGCTGCCCGTCGCACGTGCGCTCGCCGTCGCGACCGTGGAGCGTGACGGCGCCGGCCGCCTCCGCCAGCTGACCTCGGCGGCGGTGCGGTTGGCCGACCGGACCGGCGCGCCGCTGGCGGAGCTCGTCGAACGGATCGAGGCGGACGCCCGGGCGACCGATCGGGGCCTGGCCGCAGCGGCAGCCCAGGCGGCCGGTGCGCGGGCCACCGCCTGGCTACTGGCGGCGCTGCCGGTCGGCGGGATCGGCCTGGGCTACGGCATTGGTGTCGACCCCATGGCGGTGCTCCTGCACAGCACAGTCGGTGGAGCCTGCGCCGTTGTCGCGGTCGCCCTTCAGGCGGTGGGTCTCCTCTGGGCGGAACGGCTGGGCGCGACCCCGGGGCGGGCCGGATGACGGCCCGGCGCCGTGCTGGCCAGGCCGGCCCGGCGGACCAACGCAGAGCAACGGGCCAGCAGGTCTCAGCGGTCCAGCCCAGTGCAGCGAGCCAGCCCAGCCCAACGGGCCAGCCTGATGCAGCGGGCCAGCCCAGCGGAACGGGCCAGCCCAGCTCATCCCGTCGACGGCGGCCGGACGCGATCCGGCTCGTGGCGGCGCTCGGTGGGCTCGCCGTGGCCATCGTCGTCGGGGGCTGGTTCGGGCTGCTCGGTGCCGTCCCGGCCGCGTTCCTGCTCGATGTCCTGCTGCGGCGGATCGAGTCGCCCGCTGCGCGCAGACGGCGGCAGCAGGAGGCCGCCGACCTGCCACTCGCCGCCGACCTCCTGGCCGCAGCGATGCGGGCGGGCGCCCCGGTGGACCGCTCGGTGCTGGCCGTCGCCGAGGCGTTGGACGGGCCGCTCGCCGGCCGGTTGGCCCGGGTGGGCCGCACGCTGCTGCTCGGCGGTGGTCCAGCGGAGGCGTGGTCCGCCCTGGACGGAGTGCCCGGCGCGGATCGGCTGACCTCGGCGGCGTTGCGCTCGGCCAACAGTGGTGCCGCCCTGGCCGGCGCACTGACCCGGCTCGCCGACGACCTGCGCGCCGACCGGGCCACCGCCGCCGAGGCATCGGCCCGCCGGGCGGGCGTGCTCATCGTCCTGCCGCTGGGGCTCTGCTTCCTGCCGGCGTTCATTCTCGCCGGACTTGTGCCGGTGATCGTCGCCGTTCTCGGCGACGTGCTCTGACCCATCGAGAAGGGAAAACAGTCATGCGCAAACTCATCGCTCGCCTGCGCGGCGATGCCGGAATGAACACGGCCGAGTACGCCGTGGGCACCCTCGCCGCGGTTGCCTTCGCCGGGATCCTGCTGAAGGTGCTGACCTCCGGCAACGTCCAGTCGGCGCTGACCGCTGTCATCGACCAGGCACTGAAGTGATCAGGCGCCGGCGGGCCGGCCATCCTTCAGGATCGAGCGTTCCCGGGCTGGCGGCAGGCGACGGGCGCAGAGGTCGCCTCCTCGTAGGGGCCGCTGGTGGGGACCGGGGGTCCTTCACCGCCGAACTGGCGGCCGGCCTGCCGGCGCTGCTTCTGCTCCTGCTTGCCGGTCTGACCACGGTCAACGCCGTCAGCGCGCAGGCGGGCTGCCTGCACGCGGCCCGGGAGGCGGCGCTCGCCGCCGCCCGGGGCGCGGACGGCGACGCGGAGGGTGGCCGTGCGGCGCCGCCGGGGGCGGCGGTGTCGGTGTCAGTCGAAGGCGACCGGGCGCACGCGACGGTACGGGCACCCGTCCGGACGTTGGGCGGGCGGCTACCCCGCATCACCGTGGTCGCCACCGCCGTCGCGGCCGTCGAACCGGGTGCGGACGAGGAGAGTTGGTAGTGCGACGAACTCGCGGTCCGTCGCTCGCCTCCGGTCACGCCCCGGCCGCCCGGGGGTTCGTCGCTGGTCGGCCGGACCCGGCGCGAGGTGGCGCGACGATCCTGCTGCTGGCGATCGGGCTCGTCTTCGTGGTGTTCGGGACGTTCGGCGCAGCGATCGTCGCCGCCGGCATGGCGAGCCAGCGGGCGGCGGTGGCAGCCGACCTCGGCGCGCTGGCCGGTGCCGCCCGGGCGCTCGACGGCGACGTGGTGGCCTGCGCGTCCGCGTCCGATCTCGCCAGCCGCAACGACGGCCGGCTGGTCAGCTGTCACCTCGATGGGCTGGACGTGCTGGTGACAGTCGAGGTGGCGTTCACGCCGCTACCAGGCCTGACCCGCGTGGCAGCGGCGAGCGCCCGTGCCGGGCCAGTGCGGGGCTGACCCTCACGGTGGCGTCTCTACTAACCGCGCGCCGCGGCCAGCACAGGGCGGGACCAGCACAGACCAGCACGGGGCGTGGCCAGCAGAGGGGGACCAGCACGGGGCGTGGCCAGCAGAGGGCGGGACCAGCACGGGGCGCGGCCAGCACGGGGCGCGGCTGCGGAGGGCGCGGTCTGTCGAGGGCGCGGTCTTTGGAGG
Organism: Micromonospora sp. NBRC 107095; assembly: GCF_030269705.1. Lineage (NCBI taxonomy): Bacteria > Bacillati > Actinomycetota > Actinomycetes > Micromonosporales > Micromonosporaceae > Micromonospora > Micromonospora sp. NBRC 107095. Next base: position 555,284 of record NZ_BSTU01000001.1, read on the forward strand.
GAGGGGCTTGGCCCGCTTAGCAGCGTCAAGCGGAAGTACGGGCTGGCGCGTGGTCGAAGGAACCAAGGGCCTGCGTCGGATTGGCGGGTGCTTTGGAGCTGAATCGGTTACGACATCAAGGCCGATGCGGTTACGACATCAGCTCCAAAGGGGGCGACCGGACCAGTCAGGGCCCAATCACCAGCGGCCCACCCTCTCCGGCGCGAGTGCGGTCGAGCGGCCCGCTGTCCGGGGCGAGTGCGGGTGGAGCGGCCCGAAGTCTGGGGCGAGTGCCGTCGAACGGCCTGCCATCCCGGGAGTGCGGTCCGGCGGCCTGCCGGCCGGGACTGGTCGAGGTCCAGCTCCCGGCCGGCAGCCGAGGATTGGGTGGCCGCGACGGCGACCGCTGAGGGTCATCGCACCGCCCTCGTCCGGGCCGGGTGCGTCAGCGGGACTGGAGCGCGTCGAGGGCGACGGCCATCGCGATGACCAGGCGACGGTCGATCTGCGGGTGCTGCACCTCGACGACGTACTTGTCGCGCAGGCCCCACTTCTTGATCACGGAGAAGACCGGCTGGCCGCCTGCGGTGAAGTCGAAGTGGTACGGCAGCCAGGACAGCGAGTCGACGAATCGACGCAGCAACGCGACCGGCAGGCTCCGCTCCTGGCCGGTCACCTGCGGCAGGCCGGCCTGCTCGACGTGCCAGGTGGAGCGCAGCAGCGACTGGGCGAAGTCCTTGCGAAACAGGCCGATCGGGTTGCCGGCCGCGTCGGTGACGTCGTACGTGGCACCGAGGTCGATGCGCTGGCGGGCCTTGAAGCCGAGCAGCGGCTGCTGCTTGGAGTCATCCGTGTAGATGGTCACCTGCTCCTTGAAGGCGAGCCGCTTCTGCTGCGCGAACGCCAACAGCTCACCCTCGCTGCCGTCCGGGGAGACCGCCCGGACCTCGTACTGGTTGACCATCATGCGCAGGCGCTGGCGAATGTGGAACTGGTGCTGGCCCTGCAAGTTGTCGAGCTGCATCTGAACTCCTCTGGGGGTTGGTGCGCCGGAGTCTCGCACAGCCCGACAACCGTCGCGCCCCCTGCGGTCCATGACCAGTTGCTGCTGGGTAGTCGTCGAGCCCGTCGGACGACTACCCAGCCCGGAGTGATCACTGGTGCCCTTGCAGGATCACCCCGGCAGACCTCAGCGACTGTCGACGGAGGTCGCGGCCCGCAGCGCCCAGGTGTTGAGCACCTGGTGGATGCCGCGCAGCCGCTCGTTGATCTGTTCCAGCCGTTCCGCCTGCGCCAGGGCGGCCAGTGCCGACCCCAGCGCGATCTGCTGGTCGAGGGTGAGATTGTCCTGGTCGATGGTGTAGAGCAGGTCGACGGTCTCGGCGATGGTGTCGGCCACAGCTTCTCCTCGGGCACGGGGGGCGATCAGCAACAAAGGCATCGATGGAAGCGCTCCCACATCATTGTGCCCCGTGCCATGCCGGTTCATGCAAGCTGCTCAGCGCGGCAGGTTGGCCAGCACCACGTCGAGCACCCGGATCGCGTCCGGTTTGGAGAGGGGGTTGTTGCCATTGCCGCATTTCGGTGACTGCACGCAGGATGGGCATCCGGTCTCGCAGCCGCACTCCGCGATCGCGTCCCGGGTGGCCCGCAGCCACGCCGCCGCCGTCCCGTACGCCCGCTCGGCGAACCCGGCGCCACCCGGGTGCCCGTCGTAGACGAAGACGGTCGGCGCTTCGGTGTCCGGGTGCAGTGCGGTGGAGAGCCCGCCGATGTCCCAGCGGTCGCAGGTGGCCATCAGCGGCAGCAGGCCGATCGCGGCGTGTTCGGCGGCGTGCAACGCACCCGGCACATCGGCCGGCTGGACCCCGGCGTGGGTCAACGACTGCGGCGACAGGGTGAACCAGACCGCCACGGTGCGCAGCTCCCGGGTCGGCAGGTCGAGCGGCCGGGTGTCGATCACCTCGCCGGTGGCGATGCGCCGCCGCTGGTACGACACCACCTGGCTGGTCACGTCCACCTCGCCGAGGAACATGCCGACCGGCCCGGCGTCCACGTAGGAACGCACCGACACCACCGACAGGTCGGTGACGTCACGGGCGTGGGTGGACCAGTCCGGCTCCTCGGCGTGCACCAGCGCGCACCCGTCGACGAGGTCGAGCTGGTCGACCACGTACGAGACGCCCTGGTGCAGGTAGACCGCGCCGGGGTGCAGCAGGAAGTGCGAGGAGCCGCCGTCGACGGTGCCGAGCAGCCGGCCGGTCGACGACTCCACCACGGCGACCGGGGCGCCGCCCTCGCCGCGCAGGTCCACCTCGGGCCGCTCCCGGTGCCGCCAGTACCAACCGGTGGGCCGTTGCCGCAGTGCCCCCGCCGCGACCAACTCGTCGATCGCCTCCTTCGCCCCGTCGCCGAAGAGCGCCAGGTCGGCCGGGGTGAGCGGTGCCTCCGCCGCCGCGCAGGCGAGCTGCGGGGCCAGCACGTACGGGTTGGCCGGGTCGAGCACCGTCGCCTCCACCGGTGCCCCGAAGATCGCCTCCGGGTGGTGCACCAGGTAGGTGTCCAGCGGGTCGTCCCGCGCCACCAGCACCGCCAGGGCCTCCTGCCCGGAACGCCCGGCCCGGCCCGCCTGCTGCCACAGCGACGCCCGAGTGCCCGGGTAGCCGCAGATCAGCACCGCGTCGAGCCCGACCAGGTCCACGCCCAGCTCCAACGCGTTGGTCGAGGCCAGGCCGAGCAGGTCGCCGTGCAGCAGCGCGCGTTCCAGCTCGCGCCGCTCCTCCCGCAGGTAGCCGCCCCGGTAGGCGGCCACCCGGTCGCCGAGCCCTGGCACCGCGTCGTCCAGCGCGCGACGGGCGCTGGCGGCCACCACCTCGGCGCCCTTGCGGGACCGGACGAACGCGAGGGTACGTACCCCTTCGGCGACGGTGTCGGCGAGCAGGTCCGCGGTCTCGCGCAGCGCCGACCGGCGGACCTGCCTGAGGTCGTCGTGGTCACCGTTCCCCTGCGGCGGCACCGACCGGGAGGGGTCGTCGCCGGTCGCCTGCGGCGGCACCGGGGACGACGAGGCTGGTGGCATCGGCGAGGACGAGCCCGCGTCGGGTGGCAGCAGCGGCGGCTCCCAGAGCGCGAAGGTCACCCCGCCCCGGGGGGAGGCGTCCTCGGTGACCGCCGTCACCGGCAGGCCGGTCAACCGCCCGGCCGCCGTCGCCGGGTCCCCGGACGTCGCCGAGGCGAGCACGAACACCGGGGTGGCCCCGAACCGGGCGCACTGCCGGCGTAGCCGACGCAGCACGTGCGCGACGTGCGAGCCGAACACGCCCCGGTAGGTGTGGCACTCGTCGATCACCACGTACGCGAGTCGGCGCAGGAAGCCGGACCACTGGGCGTGCCCGGGCAGGATGCCGTGGTGCAGCATGTCGGGGTTGGTCAGCACGAACCGGGAGTGCCGGCGGATCCACTCCCGCTCGGTGCGCGGAGTGTCGCCGTCGTAGCAGGCGGGGCGTACCCCCTCCAGTTCCAGTGCGGCGACGGCGCGCAACTGGTCCGCGGCGAGCGCCTTGGTCGGTGCCAGGTAGAGCACTGTGGCCCGGGGGTCGGCCAGCAGCGTGGCCAGGGCCGGCAGTTGGTACGCCAGGGACTTGCCGGACGCGGTGCCGGTGGCCACGACCACGTGCTGGCCCTCGTACGCCAGGGTGGCCGCCTCGGCCTGGTGCTGCCAGGGCGCGACCACGCCGCGCCCGGTGAACGCCGTGCGCAGTTGCGCCGGTGCCCACGACGGCCAGGGCGCGGGCACCCCGGCGCGGGCCGGTACCCGCTCGACGTGGGTGACCGGGTCGGCGGCGCCCCGGGCGCGCAGCCGGCGCAGCAGGTCGGCCGGCGCTGGCCCGGGACCAGCGGATACGGTGGCCGCGGACGACGACTCCAGGTCGTGGCGCGGCGTGCCGCGCGCGGAGCTGAAGTCGTTGGAGGTCACGCCCTGCACTCTCGCACTGGTGTTCGGAGATGAAAAGTCGGACACCGGGGTAAGGGGTAGCCTCCGCTGGCGTCCGCAGGCCGCCCTGGCGGTAGTGGTTAGATGCCCACGAGAGTTTACGGCTCTGGCGAGGAGGACCGATGGAGCTGTCACTGGCGACCCGCACCGTGGGTGAGCACACGGTGCTCGAGGTCGGTGGTGAGGTGGACGTCTACACCGCACCCCGGCTCCGTGAACGGCTCCTCGAGCTGATCGACGGTGGGGCGCGTCACGTGGTGGTCGACCTCGGTCGGGTGGACTTCCTCGACTCCACCGGGCTGGGTGTGCTGGTCGGCGCGCTCAAGCGGCTCCGTTCCGCCGGTGGTTCGTTCGCGCTGGTCTGCGACAAGGAGCCGCTGCTCAAGATCTTCCGGATCACCGCACTGGACCAGGTGTTTCCGTTGCACCCGACTGTCGATGCGGCGGTCAGCGCCGACTCGGCGGGCGCCGACGCGTGATGGCGACAGTCAAGCTCTCGTTCTCACCCGCGCCGGTGCACGTGCGCACCGCCCGTCTGGTCGGCGTCGCCGTCGCCCGGCGGGCCGGGGTCCGCGAGGACCTGCTGGACGAGGTGCGCCTGGCCATCGGTGAGGCGTGCACCCGCGCGGTGGCCCTGCACCGGCAGTACGGCCTGGCCGATCCGGTGCTGGTGGAGATGTCCGACGGTGGCTCGTACGCGGTGCGGGTGGTGGACCGGGCGCCGATCGAGGCGGGCATCGGTCTGACCGCGCTGCCGCCGGACGAACTGGCCAACGAGTCGCTGACCGACGAGGCGCTGACCACCGGTGTGGGCTTCGCGCTGCTCGCCGGTTTCGTCGAGGACCTGCAGGTGCGCCCGGTCGACGAGGGCATCGGCACCGAGGTACGGATGGTGTGGCCGGTCGGCCGCTGAACGGTTCCGCTGCGTAGGTCGCGTCCCCAACTGGGGATGCGGCCTTCTTTGCATGGATCGGGCCCTATATCAGATTCCGTTTCATAACACAGCGACGAAGATCATCGCGACACGGTGCCACCTGGGTGTGACCTCCAACACTGAGGAGGGCTACAGTACCCGGGTTGTCAGCAAGTGACCCATCCCGCAGCCAGCGGGTATGGGTGGTCATCGCTGGTCCGCTGGTGGGTTGGCGCGCGCTTGCGAGTCCGCATCCAGGCGTCGGTCAGTGCGTCTCCACTCACCGGCGCGATTGTTCGGTAACAGGAGGACACAGATGTCCGAGACCTTGGCCGCCGACGGCGGCGGGCTTTCCCTTACCGGAAGCAATGTCACCTACGTCGTCATCGCCGCGGTCGTCGCGCTGGTGGCGCTCGGTTTCGCTGCCGCCCTGACGAAAACGGTGCTGGCCGCTGGTAAGGGCACCGAGAAAATGCAGGAGATCTCGGGGGCGGTCCAGGAGGGCGCCTCGGCCTACCTGCTCCGTCAATTCCGCACCCTGGCGATCTTCGTTGTCGTCGCCGTCGTCCTGCTCTTCCTGCTCCCGGTGCACGACACCGATGGCAGCGAGCTGGCGGTGAAGATCGGCCGTTCCCTCTTCTTCGTGGTGGGCGCTCTCTTCAGCGCGTTCATCGGCGGGGCGGGCATGTGGCTGGCCACCCGAGCCAACCTGCGCGTGGCCGCCGCCGCGAGAGAGCGAGTAGGCGGCCGCGAGGCGGCCATGAAGATCGCCTTCCGCACCGGTGGCGTCGTCGGCTTCCTCACCGTCGGCCTCGGCCTCTTCGGTGCGGCGCTGGTCGTCATCGTCTACCGGGGTGACGCGCCCACCGTGCTGGAGGGCTTCGGCTTCGGTGCCGCGCTGCTCGCGATGTTCATGCGGGTCGGCGGTGGCATCTTCACCAAGGCCGCCGACGTCGGCGCCGACCTGGTCGGCAAGGTCGAGCAGGGCATCCCCGAGGATGACCCGCGCAACGCGGCCACCATCGCCGACAACGTGGGCGACAACGTCGGTGACTGCGCCGGCATGGCCGCCGACCTGTTCGAGTCGTACGCGGTGACGCTGGTCGCCGCGCTGATCCTCGGCCGCGCCGCGTTCGGTGAGGAAGGCCTCGTCTTCCCGCTGATCATCTCCACCATCGGCGTGCTGATCGCGATCGTCGGCGTCTTCATCACCCGGCTGCGCGCGTCCGACCGCAACGGCCTGACCGCCATCAACCGGGCCTTCTACCTGTCGGCGGCGCTCTCCGCCGTGCTGGTGGCGATCGCCGCGTACGCGTACCTGCCGGCGACCTTCGGCGAGTTCGACAGTGGCCTCACCGACGCTCCGGGCAACCCGCGGCTGGTGGCCATCGGCGCTGTCGTGATCGGCATCGTGCTGGCCGGCGCGATCCAGGCGCTGACCGGCTACTTCACCGAGACCAACAAGCGTCCGGTGCAGGACATCGGCAAGAGCTCGCAGACCGGTGCGGCGACGGTGATCCTGGCCGGCATCAGCGTCGGTCTGGAGTCGGCTGTCTACTCGGCGGTGCTGATCGGCGCCGGTGTGTTCGGCGCGTTCCTGCTCGGCGGCAGCTCCATCACGCTGTCGCTGTTCGCCGTGGCGCTGGCCGGCACCGGCCTGCTCACCACCGTCGGCGTGATCGTCGCGATGGACACCTTCGGACCGATCTCCGACAACGCCCAGGGCGTCGCCGAGATGTCCGGCGACATCGACGAGCACGGCGCGCGCACGCTCACCGAGCTGGACGCGGTGGGCAACACCACCAAGGCGATCACCAAGGGGATCGCCATCGCCACGGCGGTCCTCGCCGCGACCGCGCTGTTCGGCTCGTACACCGACACGCTGCGCAGCGCGTACGCGGACGCCGGTGTGGGTGATGTCGGTACGGAGATCCTCAACTCGCTGAACGTGGCGAACCCGCGCAACCTGGTCGGCCTGATCATCGGCGCGGCGGTGGTCTTCCTCTTCTCCGGTCTGGCCATCAACGCGGTGTCCCGCTCGGCCGGTGCCGTGGTGATGGAGGTCCGCCGGCAGTTCCGTGAGCTGCCCGGCATCATGGACGGCACCCAGCGTCCGGAGTACGGCAAGGTCGTCGACATCTGCACCCGGGACGCGCAGCGCGAGCTGATGACCCCCGGTCTGCTGGCCATCCTGGCGCCGATCGCTGTCGGTTTCGGCCTCGGGCCCGGCGCGCTCGCCGCGTACCTGGCCGGTGCGATCGGTGCCGGCACCCTGATGGCGGTGTTCCTGTCCAACTCCGGTGGGGCCTGGGACAACGCCAAGAAGTTGGTCGAGGACGGCGCGTACGGCGGCAAGGGCTCCGAGGCGCACGCCGCCACGGTCATCGGCGACACCGTCGGTGACCCGTTCAAGGACACCGCCGGCCCGGCGATCAACCCGCTGATCAAGGTGATGAACCTGGTCTCGCTGCTGATCGCACCCGCCGTGGTGGCGTGGAGCGTCGGCGACGACCGCAATGTCGGCCTGCGCGTCAGCATCGCGCTGGTAGCGACGCTGATCATCGTGGCGTCGGTGGTGTTCAGCAAGCGCAAGGGCATCGCGATGTCCGACTCGGACGCCGATGGCAACACCGGCGCGGGCAGCACCGATCACCGTCCGGAGACGGTGAACGCCTGACCCAGGAACGGCCCGGTGCCACACCTGGCCAAAGGCCGTACGCTGCAACGCATGCGTACGTGCCGGGCGTCTGCCGCCGGAAAGCTCACGGTGGTCCTGGCCACGATCGTCGTCCTGGCCGGCTGCGGTGGCGGCCCCAGCCCACGGGCCTGGGCGGCCTCGGTCTGCGGCGCGCTCACCCCGTGGCGCTTGGAGATCAACAAGCTGACCAGCAGCACCGATGAGCAGATGACCGCGCAGACCACGCCGGCGCAGGCCAAGGAGAACCTGGTGCGGCTCTTCGACGGGGCGGAGCAGGCCAGCGAGGCCGCGCGCCGCAAGGTGGAGAAGGCGGGCATCCCGGACACCGACAACGGCGAGGCCATCTCCGTGGGTTTCCGCAGTTCGCTGGGGAAGATGCGGGACGCGTACGGCCGTGCCCGGGACACCATCGACGGCCTGGGCACCGGCGAGCCGACCGTCTTCTACGACGGTGTGCGGGCCGCGGTGGAGACGCTCAACAAGGAGTACGACGCCAGCGCGCTGGACACCAGCAAACTCAACTCCGAGGAGTTGAAACAGGCATTCGACGAGGTGCCGGAGTGTCGCTGAGCGGGCTCGGTGACACCGGGAAGGCGCAGCCGCCTCCGGCGCTGTTCCCCGCGCCCGAGTCCGACACGCCCACCCCCGGGCGACGCCGTGGCGGCGCGCCGAGGAACGGCCCGTCGCAACACGGCTCCCCACTGAACGGCCCGGCCCCGGGTGACGACGCGGGCCGGCAACTTGTCTTCTTCGGCGCGGACGCTGCCGAACCGGCCGTCGCCGACCTCGCCGGGTTGCTCGCCGGGCCGGCTGAGGTGGTCCGGATGGGCGGAACCGCCCGGCTCTCGGTGCGGGTGGACGCGGCGTGGCGGGTGCACGTGCTCGTCGCCGAACTGGCGTCGCGCGGGCTGGCGGCCAGCTGGGAGCCGATCGAGGGCGAGCGACACGCCGTGCGGACGTCGTACACCCGGGTCTTGAAGCCGCTCGCGGCCGCCTGGCTGCACGGTCCGACGAAACGCCCGCCGGCGGCCTTCCATCTGACCGGCCGGCGGTTGCGGCTGTGGCTCGCCGCCGCCGGGACGCCGGAGCCTCCCGACTGCTACCTGTTGCGGCTGGGCCCCGACGATCAGGAGTGTTGGGAGCCGATCGGTGTCGCGCTCGCGGCGGCCGGGCTGGCCGGGACGCTGCTCGGCCCGGCGGAGGGTGGCCCGGCCTACCGGATCACCGGACGCCGTCGGTTGGCCCGACTCGCCGAGCTGGTCGGCGGACCGCCGCCCGCGGCACCGGCGGACGCCTGGCCAACTCGGCAGTGAAGCGGTCATTTCGCCCAGGTCAGCGGCGGCGTCCGGCTGTCCGGTGCCGGACAGCCGGCGGGTCGATCCAGGCAGAAAACGGGCGGGTCGGACCTCGGTCGTGAGTCCGCCATCGTCACAGTGACCCGCTTCGAGCCCTACTCACGGTGTACGGTGGCGCCGTCCGGCAGTGCCGAGCGCGGCGGGGCGGTGTCGACCGCCGCGTCGAAGCGGTTTGCGGCCCGCGAAACCCGAATCGCGGGCAACGCGTTACGTTGGACATCCGGACCGCCGGTGCTACGGCGGGGTCGAAAGCGGTCGCTGTCCGGGCGCCGGCAGGCCACGAGCAGGAGTGAGGTCGGGGAGAGACGTGCCGAGCAACGCTGGAACCACCCGTCTGGTCATCGTCGAGTCACCGGCGAAGGCCAAGACGATCTCGGGCTACCTCGGCCCGGGGTACGTCGTGGAGGCCAGCTTCGGTCACGTCCGCGACCTGCCGCGCAACGCCGCCGACGTGCCGGCCAAATACAAGAAGGAGCCCTGGGCCCGCCTCGGGGTGGACGTCGACAACGGCTTCCACGCGCTCTACGTCGTCTCCGCCGACCGCAAGCAGCAGATCAGCAAGCTGGTGAAGCTGGCCAAGGAGGTCGACGAGATCCTCCTGGCCACGGATGAGGACCGCGAGGGCGAGGCGATCGCCTGGCACCTGGTGGAGACGCTCAAGCCCAAGGTGCCGGTCAAGCGGATGGTCTTCCACGAGATCACCAAGCCGGCGATCCAGGCGGCGGTGGCCAACCCCCGGGAGATCGACCGCGATCTGGTGGACGCCCAGGAGGCGCGCCGGATCCTCGACCGTCTGTACGGCTACGAGGTCTCCCCGGTGCTGTGGAAGAAGGTCATGCCGCGGCTCTCGGCGGGCCGGGTGCAGTCGGTGGCCACCCGCATCGTGGTCGAGCGGGAACGCCAGCGGATGGCCTTCCGCACCGCCGAATACTGGGACATCCTGGCCACCCTGGCGGTGGCCAACGCCGGCGAGGGTCCGCGTAGCTTCAACGCCACCCTGATCGCCCTGAACGGCGACCGGATCGCCACCGGTAAGGACTTCGAGCCGACCACCGGTCGGGTCCGGGCCGGCGCCGGGGTCGTGCACCTCGACGAGAGCGGTGCCCGGGGTCTCGCGGCCCGCCTCGACGGGCGGCCGTTCACCGTCACCCGGGTCGAGGAGAAGCCCTACCGTCGTCGTCCGTACGCGCCGTTCATCACCTCGACCCTCCAGCAGGAGGCGGCCCGCAAGCTGCGCCTGTCCTCGCAGCAGACGATGCGCACCGCGCAGCGCCTGTACGAGAACGGCTACATCACCTATATGCGTACCGACTCGGTCAACCTGTCGGAGACCGCCATCTCGGCGGCCCGTCGACAGATCGTCGAGCTGTACGGCGAGCGCAGCGTTCCGCCGGAGCCGCGCCGCTACACCGGCAAGGTGAAGAACGCGCAGGAGGCGCACGAGGCGATCCGCCCGGCGGGGGACAACTTCCGTACCCCGGGCGAGGTGGCCAAGGAGCTGTCCGCCGAGGAGTTCAAGCTCTACGAGCTGATCTGGCGGCGCACCATCGCCTCGCAGATGACCGACGCGGTCGGCTCCAGCGTGTCGGTGCGGATCCGGGCGGTCTCCACCGCGCAGGAGGAAGCCGACTTCGGCGCGACCGGCAAGACCATCACCGACCCGGGCTTCCTGCGCGCGTACGTCGAGTCCAGTGACGACGAGAACGCCGAGGCCGAGGACGCCGAGCGCCGGCTGCCCACCCTGGCCAAGGACCAGCCGCTGACCGCCGACGAGCTGGCCGCGCAGGGCCACCACACCCAGCCGCCGTCGCGCTACACCGAAGCGTCGCTGGTCAAGGCCCTGGAAGAGCTGGGCATCGGCCGCCCGTCCACCTACGCGTCGATCATGCAGACGATCCAGGACCGGGGGTACGTCACCAAGCGTGGCCAGGCGATGATCCCGACCTTCCTGGCCTTCGCGGTGATCGGGCTGATGGAGCGGCACTACCCCCGCCTGATCGACTACGACTTCACCGCCACCATGGAGAACGAGCTGGACGAGATCGCCGGTGGTGACCACGCCGCCGTCGACTTCCTCACCGCGTTCTACTTCGGCAGCTCCAACGGCGCCGGCGACCAGGACATCGCCCGTTCCGGCGGGCTCAAGAAGCTGGTCACCGAGAACCTCAGCGACATCGACGCCCGCAGCGTCAACTCCATCCCGCTCTTCACCGACGACGACGGTCGCGAGGTCGTGGTGCGGGTCGGCCGCTACGGGCCGTACCTCCAGCGTGCGGTGCCCGGCGAGGCCCCGGCGGCACCTGCCGAGGGCGAGGAGGCCGGTGCCCAGGGTGACCGGGCACCGATCCCCGAGGGCCTGGCCCCGGACGAGCTGACCCCGGAGAAGGTGCACGAGCTGTTCCTCGGCGGCAGCGGCGAGCGCAAGCTCGGCGACGACCCCGCCACCGGCGAGCCGATCGTGCTCAAGTCCGGCCGGTTCGGCCCGTACGTGTCCAGCGGGGAGCGGAAGTCGTCGCTGCTGCGTACGCAGACCCCCGACGGGCTGACGCTGGAGGAGGCGCTCAAGCTGCTCAGCCTGCCCCGGCTGGTCGGTGTCGCGCCGGACGGCGTCGAGGTCTTCGCGAACAACGGTCGCTATGGCCCATACGTGAAGCGGGGCGAGGAGTTCCGCTCGCTGGAGTCCGAGGACCAGATGTTCACCGTCGGTCTGGACGAGGCGCTGGCTCTGCTGGCCGCCCCGAAGACCCGGGGCCGGCGCGCCGCGGCACCGCCGCTGCGCGAGATGGGCGTCGACCCGCTGACCGAGAAGCCGCTGGTGATCAAGGACGGCCGGTTCGGCCCGTACGTGACCGACGGGGAGGTCAACGCGTCGCTGCGGCGCGGGCAGACGCCGGAGGCGTTGAGCCTCGAGGAGGCGTCCGAGATGCTGGCCGAGAAGCGGGCGAAGGGTCCGGCGCCGCGGAAGAAGGCGGCGGCGAAGAAGGCGCCCGCGAAGAAGGCCACGGCCACCAAGAAGACGGCCGCTGCCAGCAAGTCCACTGCCGCGAAGAAGACCACCACGGCGAAGGCCACCACCGCGGCGAAGAAGGCCCCGGCGAAGAAGGCCGCCCCGCGCAAGGCCGCCACCAGCAGCGAGTAGCTGCGTCGCTCCTGGCCTGTTCAGATCTTGGACAGTTTCCGTTCGGACAGAACGGAAACTGTCCAAGATCTGTTTCTGGCCGCTGTTTTCCGGCTCGACGGCCGCGAGCCGGCCCGTGTTCGGGTGTTCCCTCTCACGCATGCCCGTGCAGCATGGCTGCGTCGCCGGTATGGCCGTACCGTATAACCATGCCGACGACTCGCAGGAGACGCGCGGGTGGGGAGAGGCGGACCGCGGTCCTCGACGCGGTGGCCGACGTACTCGCCTCGCGCGGCTACGAGAACACCCGCTTCACCGACGTCGCGGCAGCCGGGGGCGTTGCCATCAGCACGCTGCAGACCTACTTCGGCTCGCGGGAAGACATGATCATCGAGGCGATGCAGGTCTACACCGACCGGGAGGTGGCCGCCCTGCGGGCGGTGTCCGACGTCGAGACCGATCCGTGGCGACGGCTGGTCGGGCTGGTGGACCGCAGCTTGCACAACTCGGAGAGCACCCGGCGGATCCTCGTCGAGTTCTGGCGGTCGGCCATGCGCGACGACGAGCTTCGCGATCACAGCGCCGAAGTGTGGGCCCGTTACCGCGCGCCCTTCCTGGCCGCCGTGGCGGAGGGCGCGCGGCGGGGTGACTTCACCCTTGCCCACGACGCCGAAGCGGTGACCGACTTCCTGCTGACGGCGCTGGCCGGTCTGATCGTCTCCCGCGTCCAGCGCCATTCCACTCCGACACCGACCGATTTCCGGGTGGTCCTCCTCGCCCAGCTCAGGCTGATGCTGGGCATCGAGGGCCCGGGAACCGAGCGAGATGAGGAACGATGACCACCGTCGAGATCACCCGTTTCCGCGTCCCCGCCGAGCGCGCCGATACTCTGCTGGCCGCCCGACCGGCGATGCTGCGGGACTTCCAGGACGATCGTGCCGGCTTCCTCGACGCCCGACTGATCCGGGTGTCCGCCGACGAATGGCTGGACATCGTCTTCTGGGCCTCCTCCGAGGACTTCGCCGAGTCCCGCCGCCGGGGCGCGAACCGACCCGGTATCCAGACGTTCTTCTCCCTGATCGATGCGGTGATCAGCGTCGAGGAAGGCACCACTACCGACCTGGACCAGCCGTGATCTGGGCGGCGGGTTTCCGGACGGCAGTGATCAGTCCCTACGAGCAGCTCCAGTTCAGCGAACCGCGTGGCTTCGCCGACCAGACAGTGCGTCAGGTGCTGCACCTGGCCGGCGGCGGGGCGGCTTTCCGCGTACGGCTGACGAACCTCTTCGGTCGTACCCCGCTGACCATCGGGACCGCGACGGTTGCCGGCGGCGACCGGCGGGCCGTTCTCACCGTCGGCGGCGCTGGGCGGTGGGTCGTCCCGGCCGGCGGGGAGGTCGTGACGGATCAGGTCGACCTTCCCGTGGTGGCCGGCGACGATCTGGTCGTGAGTCTCTACCTTCCGGAGCCGACCGGGCTGGCCACGCACTCCCACAAGCCTGCCGAACGTGCCCTGATCGCCCCCGGGGAGCACGTCACGTCGGCCGACTTCCCGGCGACCGAGCAGCCCGAGGCCCGATACTTCATCTCGGGTGTCGACGTGCTCGCCCCGGCGGGCACCGCCGTCACGGTGGCCTTCGGCGACTCCTGGTTCGAGGGGGTCGGCACCACGACGAGCGCCAATCGCCGCTCGGTCGACGTCCTGAACCGGCGGCTGAAGCGTGGTTGGGTCGTCAACCAGGGCATCGCCGGTAACCGGCTGCTGCGTGACACGGTCGGCGAACACGGGCTGGCCCGCTTTGACCGCGACGTCCTCTCGGTGCCGGCGGTGACCCATGTCCTGGTCCACTTCGGCATCAACGACCTGGGTCTACCCGGCATGCTCGGCGAGCCTCCCGTCACGGCCGGCGACCTGGTCGAGGGTTTCCGCACGCTTGCTGACCGCGCCCACCGCGCTGGCCTGAAGATCCTCGCCGCCACCATCGGCCCGTTCGCGGGTGCCGGCCCCGACATCAGCACCCCGACGGGTCTCGCGATCCGACGCGAGGTGAACGACTGGATCCGGACGACCGACACCTTCGACGCCGTCTTCGACGTGGCGCGCGCCGTCGCGGACCCCCATGCCCTCGACCACATCCACCCCGCGCTGGACAGCGGCGACGGCATGCACCTGAACGACAGGGGCGCCGAAGCCATGGCCGGTGCAGTCAACCTCAACGACCTGGCGCTCTAGCTCGCGTGTTCCCCCGGCGCCTCTCTCAAGATCCGCGCAACTTCGCCGATGTTGCTGCCTCCGACCGGCGGGAGGCAGCAACATCCCGGATGTTGCGCGGATCTTGGGCGTGGCGGGCGGGCGGGCGCGCGGGGGGCCTTACGCGCCGAGGACGTGCGTCAGGTGGGGGTTGGTGAAGACGCGGTTCGGGTCGAGGCGGTCACGGACGGCCTGGAAGTCCGGGAAGCGGGGGTACGCCGTGGCCAGCGAGGCGGCGTCGCGGTAGTGCAGCTTGCCCCAGTGCGGGCGACCGCCCAGCCCGGCGGCCACCTTCTCGAAGGCCCGGAAGTACGGCTCGTACGGCATCCCGACGTACTGGTGCACGGCGATGTAGGCGTTGTCCCGGCCGTAACCGTGCGACAGCCAGATGTCGTCGGCGGCGGTGAACCGCACCTCCACCGGGAAGAGCACCTTGAACGGCAGTCCGTCCACGATGCGCCGGAGCGCGGCAAGCGCCTCCGGCAGCGCCTCGCGGGGCAGGCCGTACTCCATCTCCACGAAGCGGACCCGGCGCGGGGTGCAGAAGACCCGGTCGGAGCGGCCGGTGTACTGGCGTTCGGTGAGGGCGCGGGCGGAGACCGCGCTGATCCCGGGAGCCAGCGCGGGCACGGCCCGGCCGAGCCGGCAGGCCCCGGCGAAGACCCGGTTGGAGAGGAAGTCGTCGTCCATCCAACCGCGCCAGCGCGACAGCGGCCGGTCGTTGGCGGGCACCCGGTCGTTGGCCTTGACCTGGACCCGGGACGTGTACGGAAACCAGTAGAACTCGACGTGGTCGTGCCGGCCGATCAGCTCGGGCAGTTCGCCGAGCACGTCGGCCAGTTGGGCTGGGCGTTCGTGGGCGCGCAGGACGAAGGCGTCGACGCAGCGCAGGGTCACCTCGACCAGGACACCGAGCGCGCCGAGCGACACCCGGGCGGCGGCGAGGACGTCGGGATTCTCGTCGGCGGAGCAGCGCAGCACCTCGCCGGCACCGGTGACCAGTGTGATCGCCGCGACGAAGGTGGAGAGGCACCCGTAGCCGGCGCCGGTGCCGTGGGTGCCGGTGGAGATCGCCCCGGCGACGGTCTGCGCGTCGATGTCGCCGAGGTTGGGCAGCGCGAGGCCGTGCCGGGCGAGCAGGCCGTTGAGCGCGTGCAGGGTCATCCCGGCCGGCACTGTGACAAGTCGTCGGGCGACGTCCACGCTGACCATGGTGTCCAGTTCGGACAGGTCCATCCGCCGGTCGTCGGCGAGCGCGACGGCGGTGAAGGAGTGGCCGCTGCCCGTCACCCGGATTCGTGCGCCGTCGGCCACCGCGGATCGGACGGCTTCTGCGACGTCGGTCGGCGAGCCGGGGCGCAGGATCGTGCTGGCGCTGCCACGCTGGTTCCCGGCCCAGTTGGACCAGCCAGCCCGGGGCGGTGCGATGCGAACCATGCGCACTCCTCATTCATGAATATGAACTGACTTCATATCAGGAACGTTGTAGCTGGTAAATACCGCAATTGCGATCCGCTCGTTGTACCGGTAGTCACGAACTCGTGACGTGGAGATATGTTCATCCGTCGAAGGGGGGTGGCGCAGAGTGTCCACACCAGCCGCCACGACCGGGCCGCTGCGCCGCGTACCGGTGCAAGGTCGAAGTGTCGCGCGGGTACAGCGCATGTTGGATGCCTGCGCCGAGCTCGTCGACGAGGTGGGGTACGAGGGGCTGACCACCACCCTGCTCGCCGAGCGGGCCGAGGTGGCGATCGGGTCGGTCTACCAGTTCTTTCCGGACAAACGGGCGATCGTGCAGGCGTTGACCCTGCGGACCATGGAGTCCTACCTCCAGCGCCTCGACGAGCGGTTCGCCTCCGACGAGATGACCCACTGGTGGGACGGCGTCGACGCGGGCATCGACGAGTACATCACGATGCACCGCACCGTCCCCGGCTTCCGTACCCTGCACTTCGGCGACGTGGTCGACCTGCACCTGCTCGACGAGCAACGGGACAACAACGGCGTGATCGCCGACCAGTTGGCCCGGGTGCTCACCGAGCGTTTCGGGCTCACCGACGTACCCAAGCTGCGCTTCGTGCTGGAGATCGCGGTCGAGGCGGCGGACGCGCTGATCAAGCTCGCGTTCCGCCGGAAGTCCGACGGCGACGAGCGGGTGCTGCTGGAGGCGAAGGCGCTGATCCGGGAGTACCTGCACCGCCAGGTCGACGGCCCGGACAACGACCGGTCCACCGCCGGGAAACAGACCGAGGCGGCCCAGCCCGTCTGAGTCGGCGCGGGGCGCGGGCTCCGGCCGGCGGCTGGGCGGCCCTCCGGCGTCAGAGGAAGGCCCGCCCCTCGCCCCGATAGGTGGGGACCGTCGCCACCACCGCCTCCCCCTCGATCAGGTGCAGCTCGTTGACCCGTTCACACAGCTCACCTGCCTTGGCATGGCGGAACCACACCCGGTCGCCGACGCGCAGGTCGGCAGCAGCCGCTCCGGACAGCGGCGTCTGCACCTCGCCGGCGCCCTCGGTGCCGACCAGCTTCAGCCCCGCCGGTAGCCACGGCCGGGGTAGCCGGCTGTCGGCGGCCGGGCCGGAGGCGATCCAGCCGCCGCCGAGCACCGTGGCCAACTCCGGCGTCGGCCGGCGGACCACCGTGCAGGCGAAGAAGGCCGCCGGGGTGGGCCGCCAGGCGCGGTACGCGTCGAACAGCGTCGGCCCGTACAGGCCCGATCCCGCGGTGACCTCGGTGACCGCGGGATCGGCGCTGGTCGCGGCCACGCTGCCGGTGCCGCCGCCGTTGACGAACTCCAGGTCGGCGTGCTCGCGTACCGCGGCCACCGCCGCACCACGGCGGGCCAGCAACTCGCGGTACGACCCGCGCTGGGCCAGCCTGATCGCGCCGGCCAGCAGCGTCTGCCCCGGCGGCGCGTCGCCCAGGCCGGCGATCTGCGCCTCGTACGACATGAGCCCGACCAGCCGGAAGCCGGGCCGACCGGCGACGGCGGCGGCGAGCGCTCCGGCGGCCCGCGCGCTGTGCACCGGTGAGCGGCGGACGCCGACGTGCACCCGGCCGCGCAGTGGTCGCCAGGAGGCGTCCAGATCCAGGCACAGCCGTAGCTCGGCGCGCTGCCCCGGTGCCGCGATGGCGTCGATGAGGTCGAGTTGGCCGGTGCCGTCGATCATCAGGGTGATCGCGGCGGCGAGCGTCGGGTCGGCGCCCAGCTCGGCGAGGGCGGCCCGGTCCCCGCTGGGGTACGCGACCAGCACGTCGTCGCTGACGCCAGCGCGGACCAGCCAGATCGCCTCGGGCACTGTGAACGCCATGACGCCCCGCCAGCCGGGCCGCCCGAGAGCTCGGCTGATCAGCTCCCGGCTGCGGACCGACTTGCTGGCGAGGCGGACCGGTTTTCCGGCGGCGCGATCGGCCAGGGCGGCGGAATTGGCGTCGAAGGCGCTGAGGTCGACCACCGCGTACGGGGGGTCGAGGTGGGCGGTCGCCCGGTCCAGGCGCTCGCGAAGTTTGTCGCTTTCGATGGCCACGTGTGCACGCTAACTGTCTGACGGAGAATGCGAAATACCCTCGCGTACGTCCGGGCTGCGGCCGGTACCTCCGGCGGCCTAGGCTCAGCGAGCAGGAGAATGTCGCCCGGAGGGTGGCCCCCACCCGGGTCTAGAGTGTTGCACCGGAGGTGCCCAGCGATGGGCCGGCACGTGGAGGTACGGCCATCGAAAGCCAGAACAGCGGCGAGTCGCCCGGCGTGTCGCGATCGAGTGACCAGTCGGGCAACGCCGCCAACCCGTCCAGCGGTGGTCAGGTAGATCCGTCCGGTTATGCCGCGATCCGGTCCGTGCTGCGCATCCAGCCGTTCCGCCGGCTCTGGATCGTGCTCGGCGCGGCCTCCTTCGGTGACTGGCTCGGCCTGCTGGCCACCGCCCTCTTCGCCGCCTCGCAGGTGCAGGGCAGCACCGCCCAGGGCGCCGCGTTCGGCGGGGTCACCGCGATCCGGCTGCTGCCCGCGCTGGTGCTCGGCCCGGTGGCCGGCGTCCTTGCCGACCGGTTCGACAGGCGCTGGACCATGGTCATCTGTGACCTGTTGCGCTTCGTGCTCTTCGCCTCCATTCCGCTCTACGCCCTCAGCGGCGCCGCCGGTGGCCTGGTGGTCGGCTGGGCGCTGATCGCCACCTTCCTGATCGAGTCGCTCACCCTGCTCTGGATCCCGGCCAAGGAGGCCGCGGTCCCCAACCTGATCCCACGGGCCCGCCTGGAGGCGGCCAACCAGCTCACGTTGATCACCACGTACGGCCTCACCCCGGTGGCCGCGGCCATCGGCCTCGCCGTGCTCGACCGTGGTGTCAGAGGCGCTGTGGGCGGTGACCTGCCCTCCTGGGCCGAGCCGGCCCAGCTCGCGCTCTGGTTCAACGCCTTCTCCCGGCTCGCCACCGCGTTGGTGGTGGCGTTCGGGATCAAGGAGATCAGCGAGGCGCAGCGCGGCGAGGCGGAGCGTTCCGAGCAGAGCATGTTCCGGCAGTTCTCCGAGGGCTGGAAGTACATCGGCCAGACCCCGCTCGTCCGCGGCCTGGTGCTGGGCATCTTCGGCGCGTTCGCCGGCGGCGGCATCGTGGTCGGCACGGCCAAGTTCTTCGCCAACTCACTCGGCGCCGGCGATGCCGCGTTCTCGCTGCTGTTCGGCGCGATCTTCGTCGGCCTGGCGCTCGGCATCGGGCTCGGCCCGATGGTCGTCAAGGAGATGTCCCGGCGTCGCTGGTTCGGCATGAGCATCGTGCTGGCCAGCGCCGCTGTGATGACCCTCGCCTTCGCCATCCACCTGTCCATGGCGATCGTCGGCGCGGTGCTGGTCGGTGCCGGCGCCGGCATGGCCTTCCTGGCCGGCACCACACTGTTGGGCGGGGAGGTGGCCGACGAGGTGCGCGGCCGGGTCTTCGCGGTGGTGCAGATCGGCACCCGACTGGTGCTGATCCTGGCCATCGGGCTGAGCAGCGTGCTGGTCGGCGTCGGTGGCTCGCGCAAGCTGGAGATCGCCGACCTCGGCATCTCCGTCTCCTCCACCCGACTGCTGCTGCTGGCCGCCGGTGCCGCCGGCATCTTCGCCGGGATCAGCGCGTTCGGCCAGATGGACGACAAGAAGGGCGTACCGGTCCTCGCCGACCTCTGGGGCTCCATCCGGGGTCGGCCGCTGATGCCGGCCGAGCCGTTCGTCTCCGCCGGGCTGTTCGTGGTGTTCGAGGGTGGCGAGGGTGCCGGGAAGTCCACCCAGCTCACCGCGCTGGCCGAACGGCTGAGTGGCCAGGGGTGCGACGTCGTGGTCACCCGTGAACCCGGGGCCACCGCTGTCGGTCAGCGGATCCGGTCGCTGGTGCTGGACACCTCCGGCGACGACGCGCCCTCCCCCCGGGCCGAGGCGCTGCTCTACGCCGCCGACCGGGCGCACCACGTGGCCACCGTCGTCCGGCCCGCGCTGGTCCGGGGCGGTGTGGTGATCAGTGACCGGTACGTCGACTCGTCCCTGGCGTACCAGGGCGCCGGCCGTACGCTCCCCGTCGACGAGGTTTCCTGGCTCTCCTCCTGGGCCACCGGTGGGCTCAAGCCCGACCTCGTGGTGCTGCTCGACGTCGAGCCGCACACCGGCCTGTCCCGGGTGGCCTCGCCCAGCACTGGCATCGACCGCCTGAGGGCCGAGTCGATCGCCTTCCACGAGCGCGTCCGGTACGCATTCCTCGACCTCGCTGCCGCCGACCCGAAGCGCTACCTGGTGCTCGACGCGTCCCGGCCGGTCGACGAGATCAGCAAGCTGGTGGCCCGGCGGGTCGAGGAGATGCTCGGTAAGCCGGGCGGCATCGTGCACCCCCGCCCGGCGCAGGGCCCGGACACCTCGGTGCAGCCCGAGTTATCCGACGCGGAGCTGGTGACGATGGAGCACAAGACCTGATGCCCGACGTCTTCGCCGACCTGGTCGGTCAGGACGAGGCGGTGGTGGAGCTGCGCCGGGCCGCCGCCGCGGCGGCTGCCGTGCTGCGGGCTGGCACATCCGCGTTAGTTGCCGCCGGCCCGACCAGCGGTGACGCGCTCGCGGCCGGCGACGCCGCGCCCGCTGCCGTGGACCCGTCGGCCGGGATGACCCACGCGTGGATCTTCACCGGGCCGCCCGGCTCCGGTCGCTCGGTTGCCGCACGGGCGTTCGCCGCCGCACTGCAGTGCGTGCACGGCACCGGCTGCGGTGAGTGCCCCGGCTGCCACACCACGATGGGCGGCACCCACGCCGACGTGCGGATGGTAGTGCCGGAAGGGCTCTCCATCGGCGTCGGTGAGATGCGCGCGCTGGTGCTCCGCGCGGCCAGCACCCCATCCGGTGGGCGCTGGCAGGTGGTGATCATCGAGGACGCCGACCGGCTCACCGAGGCCGCCGGCAACGCGCTGCTCAAGGCGATCGAGGAGCCCCCGCCGCGGACGGTCTTCCTGCTCTGCGCGCCGTCCACCCACCCGGACGACATCTCGGTGACCATCCGGTCGCGCTGTCGGGTCGTACCCCTGCGGCAGCCGCCGGCCGCCGCGGTAGCCGAGGTGCTGGTTCGTCGGGACGGCATCGCGCCCGACGTGGCCCAGTGGGCGGCGGCGGCCGCGCAGGGCCATGTGGGTCGGGCCCGCCGGTTGGCCCGCGACCCCGAGGCCCGCAAGCGGCGTGAGGCGGTACTCGCGGTACCCCGCCGGTTGACAGGTGTCGGCGCGGCGTTCGACGCGGCGTCCGCGCTGATCGAGGCGGCCGAGGCGGAGGCCGCGGCGTCAGTCACCGAGACCGACACGGCCGAACGGGCGGCGCTGGAGACCGCGCTCGGCGCGGGCGGCACCGGTCGGGGCGCGGCCGGCGCGATGCGGGGCGCCGCCGGGCAACTCAAGGAGCTGGAGAAGCGGCAGAAGTCCCGGGCCACCCGGGCCCAGCGCGACGCCCTGGACCGGGCGCTCGTCGACCTGGCGGGCTTCTACCGGGACGCGCTCACCATGGCGCTGCGTGCACCCGTCGCCCCGGTGCACACCGACACGGCGGCGCTGGCCGGTGCCGGCGCCCAGAAGTGGGACGCCGAGGGGGCGCTGCGCCGGCTGGAGGCCGTGCTCGCCTGCCGCGCGGCAATCGAGGCGAACGTGAAGCCACGGATCGCGGTCGAGGCGATGATGCTCGCCCTCTGGAAGGGCTGACCCGCACGTCCCGGCGTTGTCCACAGGCATCGACAGGTTCGATTGCTGTGCGGTACGGTCCGTGTGCCGTGGTGACGGTGGCGGCACACTGAGTGATGGATCGCCCGGGAGGAGTCGGCCGATGCCGCGGGGGGAGATCGACGAAGCCTGGATCGAGGAGGCGGTGCGACGCTACCGCCGGATCGAGTCTCTCCAGGCCGAGTTCGACCAGGCGGTGTCGACCGTCGAGGTGACCGTCCGGTCGCCGGACGGTCTGGTCGAGGTGGTGGTCACCGCCGGTGGGCGGATCACCGACGTCCGGTTCCTCGGGCCGCTGCACACCCGCAGTCCGCGCGACGTGGCCGGGTCCGTGCAGGCCGCGGTCACCGCGGCGGCCGACGCCGCCGAATGGGCCCGGGAAAAGCTGCACAACGAGACGTTCGCCGCCTACCGACCGCTCGCGGGGGCCTGAGATGGACACACTGCGCGCGCTCTCCGCCCGACTGGACGAGGCGAGCGCCACCCTCACCCTCATCTCGCACACCGTCACCGCCAGCGATCCGGCCCAGGCTGCGTTCGGCGCCGACGCGCCGGGCCGGCCGGGTGAGATCGGTCGGGCGCTGCACCGGCAGTGGACCACCGCCACCGACGACCGGGCCCGGGAGGCCCGCGCCGCCGCCGGTCGACTGGCCGCCGCAGCAGCGGCGGTGCGGGAGGCCGCCGACCGCTACGCCGAGGTCGACCGGGCGGCCCGCCGCCGACTCACCGGGGAACCGTGATGGACGCACTGGACCGGCTCGCCGAGCCCGGCCTCGACCTGCTCCGCCGGGTGGACACGCTGATCGCGGCCGGCGTGCCCGAGGGGCACCGGGTCTGGCCGCTGCTGCGCCGCATGCAGGTGCTGCCGGGCGACGCCGTCCACAGCTTCCTCGACCTGCACCCGGTGCCGCTCGCCAGCGCCGGGCACGCGGTGCGCCGGCTCGTCCGGGGGTACGACGACGTCTCCGCCGCGCTCACCGACTCGGTGCTCTGGTCCGGCCCGGCCGCCACCGCGTACGGGCAACAGCGGGCCGCGCTGCTGCGTCACCTCGACGAGGGGCCGGACAGCCTGGTCGGGCGACTCGACTCCACCGCCGGATACGCCGACGCCCTCGCCGACTGGGTGGAGGGCAGCCGTCTCGCGCTGGCCCGCACGTTGGCCGACGTGCTCCGCTCGGCCGAGGCGGTCGCCGTGGTCGCCGCCACCGCCACCCGTGCGTCGACGCGCCCCGGGCCGGTCGGGCCCGGTGTCGCCGACGCGGCCGAGATCGCCGCCCGGGTGCTGGCGGTGCTGTGCGTCGCGTACGACGGCGCGGAGACGCTGCTGCGACAGTGGGCGCCGAGCCTGGCCGAGACCGCGTGGCGTCCGCCGACGGACGGGCGACCCCGCTACGACCAGCCCACCCGCGTCGGCTGGTAACCCGACCTCGTGCCCGCGCCGCCCCGGACAGGCCACGGCGTCGCTCGCGGGCACCTGACCTGAGCCGGTGCCCACGGCGACGCCGTGGTATTCCCCCTGCACCCCCCGCAGGTCTGTCTCCACTCAACGCCGTCGAGGCACGTTTTGTCTCCTGCCCGGCCCCGGATTCAACCGTCCGGGCGAGGAGCAACGGCACGACGGGTCGCCCGGCAATGGGTCGAGTCGACGGCCATGAATGGCAGCGGGGCGTAGCCGGCCGGTGCGCCCTGCGCAGCGACCCGTCGTAGGGTGGGGGCATGGGCATGCTCTGCGCGGTCAGCTTCAACCGGTACGGGCGGCTCTACTACCTCGACCCGGGTGACGTGCGTCCGCAGGTGGGCGACCGGGTGCTGGTGCCCACCGACGACGGGCCCGAGGTGGCGGAGTGCGTGTGGGCCGCGCAGTGGGTGACCGAGGACACCGACGGCTTCCCCCGCCTGGTGGGGCTCGCCGGCGACGACGACCTACGCCGGGATGAGGCGTTGCGTCGGCGCAAGGCCGAGGCGAAGGTGGCCGCGAAACGGCTGATCCGCTCGCACGGCCTGCCGATGAAGGTGGTGGCGGTCGACCACGTGCTCGGCTCCGCCGAGAGCGGCGGCGAGCGCAGCACCGTCTACTTCACCGCCCCGCACCGGGTGGACTTCCGATCCCTGGTCCGCGACCTGGGCGCGACCCTGCACTGTCGGGTGGAACTGCGTCAGCTCTCCGCCCGCGACTCGGCGCGGGTGCAGGGTGGCATCGGCTCCTGCGGTCGGGACCTGTGCTGCGCCACCTTCCTCACCGACTTCGAGCCCGTGACCATCCGGATGGCGAAGGACCAGGACCTGCCGCTCAACCCGCTGCGCATCTCCGGCGCGTGCGGCCGGCTGATGTGCTGCCTCAAGTACGAGCACCCG
Source organism: Micromonospora sp. NBRC 107095 (assembly GCF_030269705.1). NCBI lineage: Bacteria > Bacillati > Actinomycetota > Actinomycetes > Micromonosporales > Micromonosporaceae > Micromonospora > Micromonospora sp. NBRC 107095. Next base: position 579,161 of record NZ_BSTU01000001.1, read on the forward strand.
CTGTACCAGCGCTTTCAGGAGACCGCCCCGGCGGTCGGCAGTCGGGTCTCCACGCCGGAGGGTGACGGCCGGGTGGTCGGCCACAGCGTCCCGAGAGACGCGGTGACAGTACGCCTGGACGCGGACGGCTCCCGCTGCTCCTGCTCCCGCGCCTCCGTCTGCGCCCCCCGCCAAGCCCACGACCAGCACTACACCCCCTAACCCACCCCCCCGGGGCCCCTTCCCGGGGTGGGGGTAGGGGTGGGTTAGGGGAGGACTGTGGGGGGTTCGGTTAGGTGGGGGGTCAGGGGGGATTTGGGGGTCAGCCAGCTTTCGGTGGGGGACTGGTCGGGGTTCACCTGCCAGTCGCGGGAGACGCGGTCCACCCCGATCGGGTAGATGGTCAGCGTGCCGTCCGGGGCGATGCGCAGCCGCAGGAACGACTTGGAGTCCTCAATGCCCTGGCCGGCGAAGAGTTCGTTGACGTTCACCCCGAACGAGCTGGCCACCAGCAGGTACGCGGCCACCAGCTGACTGGCGACCAGACCGATCACAGGGCCGTAGAGCACCGCCGCGGCGACTGCCGGAAGCGGCCACGGCCAGTCGTAGAACGGCAGCGCCAACCAGACCCAGGTGCCGGCCGCCCCCAGGGCCACCTGTGCGACGCCGTGGCCGACGCCGAGGATCCAGTGCCGCGCGTGGCGCTTGCCGCTCGCGCTCGGCGGCTTGGCGAACAGGGCCGCCGCCAGCACTGTCACCAGCACCATGGCCACCAGTGGGACGGTGAACAGCCGCTGGTCGGTGCTGTCGGCCCAGTTCGCCGTGGCACCCGCCATGGCCAGCATCAGCAGGGTGTGCAGGGTGCCGAGCAGGGTGGTGAAGCCAGGATTGCGCAGCGGCAACCGGGGGAAGATGCCCCACCCGTAGCGACGGGACCGCGCGGCGTCCGGGTAGCGGGCCACCAGGTCGTACGGCTGGGCGGAGCTGGCCTTGCGGGTCGGCGTGTCCCGCGGTGGCACCTCGATGCGCTCGGGCAGCTTGTGGGTGGGATAGAGGTACGCGCCGCCCCCACCGCACGTGATCAGCTGCCGGTCCGCCCCGGAGTAGCGGGCGTAGTGGTGCAGGTCGCCGGAGAGCAGCAGCCGCACCCGCGCCCCGGTCGGGTCGATGATCGTACGGATGAAGTAGTCGATCGAGTCGTACGCCGTGGGGTTGTCGACGGCCTTGACCCAGGTCGGCGCCGGCGCCGCGATGATCACCTTGGACTCGGGGCCGAGCCGCCGGGCCACCTCGTCGAAGTAGGCCAGCTGCGGGTCGTCGAGGTACGAGCCGGACTGGTCGTCCACGCCGAGCAACCACCAGCCGGCCGGCAACTCCACGGCGAAGTACGACCGGGACTGCCCGGTGCCCCAGCCCGCGAAGTTGCGGTCCCGGGAACGGACGAACAGCCGCAGGAAGGCGGTGAGACCGTCGTACCAGTCGTGGTTGCCCGGCACCGCGAAGAGCGTGGGCTTCTCGGCCGGCGCTACCGGCAGCGCGGCCTGGTACGGGCCCTTGCACCGGTCCTCGTACGCGGCGTAGGCCGCTGACGGGTACACCTGGTCGCCGCCCATCACCAGGGTCTGCGCCCGGGGCAGGCGGTGCCCGTCGACGGTCAGCTCGGGCTGCGCCAGCAGGTACGCCACCGAGTAGGTGGCGTTGAAGCCGTCACCCAGGTCGGCCACGTAGTCGAGCCACAGCCCGCCGTCCGGCCCGACCTGTCGGAAGACGCCGTCGCCGAACGCGTTCTGCAACTCGCGCTTGTCGAGGTACGCCCCGAAGAGCACCGCCAGCAGCGTCCGGATGCCGGTGCTGATCAGCAGGAACGGTGCCAGCCACGGCACCGGCTTGCGGGGCGTGAAGCCCAACTCCAGCGGGTCGGTGCTGCGCGGCCGGTGGGCGGCGCGCGCACCAGCCGGCACCGGGTCGGGGCGTTCGGTGGCGTCGTTCGGGTGGCCGGGGTGGTCGCGTTCGTCGCTCACCCGCCGCAGCGTAGTCCCGCTCTGGATCATCCGCTGTCCGGTAAACGGCTAGATAGCAGCCGATGTCCGGTTGTCGGTGGCGGAGCGGGGAGGGGTATCCCGCTCGGTCCGAGGTGGCGGGGTGCCGTACACTTGCTGATCGTTGCCGCCTTAGCTCAGTCGGCTAGAGCGACGCACTCGTAATGCGTAGGTCGACGGTTCGATTCCGTCAGGCGGCTCCATGGAAAGGCCCAGGTCACCGGCTTGATCGCCGATCATGACCTGGGCCTTTCGTCATTGGGGACGATCAGCCGAGCCCGAGAGTGTGACTCGCGCCGCCCGAAGCCCAATGCTTCGGTCGGTGCACGTGCGGCCGGGCGCGGTGACTGGGCCAATCCTCGTAGCGGTCTCTGGTTCTATCGGTGGTCGCGGGATGGCAGGCGGCGTCGGTAATGTCTGAGGCCAACGAGGGAGGGATCGACAGGGCGCGATCATCTGACTCGGCTGGAGCAGCCTTGGGCGTACCCCTGTCGGTGGTTTGGTTCGCTGCGGTGCCTAGGTAGTGCACCCAGGTGCTGGTCTGACACGGCGGCGGGACGACACCCGTAGCCGCGTAGAGGAGACGAGATGGCACATGCAATCTCTGACGATACCGCTGATGGCATATGGCAGGCCGTTTTCGAGATGCTTGGCCAGAGAAGCCGCACGCATCGCAACAGTGTGCGTGGAGGGTCCCAAGAAATAAACCACGTCTTCATGACCCTCGCCGATCCCCGCCAGCGATGGGTGCTGAGCAGGAACCCACCGATCAACCCGGCCTTCGCTATCGCCGAGGTGATCTGGATCATCCAGGGCAGAGACGATGCCGCATTCCTAACCCACTGGAACTCTCGGTTGCCGTCTTTCGTCGGCGATGACGCGCACCTGCACGGTGCGTACGGCAGGCGCCTGCGATCGCATCTCGGGTTCGACCAACTGGACCGCGTGTACAGGGCCTTGGCCGCGCGACCAGACACGCGGCAGGCCGTCCTTCAGATCTGGGACGCGCCCGTGGATTTTCCAGGGCCTGACGGCAGCCCGGCTGCCGAGGACATCCCGTGCAACGTCGTCGCCATGCTGAAGGTAGTCGGCGGTCGGCTCAATTGGAGCCAGATCATGCGCAGCAATGATGCGGTTCTGGGCCTTCCGTACAACCTCGTCCAGTGGACCACGTTGCAAGAAATCGTTGCCGGATGGCTTGGAGTCGACGTCGGTGAGTACAACCACTACTCCGATAGTCTCCATGTCTACGAACACGATTTTGGCACCTATTCCAGCAATAAGCTTGACCAGGTCCTCACGTCTGCCGACTTGCGTCTGGACCTCGACCAGTCTAAGGAGACTTTCCGGGTTCTGGAGGAGTTCGCCGAACGGCTCGTGGCGGGAGCGTCGGTCAGGGAAGAGGAATTGGCGGACGCCCGGCTTGGTGCGGCCTATCGAGACTGGGTTCGAGTTCTCGTGGCAGAAGACGGAAGGCGGCGCGGCGACGTCAGGTGGCTTAGGTGGGCGCAGGAAATCGACTGTGTCCTCCTGAAGGAGGCTATGCGGCTGTGGGTCGCGCGATTCGACGGGAGTGCGCGGTGACCGACCTCACGATCATGCACCTCAGCGACGTTCACTTCGGAGCTGCGGCGTACGCGGTGACACCAGCTGAGCTGCTCTCCAAGGCCACCGCAGTGGCCAAAGGGCTCGTTGACCCCGCAGGCAGGTTCGTCGTCGCGTTGACCGGCGACGTCACGACGAAGGGCTCGCCGGCATACTACGAGGAGGCGGCCAGGGGTATCGAACGACATCTGCTGGCAGCGCTCGATCCGGACCAGGTTCTCGTTTGCCCTGGAAATCATGACATTACCGGAGTGGCGCCGGCCTACTTCCAGGACTTCAACGAGTTTGCGTTCCGGCTGACCAACGATAACCGTCAGGTCTTCACCCCGGAGCGCACCGTGGCGCGGGTCGACCTGGGTGACTATTCGTTTCTCATGGTCAATTCTTCCTACCACGGGGACCACCGGCGGGGCGAGGTCCAGTTAGCCCATCTGCGCCGTGCCATGAGCGACAGCCGGCCAAACCCGATCATCCTTCTGCATCACAGCCCCTTTTCGAGCGAGTACGGCGGGCACGCGCTTGTCAACGCCTACGAGTTCCTGTCGCTTGCCGTGCGGAATCGGGTGGCGGGTATCCTGCACGGGCATGTGCACTTCGAGCAGGTGCTCACGATAGGCAGTCGTCCCACGGCGGTTGTCGGATCAGGATCTCTTCTATTTCCGCCCGCGCCCAACCACAACAACCAATTTACCGTCATCCAGCTCTCTGCCGGTGGTGTCGAGCGAGCGGTCGCCGCCAAATACGACGGTGACCGTGGAGATTTCACGTTAGTTGAGACGGAGTTTTCGTGATTAACCAGGTAACAGGGGGGTCATTCGGCGAACTGGTGGAAAATGCTCGAAGTGCATGTAGGGATGGGCCAATGGTGAACGCGATTCTGAGCGTTGATCTGCCGTTCCCTCTGCTGAACGATCATTTCATCCAGGGGTATCTCAAGAGGGCCGAGGATTGGCAGAGCAAGACGCGCCCGCCAGCGCTATACATCAATCATGGTGAGTATATGCACCGGCATGGCGATGCGCTCGAATATCTCGCCGAAGAGCTGAAGGCGAAGCCTACGGGCAACCGCGCTTGCGTCATACTGATCGACACAAAAGACCTGATCGGAAGTGCGGACGAACCGCGGCCGAGCTTTTTGCTCCTGCAAGCCGGATTCGACGAGCGGCAGCACGGCAAGTTGCACCTCACTGCGTATTATCGTGCGCTGGAGGTGTCCGGTTTTCTGCCGATAAACCTTGCGGAACTAGCGCTGGTGGCCTCGAACCTCAGGATGCGCATCTCGTCGATATCATCGCTCTCGCTGGTGATCCACGCCTTCCGGGCGTACGCGGCCGCCGGTTTCACACGTCTCGAAAGGCCGAAGCTGGACTCCCTGACCACAGATGAGATAAGTGGGCTCGTCCGTGCGCGGGACGTGGCCGAAATAGGCGGACTGCTGGCCGAGAAGTTGCGTCCCACAACCGTTGTGGAACTTGGTGGGATCAGCATGCTGCGGACGGAGTTGGAGGCATCGGGCTGGTGTGGTCGTGAAGCGTTAGACTATCTCGACAAGGCGATATCGGCGCTGACTCAGCTCCGGGAGGCCCGCAGGAGCGGTTCCCATGCCCGTTCCCTCGCGGAGCTCCACGAGGACGCGGTAGGGGCCATTGAGGCCTCTCTGGAGGCTATGAGGAGGCAAGAAGATGCAGCTGGTTGAGATAATAGAGATGCAAAGGCAATTTGATCAGGATCACGAGTCGCGTTTTCAGTGGGCGGCACCGTTGTCGGCTGACGACTCGCAGCCACTTACTCACGGCGTGCTTGCGCTGGCCGGCGAGGTCGGTGAGCTCGCGAACATTGTGAAGAAGTACGAGCGCGGCGACTTTGGCTACGACGAACTGATGGAGCTACTGCCTGGTGAAGTTGCCGACGTATTCATCTACCTGGTCAAGATCGCCTATCAGTCTGGCATCGACCTCGAAGACGCATTTCGCCAGAAGCTGCTAGAAAACAAGGCTCGATTCAAGCACTCGGAGAAGGGGTCTGTGGCGTAGCCTGTCCGATCGAGGGGCTTGCTCGGTGAGCTCGTCGGACATGACTCTGGGGAGCGTTGGCAGCGCTCTGGCGGCTACTGGGTCACTCTGCCGGGTTGGGCATCTCTCGGACGGTGGTGCGGCCGCTTGCGGTTACGCAAGCCCGAAACATGGCTCTCCGCCGGTCGGCGGTGATACCCTTCGTCGGTTCTGTGTGTTCTGTAAATACTTTTGTGAGGAAATACGTTTTGGCTGCTCCCTTCATCGTATTCGAGGGAATCGATGGCTCCGGTAAGTCGACGCAAGCCGCGCTGCTCGCCGACCGGCTGCGGTCTCTCAATGTGCCGGTACACCTCACATCGGAGCCTACGGGCGGGCCAATCGGCACTCTCATTCGTCAAGGGATGAGTGGACGAATTGAGTTGGACGACCGTGCGATCGCGGCTTTGTTCGTGGCAGATCGGCTGGACCACCTGGTGAATCCGGTCGACGGCGTCCTCGACATGCTCCGCGCGGACGTTGTTGTGGTTTCCGATCGTTACTATTTCTCGTCGTACGCCTATCATGCCAGTTCTATGTCTGTGGAATGGGTGGTTGAGGCGAACGCGGTGGCGTCCTCTACCCGGCGCGCCGATCTGACCGTGTTCCTGGACGTCACCCCGGAGTTGGCGCTGGACCGTCTCGGTCGTGGCCGTTCGACCAAGCAGCGTTACGAGACGGCAGAGCACCTGGTCGAAGTGCGCGCGGCTTACAAGTCCGCGTTCGAGCGGTACGGCAAGAACGAGACGATCGTGTGCCTCGATGGCAGCCAGGACGTCGACACGCTCGGCAAGCTCATCTGGGATTCGGTAGCGCCACTTATCGAGAAGATGTGAGGTTCGGCCGAGCCAGCTAGGTGGTGAGAGCGCGACGGGACGAGGTTCCGCCCGGGGGTGGCTAGGTGTCGCTCGGTGACTCTTCGGGCTCCCGCCCCGGCGTTGTCAGCGCGAGTGCGGCGGCCACCCGGGGCGCCTCGGCTCGGCCCTGCTCGCGGGCCGCGGCCACGAGCGCCGGCACCACGGATCGGTCCATCACGCTGGTGCCCTGGGCTCGTTTGCAGGCGGCGTCGCGCAGCAGCAGCTCCAAGGGGCGGCCCGCCCTCAGCGCTGCCCGTTGTTTGTCGATGCGCGCCCACGGCCCGATCGCCGCGGTGCTCGGCGCGAGGGCGATGACGGGGCCGTTCCCGGGGGCGAGGTCGAGGTTGAGGGTGGACCGCATGCCGCCGTCCATGTACCGGCGGCCCTGGATGGCAACCGGAGCGGCGGAGATCGGCATGGCGCAGCTCGCGGCGACGGCGTCCACCAGGGGTACGCCGTCGTGTCGGGTGATGGTGCGGCTGACGCCTGTCTCGGTGTCGACGACCACGACGCGGAGGTCGGCGTCGTTCTGCCAGTCGTGGCTGGGCAGGCGGGCCTCGGCTATCCGCCGCTGCCGCGACGGGTCGTCGATGCGTGTGGCGAGGGCGAGCCGACCGAGGCGGCGCGCGGCCTGCTCGGGACCACGCGCGAACAGTTGGGCCCGCGCCAGCCGGAGCAGGTCGACAAGGCCGAGTGCGGCTGAGGTCTCGTGGGGGACACCGCCGCGCTGGCGTTCGAAGAGCTCCGTCAGCGGGGTGCCGCTGGTGAGCTGGGCGCCGACGACGGCACCGGAGCTGGTGCCGATGAGGACGGCGTCCGGGGTCACCGTCACTCCCTCGTCGGCCAGCCCGGTGAGGATGCCGACCTCCCAGGCGATGCCGGCCACTCCGCCGCCACCGAGCACCCAGACGGGCCGCGCGTCGTCCGCCATCAGTTCCCCCTCGCCTCCGATACTGCTAACGGCGTTCGCAGTTGAGGGTAGCATTGATGGCGGCGGATCAAGCCAGTCGTCGTCCGATGATGATCCCGCCGAGCCGGCTCTCCGCCGAGGTGACGGTGGTCTGCGAGTCGACGGTGAACCCGTTCTCGGCCAGCCAGGTTGCCACCTGGGCTGGCTGCCGACGATGGACGTGCACGTTCATCGGGTGGCCGCCGTAGCCCTGCGTCTTGACCGTCGTCTCGTCACCCACGTGGAAGCCGAGCAGCAGCGGACCACCCGGACGCACCACCCGCCGGAAGTGCGTGAACACCCCGCCGATCTCCTCGTCGGGGATGTGGATGAGGGAGTACCAGGCGACCAGGCCGGCCACCGAGCCGTCGGGCAGATCGAGGTCGGTCATCGAGCCGACCTCGAACCTCAGCCCGGGGTGATCACGGCGGGCCACCTCGATCATCCCGGGCGAGAGATCGATCCCGAAGGCGTCGACGCCGAGCGTGTGCAGGTGGGCGGTGATGCGACCCGTCCCGCAGCCCACGTCCGCGACCGGCCCACCGCCGGTGCCCCGCACGAGCTCCGCGAACGATGCCAGGGCGGCTCGTTCGTACGGTGCCTCCGCCAGGAGGTCACGCACCAGGCGCGCGTAGCTGACCGCGACCGTGTCGTAGGAGGTGCTGGTCCGCGCCAGCCAGTCGTCTGCTGTCACCACGACGATCAGACGTAGATCTTCGTGGCGTACTCCGGGCCGTAGTGCCGTTCCAGGTCCTCCAGGGTCTCCGCCGGCGCCTCGACCTCCTTGATCAGGCGCGCCCGGGACGGCAACACCCCGGGCTGCCAGGTTTCCGGCCGCCACAGCTCGGACCGCAGGAACGCCTTCGCGCAGTGGTAGAAGATCTGCTCGATCTCCACCACCACGGCGAGCACCGGCCGGTGCCCCTTCACCACCATGTCGTCGAACCAGGGCGCGTCGCTGACCAGGCGGGCCCGCCCGTTGATCCGCAGCGTGTCGGTCCGGCCGGGGATCAGGAAGAGCAACCCGATGTGCGGGTTGTCGAGGATGTTGCGGTAACCGTCGGCCCGCCGGTTGCCGGGCCGCTCGGGCAGCGCGATGGTCGTGTCGTCCAGCACCAGGGCGAACCCGGCCGGGTCGCCCTTGGGCGAGACGTCACAGGTGCCGTCCGCGCCGGCGGTGGCCATCAGGCAGAACGGCGAGGCGTCGAGCCACTCGCGGTCCCGTTGGTGCAGGCGGGGGCGGTCCTTGGTGGCGGCCCGCGGGTGCGGTACGCCGAGCAGCTCGCGCAACTCCTCGTGAGTGGTGATCTCCACCGTCACGTCGATCCTCCCTCGACCGTTGAGCCGGTGGCGGGTACCACCATTCGTCAGCCTAGGCCGCCGTGACCAGCGCGAGGTTTGCGCCGGACCGCGGGGGGTACGGCCCGCCGTACGAGACCGTCGCGCAGTGCAGCCGACCAGTGGAGGCCGGGAGATGGAGAGCCGACTCAAGGTGCTGGGCCATCCGGTCCACCCGATGCTGGTCATGTTCCCGGTCGCGCTGCTGGCCACCGCGGTGCTCTTCGATGTGGTGGACACCGTCGGTGGTCCCGACTTCCTCGGCGAGGTCGCGTACTGGAACATCACCGTCGGCCTGATCGGCGGCCTGCTCGCCGCGGCGGCCGGCTCGTTCGACCTGCTGGCGATCCCGACCGGCACCCGCGCCAAGCGGGTGGGTCTGCTGCACGCCAGCGCCAACGTCGCGGTGATCCTGCTCTTCGCCGCCGTGTGGGCCGTCCGGCTCAACGCGGATTCCCGGGCCGCCGGTGGGGCTCTGGTCGCCATCGAGGTGGTCGCGGTGGCGATCCTCGGCGTCAGCGCCTGGCTCGGTGGTGAGCTGGTCGACCGGCTCGGTGTGGGCGTCGACCGGGACGCCGGCCTGGACGCGCCCAGCTCGCTGCGGCCGCCGACGGCCACCCAGCGGATCGGAGAGGTGTGATGAGTGAGCAGCAGTTCGGCGGCTTCGGTCGGGGATGGCGGGGTGGCCGGCAGCAGGGCTGGGACCCGATGGGGGAGTTGCAGTCGCTGCGCGCCGAGTTGAGCCGCCTGGTCGGTGGTCGTGCCGGGGCGTCCGACGTCGAGTTGACCGAGACCTCGGACGGCTGGGAGGTCGTCGTCCGGCTGCCCGGGGTGGCGCCGGAGGAGGTGGCGGTCGAGTTGGACGACCGCGAGCTGTGCGTACGGGCCCGCTCGGAGGCGGAGGTCAACGCCGACCAGGGCATCCCCGGCGGCTTCGAGACGCGCGGCTTCGAGTACCGGGTCAACCTGCCGGCGCGGGTCGACCCGGACGCCATCGACGCGGTGATGGACCACGGTCTGCTCCGGGTCCGGCTGCCTCGGGCGACCCGGCCCGCGCCGCGCACCATCACCGTGGGTCGCACCGGGCCGCGCTCCGGCGACCTCCTGCCGGGTACGCCGATGCCGGCCGACCCCGCCGCGGACCGGGAGCTGCACCGCCCGGACACCGCTGCCGAGATCGACCGGCCGTAGCGGGCCGCGTGGTCAGCCCTCCCGTGCTCGGCCCGACCGCCGAGCGCCTTCCCGACGTGCGGCGGATCGCCGTGCTGCGCGCCAACGCGCTCGGCGACTTCATCTTCGCCCTGCCGGCGCTGGACGCGTTGCGCGCCGCGTACCCCTCGGCGGAGATCGTGTTGCTCGGCGCGCCGTGGCACGCGAAGCTCTGGCGCGACCGGCCCGGCCCGGTGGACCGGGTGCTGGTGGTGCCGGCGGCACCCGGCATCCGTACGCCGGAGCCGGGCGAGCCGGAATCGTCGATCGACGACTTCCTGGCCGCTGCCACCGGTGCGGAGTTCGACCTGGCGGTGCAGATCCACGGCGGGGGCGCCAACTCCAACCCGCTGATCAGTCGGCTCGGTGCCCGGTTGACCGTCGGCCTGCGCGCCGACGACGCGCCGCCGCTGGACCGGTGGCTCCGCTACGTCTACTACCAGCACGAGGTGATCCGCTACCTGGAGGTGGTGGCGCTGGCGGGAGCGCCGGCCACGACCATCACGCCGAGGCTCGCGGTGACCGACGCCGACCGGGCCGAGGCCGCCCGGGTGCTCGGCCCGGCCGACCGTCCCCGGGTGGCGCTGCATCCGGGTGCCACCGACACCCGCCGCCGCTGGCCCGCCGAGCGCTTCGCCGAAGTGGCCGGTGCGCTGCACGCGGACGGCTACGAGGTGCTGGTCACCGGCACCCCGGCCGAGCAGGAGGTGGTGGACCGGGTCGTCGCCGCGGCGCAGGTGCCGGTGCGCCCGCAGGTGGGCACGCTCAGCCTCGGTGGGCTGGTGGGCTGCTACGCCGACTGCGCGGTGGTCGTCTCGAACGACACCGGCCCGCTGCACCTGGCCGCCGCGGTGGGCGCGCCGACGGTGGGGATCTTCTGGGTCGGCAACCTGATCAACGGGGCGAGCCCGCTGCGGGGCCGGCACCGGCCGATCAGCTCGTGGACCGTGCACTGCCCGGTCTGCAGGGTCGACTGCACACCGGGCATCTACCCGCACCGGCCGGGCGACGGCGAGTGCCCGCACCGGGACTCGTTCGTGACCGACGTCCCGGTGATCGAGGTGCTGGAGGCCGCCCGGGAGGTGCTCGGCCGGTAGGTCACGCCAACTGCGGGGTGTCCTCGTCGGCGAGGACGACCTCCCACGCCTCCACGTCCCGGTCGGTGACCGTGGTGGGGGACTCCAGGTGGTACGCGCCGCTGGGCAGGATGCCCGCGCCGCCGTAGCGGGACATCACGGCGAGCTGCGCGGCCACGTCCTCGCCCTGGTGCTTCTCCTGCACCCGACGCCAGAAGTCGAAGCCGCCGGCGTCGACGAGCTTGGCCCGGTCGTAGAGCACGCACCCGCCGATCCAGGAGACCTTGTACGCCCGCCACGCCCCCGGCGGCAGCGCCAACTGCTCGGTGACGTGCAACAGGTTCGCGGCGGAGTGGATCCGGGCCCGGTTCCACTGCGGGGTGTCGGGTCGGATCCGCTCCGGGGTGGGCGGGCCGGTCCACTCCTCGTAGTGGCTGTGCGTCTCCGGCCGCACGTCATCGGTGTACGACAGCCCGTGCACACCGTTGCCGACGAACCCGCAGCCCAGCTCGCCGATCGCGGTGACCAGTCGGTGCAGCGCACCCGGTGCCAACCAGATGTCGTCGTCGAGGTTGAGGACGTACCGGGCGGACGAGGCGGCGAGCAGGGACGCCCGGTGTTCGGCCAACCCCCGCCGTGGCAGCCGGCGGGTCAGCAGCACCGGGTGACCCCGGTGGCGCAACGCCCGGACCATGGTGGCCGCGGCGGGGTGCGCGTACGCCGGGTCCCCGTCGGACTGATCGCTGACGACCACGCCGAAGCCGGGCAGCCCGTCCTGGGCGGCGAGCCCGCTCAGCGTGACGGCCAGCTCGGCGGGCCGGTTCCGGGTCGGAATCAGCACGTCGAGCAGCCGGTCGGCGCGGAACCCCGCCGGGGTGCCGAGGTCGAGGGGGCGGTTCACGACGCCTGGGTGTGGGTGCGCAGCGACGGGTCCGGCTCCCGGTCGTCGACGTGTGGCGACAGGTCCTGGCTGTGCGACCGGATCCGCTCGATGATCGCGGAGGTGGACCGGTCCGGCACGTACCCGAGGGTGCGCACCTGGCCGCCCAGCCGGCGCACCAGCGGCGCCTCCGGCACCAGCTCCGGCGGATAGTCGCCGCCCTTGACGTACACGTCCGGCCGGACGGCCTCGATCAGCGCGGCGGGTGAGTCCTCCTCGAAGACCACCACGTGGTCCACGCAGGCGAGCGCGGCAAGCAGGGTGCCCCGGTCCTCGACCGGGTTGACCGGCCGGTCGGGGCCCTTCAGCCGCCGTACGCTGCCGTCGGAGTTCACCGCCACGATGAGCAGGTCACCCAACGCGCGGGCCTGCTCCAGGTAGCGCACGTGCCCGCGATGCAGCACGTCGAAGCAGCCGTTGGTGAAGACGATCGACCGTCCCGCCTCGCGGTGTTCGGCGACGATCGCGTCCAACTCGTCGCCGCCGACCAACGCGGGGTGGCTCGTGGTGTTTGTCGGCTGGCCGAGCGCGGCGAGCAGGTCGTCCCGTCGGCACACGCAGGTGCCGGTGTCCGAGACGGTGATGGTGGCCGCCAGCTGGGCGAGTTGGGCGGCGGTGGGCAGCGGCGCGTCGGCGGCCAGGGCCAACGTCATCGCCGCCAGGTACGCGTCGCCGGCACCCACGGCGTGGCTCGCCGGAACCGGGGTGCTGTGGCTGCGTCGTGGCTCCCCGTCTGCGCCGCCGACCACCGCGCCCTCGGTGTCCAGGGTCACCGCGACCACGTCGGCGCCGGTGTGCGCCCGCAGTTCGGCCAGCCGCGACTCGGCCAGGACGGCCCGGTCGACGCCCTCACCGGCCCGGGTGTTCACTGTGACGCCGGTGCCGGTGACGCTGAGCCCGTCGCCGGTGAGGGCCACCCGGCCCTCGCCCCGGATCGGCTCGCCGACGGGCGCGGTGCTGTCGGCGCGTACCGCGCCCGGTGCCACCCCCGCTGTCATCTCGGACGGCCCGTCGACCGGGTCGCTGTCCGGGTGCTCCAGGTGCAGTTCGGTCCCGCCGGTCGGTCGGGTGGTACCGCCCGCGCGGGCCAACAGTCGGGTCGCCTCGGCGAAGCTGGGGGTGACCACTGTCGGCGCGAGGCCCCGCCAGTCGGCCAGGTCGTGGGCATCCAGCGCGACGGTGGCGTACCGCTCGCGGTTGTCGACCAGCCACGCGCGGACCGGCGCGGGCAGCGCGCCCAGGCCGTAGTCGCAGACCACCAGGGTCGGCGCTTCCCCACCGGCGGCGGCGCGCAACTCCTCGGTGGCGCAACTCAGGGCGGTGAGCAGTCGGGCCACCCCGTCGTGGTCCAGGGCGTCCTCCGGGTCGCCGGAGTCCTCGCGCAGGAGGATCTGGTTGCCGGCCAACATCCGCCGCTTCACCGGGGTGGGCCGCCCGGGCTGGTTGACAGTGCGGTCCCAGACGCCCGCCCGGTCCAGGCAGTCGTGCAGTTCGTCCCCGGCCACGTCGGCACCGACCGGTGCCACCAGCACCGCCCTGCCACCGAGAGCGGCGACGTTGACGGCGGTGTTCGCGGCCCCACCGGCGGCGGAGATCCGCCGCCGCAGGGTGAGCACGGGGGCGGGCGCCTCCCGGCAGAGCCGGTCGGAGTCGGCGAACCGCCATTCGTCCAACATGGCGTCACCGACGATCAGGACTGGGCGTTCGAGCCAGCTCTCCACGACGGTGGCGAGCCGGCGCTGTTCCGCTGCTGCTCCTGCCATGCCTGTCCGGGTCCCCAGCGGCCTGGCCGACAAACCTGGCCGGCGGCCGGTCGCGCCGCTGGTCGGTGGCCGATGGTCGGTCCGCACCGGTCCGGACCTGTCCGACCTGTTTCGGGTGTTCGGCGGCGGGAAGGGAACTGGGGTACCCCCAGAGAGGAGATGTACGAGATGGCAGCGACATTGCAGGGCAAGCGGATCGCCTTCCTGGCCGCCGACGGCGTCGAGGAGGTCGAGTACGTCCAGCCACGCGAGGCGGTGGAGAACGCCGGCGCGACGGCGGAGCTGGTCTCGATCAAGCCCGGTTCCATCCAGTCCTTCAACCACCTGGACCAGTCCAAGACCTACGACGTGGACGTGACGGTCGACAAGGCCGACGCCGCAGGGTACGACGCGCTGGTGCTGCCCGGTGGGGTGGCGAACCCGGACTTCCTGCGCGGCGACCCGGACGCGGTGCGGTTCGTGAAGGCGTTCTTCGACGCGGGCAAGCCGGTCGGGGTGATCTGTCACGGCCCGTGGACGCTGATCGAGGCGGATGTGGTGCGCGGCCGGCGGATCACGTCCTGGCCCACCCTGCGTACCGACCTGACCAACGCCGGAGCCACCTGGGTGGACGAGGAGTGCGTCACCGACGGCAACCTGACCAGCAGCCGCAAACCCGACGACCTCCCCGCCTTCTGCACAGCAATCACGAAAGCCTTCACCACCCCCTGACCCTGCCCCCTTGGTTGATCATGAAGTTATTGCCGCCTCGCGCGGCGTGTCGTGGCAATAACTTCATGATCAAGGCTGCTGGGGTGGGGGTTCGGCGCATGTTTTTGGGCTCGCGGGATAGAAGGGCACATGACCACCGAAGCCTCCGACGCGCCGGTGCTGAACCGTCAGCAGATCCGGCTGCTCATGCTCGGCCTGATGACCGGCATGCTGCTGGCCGCACTCGACCAGACCATCGTCGGCACGGCACTGCCGACCATCGTGGGCGAGCTGGGCGGGATCAACCACTACTCGTGGGTGGTCACCGCGTACCTGCTCGCCTCGACCGCGTCGACGCCCCTGTACGGCAAGATGGCCGACCTGTACGGGCGTCGACCGGTCTTCCTCTTCTCGATCGGCACGTTCCTGGTCGGGTCGTTGCTGGCTGGGCTGTCGCAGAACATGACCCAGCTGATCGTCACCCGAGGGATCCAGGGTCTCGGCGCGGGTGGTCTGCTGACACTGGCCTTCACCATCATCTCGGATGTGGTGTCACCCCGTGAGCGTGGCCGCTACCAGGGTCTGTTCGGCGCGGTCTTCGGGATCTCGTCGGTCGCCGGGCCGCTGGTGGGTGGTTACTTTGCGGAGACCGACTGGCGTTGGATCTTCTACATCAACGTGCCGTTGGCGATCCTGGCCATCGTCGTCTGCTACCACGTGATGCGGCTGATCCCGTTCGAACGTCGGGACCACTCGATCGACTGGCTCGGTGCCGGCCTGCTGGTGGCCGGGGTGAGTTCCCTGCTGCTGGCGCTGAGCTGGGGTGGCAACGAGTACCCCTGGGGCTCTGGCGTGATCATCAGTCTCTTCGTGGTCGGTGCGGTGCTGGGGGTGCTCTTCGTCCTTCAGGAGGCCCGGGTGGCCGAGCCGATCCTGCCGCTGCGGTTGTTCCGCAGCGCCACCTTCGCGCTGGCCAACTCGGCCCTGCTCGTCATCGGTCTGGTGATGTTCGGCTCGATCATCTTCATCCCGCTCTACCTGCAGATCGTCAAGGGCGCGTCGCCGACCCAGAGCGGTCTGCTGATGCTGCCGATGATGGCCGGCATCATCATCACCTCGATCCTGACCGGCCGCGCGATGACCCGGATCGGCCGCTACAAGTGGTTCCCGGTAGCCGGTTCGGTGACCCTCCTGGTCGGCATGTTCCTCTTCACCCAGCTGGCGGTGGCCACCTCGCTCTGGGTCGCGTTCGGGTACATGGTGGTGATCGGCATCGGGTTGGGTCTGTGCATGCAGTCGCTGATCCTGGCGGTGCAGAACGCGGTCTCCGTACGCGACCTGGGGGCGGGCACCTCCTCGGCGACGTTCTTCCGGTCGCTGGGCGGTTCGTTCGGGGTGGCGATCCTCGGCACGGTGCTCTCGTCCCGGCTGACCGGCGGGCTCGCCGACCGGTTGCCCGGTGCGATCGCGCAGCTCCCGCCGCAGGAGCAGGCCGCTGTGGCGGCGAGTGGTGGCGCCAACATCTCGATCAACGATCCGGCCACCATCCTGGCCCTGCCGGGGCCGGTCCGCGCGGCCATCCAGGGCGCGTTCGTCGACGCGCTGGACATGGTCTTCCTGACCGCCGGCCTGATCGCGATCGTGGCGGTGGTGGTCACCCTGACGCTGCCCAACACCCAACTGCGGGGCGCCGGTCCGAAGGGCGCCACCGGTGGTGCCGACCCGCTCGGCGGTGAGGCCCCGGCTCCGGGCGGCAAGCCGTTGACCCGCGAGTCGAAGGAGGAGGCCGCCGCAGACATGGAGGCCAAGTCCCAGACGATGATCTGAGCGTCTCGACGACGTCGAGCGGCACGACGTCAGCCCGGCCCGGGTGGCGGTCGCCTGGCTGCTGTCCCGGCCCGCGGTGACCAGCGTGATCGTCGGAGCCCGCAAGCACGAGCAGTTGGTGGACAACATCGCCGCCTCGGAACTCACCCTGACCGAGCAGGACCTCACCGAGCTGGACGAGGCCACCAAGCTGCCGGTCGCGTACCCGAACTGGATCCAGGAGGGGTACTCCGCCGGGGTTCGCCTGCCGCAGTGAGGTATGGCCCCGGGGCCGACCTACTTGAGGATCAGTCGGTTCGTCTGCTCGAAGACGTCCAGGTCGGCCAGGGTCTCGATGACCGAGGTGGAGAGCGGGGTGGGGAACCGGTCCCGGGCGAAGAAGCCCGCGTCGGTGGTCTCGTCGGTGACCCGGGCCAGTTGCCCGTCCCACTCCTCCACCTTGAACGCCGTCGTGAACACCTGGTACGTGTGGCCGTACATGTTGGTGCTCGTCCGGTCGGGGCCGGTGTAGAGGGCGAACGCGCAGACCCGCAGGGCCCGCAGCCCGGTTTCCTCACGGACCTCGCGTACCGCGCAGTCGGCGATCGACTCGCCCAGCTCCATCGCGCCGGCCGGCATGGCCCACTGGCCGTTGTCCGAGCGTTTGATCAGCAGAATGCGTCCGGCGTCGTCGTTCACCACGGCACGGGCGCCGACGAACATCAGCGTCCGGTCCCCGGCGAGCGCGCGCAACTGCCCCACGTATGAGTCGGCCCAGGAGATGCTCACCTGCGACAACTTACGGGGGTTCCCAACGTGTGACCCGCGACACTAGCTTGTTACCCATGCGTAGCACGATGATGGACGCCCCTCTGCAGGTCTCCCGGATCCTCGAGCACGGCGCAGGAGTGCACGGCAGCGCGGAGGTGGTGACCTGGACCGGCGCCGAGTCCCGCCGGATGACGTACGCCGAGGTGGGCCGGGCCGCCGCCCGCCTGGCACACGCGCTGCGCGACGAGTGTGGGGTGACCGGCGACGAGCGGGTCGCCACCTTCATGTGGAACAACAACGAGCACCTGGTCGCCTACTTCGCGGTGCCGAGCATGGGCGCGGTGCTGCACACGCTCAACATCCGGCTCTTCCCCGACCAGGTCGTCTACATCGCCAATCACGCCGAGGACCGGGTGGTGCTCGTCGACAGCACGCTGATTCCGCTGCTGGCCCGGGTGATCGGAGAGCTGACCACGGTGCGGCACGTCGTGGTGGTCGGCGGGGGCGATCCGGCCCCGCTGGTGGCGGCGGCCGGCGACCGGATCACCGTGCACCACTGGGACGCGTTGCTCGCCGATCGGCCCGAGGTGTACGACTGGCCCGAGGTCGACGAGCGCGACGCCGCCGCGCTCTGCTACACCTCGGGCACCACCGGGAACCCGAAGGGTGTGGCCTACTCGCACCGGTCCATCTACCTGCACTCGTTGCAGGTCTGCATGCCGGAGGGTTTCGGTCTCGGGCCGACCGACCGCGAGTTGGCCATCGTGCCGATGTTCCACGCCATGTCCTGGGGTCTGCCGTACGCGGCCTTCCTCTCCGGCGCGTCGCTGATCATGCCGGACCGGTTCCTCCAGGCCGCGCCGATCGCCGAGATGATCGCCGCCGAGCGGCCCACGCTGGCCGGCGCGGTGCCGACCATCTGGACCGACCTGCTGGCCTACCTGGACACCCACGACGTGGACACCTCGTCGCTCGGTGAGGTGATCGTCGGCGGGTCGGCGTGCCCGCCGGCGTTGATGCACGCGTTCGGCGAACGGCACGGGATCGAGGTCATCCACGCCTGGGGGATGACCGAGATGTCGCCGCTGGGGTCGGTCTCGCGTCCGCCCGCCGGTGCGACAGGTGAG
Source organism: Micromonospora sp. NBRC 107095 (assembly GCF_030269705.1). Taxonomy (NCBI): domain Bacteria; kingdom Bacillati; phylum Actinomycetota; class Actinomycetes; order Micromonosporales; family Micromonosporaceae; genus Micromonospora; species Micromonospora sp. NBRC 107095. The sequence goes on from NZ_BSTU01000001.1 coordinate 597,361, forward strand.
CAGGCGTGGCGTTACCGCTACACGCAGGGGCGGGTGCCGGCGGGTGTGCAGGCGCGGATCGTCGGCCCGTCGGGCGAGCCGATGCCCGCCGACGGCACGGCCGTGGGCGAGTTGGAGGTCCGTGGGCCGTGGGTGACCGCCCGGTACGTCGGTGACGACGCCCCGGAGGAGGAGAAGTTCCGCGACGGCTGGCTGCGTACCGGCGACGTGGGCACCCTCTCGCCGGACGGGTACATCACGCTGACCGACCGCGCCAAGGACGTGATCAAGTCCGGTGGTGAGTGGATTTCGTCGGTGGAGCTGGAGAACGCGCTGATGGCCCACCCGGCGGTGCTGGAGGCGTGCGTGGTGGGTGTCCCGGACGAGCGGTGGGACGAGCGGCCACTGGCCACCGTGGTGGTCCGGGAGGGCGCGTCGGTGACCGCGGAGGAACTGCGGGACTTCCTGGCCACGTCGGTGGCGCGCTGGCAGTTGCCCGAGCGCTGGGCGTTCATCGACACGGTGCCGAAGACCAGCGTGGGCAAGTTTGACAAGAAGGTCGTCCGTTCGCGGTACGCCGGGGGTGAGCTGACTGTCCGGGAGCTGACAGCCCCGTAACGTTTTGCCAGGCACTGTCGCCTGTTGGGGCGGGAGTACTCCTGAACAACCCTCCCCAGGGGCGGCCCCGGCGTTCGCACCGCGCCGGGGCCGCCCGCTCCACGCGGGGTGACCCGCACCATCATTGTTGCGAAAGTTATTCGCTTCTGTCCTGCTGACGGGGAAATCGGGTGATCGGCGACCCGATCAGGCGTCGCTGGTGGTGATGAGCACCTTGCCCACCGTCGAGTCCTCCACCGCCTGGTGCGCCGCTGCCGCCTCGGCCAGGGGGAAGTAGTGCAACGGCAGCCCGGCGTCCGCACCCACCCGGATGCCGCCCTGGCTGGCCGCCGCCGCCACGTCCTTCACGCCCTGCGCCTTGGCCGCCTTCGGCTCCGTGTAGACGAGCACGAACTGCCAACGGGCGTTCGGCGCCATCATCGCCCGGATCGGGATGCTGACCTCGCCCCCACCGTCGTCGGCGTACATGCAGACCGCGCCGCCGTGCCGCAGCACCTGCACGTCCGTCGAGGCGTTGCGGGCGGGGGAGACCTCCACGATCGTGTGGACCCCGTCGGGGGCGATCTTGTGGACCTCCTCGACCACGTCCTGCTCCCGATAATTGATCACAAAGGAGGCGCCGGCCGACGCGGCGAGCTGCGCCTTCTCCGCGCTGCTCACCGTGGCGATCACCGTGGCGTCGGACCACCGGGCGAGCTGGATCGCGGCGTTGCCGACCGCGCCCGCCCCACCCTGCACCAGCACCGTGTGATCCGCCAACGCGCCGGCCCGCAACGTGTCCGGCATGAACTCACCAGCGGTCAGACAGCGGTGCGCGGTGAGGAACGGAATGCCCAGGGCGGCGCCCAGCTCGAACGGGGCGTCCCCGAGGCGTACCGCCTGCCGGACGGGCACCAGCGTGTACTCCGCCGCCGTACCCCACTGTCGCTGCCAGGCCGCTTCCCAGATCCACACCCGCTCACCGATCAGGTCCGGGTCGACCCCCGCGCCGACCGCCTCGACCACCCCGGCGCCGTCCTGCCCGGGAATCTGCCACCCGTCCGGCGGTGAACCGCGGCGGGACTTCCAGTCGGTCGGGTTCACCCCGGAGACCGCCACCCGCACCAGGACCTCGCCCGCACCCGGTTCCGGCACCGGACGGTCGACCAGACCAAGCACCGACGGGTCGCCGGTGCGCTCGTACACGATGGCCTTCATCCGTGGTCTCTACCCGGCTCGGCCCCGGTCAACCCAGCTCGTCCACCAGCTCCGGGGTCAGCGCACCGATCGCGTCGAGCGTCACCACCGCCAACCCCGCGGCGTCCGGATCAAGCGGGTACGAGCCGTGCGGCACCGCCACCACCCGCATCCCCGCCGCCGCTGCCGAACGTACCCCGTTGGACGAGTCCTCCACGGCCACGCAGCGGGTCGGGTCGACGCCCAGGCGCCGCGCCACGCTCAGGTACACGTCCGGCGCGGGCTTGCCCCGCTCGGTCTGCTCGGTGGAGAGGGTCGTGCCGAACGCGTCGGTCAGGCCGGTCGCCGCCAGCGCCGCCTCGATCAACCGGGTCGGCGACGAACTCGCCAGCCCGAGCGGCCACCGCGCGGCCAGCCGGCGGACGACCTGGTCGGCACCGTCGATGAGGGGTACGTGCTCGCGGTAGCGGCGGGTCATCTCCTCGACCACCTCGACGGCGACCTGCTCGGCGGTGCGCCCGACGCCCAGCTCCCCGCTGAGGTAGTGGGCCCACTCGCCGGTGCTCATCCCCATCAGTCGGCGCTGGGTGTCCGGCTGCCACGTTCCGCCGTGCGCCGCCACGTACGCCCGGCGGACCTCCTCCCACACCGGCTCGGAATCCACGATCACGCCGTCCAGGTCGAAGACCACCGCATCCGTCACGGGCCCATCCTGCCCGACCGGCGGGTGCCCGTCAGCCGGGCAGCGCCGGCAGCCCGACCGGGCTGCCCTCCGGGACCAGGGTGTGGCAGGACCGGGCGATCGGCTCCAGCAACTCCCGGAGCCGGTCCGTGTCGCCCGGGGTGAACGCCCGCCACGGGTGCGCGGCGGCACGGTCGGTGGCGTCCTCGACGGCCTGGAGCCCGGCCCGGGCATCGTCGGTGGCAGCGCCGTCACCGGTCAGCCAGCCCTGCTCGGTGAGCCGCTCACGGGCGACCTGCCACTGCTCCTCGGACCAGCCCCGGCCCAGCAGGTACTGCGGCGGCGAGCCGTCCAGCGCCACCCGCGTGGTCAGGGTCTCCACCGGGTCCAGCCCGGCGGCGACCAGCGCCGCCACGTGCCCGTCACCACGGTGCTCGCGCAGGGTGGTGGCGGCCTGCCACAGCCGGGCCAGCGGGTACTCGCCGGCCGGGAGCGCCGCGTTGGCCGCGCCGAGCACCCGGCCGGCGGTCTGCGCCGCCGACGCCGCCCGCTCCAGCAGGTCGGCCGCCTCCACCAGGTGCGACTCCGGCAGCTCGTAGGTCAGCTCGGCGAGCGCCTGCACCGCGCCGGTCAGGCGGGCCCGCAACGCCTCCTGCGGGGTGGCCAACCGCCACACGGCGGGCAGCGCGCGGGCCACCATCGGCGGTGCGAAGCTGAAGAAGGCGGCGACCACCGGGGCCGCCTCGGTGGCGCCCAGTGGCGCGGCCCGGCCGGCGAAGTAGCCGCGCCAGTAACCGCGCAGCCCCACCGCCTCGTACGCGGCACGGGCCCGGGGGTGGAGGTAGGTGACAGCGTGCACCGGCTCGAAGTACGCCCACATCGACCGGGCGGTCCGCCCAGGCTCGTCCAGCGCCGTCACATGCACCTCCGCGTCCGGTTCCAGCTGGTCACCTCGGGCGGCGAACCGCCCGAGGTGACGCCGAACCTACTGCCGCTGGGTGACGGGCCGGAAGCCCCATGTGAACAACCCCATCGCGTCCCGGCGACAACCGGGACGATCCGGGCAGGTCACTGGGCGGCGAGCACGTCCACCACGAAGCGCAGCGGACCGGTCGGACGCCCACCAGCGGCGGCCTCGTCGTTGCCGTACGCCAGCTCGCCCGGAATGTCGAGCTGCACCCGGCTGCCCACCGTCACCCCGACCAGGCCCTGGTCCCAGCCCGGGATCACCTGGCCGACGCCGATCGGGAAGGTGGCCGGCTGGCCGGCCTTCCAGGAGGAGTCGAACTCCTTGCCGTCCTTGTAGAACACCCCCACGTAGTTGGTGGTGATGTTCTGGCCCTTCTGCACGGCCGGCCCGGTGCCCTTGATCAGCGGCGTGACGACGAGCTTCTTGAGCTCACCGGTGCCCGGCGTCACCGTCGGCTTGCTGCCCAGCGCGGGATCGGCGCCCTCGGGCAGCTGCGGCGCGGGAGGTGCGCCGGCCTCGTCGGCGGCCGGGGCGGAGGCGGACGGGGTGGAGTCGGCCGAGTTCTTGGGCTTGTCGTCGCCACCGCCGATCGTCACGAAGACGCCGATCAACACCCCGACCACGGCGACGGCGGCGAGCCCACTGGCCCACGCGTTGCGCTTCCGCCTCGCGTCGGCGGCCTTCTTCGCCGCCAACTGGGCGGCCAAGCGGCGCCCCGACTTGGTCGCCGGGCTCTGGTCTGGGCCCGTCTGCTGCGTCCGCTCGCTCACGTCGTCGACTCCCTGCTGCGAAGTGTGGCCGGCACCCGGTGCCGGGGGGAAAGCCGACGCACACGGTACCCGCACAGCGGCCTACCGTGCCCGCCGCGGACGCCCCGGATCGCCCAGCGCGACAGTTCCGGGGCTTTCTCGGGCGGCTATTCCGGGACGACCATGAAGTCGGTCACGAACGAGGTGACCCGGCCATCGGCGGCCCGACCGATCCAGGTGCCGTAGCAGCCGTCACCCCAACCGCTCGCCACGGTGATCACGTTGGCGCCGCTGACCTGGTCCAACACGGCACCGATCAGCCCCGGGACCGGGGACGAGGGCAGTTCGGCGGGGATGAAGACCTCCTCGACCCGATCGGAGTCCCAACCCTCCAGGACGGCGAGCGCGGTCGGGTCGGCGAAGGTGCCGACGCCGGCGTCCACCCCGTACCCGAAGTAGTCGTCAGCGCCGAGCGTGGCGACGTCCTGGTCACCCGCGACGGCCGGCTCCCAGCGGACCGTCGGCTCGGCGGAGACGACCAACTCCAGCGCGGCGACCCGTCGGTCCACCTCGGCGTCCTCCCGGAGCACCACCGCCACCCAGGCGCGGGCGGGATGCCGCCCCGGGGGCACGGTCACCGTGAACGGCTCCGCCTCCGGGCAGACCAGCGGGTCACACCCGACAACACGGCCGGTCGGAAAGACGATGTCGCCCACCGGGTGGACCTCGATCAGGTATCCGCCGTGCTCGTCGGTGAAGTGGGCGCCGGGCGTCAACAACCGGTCCAGATCAGGGGTGTACGGCATGAGGGCTCCTCCGGTCGCCAGCGGCCGGCGGAGCGTACCCGGCCCGACGGACACCGCCGCCGGGGCCGTACGGTCAGGCGCTCTTGCGGGGTGCGGTCTTGCGCGCGGCGGTCTTCTTCGCCGGCTCCGCCTTCTTCGCGGCGGTCTTCTTCGCGGCCGTCTTCTTCGCCGGCTCGGCCGCCTTCTTCTCGGCCGTCTTCTTCGCCGCGGTCTTCTTCGCGGGCGCCTTGGCCGCCTTCTTCTCCGCAGCCTTCTGCGCGGACCGGGCCGACGAGATGGGCGTCGGCTCGCCAGCACCGCCACCCGCGCGGGCGGGCTGCTCGCCGCGAGCCGCCTTGGCGCGCTCCACCGACGCCTTCAACGCGGCCATCAGGTCCACCGCCGCTGCCGGGGCCTCCTCGACCTCCTCCGGCTGGACGACCTCGCGACCCTCCACCTTGGCGTCGATGACCTCCTGCAACGCGGCCCGGTAGTCGTCGGTGAAGACGTCCGGCTCGAACTCGCCGGTCATCGAGTCAATCAGGGAGCTGGCCATGGCCAGCTCTGGCGGGCGCACCTTCAGGTCCTCGTCGAGGAAACCGAAGTCCGGGGTACGGATCTCGTCGGGCCAGAGCATGGTGTTGAGCAGCAGCACACCCTCGCGGACCCGCAGCGTGGCCAACTGCTCCCGCTGGCGCAACGCCACCTTGACGATGGCCACCCGCTCCGAGTCGATCAGCGCGTCGCGCAGCAGCACGTACGGCTTGGTGGCCGCGCCCTCGGGCTCCAGGAAGTACGCCTTGTTGTAGAGGATCGGGTCGACCTGTTCGGCCGGGACGAACTCCAGCACGTCGATGGCGCGGGAGCTGGTCAGCGGCAGGTCGGCGAAGTCCTCGTCGGTGAGGATCACCATCTCGCCACCGCCGATGTCGTAGCCCTTGGCGATGTCGTCGTAGGTGACCTCCTCGCCGCAGACCGAGCAGGTGCGCTTGTAGCGGATCCGGCCGCCGTCCTCGCGGTGCACCTGGTGGAACCGAATGTCCTTCTCCTCGGTGGCGGAGTAGAGCTTCACCCCGATCGAGACGAGCCCGAACGACACGGCTCCCTTCCAGATGGCACGCATCCTGCGCTCCCTTCCCCGGTATCGACCATGCTCGCATCCGAAAGAACCGGACGCGAGGTGTTCGGCCTGCTACTACAGTCGGGTCGTGCCCGGCGCGCCGCTCAAGCCGATGCTCGCGATGACCGGGCCGCTCCCGGCGGGTGACGGCTGGGCGTACGAGTTCAAGTGGGACGGCGTCCGCGCGCTCGCCGACATCTCCGGCGGCGACCAGCACCTGTATGCCCGCTCCGGCGTGGAGATCACCGCCGCGTATCCGGAGCTGGCCACCCTGCCCGAGCAGGTAGACGACGCGCTGCTCGACGGTGAGGTGGTACTGCTCGGGCAGGGTGGGCAGCCGTCGTTCACCGCGCTGGCCGAGCGGATGCACGTGCGAGACCGGAACAAGGCCGCCCGGTTGGCGGCGGCCATGCCGGTGACGTACATGATCTTCGACCTGCTGCGGCTGAACGGCGACGACCTGACCGGGTGGCCGTACGAGCGCCGCCGGGAGGCGCTGGACGCGCTCGCTCTCGGCGGCCCCCGCTGGGCGGTGCCGCCGATGTTCACCGACGGACCGGCCACCTACGAGGCGGCCGGTGAGCACGGCCTGGAGGGGGTGATGGCCAAGCGCGTCGGTGCCGTCTACCGCCCGGGGGTGCGTTCGCCGGACTGGGTGAAGGTCAAGCTGGAGGTGACCGGCGACTTCGTCATCGGCGGTTGGCGACCGGGCGCGCGCCGGGTCGGTGGGCTGCTGGTGGGGGTGCCCGGACCGGACGGCCGGCTGATCTACCGGGGTCGGGTCGGTGGTGGGATCGGTGCCGCCATCGAGCGGCAGCTCCTCGCCGAGCTGGAGCCGCTGCGCTCCGGCGTGTCACCGTTCGCCGCGGGTGTGCCGCGCGAGGATGCCCGGGGCGCCATCTGGGTAGAACCCCAGGTGGTGGTGGAGGTGAAGTACGGCCAGCGCACCCCCGACGGCCGGCTGCGCTTCCCCCGGGTGCTGCGGTTGCGCCCGGACAAGCCTCCGGAGGAGGTCGACGATGCCGGCTGAGCGGCTACGGGTGGACGTCGAGGGCCGCTCGCTGGAGCTGTCCAATCTGGACAAGGTGCTCTATCCGGCGGCCGGGTTCACCAAGGGTGAGGTGATTGACTACTACACCCGGATCTCCCCGGTGCTGCTGCCGCACCTGCGGGACCGACCGGTCACCCGGATCCGCTTCCCCAACGGGGTGGACGACAAGTCGTTCTTCGAGAAGAACACGCCGGCCGCGACCCCGGACTGGGTGCGGGTGGAAAATCTGCCCGCGCCCGGGTCGACGAAGGGCCGGGAAACCATCGACTACGTGGTCGCCGACGACCTGCCCACCCTGGTCTGGCTGGCGAACCTGGCCGCGTTGGAACTGCACACGCCGCAGTGGAAGGTCGGCGGGCACCCGGACATGATGGTCGTCGACCTGGACCCGGGGCCGCCGGCCGGGCTCGCCGAGTGCTGCCCGGTGGCGGTCCTGATGCGCGACCGGCTCGCCGACGACGGCATCGAGTCGTACCCGAAGACCTCCGGCAAGAAGGGCATGCAGCTCTGCTGCCCGATCGCCGGCACGCAGTCGTCGGACCTCGTCTCCGACTACGCCCGCCGGATCGCCCAGGAGTTGGAGAAGGCCCACCCGAAGCTGATCGTGTCGAAGATGGCGAAGAACCTCCGGCCGGGCAAGGTCTTCATCGACTGGAGCCAGAACAACGCGGCGAAGACCACGGTGGCGCCGTACTCGCTGCGGGCCCAGTCGGTGCCGTCGGTGTCGACGCCGCTGACCTGGGACGAGGTCGAGGCCGGCGCGCGCGGCCGGAAGCCGGCCGTCCGCCAGTTCACCGCCGCCGAGGTCCTGGACCGGGTCGAGGAGTACGGCGACCTGCTCGGCCCGCTGCTCGACGGCGGCCCGGAGTTGCCCGCCAAGGTGAGGTAGGCGCGGGCGGCTCACGGTGAGTTATTGCGGCGGGTTGTCGACTCCCGTCACCGATCGTAAGAATGCGAGCGCTCCGGCTCGGACCGACCACGCCCTTTGCTCTGCAGACCTATCGGCACCACCGCGATGAGCTGCGGTTTTTGGTGGTCGTGATGGCGCTCGGGCCATGCTCTGCTCGCGCAGCGTGAGCGTCGCATATAGGTATGCAGAGCAAAGGTGGCGGGTGGGGATGGCGGGGCGCGCCCGGCGTCACTTCGTGTAACGGGCCTGGCCTCCATCGCGGAATGGACGCCAGGCCCCCAGGTCCGCAGCGCTCGGCGGCAGGTCAGTTCCGGCCGAAGACCTTCCGGCTGGAGCCGAGGCGCAGCAGCACCGTCTCGCCGGTGGCGTCCTGCACCGCGTCGTTGTCGGTGATCGCGTACACGTCGCCGTTGCCGGCGACCGTCAGACCCTCCAGCTTCTCCGGGGTCCAGCCGTTGGTGGCGCGCAGCGCGGGCAGCACGTCGACGGCGAGCGTCTTCGGCAGCACTGTCAGCGGGCCGGTGGCAGCCGCACCGGGCAGCGGCACCGTGTAGCTCCGCTTGACAGTCGCGGCCGGGCCGTTCAGCTTGTCCCGCTCGATGACCGCGAGCCGGTCACCGACCACGGTGATCTCGGAGAGGCCCATCCAGTCGCCGGGCACGCTGGTGGCCCCCAACCGGTAGCCGAACCAACTCCAGGTGCCCGCCGCGACGTCGTACCGACCAAGTCGGACGATGCCGGCCGGGTCGCTGCTGAGCTCCCGCTGCACGGCCACCCAGACGATCTCCCGCCCCTGCCGGTCGATGGTCGCGGTGACCCCCTCCAGGCCCTGCTTGCCGAGGCCGGCGGCGACCTCGGCGGGCAGCGCGACGGTCTGCCGGGTGACCCCGGCGGCGTCGAGCCGGACCAGTTTGTTTCCCGCGCCCGTGGCACCCTCCACGGCGAGCCAGAAGCCACCCTGCGGGCGGGCGAAGACGCCCTCCGCGTCGTACCCGACCGGCGCTCCGGCCGCGTCCCGCACCGGCAGCGCGCCGGTGATCACGGCCGGCGTCCGCTTCGCGTCGATGGTGAGGATGCGGGTCTGGCTGTACGCGGCGTCGGTGACGCTGTAGAGCTGGTCCCGCTTGCCCGGGACCGCGCTCAGCGCGCCGAGTGCGCCCCAACCGATCGGGGCGCCCGCCCGGTCGGTGCCGGAGACGATGCTCGGGAAAGTCGGGGTGCCAGTGCCGAGCTGGAACAGCGACACCGAGGCCCGGACGTTGACCGAGGCGTCGTCCTCCTCGCTGGACACCGCGAGCAGCCCGCGCGATGGGATGGGCAGCAGCCCTTCCGGCCCGTTGGTGGTCGGCAGCACCTGCCGGAACACCGGCCGGGTGGGGTCGCTCAGGTCGTAGACGGCGACGAAGTTGCTCCGCTCCGAGCCGACGAACGCGTACCGCACGCCGTCGTATTCGGCGACCGCCACGCCCTCCGGCTCGGTGCCCTTCTTGCCGGCCCGGTCCTCGCTGTGCAGCCCGTAGGTGACGGCGAGCCGCTCGAACGTGTTGCCGGCATCCCAGGCGACCCGCCCGCTGCGGCTGTCGAAGACCGACCAGCCCCGGGTGCCGCCGCGCCAGTCGCCCTCGTTCGCCGTGGCGAGGTAACGGTCGTCGACCCAGGCCACCGCGTCCGGCTCGCGCGGCACGTCGGTGATGCTGCCGGTCAGGTCGATGACACCGTCCTTCCGGGTGTCGATGCCGCTGATCGTGGCGGTGCCGGCGCTGAACACGCTGGTGATCCGCCCGGTGGGCAGGTCGACCACCGCGACGCCGTTGTTCTCCTGCAGCGTCACTGCCAACTGGTTACGGCTGTTGATCGAGACGTACTCCGGCTCGGGGTCGGTCGGCGCCGCAAGACCGGCCCGCACCAGCGCGGGCAGCGCACTGCCGTCGGCCCCGGTCAGCGCTACCGGCCGCAGCCGCCAACCGGCAGGGGACTTCCCGGTCAGGTCGACGATCTGCACGAAACCGGCGGGTGCCTGGGGCAGGTCACCCTCCTCGCCGCCGGGCGGGGTGGCCTCCTCGTCGCGCTCGTTCTCGATGGCGATCGCGGCGTACCGCTTGTCAGCGCTGATCGCGATCGAGTCAGGCTGGCCGCCGAGGTCGAAGCTGGCCACCCGCTGCCGAGTGGCCAGCTCGATCACGTCGAGCCGGCCGGACGGCGCGGTGTAGCTGGCGCTGGTGTTCACCACCACCAGCACGTACCTGCCGACCACGGCGACCGAGGTCGGCTCGTCCTCGGCGTCGCCGAGCTGGGCCAGGGAGAGCGTGCCGAGGCCGCGCGGCCGGTCGGCACGGGAGATGTCCAGGAAGCCGATGCGCCGGGCCAGCGCGTCGGTGTGGATCAGAGTGCGACCGTCCTCGCTGACCGCCGAGATCTCGGCGACCGTCGCTGTCGTCGGATCCTCGCCGGCCGGGCGGTTCTGGAACACCGGGTACGTGGCGACCCGGTCGAAGGCGAGCGACCTGGCTGGGTGGTGGTGCCCGCCGGCCGACGCGGGGGTGGCCCCGGTCAGGCTGGCGGCGGCGACACCGGCTGCGGTGAGCGCGGTGAATGCTCTTCTGAGTGTCAAGGACTTCCTCCGTTAGGTCGTACCCGCACGGAGGCTGACAGCTGTTGGGGAGCATCAGCTTTCGCCGACGTGAACAGTCGGCGAAGCACGGCGCAGCCGCCACCAGGCGCCGCCCACCAGGGCCCCGGTGATGACGGTGACCGCGATGTCGCCGGCCAGGGCCGCCGTCGGGTTCCCCGGGGAGTACGGCGGCACCAGGTAGGCGAACGCGGCGGCGCTGACCACGCTGGCCGAGCCGGCCGCGAGCACGTGCCGCTGCCCCCAGTGCACGCCCGACGACCAGTACGCGATGGCGGCCCCCATGATCGCGGCGAGCACCAGCGCGATGGCCACCCCCGCCCAGCCTGGCGCGAGATCGGCGCCGAGCCGGACGAGGACGACCAGCAGGCCCAGCCACAGCGGATGCGGCAGCCGGCGGGTCCGGCGCGGAGCGGGGCGACGCCAGCGGGGCAGCACTGCCGTCGCGACCAGGGCGAGGACGACCACCGCGGCGAAGGTCAGTTGCAGGGGGCTGGCCAGGAAGTTCTTCCGGCCCCCGTCGGACGCGAAGATCAGGAGGCTGCCGAGCAGGTACAGCGCGGCGACCACGGCCAGCCCGGGTCGGCCGAGCCACGGCCGGAGCCGGTATCCCGGTCCGAGGAACGACTCGACCAGCACGATCGGCGCGCAGATGGTCAGCACGATGTGGTTGCCCACGTAGTCGAAGGCCTGCCGGAGGCTGAATTCGAGTCCTGGCACCAGCGACGCCTCGGCGGCGGCACGGGTGTCGGCGTACTGGGTGTCGTCGAGGTAGTGCGGGTTGAACAGCGACTGGTCGACCAGGCCAGCCTGGAGGACGCCGAACGCGGCGGCGAGCAGCACGATCGTCGGCCAACCCGCGCCGAGGTGCCGGGCGGTCTCCCGGATCAGGATCGCCGCCCCGCCGTACATCGGGCCGAGGAAGATCAGCACCGGCAGGAAGTCGTCGATGGCGAAGCCACCCCACGAACACTCGGCCGCCCACGGCGCGAGCAGCAGCAACGCGATCACCGGCAGGAGCCGCCGACGCGGACGGTCAGCGGCGGCCGGGCGGCCGACGGCGGGATCGGTGGCGGTGCCCGGGTCGGATCCGGTTGGCATGAATGCTCCTCGACGGTGTTTCGCTGTCGTCCCCCGCACCGTGCGCCGGCCACCCGGCCAACCGCTACGGCCATCGGCCGACGACGGGTACGACCAAAGTCGTTGAGTAGGGTGAATCCGTTGTCGTCACCGGGGAGTGTGGAGATGCAGCCAACCGTCACGGCCGACCTGGCGGCCCGACCCGTCGAGGCCGAGAGTCCGCTGCTCAGCTACCGCGACGGGGCGACCGGCGAGCGGGTCGACCTGACCGCACAGCAGGTCGGTTCGTGGGCGGCGCGCAGTGCCAGCCTGCTGCGGGACGGCTGTGGCCTTGGCCCCGGCAGCCGCGTAGCGGTCCTGCTGCCGCCGCACTGGCGTACCGCCGCGGTGTTGTTGGGCGCGTGGGCCTCGGGCCTGGCGGTGTCGTTCCGGCCGCGCGCCACGGCGGGCCTGCCCGTGCTGGAGCCGGGCGGTGACCGGCCGTTCGACGCGGTCTTCGTGACCCCGCAGCGGCAGGACGACTGGCTGGAGGACGTGCCGGACGCCCCGCACCGCTACCTCGTCGGCACCGGGCCGGGTCGGTTGACCGACGTGCCGTTGGGCTGGCTGGACTGGTCCGCCGAGGTGCTTCGCCACTCGGACGTCACACCCGACCACACCGCCATCCGCCCGTCGGACCCGGCCAGCGCGGACGGCACCACCTACGGGCAGTGGGGGGCGCTCGCCCGGGAGGTCGCCGCGATGATGGACCTGCGCACCGGTGACCGGCTGCTGGTCGACGCGGCCGAGACCGAGCAGCCGCTGAAGTGGTTGCTCGCGCCGCTGTCGGCCGGCGCGTCCGTGGTGATCAGCGCCAATCTCGACCCGGCGCGGCGGGACGCGGTCGTCGCCGCCGAGCAGGTCACCCGGGTCCTCTGACCCTGCTCCGGACGCCAAACAGCGCTCCGCGATCCTGTTCCGTTACATCGGCATTCACCCTGCTCAGAGGGGCTTTTGTCGATGCCGTCGGCGTGTTCTCATACCGAACAGCGACGCCATCGACCCGGCACCGCCTCCCTCACGAAAGGTGCACCGATGCGCAGAAGATCGACCTTCCGACTTGCGGTCCTCACCGCCACCGCCGCGACGGTCCTGGCGTCCGGCGGCGCCTCCGGGGCGCTCGCCACGGCCGCGCCCACGACCGCCTCCCCGGGCGTCACCGCCTGTGAGCCGGGTGCCGACGCGCACGGCGCGGCCCGGGTCGCCGAGGGCGCCACCGCCCAGGAGCCGGCGCTGTACGCCAAGAACGAGGCGAACGCCTACGGCGTGATCAAGGACGCGCCGCGTCTGCCCAACGGCAGCGTGACCATCCCGACGGTCTTCCACATGATCTCCGACCATCCGCTCACCGCAGCGGAGACGACCAGGTGGAACACCCTGATCGCCGCGCAGATGACGGTGCTCAACGATTCGTTCGCGGGCCGCACGGCCGGCGACGCCGCCGACACCCCGTTCCGCTTCTCGCTCGTCGACACCACGTGGACGGTGAACAGCGCGTGGTACACGGTCGTGCCGGGCAAGAACGAACGGGACATGAAGAAGGCGCTGTACACCGGCGACTCCGAGACCCTGAACGTGTACGCGGCCAACATCGGCGGTGGGCTGCTCGGCTGGGCGTACTTCCCCAAGGGCTACAACAACGGGCGCGACTACATCGACGGCGTGGTGATGCTCGACGAGTCGATGCCGGGCGGCACGGCCGGCAAGTACGCCCTGGGTGACACGCTGACGCACGAGGTCGGGCACTGGCTGATGCTGGAGCACACCTTCGCGCACGGCTGCTCCGCGTCCGGTGACTTCGTCGCGGACACCCCGCGCGAGGCGGCGCCGCAGTTCGACTGCCCGGTGGGTGCGGACACCTGCACCGCGCCCGGACTCGACCCGATCCACAACTTCATGGACTACACCCAGGACTCCTGCATGAACATGTTCACGCCGGGTCAGGCCGACCGGATGAGCGACGCCTGGGTGGCGTTCCGGGCCGGCGGCGCCGGCTGACGCAGGCCTTGTCGGCGGCTGGCGGGCCGCGTCCAGCGCAGCGTCGGCCTCCACACCGCCTCCGCTGATGGCCGGCGTGCCCGGTCCAGGGTCGGACGATCCCGGACCGGGCACGCCTCCCGTTCAGTCGAACGCGGCGGCGAACATGCCCGGCTGGTACGAACCACCCCGCTGGTGCACGATCACGGCGAGCCGGTTGGCCGCGTTGATCAGGGCGACCAGGGCGACCAGCGCGGCGATCTGGTCGTCGTCGTAGTGCTTGCGCACCTGAGCCCAGGTCTCGTCGGACACGCCCTGGTGGGCGTCGGCGAGCCGGGTGCCCTCCTCGGCGAGCGCCAGCGCGGCCTGCTCGGCCTCGGTGAAGACAGTGGCCTCACGCCAGGCGGCCACCAGGTTCAGCCGGACCGCGCTCTCACCGGCCGCCACCGCGTCCTTGGTGTGCATGTCGATGCACCAGCCGCAGCCGTTGATCTGGCTGGCCCGCAGCGACACCAGCTCCTGCGTGGACTGCGGCAGCGACGACCGCTGGATCACCTGGCCGGCGTTCGCGAACCGCTTGAAGAACTTCATCGCGGTCTCGTTGTCGAACATGTTGAATCGGGCGTCCATGGTTCCGTCCTTCACTCGCATCGTTCGATCGGACGACCATGAGATGCCGGCCATCCCCGATCTGTGACGGCGCGGCCGGGGTGACGACCGCCACAGGCCGGGGGTGTCACAGAGCGACCGGGTCCGGCATCTGATGGGCGACGCAGTCGAGCGAACAGGAGTCACCCATGGTGGGCACGCCGCAGACCGCCGCCGCTGACGACCGCCCGGACCGGGCCACCGAGGCGTTCCTCGCCCACCGCAACCTGCTCTTCACCGTCGCGTACGAAATGCTCGGCTCGGCCGCCGACGCGGAGGACGTACTCCAGGAAACCTGGCTGCGATGGGCGGGCGTCGACCTGGGCATGGTCCACGACCAGCGGGCCTACCTGGTCCGCATCACCACCCGGCAGTCACTCATCCGGCTGCGGACGCTCGGCCGCCGCAAGGAGTCCTACGTCGGCTCCTGGCTGCCCGAGCCGCTGCTCACCGCCCCCGACGTGGCCGAGGACATTGCGCTGGCCGACAGCGTCTCGATGGCCATGCTGTTGGTGCTGGAAACCCTCGCGCCGACCGAACGCGCCGTGTTCGTGCTGCGCGAGGTGTTCGACCTCGGGTACGACGAGATCGCCGAAGCGGTCGAGAAGAGCCCGGCCGCCGTCCGCCAGATCACCCACCGTGCCCGCGCGCACGTCGCCGCGCGCCGACCCCGCCAGGTTGTGTCCGCGGCCGAGACCCGGAGCGCGCTTGACGCGTTTCAGCGGGCCATCGAAACCGGCGACCTTCAGAGCCTGCTCGACATCCTCGCGCCGGACGTCGTCCTCCTCGGCGACGGCGGCGGCATCAAACAGGCCGTCCCGCGGCCCATCCTCGGCGCCGACAAGGTGGCCCGCCTACTGGCCGGCGGGTGGGGCAAGGTGCCGGGTGTCACCTCGCTGCGGCCGGCGCAGGTCAACGGCTACCCGGCGCTCGTCGTCCACCTCGACGGCGAGCTGGACACTGTCGTGGCCGTACGCATCGACGACGGCCTCGTCACCGGGATCTACGCCGTGCGGAATCCCGCGAAGCTGTCACACATGGAGCGGGAGACCGTCCTGAGCCGCTGACCCTCGTCACCCGGTCGCCCGGCGGCGCGGCTGTCTCCACCTGTGGAGTTGTTGACGTAGACGATTCAGCGCCGTCGCGCCCACGGCGGGCGTGGCGCGCACGCCGAGGTGTGGTATCGACACGTACTCGCCGTTCCTGAAGAACTATCGCCATGACCGAGGACGGTACGGCGATCTAAACCGCGTCGGGGATCTTCAACTCCGGCGACTTCGCCATGTACGACGGCAAGAAGTGGCGGGCCCAGTGGTACACCCGCAACCAGAAGCCGGGTGACCGCAACGGCTCCTGGGTGGAGATCGCCCCCACCCCGCCGGACAACAGCCCTGCGGCCTGGACGCTCAGCAAGGTGTACGTCGCCGGCGACCGGGTGTCCTTCAAGGGCCACGTGTACGAGGCGAAGTGGTGGACTCGCGGCCAGGAACCCGGTGACAAGAACGGCCCCTGGAAGCTGATCACGTAGTCAGGTTCGCGTGAACGCCGGCCGGGGACTGTTTCGGTCCCGGGCCGGTGCGCTGTCCGGCCCCGCGCACAGGCCCGGCCCGGTGCGTCACCCGTCCGGTGGAGGCCCTTCCTTCCGTCCGTTCTCACGTTTTTCCTGCTCCTACGCTTCGCCGAAGGCGGGCGCGCGGTGGGAGCGCCCCGCCCCGGCAGGAGCAGCGGCGGAGGGCAGATGGCGTCGAGGCGTACACCTCGGGTTGTGGTTGCGGCGGTGGCCGGCGGTCTGTTCGCCCTGGGTGTGGTCGCGCCGGGACCGGCGGCGGCGCCGCAGCCCCGGGCGGCCCAGGCCGATGGCCCCACGGTCCCCGCTCCGCGTGAGCCGCGTCCGCCGCTGCTCCCCGCCGACTTCCAGGGCAGCGGCCGGTACGTCGTGCGGGACCTTGGCATCGACGTGCCGTTCTCGTGGCAGGGCCGTGACGGCAACAGCCAGATGATCGCCGGCGGCCCGGACCACCCGATCTGGTTCACGAACCTGATCTACGAGAACACCCTCTACACGCTCACCTACAAGTGGCCGAACATCCCGCTGTTCCCACCGCGCGAATGCAGCAAGGTCCCGGGGTTCTTCAACCGGCAGATCTTCAACGACAAGCTCAAGACCGCCCGCTACGTGGGGCCGGAGATCCTGCAGGGTGGTGCCGAGGACCGGCACGTCGACCACTGGCGGGTCGGGGTCGTCGGCGGGTCCACAGTGCCGGGGGAGTTCTTCCGGTTCCCGATCGCGCTCGGCGACATCTACGTCGACCAGCGCGACCCGAGCCGCTGGTGGCAGGTGTTGCAGTTCGGCCTGCAGAACCTCTTCGACCCGGAGTTGGACGAGTGGTTCACGATGGACACCTTCGAGCACCGCCCCGGCGAGGTCACCCTCCCCGACCGCTGCCCACCCCCCACGTCGTGAGCCGGGGGCCCCGCGCGCTCACAGGGCGAACAGCAGGGCGGCGTTCAGGAGGACGACGACGGCGGTGGCGAAGTGGATGCCGAAGGCGACGGCCTTCGTCCCGCCGTTGCGCAGCACGATGAGGGTGTCGCCCAGCGGGACGAGCGCGACGACCAGCATGTACCACGCGACCGCGTCGGCGGTGGTGAAGGCGATCAGGGCGAGGCCGAGCAACCCGAAGGTGAGGTCCTTCAGCCCTTTGACCGTCAGGTAGGCGGTGTCGCCGTCCGGTCGGGCCGGTACGCCGTACCCGGCGGCTGCAGCCTGCGGTACCAGCAGGAACCGCGCACCGATGAAGACGACGAAGAGGCTGAGTACGACGGCGAGCCCGTAGGCGAGGGGTGCAAGCATTAGTCCGCTCCATTTCCTAGCGCTGCTAGATATGAGAGCGACGCTAGCAGAGCGTCGACAGGAACGCTAGCGGTGCTAGGATCGCTGTCATGTCGACACAGGCGCGCCGGGAGCGTGAGCGGGCTGAACGGGAGCAGGCGATCATCGCCGCGGCACGGGACCTGGCGTTGGCCGAAGGCTGGGACGCGGTAACCACCCGCCGCCTCGCCGCCGAGATCGAGTACAGCCAGCCCGTGCTCTACAGCCACTTCAAGGGCAAGGACGCCATCATGGCGGCGGTGGCCGTCGAGGGCTTCGCCGAGCTGGCAACCGCACTGGTCTCGGCTCGGGCCGCCGCCGCCGACCCCCGGCAGGCGGTCGCTCAGGTGGCAGCCGCGTACGTCGCGTTCGCCCAGCAACGGCCCGCGATCTACGACGCGATGTTCACCCTCGCCGTGGACCTGCCGTTCGCCAGCCAGGAGGTCCCGACCGACCTGGCCCGGGGCTTCGCCGAGTTGGCCGAGACGGTGCGCCCGTTCGTCGGGGACGACGACCTGGAGGCGGTCACCGAGACGTTCTGGAGCGGCCTGCACGGGCTGGTCACGCTGATGCGCAGCGGGCGGCTCCGCCGCGCCGACCACGATCGTCGGCTGGCGATGCTGGTGGACCGTTTCTCCCGGTGAGCGTCGCCGTCAGAATCCGGCATGCTCGGTTCACCGACCGACCGCCCGCGTCGATGGCTCAGCCTTGGAGCCGTTGCGCCCAGTAGACCTGCCCGTCCGGCCCCAGGTAGACCAGAGCCAACAGGAGGTCGGACATCCCCACCGGCGCGGTGGCTACCGTCGGCTTCCGAGCAGCATCAGTGGCATAGGGAAGAAGCGCGACGAATGTCAGTGGCGTGGCCGTCTCGTCGTACACGCCAAGTCTGTTGCCGTTGCTCCGCCACCCGTTGTCTCCGACCTTGACGCCGCCCGCTCCCCGTAGCCAGGCATAGCGTTCGGCGATCCTGTTCTCGACGCCGGCGCTGCCGAGGCTGACGGTCTCCTGCGGAGCGGAGACGGCGAAGTCGCCAGGCTTGCGGTTGGTGCGCTTGTCGATGAGGAATACCGCGAAGTAGCCGCCGTCGAGTGGCTCGGGAGGCGGCTGCCAGGCGACCCGGCCCAGCACCAGTTGGTCGCGTTCGTCGGAGACCAGCGGCGGGCGGGTCTTCTCGCCGAGAGCCGCCTGCGCCTCCGCGTAGCTGACGAGGGTGAGCGAGGACGTGATGGCCAGGGCCTCCGGACCGTACGGCGGGTGGTTGTGCGTCCACCGCCAGGCGGCCATTCCTGCCACCGCCACGACGGCCGTCGCGACGACCGCCAGAGACGACCGAACCCTCCGCCACGACATGCGCGACAGTGAACCATGCGACAACAACGAACTGCTGCACACCCGGATCCGGCCGATTCGTTTACGACATCAGCTCCATAGCGAGCGCGAGAGACACCGCGTCCCCGCCCCCAACCGGCGATCGACTCGGGTTCCAGGAAACCGGGGCATCAGCCTGCCCCGGACACCCCGACTTCCTGAAAACCGAGTCGATCAAGGCCGCGCGGGTCAGTCGACGGTCGGCAGCTTCGGGCCGAGGACGTCGTCGGCGTCGACGATCGTGTACGCGTACCCCTGCTCGGCGAGGAAGCGCTGCCGGTGGGCCGCGTACTCCGTGTCGATCGTGTCCCGGGACACCACCGTGTAGAAGTGCGCCTGCCGGCCGTCGGCCTTCGGCCGCAGCACCCGGCCCAGGCGCTGCGCCTCCTCCTGGCGTGACCCGAACGTCCCGGACACCTGGATCGCCACCGCCGCCTCGGGCAGGTCGATGGAGAAGTTACCCACCTTCGAGATCACCAAGGTCCGCAGCGAACCGGACCGGAACGCGTCGAAGAGCCGCTCCCGCTCCTTGTTGGTGGTCGAGCCCTGGATGATCGGCGCGTCCAGATATTCGCCGAGCTGGTGCAACTGGTCGATGTACGCGCCGATCACCAGCACCTGGTCCTCCGGGTGCCGGTCGACGAGCGCCTTCACCACCGGCAGCTTGGTGCGGGCGGTCGCCGCCATCCGGTAACGCTCCTCGGCCTCCGCCGTCGCGTACGACATCCGCTCCGCGTCGGTCAGGGTCACCCGGACCTCGGTGCACTCGGCCGGGGCGATCCAGCCCTGCGACTCGATGTCCTTCCACGGCGCGTCGTACCGCTTCGGCCCGATCAGGCTGAACACGTCACCCTCGCGGCCGTCCTCGCGTACCAGGGTCGCGGTGAGGCCCAGCCGGCGGCGGGCCTGGAGGTCCGCGGTGAACCGGAAGATCGGCGCGGGCAGCAGGTGCACCTCGTCGTAGACGACCAGGCCCCAGTCGCGGGCCCCGAACAGGTCCAGGTGGGTGAACGCGCCGCCGCGCCGCGAGGTGAGCACCTGGTACGTGGCGATGGTGACCGGACGGATCTCCTTGCGCTCGCCCGAGTACTCGCCGATCTCCTCCTCGGTCAGCGAGGTGCGGGCGATCAGCTCCCGCTTCCACTGCCGTCCCGCCACCGTGTTGGTCACCAGGATCAGCGTCGTCGCCTTCGCCTCGGCCATCGCCGCCGCGCCGACCAGTGTCTTGCCGGCGCCGCAGGGCAGCACCACCACCCCCGACCCGCCGGCCCAGAACGCCTCGACGGCCTCCCGCTGGTACGACCGCAGCGTCCACGGCTTGCGCCCGTCCTTGCCGGCCTCGGCCAGCTCGATCGGGTGCGCCTCGCCGTCGACGTAACCGGCCAGGTCCTCCGCCGGCCAACCCAGCTTGAGTAGCGCCTGCTTGAGTCGGCCCCGCTCGGACGGGTGCACCCGGATGGTGTCGTCGTCGATCTTGTCGCCGAGCATTCCGGCGAGCTTCTTGCTCTTGGCCACCTCGATCAGCACCAGCCGGTCCAGTGCGCGCAGCACCAGCCCGTACGCCGGGTCGTTGGCAAGCTGCAACCGGCCGTACCGGTCCATCGTCTCGGCCACGTCCACCAGCAGCGCGTGCGGCACCGGATAGCGGGAGTACTTGATCAGCGAGTCAACGACACCCTCGGCGTCGTGCCCCGCCGCGCGGGCGTTCCACAGGCCCAGCGGGGTCAGGCGGTAGGTGTGCACGTGCTCCGGCGAGCGTTCCAGCTCCGCGAACGGCGCGATCGCCATCCGGCAGGCCTGCGCGTCGGGGTGGTCGATCTCCAGCAGCAGGGTCTTGTCCGACTGCACGATCAGTGGTCCACCGCTCACGCCAGCGTCCTCTCCTCGGTTGGCCGTCGGCCGAACGGGTCGCATACCCGCCGCTGGCCGACCATCCAGTGTTGCACGATGCGAGACGGCGGAAGAAAGATGCGCACCCGGCGCAACCGTGACGGCACTCACGAACGTCTAAGAAGGGGACGATTGTCAGGGGAGGCTCCATGAAGCATTTTCGGACCACTTCCCGGCTGCTCGCCCTCGTGGTGGTCGTGCTGGTCGGCGCGGGTGCGTGCACGTTCGAGCCGCAGTCCGGTGGGAGTGGTGGCGGGGGAGCCGCCCCAGCCGGTGCGGCAGAACGGGCAACGGGGGCGAGCGACACGCCCCGGCCGGACCAGCACGGCCGGCCCACGCCGGCCGTACCCACAGCGAAACCCTCCCGGAAACCCACGCCGAAGCCGACCCGCACGAGCACAACCAAGCCGACCCCCAGCGGTACGCCGACCGTCGCCGGCTGCCCCCAGGGCCAGCACCAGCGCGCGGTGGAGACGTACCTGGCCCGGTTGGGTGGGTTCGGGGCGGTGACCGTGGACGGTCGGCAGTCCGCCGCCGACTGCGCCGCGATCAAGAAGTTCCAGAAGAGGTACGGCATTCGCCCCGTCGAGGGTCGCGCCGGGCCGACCACCCTCGACGTGGCCCAGCGCCTCGCCACCACCGACCCGGCCCGCTGCAAGGGCGGCACGGGCACCACGTTCTGCGTGGACCTGACCCGACAGACCGTCTGGGCGCTCCGCGCCGGCAAGGTGATCATGGCGCCGACGGTGACCCGCACCGGCATGTCCGGCTACCGCACCCCGGCCGGCACCTACACCGTCAACTACCGCAACCCCAAGGAGTGGTCCGACCCGTACGAGGTGTGGCTGCCGTACTGGCAGCACTTCACCCAGGGGATGGGCTTCCACGAGACCACCACCTACCTGCACGAGAAGTCGATCGGCTCGCACGGCTGCGTCAACCTGCTGCACGCCGACGCCGTCCGGATGTGGGAGCTCGGCAAGGTCGGCACCCGGGTGGTGCTGATCGGCCGCCGCCCCGGCACCTGAGCGACACGCAGCGAATTGCGGCAGTAACCCCCTGTCCGACCGGACTCTCGAGTGTCACTCTTGGAGTCCAGGGCCAGACCGGGCGGGGAGGCTGGGCATGACGGTCGACCATGACGTGATCGCGGAGCATGAGCAAGCACCACCCGACGAGGTGTCCCGAGCGACAGTGATCGCGTACGCCGTCGCGGCGACGCTCCTGCTCGGGTGGTTCCTCTTCGGCTGGCTGGTGCTCCAGCAGGGCTTCATCGACTCGGTCGGGGAGGCCGCCGGCGCCGGCTTCGCGCTGCTGCTGGTCATCTCGGTGATCGGCACGGTGCGCCGCAGCCGCCGCTGACCGACAGCGCCCCGCGTGACGGCGCCATCGGTCAGTCCGCCACCACCGCCGCGGTGATCCGGTGCAGCGCGAACGTGTGCAGCATCTCGGTCCGTTCGTCCTCGGCCCGCAGGTAGCCGGCACCGATCGAGACCGGTTTGAGCAGGCGCGACGCGGTCGCCCCGTGCGCGTCGACGTAACCGACCCAGACCAGCGCCTTGTCCCGGACCGCCTGCTGGAGCACCGCCAGGGCCTCACTGTGGGTGTGCGCCGGCACCGGACCCCCGCCCAGCCCTGGAGCGCCGCCGCGTACCACCGCCGGTGCGCGTCGGGCCGCCCGCGCCGCCGCGTCGCCCCGCCGGATGTGCTCCACCACGCCGAGCAGCCGGGGCATGGGCAGCTTCGGGGCGGCCAGCGGATCGGTCGTACGACTGGTCACCGACACCCGGGGCGGGGCCCGCCGGATACGCGGCCGGGCCAGCACGGTGCTGCCGGTGCCGTCCTCCTGCACCGGCGCGTACCCGGCGTCGCGAAGCGCGCCCAGCAACCGACCAACCTGGTACTGCGTGCACAGCACCGTCGGCGCGAGCCGGCGCAACGCCAACGACTCCAGCCGCCGGTCGGCCAGCACCTCACTGATCAGCGTCTCGTCGTCGCTGCGCAGGTACGCCCCGGCCAGGCCGACCCGCAGCCCGCCGTGCTTACGGGCCACGTCGTCGATCAGGTAGGTGAGCCCCTGCGGCACCGGGGTACGTGACCGGCGCCGGAACACGTCGTGCAGGTCGTCAGCGGTGTAGCCGGAATCCAGCGCCCGTCGCACGCTCGCCGTGGTGACCCGGTGCACGCTGGCCCCACCGGCCGACTCCAGCTCGGTCATCGCCTCCAGTTCGGCGGCGAGCGCCGGCTCGGGTGGGCCGGGCACCACCACGGTCAGGTCGGCCTGCACCAGGAAGTGGTCGACCGGTGCGGGCAGCAACGCGTCCAGCGCCCGCGCGGCACTGGACGGGTCGCCGCTCTCGATGTCCGCGTGCACGCCCAGCGGGTCGTCGGCCCGCTCGTCGGTCGACGTCAGGTCACCCAGCAGCAGCCGACCGTACGTGGTGAGCGCCCCCAACCCCGTCAGGCCCAGCTGCGCGGCCTCGGCCAGCACCTCCCGGTGGGCGGCGTCCCGGCCCCGGCTGCGGCGCGGGGCCCGCCAGTCCAGCAGGTCCTGCACCTCCTGCGGGGTGGGCGCGGTGGCCGGTTCCAGATCGGCGAGTACGCCCAGCACCGCCCGGCGGGTGGCCGGCACACCGGCCCGTTCGGCCTCGGCGGAGAGCGCGGCGATCGGCCGGTCCCGGTCGTCCCGGCGGCCGACCAGCCCCACCTGCCGGGTCATGGTCAGCCACGCTCGGGCGAGCTGCTCCCACCGTTGGGCCAGTGAGGCGGCTCGCCACACCTCGTACCCGCCGGTCGGCAGCACCTGCTGATCCGCCCCGTACCGGCCGGTGGCCGACCCGGGCATCTCCAGCTCACCCAGGAGCCCCGCCGCGTACGCCACCTCCAGCAGCAGCGCGGTGGTCGGTTCGTCCAGCCCGGCGGTACGCGCCAACCGGCGCAGGTCCCGCACACCGATGCCACCCGAGCGCAGCACCGGCGCGGGCTCGTCGGCGAGTTGCTCCAGCAGCCCTTCGGTGTTCCGGACCACCTCCATGGTCTGCCCGGCCCCGGCCGAGTCGACAGCCTTCGGCTCACGCGGCGCGGCGGCCACCGGCGGTGGGCTGGTGCGCAGGGGCCCGAGCGGGCCGGTGTCGCGGCGCAGCAGCAGGCCGACCTCGCGGGGCAGCTCCACAGTTCCGCTGGCCGTGGACGAGCCGGTCGTCACGGGGACCAGCAGCCGGTTGTCGACGAGCCACCGCACCGGGGAGCCGGTCGGGGCACCCCCGTTGGTGGGGTCGGAGAGGACCGGGTCCTCCGTACCGAGCGGCGGCGCCTGCAACGCCCCCGGCGGCACGCTGCCGACCGGCGGGCCGGCCGCCAACCGGTCCAGGATCGCCCGGGCGGAGGGCGGGGCGGCGAGCACCGTCCGGCGGAGTTTCGCCGGGTCCGCGCAGAGCGCTGCCGTGCGCGGGTCCAGCTCCGCGGCCGGTCGGCCGAGCCCGGCGGGGTACGGGGACACCTCGTCGACGGCGGGCACCACCTGGAGCGCGTGCTCCGGGCCGTACAGCAGGAAGAGCGCACGCAGTCGGCCCACGGCGGCCCGGACGGCCGTCGGAGCGGGTGGCTGCGGTCCGGCGGTCGCCATCGCGAGCACGGTGTCGGTGGCCGTGGTGGCGTCGTCCGGGTTCCGGGTGAGACGGGCGGCGTCGAGGATCTGGAGGGTGAACTGGTCCAGCCCGTCCAGCGCGCGGGCCACGGAGACCCGGGACTGGGCCCGGATGGCCAGGGCGGAGACATCGGCCGGCACGGGCACGACGAGGTCGGGCCGCAGCTGGAGGAGCGCGGCCAGTGACTCGTCGGGCAGCGACCGCAGGTGGTCGGCGAGTGAGGTGGTCATCGTCTTTCCACGCTAGCCCGGCATCGGGCTTCCGCGCCCCTCGGACGTCCGGCCGACCGCCAGTAGCCGGTACGTTTCTCGACATGCCCGCACTGACCGTCGGATTCGACCTCGACATGACACTGGTGGACTCCCGCCCCGGCATCGCCGCCGCGTACCGGGCGCTGACCGCGAGGACCGGTGTGCCGGTCGACGCCGAGCTGGCGGTGTCCCGGCTGGGGCCGCCGCTGCGTACCGAGATCGCGCACTGGTTCCCGCCGGAGCAGGTCGAGTCGGCCGTACGGGTGTACCGCGAGCTGTACCCGGCGTACGCGATCACGCCGACGCTCCTGCTGCCGGGTGCCCGGGAGGCCATCGACGCGATCCGGGACCGGGGTGGCCGGGTGTTGGTGGTCACCTCCAAGATCGGCCGGTTGGCCCGGTTGCACCTGGATCATCTCGGCCTCACGGTCGACGAGTTGGCCGGTGACCTGTTCGCCGAGCAGAAGGCGACCGCCCTGCGGGAGCACGGCGCCACCCACTACGTCGGTGACCACGTGGCGGACATGGCGGCGGCGGCAGCTGCCGGGGTGCCCGGCATCGGTGTCGCGACCGGCCCGTGCTCCCGGGCTGAGCTGCGCGCGGCCGGGGCGGAAGTGGTGCTGGACGAGCTCACCGAATTCCCAGCGGCGCTCGACGGGATGATCCAGCTAGCCTTGGAGCAGTAGCGGCTCAAGTGAAGCAGGGGTTTTCAGGTGCCTACGGGTCGAGTGAAGTGGTACGACACGGCCAAGGGATACGGCTTCGTCACCAGTGACGAGGGCGGCGACGTGTTCCTGCCCAAGGGGGCGCTGCCGGCGGGTGTCACCGACCTCAAGGGTGGCCAACGGGTCGACTTCAGCGTGGTGGACAGCCGCCGGGGCGCGCAGGCCATGGGCGTCAAGCTGCTGGACGCGCCGCCGTCGATGGCGGAACTGCGCCGTCGACCGGCCGAGGAGCTGCACGGCCTGGTCGAAGACATGATCAAGGTGCTGGAGGCAAAGGTCCAGCCGGACCTGCGCCGGGGTCGGTACCCCGACAAGAAGACCGCGCAGAAGATCGCTCAGCTGGTCCACGCGGTGGCCCGCGAGCTGGAGGTCTGAGGCACCAGGCCGGCGGTGGCGGCCCGGTCGAGCAGTGCCGCCACCGCGGCGAAACCGGCTTCGCCCAGGTCCGCGGTGAACTCGTTGACGTAGAGGCCGATGTGCCGGTCCACCACGTCGAGCTCCATCTCCTGGGCGTGCGCCAGCACGTACTCCCGGCTGGCCGTCGGGTCCGCCCAGGCCTGCCGGACCGACTCACGGATCCAACCGGCTGCGGCCTCCGGGTCGACCGCGCCACGCTTGGCCAGGATCGCGCCGAGCGGGATGGGCAGTCCGGTGTCGGTTTCCCACCATTCGCCGAGGTCGACCAGGGCGCTCAGGCCGTGCCGGTGGTAGGTGAACCGGGCCTCGTGGATGACCAGCCCAGCGTCGTAGCGCCCTGCCGCCACGCCCGGCATGATCTCGTGGAACGGGACCACCTCGATCCGGGCCGGCGGTCGCCCGGCCGACCAGAGCCGGAACAGCAGGTACGCGGTGGTCCGATCGCCCGGCACCGCCACCGTCGCGCCGGTCAGGTCGGTGCGGTCCGGCCCGCCGTCACGATCTCCGCGGGTGAGCACCAGCGGGCCGCACCCGCGACCGAGCGCGCCGCCGCAGGGCAACAGGTGGTAGTCGTCGAGCAGCCAGGGCAGCGCCGCGAAGCTCACCTTCACTAGGTCGAACGCGCCCCGCTCGGCCGCCGTGTTGGTGACGTCCACGTCGGCGTACGTCACCTCGACCGGCGGCGCGTCGGGCACCAGCCCGTGCACCAGTGCGTGGAAGACGAACGTGTCGTTGGGGCAGGGCGAGATCGCCAGAGAGAGCGCCACACCCCCACGCTAGCCCCGCCCCCGCCTCGCCGCCCGAGCCCACCCCGCTCAATGTGATCCGCGACGGAGATCGGCGCCGGAGATCGGGAACGGAGGTCCGTGACGGAGATTGCCGACGGAGGGACCGGGGTGTCCAGGTCCAGGGTGCCGGCCCGTCCAGCTCGGGGTTCCGCCGCCGCATCGCCTCGACGATCACCGCAGGCCCTGACGCAGGCCCTGACGGAGGTCCGTGACGGGAAGTCGGCGACGGGGAGATTCGCGACGAACGGCCGGCGGCATCGGAGACTCGCCGGCCGGCGGCAGAGTGGGCGGTGATCCGCCTGGGGCGCGGGGTCGGTCACCTCCCTCAGACTCCCTTTGGAGCTGATGTCGCAAACGAATCGCGCTGGACCCAGCGTCGCAGCGTCCGCAGTCCTGGTGCGGCCGACGTGTTCCGAAGTGGGCCGAAGTCGTGGTGCGACCACAGCGGTGCGGGGTCGTGGTGTGGTCCGCAGTTGTCGTGGCACAGGTCGCGGTGGCGCAGTTCGTGGTGGCGCAGTTCGTGGTGATGCAGGTCGGGGATGCAGGTCGCGGTGGCACAGGTTGTGGTGGCGCAGTTCGTGGTGATGCAGGTCGGGGATGCAGGTCGTGGTGGCGCAGGTCGTGGTGATGTCGCAGACGATTCAGCTCCAAAGGAGGTCTGCGGAGTGGGTCGTCCACCGACCCGAGGGGTTGTCCACAGCTTTATCCACAGTCCCGATGACGGTGTTGATAGTGCGCTGACCAGCGGGGAGCATCGGTCCGTGACCGAGGCGAGCGACCACACCGACGGGGGCGACCACACCGACGGGGGCGACAGCACCGACGGGGGCGACAGCACCGACGAGGGCAATGGCGTCGAGCTCGGCCTGGCGCTGCGCGCTCTGCGTCGGCGGGCCGATCTGAGTCAGCGGCAGTTGGCCGAGAGATCCGGGGTGCCGCAGCCGACGCTGGCCCGGATCGAGTCGGGACGCGCGATCAATCCCCGATTCCGGACAGTGGAGCGTCTCGCCCGGGCGGCGGGTGGGCAGCTGGCCATCGGCACCCCGACTGTCATCTCCGGCATCACCGAACCCACGCCGGTGCCGCACGACGACATGCGGGACGAGGCCGGACGTCGATACCCGGCCCACCTGGATGTGTGGCCGGTCCACGAGCCTCGGGACTGGCCCGGGGCCTGGTGGGCGGAGTGGTACCGGTTGCCGCCCGAGCGCTATCCGCTCCCGCTGCCGCCGGCCGCGTACGAGCTGAATCGGCGCTATCGCGACAACCGGCGGTGGGGTGCCGAGGTGCAACGCACCGCGCAGGTGCGCCGGGTGTTCGGTAATGACCTGCCGGCCACCTCCTGGCGGTACGTTGCGGAGCTTCCCGACGGAAAGCTGGTCGGTGAACTGCGGGCCCATGAGCGCAGCCCGTTTCTGGAGTTCGGGGAGTGGTATCCGGGCATGCCAGAGCGGGAGATGGTGCTCGACGGTGTGCTCGTCGATGCCCGCTATCGGCGGTTGGGGCTGGGTCGTCGGCTGGTCACTGCACTGATAGCCGGGATGCGCGAAGCGGGCATCGACGACGCAGCGGCCACCGCCGAGGGCTTCGGCATCGAACTGCTGCTGGCGTGTGGCTTCGCAATCGAGGGGCAACGTCCAGCCGCACTGCGTCTGGGCCGGCCGGGCAAGCGCTGTTTCTCCTGAACCTCGGCTGGCTCAGCACGTGAGGGTCGGCTGGGTCAGCGCAGTGCCGGGGCTGCGGCGGTCAGGGCGGCGAGGGCCTCGCGCAGCCGCCAGGCGTCCCGGTCGCGCGGGCCGATCGGGTTGGAGATGGTGCGCAGTTCGGCGAAGGGCAGCCCGGCCTGCGCGGCGGCGACCGCCACGCCGTACCCCTCCATGGCCTCGGCGACCGCTTCCGGATGCCGCCGACGCAGCTCGTCGGTCCCGGCGGCGGTGCCGGTGACGGTGCTGACCGTCAGCACCGGCCCGGTCGTGGCCGTCGGGAGGGCGGCCCGCAGCGTGGCCAGCAGGCCCGCGTCCGCCGGCACCCTACTGCCGGCACCGAGCAGTGCGGGCGGCATGCCCAGCTCGTCGACGGGGATGAAGCCGTCGGGCGACTCGGCACCCAGGTCGGCGGCGATGCTGGCGGTGCCGAGCACCGTGTCGCCGACCTCGGCCCGCCCGGTGAAGCCGCCGGCCACACCGGCGCTGACCACCGCACGGTACGGCCGGCCGGCGGCCTCGGCGAGTGCCAACAGCCGAGCGGTGGCGGCACCCGCGATGGCCGGACCCACACCGATCGGGGTGACGGTCACGGTGCGGTCGGTCAGTCCGGCGCGGACCGCGTCCGCCTCGGCGGGAACCGCCGTCACCACCAGCAGACCGGTCACGAGAGTGAGCCGGGGGACTCCCGGCGGGTCTCGTCGTCGGCTCCGCCACCCGGGCCGCCGACCGCCGACGACGGGCGGTAGATGTGGTAGCCCGGCGGGGCGAGGCTCGGGTCGTCGTACTGCGGGGAGCTGGTCTGGGCCGGTGCCGGTGAGGTCGGTGCCGAATTCCCGGGCTCGTCCGCCGGCTCGTCCTCGGTCAGCTCGTCGTCACCGAGCGGCCGGCCGGCCAGCTTCTCGCCGCGCAGCCGGGCGGCGGCCAGCACACCCCGGATCGCGGCCAGTACGCCGACCCCGGCGGCGACGGCGATACCCATCCGACCGTCGAACGGCACTAGCCCGAGCCCGCCGCCGGCGACGAAGGCGAGCATCAGCACCGTCTCGGAGTGGGCGAAGGAACTGGCCCGCAACCGTTCCGGGATGCGCTCCTGGATCGAGGCGTCCACGGCCAGTTTCGCCACCCCGCTGACCATAGCGGCGACCAGGCAGAGCAGGGCGACCATCACCAGCGAGAACTGGATCACGGCGAGCACCGCGACGCCGGCCACGATGATCATGCTGCTCGACTGGATGGCGGTCGGCCGGTGGATGCGCAGTCGGGTGCCGATGGCGGTGGCCAGGAAAGTGCCGACCGCGAGCGCGCCGCCGACGACGCCCAGCGCCCACTCGGCACCCAGATCCCGGCCGAACACCACTGTGGTCAGGTCACCCTTCTTGATCGCGAAGGCGAGGAAGAGCAGCAGGAAACCGTAGAGCGCGCGGAGCATCGCGGCGCCGATCAGGGTGGCGATCACCAGCCGGCCGGACGGTCGGCCCCGGCCCAGTGGCCGGTCACCACGGCGGCGGCCCAGCGCGCGGAGGGGCCGGGGGACCCGCTCCGGTGGCTCCGAGTCGGCCTTCGGTGGCAGCCGCAGCGAGATCACCATGCCGACCAGGAAGATCACCGACGCGACCCGTAACGGCCACTGCGGGCCGAACCAGAAGGCGGCCAACCCGATCGGTGCCACCAGCGCGCCCGCGACAGTGCCGTAGACGCTGGCCCGGGCGCCCACCTGGGACAGGCCGAGCCCTTCCGGCAACAGCCGGGGCACCGCCGCGGAGCGGGCCACACCGTACGCCCGGGAGAGCGCGAGCACCCCGAACGCGGCCGGATAGAGCCCGAACCCGTGGATGTAATCGGAGATCAACCAGGCCAGGAAGGCGCGGCCGAGCATCGTCGCGGCCAGGGCGTACCGCCGGCCGTGTCGGAAATGATCCAGCAGCGGGCCCACCACCGGGGCGAGCATCGCGAACGGGACCATGGTCACCAGCAGGTAGAGCGCGACCTTGCTGCGGGCCTCGCCGAGCGGCACGTTGAAGAAGATCGTGCCGGCCAGGCCGATGGCGATCAGGGTGTCACCGGCGCAGGAGAGCGCGTGCAGGTCGAAGAGGCGAACCATGCCGACCTCGCCGCCGGCACCCCGGGCGCGGGCCCGGCCGGCCCGGCGGGTCACCCAGCGGCCGCTGCCCACCGAACCGCGCAGCAGCAGACGGACGGCGCGAATGCCGGTGCCGACGGTCCGCCCGAGGACGGAACGCCCGGAGCGGGAGTACGACGGCATGTGCACCATCCTCGCCCATCTGATCCGGGTACGCCGCACCACCGCTGGGAAAGGTTCCCCGGGAGTCCCTGTCACCCCTGCGAGGCGCATGGGGAACAATGGTGAGGTGACCAGGCCCGCCTCCACCCGTGCCGCCCGCCTCGACCAGGTCTGCGCCGCCGCCGTCGAGGTGGCTCGCGCTGGCATCACCGAGGTGGACGCCGACGACGTCGGCGATCACCTGCAGGTTGTGGCCGAGGGCGATCGGCTGGTCACCCACTACTTCGAATGCCGCCTCGCCGGTTACCGCGGTTGGCGCTGGGCGGTCACCGTCACCCGGGTGCCGCGCAGCAAGACGGTGACCATCTGCGAGACGGTCCTGCTGCCCGGCCCGGACGCGCTGCTCGCGCCCGGCTGGCTGCCCTGGCAGGAGCGGCTCAAGCCGGGCGACCTGGGTCCGGGTGACCTGCTTCCGACCTCGCCCGACGACGACCGGCTGGTCCCCGGCTACCTGCTCTCCGACGACCCGGCGGTCGAGGAGACGGCGTGGGAGTTGGGCCTCGGGCGCGCCCGCGTGCTCTCCCGGGAGGGCCGCATCGACACGGCGCAGCGCTGGTACGACGGTGAGCACGGCCCCGCCGCGGCCATCTCGACCGCCGCTCCGGCCGCCGCCCGCTGCGGCACCTGCGGTTTCTACCTGCCGCTGGCCGGTGCGATGCGGCAGGCCTTCGGGGCGTGCGGCAACTTCTACGCACCCGACGACGGTCGGGTGGTGAGCGCCGATCACGGTTGCGGCGCCCACTCCGAGACGTTGATCGAGGCGGCGGAGACCGCTGTCGACGAGCTGCCCACGGTGTACGACGACAGCGCGGTGGAAGCCATGTCGGTCAGCCGGGCCCCGGGCTCGGTCGAGGCGGCCGAGCCGGCGGAGCCGTACGGGCACTCCTGATCGTCCGCGCCGGAGTGCTCCGGCGCGGTGCCCAGCTCACTTCGCGCGGCGTCGGCGTCGGTTGGCGTCGTGGCGCATCATCACGGCGAGGCCCGGGAAACCCCAGAGGAAGCCGGCGAGGCAGGTCCAGAGCCAGTTCTGGTGACCGTTGTCGGTGAGCCAGCCCCGGAAGAAGATCAGCAGGACCAATCCGGCCACCGCCCATGCGACCAACCCGGCGAGCGCGAACGGCACCATCGGCGGATCCAGTGGTGCGGGTCGCGGTGGCTGCTCGTTCGGCACCCGGCAAGCGTACGGGATGTACTTCCGCTGCCCACCGACGATCTGGGACGATGCGCGCGACAACCGGAAGATCACCTGCGAGGACCTGATGGCCGTAGCGCCGCCCGAGAACGGCACACCTCCCAACCCCGCTCATCCGCGTAACGGTTTCGACCGTTTTTTCGAGATCTCCGCCCGTGGCTCGACGCTGAGCCGCGAGGTACGCGGTGGCCTGGCGACCTTCTTCACGATGGCGTACATCGTGGTGCTCAACCCGCTGATCCTGGGCGGCGCCGTCGACGGTGACGGCAAGAGCCTCCCGATTCCCGCGCTGGCAGCCGCGACCGCGCTGGTCGCCGGCCTGATGACCATCCTGATGGGTGTGGTCGGCCGGTTCCCGCTGGCGCTCGCTGCCGGTCTGGGTGTCAACGCCCTGGTGGCGTACGAGATCGCCCCCGAGATGACCTGGGCCGACGCGATGGGCCTGGTGGTGATCGAGGGTGTGATCATCGCGGTGCTGGTGCTGACCGGTCTGCGGACCGCGGTCTTCCGCTCGGTCCCGACCCAGATGAAGACCGCGATCGGGGTCGGCATCGGCCTGTTCCTGACCATCATCGGTCTGGTGGACGCCGGCTTCGTCCGTCGCATCCCGGACGCCGCCAACACCACCGTCCCGGTCGGGCTGGGCATCGGCGGCAAGCTGGTGAGCTGGCCGATGCTGGTCTTCGTGGTCGGTCTGCTGATCACGCTGGTGCTGGTGGTCCGGCGGGTGAAGGGTGCGATCCTGATCGGCATCCTCGCGTCGACGGTGCTGGCGGTGATCGTGGAGGCGATCGGCAACATCGGCCCGTCGTTCGTCAACGGTCAGCCCAACCCGAAGGGCTGGTCGTTGAACGTGCCGGAGTTGCCGAAGACGGTGGTCGACCTGCCGGACCTGTCGCTGCTCGGCAAGTTCAACGTGCTGGACTCGTGGGGTAAGGCCGGTTGGCTGGTCGTGCTGATGTTCATCTTCACGCTGTTGATCACGGACTTCTTCGACACCATGGGCACCATGGTCGCTGTCGGCCAGGAGGGTGGTCTGCTCGACGAGCAGGGCACTCCGCCGAAGGCCAAGGAGATCCTGCTGGTCGACTCGATCGCCGCGGCGGCCGGCGGTGCGGCCAGCACCTCCAGCAACACGTCGTACATCGAGAGCGCCGCCGGTGTCGCGGAGGGTGCGCGGACCGGCGTGGCCAACCTGGTCACCGGCGCGCTCTTCCTGCTCGCGATGTTCCTGGCGCCGCTGGTCGTGATCGTGCCGTTCGAGGCGGCGTCGACGGCTCTGGTGGTGGTCGGTTTCCTGATGATGACCGCCGTGCGGACCATCGACTGGTCCGACTACGAGATCGCCATTCCGGCGTTCCTCACCATCGTGCTGATGCCGTTCACCTACTCGATCTCGAACGGGATCGGCGCTGGCCTG
Organism: Micromonospora sp. NBRC 107095; assembly: GCF_030269705.1. Classification (NCBI taxonomy): domain Bacteria; kingdom Bacillati; phylum Actinomycetota; class Actinomycetes; order Micromonosporales; family Micromonosporaceae; genus Micromonospora; species Micromonospora sp. NBRC 107095. Next base: position 630,352 of record NZ_BSTU01000001.1, read on the forward strand.
ATCACCTTCGTGGTGGTCAAGCTGGCGCGGGGCAAGGCCCGGGAGGTTCACCCGTTGCTGTACGGGGTGGCCGCGCTGTTCGTGCTGTACTTCCTGCGGGGGCCGATCGAGTCCCTGGTGCTCTGAGGCGCGTACGGGCGGGGAGTCGGTCAGGATTCCCCGCCCGTACCATCTGAAGCCCCTCGTGAGCCTGGTCATAACGGATGTCGTTAGCCATGCTCATTAGTTAAGCTAACTACTGTGACGGAGCGGACGGTGACGGCGAAACGCGTGCCACCGGCGCAGCTGGCTCCCCAGCTGCGTGATGCGATCACCCGACTCAACCGGCGGGTCCGACAGGCCCGGCCGGTCGGCGACCTCACGGTCACCCAGGTCTCCGCGCTCACCAGCCTGCGGCTGGCGGGTGCGATGACACCCCGGGAGCTGGCCGACGTGGAGCGGGTGCAGCCGCCGACGATGACCAAGATCGTCGGGAAGTTGGAGGAACGCGGCCTCGTGCAGCGGACACCCCATCCGACCGACGGGCGGCAGGTCATTCTCGCAGCGACCGAAGGAGCGCAGGCCGTGCTCGACCAGTTCGAGCGGGCCCGCGACGAGTGGTTGGCCCACCGGCTGGCCGCACTCGACGAGGACGAACGGGAGACCCTGCAGAGGGCCGCCGAGATTCTTCAGCAGCTCGCTCGCGCCTGAGCCGCACCCGCGCCACCGGGTCCGTGCCGTCACCTGACGATGACGCGTACGTCCGAGGAGGCGCACCAAGAGTGCAGGCGAAGCTGAGCACGATGTTCCAGTCCCTACAGGTCCGCAACTACCGCCTCTTCGCATCCGGGCAGCTGATCAAGCTGATCGGCGTCTGGATGATGTTCATCGCCCAGGACTGGCTCGTCCTCGATCTGTCCGACAACTCGGCGACCGCGCTCGGCGTGGTCACCGCGTGTCAGTTCACCCCGGTGCTGCTGCTCACGCTCTTCTCCGGCCGGCTCGCCGACCGGTACGACAAGCGGGTGCTGCTCTTCGCCGCGAACGCCTTCTGGACCGTGCTGGCCCTCGGCATGTCCGTGCTGGTCCTCACCGACCTGGTGCAGCTCTGGCACGTCTTCGCGTTCGCCGCGCTGCTCGGCACCGCCAACGCCGTGGAGACCCCGGTCCGCCAGGCGTTCGTCTCCGAACTGGTCGGCACGCCCCTGCTGCCCAACGCGCTGTCACTCAACGCCGCCGTGTTCAACTCGGCCCGGATCGTCGGCCCGGCCGTCGCCGGCCTGGCCATCGCCGCGTTCGACGTGGGCCCGGTCTTCCTCTTCACCGCCCTCAGCTCGGTCGCGCCGCTGGTCAACGTGGTCCGGATGCGGACCGCCGAACTGCACCGCGAGGCTCTGCTGCCGCGCGACGAGCGGGCGTCCGCGAAGGTAATCGACGGCCTGCGGTACGTCTGGCGCCGGCCGGATCTGCTGCTGCCGATGGCGGTCATGTCGGTGATCGGCATGTCGCTGTTCAACTTCCAGCTCACCCTGGCCGCGCTGGCCAAGACGGTCTTCCACACCGGGGCCGCGTCCTTCGGCCTGTTCAGCACCGCCCTGGCCGTCGGCGCGCTCGGTGGGGCGCTCAGCGGCACCGGTCGGCGTAGCCGCCCGTCGGTCTGGCTGGTGCTGGGTGCGGCGATCGCCTGTGCCAGCTTCGGCACCCTGGTCGGGCTCGCCGGGGCGTACTGGCTGGTGGTGGCGCTGCTGCTGCCGACCGGCTTCTTCATGGTCTTCTTCGCCCAGGCCGCCAACCAGCGGGTCCAGTTGGGTGTGGACGCGGCATTCCGGGGTCGGGTGATGGCCCTGTGGGTGCTGGTGTTCCTGGGGACCAACCCGGTCGGCGCGCCGCTGATCGGCTGGGTCGCTGAGCACTTCGGTGCCGGTGCCAGCATCTGGATGGGCGGGCTCATCTCGCTGGCCGCCGCGCTGGTCGCCCTCACCTGGCAGCTGCGCCACTCCGGTGCCCGGCTGCGCTTCCGGGTGCTGCCGATGCCGCGCTTCTACGTCACCTCCACCGACTGCTGAGGTTTGGCGGGCGCCCGAGTGGGGCGGGCCGCGTCCGGTTGCGCGGATCGCGCGGATGCGGCCAAATCGCTGGCGGGGTGGCACGTCGGGGCTTAGCGTCGATACGTGGGTGTCGGACGCGCGCTGATGCTGGCCCTGGCGTTCCTCGCCGTGGCCACCCTGCCGGCGGCATTCGCCCTGCTCTTCTGTTACGACGAGATCGTCGACCGGGTGGTCTGCGGCTGGTCCGAGTGGCGTGAGCGCCGACGGGAGAAACGCACCATCGCCCGTCTCGACCGGGCCGTCGAGGCCGACGCGCTGACCCGGGACATCGACCTCAGTGAGTTCGATCGCGATGACCGCCGGCCGCTGGAGCAACTCGCCGCCGACCTGCGCCGGCTCGGCGGTCAGCGGATCGGTGGCGCGGGCCGGTCGATGGTCTGGCACAGCGCGCTGCTACAGGCGTACGACGACCGGCTTCGACGCGCCTGCCGTGCCCTCGGCGTCGCCGAACACCTCGCCGAGCTGGAGGGCGTCGACCAGGAGATCGAGCGGGTCCGGGTGGAGGGCGTGCTGCACGCCGCCGGGCTGGCCCTGCCGGCGGCCCGGGCCGGGCACCGGCAACGGCACCGCTGAGCGGGCCGACGGTTTGCGGCTCTTCGTCGCGGTCCATCCGTCCGTCGAGGCGGTCAACCACCTCGGCGCGCAGGTTGCCCGGCTGCGTGTCGGCGTGGCGGCTGCGGCCGGCACCAACGTCCGGCTCGCCGAACCGGCCCATCTGCACCTCACCCTGGCGTTCCTCGGCGAGGTCGGGTCCGACCGGCTGGTCGAGGTGGAGAGCGCGCTCGGATTGGCCGCCGAGTCGTTCCGCGACGGCCGCGACGCCGTACCCCGGTTGAGCCTCGGTGGCGGTGGCCGGTTCGGTCGGGGCCGGTCCACGGTGCTCTGGGTGGACCTGCGGGGAGACGTGCAGGCGCTGCACGACCTGGCGGGGTTGGTCCGGTCGCGGCTGCGGAACGCCCGGCTACCGCACGACGAGAAGCCGTTTCGCCCGCACCTGACCGTCGCCCGGCCCGGCGACCGGATGCCCCCGGCGGACGTCGAGGCCGACCGGGCCAGCCTGGACGGATATCGAGGTCCACCGTGGCCGGTGCCCGAGCTGCTACTCGTGCGCAGCCACCTCGGCACCCCGCCGCGCTACGAACGGATCGCCGCCTGGCCGCTCTGATCCTGGGGCGTGGCTGTGGCCGGTCTGGTGTGCAGGACCTCGCGGGCCTGTTCGGCGGCGCGGGTGATGCTCTCGCTCATGAAGTCGAGGAAGCGGGCGATGTTCTCCAGGCGCGCGGCGGCGGGGGTGTGCGAGCCGAGGAGGGCCACGCCCTGCCGTGCGGTGGCGACGAGCTGGTCGTTGGCGCGGGCGCTGGCGATGGTCGCCTGGAAGAAGAGCTCGTCGTCGACGACGTAGAGGTCGCGGCGGCGTTCGTCGCGGTGCCGCCGGACGAGGCTCTGGCTCTCCAGGAAGGCGATCGCCTTGGAGATGGACGCTGGGCTCACCTGGAGGTGCCGGGCGAGCGCGGACGCGGTGAGGCTGCCCGAGTCGGTGGTGTACAGACAGGTCAGCACCCGGGCCGCCATCCGGTTCAGACCCGAGGTCATGAGGACCGTGGTGAACGTCTCCTCGTATTCGGCGACGGCCCGGGCGTCCCGCCCGTGCGGTTGGGGTGCCGACTCGGCCCTCCGCGACGAGGACGGGCTGCGCCGGTGCGCGCGACGTTCGGTGGCCCGGTGCGCCAGGTCGGCGCGGTAGGCGGTGGGGCCACCGTTGCGCATCACCTCACGCGTGATCGTCGAGGTGGGACGGTCGAGGCGTCGAGCGATCTCCGCGTAGGGGAGGCTGTCGGCCAGCCCCAGCGCGATCTGCTGGCGTTCCTGCTGGCTGAGCCTGCCTCCGGGCATCGTTGTCTCCTTGGTGATCCGGCAACGGCGTTCGCTGCCCCCACGGTAGCGTTCACTTCCTTCTCATTGCAATGGCGCGGCGCTCGGGCGTTGCGTTATCTCGTCGTCCATTGCAATGATTGTGCAGGGTCTAGCTGCGAAAACGCCTGCCCTACGCAATGAAGTCGTTGCCGGATTTTGGAAAGCAACGTAGCGTTTCAAACATCAGAAACAACGGCCATGCACGGGAGAGCGCCATGCAGAAGTTCGACACCCCCGCCCCGATCTCCGCCATCCTGAACATCCCCGCCGGGCGCATCCAGCTCATCGCCGCACACCGGGCCGACACCACCGTCGAGGTCCGGCCGGCTGACCCCGCCAAGAGCCGCGACGTCAGAGCCGCCGAGCAAACCGCCGTCGCCTATGCCGACGGCGTCCTGCGGATCACGACGGCGGCCCCGGGCAACCCGCTCTTCGGTCCGTCCGGATCCCTGGAGGTCACCGTCCAGTTGCCCGCCGGCTCCCGCATCGACGGCACGTCCGCCAGCGCCGAACTCCGTAGCGTCGGGCGTCTGGGGGATGTCGCCTTCGAAGGGGCGTACCGCCAGATCAAGATCGATGAAGCCGCGAGCGTCCGCCTCACCGCGATCGACGGCGACGTCGAGGTCGGCCGGCTGAACGGCCCCGCCGAGATCAGCACCGCGAGGGGTGCCATCCGGATCGCCGAGGCCGTGCACGGCACGGTCGTGCTCCGTACCCAGTCCGGCGACATCTCGGTCGTCGCCGCCACCGGCGTCTCGGCCGCCCTGGATGCCGGCACCGGCTTCGGCCGCATCAGCAACGGCCTCAAGAACGACGGCACCACCGCGCTCGACATCCGCGCCACCACCTCTTACGGCGACATCACCGCCCGCAGCCTCTGAATCGCACCCGACCTTCCACCCGACCTTCCACCCGACCAGGAGTGCAGACATGACGATCCCTAACACCAGTTCGACGTGGACCGGCATGGTGCCGGTCGACGACACGGCCCTCGCTGTCACCGACACCGGCGGCACCGGCATCCCCGTGGTCTACCTCAACGGCCAGTTCGCCACCCAGGGTTACTGGCGGCGGGTCATCGCCGACCTCGGCACCGGATTCCGCCACATCACCTACGACGAGCGGGCCCGCGGCAAGAAGTCGAAGCGTTCGGCGGACTACTCCTTCGAGGCAGTCGTCCGGGACGTCGACGCCGTGCTCGCGGCCCGGAACGTCGACCGGGTGCTACTGGTGGCCTGGTCCTACGGAGCGGTCGTCGGGGCGCACTGGGCCCACCGGAATCCGGAGCGCGCCCTGGGCGCGGTCCTCGTCGACGGCGCGTTCCCGCACGACTGGCTCGACGAGGCCACGGCGCAACGGATCCGTACGCTGTTCCGCCGGATGAACCTGTTCATGCCCCTGCTGCGCCCGACCGGCCTGACCCCACGGATGACCGCCGACCAGATGGCGAACAGCAACATCGAGCTCGGCGAACTCTCCCGCGAGCGCGAACTCGGCCCGGTGCTGGACGCCATCACCGTCCCGGTGCGGTACGTGGTTGCCTCGGGCAGGTCCCTCGGCAGCCGCGGCGATGAGCAGGAACAGATCCGGGCCGGCCTCGACGCGGTGATCGCCCGCAACCCGAACATCACTATCGGCGCGAAGGTCGCCAGCAACCACGGCGCGATTCTCAAGAAGGACTTCCGGGCCGTGGCCGAGGCCGTACGCCTGGTCGCGGCACCTCACCGCGAAGCCGCCGCAGACAGTCGGTGAGGTCCGAACGCGCGTGTTGACGGGTGACGCGAGGTCACCCGTCAACGCGCGCGTCAGGAGGACTCACGCGCGGCCGGGCCGCTGCCGAAGAGAACGTCGTCCCAGCTCGGCAACCGCTTGCGCGGCTTGCCGCTGGCGTCGGTCGACTCGCCGCCGGCGGCCGCCGCAGCGCCCGTGCGGCGGGGCCGGAGCACCGCCAGCGACGGCACGGCCGGCACCTCCTTGGGCGCGTCCGAATCGTCGTCGAAGGCCGACCCCTGGCCACCGCCGAGCAGGGCGGCGGCACCCCCACCGACCGGCCGCTGCCGGGGCGCGTCCGAAGCGGCGAGCGCCGCCGGGGTACGCGGCTCCAGCCCGCGTCCCGAGGAGGCGCCGAGCGGACGGTCCAGCGATGCGAGCAGGGCGTCCCGGCCGGCCCGGATCGGATCGCGGCCCGGGCGCGGGTGCTCGGACGCCGCTGGCAACCCGTGCCCGCCACGACTCGGCTCACCACGCGACGGACCAGGCAGGCCGTGCCCGCCCCGCTCCGGTGCCGGCTCCTGGCCGAGGATCGGGGTGGGCCGCTCCGCGCACAGGTACTGCGCCATGTCGTCGTGCGGGGTGACCTGCTGCCGGGTCTTGTCGAGGTCCCAGATGGCCTGCGCGGTGGCCTTGCCCGACGGCCAGGTGGCGATGATCCGCCAGGTGCCGTCGTCACGCCGGTACGCGTCCCAGGAGATCTTCTCGGTGTCGATGCCGTGCTGGCTCAGCCGGCCGTTGACCACCTCGGCGAGCGGGGTGGGCTTCTCCGCACCCTTGAGGCGGGTGCGGCGGGCGTGCTGGGCGAGCATCGCCCGCTCCTGCAGCACCGGGCCCGCATAGCGCAGCACCCGGTCGACCGGCACGCCGGCGATCCGGGCGACATCCTCCGCGGACTCACCGGAGCGGATGCGGGCCTGAATGTCCCGAGGAGACAGAGACGGAACCGGGTCGGCGGCGGTCGGAGCCACCGCGAGCGGCGGCGAGCCGGGCTCGGCGTGCAACGCACCGGAGATCCGTTCGTCGATGGGCAGGGCGAGCAGCCGCCCCACCTCGTCGGCGAGAACCAGGGCATGGCCGTCCTCGGAGAGGGCGACGAAGCGTACTGGGCGCATAGCGTTGCCTCCGTCCCGCTTCGCTGGCCGCACGCCACGAGTCGGCCACCCAGGCGTCTCGGACCACCGTACGCGCATCTGCCTCGGGGTGGGGGAAGCGACACCCCGCATGTCGTGACTGAGCTGCGGCGATGATCACGTTCGGTGTCTGTGGAGGCCTCCACGGACACCGAACGTGACGAACCTCAGAGTCGCTCGACCACGTAGTCGATGGACGCGGTCAGCGCCTCGACATCGGCCGGCTCGACGGCCGGGAACAGCGCCACCCGCAGCTGGTTGCGACCGAGCTTGCGGTAGGGCTCAGTGTCCACGATGCCGTTGGCGCGCAGCGCCTTCGCGATCGCCGTGGCGTCCACCCCGTCGGCGAAGTCGATGGTGGCGACCACGTTGGAGCGCAACGAGGGGTCGGTGACGAACGGGGTGGCCACGCTGGACCGCTCAGCCCAACCGTAGACCGCGGCGGCGCTCTCGGCGGTGCGCTTCGCCGCCCAGGCCAGACCGCCCTGCGCGTTCATCCAGTCGGTCTGCTCGGCGGCCAGGAAGATGGTGGCCAGTGCCGGGGTGTTGTAGGTCTGCTCCAGCCGCGAGTTGTCGATCGCGGTGACCAGATCGAGGAAGGCCGGGATGTAGCGCCCGGACGCCTTGATCTCGGCGGCCCGGTCCAGTGCGGCCGGGGACATCAGAGCCAGCCAGAGCCCGCCATCGGAACCGAAGCACTTCTGCGGAGCGAAGTAGTAGACGTCGGTCTCGCCGACGTTGACGTCCAGGCCACCCGCGCCGGAGGTCGCGTCGACAAGCAGCAGCGCGCCCTCGTCGGCCCCGGCCACCCGGCTGATCGGAACCGCCACACCCGTCGAGGTCTCGTTCTGCGGTGTCGCGTACGCGTCCACGCCGGACTCGGCGACCAGGGTCGGGGCGCTGCCCGCGTCGGCCTTGCGGACTGTCGGCTCACCCAGGAACGGGGCGTCCTTGACCGACTTGGCGAACTTGGCGCCGAACTCGCCGAAGCTGGCGAACTGGGCCCGGTCGCGGATCAGACCGAAGGTGGCGACCTCCCAGAACGCGGTGGTGCCACCGTTGCCGATCACCACCTCGTAGCCCTCGGGCAGCGAGAAGAACTCGGCGATGCCGGAGCGCAGCCGGGCCACCTGGTCACGGACCGTCTTCTGCCGGTGCGACGTGCCGAGGTAGGTGGTCGCGACCTCGGCGAGAGCGGACACCGCCGCCGGGCGGACCTTGGACGGGCCGCAGCCGAAACGTCCGTCGGCGGGCTTGATCTCATCGGGAATCCGGATGATCGGTGCGTCAGCCACGGTCTTGAAGATCCTTCCGCAAGGGCGAGGGCGGGCCGGCGACACTGCCGGCCCCCATCCTCGCACCCGGACCCATCGGTGGAAGCCGGGCCCCCGAGGGCAGGTCTGAGGCCTTCGCCACAGTTGGCGCCGGCAGTCATCGAAAAGGGCCCCGCCCCGACGTCCGGCGTCGAGGAAGGGCCCCTTTCGTACCGCTCAGACGCCGTGCGGAATGGCCGCCCAGCCCTCGACGTCGGACGGCTTGCGGGTCTCCGGGCCGACGTAGCGGGCGGATGGGCGGACCAGCCGCTGCAACCGCTTCTGCTCCAGGATGTGCGCGCTCCAGCCGCCCATCCGGGCGCAGGTGAACATCGAGGTGAACATGTGCGCCGGCACCTCGGCGAAGTCCAGCACCACCGCCGACCAGAACTCGACGTTGGTGGCCAGCACCCGGTCCGGGCGGCGGGCCTGAAGCTCGGCCAGGGCGGCCTTCTCCAGCGCCTCGGCGATCTCGAAGCGCGGCGCGCCCAGCTCCTTGGCGGTGCGCCGGAGCACCCGGGCGCGCGGGTCCTCGGCGCGGTAGACGCGGTGGCCGAAGCCCATCAACCGCTCGCCGCGGTCCAGGACGCCCTTGACGTAACCCTCCGCGTCGCCGCTGCGCTCCACCGCCTCCAGCATGCTGAGCACCCGGGACGGGGCACCGCCGTGCAGCGGGCCGGAGAGGGCGCCGATGCCCGACGAGATGCAGGCCGCCGCGTCCGCCCCGGTGGAGGCGACGATGCGAGCGGTGAAGGTGGACGCGTTCAGGCCGTGCTCGGCGGCCGAGATGAAGTACGCGTCGACGGCCTTGACGTGCCGGGGGTCGGGCTCGCCGCGCCAGCGCTTCATGAACCGCTCGACGATGGTCTGCGCCTTGTCGATCTCCTTCTGCGGCACGGCCGGCAGGCCGAGGCCGCGAGCGGACTGGGCGACGAAGGAGAGCGCCGTCACCGAGACCCGGGCGAGATCCTCACGGGCCTGCTCGTCGGAGATGTCCAGCAGTTGGTTGAGACCCCAGTACGGGGCCAGCATGGCGACCGCGGACTGCACGTCGACGCGGATGTCACCGGAGTGCACCGGCACCGGGAACGGTTCCGCCGGCGGCAGGCCCGGCCCGAACCGGCCGTCGACCAGCAGTGCCCAGACGTTGCCGAACGACACCTGGCCGATCAGATCCTCGATGTCGACCCCGCGATAGCGCAGCGCGCCGCCCTCACGGTCAGGTTCGGCGATCTCGGTCTCGAAGGCGACGACGCCCTCCAGCCCGGGTTTGAAATCGGCCATGTCGCTCTCCTGGATCTGGTCGGTGCGCCCGAACAGCTCATCCGGCCCGATCGGCCGGGCGCCTTAGGCGACCCTCAGGGATGTGTTCGGAACATCTTGCCTGCTGAGTAAGGGATACGCGACCCGCTGCGACTGTGCTGCACGCGACATCCCCGGACGCGCATTCTCCGCCCCGCTCGGTGAGACTGGGCAGGGCGGGCTGGTCAGCGCGGGAGGGTGCTGGCGGGGCCCCCGAGAAGGAGTGGGGACGTGACGGGTGACACACCCGCCCCGGCTGCGATGCGTAACGAGTACGCCGCGGACCTGGGCCTGACCGAGGCTGACCTGGCCGCCGACTGGCACACCCAGTTCGACAGGTGGTTCGCCGACGCGGTGGCCTTCGGGCTGCCCGAACCGAACGCCATGGTGGTGGGCACCGCCGACCCGGCCGGCCGGCCGAGTGGGCGGACGGTGCTGATGAAGGGGTACGACCCGGAGGGCTTCGTCTTCTTCACCAACCACCTGTCGCGCAAGGGCGTCGAAGTGACCGCGAACCCGTACGCCAGCCTGGTCTTTCCGTGGTTTCCCATGCAGCGTCAGGTGGTGGTCGCCGGGCGGGTGGCGCCCGTCGACCGCGCGACGAGCGAGGCGTACTTCGCCAGCCGTCCGCGCGGCTCCCAACTGGGTGCCTGGGCCAGCCCGCAGTCGCAGGTCGTGTCGGGTCGGGCGGCGCTGGAGCAGCGGTACCAGGAGTCGGTCGAGCGGTTCGCCGACCAGGCCGAGATCCCGACCCCGCCGCACTGGGGCGGGCTGCGGGTGCAACCCGAGTCGGTGGAGTTCTGGCAGGGCCGGGCCGGACGGTTGCACGACCGGCTCCGCTTCCGTCGCCTGGACGAGGGCGCCTGGATCGTCGAGCGGTTGGCGCCGTGACGGGAGTGCAGGAGTCCCGGCCGCGCGCCGCGCGCCGCTGGGCGATCGACGTGCGTCCGCTGCGGGTTCCGGCGTACCGGCGGCTCTGGCTCGGCAACACCGTGGCGATGTTCGGCTTCCAGTTCACCGCCGTCGCGGTGCCGGTGGAGATGTACGCGCTGACCCGGGACTCGTTCTGGGTGGGCCTGCTGGGGGTTGCCGCCTTCGTACCGTTGCTGGTCTTCGGGCTCTGGGGCGGCGCGGTCGCCGACGCCCGCGACCGGCGTGCGGTGCTGCTCGGTGGCTCATTGTTGCTTTGGGCATCCACCCTTGGTCTGTTGCTCCAGGCGCTGCTGGACGTGGGCAGCCCGGTGCTGCTGCTGGCGTTGATGGCGGTGCAGTCGGTGGCGTTCGCGATCAGCTCGCCGGCCCGCAGCGCCATGCTGCCCCGGCTGGTGCCGGACGACCTGGTGGCGTCCGCCACCACCCTGAACTACACGACCTTCACCGCCGCCTCGGTCGCCGGCCCGCTCGCCGCCGGCCTCATCCTCTCCGCCTCGCCGGACACCACTGTGGTGCTGCCGATCGCGTACGGGTTGGACGCGGTGCTGTTCACCGCGATGCTCTGGGCGGCGCTGCGGCTGCCGTCGCTGCCGCCCGAGCCCACCGCCGACGGTCAGGCCCGGAAGGCCGGCCTGGCTAGCGTCATCGACGGGTTCCGCTACCTGGCCACCACCCCGGTCCTGCTGCTGTCCTTCGCGGTGGACCTGATCGCGATGATCCTCGCCATGCCGCGGGCTCTCTTTCCGGAGATCGCGCACGAGCGGTTCGGCGGTGGTGGCGCGGTCGGCCTGCTCTACAGCGCCATCGCGATCGGCTCGATGATCGGTGGGCTGACCTCCGGCTGGATCGGCCGGCTCCGCCGGCAGGGGCTCGGCCTGGTGCTCGCGGTGGTCGGCTGGGGCCTGGCGATCGCCGCGGCGGGGTTGGCCCACCAGCTCTGGCTGATGGTCGTGCTGCTCGCCGTGGCCGGCGCCGCCGACCTGATCAGCGCGGTGCTGCGCCAGTCGATGTTGCTGGTCTACGCGCCGGACCGGATGCGCGGCCGACTCCAGGGCGTCAACACGGTGGTGGTGGCCGGTGGCCCGCGCCTGGGCGACCTGCGGGCCGGCACCATGGCCGCCGGCTTCGGCGGCGGGGTGGCCTGGGTCGCCGGTGGGCTCGCCTCGGCGGTGCTCGTGGTGGTGCTCGCTGTCGCGTTCCCGGTGCTGCTGCGGTACCGGGCGGCGACGGCGTCGAGCGACGACCGGGCCTGACCGGTTAGGGTCGCCGGCATGGAAAGCCCCGATCAGCGCCCGTTCTCCGGCGCCCAGTGGACCATCTCCGCCGCCGGTCACGAGGCCGTCATCGTGGAGGTGGGCGGTGGGCTCCGGACGTACCGGCACGACGGCGTCGACGTGGTCGACGGGTACCGGACCGATGAGGTCTGCCCGGGTTGCACCGGGCAGGTGCTGGCTCCCTGGCCGAACCGGATCCGCGATGGACGCTACTCGTTCGGCGAGCGGACGCACCAGCTCGCACTGACCGAGCCGGAGCGGCACGTGGCCATCCACGGGCTGGTCAACTGGGTGCCGTGGCAGTTGCTGGAGCAGTCCGCGGACGCCGTGACGGTCGGCTACGACCTGCCGCCGCAACTCGGCTACCCGTGGCCGCTGCGGCTGCGCAGTCGGTGGAGCGTCGACGCGGACGGGCTGCGCGCCGAGCACGAGGTGACCAACATCGGCGCGGAGTTGGCCCCGTTCGGCTTCTCCGTGCACCCGTACCTGCAACTGCCCGGCGTCGCGGTGGACGACCTGGTGCTGCGGCTGCCCACCCGCAGCCGGATGCTGGTGGACGGTCGGCTGCTGCCGGTGGGGGTGACCCCGGTGGCCGGCACCGAGTACGACTGGACCAGCCCTCGCCGGATCGGCGCCGCCGTCCTGGACTCCTGCTTCGGTGACGTCATCCGGGACGTCGACGGCGGTTCGTCGGTGAGCCTCTCCGCGCCGGACGGCTCGACCGGGGTGAGCATCTGGGCGGATGCCGAGTTCGGCTGGTGGCAGGTGTTCACCGGGGACGCCCTCACCGGTGAGCGGCAGCGCCGCTCGGTGGCGGTCGAGCCGATGACCTGCCCACCGGACGCGTTCCGGTCGGGCAAGGATCTGCTCACCCTCAAGCCCGGCACGACCTGGCGAGGTGCCTGGGGCATCCGCCCCGGCGCCTGATGGAGTTCGCCGAGGTCGTCCGCCGTCGGCGGATGGTGCGCAACTACGACCCGGACCGCCCCGTCCCGCCCGACGTGGTGGACCGGCTGCTCGACCACGCGGTCCGCGCGCCGTCGGCCGGCTTCGCCCAGGGCTGGGGTTTCCTGGTGCTCGAGGAACCGGCCGACCGGGACCGGTTCTGGGCTGCCACCACCCCCGACGGCGGTGGGCGGGAGCGGTGGCTCGCGGGCATGCGCCGGGCACCCCTGATCGTGGTGCCGCACGCCAACGAGTCGGCCTACCTGCGGCGGTACGCGGAGCCGGACAAGGGCTGGACGGATCGGTCCCCGGACCGGTGGCCGGTGCCGTACTGGCACGTGGACGCCGGTTTCGCCGCGTTGCTGATGCTGCTCACCGCTGTGGACGAGGGGTTGGGGGCGTGTTTCTTCGGCATTCCGCCGCAGCGGCTCGGCACCTACCGGGACGCGTTCGGCGTGCCGGCGGAGTATCAGCCCATCGGTGCCGTCACAATCGGTTACCGGGCCGCTGACCATCGGTCACCGTCGTTGCGTCGGGGGCGTCGTCCGATGGACGAGGTTGTGCGGCGCGGCCGGTGGAACTGAGGCTGACGTCCCGTTCGTCCGGTTGAGGATCGGACGAGCGATAGCGAAACTGACATCAGGGAGCAGAACGCAGCGTGCGCTGGGCGGCTAGGCTGGCACGGTCATCGGTGCCGCGCCGCGCGGTGCCCGCCGCGGCCCGGCTCGGCGCCGTCGGTCGGCCCGGCCACGGGGAGGGGAGCGTGCCGTCGTGATCTTCAGAGCGGTCCGGGACGGGCGTCCCTATCCGGAGCACAATCTGACGCTCAAGCAGTGGGCGGAGATCCCGCCGCGGCCACTGCGCCTGGATCAGATGATCACCACCAAGCGCGAGTTGGCGCTGGACAAGCTCCTCGCTGAGGACTCCACCTTCTACGGTGACCTCTTCCCGCACGTGGTGCAGTGGAACGGCGGGCTCTACCTGGAGGACGGGCTGCACCGGGCGCTGCGCGCCGCCCTCCAGCAGCGCAACCAGATCCACGCCCGGGTGCTGGTGCTCTCCGAGCCCATCGAGTGACCGGTGCTGCCGTCTCGCACTGAACCTTCGTTAGGGTGGCGTCCATGACCGCTCCGCTGGACCTGCTCGACCTGGACCCGTCGCTCAGCGAGGAGGAGCGGCAGGTCCGTGACGTCGTCCGCCAACTCGTCGACGACCGGGTCCGGCCCCACGTCGCCGAGTGGTACGAGGACGGCCGGGTGCCCGCCCGGGAACTGGCCCGAGAGTTCGGCAAGCTCGGCCTGCTCGGCATGCACCTGACCGGCTACGGCTGCGCCGGCACCTCAGCGGTCGCCTACGGGCTGGCCTGCCAGGAGTTGGAAGCCGGTGACTCCGGTGTCCGCTCGCTGGTCTCGGTGCAGGGATCGCTCGCCATGTACGCCATCTGGCGCTACGGCAGCGAGGAGCAGAAGCAACGCTGGCTGCCGTCGATGGCCACCGGTGAGGCGATCGGGTGCTTCGGCCTGACCGAGCCGGACCACGGTTCCGACCCCGCGTCGATGGCCACCCGGGCCCGCCGCGACGGCGACGACTGGGTGCTCACCGGCGGAAAGATGTGGATCACCAACGCCCCGATCGCGGACGTCGCGGTGATCTGGGCCCGCACCGACGAGGGCGTACGGGGTTTCGCCGTACCCATGGACACGCCCGGCGTGACGGCCCGGGAGATCCGCCGCAAGATGTCGCTGCGCGCGTCGGTGACCGGCGAGATCGTGCTCGACGACGTCCGGCTCCCAGCGGACGCCCGACTGCCCGAGGCGGCCGGCCTCAAGGCACCGCTGAGCTGCCTCACCGAAGCCCGCTACGGCATCGTCTGGGGTTCGGTCGGCGCGGCCCGCGACTGCCTGGAAACCACACTGGCGTACGCCACCACCCGCACCCAGTTCGGTCGCCCACTGGCCGGGTTCCAGCTCACCCAGGCGAAGCTCGCCGACATGGCCGTCGAGTTGGTGAAGGGCCAACTGCTCGCGCTGCACCTGGGCCGGCTCGCCGACGCCCGGCGGCTGCGGCCCGAGCAGGTCAGCGTGGGCAAACTGAACAACGTCCGGGAGGCGCTGGCCATCGCCCGGCAGTGCCGCACCATCCTCGGCGCCAACGGCGTCTCCGGCGAGTACCCGGTGATGCGGCACGCCAACAACCTGGAGAGCGTGCTGACCTACGAGGGCACCTCGGAAATCCACCAACTGGTCGTCGGGCAGCGGCTCACCGGGCTCTCCGCATTCGCCTGACCTGCTCCTTTGTCGCTTCCTGGCGCTCGCCGCGCGACTGTCGTAACGGGGCCGTACCGTCATTGACAGACGACGTGTCTGACGAGGACGGTGAGCGTGATGGCCCGCGACGCTGGCAGCAACGAGCCCACGAGGGAGTTCCCCGGTTATCCGACCGGCGACGATCTCAAGGTGCGGTCGACCGCTACACCCGAGTGGCCCACTGACACTGCTGAGGACACCGCCGACCCGGCTGGTCCCGGTGGCCCGACGACCGGTGGCACCGGCGGGGGTGGTGGGGCGGCCCGAGGTCTGCTCCTGCTGCTCGGCGCCGCCGCGCTGGCCGTGATCGTGCTGCTCGGCATTCAGGCGACCGGCATCCTGCCCGAGTTCCGCAACCCGTTCGCCAAGGAGCAGACCGACCGCAGCCAACCACCGCTGCTGAAGTCGATCCAGGACCTCAGCCGCTACGTGGCCGCCGAGGGCAACTTCCAGGTCGTGGTCGACACCCAGAACGACCGGCGCAACGTTCCGGACTTTCTGCTCAACGAGCGCACCCTGTTCGTCGGCGCCGGCAGCGTCGAGGCGTACGTCGACTTCACCAAGATCGGCGACGGGGCCATCGTCCAGTCCGCCGACGGCAAGTCCGTCGAGATCAAGTTGCCGGCGCCGCAGCTCGGCGAGACCAACCTCGACATGGAGAAGAGCTACGTCTTCGCCGAGCAGCGCGGTCTGCTCAACCGACTCGGTGACCTGGTCGGCAACGACCCCAACCGGCAGCAGCAGGTCTACCAGCTCGCCGAGGAGCGGATCACCGCCGCCGCCCGGGACAGCGGGCTCTCCGCCCGCGCCGAGGAGAACACCCGCAAGATGCTGGAGGGGCTGCTCCGCTCCCTCGGCTACCAGCAGATCACTGTCACCTACGTGGCTCCCTGACCTACCCTGCGTACGCCGAAGCGCCCGCACCGACTTCCGTCGGAGCGGGCGCTCCCGCATGTCGTTCTGCTCGTGTCGCGTCCCGCCCGCGCCGTCGCGCGTCAAGATCCGCGCAACATCAGGGATGTTGGTGCTTCGAGGGGCCGGGAGGCAGCAACATCACCGATGTTGCTGCCTCGCCTGGCCCCGGGCGAGTGTGCGGGTCGGGTCAGTGTCCGGTGGAGGCGAGGTAGCGGTCCTCGTTCGGCATCAGCACCCAGAGGATCAGGTAGACGATCACCTGCGTGCCGGGCAGCAGCAACGACAGCAGGAACAGCAGTCGGACCATTCCGGCCGACATGCCGAACCGTCGACCGAGGCCGGCACAGACACCGGCGAGCATGCGCCCCTCACGGGGCCGGACCAGTTTGCGACTCATCGTCGTACTCCCACTCTGCGGCGGTGCGCCGCGTCTGCAATCCACGGTAGAAGGGGATGACCAGCTCGCCCTCGGTCCCGAGGTGGAGTGGCAACCAGTGGACCCGTAGGTGCATTACCCGGGCAGACCCCCGCTGACGCCTCCCCGAACCGTCCGCCACCACCTGTCTCCGCGTCGCGCCGGAGGGCGGGGCGGGAGGCGGTCGTGGGGTGTTCACGTCCCGGACCGGGTGGGCGGTGACCTGGGCGGGTAGGCTGGCTGATCGGCCTTCCACACCCCGGAGGGCCGGCACCCATACCCCGGACGGTCACCATCGGGGCCGCCAGACCGGTGGTCGCGACCCGGCCGGGTCCCGTACGCCGGGACGACGGCGAGGAAGCGCAGCCATGATCAGTGTTTTCGACCTCTTCAGCGTCGGTATCGGGCCGTCCAGCTCGCACACGGTGGGGCCGATGCGGGCCGCGCGGACGTTCGTCGGCGGGTTGAAGGCCGACGGGTTGCTCACTGACACGGCGCGGGTGCAGGCCGAGTTGTTCGGTTCGCTGGGTGCCACCGGGCATGGCCACGGCAGTGACCGGGCGGTGCTGCTCGGGTTGGCCGGTGAGTCGCCGGAGACTGTCGACACGGACACCGTCGGTCCTCGGGTCGAGCGGATCCGCGCCGAGCGGCGGATCAACATCCTCGACGTGCACGAGATCGCCTTCGACCCGGACCGGGACCTGACGCTGCACCGCCGTCGGTCGCTGCCGTACCACCCGAACGGGATGACCTTCGTGGCGTACGACGGTGCCGGTGTGGAGCTGCGCAGCCGCACCTACTACTCCGTCGGCGGCGGTTTCGTGGTCGACGAGGAGGCGGCCGGCGCGGACCGGATCAAGCCGGACAGCACCGTGGTGCGGTACCCGTTCCTGACCGGGGCGCAGCTGCTCGACGTCACCACCCGCACCGGTCTGTCGATCAGCGAGGTGATGTTGGCCAACGAGCGTTCCTGGCGCAGTGAGGCGGACATCCGGGCCGGTCTGCTGGAGATCTGGCGGGTGATGCGGGAGTGCGTGCAGCGCGGCTGCGAGCGGGACGGCGTACTCCCTGGGGGGTTGAAGGTTCGGCGGCGCGCGGCGGAGCTGCGACGCGGCCTGGAGGCGGAGGCCGGGACGGTCGACCCGCTGCACGCGATGGACTGGGTGACGCTGTTCGCGCTCGCGGTCAACGAGGAGAACGCCGCGGGCGGCCGGGTGGTCACCGCGCCGACCAACGGCGCGGCCGGGATCATTCCGGCGGTGCTGCACTACTACACCCGGTTCGTGCCGGGCGCCGATGACGAGGGTGTGCTGCGGTTCCTGCTGACGGCGGGCGCGATCGGTGTGCTGTTCAAGGAGAACGCGTCGATCTCGGGTGCCGAGGTGGGCTGCCAGGGTGAGGTCGGTTCGGCGTGTTCGATGGCGGCGGCGGGGTTGGCCGAGGCGCTCGGTGGCACCCCGGAGCAGGTGGAGAACGCGGCCGAGATCGGGATGGAGCACAACCTCGGGTTGACCTGTGACCCGGTGGGTGGCCTGGTGCAGATCCCCTGCATCGAGCGGAACGCGGTGGCTAGCATCAAGGCGATCACGGCCGCCCGGCTGGCACTGCGCGGCGACGGTGTGCACAAGGTGTCGCTGGACAAGGTCATCAAGACCATGCGGGAGACGGGCGCCGACATGAAGGTCAAGTACAAGGAGACGGCGCGTGGCGGTCTGGCCGTCAACGTGATCGAGTGCTGAGTCCGGTCGATTCGGGGCAATCGTTCACCGACTGCTAACCTGTCGTCCGTTTCAGGAGGCGGGAGGCTGCGGTGACCTCTGGCGTCGCGGCGTTGTGGTCGCACCGCAACTCGCTGCGCATCCTGGTCAGGCGGGATCTCGCGGTCAAGTACCAGCAGTCGGTGCTGGGCTACTTCTGGTCGTTGATCGAGCCGCTCGGCATGGGCGCCATCTACTGGTTCGTCTTCGGGGTGCTGTACTCCCGCGACACCGGTCGGCACCTCGGTGAGGCGGCCGGGTCGTACCCGTTGTTCCTGATCACCGGCATCTTCGCCTGGATGTGGACCAGTTCGGCGCTGAGCGAGGCGACGAACGCGCTGACCGGCCAGTCCCGGCTGATCACCACGATGAACGTGCCGCGTCAGGTCTTCCCGATCGGCCGGGTCACCGGCCGGTTCGCCGAGTACGCGGCCGGCCTGCCGATCCTGATCGCCATCGCGGTGATCTACGCGGTGCACGGTCGGATCCACCCCGGTTGGTCGCTGCTGTCCCTGCCGCTGGCGGTGGCCGTGCAGGCCGTCCTGCTGACCGGGCTCGCCCTGCTGCTGTCCGCCTGGAACGTGCTGATGCGGGACGTGGAACGACTGATGCGTCTGATCATCCGGGTGCTCTTCTACGCCACGCCGATCATCTACCCGCTCAGCCTGGTCCGGGAGTCCGGCCTGCCGGGCTGGTTGAAGGTGGTGTACGAGCTGAACCCGCTGGTGGGGATCTTCCAGCTGCACCACGCGATCTGGTACCCGGACGAGTTCCCGGACGCCCGTCTGCTCGCCACCACTGTCGTCGGCAGCCTGCTGGTGCTGGTCGCCGGTTGGTGGTCGTTCCGCCGGTTGGAGCCCGCCGTGCTCAAGGAGCTGTGACGTGGCCACGCCGATCATCGAGGCGGACGGCCTGGGCATCCGGTTCGTCCGCAACCGTCGCCGTCAACTGCGGCTGCGGGAGCTGTTCATCCACCGGGGGAAGCGTGGCGCGCTGCCCGGCCAGTTCTGGCCGCTGCGGGACGTGTCGTTCACCGTGCAGCCCGGCGAGACCGTCGGGGTGATCGGGCGCAACGGCACCGGCAAGAGCACCCTGCTGCGGCTGATCGCCGGGGTGCTCATCCCGGACGAGGGCGACATCCGGGTGCACGGCGCGGTGGCGCCGCTGCTGGAGTTGTCAGCCGGTTTCTCCAACGACCTGACCGGCCGGGAGAACCTGCACCTGGTCGGTGGCCTGCACGGACTGTCGGCGGGCTACCTGAAGCGGCACTTCGACGAGATCGTCGAGTTCGCCGGTGAACAGGTGGAACGGGCCATCGACACGTCGGTGCGGCACTACTCGTCGGGGATGAAGGTACGGCTCGGCTTCGCGATCATCTCGCACCTGCCGCATCCGATCCTGCTGATGGACGAGGTGACCGCGGTCGGGGACGCGGAGTTCCGCAAGAAGTGTTACGCGACGATTGATCGTCTGCTCGGGGAGGGGCGCACGCTGGTGCTGGTGTCACACAACGAAAAGGATCTGACCCGGTTCTGCCGTCGGGGGTTGTACCTCGACGCGGGCCGGTTGACGCTCGACGGCACCATCGCCGAGGCGCTCGACGCGTACCACGCCGCGGTTCCGCGGTGACGCTCGCGATCGTGCTCGCCGCCGGGACGCGCGCGGCGGGCCTGACCACGGCGACCGGTGAGCCGCTGGCCGACCGACTGGCCGCCCAGTTGCGCCGGGCCGGTGCGGACGAGGTGCGCTTCGCCGACACCCTCGACGAGCTGACCGACCTGGTCGCCACCGCGACCGCCCCGGTGCTGATCACCGGAACGGACCTGGTCGCGCACACCGCCGTCCTGCGGCACCTGGCCACCAGCCCGGTGGGGCCAACGGTGGCGCTGGTGCTCGGCGACCCGCCGGTGCCCGGTCGGACCGCCGTTCGGGAGGAGCGCGGCCAGGTGGTCGACGCCGGCGCGTTGGACGCCCTCGACGGGGACGCCACCGGCGTGTTCGGCGGTGCGCTGCGGGTCGGCGTGGACGACCTGCCGACCCTCGCGGCCGCCGCCCGGGCCGCCGCGTCCGGGATGCTCCCCGTCGCCGCCCCGATCGGTCCGGTCGGCGACGTGGCGCCGCTGCCGACGACCGCCGGGGTCGGCGGGTCGGCCGCGCCCGGTGGCCCGGGGCCCGCCGTGGACCGGCTCTTCGCGGGCCTCGCGGCGCTCGGCACCCTGATCTTCGCCCAGCGGGTACGCCTGCTCGTCGCCCACCGGGTCGAGGACACGGCAGGGTTGGCCGCTGCCGAGGCGGCGGTGACCGCTGTCGACGAGGACCGGGCCGAGCTGCGGTTGTCGGTGAAGGAGAAGGACGACTTCTTCTCCACCTACTTCGTCAGCACCTGGTCGCCGTACCTGGTCCGGCTGTCGGCGCGGCTCCGGCTCACCCCGACCGGGGTGACGGTGATCTCGGTGCTCTTCGCGCTGGCGGCGGCGGTACTGTTCGGGGTCGGTGGGCGACCCGCGCTGGTCGGTGGCGCGGTGCTGCTCTACCTCGGCTTCGTACTGGACTGCGTGGACGGCCAGCTGGCCCGCTACACCCGGCACTTCAGCGCCTGGGGCGGCTGGCTGGACACGATGGCGGACCGGGCCAAGGAGTACCTGGTCTACGCCGGTCTGGGCTTCGGGGTGAGCCACGCCGGGCTGGGCAACGGGTGGGCGCTCGCGATCGCCGCGATGACGTTGCAGACCGTCCGGCACATGACCGACACCTGGTACGGGGTGCTGCACGACGAGGCGGCCCGTCGGCCGCGTACGGCGACGAACGCCAGCGGCGGGATCGGTGACCGGCTCAACGCGGCGTCGACCCGGGTGCAGGCGGACACCGGTTCGCTGTCGTACTGGCTGAAGCGGACCGTGGTCTTCCCGATCGGTGAGCGGTGGGCGCTGATCGCGCTGACCGTGGCGCTGTTCAACCCGCTGGTCAGCCTGATCGCCGTGCTGGTCTGGGGGGTGCTGGCGTTCGCGTACACCGGGGCGCTGCGGACGCTGCGGGCCCGCTGGATGTGGGTGCCGGTGCTGGACACTGTCGACGCCACCCTGCACCGCGACGACGGCCCGTTGGCCCGCTGGTTGCCGGTGGTCCGCCCGATGGGGCCGTTGACCCTGGCGGTGATCGCCGCGCTCGGCCCGGCGGTGCTGCTGGTCGGGGCGCTGCTGGACGACGCGCCCGGTGGGCTGCGGTGGGCGGTGCCGGTGGCGCTGCTGGTGCTGCTGGTCGGCGGCCTGGGTGCCGGAGCGGCGCACAACGGTCCGCTGGACTGGTTGGTCCCGGCGGCGTTGCGGGCCGCCGAGTACCTGTTCGCGATCGCCGTCGGCGTGGTCGGCGGGGTGCCCGGCTGGCTGATCTTCGGGTACGTCTTCGTGCTCACCGTGCACCACTACGACCTGACCGCCCGGCTGGAGAAGCGGCAGGCGGCACCGCCGCTGCACGCGGCGACGCTGGGCTGGGAGGGGCGTTCGGTGCTGGTGGCGCTCGCGGCGATCGCCGGTATTGCGGGTGTCGGACTGGCTACACTCGGTGCGTACCTTCTCGTGGTTTTCGTGGTGAGCGTCGTCCTGGCCTGGTTCGTGCGACCGGCCCGTAGCGCGCGGGCGTCGGTCGCGCCGGCGGGCGTTGGAGGTGCCGCGCCGCGCTGACGGAGGGACGGCCGGATGACCCTGATCAGCTTCGTGGTGCCGGCCTTCCGGGTGCAGGGATACCTGCGGGAATGCCTGGACTCCATCCTCGGTCAGCCGGAGACCGACATCGAGGTGATCGCCGTCGACGACTGTTCGCCGGACGCCAGCGGCGACATCATCGACGAGTACGCGGCCCGCGACCAGCGGGTCCGCTCGGTCCGGTTGCCGGAGAACGTCGGCCTCGGTCCGGCCCGGAACATCGGGCTGGACCGGGCCGTCGGCGAGTACGTGTGGTTCCTCGACGGCGACGACTGGCTGGCGCCGGAGTGTCTGACCGAGGTCGCCGAACGGTTGCGGGTCACCCGCCCGGACGTCCTGCTCGTCGATCACGTCCGCACCCACTGGAACAACACCGCCACCCGCAGCGCGATGGCGGAGGTGTTTCCGGAGTCACCGGGCTCGGGCACCTTCCGGTTGCAGGACCGGCCGCAGGCGATGCACCTGCTGCACACCGCGTGGAACCGGCTGGTCCGTCGGGAGTTCCTGGTCGACCTGGGGCTGCGCTTCGCGCCCGGCTGGTACGAGGACGTCTCGTTCAGCTACCCGGTGCTCATGGCGGCGCGGCGGATCGGCGTACTGGACCGGGTCTGTGTCAACTACCGCCAACGCCGCGCGGGCGCGATCACCCGGACCCGGGGTGACCGGCACTTCGAGGTCTTCCCGCAGTGGCACCGGGTCTTCCATCTGATGGACTCGTGGGGGCCGGCGACGGAGGCGCTGCGGCCGGCGGTCTTCGAGCGGATGATCTGGCACTACCTGACGGTGCTCGGCAACGGTCAACGGATCGCGCCGGAGCTGCGGGAGGCGTTCTTCGCGCAGATCACCGCCGACTACGAGCGTTGGCTGCCGCCCGGCGGCTATCCGGTGCCCGACGGGGTCGAGGGGATCAAACACAAGCTCGTCGCCACCGGTCGGTGGCGTACCTTCAGCGCGTTGCGGGCGGCCAGCCGGGCCCGTGACGCCGCCCGTCGGCGGGCCCGCACCGCTCGGCGCACTGTGGGGCCGGTCGCCCGGCGCGGTGCCCGGCTGACCCGCGACGGGCTGCTGCGCGAGTACTACCGGGCCGAGTTGCGGCGTCCCGTCGACCCGACGCTCGCGGTGTACGCCGCCTACTGGTACCGGGGTTACTCCTGCAACCCGGCGGCCATCTACGAGGTCGCCCGCCGGTTGGCGCCGGGGGTGCGCGGGGTGTGGGTCGTGCGCCGGGACCGGGTGGACGCCGTGCCAGCCGGGGTGGAGTACGTGGTGGCCGGCACGCCGGCGTACTACCGGGCGCTCGCCCGCGCCCGGTGGCTGGTCAACAACGTCAACTTCCCGGACTTCGTCCGCAAGCGACCGGAACAGGTGCACGTGCAGACCCACCACGGCACGCCGGTCAAGGTGATGGGGTTGGATCAGCAGCGCTACCCGATCGGCGCGGGCCGGATGGACTTCGCCGGGCTGCTGCGCCGGGTGGACCGCTGGGATTACAGCATCAGCGCCAACAGCTTCTCCACGCAGATGTGGGACCGGGCGTATCCGGCCACGTACACGACCCTGGAGGTGGGGTACCCGCGCAACGACCGCCTGGTCACGGCCGGTCCGGACGAGGTACGTCGACTCCGCGCGGAGTTCGGTCTCGACCCCGACGAGCAGGTCGTCCTGTACGCCCCGACGCACCGCGAGCACCTGCCCGGCTACCGGCCGCCGTTCGACCCGGACCGCTTCGTGCGGGCGTTGGGTGACTCGGGCCGGTTGCTGATGCGCAGCCACTACTTCCACGACCGGGATCGACGTCCGGGTCGGCCGAAGGACTGGGAGCGGGTGCGGGACGTCAGCGGCCACCAGCGGGTGGAGGATCTCTACCTGGTGGCGGACGTGCTGGTCACCGACTACTCGTCGGCCATGTTCGACTACGCGGTGCTGGACCGGCCGATCGTGCTCTACACCCCGGACTGGGAGGCGTACCGGCTGGCCCGTGGTGTCTACTTCGACGTCACCGCCGAGCCGCCGGGCGCGGTGGCCGCCACTTTCGCCGATCTTCTCGATGTGTTCCGGACCGATGCGGTGCGCTCGGACGCGGCGGCGAAGGCGCGTGAGCAGTTCCGGGCCCGGTTCTGCACATTGGACGACGGGCGGGCGGCGGAGCGGGTGGTGCGCCAGGTGTTCCTGGGGGAGCCCGGCGAGAGGTCCACGCACTGCTGATCGGCCGTCTGTCGTGTAATAGCAGCGACATCGATGGAACATAAGACGTTTACCCGATGTGCTAAAGCCATGATCCTGGTCACAGTCTTGAGGGGTTCGGCCGACGCGCTGGGGGGGAAGACGGTGAGCACCGTCACGCTCAAGGATGTGACCAAGGTTTTCCGGGATGGCACTGTTGCCGTCGACAGCATCAATCTCGATGTCAACGACGGTGAGTTCATGGTGCTGCTCGGGCCATCCGGGTGCGGCAAGTCGACGGTGCTGCGAATGATCGCCGGGTTGGAGGAACCCACCACCGGTGCGGTGATGCTCGACGGCGAGTTGGCGAACGACCTCCCCCCACGGGACCGCAAGATCGCCATGGTCTTCCAGGACTTCGCCCTCTACCCGCACATGACCGTTGGCGACAACATCGCGTTCCCGCTGCGGCTGGCCGGGATCGAGCCCGAGCCGAGGGGTGAGCGGGTCGGCGACGTGGCGAGCGCACTGGGCATCGGTGACGTGCTGGCCCGCAAGCCGGGTCAGCTCTCCGGCGGGCAACGGCAGCGGGTGGCGATGGGTCGGGCGATCGTCCGTCGGCCCGGCCTGTTCCTGATGGACGAGCCGCTGTCGAACCTGGACAGTGGCCTTCGTGCCGAGCTGCGCGCGGAGATCTCGGGCCTGACCCGTGAGCTGGGCGTCACCACCGTCTACGTCACCCACGACCAGGCCGAGGCGCTGACCATGGCCGACCGGGTGGCCATCATGCGCCGCGGCGTGCTTCAGGACGTGGGCACACCGACCCAGGTGTACGGCCGGCCGGCGACGCTGTACGTGGCGGCGTTCCTGGGCAGCCCACGGATGAACCTGCTGGAGGCGTCGGTCTACGTCCACCTCGACCGGTACGTCACGCTCAACCTCGGTGACCAGTCGCTCTACCTGCCCTGGAACGACATCCGCAGTCGGGCGGTGGCGCACTACCACGGTGAGCGGATCGTGGTCGGCATGCGTGCCGAGGCGCTCACCCCGGTCGCCCCGGACAGCCCCGGCGACGTGCTGCGCGGGCGGATCCGCTACCTGGAACACCACGGGCACGAGTCGTTGGCGTTCCTCGACATCGGCGCGACCGCGATCATGGTGGACGAGATGGGCACGCCGCTCGACCCGCCGCCGGTCGGCCAGCGCGGCCTGCGCCGGTTCGGCTCGGTGATGCAGCGGCTCACCGGCAAGCCGGTGGAGCCACAGGAGCCCGCGGCGAGTGGCGTCCAGACCAGCGTGCTCCCCGATCCGGGCCGGCACCACCGACGGCCCGCGGAGCTGGCGGTGCGGCTGGCGCCGTATCCGGCGGTCAGTGCCGGTCACCCGCTCGCCGTCTCGGTGCGGATGGACGCGCTGCACTTCTTCGACGAGCGCGGCGACCGGATCGACGTGGGGTGGCGCTGACGACGCGCCGGAGCGGGGTGGCGGACCGGCCGCCCGGTGCCCTACCGTCTGCCCACCCAGTCCACAGTGCAAGAGCATCGAGAGGGGTCCACCCGTGTCGGGTGACCGTCCCAGTCCGCTCGTGATCGAGCGCATCCTGCGCGATCGCGAGGGCATCTGGCAGCAGATCGTGGCCGAGCGTGACCTCAACGGCCTGACCGGGCGGATGCTGACCAGCTCCGCCATCGCGTTGGCCTGTTACGGGGCGGTGTTGGGCTTCTTCCACAGCCCGCTGATGGCGCTCACCTCGGCGCTGAAGCTGCCACTGCTGTTCCTGGTCACGCTGGCCATCTGCCTGCCCACGCTCTACCTGTTCAACCTGGTCTTCGGCGCCCGGCTCTCCGTGCGGCAGTCGTTGGCGCTGGTGATGGTGGCGATCACCGTCACCTCCATGCTCGCTGTGGCGTTCGCGCCGATCAGCCTGTTCTTCCTGATCACCGCCAACGACTACGGGTTCTTCAAGCTGCTCAACGTGGCGATCCTGACCCTGTCGGCGCTGGTCGGGTTGCGTTTCCTGACCGGCGGCATGCAGGTGCTCAACGACCACGGCCTGCTCGCGCCGGAGGCCCCCGCCGCCAAGGCCACTGAGCAGGTCAGCGCCCCGGCGCCGGCCCAGGCCGTGCCGGCCGCGGTGCCTGCCGGGGCGACGCCGGTCGGCACTCCGCCCGCCGGTCAGAGCGCCGCTCCGGTGGCAGTGCCGGCCGGGGCGCCGGTGGGCGAGTCGACGTCGAACGGCGCGGTGACCACCGCTCCAGCTCCGGCGCAGGTTCCGGCGCAGGTTCCGGCGCAGTCGACCGGTGCCTCGTTCCCGCCCGGCTACCCGCCGCAACGCCCGTGGGACAACGCTCCGATCCGACGCGGTGAGCCGACGCAGCGGCCGGCGAGCATGACCCTGCTCTACATCTGGATCCTGCTCTTCGGTTTCGTCGGCACCCAACTGGCCTGGACGCTGCGGCCGTTCTTCGGTGACCCGGGTCAGGACTTCGCCTTCTTCCGCAGCATCGACGGAAACTTCTACGCGGAGATCCTGCGCACCATCGCCAACCTCTGAGCATGCCCGGTCGGCGGATGTCGCTGGTTGCCTGCCTGGTTACCGGTGAGTAACGTCGGGTCATGACTATCGACTCCCGCCAGGTGGCGGCCGGCATGCTGGAAGCGGTGCCGTTCGCTCGTACGCTCGGACTTGAGTTCGTCGAGGTGGCACCCGAGGCGGAGGGTGGCGTCCGGGCGGTCGTCCGGCTGCCCGACTCGCCAGCCACCCACAACCACATCGGCGGGCCACACGCCGGCGCCATGTTCACCCTCGGCGAGACGGCCTCCGGCGCGGTCGTGCTGGCCGCCTTCGGGCAACTGCTCGACCGGGCCGTGCCGTTGGCCGTCCGGGCCGACATCGCCTACCGAAAGCTCGCCATGGGGCCGGTGCTGGCCACCGCGCGACTCGGCCGGCCGGCCGCCGAGGTGATCGAGGAACTGGAGTCCGGCGCCCGGCCGGAGTTCCCCGTGCACGTGGAGATTTCCACCGAGGCCGGCAAGCCGACCTCGGCGATGACGGTGATCTGGACGCTGCGACCGAACTGAAGCGCGCCGGGCCAGGCGAAATGTGTTTGCGGGCCCAGCGGGCTGGATAGATTCGTACCGTGCTGGGCCTACCTGCTCATGTGACCGCCTGTCTCTTCGATCTGGACGGTGTGCTGACGCAGACCGCCCGCGTACACAACGCCGCCTGGACGCAGACCTTCGACGAGTTTCTCCGCCAGCGCGCCGCGGCCTCCGGCACGCCGTTCCGACCATTCGATCCCGGCCCGGACTACAACCGCTACGTCGACGGCCGGCCCCGGGCCGACGGGGTCCGGTCGTTCCTCGCCTCCCGGAGGATCGTGCTGCCCGAAGGCGACCCGGACGACCCGCCGGAGGCCGAGACCGTCAACGGCCTGGGCAACCGCAAGAACGTCCTGCTGCTGCACCGGCTGCGCAGCTCCGGCGTCGAGGTCTACCCGGGCTCGGTCCGCTACCTGAAGGCGGCGACCGCCGCTGGGCTGCACCGCGCCGTGGTCACCGCGAGCGCGAACGGGGCCGAGGTGGTCGCCGCGGCCGGAATCGCGCCGTTGCTGCAGGCCCGGGTCGACGGGCTGGTCGCCCGCGCCGAGGGACTGCGCGGCAAACCACACCCCGACACCTTCCTCGCCGGGGCCAGGCTGCTCGGCGTCGACCCGACACAGGCCGCCGTCTTCGAGGACGCGCTCTCCGGGGTGGCCGCCGGCCGCGCCGGCGGCTTCGGTTACGTGATCGGCGTCGACCGGGTCGGGCAGGCTGACGAGTTGCTCGCCCACGGCGCCGACATCGTCGTGACGGACCTCGCCGACCTGCTCGACGTCGCCGACCCGCCGACGCCCACCCGCACCCCCACCGAACGGGGCTCCGCATGATTCGTGAGCGTGCCTATCCGGTCGAGCCGTGGCACGTCCGGGAGACCCGGCTGGACATGGACGTGCTGGCCCAGTCGGAGTCGGTCTTCGCGCTCTCCAACGGGCACGTCGGCCTGCGGGGCAACCTCGACGAGGGCGAGCCGCACGGCCTGCCCGGCACCTACCTGAACTCGTTCTACGAGCTGCGCCCGTTGCCGTACGCCGAGGCGGGCTACGGCTTCCCCGAGTCCGGGCAGACCATCGTCAACGTCACCAACGGCAAACTGATCCGGCTGCTGGTCGACGACGAACCGCTCGACGTGCGCTACGGCGAGCTGCTCGCCCACGAGCGGATCCTCGACATGCGGGCCGGCACGCTGCACCGGGAACTGCACTGGCGCTCGCCCGCCGGCCGTGAGGTCAAGGTGCGCAGCACCCGCCTCGTCTCGTTCACCCAACGGTCCGTGGCCGCCATCAGCTACGAAGTGGAGGCCGTCGACGGCCCGCTGCGGCTGATCGTGCAGTCCGAGCTGGTGGCCAACGAGTCGCTGCCCGCGCAGAGCAAGGACCCCCGGGTCGCGGCGGTGCTGGAGTCGCCGCTGCAGGCCGAGGAGGAGTTGACCACCCCCGACGGCGGGCAGCTGATCCACCGCACCAAGGTCTCCGGTCTGCGGGTCGCCGCCGCCATGGAGCACGAGGTGCACGGCCCGGACCACACCACCATCGAGTCCGAGGGTTACCAGGACTGGGTGCGTACCACCATCGCCTGCGTGCTCAAGCCCGGCGAGAAGCTGCGGGTGATCAAGTACCTGACGTACAGCTGGTCGAGTCGCCGGTCCCTGCCGGCGCTGCGCGACCAGGTCGGCGCGGCACTGGCCGGCGCCCGGTTGGACGGGTGGGACGGGCTCCACCGGGAGCAGCGCAACTATCTCGACGCGTTCTGGGACGCCTCCGACGTGCTGGTCGAGGGCGACCCGGAGGTACAGCAGGCGGTCCGGTTCGGTCTCTTCCACGTGTTGCAGGCCGGTGCGCGCGCCGAGCAGCGGCCCATCTCGGCGAAGGGGCTGACCGGCCCCGGTTACGACGGCCACGCCTTCTGGGACACCGAGATGTTCGTGCTGCCGGTGCTCACGTACACCCAGCCGAGCGCGGTACGCAGCGCGTTGCAGTGGCGGCACAGCACCTTGGACTCGGCGCGGGAACGGGCCGAGACGCTCAACCTGCGGGGTGCCGCCTTCCCCTGGCGGACCATCGAGGGCCCGGAGTCATCCGGTTACTGGCCGGCCGGCACCGCCGCCTTCCACATCGCCGCCGACATCGCCGACGCGGTGCGCCGCTACGTGATGGTCACCGGGGACACCCAGATGGAACGGGAGATCGGGCTGGAGCTGCTGGTGGAGACCGCCCGACTGTGGCGCTCGATCGGCCACCACGACCGGCACGGGCGGTTCCACATCGACGGTGTCACCGGCCCGGACGAGTACACCGCGGTGAAGAACGACAACGTCTACACCAACCTGATGGCGCAACGGAACCTGCTCGCCGCCGCCGACGTGGTGATGCGCTACCGGGACGAGGCGTTCCACCTCGGGGTCACCGACGAGGAGGCCGCGAGCTGGCGGGACGCCGCCACCTCCATGCACGTCCCGTACGACGACGAACTCGACGTGCACCAGCAGGTCGAGGGCTTCACCCGGCTCCAGGAGTGGGACTTCACCCATACCCCGGCGGAGAAGTACCCGCTGCTGCTGCACTACCCGTACTTCGAGCTGTACCGCAAGCAGGTGGTCAAGCAGGCCGACCTGGTGCTCGCCATGCACTGGCGGGGGGACGCCTTCACCCCCGAGGAGAAGGTGCGTAACTTCCTCTACTACGAGCGCCGCACCGTACGCGACTCGTCGTTGTCGGCCTGCACCCAGTCCGTGCTCGCCGCCGAGGTGGGCCACCCCGAACTCGCGCACACCTACCTGCGTGAGGCAGCGCTGATGGACCTGCACGACCTCAACGAGAACACCCGCGACGGCGTACACATGGCGTCGCTGGCCGGTGCGTGGCTCGCCCTGGTCAGCGGGTTCGGTGGTCTGCGGGACCACGACGGCGAACTGTCCTTCGCTCCCCGGCTCTCCAGCCGGCTCAGCCGGTTGGAGTTCTCGCTGCAATGGCGCGGGCTGGCGTTGCGGGTGGACGTCCGACCGCACCAGACGACGTACTCGCTGCGGCACGGAGGCCCGGACGACGTGGTGGAACTGCGCCACCACGAACAGATGCTGCGGGTGACCTGCGACGAGCCGGTCACCGTACCGGTGCCACCGGCCGATCCGTCCGGCCCCGCGCCCGAGCAGCCACCGGGCCGCTCGCCGTTGCTGCGGTTGCCCGAGCGCGAACAGTGACGGGTGGGGCGAGGGTGTTCCCGCCCCACCCCGCACTGGTCGATCAGACCGGCTCGCCGGTCGACGGACGGCCGATCGCGTCCCTGGGTGCCGCCGCCTTCGGGTCGTCGGGCAGCCGGGCCGACGCGGCCTGGTCGCCGAAATCCTGGTCCCCGAAGTCCTGGTTACGCTCGGCGTCCTGTTCCCGCTGGGCCTGCTCGGTCAGCTGCTGCTGCCGGGAGATCTGCTGCTTGGCCATGGCGATCCTCGCGATCCGTCGGGGCGCGGTGGCGCCGACACGGTCTGCGGTCGCTCGTCGCGTACCCGACCCCCCACCGGGCAAACGCGGCCCGCCGGCGTGCGCGTGGCCCGGCGGTGACACCCGCCCATGGCGCGCGTGACGCGCGGCGGGCTGGGTATCCGCAGCACCGGCGAGCACCCGGAGGTGAGGCATGGACGAGCAGCGCAGCACGGTGATGGTGCCGATCGGGGAAGCCCAACTCCCCGCCGACCTGACGCTGCCCGCCCAGCCGGTCGGCGTGGTGCTGTTCGCGCACGGCAGTGGCAGTTCCCGGCACAGCCCGCGCAACGTGTCGGTGGCCCGGACGCTGAACGACAGTGGGCTCGCCACCGTGCTGGTGGACCTGCTCACCCCGGTCGAGGACGAGGTGGACGCGCGAACCGCCGAACTGCGCTTCGACATCGGGCTGTTGGCCAGCCGGCTGGCCGGGATCGTCGACTGGCTCGCCACCGGGCGTCCTGCCGGTGACGTGCCGATCGGCCTGTTCGGGGCCAGTACGGGTGCTGCCGCCGCCCTGGTCGCGGCGGCGTCCCGCGCCGATCGGGTGGCTGCCGTGGTCAGCCGGGGTGGCCGACCGGACCTGGCCGGGGACGCGCTGGCCCAGGTGCGTACCCCGACGTTGCTGTTGGTGGGCGGGCTGGACGAAGAGGTGATCGCGCTCAACGAGCAGGCGCTGGCCGAGCTGGGGGAGGTCGGCGAGCTGCGGGTGATCCCCGGCGCCACCCATCTCTTCGAGGAGCCCGGCACCCTTGAGCAGGTCGCCGACCAGGCCGGCGCCTGGTTCACCACACACCTCAGCCGATGATCACTGCGTGGGTAGGAGGGCCGAGGCCGAGCGGCGCTGTTGGACGGTGTCGATGATCCGCCAGAGGACGGCGGTGATCGGAACGCTGACGAAGGCCCCGGCGATCCCCGCGATCAGCGTGCCTGCGGTGACCGCCACCAGGATCACCGCCGGGTGCAACCGGACCTGCCGTTTCATGACCAGCGGTTCCAGCAGGTTGCCCTCGATCTGCTGTACGGCGATCACCGCCGCGAGGGTGAGCAGGGCGGTGGTGGGACCGTTCGCGGCCAGCGCCACCAGCACCGCCACCGCGCCCGCCACCGTCGCCCCGATGATCGGCACGAACCCGCCGAGGAACGTGATCAACGCCAGCGGCAGGGCGAGCGGCACCTGCAGCACCACGAGAGCCAACCCGATGCCCAGCGCGTCGACAGCGGCGATGAACATGGTGCCCCGGCTGTACGCGCCCAACGTCTGCCAACCGGCCCGGCCGGCCTCGGCCAGCACCGGCTGGTTCGGGCCGGACACCCGCGACAGCACCCAGTGCCACATCGAGCGGCCATCCTTGAGCAGGAAGAAGAGCAGCACCAGCGCCAGCAGCGCGGAGCCGAACACTTCGGTGGCGGTCCGGGCACCGGCCACCGGGTCCGGAGAGCTGCCACTGAGCCCTTCCCGGGCCTGGTCCACCAGCCGGTCCAGCTGTGCCTCGCTGACCGGCAGCGTGGACGTCACGAAGTCCCGGCTGCGCTCGACCCCCTGCGTCAGCTCCTGGCTGAGCTGGTCGAACTGGCTGGCGGTCAGGTTCCACACGAGTGCGCCGACGCCGACCAGGATGCCGAGCAGCAGCAGGACGGTGCAGAGCGCGGCGAGCGCCGCCGGCAGCCGCAGCCGGCGCAGCAGCAGCAGGACCGGATCGAGCAGCGCGGTGAGGAAGATGGTGGCGGCCAGCGCGATGGCCAGCGGTGCCAACAGGACGGCGATCCGGCCCAGCAGGTAGAGCCCGGCGGCGATCACCACCAGGCAGGCGCTCCACAACACCGCGGTTCGGACCAGCCACGGCAACGCCGTCCAGGTCTGGCGCGGCCCGGGGCCACCTGTCGCTCCGGGTTCCTCTGCGGCCATGTCGGTCCTCCTCGATCTCGACGAGGTCGGTACCCGGTCGGTCGTACCCCGACACCCGAATGACCGGCCGCCGCCCGCGCGGATCGTACGCCGGCAGGCGTGACCGGGGTAGGTGTTCCGCCAATGGCGGCGTTTGCGCTGTCGGGTCGAGGGAACGCGAAGGGGACGGACCGGACTGAGGAGGAACGCGCCGTGGGTGATTTCATGGACAAGGCCAAGGACTTCGCGGACAAGCACGACAAGCAGGTCGACCAGGGTGCGGAGAAGGCTGGCGAGATGGCCGACAAGCGTACCGGCGGCAAGTACGGCGACCAGATCGACAAGGGTGTGGACCAGGCCCAGGCGCGTACCGGTGAGGGTGACCAGGTCCGCTGACCCGCGCTGCTCCCGGGCCGCGTCGGCGACCCGGGAGCGCCCGGTCCACCCGGTACGCGGATCAGCGCTGTCGCTTGTGGTGTAGCTCGTCCATCGAGGTGGGTCGGCCGCTCAACGCGTCGCGCAGCCGGTCGACCAGACCGATGCCCGGTGCGATCAGCTTGTTCGCCGGCGGATGGTCCGGGCTTCCCGGATGCGGCCGGGTCGGCCCGATCTCCTTGATCGCCGTCACCTTGGCAGCCGCCTCCACCAACTCCTCCCGGGCGGTCGCCGCGCGCAGCCGCGGAAAGAGTTCCTTCTCCTCCTCCGCCACGTGGCCGCGCACGATGGCGGTCAGCCGGGTGAGCAACTCGTCGAAGCGGGGGTCGGACGCGTCGGCGGACTCCAACTCCTTCATGGTCCGCTCGGCGTCGGCGTGCTCCGCGATCTCGCGGTCGGCGATCTCGTTGCCGTCGGGCAGTGCCTTGCGGGCGATCGGATACACGTACGCCTCCTCGGCCACCGAGTGGCGGACGAGTTCGGCGATCACCACGTCGACGAGGTGCCGGCGGTGCTCGGGGGTGCCCTGCCGGGTCGCCAACTCGATGAGGACTGCTTCGATCTCACGGTGGTCGGAGACCAGGATGTCGACGGCATCGTGGTCGTCGGCGGTCGGTGGATTGGTCATGTCACGGCCCCTTACCGGTTGCGGATCGGTGGGAGGTGTGTGGCTCTGGTACCCCCACGGGGCTGCGCAAACCAACGGTTGACGATGTGTTCGAGGGTGTCGTTGGGGCTCGCGGGGACACGGCTGCTCAGCCAAGATTGCCCCGCCGTTGCCGGGGTAACCGCCCCCATGGCCGACGACCGCCCACCCGCCGACCCGCGACGGTCGCGGCTCGACGAGACCGCCGAGCGGACGGTTCGGCGGATGCGGCACCGTGGTGGACAGGCCGGCAAGATCCGAGCCCGGCAGTGGGAGGTCACCCTGGTGATCTCCGTCCAGTCCGGGTTGGCCGCGGCGATCGCCGCCCTGCTCGCCAACAACCTGCTCGGCCAGGGATCGCACGTCTTCGCTCCCGCCGCCGCCGTCGGTACGATCGCCACCGCCATCGGGCAGCGGGCCCGACGCACCTTCGAGCTGTTGGGCGGCGTGGCCCTGGGCATCATCATCGGCGACACGCTGCGATTCCTGCTCGGCTCGGGGCCGTGGCAGACCGGAGTGGTCGTCGCACTGGCCATCGCCGCCGCGTTGCTGGTGGCCGGGAAGGGCGGTCCGCTGGTCGGTCAGGCCGGTGGTACCGCCGTGCTGATCGCCACGCTGGCACCGATGGAACGTGGCCTGGAGCTGCCGCGGATCTTCGACGCGCTCGTCGGCGGGGCGGTCGGTCTGGTGGTGGTCGCCCTGTTGTTGCCGATCAACCCGATGCGGGTGCTGGACCGGGCCGCCGCGCCGATCTTCACGATTGTCTGCGAACAACTCGCTGAGCTGGCGCAGGCGATGCGCGACCGCGACGGTGCCCGGACCCTGGGCGTCCTGGAGCGGCTGCGCGGCACCGATGACGACCTGAGCCGGCTGCACGACGCGCTCAGCGGCGCCGAGGAGGTGGTCACCATCGCTCCGGTCCGTTGGCACCGCCGGCAGCAGTACCACCGGTACGCCCGGAGCGCCGCTCACCTGGAGCGGTTGTTGCTGGACAGCCGTGCCATGGCCCGCTGGTCGACCACCGCGCTTCAGTACGACGAGCCGATCCCGGCGGAGCTGCCGGACGCGATGCACCGGTTGGGCCAGGCAGTGGCGGTGATGCGCACGGAGTGCAGGGTCGGTGACGACCCCCGGTGCACCCGGCAGTTGGTCGAGCAGTGTGCCGAGTTGGCCGGGCGGGCCTCGGCGAAGGGGGTCCGCTCGTTCGGTGAATCCCTCGTCACCGGACTGCGTACCGCCGCCAGCGATCTGCTCCGGGCCGCCGGTTGCGCACCCGAGGACGCGAACCGGATCGTGCGCCGGGCGGCCGGCGCCGGCGAGGCGGAGATCCACCCGCCGGTCCGCCGACAGTTGCACCGGACCCGACCGACGCGGGCCGCCCGAGCCCGTCGGCGCGCACACCTCGCCGCGCGGAGCCGTAACGAGGGCCGGGCCGGCCTCCCCGCACGGGAGAGGCCGGCCCGGTGAACCGTCAGGGTCAGGAGGAGTAGCCGCGCTCGGCGATCCAGTTGGCGACCTTCGGAAGGCTCATCCAGTACTCGCCCACCGCCGGGTCGGCCGGGTCGGCGACCCGGATGGTGTCACCACCGTCGCGGTAACCGACCAGGGTCAGGTAGTGGCCGCCCTCGTACGAGTGCGGGTTGCCGTCGGTGTCGACGGTCGTGCCCTTGATGTTCGCCACCACCGGCCGGCCGGCGTCCACCGCGGCCAGCACATCCCGGCGCAACTGCTCGACCTGGTCCGGGCGGGCCACCGAATCACGGATCTCGGTGGTCCGGTACTTGCCGCCGGTCAGCTCGTTCAGCACCCGGGTGGTGTCCAGGGCCGAGGGGGTGCCCGCCTCGGTGGTGCCGAGCAGTCGGGCCACCTCGTCCTGGGAGAGCGCCTTGCCCTGGGCGGACAACGCGATCCGGGTCGCGGCCGGGCCGCAGTAGTAGAAGTTCGGCTGGGCCTGGTAGTCGATGCCGAGGATCCGCTCGGCGTGCCGGTCGTTCTGGTTCGACGACGCCGGGGCGGCCGGCGCCGGGGCGGCCTGCGCGGCCACCGCCGGGCCGAGGGCGCAGCCACCGGCGACAAGCAGGCCGACGACGGACAGGCCGCTCTTCTGGACGATCGGGTTCATTGTCGAGTCTCCGTTCGGGGGTTGGCGCCTCCGGCAGGCGGACGGCGGCAGCACCGGGAATGGCGCTCGGCGCAACAGAGGGCCGACCATCGGTGGTCTCGGCCCGGGGCGTACCGAGTGCGTAACCGCTCTGCTTCACCGAGAATTCCGCCGGCGGCGGGAACCGGGGACGGCACAACCTCCCGGTCGACCCGAACCGGTCATCGGGGACGAACGGTCAGCTCAGAGACTGCCCAGGAGCCTGGTCACGGTGATCTCGATGACCACCCGCTCCGGATTCGGGCGCGGTGTCCGATACCGCTCGGCGTACCGCCGCTCCGCCTCCGTCACGGCGGCCGGATCCGACCGCAGCACGGCGCGACCCTCGATGGTCAACCAGCGGCGGCCATCCACGTGGCACACGGCCACCGCCGCGCCCTCCGGGCCGGCCGCCGCCACCTGGTGGGCCTTGCGGGAGGTGCCGGAGGTGATCACGCGGGCCAGCCCGGCCGCCGGGTCGAGGGTCACCCCGACCGGTACGACGTGCGGGGTGCCGTCCGCACGCACTGTGGTCAGCGTCGCGAGGTGCCGTTCCGCGCAGAAGGCGACAACACGCTCATCGTGCAGGTCCAACCGATGATCGCCCGCCATGCCCGTCCCCCGTCCCCGAACCGACCTGGATCATCGCACGCGGCGGCGGGCCCTCTCCGGGCTCGGTGGGGCGTCCGGCTGACCGGGCAGCTGGCGGCCAGCCGCCCGCCGCTGGTGCACCAGCCGGGTCAGATAGATCAACGCGGCGGCCAGCACCCCCATGTCATCCAGGTAGATCGGGTCCGGCAGCACGTCGACCGGGAAGATCGTGTAGATCAGCGCGCCGTAGAAGGCGACCTTGCCGCCCGCGCCGAGCCCGGTCAGCATCCGCCGGGTACGCACCACCCGCACCGCCAGCACCACGGCACCGGCCAGTGTGGCCAGCGCCAGGATGCCGGCGACCACCACGAGGACCCACGCCTGTCGGGACATGCCGTCACGCTAACCCACATGAACCCGCCGGGCTCAGAACGCGGGCACCGTCGCGCGGCCGCGGGCGGTCACCTTGTTCTCCCGGGTCTGCTCCACGTTCTCCCGGGCCTGCGCGCCCAACGGTCGGGCAACCTCGCTCAGCGGCAACACCGACGCCGACTCGGCGACCCGTCGTCCGGTCGCCGCGTGCGCCTCCTCGCGCAGACTCCGGGCCGCCGCCACCGCCAACTCCGCCGCCCGCCACGCGGCCTGCTCCCGCTCGCGGGCCGCAGCGTGCCTGGCCGCCAGGTTGTCCCGGATCGCCCGCTGGAGCACCAGCTCCTGCTCGACCGGGTGCAGTCGCGGGTCCCAGCCGTCGCGGTGCGCGAAGACGTCGCTCAGCTGCTCCACCGACAGCTCACGCCGCCAGTACGCGTCCAGCGCCGCCCGGTGCAGGTAGCGCTCGCGGTCGGCGTACTCGGCGGGAGTCCGTACGGTGTGCGGCAGCGGCATCGCGGCCGCCGCGTCGAGCCGCCGCACGCCAGCCTCGGCGGCCTCGTACGCCGACCAGGCCGCCTCGACCTCCTCCTGCGCGGCCACCCACTCCGCCCGGCGACGCCGCACCGTGGTACTGGCCCGTTCCGCCGCCACCGCGACCTCCTGCGCGTAGCGGCTCTGCTCCCGCTCCTCCTGCGCCTGTTCCAGTTGACTCGGCATGGCGGCGCGGCGGATCCGGGCGCCCGGGTCGAAGCGGAATCGGCCCGGCCGCAGCAGCAGCGCGGAGACGGCGACAGCGACCACCCCGAGCAGGCTCAGCCAGATGACGGCGGCCCGGGAGAGGTCCGGCAGGACGGCGGAGAGGACGGTTTCCATGATCAGCACCTCGCGGTCGAAGGCGGGTATCGACGGGCGGCAGGAGGGCGCGGCAGCACCGGGCGGCCCGGTGGCGGGGTAGTCCCGTCGACGGCCAACTCAGGTGGCGTACGGGATCAGCCGGGATCGGGCCCCGGGGGTAGCCGGGCCTGGCTCAGCGGGCGGGTGGGCCGCGTCGCGCGGGAGTGTCACGGCCGGGATCGATGGCCGGAACGTACGCCAGGGCCGCCGCGACCGGACCGGTCGCCGTGGCGGTGTCGGCAGTGGCGGTGTCGCGCGTGCCAGCCGGCGGGGCGACAGCGGGCCGGGCGGCCCGTTCGATGGCCGGGCTGGTGTCGGGGCGGACACTCGTCACCCGACTGCTCACGGCACTGGGCCGCAGCTGCGTGGGGGCGGGCGGCGGGCTCGCGGAGAGAGCGGCACCAAGGCCGACCGCGAGCACCAGCGCGGTGACCGCCAGGCGGGTCAGTTCCCGCAGTGACCGCAGCACAGCCCACTGAACCGGGCGGACAGCAGCTGCGGACGACACCCGACCAACCTATCTCCAGCGCTGGCGATCCGCAGCACGGCGACGGGCCGCGCTGGCGTGACAGCCACCACCATGGGCACTGTGGACGCCGCCGACCGGGGCTGGAAACGGCGGTGCCCCCGACCGGATCGGCGCCGACCGAGGCTGGAGACGGCGGCGCCCCCGACCGGATCGGGTCCGATCGGGGGCACCGCGCATGGTCCGGGTGGCGTCGCCGGTGGTGCGGGCCCGCCGGTGCGGACCGTGGTCAGTTGCCGGTGCCGAGCACCGGGGGAGCGGGCTTCTCGTCGCCCTGCCACACCATCTCGTCCTCGGTCAACCAGGTCAGCCGGTCGTCGGAGTCGTCGTCCTGCCCTCGACCGTGGCCACCGAGCACACCGGGACGGCCGCCGCCGGACCCCGGCCGGGCATTGCCGCCGGCCACTGCCGCCCGGCCGCCGGCCCCGCCGCGTTGACCGTCAATGCTGCGCCCGACGCCGTTGGCGGCGCGACTCTCCGCCGGGGACGCGGCACCGCCGGCCGGCCGAGCCGACGCGGGGGGCGCGTTGCCCGAGCCGGCGAGCGCGCCGCTGCGCAACACCCCGCCGGCCGGTGCCCCGCCCGGTGCTCCGTACAGCAGGCCGGGGCCGGTGCTCGCAGCGGAGGGCGCGCCCGCCGGCGTGGACAGGGCCGCCAACCCGGCGACACCCCCGCCCAGCAGCGCACCGCCGACCACCGGATCCGCCCCGGCGAGGGAGGTGCCGCCGCTGGGGATGACGTTGCCGGCGCCGGTCGGGCCGGTGACCACAGCCGGGCTGCCAGCGGTGCCCGTGCCGACCTCGTGCGTGCCGGAACCGTGGCCCGGCAGTTCGGCGACGCGGTCCGGCGTCGAGATGGTCGCGTCTCCCGTGCGCCCGGTGTGCGTGCCGGTGTTGGGGCCACTCGTCACCTTGGCGACGGCCGCGACGCTCTGCGGCGTCGTCGGATCCTTGCGGGCGGTGGTCGGCGTGTCCGGGTCCGGCGGAGGCGGGTCGACCACCCGGTCGTAGGCGGAGATGTCGTAACTGCTGGCCAGATCGGCCACCAGGTTCACCATCCGCTGGTGGGCCTTCTCCTGCTCGGCCTTGTCCTGCTGGTGACCCGCGATGCCGCCGACGATCAGACCGGTCAGACCGAAGACCGCGCCACCCTTGATCGCACCGCCGATCGCCTTGTCGTTGTCGTCGGTCTCCTCCGGGCTCTCGGCCTGCTTGTGGGCGGCCCGCAGGTGGTCGGCCATCATGGTCAACCCCTGCTTGACGCCGGCCATCCCCTCGCCCAACGCATCGGTGTGGGCGACGATCAGGCTGAGTCGCCGGTGGAACTCCCGACCCGCCGAACCCGTCCAGGTGTTGGCGAGCTTGTCGAGGTCGCCGCTCAGCTCCCGGCCGAGGCCGTCGAGGATGCCCTTGAGCTCGGCCCACTGGGCGGCTACGCCCTCGACCTGCTCCGGCTTGCCCGCCATCAGGCCGTCGTACAGCTGCTGGTGGCTGCTGCCCTGGTAGCGCTGGGTGTATTCAGACACGCCCGTCCTCCTTCGGCTGGAACGCCCGGTCGACCGGGGTCAGCGCGGCGGTGACGTCGTCGGCGTTGGCCGCGTTACGCGCCTCGGCGGTGCGGTAGTTGCTCAGGATCGTGCTGGTCGCCTGCTGAGCCGCCAGCACCGCCTGTCGGATGCGCTCGGCCTGCTCCACGTAGGACTGGTGGACCTCGCTGTAGCGACGCGCCTTGTCGGTGGCGTCGAAGAACGAGCCCAGCGCCGGAGGGCGGCACTGCATCTCGGTGTTGAGCTTGCGCAGCACCGACTCGGCCTGGCTCAACCGAGACGCCAGATGCTCGTGGAAGTCCTCAAGGGACAACAGGTCGACTTCCGTACGCCCGGCCATGGCAACATCCCCGTCGTTCTGGTTGACAACCGTCAGCGACATCAAGGTTAGTCCACCCGTGCGACTCCGGGCGACCCGTCCACGCTGCTCAGCCGTCGGCGTCGGTCGATTCCGCGGACCCCCCGCCGCCGGTCCCGCCGCTCGCCGGAGCCGACGGTGTCGAGCCCGACGGTGGCGTGGTGGACGGCGACCGGGACGGTGGCGTGGCGGACGGCGAGCCCGAGGGCGGTGCCGCCGAAGGCGAGGCCGACTTCGGTGCGGCCGACGGTGGCGCGGCCGGCGTCGGCCCGTCGGGGGCGAAAACAGCGAACGCGTCCTCGCGGTTCAGGGTGGGCCCGGTCGGGATCAGCGCGAGCAGGGAGCCGGGCACCGCCAGCGGGGTGATCCCGCCGTAGCCGAGCACCTCCAGCGTCTCCGCCGAGGCGAGCGGATACCGGATGCCCTGTGGGCTGATCAGGTAGATCGTCGACCCGGCGGCACCGGACCCGCTGGTCCCGGCACCC
This sequence comes from Micromonospora sp. NBRC 107095, assembly GCF_030269705.1. Classification (NCBI taxonomy): domain Bacteria; kingdom Bacillati; phylum Actinomycetota; class Actinomycetes; order Micromonosporales; family Micromonosporaceae; genus Micromonospora; species Micromonospora sp. NBRC 107095. The sequence continues at coordinate 670,736 of NZ_BSTU01000001.1, forward strand.
GGCGAGGCCTGCGCGATGACACCCTTGCCGCCGGGCAGCAGCACCGCCTCGGCGGTACGTACGGCGTCGCGCCTGGTCTGGCGCACCGGCACCAGCCCCGGATCGCTGTCGGTCAGCTCATCCGGCACCCGGTCGAACACCTCCAGGGTGGTGGTCGGCGGACCACCCGCGCTGCCCTTGCGGTACGTCGCGCACACCGTCGTCTGACCGGGCTGGGCCGGGTAGAGGGCGGGCACCGTCGGCGGCAACCCCTCCTCCTCGATCCGCTGCTCCTCGAACGCCTCGCTGGCGTCGTTCGGCGTGATGTCGGTGATCCGACCGCTGCCGCTGGTCTGGAGCAACGCGGTGATCTCGCTGATCGGCACGAGCGCGTCCCGGGTCAGCACGTAGTGTCGCCCGGCCGCCCTGAACACCGAACCGACGTTGTACGACTTCCCAGCCACCTTGCGGTTGCTGGGCCCGCCCTCACCGGCCAGCGACATCCTGCGCAGCGGTGGCCCGGCCGGCACGGCGTTGAGCAGTTGCTGCCCGATCTGGAGTCGCTCGGTGCCGGCCATCCGCAGCGCCGTCATCGTGCGGGCCGGGTCGAGCAGTTGGAGCCGCCTGTTGTTGGTGATGAGATAGCGCTGGTCGTCCACCGAGACCAGCACCCCCCGGTCGCCCAGCGGCGTGCCGCCGGGCAGCGCCCGGTCGATCACCAGCCGGGTGCTGGAGCGCTGCCGGTCGACCGGATCGGGCACGTCACAGACCGACCACGGCAGCCCGGTCAGCGACTTGCGGTCGGGCAGGGCGTCCGGTGCGCCGACGATGCCGACGGTGACGCCCCGGGGCCGGTCCCGCAGCGACGCCTGGGACATCGTCCGCACCTCGGCACCCGCATCGTTCACGATGAGGCGCGCCGACGTGTAGTTGAGCGTCGGGTGCAACTTCCCCTCGATGAACACGTACGTCGCGCCGGTTTCCCGTTCGATGACCAGGGTCTTGTCGTCCAGCGGCGCCGTCCCGCCGGTCAACTGGCCGTACGCACCCACCCCGCCGAGCACGATGGCCGCGGTGAGGACACTGCCGAAGACGGCCATGCCGAGCCGTCGCATCGGCAGGTTGGTGGTCTCCGGGTCGCCCGACAGCAAGGCGGAGACGATGCGGCGGGTGACGAAGCGGTACGCCTGCACCTGATCGCGGCGGGTCCGCATGACTTACCTCCGGCGGGGTGTTTCCGCGACGATCAGGGGCAGGGTGCCGTCGCGGGCTTCCCTACGATAAGGGGCCGACGGTGCTTCCTTGGGACCACCGCTCGTGGCCGGCTCCGGAGGAGACCCGGCGCAGAGTCGTACCGTGCAGGAGGGACAGTCAGCGATGACGCAGGTTCAGGCGCCACCCGCCCGAGCGGTCACGGACCCTGTCGACGTTCCGACCCGGCTGACGCCGCCGGCCGAGCGACCCGGCCGTGGGCGGGTCGGTCCCGTACTGGTCGGGCAGCTCGTCGTACTGGAGCTGTGCGTAATCGGCGTCTGGGCCGCCACGGCCGGTCCCAGCTGGCTGCTCGCCGCGGTGGGCGCGGTGGCGCTGCTGGTCGTCCTGGCGGTCTTCGCCCGTCGCGGTGGCCGCTGGTGGTTCGAGGACCTGCTGCTGCGCCGCCGGCTGCGGCGTCGCGGCGAGCGGGCGTCGGCCGCGCTGGCCGACGGCACGGCGACCGACCCGCGGTTGGCTGCGCTCGCCCCCGAGCTGAGCATCATCGAGCTGACCGACCGTGGCACCCGCCTCGGCATCGGGCGCGACGACCAGGGCTGGTTCGCCGCCGTCGCCCTGCAGTCCGCTACCGGCGCGGCGGTCGGCTCCGTCGACGCCTCCGCGGTGGACCGCGCGCTGGGCGTGCTCGCGGACTTCAACGCCCCGGTCTCCCGGGCCCAGGTCGTCGCGCACACGCTGGTCTGGTACCCGGCACCCGGTGCGCCGCCGGCGGCGCACCGGACCGTCTGGGTGGCGCTGCGGCTCACCGTCCGCGACGCCCGGGTCGAGGCGGTGAGTCGGGGCGGCGGGCTGACCGGCGTACACCGGACGATGGCCGCCGGGATCGGCCGGCTCGGCAAGGCGCTGACCTCGGCGGGGCTGGCCCACCGCCCGTTGGGCCGTGAGGAGCTGCGCGCGGCGATCGTCTCGGCCGCCGGTCTGGACCTGGTGCCCGAGGTGCCGGCGGAGAGCTGGCGTGGGCTGCGCGGCGGCGGCTGGACGCACCGCTGCATGGCGTTGCGGGGCCGCTCCGACGCTCCGCTCGGCCCTCTCGTGGACGCGATCACCGCCACCTCGGCGCCGTCGCACACGGTGGCCGTGACCGTCTCGGTGGACGGTCGGGTGGCGGCGCCGCTGGTGCGGGTCGCGGCGATGGACAACCACGTCGAGGCGCTGGTCAAGGTGGTCCGCGAGGTCGCCGGTCGCGCGGGCGGGTCCACCCGGCCGATGGACGGTCAGCATGCTCCGGGCGTCTACGCCACCGCTCCGGTCGCGTCGGCGCTGGGCGCCCTGACCGGTCCGCGCTCGCGCTGACCGGTGCGGCGGCGAGACACGGTCAGGGCCGGAGGTTGACGATCCAGCCGTAGAGGCCGCAGACCCAGAAGGCGAGCGGCACCAGCGAGATGATGAGCAGGATCTCGACGATGTCGAGCAGGCGGCCCCAGACCGGGGAGATGCGCTTGCCCGCGACGCTCAGGCCGTAGATCAGGCTGATCACCGCGGCCAGCACCAGCCCGCCCAGGATCAGGCCGAGCCGGACCGGCAGCGACCCACCGGCGAAGGTGGTCGCGGCGGCCAGACCCAGACCCACGCTGCCGGCCAGCAGCACCGGGGTGCGCTGGGCCCGACCCAGCAGGGGGCGAGCCCGCAGCAGCGCCAGCAGGGCCAGCACCAGGCACAGCAACACCGCCGGCAGCCGCCCGTCCACTGCCAGCACGATCTGCGCGCCCAGCACCAGCACGGCGACCGTCCACAGCAGACCGGTCAGGAACTCGTCGGCCCGCTCACTCTGCTGGAGCACCTGCCGACCGTCCACCGACTCGCTGTCGGTCTTCAGGTCCTCCGGACCGGTCGGGATGGACGGCACCGGCAGCCGGGCCAGCCGGTAGGCCATCATCGGCAGCGCCGGCACCACGCCGAACGCCACCGCGGCGATCACCGCGGCGGAGGCCGCCGCATCGAGGCCGAGGACCAGGCAGAGCACCGCGCCCAGGCCGGTCGCGGCCGCGACCCCGATCGCGGCGAAGAACAGCGGGTACCGGTCGCCGACCGCCAGCACGGCCACCGCGCCGGCCACCACCGCGGCGGTTGCCGCGAGCAGGACGTGCGGACTGGCCAGCTCGGTCAGCGATCGGTCGCCGGCGAGCAGCAGCAGGCCACCGGTGGCCGCGTGCACCAGGCCGACCATGGCCAGCACCGCGCCGGTGCCGCTGTCCCCGGCGGCCCGGGACAACACCGCAGCGCCCACCAGCAGCGCCACCGCGACCAGCAGCGCGGCCACCGCGCCGGGCAGGTGCGGCGGGCCGGCGAACAGGGCGGCCATCGCGCCGGCACCGAGCGCCGCCGCCGCGAAGATCACCGCGAAGGAACGGGTCGCGCCGACCTGCCAGGCGCCGGGACGCTGGTTGGTCGCGGTGGCGACCGCGTCCACCACGTCGTCGAAGACGATCTCCGGTGCGGCGTCGGAGCGGGGGTTGAAGTAGAGCACCTCACCGTCGCGGACGCTGAGCTGCGCGGCGGTACGACCACCGTCGAGGGGCGCACCGCCCAACCGGGACAGTGCCCAGCCGCCGTGCCGCGCACCCTCGTCGGCCATGTCCTCGCCCGCGTAGCGCAGCAGGGTGGGCAGCAGGTCGGCCATCGGCACGTCCGACGGCAGCGCCAGGTCCATCCGGGTACGCGGAGCCACGATGGTGATCCGGCTCAGACCGCCGGTCGCCGTCTTCGTCGCCACAGTGGCCTCCAGGTGCGTCTGTGATCGGCTGGCTGTGATGCTGCGGTCCGGGTCCACCGCGCACACGGCAGATTACCTACGATGACGGGCACGTACGATGCCCACCCGCGGGCGGTGTTCCGCGGCGGCACGTCATCAGGGCCGCTTCTGGGGAGGAGACAGCCGTGAGCACTGTGGTGTTCCGTCGGCTCCCGCGTCAGCCGGGGCCGGCCCTGCCGCGCGGCGAGGTGCTGCTGGAGTCACCTCCCGAGCTGCCCGAGCCGACGCCCCGGGGGATGGGGCAACTGCTCATGATCCTGCCGATGTTCTGCGGGGTCGGTGCCATGGCGTTCCTCTACGCCGGCAAGGGCGGCGGCATGATGACGTACGTCGCCGGTGGTCTGTTCGGTGTCTCGATGCTCGGCATGGCGATCGGCTCGCTGGCGAACAACGGCGGCAAGGACAAGGCCGAGCTGAACGCCGACCGCCGCGACTACATGCGCTACCTGGCCCAGATGCGCAAGCGCACCCGGCGGGCCGCCGAGCAGCAGCGGGCGGCGATGGCCTGGCGGCACCCGGAGCCCGACGCGCTCTGGTCGATCGCCGCGTCCCGGCGACTCTGGGAGCGGCGGATCACCGAGGACGACTTCGGGGAGACCAGGATCGCCCTCGGCCCGCAGCGGCTCGCCGTGGAGATCGTTCCGCCGGAGACGAAGCCGGTGGAGGACCTGGAGCCGATGAGCGCCATCGCGCTTCGCCGGTTCGTCCGCGCCCACTCCACTGTGCCCGACCTGCCCACGGCGCTGTCGGTGCGCGCGTTCAGCCGCGTGGTGCTGCGCGGGGATCGCGAGCCCGTGCTCGATCTGACCCGGGCGGCGCTGGGGCAGCTCGCCACCTTCCACGCGCCGGACGACCTGGTGATCGCGGTGGTTGCCGCACCCGACCGGCAGACGTCCTGGGGCTGGGTCAAGTGGCTGCCGCACGCTCACCACAGCGGTCGTACGGACGCGGCCGGCGCGCGCCGGCTGGTCTTCGCCAGCCTGGCCGAGGCCGAGGCGGCGCTCAGCGCCGAGCTGACCGGGCGGCCCCGGTTCGCGCCGGAGGCGAAGCCGCTGACCACCGCCGCGCACCTGATCGTGGTGATCGACGGCGGGGAGATCTCACCGACCTGTCAGCTGGTCGGCCCGGGGCTGCTCGGCGCCACGGTGATCGACCTCTCCGGGACGGTGCCGCGCGACGCCGGCCGCTGGCTGCTCTGCCTCGACGTGGGCGACGGAAGCTCGCTCGACCTGGTGCGGGGCAGCTCGTCGTCGACGTTGGGCCGGCCCGACCGGCTCAGCGCCGAGGCCGCCGAAGGGCTGGCCCGACAGATCGCCCCGTTCCGGCTCTCCCAGCAGCAGACCGGTGGCGACGAGCCGTTGGCGCGCAGCACGGAGCTGCCGGACCTGCTCGGTGTCGGTGACGCCGCGGCGGTGGACGTGCAGAACACCTGGCGTCCGCGTGGTCACCGCGACCGGCTGCGCATCCCCCTCGGTGTCGGCCCGGACGGCAACGTGGTCGAGCTCGACTTCAAGGAGTCGGCGCACGAGGGCATGGGTCCGCACGGCCTGGTGATCGGCGCCACCGGTTCCGGCAAGAGCGAGCTGCTGCGGACGGTGGTGGCCGCGTTGGCGGTGACCCACTCGTCGGAGGAGCTGAACTTCGTCCTGGTGGACTTCAAGGGCGGTGCCACCTTCGCCTCGCTCGAGGCGCTGCCGCACACCAGCGCGGTGATCACCAACCTGGCCGACGAGCTGCCGCTTGTCGACCGGATGCGCGACGCCCTCGCCGGCGAGATGGTGCGCCGGCAGGAGCTGCTGCGGGCGGCCGGCAACTACGTCTCCCGTTTCGAGTACGAGAAGGCGCGGTCGGCCGGTGAGCCGCTGGACCCGATGCCCAGCTTGTTGATCATCTGCGACGAGTTCAGCGAACTGCTCGCCGCCAAACCGGACTTCATCGACCTGTTCGTGATGATCGGCCGGTTGGGGCGGTCCCTCGGGGTGCACCTGCTGCTGGCCAGCCAGCGCCTCGAAGAGGGCAAGCTGCGGGGCCTCGACACGCACCTGTCGTACCGGATCGGTCTGCGGACGTTCTCCGCTGTGGAGAGCCGGATCGTGCTCGGCGTGCCGGACGCGTACGAGCTGCCGAACGCGCCGGGCCACGGCTACCTGAAGACGGACACCAGCACCATGCTGCGGTTCCGGGCCGCGTACGTGTCGGGGGCGTACCGGGCCCCGGGGCAGCAGGCGTCCGCTTCGCAGGCGCTGGTGCAGCGGCGGATCGTGCCGTACGGCCTCGACTTCGTTCCGGTGCAGGTCCCGCAGGTGCCGGTGGACACCGCCCCGGAGCCGGAGCAGCCGGCCGACGGCAAGGCCGTGGCGATGCTCGACGTGCTGATCGACCAGCTCAAGGGTCGGGGCCGCCCGGCCCACCAGGTGTGGCTGCCGCCGCTGGCCGACCCGCCGGGCCTGGGTGAGTTGCTCGGCCCGCTGGCGGTCGACCCGACCTACGGGCTGTGCACCGCGTCCTGGCCCGGTCGCGGGCGGCTGACCGTGCCCGTCGGTGTCGTGGACCGCCCCTACGAGCAGCGTCGGGACCCGATGATGGTCGAGCTGGCCGGGGCCGGCGGCAACGTGGTCATCGTCGGTCGGTCGCTGAGCGGCAAGAGCACGATGCTGCGTACGCTGCTCGCCTCGCTGGCTCTCACGCACACCCCACGGGAGGTGCAGTTCTTCTGCCTGGACTTCGGCGGAGGCGCGCTGCGCAGCATGGAGCGGTTGCCGCACCTGGCCGGGGTGGCCGGTCGGCGTGACGTCGAGGCGGTCCGCCGGACGGTGGCCGAGGTGGTCGCCGTGCTGGACGACCGGGAGAGTCGGTTCGCCCAGCACGGCATCGACTCGGTGGCGAGCTACCGCCGTCGTCGGGCCGCCGGCGAGTTCGCGGACGACCCGTTCGGCGACGTGTTCCTGGTGGTGGACGGCTGGAACACGCTGCGCCAGGAGTACGAGGAGCTGGAGCAGACCATCACCACGTTGGCCAACCGGGGTCTCGGCTTCGGTGTGCACGTGGTGCTCACCGCCGTGCGGTGGGCGGAGATCCGGATCAACATGCGGGACCTGCTCGGCACGAAGCTGGAACTGCGCCTCGGTGACGCGTCGGAGTCCGAGATCGACCGCCGCGCGGCGAACAACGTGCCGGAGAAGTCACCCGGTCGGGGTCTGACCCGCGACAAGCTGCACTTCCTCACCGCCATCTCGCGGATCGACGGTCGTCGCGACATCGACGATCTGAGTGAGGCCTCGGTGTCTCTGGCCGGGCATGTGGCGGCGAACTGGCCGGGTCGCCCCGCGCCGAAGGTGCGGTTGCTGCCCCGCCGCCTGCCGGTGGCGGAACTGGCCCGGATCATCGACCGGTCGGCGCCCGGGATCCCGATCGGTGTCAACGAGTCGGCACTCGCGCCGGTCTACCTGGACCTGGCCAACGAGCCGCACCTGACAGTCTTCGGCGACGCGGAGTGCGGCAAGACCAACCTGCTGCGCCTGATCGCCCGGGGGATCACCGAGCGGTACACCCCGGCGCAGGCCCGGTTGGTGATCGCCGACTACCGGCGCGGCCTGCTGGGGGCGGTGGAGGGTGACCACCTGCTCGACTACGCGCCGTCGAACCAGGCGTTCGCCCAGGGGCTCGGGTCGATCCGCAGCGCGCTGTCCAACCGGCTGCCTGGCCCGGACGTGACGACCGCCCAGCTGCGCGACCGGAGCTGGTGGAAGGGCCCGGATCTGTACATCCTGGTGGACGACTACGACCTGGTGGCTTCCGGCGGGAGTAACCCGCTCAGTGCCCTGCAGGAGTTGTTGCCGCAGGCCCGCGACATCGGTCTGCACCTGATCATCACGCGCCGGGTTGGCGGCGTGTCCAGGGCGCTCTACGAGCCGGTGCTGCAACGGCTGCGTGAGCTGGACTCGCCGGGCCTGCTGATGTCCGGTAACCGGGAGGAGGGCGCGGTCTTCGGCACGTTGCGACCGAGCCCGCAACCGCCCGGCCGGGGCACCCTGGTCCGCCGTCGCGACGGCCAGCAGTTGATCCAGACCGCCTGGTCTGAGCCAGCCTGAGCGTGGTCGGCCGTTCGGTGGGGGGTGGTGGGCTGTCCCGGCCCGATTCACCACCATCCATCGAACGGCGCCGGCCAGGGCTGCGAGGGCTGGACAGGTTCCGCTACGGTCTTCACAGGAGTGTCCGTCGGTGGGGTGTTGGTGCCTTGCCGCGGGGGAGGGATGCGGCGAAGCCGCCACCACAACAGACGGAAGGGTGTGAAGCATGGCGTTCGAGGTCGAAGCTGCGACTCTGCATACCGCCGCGAGTGACGTGCGGTCCACGCGCAGCGAGGTCGACGGTGAGCTGAAGAAGCTGTGGAACGTCGTCGACGACCTGGCCATCGCGTGGAAGGGTCAGGCGTCCACGGGCTTCCAGTCGCTGATGACGCGCTGGAACGAGGACACCGTCAAACTGCTGACGGCGATGGACAACATCGCTGACCTGCTCGACAAGTCGGGTACGACGCACCAGGTCAACGACGAGGAGCAGCAGCAGATGCTGGACAAGTTCCACTCTGCTCTCAACCCGTGATCCGTAGCCGGCAGAGGAGGAAATCGTGACGATCAAAGTTGACTATGCGGTCCTCGAGAGCAGCAACCAGCAGATGCAGGCCATCTCGAAGACCCTCGAGGAGAAGCTCGACACGCTGCGGTCGATGCTGACCAAGCTGCACTGGGACGGCGAGGACCGGGTTGCCTACGAGCAGCACCAGGCGAAGTGGGACGCCGCGGTCCGGGACATCAACCGGATCCTGAACGAGATCGGCGGTGCCGTGGGCATCGCCCGGGAGAACTACCTCACCACGGAGATGAGCAACTCCAAGGTGTGGAGCTGAGGCATTCGCACAAGCGGCTCCGGTCCGGTTCGCCCGGCCCGGAGTCGCTTTGTGTGGGGGCGTCGGCACCGCGTCGCGGTGCGCCGCTCAACCGGCGGTCGGTGCGTCGGTGCGTCGGCCGGGGCGCCAGTCGCGTCGGCGGCCCCGGGTCATGATCGGTCGGGCGACCAGCAGCAGCCCGGCGAGCAGGGCGCCGATGACCGCCGCCCAGATCGCGGTGGGGCGCTGCCAGCTCAGCGGGTCGTCCCGCACGGCCGGTGCCGGGAGCGCACCGGCGGGCGGGTTCGTCCGGGTGCCGAGCAGGCTCGACACTGCCCGGTACGGGTTGACCATTCCGTGGCCGATGTCGGCGTTCTGACCCTCGGGCGGGTTGTCCGCGGTGCGCTTCAGCCGATCCGCGACCTGCTGCGGGTTGAGACTCGGGTAGGCGGCCCGGACCAGCGCGGCCACCCCGGAGACGTACGCGGCCGCGTAGCTGGTGCCGCCCTCCGGCACGGTGCGGTAGCCGCTGTTTCCGGGTGCCGGCCCGACGATGTTCATTCCCGGTGCGGCGATGTCGACGTAGTCGCCGCTGATCGAGGTGCCCACGTGGCTGCCCTGCTCGTCCACGCCACCGACGGCGATCACCCCGGGGTACGCGGCCGGATAGCCCGGCAGGTTCTGGGAATCCTCCGTACGGTTGCCGGCGGCGGCGACCAGCACCACTCCCTTGTCCAGCGCCCGCTCGACGGCCGCCGTCAGCTCGGGGCGGGGAATCGTCGTGAGGGACAGGTTGATCACGTCGGCGCCCTGCGCGACGGCCCAGTCGATGGCCGCCGCGATCTGGGCGGGGAGCTGCGGATCGCTTACCGCCCCGAGCTGTGGCAGCACCCGGATCGGCAGGATGCGGGCGGCCGGGGCGATGCCGGTGAAGGGGACGACACTGCCCTCCCGGCCCGCGATGATGCCGGCGATCAGCGTGCCGTGCCCGGCCTCGTCGCACTGGCCCTGCCGGGCCGGTAGGCCGTTGAAGTCGCGACCCTCGAGCACCTGCCCCTGGAGGAGCGGGTGGGCGGCGGAGACTCCGGAGTCGATCACGGCCACCGTGACCCCGGCCCCCCGGGACAGCGGCCACGCCGAGGACGGCTCCAGACGGCGTAGCGCCCACGGCATCTGGGTCAGGCCGTCGGAGCCGGAGGGACCGCAGCGCGGCGGCGCCGCCGCCGCGGGGGAGGGTGCCACCAGGCCGGCGCCGAGCACTGCCGCCAGCGTTCCACTGAGGACGCCGCGAAGGGCACGTCGGGACGAGGTCGCACTCAACGGCGGGCATTCGCGCACCCGCAAAGGTTACCGCCGCTGCCGTCGGGCAGCGGCCCCCCGGTGACGAGGTCAGGATCGGGGGTGCGCTTTCGCGGTGGAGGGGTCGGCGAACAGCGCGAGCAGGTCGCCGACCTGCCGGTCGGCTTCGGCCGGGTGCCGGAACCGGCCGGCCGGGTTGAGGGTGTACTCGTTGCGTCGTCCGACGCGGGTGCGGTGCAGGTAGCCGCCCGCCTCCAGGTCGGCCACGATCGCCTGCGCGGCCCGTTCGGTCACGCCGACCTCGGCCGCGACGTCGCGTAGCCGGGCGGTCGGATTGCGGGCGATGGCCAGCAGGACGTGCCCGTGATTGGTGAGGAACGTCCAGTTCCGCCCGCCGTCGGTGTCGCCCGTCACCGTGCTCGTCATCGTTGACCGCCTTTCCGGATGTCCGCCTGCTCTCGGAGAGTCTTGTCCGCCCTGTCCTGGGAGGGTTGCCCAGGGGGCGACCGGGGTCAACGTATGAAATCTAAATCACGCATATCTTGACGCATCTTAGCGTGCGTGTGACCGTGGAACGCGACTGAGCGCCCGCCGCCCGGTCGGCGGAAAGTCGGTTTGACCAGGTGAGATGCGTCGAGACGAGGTGCGGGATGAGTCATGCCGGGAACGCCGGTGGTCAGCCGGGTGCGCAGCGGACCACCGATCGAGCGTCAGTGCTCAGTGAGCCGAGCCGGGCGTACGCCGAACTGGTCGCCGGCAATCGACGCTTCGTCGGCGGCGCGCCACACCACCCCAACCAGGACGCCGGGCACCGGGCCGCCGTCGCCGACGGGCAGCACCCGTTCGCGGTGATCGTCGGCTGCTCCGACTCCCGGCTGGCCGCCGAGATCATCTTCGACCGCGGGTTGGGTGACCTGTTCGTGGTCCGCACGGCCGGGCACACCGCCGGCCCCGAGGTGCTCGGCAGCGTCGAGTACGCGGTGACAGTGCTCGGCACTCCGCTGGTGGTGGTGCTCGGACACGACCTGTGCGGTGCGGTGCAGGCCGCCCGGGAGTCCACCGCGACCGGCACCGCGCCGAGCGGCCACCTGGGCGCGGTGGTCGACGCCGTGCTGCCCAGCCTGCGCCGCGCCGAGGTCGAGGGCGTTGACGACATCGACGGCATCGTCGACATCCACATCGCACAGACCGTCGAGACGTTGCTCGGGCAGTCCCCCGTGCTGGCCGACGAGGTGGCCCGGGGGCGGTGCGCGGTGGTGGGGATGTCCTACCGGCTGGCCGCCGGGGCGGTGCGCCCGGTTGCTGTCGTGCCGGCTGGCTTCGCGACGCTGGACGCCCCGGCCGACCCGGCTGCCCCTGCCACCGTGTGACGCGACGAGGGCCGCTCCGCGTCACGCGGAACGGCCCTCGAACGGGGTCGTACGGGTCAGAGCAGCGACATGTGCACGTGGTCGGTGTGGTTCGACGGCCCGCTGTACGAACTCCAGCCGGTGGCCGGGAACCAGATCTGCCGGTTCCAGATCACGTAGTAGATGCCGAGCCGGTCGGCGTTACGGATGAGGAACGCGGCGACGTTGTTGCCGTACATCCGGGTGTCGTTGTTGTGCCACGGCGAGAAGCCGCTCTTCTGCAGCGACCAGTCGCAGGCGCGGCCCTTCGGGTGCTCCCACGGCCCGCCGGGGCGGTAGCAGCCGACGAACCGGTTGAAACCGGCCGCCTTGACCTCCTTGTACGCGTGCAGCGTGCGCGGCGTGACGCAGCCGGACGTGGTGGGGTCGTCTTCGCTGCACGACTGGGGCTTCCAGTCACCGTCGGCGGTGCGACCCGGGCCGATCTTGGCGACCTTGGAGGTGGCGTCCACCAGGCCGCCGGTGAAGCCCTTTCCGCCGACGAGGGCGAGCGCCTTGTTGGCCTCGCTCTTCCGCTTCGCCATCAGGGCGGTCTGCTTCTGCTGCTCGCGGACCTCGGTGTCGAGGGCCAGCTTGGCCTGCTCGGCGCGGGCCTTCGCCTCGTTGACCGCGGAGAGCTTCTTCTCGTTGACCATGTTCATCTCGTCGAGCACCGCGGCGCGCTGGACGAACGAGTCGGGGGCGTCGCTCTCCAGCAGCATCGCGATCGCGCCGATCCGGCCGGTCCGGTAGGCCTGGGCGGCGATCTGCCCGACCTGCGGGGCCAGCGCTGCCAGGTCGGCGTTGGCCCGGTCGACCTCCGCGGCCAACTCGCTCTGCCGCTTCTTGGATTTGTCCAGCTTGGACTTGGCGGCGGAGTAGTCGCGGTTGGCCTGCTCGATGACGTCGTTGAGCAGCTTGGGCTCGCCGTCCTCCTCGTGCCCGGACGGTGTGGGGTTCGTCGGGGCGGCGTGCGCCGGGAGTGGCCCGGCGAACACGGTCAGTGCGGCGATCACGGCCACCACGGGTGTCAACCAGCGGCGTAGGGGTGCCGTCACAATGTTCCCTTCCGTCGACCGCCGACCGGGTTAGCTGACGGGTTCGGGGCGGAAGCGGCCCCTACCGCTGACGCGGATTCACCCCACGTACCTGGGTCCCCGGCTCGCCGGTTGGCGATTGGGCGGTGGCACCGCAGGCGCCGCTTCGCGCCTTCATCGGTGACCGGCAGCGAGGTTACCCGAGAGTCGACCGGCTGAGCTACGCCTGGATGCCGACCAAAAGCGTCATTTCGCCATAGCGTTGAGTGACCAGTGACGTGGTTCTCAGGGTGGTTGCCCGATCTGGTCACGCTGAGGAGTGTCACCATGCCGTATCCGTGCTCCTGTTCGACTCCGGCCACCGGTCGGTGGCCCCGGGTGGGGGTGCGGCCCGCTGCCGGTCCGGCTCGTTGGAGCCGGCCGTTCGCGGTGAGCTGAGGGCGGCGAGTGCCTCGCTGCGGTCCGGCTGGGGGCGCGCGGCGGGAGCGTCGGCCGGCGGCACGGCGTCGGTACGCCCGGCGGCGGTCACCACCGCGGCCAGCCCGGTGGTCAGCGGCACGGCGGCGATCAGACCGAGGGTGGCGACCGCGCTGCGGACGATCTCCTGGGCGAGGAACTCACTGGTGAGGATCTGCCCGATCGGTCGCGCGTCGGCGGTGAGCAGGAGCAGCAGGGGCAGCGACGCGCCCGCGTACGCCAGCACGATGGTGTTGACAGTGGAGGCGATGTGCGCGCGGCCGACCCGGGTGGCCGCCCGGTACAGCTGCAACCGGGTCAGGCCGGGGTTGGCGTTGGCCAGTTCGGTGACGGTGGCCGCCTGGGTGACCGTCACGTCGTCGAGCACCCCGAGCGATCCGATGATGATCCCGGCGAGCAGCAGTCCGTGCAGGTCCACGTTGCCCTGGAACATCGACAGGGTGGTGGCGTCTTCGCTGCCGAACCCGGTGAGGTGGGTGGCGGCCGTGGCGATGGTGGCGAGTACGCCGGTCAGCACCAGGCTGCCCAGGGTGCCGAGTACGGCGACCGAGGTCTGTGCGGTGACCCCGTGCGTCAGATAGAGCACCACGAACATGATCAGGGCCGCGCCGACCACCGCCACCAGCAGGGGTGACCTGCCGGCACCGATACCCGGCAGCACGAAGGTGAGCAGGATGGCGAAGCTGGCGGCCAGTCCGGCGAGCGCGGCCAGACCCCGCCACCGACCGAACGCGACGATCGCGGCCGCGAAGACCACCGCCAGCCAGATCATCGGGGTGCCGCGTTGGTGCTCGGCGATGTTCCAGTTGCTGGTGGTGGGATCGGTGGGATCGGTCAACTCGACCAGGATGACCTCGTCGCCCACCTCGACCCGCGGTGCGCCGGGTCCGTCCGGCACCGGCGTCTGTACCTGCTGGCCGGCGGTCGGCCCGTCGTCCACCCGGACGTCGACGGTGCCGCACCGTCCGTCGCCGACCCTCGGGGTGCCCTCGGGGACCGACGGCACCGGCGGGCACGGCTCGTTCACCACCCGGGTGACCGTGCCGCTGTAGCGCGGCACGTCCGCGCCGCCGTCGGTCTGCGGTGACCCGCCGCGCGGCCAGAGCAGCACCGCGGCGAGCACTGTGGCGACGAAGAGGGGTACCACCGTCACGATGAGGATCCGTCGCACCCTCGGTGGGGCGGACGGAGCCGGGCGGGTGTGGTCGGAACCCAAGGCGAGACTCCCAACGATCCGGTGCGGGGTACGGGTCAGCGAGCCGGGCGGTTCACCGTTTCGGGGGAAACGCGGCGGTCGGCGGGACGAATCGCTGCCTGACGACCGCTTGATCACGGACGGTCAGTGCTCGGCCCGGCCGGCCGGAGCCGACGTCACATCGTGGCGGCGTCAGTGCCCGACTGTGCGGCGGTATCCGGAGGGGCATCGTGGGAGATGCTAGCCAGCCGGTGGCGGGGCCGCAGGTCGTGGTGGAGTGTCGGCGGCCGAATCGCTCGCGTGGCGGCCCTCGGACCGGCATGTTGGAGTCATGCCCGCTCTGTCGCCGTCCGACCCCGACCATCGGCAACACGCCGGACCGTTGCCACACGACAGGCCCGCCGGGCCCGCCGGGCATTCCGGGCACGACAAGCACGCCGGGCACGATCCGGCGATGTTCCGCCGCCGGTTCTGGGTCTGCCTGGTGTTGACCGTCCCGGTGGTGCTGACGAGTCATCTCGTGTCGGACCAGCTGGGCCTGGCCTTGGACGACGTCCCCGGCCGGTCCTGGGTGGGCCCGGTGCTCGGCTCGGTGGTGTTCTGGTGGGGCGGTTGGCCGTTCCTGGTCGGCGCGGTCCGGGAGGTGCGGGACCGGGCGCCGGGGATGATGCTGCTGGTCGCGATGGCGATCACCGTCGCCTACACCGCGTCCCTGGCGACCAGCGTCGGCGCCTTCGACCTGGACTTCTGGTGGGAGTTGGCCGCGCTGGTCACCATCATGCTGCTCGGGCACTGGCAGGAGATAAAGGCCATCGGGCAGGCCCGGGGGGCGCTGGCGGCGTTGGCCGCGCTGCTGCCGGACGAGGCCGAACGGGTGACGGCGGACGGGCGGGTCGAGGCGGTGCCGGTGACCGGTCTGCGGATCGGCGACGTGGTGCTGGTCCGGCCGGGAGGTCGGGTGCCGGCGGACGGTCGGGTCGTCGAGGGCGACGCCGAGCTGGACGAGTCGATGATCACCGGCGAGTCGCGACCGGTCGCCCGATCGACGGGCGACCGGGTGGTGGCCGGTACCGTCGCCACCGACTCGGCGATCCGGGTACGCGTCGAGGCGGTGGGTGAGCAGACGGCCCTCGCCGGCATCCAGCGGATGGTGGCGCAGGCGCAGGGCTCGGGTGGGCGCGCCCAGCTGCTGGCCGACCGGTTCGCCGCCGCGCTGTTCTACCTGGCCACGGGCACCGCCGTGCTGACCGTGCTGGTCTGGACCGCGCTCGGTCAGCCGGACGAGGCGGTGGTCCGTGCGGTCACCGTCCTGGTGATCGCCTGCCCGCACGCGCTGGGTCTCGCCATCCCCCTGGTCGTCGCGCTCTCCACCGCGCTCGCCGCGCGGTCCGGGATCCTGGTCAAGGACCGACTGGCGTTGGAACGGATGCGGACCGTCGGCGCGGTGCTCTTCGACAAGACCGGCACCCTGACCCGGGGCGAACACGGGATGACCGACCTGGTGACGGTGCCGGGCGTCGAGCGGGACGAGGTGTTGCGGATCGCGGCCGGCGTCGAATCGGAGAGCGAACATCCGTTGGCCCGGGCGATAGTGGCGGCGGCCGGGTCGACCGGCCCGGCCCGGGCCGCCGAATTCCGGTCGCTGCCGGGCCGAGGGGTGCAGGCGACCATCGACGGTACGCGGTACGCGGTGGGCGGGCCGACGCTGCTGCGGGAGCTGGACCTGTCGCTGCCGGCGGAGCTGGAGGTGGCGACCGGGCGGTGGTCGGCGCGGGGTGCCGCGGTGCTGCACCTGGTGCGGTTGCCGGACGCCGTGCTCGGCGCGTTCGCGTTGACCGACGAGGTGCGTCCGGAGGCCCGGCGCGCCGTCGACGAGTTGCGGGCCGAGGGTGTCCGCACCATCGCCATGATCACCGGTGACGCGCGGCCGGTGGCCGAGGCGGTCGCCGCCGACCTCGGGTTCCGACCCGGCGTCGACGAGGTCTTCGCCGAGGTGCTGCCGGCGGAGAAGGACGATCGGGTGGCCGAGCTGCAGCGGCGGGGGTTGCTGGTGGCGATGGTGGGCGACGGGGTGAACGACGCGCCGGCGTTGGCCCGAGCGGACGTGGGCATCGCCATCGGCGCGGGCACCGATGTGGCGATCGAGTCCGCCGGGGTGGTGCTGGCGTCCTCGGACCCGCGCGGGGTGGGGGCGGTGGTCCGGCTGTCCCGCGCGTCGTACCGGAAGATGCGACAGAACCTGGCCTGGGCGGCCGGCTACAACGTGGTGGCGCTGCCGCTGGCCGCCGGGGTGCTGGCCGGGGCCGGCGTGACGTTGAGCCCGGCGGTGGCCGCGGTGCTGATGTCGGCGTCCACCATCGTGGTGGCGCTCAACGCGCAGTTGCTGCGGCGGGTCCGTCTCTATCCCGTGTCGGACTGACGCCCTCAGCCGCGCTTCATGAGCCGGCCGACCGCCGCCATCATCTCGGTGGCCATCTCGTCGGCTCTGCCCTCGGCGGCGCCCTCGTGCATGCAGTGCCGGGCGTGCCCGTCGAGCAGTCCGAGGGCCACCTTGTCGAGGGCGGCCTGGATCGCGGAGATCTGGGTGAGCACGTCGATGCAGTAGCGGTCGTCGTCGACCATCTTCTCGATGCCCCGGACCTGCCCCTCGACGCGGCGGAGCCGCGCGAGCAGCTGGTCCTTGCTGGCGGTGTATCCGCGGATCGGGGTGGGTGCGGTCATGTCGACCAGGATAGCGTACCCCTGGGGGGTATGGTACGGTCGTGTTCCGATGGGATACCCCCACCGGGTACCGGTACCGTAAAGGAGACGATCCGATGGTCAACACGACGTACCAGGTGCAGGGCATGACCTGTGGGCATTGCGTCAGCGCGGTGAGCGCCGAGGTCGGTGCCATCGCGGGTGTGTCAGACGTCCAGGTCGACCTCGCCTCCGGCCGGGTCACCGTCAGCAGCGATCAGCCGCTGGACACCGCTGTCGTCCGGGCCGCTGTCGACGAGGCCGGTTACGACCTCGTCGACGCGTGATCGGCAGGCCGACGTGCGTACCGTGACGAAACTGGCCGGGTTCGCCGTCGGCCTGACGGCGGTCTTCGGCGCTGCCTACGGGGTCGGCCGGGTCGTCGACCCCGCCCCGGTGGCCGAGAGCCGGCCCGACGCTGCCGTCGCCCCGTCGGCGGACGAGCACGGCGGTGCGGCCGACCAGCTCCCCGGCGGGCTCCTCGTCTCCGAGAACGGCTACACCCTCGAACCGGTCGACGCACCGGCCGGCGAGTTCGCCTTCCGGATCGCCGGCCCGGACGGCCGACCGGTCACCCGGTACGAGGTGGCGCACGACAAGCAGATGCACCTGATCGTCGCCCGACGGGACCTCTCCGGCTTCCGCCACGTCCACCCCGAGCTGGCCCCGGACGGCACCTGGCGGGTCGACACCCCACTGGCCGGCCCCGGGCAGTGGCGGGCGTTCGCCGACTTCACCCCGACCGGGGGTGAGCCGCTGACTCTCGGCGTCGACGTGACAGTCCCCGGCGAGCTGACCGAACGGCCGTTGCCCGCTCCGGCGACCAGCACCACCGTCGACGGCTACACGGTCACCCTGACCGGTGTGCCGCAGCCGGGCCGCACCTCGGCGCTGACCCTGAGCATCAGCCGGGACGGGCAGCCGGTCACCGACCTGGAGCCCTACCTGGGCGCGTACGGGCACCTGGTGGCGCTGCGCCGGGGTGACCTGGCGTACCTGCACGTGCACCCGGACGGGACGCCAGGCGACGGGCGTACCCAGCCCGGCCCGGCGGTCACCTTCCTCGCCGAGGTGCCCTCGGCCGGCAGCTACCGGCTCTACCTCGACTTCAAGCACGGCGGGCGGGTGCGCACCGCCGAGTTCACCGTCGTCGCCGGCGCTGCCCCGGCCGGAGACGTCAGCGGCCCGAGCGGGCCCGCACCGACCGGCACGGCCGACCACGGCACCCCCGGGCACGGACACAACTGACGGGACCTGACGATGACCACCACCAGCAGACCGCTGCCCGAGGCACCGAACCGGATCGAACTCGCGATCGGTGGGATGACGTGCGCCGCGTGCGCCGCCCGGATCGAGAAGAAGCTCAACCGGATGGACGGGGTGAGCGCCACCGTCAACTACGCCACCGAGAAGGCGACAGTCCGGTACGCCGACGACGTCACGCCGGACGACCTGATCGAGACCGTCCAGAAGACCGGTTACACGGCGGCGCTGCCGGCCCCGCCCAGCGCGGAACCTCCGGTCGACCCGTTGCGGGGCCCGCGTACCCGGCTCTGGGTCTCGGTGGCCCTGAGCGTGCCGGTGGTCCTGCTGGCCATGGTCCCGGCCTGGCAGTTCGACTACTGGCAGTGGCTGTCGCTGACCCTGGCCGCCCCGGTGGTGGTCTGGGGCGGGCTGCCGTTCCACCGGGCCGCCTGGACGAACCTGCGGCACGGTGCCGCCACGATGGACACCCTGGTGTCGCTCGGCACGCTGGCCGCGTTCGGGTGGTCGCTGTGGGCGCTCTTCCTCGGCGACGCGGGGATGCCCGGGATGACGCACCCGTTCCGCTTCGACATCACCCGCACCGACGGCGCCGGGAACATCTACCTGGAGGCGGCCGCCGGGGTCACCGTGTTCATCCTGGCCGGCCGCTACTTCGAGGCCCGGTCCAAGCGCACCGCCGGTGCCGCCCTGCGGGCCCTGCTCGACCTCGGCGCCAAGGACGTGGCGGTGCTGCGCGACGGGGTGGAGACCCTGATCCCGGTGGACCGGCTCGTCGTCGGCGACCGGTTCGTGGTCCGCCCCGGGGAGAAGATCGCCACCGACGGGGTGGTCGACGAGGGCACCTCCGCTGTCGACGCCAGCATGCTCACCGGTGAGTCGGTGCCGGTCGAGGTGGCCCCGGGCGACGGCGTGGTGGGCGCGACGATCAACGCGGGCGGGCGGCTGATCGTCACCGCCACCCGGGTCGGCGCGGACACCCAGCTGGCCCGGATGGCTGACCTGGTGGAGCAGGCGCAGAGTGGCAAGGCGGCGGTGCAGCGGTTGGCGGACCGGATCTCCGGAGTGTTCGTGCCCATCGTCATCACCCTCGCCGTCGGCACGCTGGGTTGGTGGCTCGGCACCGGGGCGGGCCCGACCGCCGCGTTCACCGCCGCCGTGGCCGTGTTGATCATCGCTTGTCCGTGCGCGCTCGGCCTGGCCACCCCGACCGCGTTGCTCGTCGGCACCGGTCGGGGCGCCCAGCTCGGTGTTCTGATCAAGGGACCGGAGGTGCTGGAGTCGACCCGACGGGTGGACACCGTGGTGCTCGACAAGACCGGCACCGTGACGACCGGCCGGATGGCAGTGGTGGATGTGGTGCCGGCCAGCGGTGTGGACCGGGCCGAGCTGCTCCGGCTCGCCGGGGCGGTGGAGGCCGCCTCCGAGCACCCGATCGCCCGTGCGGTCGCCGCCGCGGCCACCGATGTGGGCGCGCTGCCCCCGGTGACCGACTTCGGCAACCTCGAAGGGTTGGGGGTGACCGGCGCCGTCGACGGTCGGGACGTGCTGGTCGGCCGGGTCCGCCTGCTGCGCGAGCGTGGGTTCGACGTACCACCGGAGGTCGAGTGGGCCGTGCGCGACGCGGAGGTCGCCGGCCGGACGGCGATCGTCGCCGGCTGGGACGGGCGGGCCCACGGCGTGCTCGCGGTCGCCGACATGGTCCGGCCGAGCAGCCGGGCGGCGGTGGCCCGACTGCGCGGGTTGGGGCTCACCCCGGTGCTGCTGACCGGGGACAACAACACCGTGGCCCGCGCGGTCGCCGCCGAGGTGGGCATCGACGAGGTGATCGCCGAGGTGCTGCCGGCCGGGAAGGTCGACGTGGTCAAGCGGCTCCAGGCCGAGGGGCGGTCGGTGGCGATGGTCGGTGACGGGGTGAACGACGCCCCGGCACTGGCCCAGGCCGATCTCGGGCTGGCCATGGGTACCGGCACCGACGTGGCGATCGAGGCGGCTGACCTCACCCTGGTCCGGGGTGACCTGGACGCCGCCGTGGACGCCATCCGGTTGTCCCGGCGCACGCTCGGCATCATTCGGGGCAATCTGTTCTGGGCATTCGGCTACAACGTGGCGGCCCTGCCGTTGGCCGCCGCCGGGCTGCTCAACCCGATGATCGCCGGTGCCACGATGGCGCTCTCCTCGGTCTTCGTGGTGGCCAACAGCCTGCGGCTGCGTCGCTTTCGTCCGGCCGCTGCCGATCTGTGACGACGGTGACGGTTGAGCCGGCGACAGCGGGGGTACCTCTGTGGTGTAGCGACGCTGGCAATGGAGGTTGGCAATGGGTTTCGATGACAAGATCAACAACGCCACCGAGGACGCGACCGGCAAGCTGAAGGAAGGCGCCGGTCGGGCCACCGACAACGAGCAGCTGGAGGCGGAGGGTCGCGCTGACCAGTCCACCGCCAAGCTCAAGCAGGCGGGCGAGAAGATCAAGGACGCCTTCAAGAGCTGACGTACGACGTAACCCGCACGCCGGGCCGGTGATCATCACCGGCCCGGCGTGCTGTCTGTCCGGCCTTTTTCGCCGACCCTGAGATCCCCCTGATTCCGCCTTCCCTTCGCACCGCAGTTCGCCGGCACCTGCTAACTTTCCTTGGCATGTGCAAGGGCTGGTTATGAGCACCGCCTCACCGCCGACCGGTGACGACCTGGTCCGGGTCCTGGCCACCCTGGCCAACCCGCACCGGCTGCGGGTCGTCGCCGCGCTGGCCCGCGAGCGTGCGTACGTCAGCGGGCTGGCCCGGCAACTGGGCATCAGTCGAGCGCTGTTGCAGGTCCACCTACGGAAGCTGGCGGCGGCCGGTCTGGTCACCGCCCGCCTGGAGTTGTCGGAGGACGGGAAGGCCATGAACTACTACGAGGTGGAGCCATTCGTGCTCACACTCACCCCCGCGGTCATCGCGGCGGCGGTCGAGACGCTGACCGTGCCCGACTCGGGAGAGCAGCCAGGAGCGCAGCGATGAGCGATCACGACTGGACCGAGGTGGTCGGCGCGATCGGCGTCTTCGCCCTGCTGATCAGCGTGTTCACGGTGACGGTCGTGCAGCTCGCCAAGACCCGGCGGTCCCGGTACGAGGCGGCCCGCGCGGACGACTACCGCCGGATCGCCGAGACGGCCGCTCAGGCCCAGGCGGAGAACGCCCGGCTGCTCGCAGCGATGGACGGTCGGCTGGGCGGCATGGAGACCCGGATGACAACGCTCGAACGCGTCCTGCGCGAGGTCGACTGACCCGACTGCGGGAGGCCCCGGGCCGTCGAGCGGCTACTCGACGGCCCGGGTGGAAGCAGCATCACCTCGCCCGGTGGGCGAGTTTCACCGGCAACGCTCCTTCGAGGAGAGGACAGCACCTCATGCTGCGCGTACGCAAATCCGCCATCGGGTGGGCGGTGGCCCTGGCCCTGACGGCCGTAGGACTGACCCCGACGAGCCCGGCCGCCGCCCGACCACAGCCCGCCCCGACGATCGACTGGCGGCCCTGCGCCACTGACGCCAGCGCCGAGTGCGGCACCTTGTCGCTGCCGGTGGACTGGAACCGACCCGGGGGTGAGCGCTTCAACCTGTCGCTGGCCCGCCGGGTCGCCGACCCGGGCACCCGGGAAGGCGCGCTGGTCTTCGGCCCCGGAGGGCCGGGCGACAGCGGAGTCGACCGGGTGGTGGACGGCAGCTCCCGATTCAGCGCCGACCTGCGTGCCCGGTTCGACATCGTCAGCTTCGACCCACGCGGCACCGGCGGCAGCCACCCGGTGGTCTGCGCCCGGGACCTGCTCGCCCGGCAACCGCAGGTGATCGCCGACCAGGCCCAGTTCGACGCGACACTTGCCGGCAACGCGCTGCTGCGCGCCGACTGCCGGGCCCGCACCGGGGCGCTCTACGACCACGTCGACACCACCAGCGCCGCCCACGACCTGGACGCGGTCCGCGCCGCGCTCGGCGAACGGCAGCTGACCTTCCACGGCAGCTCGTACGGCACCCTGCTCGGGCAGCGGTACGCCGAGTTGTACCCCGATCGGGTCCGGGCCATGGTGCTGGAGGCCACCATGGACCACAGCCTCGGCACCCGCGCCTTCCTGGACAGCCAGGCCGTCACCGCGGAGGACGCGTTCGACGAGTTCGTCGCCTGGTGCGACCGGTCCACGGCCTGCGCCCTGCACCGTCGGGACTTTCGGGCGATCTGGGTGGGGCTGCACGCACGGGCCGAGCGCGGTCTGCTGACCGACCCGAAGCGGCCCGGCGTGGTGCTGACCCCGTTCGAGTTGAGCCGGCTCACCCACAAGGAGTTCTACGACACCTGGCGGTGGCCGGGCCTGGCCGAGTGGCTGGGCGAGATGGACGCCGCCACCGCCATGCGAAGCGTCGGTCCATCGACCGGCGACGCCGTGGCTCCGTACCCCTTCGCGGTCTTCTGTCAGGACTGGAGCCTGCCGGTCCGCGACTACCGTGAGTACGTCGGACATCTGCGCCGTGCGGCGCTGCTCGCGCCGGATTTGCGCTACCCGCCCGCGCTGTTCGCCCCAGTCACCTGCCTGGGCACCCCGACGCCGGTGGCCAACCCGCAGCATCGGCTACGGGTGCACACCGACGTGCCGCTGCTGCTGGCCGCCACCGTGCACGACCCGGCCACGGGCTACGACTGGGCGCGCAACGTGGCGCGGCAGTTGGGCCGGCACGGCACGATGCTCACCTACCAGGGGTGGGGGCACGGCAGCTACAGCAGCAGCCCGTGCGTGCAACGAGCCGTCGACTCGTACCTGATCGGTCTGGTGGTGCCCGCCCGGGGTGCCAGCTGCCCGGCCATCGAACCCGAGGTGTGACCGCCGCTGCCGGCCGCCGGGGCGCCCGGCGGCCGGCAGCGCTGTGCTCACTGGCGTCGGGTGGCGCGGACGACCACGTCGTACAGCGGGGCCTGGCGGCCCGGCACCGTGCGGCGGTGCTCCTCGGCGGTGACGATCTCCCAGGTGCTGCCGTCCAGGCCGGCGGTGATGTCGGCGAGGGTGACCGATGCCTCGTCCGGCGGGTGGTGCCCCGGCCCGTGTCCGTGTCCGTGTCCCGACGCGGGAGCCTCCGAGGTGTGCAGATGTCCGACGATCAGGAGGGTGCCGCCGGGGGTCACCCACCCGGCGATGCGGTCGTAGAACGCCAGCTGCGGCATCGCGGGGTGCGCGTAGTGCGTGGTGACCAGGTCGAACGGCGTTTCCGGGGCCCAGGTCGTCAGGTCCGCCGCCACCCATCGCACCCGCTCGGACACCCCGCTCTCGGCCGCCCGTTCGGCGGCCCGGGCGAGAGCGACGGGGGCGATGTCGACAGCGGTGACCTGCCAGCCGTGGGAGGCGAGCCAGATCGCCTCGGCACCGGCGCCGCACCCGGCGTCCAGCGCGGAGCCCGGCGACAGGCCGCCGGTCTCCCGGGCCAGGTACGGGTGCGCGGGGCTGGTGCCCATCGCGCCGGGGCGGCCGGGGTGCGTCTGCTGCCAGTGCCGCTCCCAGTAGTCCTTGTCGAACTCGTGCTGTTCGGTCATCGGTGCCTGCTCCTTCGCGCGTCGCCCACGACTGTGACCGGGCCCCGGGCCAATGTGCAAAGTAAATTGCCGAAACGGCAAGATGTCGCCGGTCACCCCTGGCCGGTCAGCCGGGCCGCCCGCACCTCCAGATACCGCTGCTCCGGTCGGCTCGTGGTGCCACGCGCCGCAGCCAGGTACGCCTCCCGCGCCGCACCGACCTCCCCGGCCAGTTCCAACAGGTGAGCCCGGACGGCGGCCAGCCGGTGGTGTCCGGCCGTGCGGTCGTCGGCGTCCAACGGCGTGAGCACCGCGAGCCCGGCCCGGGGCCCGTCCACCATGGCCACCGCCACCGCCTGGTTCAGGGTGACCATCGGGTTCGGCGCGACCCGGGCCAGCAGCCGGTAGAGCGCCACGATCTGCCGCCAGTCCGTCTCGGCCGCCGTGGGGGCTTCGGCGTGCACCGCGGCGATCGCCGCCTGGAGCTGGTACGGGCCGGGCGGCGACCAGGTCAACGCCTCCGTGATCAGTGCGACCCCCTCCGCGATGGCGGCGGCGTCCCACCGGGAGCGGTCCTGCTCGGCCAGCGGCACCAACTCTCCGTCCGGCCCCACCCGCGCCGCCCGGTGCGCGTCGGTCAGCAGCATCAGCGCCAGCAGCCCGGTCACCTCACCGTCGTCGGGCAGCAGCCCGCGGAGGATGCGGGCCAACCGGATCGCCTCGCCGGTCAACTCGGCCCGGCGCAGGTCCGGGCCACTGGACGCGGTGTAGCCCTCATTGAAGATCAGGTAGAGCACCCGCAGCACCGCCCCCAGCCGCTCGGCCCGCTCCGCCGGCCCGGGCATGGTGAACCGGGCCCCGGCGGCCTCAATCCGCTGCTTGGCCCGCCGGATGCGTTGACTCATCGTCGCCTCGGGCACCAGGTGCGCCCGGGCGATCTGGGCGGTGCTGAGACCGCCGACCGCCCGCAAGGTCAGCGCCACCTGCGCCGAGCCGGGCAGCGCCGGGTGGCAGCAGAGGAACAGCAGCATGAGGGTGTCGTCGTCGGCCGGAACGCTGGGCTCCGCGTCGGCCGCCGGTGCCACCCCGGCGTACGCCGGCTCGCGTCGCGCCACCGCCACCTCGCGGTCCCGACGCGCGCTCTCGCTGCGCCATTCGTCGGTGAGCCGGCGGGTGGCCACGGTGAGCAACCAGGCGCGCGGATTGTCCGGTACGCCCTGCCCGGGCCACTGCGTCGCGGCGGCGAGCAACGCCTCCTGGACCGCGTCCTCGCACCTGTCGAACTGCCCGTGCCGACGGACCAGCAGGCCGAGGACCTGCGGCGCGAAGGTGCGCAGCAGGTCCTCGACCGTCCGGTCCTCGGTCACATCTCCGTCCCGGCCTCGTCCATGATCGGGCGGACCTCCATCGCGCCGCCGTACCGGACGTCCGGCCAGCGGGCGGCGATCTCGGCAGCCCGCTGCGGGCTGTCACAGTCCACGGCCAGGTAGCCCGCGAACTGCTCCTTGCTCTCCATGAACGGACCGTCGAGAACCTCGGGGCTGCCGTCGACGAGTCGGACCGTCAACGTCTGCGACGGATTGGCCAACGCTTGGCCGCCGATCAGCTCGCCGGTCTCGGTCAGCTCCTTCATGATCTCGTCGACCTCACCGAAGAGGGCGGTGCGATCCTGCTCGCTCAGCCCCTCGGTGAAGCCGGGCCGGTTCCAGATCAGCAGCATGTACTTCACGGCGATGCTCCTCAGGCTCTGGTCGCACCCCGATCGGGGCGCGGCTCACCGGAAGGTCGGAGCCGTTCCCCCGATCCCTACCGCGTACCGAAGAAAAGCGCAGAAACCTGCGCAGAGGGCGGTCCCACGCCGCAGCGGTCAGCGCGGATCGGGTCGGCCGGGCACCTGTCGCGGTTTTCGACCGCCGCCGACGTCCAGTGACGCCCGGTCGGCGGCCGAGGTGCCGGACGACCAGCCCTCGGCGTCGCGCACGCTGAGTCGGCGCCGGGTGACCCCGGGGAAGAGCGTGGCCAACCGCTCCCGGACCGCCTCGCCCCGCGCCGCGAGCACCGGCAACAGCCGTTCCGCCCCGGCCGTCTCTGCCGCCGCCTGGTCCGCCGCGTCGGTCGCCGCCTCGGTGGCCGTCCGCAGCCGCTCGCCGATCCGCAGCGCGAACGCGTTGAGGAAGGACTCGTCCCAGACCTTCGTCCGTCGCCCCGACCCCGGCCGCCGCTCGGCGCGTCCGCGCAGCATCGCCGCAGTGGCCTGGACCAGCAGCGACGTGTAGAGCAACTCCACCGCCATCAGATCGGCGGGCCAGCCCAGCACGGTGGCGAAGCCGAGATCGTCGGACCAGACCGCCTCGCACCGGTTTGCCGCCGCCACCTCCTGCACCAGCAGCGCCTTCGCGCCCGCGTACGGGGTGTCGGTGCTCAGCCGCACCCCGCCGGGCAGGTCGCCGCTCTCCGCCCCGGCGGCCAGCAGCGCCTCGTCGATGCTGTGCCGGGCGATCAGCTCCTGGGCCTTACCGGTCAACGCCTCCGCCTCCGCCGGGAAGGTGGTCGACTCGGCCTTGGCCAGCAGCGCGCGTACCCGATCGAGCATCGGCGACCCGCTGCGAGCCGGGCCGGTGGCGCGGGACAGTGCCGCGCCGCTCGTGCCCGGCGGTGGGCGCAGCACGGCGATCGGCGGCAGGCTCTCCAGCAGCGCGAGAGTGTCCACGGCGGTCCGGAGCGCGTCCGCCCGGTCCAGCCCCTCCCGGGCCGCCCAGCTGGTCAGCACGCTGCGGTCGTCACCGGTGGTTGCCGCCAACGCGCGTAGCTGATCGTCCCACCAGGCCGGGACCGGCTCGGCCTGGTCGCGGCGCTGAACCACCATCGCGTCGCGGACCAGCCGGGCAGCCCGGGCGTCGAGCCGTCGACCGGTGATCCGGTCCACGTCGACCGGCTGCCACCCGCGCGGCCACAGCCGGCCGAGAGCACGGACCAGTCGACGCAGCAGTGCCGCGTCCACGGAGGTGCTGCCGTCCGCGACGCCGGTGCCGACCATCAGGTGGTCCAACTGCCGTTCGGCGTGCCGTACGTCGGTGCCGCGTACCGCCGCGAGCGCACTGGCGACGAGTTCGTCAGCGTCGGGCACGGGCACCTCCTTCTCGGGATCTGGCTGTCGCTACCTCTCCAGGCTCCATGATCATGCCGCTAGTGGCCCGGAAGTCACGAAACGGGGATGTGACCGGCCCGTCCGGCCCGGCGTCGGCTTCGGCTTCGGCTTCGGCGGCATGATTCGGCCGGTCCGGGGTAGCTTGAGGCCAGCCCGACGTGGATGCGAGGTGTGTGATGGCTGATGCACGCCTGTCCAGTCGACGCGCCGTCGACGTTCGTGCCTCCACCCTCGTCGGCGTCCTGATCGGCATCGCGATCATGGCAGCGGTGGACGAGATCGTCTTCCACCAGCTGCTCGCCTGGCACCACTTCTACGACCGCTCCACCCCCTCGGTGGCGCTGCTCTCCGACGGGCTGCTGCACGCCGCCGAACTGATCATCCTGGTCGGCGGGTTCTTCTGGTTCGCCGACCTGCGTCGACGACGTGCCCTGTCGAACCGGCCGGCGTGGGGTGGCTTCCTGCTCGGTGCCGGTGGATTCCAGGTCTTCGACGGGATCGTCGACCACAAGGTGCTCCGGCTGCACCAGATCCGCTACGGCGTCCACCTGCTGCCGTACGACGTGCTGTGGATCGCGTCCGGCGTGGTGCTGCTGTTGGCCGGCGCCGCTGTGCTGTGGTGGGCCCGATCCCGCCGGCCCGGCGGCGACGCGCGGTGACCGTGCCGCTGGCGCACGCCGGGCACGGTGCGGGCGGGCCGGCGTGGCTCCCGCTGTTCCCGGTCGCCGTGCTGGCGGGCGGCTACCTGCTGGCCGCCGTCCGCGACCCACGGGGCTGGCACCACCGGCGCACCGCCGCCTGGCTGGTCGGCTGCGCCCTGCTGGCGGTCGCCGTCGGCCCGCTCGCCCAGACCTCCGACGACCCGCGTGGGCACATGGCGCAGCACCTGCTGCTCGGCATGCTGGCACCGCTCGGGCTGGTGCTGGGCGCCCCGGTGACGCTGTTGCTGCACGTCGCGCCGCCGCCGGTGCGCCGGCCGGTGGGCCGGCTGCTGCGCGCCCGCCCGCTGCACCTGCTCGCCCACCCGGTCACCGCCGCGCTGCTGACCACCGGCGGGTTGGCCCTGGTGCTGCTCACCCCGCTGTACGCGGCGGCCGAACGCCACCCCGCCCTGCACCACGCCGTACACCTGCACTACCTGGCCGCCGGGTACCTCTTCGCCTGGTCGTTGGCCGGGCCGGACCCGGCGCCGCGCCGCCCGGGAATGGCGGTCCGGGTCGGCGCGCTCCTCGGCGCGGCGGCCGGTCACGCCGTGCTGGCCAAGTACCTGTACGCCCAGGCCGAAACCCTCCCGCCCGGCCTCACCGACCGGGATCCGGAAGCGTTCCGCTCCGCCGCCCAACTCATGTACTACGGCGGCGACCTGGCGGAACTCCTCCTGGCCGTGGCCCTCTTCGCGACCTGGTACCACTCCCGCCGCCCTCGCACTCGCCCGCCTCCGCCCGCGTCGATCAAGAGGTTGGCGTCGCCACAGGACGGATCCCTGACGCAAACCTCTTGATCAACTCGTTGGGGGTGGGAGTTAGGTGCGGCGCGGCCAACCGTTCAGGATCTCCTCGACCGGCATGGCGTCCCGCTGCGGGTCAGGTGCCGGGGTGGGTCTTTTCGGTGGTGTGCGGTCGAAGCGGGGTGCCGGTGCCGGTTGGATCTCGCCGTCCACCTCGACGAACGTGCCCCGGGCGGCGTTGTGTGGATGCCGGTGCGCCTCAGCGGGGGCGAGCACCGGCGCGACGCACGCGTCCAGGTCGGCGAAAACCGCCGTCCACTCGTCCCGGGTCCGCTCGGCGAACCGCGCGGTGAACCGGCGGCGCAGCTCGTCCCAGCCGCTCGGGTCGTACTGGGCCGGCAGGTCCGGGTCGTCGGCGAGGCCGAGGCCGGTGAGGAGTACGGCGTAGAAGGCCGGTTCCATCGCGCCGACAGCCATGAACCCACCGTCGGCCGTGGCGTACGTGTCGTAGAACGGCGCCCCGCCGTCGAACATGTTGCGCCCGCGCGGCGCGGCCCACAGGCCGGTGCCGAGCAGCCCGTGCAGGAAAGAGGTGAGCAGCGCCGAACCGTCCACCATCGCCGCGTCGACCACCTGACCGAAGCCGGAGCGCTCCCGCTCCAGCAGCGCGGCGAGCACACCGACGGCGAGCAGCATGCCGCCGCCGCCGAAGTCGCCGAGCAGGTTCATCGGCGCGTACGGGCGTTCGCCGGCCCGACCCAGCGGCTCCAACGCCCCGGCGACCGCGATGTAGTCGATGTCGTGCCCGGCTCGGGCGGCCAGCGGGCCGTCCTGCCCCCAGCCGGTCATCCGCGCGTACACCAGGCGGGGGTTGCGGGCCTGGCACACCTGTGGGCCGAAGCCGAGCCGTTCGGCCACCCCGGGCCGGTACGCCTCTACCAGCACGTCCGCGCGCTCGACGAGGTCCAGCAGGTCCGCCACCCCGGTCGGGGACTTCAGGTCCAGCGCGGTGACCCGCCGCCCGCGCTGCAACGGCCCGCCGGTCGGTGCGGCCAACCGGCCCGCACCCGGTGCGCCCGGCCGGTCCACCCGCACCACGTCCGCGCCGAGGTCGGCGAGCACCATGCACCCGAACGGTGCCGGCGCGAGGCTGGCCAGCTCGACCACCCGTACCCCGGCGAGCGGACCGCCACCCGGCGCAGTGCGCGGGCCGTTGGGCCCGGCAGCGCCCGGGTCGTCGGCCGGAGCCGAACCGCCGGGGCTCGGCCGGGAGGCCGTCACGCGACGCCCACCGGTTCGGCGGGGCGGTCGGCCGAGGCGGCGAGGCGGTCGACCAGGTCGGTCGGGGGCGTGAACCGGTCGCCGTAGCGGTCGGCCAACTCGCTGGCGCGGGCCGCGAAGCCGGCCGGGCCGCCCGCGTACTGCCGCACGTAGCGGATCACCCCTCCCGTCCAGGCGGGGAAGCCGATACCGAAGATCGAGCCGATGTTGGCGTCGGTCTCGGTACGCAACACTCCCTCGTCGAGGCAGCGCAGCGCGTCCAGCGCCTCGGCGAAGAGCATCCGTTCCTGAAGGTCGGTGAACGGCACCGCCCGACCGGCGTCGGTGATCAGGT
This sequence comes from Micromonospora sp. NBRC 107095, assembly GCF_030269705.1. NCBI lineage: Bacteria > Bacillati > Actinomycetota > Actinomycetes > Micromonosporales > Micromonosporaceae > Micromonospora > Micromonospora sp. NBRC 107095. The sequence goes on from NZ_BSTU01000001.1 coordinate 700,769, forward strand.
CGGCGAGACCGGGCCACAGCCGCCCTCGGGTGCCCTCGTCGTAGCGGTAGAAGCCGCGTCCGGCGGCTCGCCCCGGCCGGTCGTACGCGTCGACCAGTTCGTCCACCAGGCGGTGCGCCGGCAGCGGTCGGAACTCGTCGCTGGCCGCCTCGAACTGCCGGCGGATCCGTTGGATCAGCGTGAGGCTGACCTCGTCGGCCAGCGCCAGCGGCCCGGTCGGGTAGCCGGCCTGAAGGGCGGCCTGCTCCACCGACGCGGCGGGGACACCGTCGGCGACCATCCCGATCGCCTCGTCCATGAACCGGCCGATCACCCGGCTGGTGAAGAAGCCCCGGCCGTCGTTGACCACGATCGGGGTCTTGCCGATCCGCCGGCCCAGGTCGAACGCCCGGGCCAGCGCCACGTCCCCGGTCCGTTCGCCCACCACGATCTCCAGCAGCGGCATCCGGTCCACCGGGGAGAAGAAGTGCATGCCGATGAAGTCCGCGGGCCGGTCCACTCCCTCGGCCAGCCCGGTGATCGGCAGGGTGGACGTGTTGGAGGCGAGCAGCGCGTCGGGTGCCAGCACGGGCAGCACCTCGGCGAAGACCTGCTGTTTCAACGCCGGGTCCTCGAAGACCGCCTCGATCACCGCGTCGCAGCCGGCGAGGGCGTCCACCTGGTCGGTGGTGGTGATCCGGCCCAGCACGGCGCGGGCGTCCGCCTCCGTCGCGCGACCCTTGCGGACCTTGCGGGCCAGCAGCCGCTCGGCGTGCTCGCGGGCCCGGCCGGCGGCCTCGGGCGTGACGTCCCTGACCACGACGTCCAGCCCGGCGGTGGCGCAGGCGTACGCGATGCCCGCGCCCATCATGCCGGCCCCGAGCACCGCCACCCGGCGTACCGGCGGGGCGTCCACGTCGGCCGGTCGGGCCGCACCGCCGTTGACGGCCTTCAGGTCGAAGAAGAAGGCACCGATCATGTTCTTGGCGACCTGGCCGGTGAGCAGGCCGATCAGGTGCCGGGTCTCCACGGTCAGGGCGGTCTCCAGGTCGACCTGTGCGCCCTCGACGGCGGCGGCCAGGATCGCCTCGGGCGCCGGTAGCCGGGCCCCCTTGAGCTGCTTGCGCAGGGTCGCCGGGAAGGCCGGCAGTTGCGCGGCGAGTGACCGGCTGGCCGGCGTGCCACCCGGCATCCGGTAGTCCGGGCGGTCCCACGGCTGCTTCGGCCGCGGGTTGGCCGCGATCCAGGCCCGCGCGTGCTCCAGCAGCTCCGTCGGCGTGGCCACCACCTCGTCGACGATCCCGACGGACAGGGCGTCGGCCGGGCGCATCCGCCGGCCGGTGAGCAGCACCGTGGTCAGCGCACCGGCCAGGCCGAGCATCCGTACCGTCCGGGTGACGCCGCCGGCCCCGGGCAGCAGGCCCAGGGTCACCTCGGGCAGCCCGAGCCGCGAGTCGGGCGCGTCCAGGGCGATCCGGTGGTGGCAGGCGAGCGCGATCTCCAGGCCACCGCCGAGCGCCGAGCCGTTGACCGCCGCGACCACCGGCCGGCCCAGCGTCTCCAACCGGCGCAGGTCCCGTTTGATGGTGCCGAGCAGGTCGGCGAGAGCGGGAGCGTCCTCGCGGGTGGCCTTGATCATCTCCGGCAGGTCGCCGCCGGCGAAGAACGTCGGCTTCGCACTGGTCACGATGACCCCGACAAGATCGGGCTCGGCTTCCAACCGGTCGAGCACCGCGCTCATCGAGGCGACGTACGCCCGGTTCATGGTGTTGGCGGACTGGGTGGGGTCGTCCAGCGTGAGCGTGACGATGCCGTCGGCGCCGCTGTCGTACCGGATGGTGTTCGTCATTGTCGTCCTCCGGGTCAGCAGCGTTCGAGAACGGTGGCGACGCCCATGCCGCCGCCGATGCAGAGGGTCACCACGGCGCGGCGCAGGTCGCGGCGCTCCAACTCGTCCAACGCGGTGCCGAGGAGCATCGCTCCGGTCGCGCCGAGCGGATGGCCGAGGGCGATCGCGCCGCCGTTGACGTTCACCCGGTCCGGGTCGAGGCCCAGGTCGCGGACGTACTTGAGGACCACCGCGGCGAACGCCTCGTTGATCTCGAACAGGTCGATGTCGTCGACTGTCAGCCCGGCTACGGCCAGTGCCTTGTGGGTGGCCGGGATCGGGCCGGTCAACATCAGTGTCGGGTCGGCACCGGTGACCGCCGCGCCGACGATCCGGGCGCGCGCGGTGAGGCCGAGATCCTGACCCACCTGCTCCGACCCGATCAGCACCAGCGCGGCACCGTCCACGATGCCGGACGAGTTGCCGGCGTGGTGGACGTGCTCGATCGCCTCCAACCAGTGGAACTTCTGCAACGCGACGGCGTCGAAGCCGGCCGCCTCACCCATCGTGGCGAAGGACGGGGTGAGCCGGGCCAGCGCCTCCCGGGTGGTCTCCGGGCGCGGGTGCTCGTCGACGGTGAGGATGTCCAGGCCGTTGCCGTCACGGACCGGCACCAGCGAGCGGGCGAAGTATCCGCCGGCCATCGCCTTGGCGGCCCGCTCCTGCGACCGCAGCGCGTAGCCGTCCACGTCGTCGCGGGTGAAGCCCTCCAGGGTGGCGATCAGGTCGGCGCTGACACCCTGCGGCACGAACGACGTGGCCAGCGCGGTCTGCGGGTCGGTGGCCCAGGCCGCCCCGTCGGAGCCCATCGGCACCCGGGACATCGACTCCACCCCGCCGGCCAGCAGCAGCTGCTCCCAGCCGGAGCGGATCCGGGCGGCGGCGGAGTTGACCGCCTCCAACCCGGAGGCGCAGAACCGGTTGAGCTGCACCCCGCCCACCTGGTCGGGCAGCCCGGCCAGCAGCGCGGCGGCCCGCGCCAGGTCGCCGCCCTGCTCGCCGACCGGGGTCACGATGCCGAGCAGCAGGTCCTCCAGCCGACCGGCGTCCAGGCCGGGGTTGCGCTCGCGCAACGCGTCGATCAGGCCGACCACCAGGGAGATCGGTTTGACCCCGTGCAGCGCGCCGGTGTCCCGGCCGCGTCCGCGCGGGGTGCGGACCGCGTCATAGACGTACGCCTCAGAGAGCACGGGCGATCAACTCCTTCATGATCTCGTTGGTGCCGCCGTAGATCTTCTGGACGCGGGCGTCGGCGTACATCCGGGCGATCGGGTACTCGGTGGTGTAGCCGTAGCCACCGAAGAGCTGCAGACACCTGTCGACGACCTCGCACTGGCCGTCGGTGAGCCACGACTTCGCCATCGCCGCAGTGGCCACGTCCAGGTCACCCCGGTCGTGCCGGACGATGCAGTCGTCCAGGAAGACCCGGCTGACCCGGGCGCGGGTGGCGCACTCGGCGAGCACCATCCTGGTGTTCTGGTGACCCATCAAGGGCTTGCCGAAGGCGGTGCGCTCCTTGGCGTACGCGACGGTCAGCGCGACCGCGCGTTCCATGGCGGCGACCGCGCCGACGCCGATGACCAGTCGTTCCTGCGGGAGTTGCTGCATGAGCTGGACGAAGCCCAGCCCTTCGGCGCCGCCGAGCAGGTTGGCCGCCGGCACCCGCAACTCGTCGAAGAACAACTCGGCGGTGTCGTTCGCGTGCAACCCGATCTTGGACAGCAGTCGCCCTCGGCGGAACCCCTGCGGGTCGCCGCCCACCTCGCAGACCAGCAGCGATACGCCAGCCGCCCGCTGCTCGGGGTCGGTCTTCACGGCCACGATGATCAGGTCGGCCAGGCCACCGTTGGTGATGAACGTCTTCGCACCGGTGACCAGGTAGTCGTCGCCGTCGCGGACCGCCCGGGTGCGCATCGCCTGCAGATCGGAGCCGCCGTCCGGCTCGGTCATCGCGATCGCGCCGACCAGCTCACCGCTGCACAGGCCGGGCAGCCAGCGTCGCTTCTGCTCCTCGCTGCCGTACGCCACCAGGTAGCCGGTGACGATGCCACTGTGGACGGCCAGGCCGAGGCTGCTCTCCCCGGTGTACGCCTGCTCGTGCAGCATGACGGCCTCATGGGTGAATCCGCCGCCACCGCCGCCGTACTCCTGCGGGACGGACAGGCCGAGCAGTCCCAGCTCGCCGGCGCGCCGGTAGTGCTCACGGTCCGGGTGGCCCTGCGCCAGCAGGCGTTCGGCGTGCGGCAACACCTCCTTGGTGAAGAAGGTGCGGGCGAGGTCGGCGAGGTCGTCGTGCTCCGGCTGCCGCCAGGGCGAGGGTGGACCGTCGAGTGGGGGCATGTGCACCACCCTCGCGCGCTGTTGGCGGCATGTCAATAAGCCGTAACGCGACTGGATACGCGGAGATCTTGGACAGTTTCCGTTAGCTGCTAACGGAAACTGTCCAAGATTGCGAAAAACTGCCTGCCGCGAGGCGTGCGGTGATCAGGTGAGGAACGGCGGCTGGCCGGTGGGCTGTCGATAGGGTCGGGCAGATGAGTGTCGAGACGGCTCCGCGCCGCCGCCGGTTGGAGCCGGACGCCCGGCGTGGGCAGATCCTGGCCTGCGCGGTCCGGCTGTTCGGCGAACGCCCGTACGCGGAGGTGTCGACCACCGACGTCGCACGCGAGGCGGGTGTCGCCCGAGGGCTGGTCAACCACTACTTCGGCGCGAAGAAGGACCTCTATCTGGAGGTCGTCCGGGTCATGGTGACCATTCCGGAGGTGGCGGTGGAGCGGCTGCCCAAGGGTGATCTCCGCACCCGGGTCGAGGCCAGCGTCACCTGGTTCCTCGACGTGGTGTCCCGGCACAGCACCTCGTGGCTGGCGGCGGTCACCGCCCGGGGGATGGGCGGCGACGCCGACGTGGAGCGGGTGCTCGCCGAGGCCGAGGAGGTGGCCGCGGACCGGATGCTCGTCGCCGTCGGGCTGGCCGGCGAGGCCGAGGACCACGAGGAACTGCGCGGGATGGTCCGGGCGTACTGCGGGCTGGCCATCTCGACCGCACGGGAGTGGCTCCAGCGGGGCGCGCTCACCCGCCCGCAGGTGCATCTGCTGCTCACCACCACGCTGCTGACGATCGTGGAGCAGGTCATTCCGCAGGTCATTGCGGGGAGGGACGTGACGCAGGAGACTCGGTGAACGCCGGACTGAAATAGGCATAGGGCTTACGCTTATTTCGTTGGTCGAGGTACGCCAACGCGCGCGACCCGTCACCGAGGAGGAGACATGTCCCCATCTGCCCTGTCCTACGAGGTCCTGGTCTTGGACGGCCCGGTCCGCGCCGGAGAGCAGCGCATGCCGGACGGCTCACCCATCCACTTCAATCCGACAGCCACCACCCTGATCTCGGGGGCCGAGGAGGCGCTGCTGGTGGACCCGCCGTTCACCCACGAGCAGATCGCGACGGCGGGAGACTGGATCGAGCGGTCGGGCAAGCGGCTGACGGCCATCTACGCCACCCACGGGCACGGCGACCACTGGTTCGGTGCCCCCGAGCTGGTCAAGCGCTTCCCCGACGCCGTCACCTATGCGACGCCCGGCACCATCGAGGTCATGCACCAGCAGGCCACCGTCGGGCGCCAAGAGGTGTTCGACAAGGTCTTCCCTGGGCTGATCCCGGAGTCGCCCGTCGATGCCATTCCGGTGCCACCCGGCGGAATACTGCTCGAAGGCAACGTCGCCCAGCCGGTCGAGACCGGGCACACCGACGGCGACCAGACCACAGTCCTGCACGTGCCGTCGATCGGTCTCGTGGTGGCCGGCGACGTCGTCTACAACGGGGTCCACCAGTACCTGCTGGAAACCGTCAACGGTGGCCTGAGGGAGTGGCTCAAGGCCCTCGACCGCGTCGAGGCCCTCGCGCCCCGGGCGGTTGTCGCCAGCCACAAGAACCGCAACCGCCCCGACGACCCGTCGAGCATCGACGAGACCCGGAGGTACCTGCTGAACGTGGAACGGCTGTTGGCGGAGAAGTCGACGGCCCTTGAGTTCTTCGACGCGATGATGGAGCTCTATCCGGACTGGGTGAACCCGGGACCGCTGTGGTACGGGGCGCTCGGCCTGATCGGAAAGTGACGTGACAATGCCGTCGGTGTCCCCTCCGCCGTGGCCCGCGACCGCGAGATACGGCCTCGAGCCCGCACCAGGCGGCCTCGGGCTCGTTCAGGACCTGCTCAACACGCTCCCGGCCGGGGCACCGCGCCAGCCGGATCTCCTCGACGACCTCGGCAGCGCCACGCGGTGGGCGCACGATGCCGCCGCCCGGTGGTCGACGGCCACCGGGCGGCCGGCACCCGACGTGACGCTCGACCCAGCGGGCCTGCGGGCGCTGCGGACCTTCCGCGACGAGCTGCGGCACGGGATCGACGCCAGGCTGCACGCCACACCGGAATCCGGGCCGCCCGAGCCGACGCCGGCCCCTCGCGTCACAGGCGCCACGCTGCGGCTCGACGGGAACGGTTCGGTCCACCTCGATCCCGCCGGGACGGGGGCCGAACTGTTTGTCTCCCTCGTCCTGGCGGAGTTGTTCGCGGCGCAACTCACCGACGTCGGCCGGCGCATCAAGACCTGCCGGAACCCCCGGTGCCAGGTGGCGTTCTACGACCGCTCCCGCAACAACAGCGGGGTCTGGCACTCCGTCCGCGTCTGCGGCCTGCCGGCAAACCTGCGCGCCCACCGGGCACGCCGGCGACAGGCGGACTGACTCGGCCGGTCAGGCGGCCCGGCGTTCGTCGGTCCGACCGGTACCCGCCGTACGGCCAGCCGGACCGGTGCGCGCCGCCGGTGCGGCGAATCGGTTGGCGGCCTGCCCCGGGTACGGCTCGGAGCGGACCACCCGCAGCGGCTGGTCCACCTCGTCGGCCCCGAACCGCCAGCGGGACGGGGCCGGCTGCCGCTGCGGTGCCGGCCCACCGGGGCGCAGACCGGGCCGGGACAGCAGCACGGTGATCAGGTAGCCGACCACCAGGAAGCCGTGGCTGATCAGCCGCTCCCCGCCCACCGATCCGGTGGCCAGGTCGTTGACCGACAGCAGCAGCAACGTGCCGACGAACGCGCTGAGCATCGGCAGCAGCCCTGCGGGCGGGCTGCGGCGCAGCGCCACGAACAGGAACCCCGCGCCCACTGCCACGTTCCACGCCGCCGACTCGTGCCACAGGTGCTGGCCGGTGGGGTGCAGGTGGTCGGCGGTGGCGCCCCGGCCCACCTGGGCCAGGCCGAGCACCAACTGCACCGCGCCGAGCAGCCCGAGCGCCGACCGCAGGCCGACGACGAGCGGGCCACGTCCGAACGCCGCGCGCAGTCCGGCGACCGACCGGCCTCGCCCGGTCAGACGCCGCCACCACGGCTTTCGGGCCGGCGCCGCCCCGGTGGCGGCGGCCAGGATCGCCGCCGTCCGGTCCGGCACCTCAACCACCAGTCGGGTACGAACCCGACGGGTCAGCGCGGCCGCCGCCGTGAACCAGGCGCGGCAATCGGCGCACCCGTCGAGGTGCCCCTGCACCGCCGTCAGTTCGGCGGCTGTCTCCTCCCCGTCCAGTTGCGCGGACAGGACCTCCCGCCACTGCTCACACCCCATGTACCGGTAGTCGCTCCGGCAGCCGCTCCGGTTCCCGGCGACAGTGACTGGTTGTGGAATACTCGCCGGATCATGACGCGTTACGGCCTGCTGATCCTGCCCGCCACCAACCGGGTGTACGCCCGCGCCGCCGTCGACCTCACCCGGGCCGAGCTGGAGATCTTCGGCCGCTCGGCGCTGGACGGTCGGATCGGTGAGCTGGACACCGCTGTCGTCGGAGGGGCGTCGTACATCACCTTCACCGGTGACGGGCTGACGGAGCGTGACCTGGCGGTGCTGGGCAACCTCTCCGCCGGGTACGCGTTGTTCGAGATCGTCGGCGAGCTGCTGCGGCCGGTCGAGTGGAGCCGGCTGGACCGTTACGACGACGACCTGCTCACCATCCAGAAGTACCCGGGCAAGACCAACGAGCAGTTCACCAAGCTGCTGCTCAACGTCACACTGCTCGCCTCGGACCGGGCCACCGAGATGACCAGCCGCCGGTTCCGGGTGCTCGACCCGCTCTGTGGTCGGGGCACCACCCTGAACCAGGCGCTGATGTACGGCTTCGACGCGGCCGGGATCGAGCGCGACCAGAAGGACGTCGAGGCGTACCGGGCGTTCATCACCACCTGGCTGAAGCAGAAGCGGGTCAAGCACCGGGTGCTGGAGTCGGGGCCGGTGCGGCGGGAACGCAAGGTGGTCGGCCGACGGGTGCGGATCGAGCTGGCGCCGACCCGCGAGGAGCACAAGGCCGGCCAGACCCAGCTGCTGGACGTGGTCAACGCCGACACCGCCCGGTCGGCGGAGTTCTTCCGCCCGCAGACCGTGGACCTGGTCGTCGCCGACGCGCCGTACGGCGTGCAGCATGGCAGTCGTACTGCTGGGCAGGGGTTGACCCGCGACCCGCTGGCGCTGCTCGCGGACGCCGCCCCGGTCTGGGCCGGGTTGTTGCGCCCCGGCGGTGCGTTGGGCATCTCCTGGAACACCCATGTCGCCAGCCGCGACGACGCTGCGGCGGCGCTGGCCGACGCGGGTCTGACAGTGGTCGACGACGAGCCCTACCGCGCGCTGCGGCACCGGGTGGACCAGTCGATCATGCGCGACGTGCTGGTGGCCCGCCGCCCGGCCTGACCCGGCCGCGCGCTCCCGCGCCTCCGCGCCCGCGCGCCCGCGCCTCCGATCCCGCACCACCCGCCGGGCCGCACCCCTGGTGGCTCGCGGCGGGGTCATCCGCGACCGGCGGGCGAGGTCGACCCGTGTAACCGGCCTCGACCTCGCGGGTGGCCGAGGTTGTGCCGCATTTCACCTGTTCAGTGGGCAGGTGTGAAAACCACGTCAAGAAAAGGTTCGCCGCCGTCATGGTCGCGTTATGACCCCTGCCGACCGGCGGGTGGTGGGGCTTTGATTGCCCGGCGCGACCGGAAGGCGGTCGCGACGAACCTTTCCGGTATGAGGAGTCAGCGTGTCTGACGTGGTGTTCGTGGTCCTGACGGTGGCGCTGTTCGCAGCGCTCGCCCTGGTGGTCCGGGCGGTGGAGAAGCTGTGAACGCGGTTAACGCCGTAGGTCTGGTGCTCGCGGTGGTCCTGGGCGCGTTCCTGGTGTTCGCCCTGCTGTTCCCGGAGCGCTTCTGATGACCATGACAACAGCGGGCGTCATCTTCGTGCTGACGCTGGTGGCGGCCCTCGCCGCCGTCTACAAGCCCTTCGGCGACTACATGTTCCGGGCGGTCTCCGGCAGCAAACAGTCGCGGGCCGAGCGGGGCATCTACCGCCTGGTCGGGGTCAACCCCGCCGCCGAGCAGACCTGGGGCGTGTACGCCCGCAGCGTGCTGGCATTCTCCGCGATCTCGATCCTCTTCCTCTACCTGTTCCAGCGGGTGCAGAACCACCTGTGGTTGTCGCTGGGCCTCGACCCGGTGATGACCCACGGCGCCTGGAACACGGCCGTGTCGTTCGTGACCAACACCAACTGGCAGTGGTACTCGGGTGAGTCGACGATGGGCCACCTGGTGCAGATGGCCGGCCTGGCCGTGCAGAACTTCGTCTCGGCGGCGGTCGGCATCGCGGTGGCTGTCGCGCTGGTGCGCGGCTTCGCCCGTAGCCGCACCGGGCAGCTCGGCAACTTCTGGGTCGACCTGACCCGGATCGTGCTACGCATCCTGCTGCCGATCGCGGTGCTCGGCGCCATCGCGCTGATGATCGGCGGGGCGGTGCAGAACCTCTCCGGCGGCACCGACGTGACCACGTTGACCGGCGGCACCCAGACCATCACCGGCGGTCCGGTCGCCAGCCAGGAAGTGATCAAGGAGCTGGGCACCAACGGCGGCGGCTTCTACAACGTCAACAGCGCCCACCCGTTCGAGAACCCGACCGCGTGGACGAACTGGCTGGAGATCTTCCTGATCCTGCTGATCCCGTTCAGCCTGCCCCGGGTGTTCGGCCGGATGGTCGGGCAGAACCGCCAGGGGTACGCCATCGCCGCGGTGATGGGCATCCTCGCCGTCGCCAGCGTCGCCATCACGAACATCTTCGAGCTGGCCGGCCACGGCACGGTGCCGCAGGCGGTCGGTGCGGCGCTGGAGGGCAAGGAGGTGCGGTTCGACGTGTCGAACTCGGCCACCTTCGCCGCCGCCACGACGCTCACCTCGACCGGTGCGGTTAACTCGTTCCACGACTCGTTCACCTCGCTCGGCGGCATGATGACGATGGTCAACATGATGCTCGGCGAGGTCGCGCCGGGCGGCACCGGTTCCGGTCTCTACGGCCTGCTCATCCTCGCGGTGATCACGGTCTTCGTGGCCGGGCTGATGGTCGGCCGCACCCCGGAGTACCTGGGCAAGAAGATCGGGTCGCGCGAGATCAAGTTCGCCTCGCTCTACTTCCTGATCACACCCATCCTGGTGCTGGTCGGCACGGCGGCGGCGTTCGCCACCGGCAACAACTCCACGGCGCTCAACGTCGGCCCGCACGGCCTCTCCGAGGTGCTGTATGCGTTCACCTCGGCCAGCAACAACAACGGCTCCGCCTTCGCCGGCATCACCGTCAACACGCCGTGGTGGAACACCGCGCTCGGGTTGTGCATGCTGCTGGGCCGGTTCCTGCCGATCATCTTCGTGCTCGCGTTGGCCGGCTCACTGGCCCGCCAGGCACCCACCCCCGCGTCCGAGGGCACCCTGCCGACCCACCGACCGCTGTTCATCGGCATGGTCGTCGGCGTCACCGTGGTCCTCGTCGCGCTGACCTTCCTGCCTGCGCTCGCGCTCGGCCCGCTGGCAGAGGGGCTCTGACCACCATGAGGAACGAGGACATGTCCGTCACGTCCGCCCCGACAGAGCAGCTCCCCGGCACACCCGCCACCCAGGGCAACCGGATCGGCGGGGGCCTGCTCGACCCCAGGCAGTTGGTCCGGTCCCTGCCGGACGCGGTGCGCAAGCTCAACCCGACCACGCTGTGGCGTAACCCGGTGATGCTGATCGTTGAGGTCGGCGCGGCCTTCACCACCGTCCTGGCGGTGACCGACCCGTCGGTGTTCGCCTGGGCGATCACCGTCTGGCTCTGGTTGACAGTGATCTTCGCGAATCTCGCCGAGGCGGTCGCCGAGGGCCGGGGTAAGGCCCAGGCCGCGACGCTGCGGCAGGCGAAGAAGGACACCATCGCCACCCGACTGATCGACTGGAAGCCCGGCGCACGGGCCAACACCTACCGCGACGAGGCGGTGCCCGCGCCCGACCTGCGGCAGGGCGACATTGTGCTGGTCGAGGCGGGCGGCATCATCCCCGGCGACGGCGACATCGTCGAGGGCATCGCCAGCGTCGACGAGTCGGCGATCACCGGCGAGTCGGCCCCGGTCATCCGGGAGTCCGGCGGCGACCGCAGCGCGGTGACCGGCGGTACCAAGGTGCTCTCCGACCAGATCATCGTGAAGATCACCCAGAAGCCGGGGGAGAGCTTCATCGACCGGATGATCGCCCTGGTCGAGGGGGCCAACCGGCAGAAGACGCCGAACGAGATCGCGCTGAACATCCTGCTCGCCGCGCTCACGATCATCTTCCTGCTGGCCGTGGTCACCCTCCAGCCACTCGCCATCTTCTCCAAGGCGTACCAGGCGGCCGCCCCCAACACCGGGGCGATCACCGACTCCGGCGTCACCGGGGTGGTGCTGATCTCGCTGCTGGTCTGCCTGATCCCCACCACCATCGGCGCGCTGCTCTCCGCCATCGGCATCGCCGGCATGGACCGCCTCGTCCAGCGCAACGTGCTGGCCATGAGCGGCCGGGCCGTCGAGGCGGCCGGCGACGTCAACACCCTGCTGCTGGACAAGACCGGCACCATCACTCTTGGCAACCGGCAGGCCGCCGAGTTCGTACCGGTCGAAGGGGTCGACGCCGCTACCGTTGCCGACGCCGCGCAGCTGTCCAGCCTGGCCGACGAGACCCCCGAGGGGCGTTCGGTGGTGGTGCTGGCGAAGAACGAGTTCGGGCTGCGCGAGCGCGAGCCCGGCGTGATGCCGCACGCCACCTTCGTGCCGTTCACCGCGCAGACCCGGATGAGCGGCGTCGACCTCACCCCGGACGCCAGCGTGGACGGCGGCGCGTCGGGCGCCGGCCGTCGGGTCCGCAAGGGCGCCGCCGCCGCGGTGATGAAGTGGGTACGCGAGAACGGCGGCCACCCGACCGAGCAGGTCGGCGAGATCGTGGACGCGATCAGCGGCACCGGCGGCACCCCGTTGGTGGTCGCCGAGCACGTCGACGGTGAGCCCGCCCGCGCGTTGGGCGTCATCCACCTCAAGGACGTGGTCAAGTCCGGCATGCGGGAGCGGTTCGACGAGATGCGCCGGATGGGCATCCGCACCGTGATGATCACCGGTGACAACCCGCGTACCGCGAAGGCGATCGCCGACGAGGCCGGGGTGGACGACTTCCTGGCCGAGGCGACGCCGGAGGACAAGCTCGCGCTGATCAAGCGGGAGCAGGAGGGCGGCCGGCTGGTCGCGATGACCGGTGACGGCACCAACGACGCGCCGGCCCTCGCCCAGGCCGACGTCGGCGTGGCCATGAACACCGGCACGTCGGCCGCCAAGGAGGCCGGCAACATGGTCGACCTCGACTCCGACCCGACCAAGCTGATCGAGATCGTCGAGATCGGCAAGCAGTTGCTGATCACCCGTGGCGCGCTCACCACGTTCAGCATCTCCAACGACATCGCGAAGTACTTCGCGATCATCCCGGCCATGTTCGCCGGCCTCTACCCGAGCCTGGACACGCTGAACATCATGCGGCTGTCCAGCCCGGAGTCGGCGATCCTCTCCGCCGTCATCTTCAACGCCCTGGTGATCATCGCGCTGATCCCGCTCGCCCTGCGCGGCGTGCGGTACCGGCCGGCCGCCGCGTCGAAGCTGCTCAGCCGCAACCTCCTGGTCTACGGGCTGGGCGGCATCATCGTGCCGTTCATCGGGATCAAGCTCATCGACCTGCTTATCCAGTTCTTCCCGGGGATTTCGTGATGCGTCTACCCACCTGGATCGCCCAACACCTCGCCGCGCTGCGCGCCGTGCTCGTCTTCACGGTGCTGCTCGGCCTGGTCTACCCGTTGGCCCTGGTGGCGCTCGGCCAGCTGCCCGGCCTCAACCACAAGGCCGACGGCTCGCTGATCGTCTCGAACGGAACGACGGTCGGCAGCGCCCTGATCGGCCAGTCCTTCACCGACGCCGACGGCAACCCCGTCGCCCGGTACTTCCAGTCCCGCCCGTCGGCTGCCGGCGACGGCTACGACCCGACCTCCACCTCGGCCAGCAACCTGGGCCCGGAGAGCGTTGTCGACACCATCGCCACCGACCCGGAGGAGTCCAGCGAAAGCCTGCTCACCCAGGTCTGCGGGCGCAGCAAGGCCGTCGGCGAACTCAACGGCGTCGACGGCAGCCGCCCGTACTGCACCGACGACGGGGTGGGTGCCGTGCTCGCGGTCTTCCGCGCGGACGGTCTGACCGGCCCGGTGACCCGGGTGGTCAGCGTCAACCAGGCCGCCCCGGCGACTCCGTTCGTCACCGAGTACCAGGGGGTGCCGGTGGAGCCGGCCCAGCCCGGTGAGGACTACGTGGCCGCCGGCGGGGTGGTCACCCCGATCCGGGGCGATGCGCCCGCCGACCCGGCGGTGCCCGCCGACGCGGTCACCGCCAGCGCCAGCGGCCTCGACCCGCAGATCAGCCCGGCGTACGCGGAGTTGCAGGTGAACCGGGTCGCGCGGGAGCGCGGCGCGGACCCGGCGGCGGTTCGCAAGCTGGTCGAGGAGCACACCAGCGGGCGGGCGCTCGGCTTCATGGGGGAGCCCGGCGTGAACGTGTTGGAACTGAACCTCGCCCTCGACAAGCAGTTCCCCGCACGCTGAGCACACCCGCAGGCGGGGCCGTGTCCACCGGGCACGGCCCCGCCCGCCGATCTGAGCAGGGAGGATGGTCCCGTGCCACGCGGAGAACTGCGCATCTATCTCGGGGCCGCCCCGGGCGTCGGCAAGACGTACGCCATGTTGGAGGAGGCCCAGCGGCGGGCCGCGCGCGGCACCGACGTGGTGATCGGCTTCGTGGAGACCCACGGTCGTCAGCACACCGCCGAGATGCTCGGTGACCTGGAGCAGGTGCCCCGCCGCACGATGGCGTACCGCGGCGTGGAGTTCACCGAGATGGACCTGGACGCGGTACTGGCCCGCCGGCCGGAGATCGCGGTGGTGGACGAGTTGGCACACAGCAACGTGCCCGGTTCCCGGCACGACAAGCGCTGGCAGGACGTCCAGGAACTGCTCGACGCGGGGATCGACGTGCTGTCCACTGTCAACGTGCAGCACCTGGAGTCGGTCAACGACGTCGTCGCGCAGATCACCGGCACCACCCAGCGGGAGACCGTGCCGGACGAGATCGTCCGCGCAGCCGAGCAGGTCGAGCTGGTCGACATGACCCCGGAGGCGCTGCGCCGCCGGATGGCGCACGGCAACATCTACCGCCCCGACAAGATCGACGCCGCGTTGGGAAACTACTTCCGGGTCGGCAACCTCACCGCACTGCGCGAGTTGGCGCTGCTCTGGCTGGCCGACAAGGTCGACGAGCAGCTCGACCGCTACCGCAGCCAGCAGGGCATCGCCGCGACCTGGGAGGCCCGGGAACGGGTGGTGGTGGCGCTGACCGGCGGGCCCGAGGGAGAGACGCTGATCCGTCGGGCCGCCCGGGTCGCGGCCCGCAGCAAGGGCGCCGACCTGCTCGCCGTGCACGTGGCCCGCAGCGACGGCCTGGCCGGCGCCGACCCCGCCCAGCTGGCCCGCCAACGGGTGCTCGTGGAGAGCCTGGGCGGCACGTACCACCAGGTGCTCGGCACCGACGTGCCGGCCGCGCTGCTGGACTTCGCTCAGGGTGTGAACGCCACACAGTTGGTGCTCGGAGCCAGCCGCCGGGGCCGCTTCGCGCAGATCTTCGCCCGGGGTGTCGGGGTGACCACCACCGCGCTCTCCGGCGCGATCGACGTGCACCTGGTCACCCACAAGCAGGCCGGCAAGGGCCGTCGGGCGGCGGCAGTGCCGGCGGCGTTGTCCCGCCGCCGCCGACTGCTCGGCTTCGGCCTCGCCGTGCTGGGCATGCCGCTGCTCACAGTGCTGCTGAAAACCCTGCCCGACCTGACATTGACAAACGACATCCTGCTGTTTCTCGCCGGGGTGGTCGGGGTCGCGCTGGTCGGCGGGGTGTGGCCGGCCCTGGTCGCCGCGCTCGGCGGAAGCCTGCTGCTCAACTGGTTCTTCACCCCGCCCTTCAAGACGCTGACCATCGCCGAGGCGGACAACCTGCTCGCCCTGGCCGTCTTCGTCGGGGTGGCGCTCGCGGTGAGCTGGGTCGTCGACGTTGCCGCCCGGCGTACCCGGGAGGCCGCCCGCGCCGCCGCCGACGCGCAGACCCTCGCCGCCATCGCCGGCGGCGTGCTGCGCGGCGAACGCCCGCTGCCCGCACTGCTCGAACAGCTCCGGGAGACCTTCGGGCTGCGCGCCGTGAGCGTGCTGGAGTTGGCCGAGGAGGCCGGTGGCCGCCCGGAGCGGGCCCGCGAGGAGCACGCCTGGAACGTGGCGGCCAGCGTCGGCGAGAGCCCGCCGTGCACCCCGGAGGGCGGTGAGACGACGGTCCCGGTCGACGACCGGATCACCGTCGTGCTCTGCGGCCGACGGTTGGAGGCCGCCGACCGGCGGATCGTCGAGGCGTTCGCCGCCCAGGCCGCCGTCGCGCTGCGCCAGGAACGGCTCGCCGAGGAGGCCGCCACCGCCCGGCCCCTCGCCGCCGCCGACCGGATGCGCACCGCGCTGCTCGCCGCGGTCAGCCACGACCTGCGTACCCCGCTGGCGTCCGCGAAGGCGGCAGTGACCAGCCTGCGCAGCCACGACATCGAGTTCGACGAGGCCGACCGCGAGGAGTTGTTGGAGACCGCCGAGGAATCGCTGGACCGGCTCGCCCGGCTGGTCGCGAACCTGCTGGACATGAGCCGGCTCCAGGCGGGTGTGCTGGGCATCTCGGCGACCGCTGTCGGCCTGGAGGACGCCGTACCCCTGGCGCTTGACGAACTTGGCCCGGCGGCCGCGACCGTCGGCACGGACATCCCGGCCGACCTGCCGGCGGCCACCGCCGACCCGGGCCTGCTGGAACGGGTGCTGGTCAACATCGTCGCCAACGCGCTGCGCTACAGCCCACCCGACCAGCCGCCGGTGATCACCGCCAGCGCGCACGCCGGTCAGGTCGAGCTGCGGGTGATCGACCGGGGGCCGGGCATCCCGGAGGACCAGTGGGAGCATGTCTTCCAGCCGTTCCAGCGCCTCGGTGACCGGGACAACCAGACCGGTGTCGGTCTCGGCCTTGCCCTGTCCCGGGGGTTGGCCGAGGCGATGGGTGGCAGCATCACCCCGGAGACCACCCCCGGTGGTGGGCTCACCATGGTGCTGCGGCTGCCGGCTGCCGCGCAGACCAGCTCGGAGGGGCCACCGGAATGACGCGCATCCTGGTCGTCGACGACGAACCGCAGATCCTGCGCGCCCTGCGGATCAACCTGCGGGCCCGCCGGTACGACGTGGACGTCGCCGGCACCGGGGCCGCCGCGTTGAAGGCCGCCGCCAGCCACCCGCCCGACCTGGTGGTGCTCGACCTCGGCCTGCCCGACATCGACGGTGTGGAGGTGATCCGGGGCCTGCGCGGGTGGACCTCCGTGCCGATCATCGTGCTCTCCGGCCGGGCCGGCAGCGAGGACAAGGTGGCGGCGCTGGACGCGGGTGCGGACGACTACGTCACCAAGCCGTTCGGGGTCGAGGAGTTGCTGGCCCGCATCCGCGCGGTGACCCGCCGCCTCGGCGCGCCCAGCGAGGCGGTGCCGGCGTTGCGGATCGGTCAGCACACCGTCGACCTGGCCGACCACAGCGTGCGTAGGGACGACGGCACCGAGGTCAAGCTGACCCCCACCCAGTGGAGCGTGCTGGAGAAGCTGCTGCGGCATCCCGGCAAGCTGGTCAGCCAACGGCAGCTCCTGCATGACGTGTGGGGCCCGGAGTACCAGAACGAGACCAACTACCTGCGGCAGTACCTGGCCCAGCTGCGGCGCAAGCTGGAGGACGACCCGGCCCGCCCCCGGCACCTCATCACCGAGCCGGGAATGGGCTACCGCTACCGCCCCTGACCCGTTGACACCCGCCGGCAGAGATTGAAGAATTTCGACAGCAGCGGCAGCGGCGTGCTTCTGTAACCGTCCCCTCCGGTTACCAGTGATGGAGTCCGCCGTGTCAGTGCCCCTGTCCCGCCGCCGTCTGCTGACCGCCGGCGGTGCCGGCCTCGTCCTGGCCGGTCTGACCGACCCGTTCCGGGCCGGTCCCGCCCGCGCCGCCGTCACCACCGCCGACCTGGTCGTCTACGGCGCCACCTCCGGTGGGCTGGCCGCCGCGATCATCATGCGTCGGCTCGGCCACACCGCCGTGGTGGTGGAGCCCACCAGCCACGTCGGTGGGCTGAGCACCGCCGGGCTCGGGGCCACCGACACCGGGGTCCAGGCGTCCATCGGCGGGCTGGCCGCCGAGTTCTACCGCCGGGTGTACGTCAAGTACCACGGCGGCACCCTCACGTCGACGTCGCCGCTGCGGATGACCTTCGAACCGCGTGTCGCCACCGCCGTATTCGCCGAGATGCTGGCCGAGGCCGGCGTCCCCGTGGTCGTCGGGGCCCGGCTGTCCGGCCTCGGCCGTACCGGCAACCGGATCACCGAGCTGCGCACCGAGGACGGGTCGGTCTACCGGGGTGGGGTGTTCGTGGACGCCACCTACGAGGGTGACCTGCTCGCCATGGCCGGGGTGGGGTTCACCGTCGGGCGGGAGTCCAACGACACCTACGGCGAGACGATCAACGGGGTGCAGTCCCGTAACACCCACCAGTTCGTTTATCCGGTCGACCCGTACGTGACGGCCGGCTCGCCCGCCAGCGGCCTGCTGCCGGGCATCTCCGCCACCCCGCTCGCCCCGCAGGGCAGCGGCGACGACCGGATCCAGGCGTACTGCTTCCGGATGTGCCTCACCCAGGCAGCCAACCGGATCCCGTTCGGCAAGCCGTCCGACTACGACCCGATCCGGTACGAGCTGCAACTGCGCCACATCCAGGCCGGCTTCACCGGGCCGTACTTCACCACCCACTCGATCGGCGGTGGGAAGACCGACTCCAACAACAACGGCGCGGTTTCCACCGACCACATCGGCTTCAACCACGCGTACCCGACGGCGACCTGGGCGGCGCGGGAGAGCATCATCGCCGAGCACCGCAGCTACCAGCAGGGGATGATGTGGTTCCTGGCCAACGATCCCCGGTTGCCGGCGTCGGTGCGTGAGTCGACCGCCCGGTGGGGGCTGCCGGCCGACGAGTTCACCGGCACGGGCGGCTGGCCGCCGCTGCTCTACATCCGGGAGGCCCGCCGGATGGTCTCCGCGTACGTGATGACCGAGGCCGACTGCCGGGGCCGGGTACGGGCCACCGACTCGGTGGGCCTGGCCAGTTACACGATGGACTCGCACAACTGTCAGCGGGTGGTGGTCGACGGGAAGGTCCGCAACGAGGGGGACGTGCAGATCGGGGTGCCTTCGCCGTACCCGGTCAGCTACCGGGCGATCGTGCCGCACCAGGCCCAGTGCGCCAACCTGCTGGTGCCGGTCTGCCTGTCGGCGAGCCACATCGCGTACGGCTCGATCCGGATGGAACCGGTGTTCATGATCCTCGGGCAGGCCGCCGCCACGGCGGCGTCGTTGGCGCTCGCCGGCAACCTCGCCGTGCAGGCGGTGTCGGTGCCGGCTCTCCAGGCCCGGCTGCGGCAGGACGGCGCGGTGCTGGAGTGGGGCTCCACCAGCGAGGTGATCCTGGACAACGCGGCGTCCAGCGGGATCACCCGGGCCGGGACGTGGCTGCGCAGCACCAGCATCGGCGGCTACTACGGCCCGGACTACGAGCACGACGGCGACACCGCCAAGGGCGTCAACCGACTGCGGTTCCGCCCGACGCTGCCCGCCTCCGGGTCGTGGACGGTGCAGCTGCGCTGGACCGCCGACCCCAACCGGGCGAGCAACGTGCCGGTGGACATCGCGTACTCCGGTGGGGTGGCCACCCGGACCGTCGACCAGCGGCAGTCCGGGGGCCAGTGGGTGCCGCTGGGCACCTACCCGTTCACGGCGGGCACCGCGGGGAGCGTGCTGATCCGTACCGAGGACACCGACGGCCATGTCATCGCCGACGCGGTGCGCTTCGTCCGCGCCTGACCGATCGGGCCGGCGGCGGTCGTCGGGCGGGCGGCGGTCGTCGGGTCCAGCGGTGGTGCCACCAGCAACGGGTCGACCTGGATCACGTCGATGCCGAGCGGGCGCAGCATGCCGCGCAGCGCCGACTCGCACAGCTCCTCCCACTGCTGGTCCGCGCCCATCGCGGTGACCAGCAGCTCGGGACGGGTGAAGGCGATGCCCACCCGCTGCCCCTGCGGGGAGCGGCCGGTCCGTACCGTCCGCACCATTCGTCCCGGCAGGTCACGCACCGGAACGGCGTAGATTATCGGGCCCTCGTCCATTGTCGGGTCGGTCCTTTCCACACGTGCCGCCGCGGTGGCGGTCATCGGCTGAATCGTTCGAGGTCGCGGGCGAAGCGGCGGATCGTCGCGGCCCGCTGCGTCTCCCGGCGCAGCGCCTGCATCCCGGCGAACGAGCGGTCGACGCCCACCACGATCCGGCGGTCACCGGTGCGGCTGCTCATGCGGCGGACCCCGCCCAGGCCGGGGCGTCCGTCGCGGCACCCGGGTCGGCCGGTGTGGTCAGGTCGAGCGCGCGCAGGATGTAGTTGGCGTCCGCCACCTCCACTCCGGCGCGTAGCCGCAGGTCGGCCACGGCTCGGTGCAGCACGGTGATGCTGTCGGCGGCAAGCCGGATGACGGCGTCGACGTCGGCGGCGATCCACCACGCGGCGACGGCGCACGGCTCGTGCCGCAGGTACTCCACCAGGTGACTGCCGGGCGCGGACGGGCCGAGCCGGACGCTGACCAGTGCCTCGTGCCGCCGCTCCGACTCGTCCGCCCTGGTCGTGGGCGCGCCGGGTGCGTTGTCGGCGCCGGCGTCGGGTGGCAGCTCTTCGCGTTCCCAGCGTGTCATCCGCCAAGGACTCATGGCACCCATCGTCACCACCGGGCGGCGGCGGAGCACCAGTCGATACGCCGTTTCGACGGGTCACCGCCATTTCTTGACGCCGCGTTCACGCGGCTGCCGGCCAGGCACGCCGACACGGCGAGTAACGTTCGGAACGGACCAAGATCGGCGTACGAGGAGGCACTGTGCTGACGACGACGGTGGACATCACAACCAGTGACGGAGTGGCGGACGCGTCTCTCACCCGACCGGACGGCGACGGCCCGTTCCCGGCGGTGCTGCTCTTCATGGACGCCATCGGGCCGCGCCCGCGCCTGGTCGAGATGGCCGAGCGGATCGCCGCCCGGGGTTACCTGGTGCTGACGCCCCATCTGCTCTACCGGGGCGGCCGGGCACCGCTGTTCGACCTGTCCCGACTTGGTGAGGCCGACGGGCGGGCCGCCCTCTTCGCGAAGGCCATGCCGTTGATCGGCGCGCTGACCCCCGAGGTGATCAGCCGGGACACCGCCGCCTACCTGGACTTCCTGGCGGCCCGCGACGACGTCCGGCCGGGCCCGGTCGCCATCACCGGTTACTGCATGGGCGGCACCAACGCGCTGCGGGCCATCGAGGCGCACCCGGACCGCATCGCGGCGATCGCCAGCTTCCACGGCGGGCGGATCGTCACCGACGCGCCGGACAGCCCGCACCTGGGCGTCGCCTCGATCACCGGCGAGGTGTACTTCGGGCACGCCGACGCCGACCAGTCGATGACGCCCGAGCAGATCGCCACGCTGGAGAAGGCCCTCGACGCCACCGGAGTGCGGTACCGCTCCGAGGTGTACGTCGGCGCCCACCACGGCTACACCATGGCCGACACCCCGGCGTACGACGAGCAGGCCACCGAGCGTCACTGGGCCGCCCTGTTCGACCTTCTGGACCGCACCCTGCCCGTCGACTGACAACCGACGTACCGCGCGACACGTCCCCGTTCCGGCAATCTTGGACAGTTTCCGTTAGCTCGTAACGGAAACTGTCCAAGATTGAATCGGCAGGGCGTCTTTGGCGACGGCAGCCACCCGCCCGCTCAACGGCGTAGCAGCACCGGGCCGGCGTCGATGCGGGTGCGGAACAGCGCGTACGGCTTGCGCCGCAGGTCCTTGCCGCGCTGGTACTGCGGCTGCCGGTGCAGTTGGTTGGCGGTGACGTAGAGATACCCGTCGGTGGCCACCGACATGGTGTCCGGCCAGAGCAGTCGCGGGTCGTGCACCAGCGTCTCGTACTCGCCGTCCGGTAGCCGGCGCAGCACCGCGTTGTGCTCGTACGAGGTGAGGTAGAGCCGGCCGGCGTCGTCGCTCTCCAAGCCGTCCGACGCGGTGCCCTTGTCGCCCTCGTCGACAACCGTCGCGGCGGCCGCCTCCTGGGTGACGCCCGGGTCGGCCAGCGCCTCGGTGGAGACGCTGTACCAGCGCCGGGACGTCAACGGGCAGTAGTAGAGCCGGCCGCCGTCGGCCGAGATGGCGATGCCGTCGGAGCCCATCGCCACCGGCTTCGGTGGCCCGTCCGCCGGCCGTTCGAGGAACGGTCGACCCTCGACCACCGGCCGGAACGACGTCAGCGGCTCCGCCTTGGTGGACGGGTGGTCGTGCAGCCGCCGCCAGGACGCCCCGCTGGCCAGGTCGACCACGATGATCCCGTTCGGCCCGGAGAGGGCCGAGTCGGTGATGTACGCGACGCCCGCCTCCCCGCGGCGCAGGTCGAAGCGGACGTCGTTGAGGTACGTCGTCGGCAGCGCCACGTCCGCCGGAAAGGTGATCACCTGGGCGACCGTGTCGGTGTCCAGGTCGACCCGGACCAGTTTCGGGCCACCCGGCTTCGTGGGCTGGAACATCGGGCTGCCGGTGTCCAGCACCCAGAGCCGGTCGGCCGGGTCCACCACGATGCTCTGCACCGACACGAACGCACCGGCGTCGTCGTCGCCGGACGGGTCGTTCCACGCCTGGTCGGGGTAGGGCACCTCGCGACCGTCGCGTAGCTCGACGACCGTGGCCGGCACCTTGTCGCCCCACTTCGGGAAGTTGACGAAGATCCGGCCGCGGTGCGAGACGCTCACCCCGGTCGGCATCGGGCCGGTGAAGGTGTGCACCAACTCCAGCTCGCCGACCGGCTCGTCGCCGACCGGCCCGTTCACGCTGCCCACCCCGTGCTGCTCATCGTCTCGCTCCCTGCCGGTCGGCTGTTACCACACGTCGGTGCGGTTGTTCCCGCCCTGGCGTCCGGTATGCCTGCGATCAGCGTGTCGGTACGCCGGCACCGGCGGCGGGCAGGCCGGGGACCTCGACGTCCACCGCGAGCAGTGCTCCATCCGCCGGCCCTGGCGTGTCCAGCCCCACCCGGGCGGTGCCGATGAAGAGTCGCCGCAGGCCGGGGCCGCCCAGGCAGATGCCGGCCGGTTGCTTCGCTGGCAGCCGGATCTCCCGGTCGAGGGTGCCGTCGGGCCGGTAGCGGCGGACCGCGGAGCCGCCCCAGAGCGCGATCCAGAGGTGACCGGCCGCGTCGAGCGTCATGCCGTCCGGGCCGCCGTCGGCGGGGGACAGCCGCACGAAGGGCTCCCGCCCGCTCAGGGCCCCGGTGGCGGGGTCGACGGTGAACCGGTCGATCTGGCCGAGCGGGGTGTCGGCGAGGTACATGGTGGTGCCGGTCGCGTCGAACGCCGGACCGTTCGGGATGGTCAGCCCGGTCACCGCGGGAACCGGCTCGGCGCCCGGGGTGAGGCGGAACAGCGTGCCCCCGCCGGGCGTCATCGCGTACGTCATGCTGCCGGCCCAGAAGCGGCCGTGCGGGTCGGCGACCGCGTCGTTCATCCGGGTCGGCTCGGGTGCGTCGCCGACCAGGTCGGCGACCGGAACTGGGTCGCCGGTGGCGGGCAGCACCGTGACGCCGGTCCCGGCGGCGGCCAGCCATTCGCCGGCTCGGTCGAGCACCGGGGCGACCGCGCCGAGTGGCACGTCGAGGCGGCGCAGCTCCCGCAGCGGGGTCGGGGCGTCGCCGTCGTTCTCCAGCAGTCGCCCGGCCAGCAGGTCGACGAGGACCAACCGGTCGTCGACCCAACGCAGGCCTTCACCCAACTCCAGCCGGTCGGTGCTCCAGACGGTCGGCTCGGTCAGCTCCATGGTGTTCCTCCCAAAGGTCGTCAGCGGACCGTACCGCCGGGGCCGTGGTCGAGCAGCGTCAGCTCGGCCCGGTCGGGCAGACCCTCCCAGTCGCCCTTGGTGGCGACCGCGAACGCGCCGGTGGTGACGGCCCGGTCCAGTCGGGCCGGCGCGTCGAGGCCGTCGAGCCAGCCGGAGAGCAGCCCGGCGACGAAGGCGTCACCCGCGCCGACGGTGTCCACCACCGGCACCGTCCGGGCTGGACGGTGGATGACGCCGGTCGCGCTGTGGCTGGTCGCCCCGTCGCCGCCGTGCTTGACCACGACCTCGGTGACACCGGCCGAGAGGAGCGCCGAGGCCGGGTCGGTGGCGTCGGTCAGCACTGCCAACTCGTCGTCGGAGGCGATCACCAGGTCGATCGAGGGCAGCAGCGGGCGCAGCGCGGCGGCGGCCTCGGCGACCGACCAGAGCCGGTTGCGGTGGTTGACGTCCAGGCAGACGGTGCTGCCGGCCGCGCGGGCCCGCCGCACGGCCGCCACCACAGCCTGGTACGGCTCGACGCCGAGCGCGCAGGTGATGCCGGTGACGTGCAGCAGTCGGGGTGGTGGCCCGGGGGCGTCGAAGGCCCCTGTCACGTCGGCCGGGCCCAGTCGGGAGCCGGCCGACCCGGCGCGGTGGTAGGTGACCCGGTTGATGTCGGCGACCCGGTTCTCGAAGAGGATCAGCCCGGTGGGGGCGGTCGGGTCGACCCGGGACCAGGTCAGGTCGACGCCCTCGGCGCGCAGCGTCCGGCGGACCAGCTCGCCGGGCGAGTCGGCCCCGGTGACCCCGATCCAGGCCGGCCGGTGGCCGAGCCGGGCCAGGCCGATCGCCACGTTCGACTCGGACCCGGCGACGGAGATGCCGGCGGTGCCGCCCAGTCGCAGCGGACCGGTGGTGCGGAACGCCGCCATCGTCTCGCCGAGCGTGAGCAGGTCGGTCATGGCTGGACCGCCGCGAGGAAGGCGGCGGCCCGCTCCCGCAACGCCGTGGTGTCGCCGCCTCGGACGGAGTCGCCGAGCAGCGGGGAACCGACACCGACAGCTGTCGCACCCCGGTTGAGGTAGCGCCGGGCACCGTCCGCGTCGACCCCGCCGACCGGCACGAACGCGGTGCCGGGGAACGGGTCGCGCAGCGCGCCGAGGTAGTCGGGCCCGCCGAGGGAGGCCGGAAAGAGCTTGATCGCGGTGGCCCCGCCGTCGGTGGCCTGCACCACCTCGGTGGGGGTGAGGGCGCCGGCGAGCACCGGCAGCCCGAGCCGGCCGCCCTCGGCGAGGCTCGCGGCGATCGCCGGGGTGACCAGGAAGCCGGCGCCCGCGTCGGCCGCCGCGCGGGCGTCCTCGGCGCTGAGCACGGTGCCCGCGCCGAGGCCGTAGTCCGGCCCGAGGGCGGCCCGGGCGCGGCGGATGACGCCGAGCGCGTCGGTGCTGGTGAGCGAGACCTCGATCAGGGCGACGCCGGTATCGGCCAGGGTGAGCACGGCGGTCAGCGCGGCGGCCGGGTCCGGGCCGCGCACGATGGCCAGCAACCGATGGGTACGCAGCTCGTCGAGCAGGTTCATCACGGTGTCCTCAGTGGGTGCGGTGGGCGGAGATGGTGAGTCGCCAGGTGACCTCGCCGGCGGCGGGAACCACCGCCGCGTCGGACGGGCCGGCGTCGGCCAGGTCGAAGGTGCCGCCGAGCATCGGTTCGACGCCGAGGCTGCGGTAGGGGGCGTCGGCCGGCCAGCCGCCCAGGTTGCGCCAGAGGGCCGTGCTGTGGGGTTGGTCGACGCACTCCAGCTCAAGGGTCAGCCGGTCGGCGCCGTCGATCACCTGGACCCGTGGGCAGTCGAGCAGCACCGCGCCGAGCGCTGTCCCGTCGTCCGGGCCGAACGTGTCCAGCGTCAGCCCGGCCGGGGCCGGCCACGGCCCGGTCAACCACGGGTCGCCGACGGGCCAACTGCCCGGCGGCAGCAGCGCGGCGGCCTCCGGGTGCAGCCGGGTCGGGGTGCCGGCGGGCGCGTCGAGGCGGGCGTCGGGGGAGAGGCCGAGCAGGGCGTGCGCGGCCCAGACGAACCGGTACCCGGGGTCGGCGGCCAGCCGGTAGTCGGCGACCACCACGCCATCGTGGTCGGTGATCCGTCGGCTCAGTGTGAACGTCGGCCGCTCGATGACCACGGTGCCCGGGGCCGCGTCGCGCCACGGCCGCGACCACACCTCACCGTGGTCGGGCTCGCCGCGCACGGTGGGGAGGCACTCCTCCAGCCCACCGGCGTCGACGAACGCCTCGTCGGGGCGTACCTCGTGCCGGCCGGGTTCCGGGCCGCGCCAGAGCCACTCCCGGTCACCGCCGCGCAGGCTCGTCCACCGGCCGCCGTGCGCCGCGTCGTACGCCACCCGCAGCGGCACCGGCCGCGCATCGGTCACCACTCGGCGAACGACCCGTCGGCGTGCTGCCAGAGCGGGTTGCGCCAGGCGTGTGGGGTCTGGGCGGCCTTGCGGACCGCCGCCTCGTCGACGGTGATGCCCAACCCGGGCCGGTCGAAGCGGGCGATGTGTCCGTCCACGAACCGGAACGGCTCCGGGTCGACCAGGTAGTCCAGCAACTCCGAGCCGGCGTTGTAGTGGATGCCGATGCTCTGCTCCTGGATCAGGAAGTTCGGCGTCGCGAAGGCCACCTGGAGGCTGGCCGCCAGGGAGATCGGGCCGAGCGGGCAGTGCGGGGCGAGCAGCGCGCCGTACGTCTCGGCGAGCGCGGCGATCCGGCGGACCTCGGAGATCCCACCGGCGTGCGACAGGTCCGGTTGGACCACGGCGACCCCGGCCTGCAACGGGCCGAGGAACTCGGACCGACCGTAGAGCCGCTCGCCGGTGGCCACCGGGATCGGCGTGCTGGCCACGATGCCGGGCAGGTGGTGGGCCTGGTCGGGCAGGACCGGCTCCTCCACGAAGAGCGGGCGCAGGGCGGCCAGTTCGGGCAGGATCCGGCGGACGGCGGCCATGCCGGCGCGACCGTGGAAGTCCACAGCGATGTCCCGGTCGGGGCCGAGCACCTCGCGGGCGGCGGCCACCCGGCCGACGACGGCGTCCACCTCGGCCGAAGTGGGGATCGGGGAGAGCCGCCCGCAGGCGTTCATCTTGACTCCGGTGAGGCCGGCGGCGACCTGCGCGGCGGCGGCGTCGGCCACCTCGTCGGGCTCGTCGCCGCCGATCCACGAGTAGATCCGCACCCGGTCCCGGACGGGCCCGCCGAGCAGTGCGTGCACCGGTGCCCCGTACGCCTGCCCGGCGATGTCCCAGAGCGCCTGGTCGAGGCCGGCGACCGCGCTGGAGAGGATCGGCCCGCCCCGGTAGAAACCGCCCTTGGTGAGCACCTGCCAGTGCTGTTCGACGCGCAGGGGGTCCGCGCCGATCAGATATTCGGAGAGCACCTCGACCGCGCTGCGCACCACCTCGGCGCGGCCCTCCACCACGGGCTCACCCCACCCGACCAGCCCGTCGTCGGTCTCCACCCGGCAGAACAACCACCGTGGCGCGACCAGGAAGGTCTCGATCCGCTCGATCTTCACTGACTGCCCCTTCGTCCCCGTACCTTCTCGACGTCGCGGACGGCCTTGTCCAGCAACTGACGCATCGCGGTCTCGGCCGCTGTCTCGTCCCGGTCGCGCAGCGCGTCGACCACCGCGCGGTGGCTGGGCACCGGGTCGTCGTGCGGGGTGCCGCCGTGCACCAGCCGGTCCCGTTCGGCGAGCCCGGTCTCCATCACCACTTCCATCCGTTCCAGCAGCTCGTTGTGTGTGGCGGTGAGCAGCGCGCGGTGGAAGGCGAGGTCGGCGGCGATGGCGGCGGCGGGATCGCCGTTGGCCTGGGCCATCTCGTCCAGTGCCCGGTCGAGGGCGGTCAGGTCGTCAGCGGTGGCGCGGGTGGCGGCCAGCCGGGCGGCGGCCGGCTCGATGATGGCGCGCACCTCGTGCAGTTGGTCGAGCAGCCGCTGGTCGGTGCCCTCGGCGAACTGCCACCGGATCACGTCGCCGTCGAGCAGGTTCCAGTCGGCCCGGGGCCGGACGAAGGTGCCGCGCTTCTGTCGGGCGTCGACGATGCCCTTGGCCGAGAGGACCTTCAGCGCCTCGCGGAGCGCGGTGAGGCTGACGTCGAACTCCTCCTGCAACGCGACGATGTTCAGGGTCGCCCCGGCGGGGATCTCGCCGGTGAGGATGCGACGGGCGATCGCTTCGACGGTCTGCCCGTGGACGCCGCGGCGTGCGTACTGTGCCAATGCTCCTGGCCTTTTCGCTGGTCGGTATCGATCTCTCAGGCCGAGGCTTTCACCGCTGTCCAGCCACCGTCCACCACGAGGCTCGCGCCGGTGATGTAGGCGGCGTCCGGCGAGGCGAGGAACGCGACCGCCGCGGCCACCTCGTCCGGTGTGCCGAAACGCTTCGCGACGGTTTCCGCCACGCTGCGCTGCTGGTCCTCTTCGGACACGTCGGCCCAGGCGGCGGTGAGGATCGGCCCGGGCAGCACGGTGTTGACCCGGACCTGCGGGCCGTACTCCACGGCGAGTTGGCGGCCGAGCGCGACCAGGCCACCCTTGGCGGCGGCGTACGCGGGCCGGCCGGGCAACCCGACCAGCGCGTGCACCGAGGAGATCAGCACCACCGCGCCCGAGCGGGCCCGCAGGTCGTCCAGGCAGGCGCGGACGCCGAGGAACGAGCCGGTGAGGCTGACGCCGAGCTGGTGGTCCCAGGACTGTCGGCTGGTTTCGTGGGCCGGAGCGACCTGCACGGCGTACGCGGTGCTGACCAGGATGTCCACTGGGCCGAACCGGTCCCGTACGGCGTTCACGGCGGCCGTCCAGTCAGCCTCGTCGCTGACATCGCCCACTACGGACAGTGCTCGGTCGCCTCGCGCCGTCAATTCCTCGGCCAGCGGGGCGGTGTCTGCCACGTCGAGCAGGGCGACCGCTGCCCCCTCGGCGGCGAGCCGTCGGGCGATGGCCGCGCCGATCCCGCCCATAGCGCCGGTGACCAGCGCGTTCTTGCCATCAAGTCGGCGCATAGGCTGATCCACCTGACCCCTGCCCTTGGTCTCGTCTAATCATTAATTACGAAGATATCTTGACAGCCGGCGAGGGTCGATGCAACCTTCTCGTCACAGCATTCACATGGACGACACATCGCGCCGTAACGCTACGTGTCGTAAAGGAAGGGATACCTCCGTGAGCGACTTCGACCCCGGTCGCCGGCGATTCCTTGGCCACCTCGGGCTCGCCGGCCTGGGCGCGCTCGGCGCCAGCTCGTTCCTCAGCGCGTGCGCCAGCTCCGCCAGCGGGCCGACGACGAGCACCGGCTCGGGCGCGGTCACCATCCAGTCGAACCTCTCCTCGCCGCAGGCCAAGGCCGCGATGGAGAAGCTGATCGAGACCTTCAACGGACAGGGCAAGGGCACGGCGAGCCTCAACACGATCGCCTCGGAGACCTTCCGGACCCAGCTGCCGACCTACCTGACCTCGGCCAACCCGCCGGACCTCTACACCTGGTACGCGGGCTCGGTCGCCAACGACTACGCCAGCAAGAACCTGCTGCTGGACGTCTCCGAGGTCTGGAAGTCGCTGGACGACTACCCCCAGTCGCTGCGCACCCTCTCCACCGACGCCAGCGGCAAGCAGATCTTCGTGCCGATGAACAACTACTGGTGGGGCTTCTTCTACCGCAAGTCCAACTTCGCCAAGTGGGGCGTGCAGGAGCCGAAGAACTGGACCGAGTTCCTGGCCCTCTGCGAGACGTTGAAGAGCAAGGGCATCCCGCCCATCGGCATCGGCCTCGGCGACACCCCGTGGGTGGCCTCGGCCTGGTTCGACTACCTCAACATCCGGATCAACGGCGCGCCGTTCCACCGCGAGCTGCTCGCCGGCAAGCAGCGCTTCGACGACCCGAAGGTCAAGGCGGTCTTCACCCGCTGGCGCGAGGCCCTGCCCTACTTCGACCCCAAGGGCAAGGCGTACCCGTTCCAGGAGGCGACCACCGCGCTGCTGGCCGGCAAGACCGGAATGTTCCTGATCGGCACGTTCTTCGCCGACGCGGCACCCAAGGACGCGCTCGGTGACCTGGACTTCTTCCGGTTCCCGATCATCGACCCGGCGGTGCCACTGGCCGAGGAGGCGCCGACCGACGGCTTCTTCGCCAGCGCGAAGACCGCCAACCCGACCGGCACCAAGGCCCTGCTCAGCTACCTGGCCGGGGTCGAGGCCCAGGAGGCGTACGTCAAGGCCAGCTCCGGCATCGTGCTGCCGGCCAACCCCAGGGCCAAGGCGTCGGACTCCCCGCTGGTGGCCAAGGGCAAGGCGATGCTGAACGAGGCCAAGGAGCTGACCCAGTTCTTCAACCGCGACTCCAGCGACGCGCTCCAGCCGACCGCCGACACCGCCCTGACCAAGTTCATCGACAAGCCGGACCAGATCGACGCGATCCTGCGGGAGTGGCAGGCCAGCGCCGAGAAGGTCTTCAAGGGCTGACGTGACAGCAACGATCTCCACGACGTCGGTCACCCCCACCCGGCGGCGGCGACGGTCGGCCCGACTGTCGCCGCTGCTGGTGGCGTTCGTCCTGGTGCCGTTCGTGGTCGAGAGCATCTGGGTGTTCTGGCCGGCGCTCCAGGGTTTCTGGTTCTCCCTCACCCGCTGGGACGGGATGACCCCGCCGACCTTCGTCGGCACCGACAACTACGTCGAGCTGGCCGGCGACGCCACCTTCCGGGGTGCGCTGGTCAACACGGTGATCTGGCTGGTGCTCTTCGGCGGCCTCTCCGTGCTGGGTGGCTTCGGTATGGCGCTGGTCCTGCAGAAGGAGCGGCGCGGTGTCGGGTTCTACCGGGCCGCGCTGTTCACCCCTGTGGTGTTCTCGCTGGTGGTGACCGCGCTGGTCTGGCGGGTCTTCTACCAGCCCGACGGCATCGCCGACACGCTGCTGCGGGCGGTGGGCCTGGAGAGCCTGATCAGGCCCTGGCTCGCCGACCCGCAGACGGCCCTGTACGCGGTGATCCTGCCCGCGCTGTGGCGCCAGATCGGGTACGTGATGGTGCTGTTCCTGGCCGGGCTGAAGGCGATCGACCCGGCGCTGCACGAGGCGGCCCGGATGGACGGCGCGAACTCGTGGCAGCGGCTGCGGCACGTCACCATCCCCCAGCTCAAGGGGGTCAACGCGGTGGTGCTGTCGGTCATCGTGATCGACTCGCTGCGCTCGTTCGACATCGTCTGGTCGCTGACCAAGGGCGGGCCGTACCACTCGTCGGAGCTGCTCAGCACCTACATGTACTCAACCGCGTTCCAGAGCCTGCGGCTGGGCTACGCCTCGGCGATCGCGGTTGTGATCTTCGTGCTCGCGCTGGCCGTCATCCTCGGCTACCTGGTGCGCGCGTTCCGGGAGGAAGCGTGATGAACAAGCTCCGTACCGGGGCCTTCCACACCGGCATGATCCTGCTCTCGCTGCTCTGGCTGGGTCCGGTGCTCTGGGTGGTGGTGATGTCCACCCGGTCGTTCGACGACATCGCCGCGCACGGCGTGGGCAGCCTGCCCCGCTCGTTCACACTGGACACCTACCGGCAGGCGTGGACCGACGGCGGCGAACTGCGCGCCCTGATCAACAGCATGCTCGTCACCGTCCCGTCGGTGGCGTTGAGCCTCGCGCTGGCCGCGATGGCCGCGTTCGCGCTGAGCCGGTTCCGGATCCCCGGCCGGCGGACCATCCTGCTGCTGATGCTCGCCGGCAACCTGCTGCCACCGCAGATCCTGCTCATTCCGGTGGCCAAGTTCAGCGAGCTGACCGGCCTGTACGACACGCTCTGGGCGTTGATCGCGGTGCAGGTCGGCTTCGGGCTCGGCTTCTACACGTTCGTCCTGCACGGCTTCATGCGGGACCTGCCGGGCGAGATCCAGGAGGCGGCCACCATCGACGGGGCCGGCACGGCGCAGATCTTCACCAGGGTGATGCTGCCGCTGACCCGCCCCGCGTTGGCGGCTCTCGGGGCGCTCTCCTTCACCTGGATCTTCAACGACCTGCTCTGGGCGATCACCGTGCTGCGGACCGACGACAACATGCCGGTCACCCCGGCGCTGCTCGCCCTGCAGGGGCAGTTCGTGTCGTCCTGGAACGTCATCGCCGCCGGTACCGTCATCGCTGCCGTCCCCACCGTCGCGGTGTTCCTCCGCTTCCAGCGGCACTTCGTCTCCGGCCTGGCGATCGGAGCGGTCAAGTGACCGCCGAGGCCGGGCAGCGCTGGACGTTGCGCGGCACGCACACCGAGTACACAGTGCGGGTGCCGGCGCACGGTCGCTGGCTGGAACTTGTCGCCTGGGGACCGCACGGCGTCTCCGACGGGCCCTCGCCGGTCGGCTACGCGGGACCGGTCCCGTTCCTCACCGCCGGGGACGCGACTCCCATCGAGTACGCCACCGACGCCGACCGCCCGTTCACCGGCCCCGACCTGGTGATCGAGACCGCGAAGGGGCAGCGGCGGGTGGGTTTGGTGCACACCGACGCGCGGATCGACGCCGACCAGCGGGAGCTGGCCGTCGAGTTCGCCGACCCGGTCACCGGGCTGCGCGCCACAGTGCACTACCGGATGCCGGTCGGCACCGACGTGGTGCAGCGGTGGGTCGAGCTGGCCAACGACGGCAGCGACTCGCTGCGGGTCATCCGGGCCGGTTCGGGTGGGTTCTGCGTACCCACGCCGCACGGCGCGCTGCTCAGCCACCAGTGGGGGCAGTGGGCGCAGGAGTTCCAGCTCTCCCACGTCGAGCTGGGCCACGGCACCTTCAGCATCGGCAGCTCCCAGGGCGTACCCGGGCACCTGCACGTGCCCTGGCTGGCGGTGCGCGACACCGCCGAGCCGGCCGGCCCGGCCTGGGGGATGGCGCTGGCCTGGACCGGTTCGTGGGAGATCAGCGCCGAGCGGGACACCGGCGGCCTGACCCGGGTCCGGATCGGCCGTCAGCTCGTCGACGGCCCGTTGGAGCTGGCTCCCGGTGAGCGGCTGACCCTGCCGGTGGCGACCGGTGCGTACAGCCCGGACGGCCTGGACGGGCTGGCCCGGGTCTGGCACACCCACCAGCGGCTGCTGGCCGGGGAACGGCTCAGGCCGCGTCCGGTGCTCTACAACTCCTGGGAGGCGACCTACTTCGCCGTCGAGGCGCAGAGCCAGCTCGCGCTCGCCCGGATCGCGGCCGAGTTGGGTGTGGAGACCTTCGTGGTGGACGACGGCTGGTTCGTGGGCCGCGACGACGACACCGCCGGGCTGGGCGACTGGACACCCGACCCGGTGAAGTTCCCGGCCGGGTTCGACACGTTCATCGCCGACGTCCGCGCCCTCGGGCTGAACTTCGGCCTCTGGGTCGAGCCGGAGTGCGTCAACCCGAAGTCGTCCCTGTACGCCGAGCACCCGGACTGGGTCTACTCCGTCGACGGCCGACCGCTCACCCCGGTCCGCAACCAGTACCTGCTCGACCTGGGTCGGCCGGAGGTCGCCGAGTTCGTCCACTCCACAGTCGACGGTCTGCTGCGCCGGTACGACATCGACTACCTGAAGTGGGACTTCAACCGGCCGCGTACCGAACCGGGTCGGCCCGGCGGGCTGGGCCCACTCGACCTGGACGGCGCGCACGTCGCCAACCTGCACCGGATCTACGAACGGTTGCGCCGCGACCATCCCGGTGTGCTCATCGAGGCGTGCGCCGGCGGGGGCGCGCGCACCGACCTGGCGATGGCCGCCCGGGCCGACGTCTTCTGGCCCAGCGACAACACCGGCCCGCTGGACCGGCTGGCCATCCAGCACGGCTTCCTGCACGCCAACGCCCCGCACCTGCTCAGCTCCTGGGTCACCGACGCGCCCGGCCTGTTCGACCCGCGCCCGCGGACTCTGGCGTTCCGGTTCGTCCTGGCGATGGCCGGTGTGCTCGGCATCGGCGCGGACATCCGGGCATGGACCCCCGCCGAGCGGGCCGAGGCGGCCGGCTGGATCGCCCGCTACAAGGAGATCCGGGACGTCATCACGCACGGCGAGGTGCACCTGATCGGTGGCCCCGAGCAGGCCCGCTGCGCGGTGCAGTACACCGCGCCGGGCGAGAGCCGGGTGGTCGTCCTGGCCTGGCACACCGGCCGGCTCGACGGCGCCGGACTGCTCCCGTCGCGCCCGGTCCGGTTGCCGCTGCGCGGCCTCGACCCGGCGGCCCGTTACTCGCACGGCGATCGGCACTACTCCGGCAGCCACCTCACCGCCGCGGGCCTGCCCGTGGAGTGGAGCGCTACCCACGACGCCGACCTCATCGTGTTGACCCGCGACTGAGCTCGGAGCACCACCACCACCCCCACCCCCGAGGGACAGGAGTACCTCCATGCGCCTGAACCGACAGCTGACCGCTGCCCTGGCCGTGCTCGGCCTGGGCCTGGCCAGCCCCGTGCCGGCGATGGCCGGCCCACCCCGCACCGACCCTCCGAAGGCCGGCCACGGTCCCGGCCGCCCCGGTCACGCCCCGGCGGCCACCGACGCGGAGGACCAGGGCGCGCCGACCTTCTTCAACAGTGGCCTCGCCCCCACGCCCTACCAGGGCTGGAACACCTACTTCGGCCTCGGTGGCGATCCCACCGAGGCCGAAGTACGGTCGGTCACCGACTACATGGTCCACAGTGGCCTGCGCGACGCCGGCTACACCTACGTCTGGATCGACGGCAACTGGGCCGCCCCCACCCCGCGCAACCAGGCCGGACAGCTCGTCGCCGACCCGGCCCGCTTCCCCGGCGGAATGGCGGCGCTGGCCGCGTACATCCACAGCAGGGGAATGAAGGCCGGCATCTACACCGACGCCGGCCCGTAC
Source organism: Micromonospora sp. NBRC 107095 (assembly GCF_030269705.1). NCBI lineage: Bacteria > Bacillati > Actinomycetota > Actinomycetes > Micromonosporales > Micromonosporaceae > Micromonospora > Micromonospora sp. NBRC 107095. The sequence goes on from NZ_BSTU01000001.1 coordinate 734,918, forward strand.
CTGCCGGGGCAGTGCGGGCTCGGCAGCAACGGCCACTACCAGGCGGACATCGCCCAGTTCGCCGGCTGGGGCTTCGACGCGCTCAAGGCCGACTGGCTCTGCGGCCGGGCCGCCGGCCTCGACCCGGAGGCCACCTTCCGGGAGCTGGCCGAGGCGGTACGCCAGTCGCCCCGACCGATGCTGCTCAACATCTGCAACCCGGTCAGCTCGGACTGGGGCGGCGGCCCGTACACCCCGGAGCAGCTCTCCACCTGGAGCTACACGTACGCGCCCACCATCGCCGACTCCTGGCGGACGTACACCGACGTGGGGCTCACCGACCCGACGCCGCAGTGGGCGTTCCCGTGGGTGCTGCGCAACATGGACGTCAACGCGTACCACCCGGCGGCCACCGGCCCGGGGCACTACAACGACCCGGACTACCTGCTGCCGATGCGCCCGCTGCCCGACGGCGGCTACGAGTTGAGCCTGGAGGAGTCCAAGACGCAGCTCGGCATGTGGGCCATCATGGCCGCGCCGCTGGTGATCGGCTCCGACCCGCGTGGCCTGCCACAGGAGATGATCTCGGCGCTGACCAACCCGGAGATCATCGCCGTGGACCAGGACCCGCTGGTGCGGCAGGGCGTCAAGGTCGCCGACACCGGCACCGACGCGCAGGTCTGGAGCAAGGTGCTCGCCGGCTCCGGCAAACGGGCCGTCGCGCTGCTCAACCGGCACGACACCGCCCAGCAGATCACCGTGAACTTCGCCGACGTCGCCCTCGGCGGGTCGGTTCGGGTCCGTGACTTGTGGTCCCGCTCCATGGTGGACGCCCAGCCGGGCACCCCGGGCGTGCAGCCGTTCACCGGCTCGTACACCGTCGAGGTGCCGGCGCACGGTGTGGCAATGCTCGGCCTGACCGGCACCGACCAGGTCGCCGGCGCCGACCTCGGCGGCACCGCCAGCGCCAGCCCCGCGCTGGTCCGGGTGGACGACACGCACGCCACCGCCTTCGTCCGCGACGCGCAGGGCGCACTGGCGGTCAACACCCGTTCCGGTACGACGTGGGGAAGCCGGTGGACCTCACTCGGCGGCCCGGTCGGCGGCCGGATCCTCGGCCAGCCGGCGGCGTACGGCTCCGCCGACGGGCGGATCGACGTCTTCGTCCGGGGCACCGACAACGCCGCCTGGCAGCGCAGTTACGTCGCCGGTACGTGGGGGCCGTGGCGGCGCCTCGGTGGCACGCTGACCGACGCTCCGACGGTTGCGTGGACCAGCCCGACGCAGTGGACGCTTGTCGCCCGTGGCGCCGACGGCAAGCTCTGGACGCGTACGCCGGGCGCCGGCTGGACCGGTGTGGGGGCTCCCGGGAACCGGCCGTTCTACGGTCGGCCGAGCGCGGTCGTCGACGACGCCGGCGTGCTGCACGTGGCCGTCCGGAGTCGTACCGACGAGGTGTGGTGGAGCAGCCGGACCGGCACCACCTGGTCGGCCTGGACCAACCTGGGCGGCACCACCAGCGGCAGCCCGACCCTGCTCGCCACCTCCGGTCGGGTCTACCTGTTCTCGCTGGCCGCCGACAACCGGCTCTGGCAGCGCAACCTGGCCGACGGTGCCTGGGGCGGCTGGTTCCGACGCGGTGAGTTCGCCACCGACGCGTTCCGGGGCGCGCCCGGGGCCGCCGCCGGTGCCAACGGCAGCGCCTGGCTGGCGGTACGCGGCGTGGACGACCGGGTGCACCAGGTCGTCCTGTGATCCACGGGGCGGGCCGTCGGTCGACGGCCCGCCCCGGCTCAGGCCGGGACGAGTTCCCGGCAGCGGCGTAGGGCGGTCCGGGCCAGCGGCGTGTCCCGGCCGGTGATCCCGGCTTCCAGTTCGGCGACGGCCGCCGCGGCCCGCGCCGGTTCGCCCTGCGCGGCTGCGGCCTCGGCCAGCACCAGCACCGCGTCCGCGGCCCACGCCAGGATGCCCTTTCCGCGTACCACCGACAGTGCCTCCGTCGCGTGCCGGACGGCCTCGTCCGGCTGCCGGGTCAGGGCCAGCCGGGCCAGCGCCGACAGCGTCTGCACCAGCGGCCAGATCGCACCGACGCGGCGGGCGTCGGCCACCACCTCCCGCAGCGCCCGTTCGGCCACCGTCACCTCGTCCAGCCCGCCGGTCCTGTCGCCCAGGCCGGCGGCGGTGCCGGCGTTCGCGCCGCCGGCGTTCGCGCTGTCGCCGTTCGCGGTGCCGGCGTTCGCGCTGTCGCCGTTCGCGGTGCCGGCGTTCGCGGTGCCGGCGTTCGCGGCGGTGGCGGTGAGCGCCAGCACGGTGGCCAGTTCGGCTCGCGCGTCCAGCAGGGTGACCGGCATCCGCTCGGCGCTGGTGACCAGCCGGCTCAGCCGTTCGGCGAGCCCGTCCAGCCGGCCGGCGGCCCGGTCCAGTGACAACTGGGTCGCCTCCACCAGGGACGCCAGCCGCTCGTACCCGGTCTCGTCGACCAGCGCCCGGCCGGCCGCCAGCAGCGCTTCGGCCTGCTCGGGATGACCGGCGTGCAGCGCGCCCTGCGCCCAGTTGAGGCAGGCGCGGGCGTGTTCGCGCGGCCGATCGGCCAGCTCGGCGGACGCACGCAGCTCCGTGATGATCGCCCAGGCCGCCGGGTCGCCCAACTCCAGCAGCAGCGAGGCCCGGGCGATGCGGACCGCGAGGTGCGACCCCGGATCCCCGCTGGCCACCGCGGCGGCTTCCGCCTCCGTGCAGCGGGCCAGGTGGTCGTCGACGTGCCGGCCCACGACGGTGTCGGGGGCCGCCAGCACCGCGAGCGCCGGGGCCTTGCGGCGCGGCGCACGCAGGTACGGCACGGCACGCTCGATCTCGGTGTACCCGCGCAGCGCCTCGCCCTGCTGGCGCAGCATCCGACCCAGCACCAGGCCCAGCTCCCCTCGGGCGCCGGGCGGCAGCCGTCGGTCGGCGAGCAGCCGTTCCAGCACCGGGATCGCCTCGGCCTGGCTGAGCCCGTCGATGGCCGACCGGCCCAGCTTTGCGGCGAGCCGAACCCGTACCGGTCGGGGGAGCTCGGCGACGTCCATCGTCTGGAGCAGGAAGCTGGCGGCCGTCGCGTCGTCGCCGCGTTCGGTGGCCAGGTCGGCGGCCGCCTCGGCGTTGCGGACGAAGTCGGCCCCGCTGCCGGCCCGACGGTAGTGGTGCGCCAGCAGGGCCACCGGCTTCGGCAGTTCCTGCTCCAACACCCGCGCGACCCGCAGGTGCAGCCACTCCCGGCTCTCCCGGGGCACCAGGTCGTAGACCACCTGTCGGGCCAGGTCGTGGCGGAACCGCAGGCCGTCCCCGGCGTCGTGCAGCAGTCCCGCCCGGTGTGCGGCGGTCAACGCCGCGCCGATCGCCACCCGGTCCAGGCTGAGCACCGCGGCGAGGATGCGCTGATCGGGCGTCATGCCCAGTACGGCCGCCGCGCCGAGCACCTCCCGGGTGGCCTCGTCGAGCGGGCGCAGCCGCCAGAGCAGGACGTCACGGAGGACGAACGGGACACTGTCGTCGGCCAACGGGTCGCCGCCCCGCTCGGCGAGCGTACGCAGCACCTCCTCGACCACGAACGGGATACCGGCGGTGCGGTCGAGCAGGGCGGTGATCAGCTGCTGCGGCGGGTCGTCGAGCCGCAGGGTGCGCGCCGCCAGCCGGCGTACGTCATCGGCGTCCAGCGGGCTGAGCGCGACGCGCGTGACGCTCCACGGAGGTGTCCGCGCCAGGGCGTCGTGGATTGGCGTGCTGCTCCCCGGCGTCGCCGTCCGCGCGGTCATCAGCACGGCCAACCCGTCGACGGGGTGGGTGCTCAGGTACGCGAGGAGTTCGCAGGTCGCCGGGTCCGCCCAGTGCAGATCCTCGAGCAGGAGGGTGGCCGGGCTCAGCGCGGCGAGCACCGCCGCGACGGCGCGGAACAGGCGATGACGCTCGGCCGCCGGGTCGGTCAACGGGGGCGGCGCGTCCGGCAGGACGTCGGCGAGTTCGGGCAGCAGTGGCGTGAGGGCGCCGGCCACCGGGCTGAGTGGGCCGGGTCGCTCGGTGCTGCCCCGGATCGCGTCCAGCAGCACGCCGAGCGGGAAGGGCTCGGGCACGTCGTCGCACTCGCCGACGAGGTGCCGCCCGGGGAGTTCGGCGAGCAACTCGGCGACGAGCCGACTCTTGCCGATGCCGGCCTCGCCTTCGAGCAGGATCAGGCAGGGCGGGGTGGCGACGAGCCGGCGTAACCGGGCCAGTTCCGCCGTTCGGCCGACGAACTCGACGGGCCCGCGCAGACGTTCGGGGCGGACGGGAGTTGGGCTCCCGCCGCCCCGGGTCTTGTCCGCGCCGCCGTCGATCACCGTGGGGCGAGCAGATCACCTCTGCGGTTCCCGCCGGTCATCCGGCGGACCGGCGGTGACCTGAGTCACACGCCGATCCGCCGGGTCGGGGGAGCGGGGTCAGGACTGGACGGTGACCGGCACGGTCTTCAGCGAGCCGTCACCGTTGCGGAACTCCAACACCCCGACGTAACGCTGCCCCGGGGCGAGACCGGACCAGCGCAGTGTCAGGTTCGCCGTCGCGCCCGGCTGCACGCTGCGCTGCTTCGGGTCGATGGTGAACCGGCCGGTGGCGGTGCCCGGCGCGCCCGGCAGGTAGCTGGTGATGGTGTACGCGTTGGCCTCGTCCTTGATGTTCTCGGTGAACTCCTGCTCGACGACCACGATGTAGTCACCGGCACCGTCGGGCAGGGCGACCTTCGCGCCGATCCGGGTGCTGGCCGTGGCGGTGACGAACTTCCCGGACCTGTCGTAGACGTTGAGGCTGAACTCGGTGCACTCCATCACGCCCTCCTCGTCCTCCCAGTCGATGTGGGAGCAGGTGGGCCGTGCCGACGTCACGTGGATCTCCGGGCTGCGGGTGCCGGCCGGGACGTGCAGGGTGGTGCGGCTGATCGACGCGGGCAGCGGCACCGGCAGGTTGTTCGTCGTGCTCCAGTCCCAGCTCGGCCCGTCGCCCTTCAGGGTCACGGTGGTGCTGGTACCCGAGGTCAGGCCGGACAGCTGGGAGATCAGCTGACCCTTGTAGCCGGCCTCGGCGGCGATCCGGACGCTGCCGAAGGTGCCCTTGCCGGTGATGGCGTCGGGGGCGACCAGCCCGGAGTTGTGCACGACCAGCGGGCTGCGTACCTCGTGCTTGAACTGGTCGCGCCAGGTCAGCGAGCCGTCGGCCCAGGTGTCGAACGCACCGCCGGTGTTGGTGACCTCGACGGTGAAGCGGGCGCTGTGGCCGGGGCGGATCTGCATCTTCTTCGGGGTGACAGTGACCTTGTAGCCGGGCGGCGCCTGCACCGACGCGGTGTAGGTGCTGGTCTTGTCGCTGACGTTGGTGACCGTACGGGTCACGCTCTGCTTGCCGACCATCCGGCCCAGCGAGATCGACGGGTAGTTGAGCTGGGCGGTGTCGATCGCACCGATCGTGTCGCAGCCGTCCAGGTCGCCGAGTCCGTAGTCGCCGCCCCGGTCGGCGGAGACCCCGCACAGGTACTTGATCCAGTCCTGCTGGTTGGAGTCGTAGACCAGACCCGGGTCGAAGGCGCTGCCCGGCTCCACCTGACCGGCGCCGTAGTTCATGGGAGTGGCGTCGTACGTGCCGATCTTGATCGGGTTGCCCTTGTCGGTCTTGTCGACGGCGCTGGTCATCAGCGCCGAGCGGACCGCAGCTGGCGACCAGTCGGGGTGCTTGGCCAGCAGCAGCGCGGCGATACCGGCGATGTGCGGCGCGGCCATCGAGGTGCCCGACTCCAGGGCGAAGTCGTTGCCGCCGATGGACGGGGAGAACGCGGCGACGATGTCCTGGCCGGGCGCGCTGATGTCCGGCTTGAGCAGCTCACCGGCGTTCAGGTTCGACGGGCCCGCCGAGGAGAACGCGGCGACGGCGGGAGCCTCGACCGTCTCCAGCTTGCTCGGCGAGATGGTCGCCGTGGCGTTGCCCTTGGCGACGTACGCGGTGACGGTGGCCAGGTCGACCTCGTTGATGTGCACTGTCGGCACGGCCTGCACGTCGGCGTTCAGGGAGTTCAGCTCTTCGTTGTACAGCACCATGCCGATCCCGCCGGCCCGTGCCACCTCGATGCTCTTGTCGGTACGCGGGATCTCGCCGCGCAGGCAGAGCACGATCGCGCCCTTGACCTTGGCCGGGTCCAACGTGTCGTCGGCGCAGAGGCCCGCGCCGTAGGCGCCGTCCGGGTGGACTGCGCTGTCCTTCGCGAAGACCAGCCGGGCCGGACCGACACCGGTCTCGCCCATGCCCACACCGGCGATGGTGGTGCCGTCGCCGAGGGTGAGCGTGCGGGTGTTCTGCCGGTCGGTGGTGCTCGCGGCCACAGTGGTCAGCCACGGCGTCGAGTTGTCGACGGTGTTGGCGAACGGCCCGGAGTTACCGGCTGCGGCGGCGACGAACACTCCGGCGGCGGCGGCGTTGAAGAACGTCGCGTCGACGGCGCCGAACTGCTCGGTGTCGTCACCGATCGAGTAGTTGATCACGTCGACACCGTCGGCGACCGCGTCGTCGATGGCGTGCACGATGTCGATGTCGGTGCCGGTCGCGCCGCCCGCACCGTTGTCGTACAGCGCCTTGTAGATCGCCAACCGCGCGGCCGGCGCCATGCCGGAGATCAGGCCCAGGTCCTGGTTGCCCGATGTCGCCCGCACGCCGTGCAGGCCGGCGGCGGTGCTGGCGGTGTGGGTGCCGTGGCCGTTGCGGTCGCGCGGCGAGGAGTAGTCGTCCGGGAATGCGTCGGCGATGCCGCTGTCGTTGTACCAGCGGGCACCGATCACCTTGTTGTTGCAGGTGACCGGTGCTTCGACGCCGACGTCGCAGGTGCCCTTCCACTTGGCGTCGATGACGGCCTGGTCGGGGCGAGGGCTGGGCAACGGCGCGAAGCTCGCGCTCTCCGGCCAGTAGCCGCTGTCGATGACTCCGATGATGACACCCTCACCCGCGTGGGGGTCGCCGCCGAACTCCTTGTTCCACACCCCGCCCTTGCCGGTCAGGCCCAGGTAGTCAGGGGTGTGCGAGGTCGTCGCGTGCACCTTCCGGCTCTCGTACACGGCGCGGACACCCTTGGTGGCGCGCAGCCGGGCGGCCTGCGGCCCGGTCAGGTCGGCGGCGAAGCCGTTGAACGCGGTCTCCATGGTGACGCGGGTTCGCTCGGCGGGCACGCCGACCCGGTCCAGCACCGACGTGCGCTGCTGGCGTAGGTGGTCCCGGTACGCGTTGGCGTTCCCGGACGTACGGTTCAGCTTCGCGCCGTCGGCCGGCTTGGTGGCGGCGATCCCGGGAACCCCGCCGGTATAGGTGGCCAGTGGCTCCTCGGCGAGCTGAACGAGGTAGCGGGCGGTCGGTCCACTGCTTGCCGGCGCGGCGGTGGCGCTGACGGGCAGGCTGGTCAAGCCGGCCGCGGTCAGCGCCACGGCGGCCAGCATGCTGACCCCGTGCCTGGCCCGTCCGGTCCGATGGGTGTTCGGTTGTGGCACGTCGTTGCCTCCACGTTCGGTGCCGGCCGCCACGACTGATGACGGTGGCCGAAACCTAGGATCGGTACCGATCATCGAGAAGCACTCGTAACCTGGCCGTCATCTTGGAAACAAGCTCGTAACACAACGGGTACTTTGCGCGTCATTGAGGAACGCCGACTTGGGGGATCTGTGCCATTTGGTCGGTTGCCCGTGCCGCCCGTCGACTCGGCTTTCGTGGTCTTCGACGCCCAGGGCTCCGGCTGCCTGTCCTACGGGGTCGAGGAGGCGGGCCGCCGCTGGTTCGTCAAGGCGGCCACCACAGCCGAGGGCCGCGCGTCCCTCGACCGGGCCTGCGCGGTGCACGCCGCAGTCCGTCACCCGACGATCGTGCGTCCCACGTGGACGATCCGCGGCGCGGCAGGTCCGACACTCGTCTACCCCTGGTACGACGGCAGCGTCCTGAACCACGCCACCGTTCATGGCGCGGACCGCAGTGCGCTGGCGCGATTCCAGCACCTGCCGGTCCCGCAGGTCGAGGCGGCGCTCGACGCGATCCTCGACGCTCACCTGGCCGTCAGCGCCGCCGGCCTCGTCGCGGTCGACCTCTACGACGGTTGCTTCCTGTACGACTTCGACGCCAGCCGGATGCGGCTGATCGACCTCGACGAGTACCGCCCCGGCCCGTTCGTGCTCGCGGCGGATCGGCTGCCCGGTTCACGTCGCTACATGGCACCGGAGGAGTTCGCCCGCGGCGCGGTCATCGACGATCGGACCACCGTGCACGCGCTCGGCCGCGCCCTGCACCACCTGCTCGACTCGCCAGCGAACGGACGGGGTGCACACGGCAACCGTCGGAACTCACCACGGAGGTGGCGGGGGAGCAGCGACCAGCGCCGGGTCGTGGAACGAGCAACGCGGCAGGCACCCGCCGCCCGGTACCCCGATGTGCCAACACTGGTCCGCGCCTGGCGGCTGGCGACACCCTGAAACAGCGGCTTTGCGGCCCACGGCGATCCGGCCGGGCCGCTGCGGGCTGACGGGGTGTCGCGGCGGCACCGGTCCGGCCGTGGGTGTCAGTCGCGCCGGACGAGACCCGGGCCGGCGGTGATGTCGATGTCGCCGTCCGCGACGTCGTGACCGGCGGCGCAGCGGAGCACCGCGCGGATCGGTTCGCCGCAGTCGTGGTGGGTGGCGATGACCGACGGGCCGGTGTCGGTGGCGGCCCAGGTGTCGCCCCAGTTGCGCAGCGCGGTGATGACCGGCAGGAGTGCGCGCCCCTTGCTGGTGAGTTGGTACTCGTGGCGGGTGCGCTGCCCGGGCTCGCGGTAGGGGATTCGTTCGAGCAGGTCGGCGGCGACCATCTCCTTGAGTCGGGCGGCCATGGCGGGCTCGCCGACGCCGACCCGGCGGACGAAGTCGTCGAAACGGCGCGTACCGAGCAGGGCCTCGCGCATGATCAGGACCGTCGACCTGCTGCCCACGACGTCCATCGCCCGGGCCACCGAGCAGTTCTCGCTCGTCCAGGCATCGCGATCGTCTCGGAGGTCGTTCATGAGATCCAGCCTACCTGACTTGCGATGGGGATAGCCAGGTGCTTCACTTGGGCGCGCTGACTTCAGCAGACGCAAGTCAGACCATCGGCCTGAAGGATCTTCCGTGACCACCAGCACCACGGCCCCGACCCCGCCCGGAGCGACCCCGCCCGCAGTGGCGGCCGGCCGGTCGGCCACCGCCCGCTCCTCCTTCCGCGGCTCCCGCGCGGTGACCCTGATCGCCACCTGTCTCGGCGCGATGATCACGTTCCTACAGATCACCGCGACGGTCTCCGCGCTGACCACGATCCAGCGGGACCTGCGCGTCGACCCGACCACACTGGTCTGGATCCCCAGTGCCTACACCCTGATGGTGGCGAGCGTCGTGCTCTCCGCGGCCACCCTGGGCAGCCGCTACGGGCGTAAGCGCATGTTCAGCGCCGGGGTCGTCGCGATGATCGTCGGCGCCGCCGTCGTGGCCGGCGCCCCGACCGTCGCGTGGGTGATCGTCGGGCAGTTCGTCGCCGGCCTCGGTGGGGCCCTGATCCTGCCGAACAGCCTGGCGATTCTCGGCGCGACCTTCACCGACCCGCACCGAAGGACCGAGGTGATCACCGCGTGGTCGGCGGCGTCCGGCATCGGGCTCGCGATCGGCCCACTGATCGCCGGCGCCCTGCTGCAGCACTACCAGTGGCACAGCGTCTACCTGTCGACGATCGCGCTGGGCCTGATCACTCTCGTCGTCGCCCTCGTCGGGGTGGCCGAGTCCCGGCCGAGCGCCGCCCGGCTCGACGTGCCCGGCCTGCTGCTGGGCACCGTCGCCATCGCGGCCGCCGTGTACGCGCTGATCCAGGGCGGCAAGGTCGGCTACACCAGCCCCGTGGTGTCGACGGCCTGGGTCGTCGCGGCCGTCGCACTTGTCGCGTTCGTGCTGGTCGAGCTGCGGACCAGCGCGCCGATGCTCGACGTACGGCTGTTCCGGTCCGCGTCGTTCAGCGCTGTCATGGTCGTCGGTGCGGTGTCGCTGTTCGGTTTCACCGGCGTGTCGATCCTGCTGGTCCTCTTCCACGAGCGCGCCCAGGCGCTCAGCCCGCTGGACACCGGCTGGCGACTGCTGGTGCTCTTCGGCGTCTACGTGCTGGTCGCCTTCGGTGCCGGGCGGGCGATTCGTCGTACCGGATTCAAGGCGCCGTTGACCCTCGGCCTGGTCCTCGGCGCGGTGGCCAGCTTCGCGCTGGCGAACCAGGGGCCGACCACGCCGTTCGGTCACCGCTGGGCGTTGTTCGCGTTGTTCGGCGGGGCCAGCGCTCTGGTGGTGGCCCCGGCGACCGCGGCGGCCCTGGCCAGCGTCGCGCCCGCCCAGGCCGGGATGGCCTCCGGGGCGGTCAACGCGGCGCGCCAGGTCGGTTCGGTGCTCGGCTCGTCCCTGCTCGGCACGCTCCTCACCACCACGATGGTGGGCGACCTGCCGGGTCGACTCGCCGCACACCAGGTCGACGAACCCACCCGGACCGCCGTGCAGGCGGCGGTGGCCTCCGGGGCCAACGGCGACCAGCCACTGCCCGACCCGGTCCGGGCGGCGATCGCGGAGGCGCTGACCTCCGGTGTCCAGGCCGGGCTGCGGATCAACGGCGTCGTCTTCCTCGTCGCCGCCGTGCTCGCGCTCACCCTCATCCGCAACCGGCCGCACCAGCACTAGGGCCTGTTCCATAAGAACTGGCCGGCCTGCGGCGGACCCGGACGACAACCGGCGGCGTTGCGGTTTCGTCCGGATACCGGTGTTGTATCCGGACGAAACCGCGCCTTGCCGGATCGCCGCCCGGACTCCGCCTCGGCTCGACCGCCCTTATGAAACAGGCCCCAGGGCCGCGTCGGCCCGCCGGAGTGCACGCCGGTCAGTGCTGCGGCGGGGCCGCCCGGTTGGGGATGTGCTCGTAGCGTCTGCGCATGGTCTCGCTGGCGGCCGGGCCGGCGGCGAACACGAAGGTGGCGTCGTCGAGCGGGCGACCGGTGTTGCTGTCGACGATCACCGGGTCGGCCTCCACCCCGGTGGCCCGGTCGACGAGGATCATGCTGCGCTCGCTCGGATCGAGGCGTGAGTTGCCCCAGGCCGCGAGGGCGACGATGACCGGCCGCAGGCTGCGGCCGAGGTCGGTGAGGACGTACTCGTAGCGGTCCGGTCTGGTCTGGTAGCGGCGACGTTCCAGCAGCCCCTGGCCGGTGAGGGTCCTGAGCCGGCTGGTCAGGATGCTGGACGAGACGCCGAGGTTGGCCTGGAACTGATCGAACCGGGTGTAGCCGTCGAAGGCGTCGTGCAGGATCAGCAGCGTCCACCACTCGCCAACGTGGCCCAGCGCACTGGACAACGGACATTCGCGGTCCGCCAAGCGGATCTTTCCGGCCACAACCGTGCCCCCTCCCGAGTAGGTGCTACTGTCGAAGTTAGTAGGTTCTGTTTCAGAAGTAACCATACGACGAGTCTTCGGCGACGCGTCGGAGAGAGACGAGACCATGACTGCCACCCAGGCGACACCAGCCATCATTCGCCGCTACTTCGCGCTCGCCGGCCAGCCCGACTCCGAGGACTACTTCGCTCTGTTCGCCGAAGACGCCGTGGTCGAGGACGAGTCGAACGAGTACCGGGGCATCGAGGCCATCCGTCAGTGGCGCCGTGCCGTGCCGCTGGTGTCGTACGAGATCACCGACGTCGAGGAAACGTCCGCCGGCACTGTGGTGACCGCCACGATCACCGGCGACTTCCCCGGCAGCCCGTTCGCCGGCCTCCGGTACCGCTTCAGCGACTACGACGACAGCGCGATCCGGATGCTGCGCATCGCGCCCTGACCGCTGAGCGGTGACTTGACGCCACTTATTTGTGAGTGCACACTTACAAACATGCGATCGACCGCCGAGGCCCGCCGGGTCACCGTCCTGAACACCGCGGTGTCGGTGTTCGCGCGCGCCGGCTTCCACGCCACCCCGGTCACCGCCGTGGCCGCCGCCGCCGGCATCTCCGAGGCGTACGTCTTCCGGCTTTTCGCCGGCAAGCTCGGGTTGTTCGTGGCGGCGGCCGGAGCGTGCTTCGACCGGATCGCCGAGGCGATCGAGGCGGGTGCCGAGCGTGCCCCGGGCGACAGTCCGGAGGAGATCCTCGACGCCATGGGTGGTGCGTACGCGGAGCTGATCGCCGATCGCGACCTGCTGCTCTTTCAGGTGCAGGCGCAGGCGGTCACGGACATCCCGGAGATCGCCGAGGCGGTGCGGGCCGGCTACCGGCGGGTCGCCACCTTCGTGCAGGATCGGGCCGGTGCCAGCGACGCGCAGGTGCAGCAGTTCTTCGCGTACGGCCAGTTGTGCCATCTGATCGTGACCGCCGGCCTGGAGCAGGTTCCGGAGCCCTGGGCTCGCGCCCTGACCGCCGGCATTCGCCACCCCTGACCAACCCGATGTCGGGCCGCTTCGGCGGCCCACTTTTCGACCTCGACAAGTGTGTGAGTGCACACTTACAAACAAGGGAGAATTCGATGACGACCGACGCGATGATCACCGAAGTGGTGCTGCCCGGCGTGGTGGAGCCCGACGGACTCCAGCTGCGCCGACGCCCGATGCCCGTCCCCGGCCGGGGGCAGGCGCTCGTCCAGGTCGAGGCGACCGGCATCTCGTTCGCCGAGCAGCAGATGCGCCGCGCGCTCTACCCCGGCCAGCCGAGGTTCCCGTTCGTGCCCGGCTACGACCTCGTCGGCACCGTCCGGGCGGTCGGTCCCGGCGGTGACGAGGCCCTGGTCGGCGGCCGGGTGGCGGCGGTCACCAAGACCGGTGGCTGGGCCACCCACGCGCTGGTCGACCTCGACGCCCTGACCCCCGTGCCGACCGGCCTGGACCCCGCCGCGGCCGAGACCGTCGTCGTCAACGGGGTGACCGCCTGGCAGATGCTGCGCGACGCCGACCTGACGGCCGGGCAGACCATCCTCGTGCACGGCGCGAACGGCGGCGTCGGGAGCGTGCTCGTCCAGCTCGGCCGGCACCTCGGGCTGCGGGTCATCGGCACCGCCGCCGCACGGCACCACGCCGGCCTGCGTGAACTCGGCGTCGAACCGCTCGACTACCGCGACCCGGGCATGGCCGCCCACGTTCGCGAGCTGTCGCCGGGTGGCGTCGACGCCGTCTTCGACCCGGTCGCGGGCCCGGGCGTCCGCACCTCGTACGCCCTGCTCGCCCCAGGCGGCAAGCTGGTCGTCTACGGCAACGCCGCAGCCGTGGGTACCGGGCAGTCGGTCGTCTGGGTCTTCGCGAAGCTGTTGGCCCGCCTCTACACCTGGAACGCGCTGCCCAATGGCCACCGGGCTGGTTTCTACAACTTCTGGGCCGGTCAGCTCACCCGCCGTGCCGCGTTCCGCCGCCGTCTGCGCGCCGACCTCGGCACCGTGCTCGACCTGCTACGGCAGGGAGTGATCGTGCCGCAGATCGCCGCCCGCTACCCGCTCGGCGAGGTCTGCGCCGCGCTGGTGTTCGCCGAGGCCCGCAGCCGGGCCGGCAAGGTGGTGCTGGAGCCCTGACCTCCGGCCCGTCCAGGGCGCTGGTGCGGCGGGCCGCCGCGAGGGCGTACGGTGAACATGTCGCCCGGGGCACCCGACGGCCACGAGACGCCGTCGCCACCAGCCCGCCAGGGGTGTTACCGCTCATCTTCTCCATCGTCGCGACTCGCTGGTCGTGTTGGCCAATCGCCGACCACGTCCCGGCCGTTCGGGGCCGTCCGTCATCGCGGTCGGAACGCTTGATGGGCCGGATCCGACCGCACACGCACACCATTGTCCGTGCGAATGACCGTTTCAATATCACAACCAGGGGAGCACCAGATGAGGATCGCCCGGGACCGGATCGTCGCCGCGCTACGCGACCGGGGCCAGCAGGCCCGGGCCGACTGGGTCGAGCGCGAACTGCCGGAGCGCGTGGACCCGGCCAAGCATTCCGGGCTGCTCGCCACCCTGAGCCTCAACCCGGCTGATCTCGTCGACACGTCATCTCCGTGAGGCCGCTCTGTTCGGACCGGGCAGCGGCGGTCTGATATTCACTACGCGCCTTCGCCCGCGGGCGACTCGGTGGCCGCCGGTGCGTGCCGGGGCGGGGTAGCCTCACCGCTCGCACCAGGTGCTCCTGCGAGCGGGCAGGACAGGGGGAGGTGGAGCGTGGTCGACGTCGGCGATGTGGTGCGTTGGTTGCAGCTCAACGCGCCCCAGGGCGGTCCGGACGAGGTGTCGCGGCTGGTGGCCCGGGCCGCGCCCATGATCAATGCCAGCGAGATCGTGATCTATCTGGCCGACTACAAGCAGACCCTCCTCGTCCCGTTGCTCGGTGCGGGCTTTGACCGGGAGCAGTTGTCGATCGAGACGACGCTCGCCGGCCGGGCCTTCACCACCCTCGACATCCAGCGCGCGCCCGACAGCCCCGACCGGGTGTGGGTGCCGCTGCTGCTCGGGTGTGAGCGGATGGGCGTACTGGAGATCGTCTCGCCGGCCGCCGCCGACCAGACGATGGATGGTCCGGTCTGGGAGGTGGCGGTCAACGTCGCCCAGATCCTGGTCAACCGCCGGTCCTACGGTGACGTGGTCGAGCGGATGCGGCGGCGGATGCCGATGCAGGTCGCGGCCGAGATCGTGTGGGGCCTGCTGCCGCCGCTGACCTTCGCCACCGACGATCTGGTGGTCACCGCCATCCTCGAACCGTGCTATGACGTCGGCGGCGACATCTTCGACTACGCGTTGAACGGTGACGTGCTCAGCGTCGGGCTCTTCGACACCTGTGGGCACGGCATCAAGGCGAGCACTCTGGCCTCGCTGGTGGTCAGCGCGTACCGCAACGCCCGTCGGTGCGGCCTCGACCTGGTCGACACGGCGATCAGCATCGACCGGTGGGTGCGGTCCGAGCACCCGAACTTCTTCGCCACCGGGTTGCTGATCGAGTTGGACCGTCGGACCGGGCACCTCAGCATGATCAACGCTGGGCATCCCGGTGCCATGCTGCTGCGCGACGGCAAGGCCGTCCGGGAACTTCCGGGGCCGACGGCTCTGCCGCTGGGGCTGGGTCACCTGTCTGCTCGCCGGCCCCGCGTGCACGTGGAGAATCTGCACCCCGGTGACCGTCTGCTCGCCTACACCGACGGCATCACCGACGCCCGTAGCGGGCAGGGTGAGCAGTTCGGACTGGACCGGCTCGTCGACTTCGTCAACCGCGCCCTCAACGACGGGCTGCCCAGCCCGGAGACGATGCGTCGGCTGGTCCGCGCGGTGGTCAGCTACCAGGACGATCATCTGGAGGACGACGCGACAGCCCTCTTCGTGGAGTGGCGGCCACCGCACCTGCCGCTCGCGCATCTGCGCGGCCTCGCCGCCGCCGGCTCCTGAGCGAACAGTGGGATTTTGCACTCGCAGTGCACTTGTCTCCGATTGCGGTGCTGTCTAGCGTCACCTCATGGCTGACTCATGGACCTTCGCGGTGGCTCGGGACGACCTCGGGAAGACCACGCTCGTCGATGGCCCCATCCCCGCCGTAGCCGACGGCGAGGCGCTGCTGCGCGTGGACCGCGTCGGCCTCACCGCCAACAACGTGACCTACGCGGTGCTCGGCGATGCGATGCGCTACTGGCAGTTCTTCCCGCCGACCGCCCAGGGGCTCGGACCGCGGTGGGGCCTGCCGCCGCTCTGGGGCTTCGCCGAGGTGGTCGCCTCGGCGGTGGCGGGGGTCGAGGTGGGGCAACGGATCTACGGTTACCTCCCGCCCGCCGGTCACCTCGTGGTGCGCCCGGACCGGGTGGACGGGTCCGGGTTCCGTGAGGCGAGCCCGCACCGGGTCGAGCTGCCGTCGCCGTACAACGCGTACCGGTCGACCATCGGCGACCCGGCGTACCGGCGCGACCAGGAGGATCTGCTGATCCTGTTCCGGCCGCTCTTCTTCACCTCGTTCATGCTGGCCGACCAGGTTGTCGACAACGACTTCTACGGGGCCGAGGCGCTGCTGGTGTCGTCGGCGTCGAGCAAGACCGCGTACGCCGCCGCGTTCGAGCTGCACCGGCGCGGGCCGCGCCTGATCGGTCTCACCTCACCCGGCAACGTGGCCTTCACCAGGTCGCTCGGCTGTTATGACGAGGTCGTGTCGTACGACGACATCGACGCCCTCGACGTGGTCCCGACCGTTTACCTCGACCTGTCCGGCGCGTCCTCGACCCGTGCCGCCCTGCGGCGGCGCCTCGGTGACCGGCTCGTCCGGGACATCGCGGTCGGGCTCACCAACCAGACGCCGAACGCCGACGCCGCCGAGGAGGTGTTCTTCGCGCCGGTGCAGATGCGCAAGCGCAGCCATGACTGGGGCCGCGACGGGCTCGACGAGCGGTTCACCGCCGCGTGGCAACGCTTCGCCGCCGTCGTGAGCGGGTGGCTCGACGTTCGGGTCGGTGCCGGGCCGGCGGCGCTGCAACACGCGTGGCTCGACGTTCTCGCCGGTCGTACGCCGCCACGGGTGGGCCACGTCGTCCAACTCTGACCGGGCTCAGGCTGCGATGTCCTCGCCCAGTTGGCGGCGCAGCGCGGCCAGCGAGCGGGTGATCAGTCGGGACACGTGCATCTGCGACACGCCGATCCGGTCGGCGATCTGGGCCTGGGTCAGGTTGCCGTGGAAGCGCAGGCTCAGGATCTGTCGTTCGCGTTCCGGCAGCGTGGCGAGGGCCGGCCCGAGAGCGATGCGGAGATCGACGAGGTCGAAGGCCCGGTCGTCGTCGCCGAGGGTGTCCCCGAGTTCCCGGCTGCCGTCGGCCCCGACCGGGGTGGACAGCGAGGTGGCCCGGTAGGCGCGCGCACCCTCCAGCCCTTCCAGGACGGTCTCCTCGGACACGTCGAGGTAGGACGCGATGTCGGCGACGGTCGGCGAGCGGCCGAGGGTCTGGATCAGGGTGCTGTTCGCCGCGCTGATCGACAGGCGCAGTTCCTGGAGGCGGCGGGGCACGCGGACGGCCCAGGTGCGGTCCCGGAAGTACCGCTTGATCTCGCCGATGATGGTGGGGATGGCGTACCCGCTGAAGTCGACACCTCGGCTGTGGTCGAAGTTGTCGATGGCCTTGATGAGCCCGACGAAGGCGGTCTGGGCCAGGTCGTCGTCGGGCGCGCCG
Organism: Micromonospora sp. NBRC 107095; assembly: GCF_030269705.1. NCBI lineage: Bacteria > Bacillati > Actinomycetota > Actinomycetes > Micromonosporales > Micromonosporaceae > Micromonospora > Micromonospora sp. NBRC 107095. Next base: position 752,101 of record NZ_BSTU01000001.1, read on the forward strand.
CGTCCGCCGTAGCGGCGCGCCAGGTGCCGGGCGAGCGGCAGCCACGCCTCGATGGCGCGGTCCCGCAGGGCTGGCCGGCCGGGGTCGTCGGCCGGGGTCGCCTTCATCTCGGCGAGGAGCTCATCCGGGCTCTGGTCGGTGTGGGTGCTGGTCGCGTTGTCGACGATGGTGGCCACGTGGGTGGTCCTTCCCGCAGGCCCGTCGATCGACCGGAAGGGTCTCCGAACCGGCTACCGCCGGGGCGCACATACGGGCGAAGGTGCGCTGTCGCAAGGCCACGAACACGGGCCTCGCCGCCGCGTCATGTCGTTCACCTGATGACCCGGACACTACCCGAAAGGGCGACCTTTTCCTAACCGAAAGTATGAGCCCTGGCGTTCGCGGGACAACGCCTACGGGTCAGCCGCGCTGGTCCGGGGCGTCGACAGCGGCCCGGGCCGGCGGGGCCGACCGCACCGCGAACGGGTGGCGCAGCTGCCGCATGGCCTCCTCGCTGCTGTCGAAGGTCACCGCCGGTCCGTCCAGCGCCTCGCCGTTGGAGGTGGCGAGGAACAGGACGGGTCGACCGTTGTCGTTCGGTGTCATGCGGGGATCCTGTCTCTACGAGAGGGGTGCGTCCCGGCCTCGGCAACGTCGGCCGTGCGACCTGGTGACGCGTCGGCGCACACGTTGGCGCCCGAATGCGGGTGTCCTGTGCACGGGGCGAACGCCCCGGCGACACCGACACCCCGCACCATACCCGGCATCGCCGCCCGGTATGCGCCGCCGGCGAACCCGCGTCGCTTGTGGCGAACCGACCCCCCGGGAATTCTGTAATCCCACCCGCTGCCGCGAGTCTCCGATCCTGAGGGCGGTCAGCGCACCCAGCGTGGGCACCGCGCGGACGAGCACAAGGAGTGAGACGCATGTCGTCAGCCGGTCGAGCACTGCCCGATGTCGGGTTGGTCGTCGCGGCGCGGCAGGGCGACCAGCGCGCTCTCGACGACGTCGTCACGGCCTCGCTCCCGCTGGTCTACAACATCGTCGGGCGTGCGCTGCGCGGGCACGCCGACGTCGACGACGTGGTCCAGGAGACGTTGGTACGGGTGATCCGGTACCTGCCCGCGCTCAACGACCCGGCGGCCTACCGGTCCTGGCTGGTGGCGATCACCATCCGGCAGGTGCGTGACTGGGAGACGCGCCGACGCGTCGCGCTCAACCGCGACGCCGGGCTCGACGCGATCCACAACGTGCCCGACCCCGCCTCCGACTTCGCGGGGATGACGATTCTCCGGCTCGGCCTCACCGACCAGCGACGCGAGGTGGCCGAGGCGACCCGCTGGCTCGACCCGGACGACCAGGAACTGCTCTCGCTGTGGTGGCTGGAGGAGACCGGCGAGATCACCCGTAACGAGGTCGCCGACGCGCTCGGGCTGTCACCCGGGCACGTCGCGGTGCGGATCCACCGGATGAAGGAGCAGATCCAGAGCGCCCGCGCCGTCGTACGCGCGCTCCGCGCCCGCCCCGGCTGCCCGGAACTGGGCGCCGTGACCGCCGAGTGGGACGGTACGCCCAGCTCGCTGTGGCGCAAGCGACTGGCTCGACACGTCCGTGACTGCGCGTTCTGCGTCCGGTTGGGAAGCACGCTCCTGCCCATCGACCGGCTGCTCGCCGGCCTGCCGTTGCTGCCGCTGCCGGCGGGTCTCGGCGCCCACCTGCCGAACGTGTCCGCCCCCGTGGCCGCCGCGCCGGCCGTCGCGCCGCCGAGCCCGGCGGTCGGACCCGCCGCCGGGCCGACCCCGCCCACCGATGGCGGCGGTGGTCAGAGCGTCGTCGGCCTCGCGGTGAACCGGCCCCGTGGCCTGGTGCCGTCCCTCGTCGCCGGGGTGGCCGCCGCCGTCCTGGCCATCACCATGGCGGTGGTGATCCAGCCGGACGATCCGCCCGCACCCTCCTGGGCGGCGCCGCCGTCCGCGGTGCCCACCGCAGTCGTCACCCCGAGCGTCGCACCGCCGCCGAGCGCACGACCCGCGTCGAAAGCGCCGGTGCCGCCGGTGATCAGCTCCGCGCGCAAGGGCGTCGGGGTGTGGAACTTCGCCGGGGCGAGTCAGGCGCTGGCGAACTCCAAGGCCGGCTGGTACTACACCTGGGGCACCCAGCATCCGGGAATCAGCACTCCGCGCGGTGCGACGTTCGTGCCGATGATCCGCAGCGCGGAGAACGTCACCGCCACGGAGCTGGCGCGGGCCAGGGCCGCCGGGCCGTACCTGCTCACCTTCAACGAGCCGGACCTGCCCGAGCAGGCGAACATGACCGTCGAGCAGGCGTTGGACCTGTGGCCGCAGTTGATGGCGACGGGCAGCAGGCTGGGCAGCCCGGCGGTCGCCTGGGGCGGGCCGGACCCGCAGGGTTGGCTGGACAGGTTCATGACCGGCGCGCAGGCCCGTGGTCACCGGGTCGACTTCATCACGCTGCACTGGTTCGGTGCCGACTTCACCACCGCCACCGCCGTTGCCCAACTCCGGCAGTACCTACAGGCTGTCTACCAGCGGTACCGGAAGCCGATCTGGCTGACCGAGTTCGCGCTGATCCGCTTCGGCGCGGGCGGTTCGCAGTTTCCCTCTCAGGAGCAGCAGGCGGCCTTCCTCACCGCGGCCACCGCCATGCTCGGTCAACTCCCGTACCTGCAGCGTTACGCCTGGTTCGGGTTACCCGCCACGGAGAAGGACCGGTCCGGGTTGTTCCGCGACGGGACCGAGGCGACAGCTGTCGGCCGCGCGTTCCAAGCCGCCCGTTGAGCACCGACGGACGGAGGGCCGAGCAGATCATGGCGCAGCGCCCCGGGTCTCGCGTCCGGACCGGGCGGATGGTCGGCGTCGTCGTGACAGTGGTCGCCACCGCGCTGGCCGTCGGGCTCACCAACGGTTGGGGACGAACCGAACCGGCCCCGGTCGCCTCGTCGGCAAGCACCACACCGACCGCTGCGGTGCCGATCGTGCCGGTGGTGCTCAACGGCACCGACGACGCCTTCATCCAACTGCTGATCCCGATGAACGAGGGCGTGCTCGCGCTGATCGACCAGCTCGACACCCGACCGGCGGGCGCTGATCCGTCGTTGCGGGTCCTCCTCGGCGAGCTTCGGACGGCTCATCAGGCCGAGCTGCGCGACCTGCGGGGGCTGTTGGCCGCGGGCAACGTGTCGGAGTTGAACATCCACGAGGGGCACCAGATGCCCGGTATGGTCACCGAGGCCAGCCTCGCCGAGCTGCGTGCCGCCCCCGACGTCGAGGTGCCGTCCCGCGCCGCCGCGCTCATCCGGGCGCACCTCGCGCAGACGGTGGTGCTCTGCCGGGGCGAGCGGACCGCCGGTGGGAGCCCGGAGGTGAAGGCGCTCGCCGGCCGGATCCAGCAGGCGCGCACCGCCGAGCTGAGCGCGCTGGACAACCGGCTCGGCACGCCCGCCGCCACCAGCCAGCAGTAGTCGGTGGGCTACGGCGGTCAGGCCGGTGTCTGGTGTCTCGCCGCGAACCGGGCGCGCGTCAGGAACGCGAGTTGGGCCCGCTTGTCCGGCATGTCGATCTCCGAGTCGAGGGTGAAGCCCTCGATCTCCAGTCGGCGCAGGGCGAGGTGGTTGCGGACGTCCGGCTCGACCACGATCCGCTGCGCGGCCGGATCGCGGAACAGGAAGCGGGCCACCGCGGGGCCGACCGCGTTGGTGAGGCTGCGGGCGAGGCGTCGGTCGGGGCTGAGCAGCAGGTGCATTCCCACGTCGCCGGGCTGGACGGGGTAGCGCTCGCCGACCGGGTCCGCCTCGGGCTGATAGGTCTGGAAGAGGCCGACCGGCTCGTCGTCGATAACGATCAGGTACGCGTGGTGAGTGGGCAGGCTGTCCACAAAGGCGTAGATCTCGCGCACTTCTTCCAGGGTGTGGGAACCCATGCCCCAGAAGGAGTTGCGGGGAAGGGTCACCCAGCCGTGCAGGAGGGCGGCGTCCCGGTCGGGGTCCACGGTCACCAACGACAGCTGGCCGAGGCCGGCGATCTTCTCCTGGTACGTCATCGGGCGCTGTCCTCTGTTCCATCGGGGGCGCAACTTAGGTTAACCTCCCCTAACCAAGGATGACCTTACCTGGAGGGGTGTGTGAAACGGAACTGGGAGGCCCTGGTCCTCAAGGCCATGGGAGGTCGGGACTTTCGGTTGACCGTCCTGAGCACCGAGTCGATCGATGGGCACTACCAGCGGCTTCTCCTGGACGGGGGCGGGCTGCTGGAGGCGTGCGGGGTGCACCCCACGATGTGGATCCGGCTGTGGTTCGACAACGACGGGCGGGCGCACCAGCGCGCCTACACGTTGGTCGACCCCGACCCGGCCACCGGTCGCTTCACCCTCGAATTCGCCATCCATGACGGCTGCGCGGCCCGCTGGGCCACCACGGCCACCGTCGGCGACACCATCACCGCGACCGTTCAGGGCAGCGCGTTCGAGCTGCCCGACCCCGCGCCCGAGCATCTCTACCTGGTCGGCGACGCAGCCTCCCTGCCCGCGGTGAACAGCCTGCTCGACGCCGGTGCCGACATCCCGGCGACGGTCTGGCTGGAGTACGCCCACGAGGGCGAGAAGGCGCTCGCGCTGCGGGCCCGGGCGCACCACGAGGTCACCTGGGTGCCTCGGCGCGACGCGGGCCAACATCTCGTCGATACGGTCTGCGCCGCCCTGCCGGCCAGCGACACGGGCCACTACTGGGTGGCCTGCGAGGCCGCCACCACCCGGGGCATCACCCGACACCTGCGCAAGACGCTGGGCGTCGACAAGGACCGCCTGACCTCCCTCGGCTACTGGAAAGCGGCATGAAGGGCCGGCTCGGCACCCTGACCGCGCTGTACGTCACCCAGTACCTCGGCGTCGGCTTCATCACCGTCGGGCTCACCGCCATCCTGCGCGACGGCGGCACCTCGCTGGACACGCTGGCGCTGTTGCAGATCGTCGGCCTGATCTGGCCCATCAAGTTCCTCTGGGCGCCGATCCTCGACCGGTACGGCTCCCGGCACCGCGGCCACTACCGTTCCTGGCTGCTCGTCCTGCAGAGCGCCCTGGTGCTGGCCCTGTTGGCGCTGCTGCCGTTCGCCAGCCCGGCTGACGCGCTCGGCCCGATCGTCGCGATCTGCGCCGCGTACGTGTTCTTCTCCGCCACCCAGGACATCGCCGTGGACGCCGTCGCGGTGCGGATGCTCGCCGAGTCGGCCCGGGGGACCGGCAACGGCATCCAGGTCGCCGCTAGCTACCTCGGCAACCTGCTCGGTGGTGGAGCCTGCGTCCTGGTGTACGACCAGTTCGGTTGGGCGTCGGCGATCGGCCTGCTGGTCGCGATGACCGCGGTCGGCCTGCTGGTGGTGTGGCGGTTCCGGGAGCCTCCCCGTACCGATCGGGTGGCCCGGATCGGCACGGCCTACCGGGCACTGCTGTCGGTGTTCGGGCAGCCCGGCTGCCGGTGGTGGACGTTCGGCGTGGTGCCGCTGGTCTACGTCGGCGCGGGAATGGCGTACGCCCTGGTCACCCCCGCTCTGGTCGACGCCGGATGGTCGTTGGGTCGGATCGGCGTCGTCACCGGCGTGGTGACCAGCGCCCCGGCCATCGTCGCGGGTCTGGTCGCCGGCCTCGGGGTCGGACGGTTCGGGCGCGGTGGCGTGCTCGTGGCCGGTGGCCTCGCGCTCACGGTGTCGACGTTGCTGCTGCTGCCCCTGATGAACGGCCAGGCGCCGCTGGGTGGGACGGTCGCCGCGCTCTGCTGCTTCATGGTGGCCTACACCATCGCCAACGTGGTGCTCTACACGGTCAACATGGACTACTCGCGACCGGACACCGGTGGCACCGACTTCACCGTCCTGTCGTCGTTCGGCCTGGTCTGCTCGTTCGTGGCGTCATCCATCGGTCTCGCGGCGGCCGAGCGGGTCGGCTATCCGGCGGTCGCCGTCGCGGCCATCGTGCTGGTGGCCGCCGGGGTCGTCCTCGGCCTCGCCCACCAGCGGCGATTCCCGCACCGGCCCGGCCCGACCGCCGGCCAGTCGACCCCCGACGCACCTGTCGAGCGGCCCGCAGCGGACGGCGCCAAGGCGGTGGCGTGACCAGCGTTCAGCCGGCCACCGACACCGCGACACCGGTACGACTGCCACAGCGATGGCTCATCCTGGCCGTGCTGTGCGTCGCGCAGTTGGTAGTGGTGCTGGACAACACCGTGCTGACGGTGGCGGTGCCGGTGCTCACCACCGAGCTGGGTGCCAGCACCGCCGAGGTGCAATGGATGATCAACGCGTACGCGTTGGTGCTGTCCGGGTTGCTGCTCACCGCCGGCAGCGCCGCGGACCGGTACGGCCGCCGCCGGATGCTGCTCGCCGGGCTCGTCCTGTTCGGGACCGGCTCGCTGGCCGCCGGTCTCGCCGACACCAGCGGACAGCTGATCGCCGCGCGGGCCGGCATGGGGGTCGGCGGCGCGCTGCTGGTCACCTCGACGCTCGCGGTGGCGATGCAGGTCTTCGACGCCGCCGAGCGGTCCCGGGCGATCGGCATCTGGGCTGCGACCAGCGCGTTGGGGTTCGCCATCGGCCCACCGATCGGCGGTACCATCCTCGCCCATCTGCCCTGGGGCGCGATCTTCCTGGTGAACGTGCCGATCGTGCTGGTCTGCCTGCTCGTCGGTCGCGCGCTGGTCCCCGAGTCCCGCGGGCCGGCCGGTGGTCGACTCGACGTGCCCGGCGCCGTGCTCTCCACCGCCGGTCTGACCGCGGTCGTCTGGGCGATCATCTCCGGGCCGGAGCGCGGGTGGACGTCGACCGAGGTGATCGGTGTGGCGATCGTCGGCGTACTGGTGCTCGGGATCTTCGTGCGGTGGGAGCGACGGATCCCGCATCCGATGCTGGACATGGGCTTCTTCCGGGACCAGCGCTTCGTCGGTGCGATCTCCGGGGTCGTGCTGATCACGTTCGGTGCCACCGGCGCGCTCTTCCTGCTCACCCAGCACCTCCAGTTCGTGCGGGGTTACCCCGCCTGGGAAGCCGGACTGCGGATGGCACCCTTCGCGCTGTCCATCGTGCTGCTCAACGTCAGCGGTGTCGTCGCGGGCGTGATCCGTCGGCTCGGCCTGGCGGTCGCCATCGCCGTCGGTATGACGCTGCTCGCGACCGGGCTGGCGCTGGTCACCCTCTTGTCGTCCGACGGGTACCCGGTGCTGCTGGCGGGGCTGCTCGTCATGGGTGCCGGTTGCGCGCTGGCCAACCCGGCCATCGTCGAGGCCGTGATGAGCGCGATCCCGACGGCGAAGGCCGGCGCTGGCGCGGGTGTCGACGGCACCATGACCGAGGTGGGCAGCAGCCTCGGCATCGCGGTGCTGGGTGCCGTGCTGAACGCCCGGTTCGCGGCGCTGCTGCCGGCGGCACTGGCCGGCGCCGGATCGTTCCCCGCGGCTCTCGCCGCCGCCCGCGACGGTGCCGAGCGGGAGGCGGTGACTGTCGCCTTCGCCTCGGCACTGGAGACGGGACAGTTGGTGGGCGCGGCAGCGGTGCTGATCGGTGGTCTGGTTGCCGCCGGACTGCTGCACCGGGCAGACCGCACCATATCCATCTAATAAGGGTAGGCTACCCTAATCGTGACATCGTGGTAGTCGACGGAGGCGGTATGCGGCTCTACCTGACCGCGCTCAACCCCACCGACGCCGTCCTGCACGGGTTCCTTCCGGCGGCGGCGTCCCTCGGGCTGCCGGCCACCGTGCTGACCGACCGGCCCGCCGAATGGCCTGCGGACGTGCCGGTGACGCGGTGCGCGGTCCGCGACGCGGCCGCGGTGGTCGCGGCGACGGCAGCGACCCGACCGGTGGCGCTACTGTCCAACAGCGACCACCTCCAGGAGGTCACCGCGATCGCCGCCCGAAAGCTCGGCCTGCCCGGCAAGGACCCGGACGCCGCCCGTCTCTGCAAGGACAAGGCCGCCGCCCGCCGGGTGATCGCCGCCTCGGGCCTCGATCGGGTACGCGTCGTCACCGTCGACCCCGCAGCCCCGCCGAAGGTGCCGAACGGGATGTTCCCGGCGGTGGTCAAACCCCGCGAGGGGGTGGCCAGTGAGGACGCGTACCTGGTGGTCGACCACGCCGAGCTGGTCGCCCGGGTCGCCGAGATCCGCAACCGGCGGCCCGACGTGGCCCTGGTGGTCGAGGAGTACCTCGACGGTGAACTGCGGACCTTCGAGACCCTCGGCGACGGCACCGAGCTGGCCTCCCTCGGCGGGTGGCGCACCGCCCTCGGCCCGCCACCGACCTTCACCGAGGAGAGCCTCGCCTGGTCGCCCCCGGCGGAGCCGGTGCGCACCCAGCTACGGGCCCGACTCGACGCGCTCGGGGTCGGCTTCGGCGCCTGCCACACCGAGTACGTCATCTCCGCCGGCCGGGTCCGGCTCATCGAGGTGAACTACCGCCTCATCGGTGACCGGATGGACCTGATCCTCGCCGAACTGCTCGGTGTGCCGCTGTTCGAGTACGTCATCCGGCTGCACCTCGGCGAGCCGCTGGCCACCCTGCGCCTGCCCGACACCGTCGACCGCCACGCCCGGGTCGAGTACGTCTGTGCGGACCGGTCCGGCCGTCTGGTCGCCGCGCCGGGCCGGCTGGACACCGTCCACGGTGACGTCCGTCTGGGCTGCCACCCGCTGCGCGAGGTGGGCCGCACCGCCCCGCACACCGGCACCAACCGCGACTACCTTGCCGTGCTGCACGGCATCGGCCCCGACGAGAACTCCGTCCGGCAGTCACTGGCCGCCCTCCGCGGCGACCTGCAGTGGATCATCGTCGAGTGAGCGACGACTGCGAGCGCGAGGTCTTCACCCGGGTGCTCGACGCCCTGCTGCGCGAGGATCACCTCGGTCTGCTCACCGCCGGCCGCGCGGACGGACCCGACTGGTGGCAGGTGTCGCACCCCGCCGGCCGGCTGCGCATACCGGTCCGGGCGGACGGGTTCCAGCAGGCAGTGCGCAGCTCCGCGCCGACGGTGCTGCTGGTGGACGGCAACGGCGACGCGCGGCGTACGGAGACACTCGAAGGGTTGTTGACGCTGCTCGCCCCGCACGGCAACGCGGAGGCCGAGGCCGGCTGGCGGGACTTCGCCGTCGAGTGCCGCGCCGACCTGCGGGCCCGGCGGCTCGCCGCCCGGAACCGGCAGCGGGTGCTCACCGAGGTGGCCGCCGAACGGGCGGGCACCCCGAGCGGCCTGCCGGCGGCGCTCCTGGACGACGTGCTCGCCGCCCACCAGGGCCACCCCGTCTACCCCACCGACCGGTGCCGGCACGGTCTGCGCGACGACGAACTGCTCCGGTACGCCCCGGAGCACGCCCCACGCTTCGCGCTGCGCTGGTACGCCGCCCCCGCCGCGGACGTCCGGCTCACCGGCCAACTCCCGTCCTGGTGGCCGGCCGCGCCGCGACCGGACCATCTGCTGCTACCGGCGCATCCGCTCACCGTGGCGCGCGACGCGCTCCCGGTGGTCGACCTGCCGGTGACCCCGGTGCGACCCACTCTCTCCATGCGGACGGTGGCGCTCGACCACGACCCGTACCTGCATCTCAAACTGCCGCTGCCGACAGCGAGCCTCGGCGCGCGCAACCGACGCACCCTGCCACCGGGCTCGCTCGCCGACGGCGCGGCCGTCGCGGCACTTCTCGACCGGATCGCCACCACCGAATCCCGCTTCGTCGGCCGGATCCGGCACGCCGACGAGAGCACCTGGGCGCAGGTCGACGGCGACGAGCGACGCGGTTTCCTGCTCCGCCGGTTTCCGCGCGACCTGGCCGGCGTTCAGGTGGTGCCGGTCGCGGCCCTCGCCGCCGCCGACCCGGTGGCCGGCACGGTCCTCGCCCGGATCAGCCCGCAGCGGCCCGTCGCGCTGCTGGAGTCCTACCTGGACCTGCTGCTCGACTGGCACGTCTTCCTCTGGCTCCGGCACGGGATCGCGCTGGAGGCCCACCCGCAGAACATCCACCTGCTGGTGCACCCGGACGGCACCGTCGGCCTGCTCTACAAGGACAACGACGGCGCGCGGCTCGACGCGCGGCACGACGGCCCGACCGGGCTCGCCCTGCACGACGACCGGATGTGGGCGGGTGACCCGCAGGAGTTGGCCGACGTGTTCATCACCATCACAGTGCACCTGGCCGCCGCCGCACCACTGGTCGCGCTGGCCGCCCGCGGGCTGCCGGTGCCGACACCGGCCGAGGCGCTGGTGCCCCGGCTCGTCGCCGCCCGTGACCGGTGGGGCGACGGCCCGGCGGCGCGGACCTTCACCGAGCGGGTCCTGAACGCCACCCACCTGCCCGTCAAGGCGATGCTCACCGCCGGCACCCTGCTGCCCAAACAACGGCTCGGCTGCACCGACATCAACAAGTACTACCTGCGTACCGGCCCGAACTATCTGCGGGAGACACGATGACGAGCGCCCAGCTGCGCTCCCGGCCGGCCACCGACACCGGGCAGCTCGCCGACCTGGCCGCCGCGCACACCGTCTTCGGTTGTCTGTTGCGCGAGCTGGCTCCGCCGGACGGCATCCCGACAGTGGTCGACGGTGCCGTCCGGCTGCTGCTGCGGCACCTCGACGTCACAGTGCGCTGCGCGGTGGCCCGAGCCTCGGCGCTCGGAGCACACCGCTACACCGGCCCGGTGCAACGGGACATCGGCGGTGGACGGTGGGCGGACCTGGACGCGGACGGGCTGGCCGCCCTCGTCGCGGCGGAGCTGACCACCCGTACCGGGCTGCCGAATGACGAGTTCGTCGAACAGGTCCGGGCCAGCCGGGACACCGTGGCCCGACTGCTGGCCGACCGACCCGCCGCGGACCCCACCCCCACCGGTGAGCCCGCCATCGACGCGTACGTCGACTCCGAGCAGTCGCTGGTCCTCGGGCACCCGCACCACCCCACCCCGAAGTGGCGCAGCGGCGACCCGGACAGCTGGCGGGCGTACGCGCCGGAGCTGCGCACGGCGTTCCGGCTGCACTGGCTCGCCGTACCGGACGACCTGACCGCCGACGCCGGGCCGTTCGATGCGCTCGTGGCCGCGCTCGACCCGCCCCGGCCCCCGCGCGGGCACCGCGCCCTGCCGGTGCACCCCTGGCAGCTGTCGCTGGTCCCACCCACCCACCCACTGCTGCGCGACCTGGGGGCGGCCGGTGTGCCGGTCCGACCGACGGCGAGCGTCCGCACCCTCTACGCCCCCGGGGCCGACCTGTTCGTGAAGACCAGCCTGCACGTGCGGATCACCAACTGCCTGCGCAAGAACGCCCGCTACGAACTCACCGGGGCGGTGGCGCTGACCGACCTGCTGGCCCGGGTGCCGCTGCCGGACGGGGTGGGGTTGCTCGCGGAGCCCGCCTACCGAACTGTCGACGTCGCCGGCCCCGACGAGGCGTACGGAACGATCCTGCGCAGCGGTCTGCGCCCGCACCTGCGTCCCGGTGACACCCCGGTGCTGGCGGCGGCACTCGCCGCCGCGCCGCTGGTGACAGCGGATCCGGTCGCCTGGTGGCGGGCGTACGTCGACCTGCTGGTGCCGGCGGTGCTGCACAGCTGGCTCAGCCACGGAGTCGTGCACGAGGCGCACCTGCAGAACGTGGTCGTCGTGCTCGACCGGGACCGTCGCCCGGTACGCATGCTGCTGCGCGACCTGGAGGGGGTGAAACTGGATGCCGACCGGTGGGCCACCTGGCCGGACGGCGTCCCGGCGCAGGTCCGATACGGTCCCCGCGCCGCCCACCGCCGGATCGTCTACTGCCTGTTCGTCAACCATCTCGGTGGGATCAGCGGGGCTCTCGCCGACGCGCGGCCGGGAATCGAGCTGCGGCTGTGGCAGGAGCTGCGGACCGTCGTCGAGGCGGTCGCCGCCGACCTCGGTGATCCCGCCGAGCTGCGCGTGCTGCTCGACGGGGAGCCGCTGCCGGCCAAGGCGAACCTGCTGGTCCGCTGGCGGCGCGACGCCGACCGGGCCGCGCCGTTCGTGCCGGTGCCCAACCCGATGGGTGGGCCACGATGACCCGACCGGTCTACGTCCACGACCTCGATGCGCTGGCCGGGCAGGCCCGAGCCGTCCGGGCTGCGCTGCCCCCGCCGGTCGAGCTGCTCTACGCGGTCAAGGCCAACCCGGACCCCGGTGTGCTGCGGACCCTCGCCCCGATCGTCGACGGGTTCGAGGCCGCGAGCCGGGGCGAGCTACGCAGGCTGTCCGAGGTGCTGCCGGGACGGGCGCCGGCCGCGTACGCCGGGCCGGGCAAGACCGACGTGGACCTTGCCGCCGCGCTGGATGCCGGGGTGCACCGCATCCACGTCGAGTCACCCACCGAGCTGGCCCGGCTCGGCGCGCTCGCCACCGCCACGGGCCGGTCGGCTCAGGTGCTGCTGCGGGTGAACCTGCCGGTCGACGCGCCGGGCGCGAGCCTGGTCATGGGCGGTGGGCCCAGCCCGTTCGGCATGGACCCGGCCGACGCCGTCGGGTGTGTCCGCCGCCCGCCCGCCGGCATCGACGTCCGCGGAATCCACGCCCACCTGGCCAGCGGGTTGGACGCACCGCTCGCCGCGACGGTCGCCGCCGCGGTGGTCGACTGGGCGGTGGCCGAGGTCGACGCCGCCGAGGTCGACGTCGGCGGCGGCATGACAGTCGACTACACCGACCCCGAGGCGCGGTTCGACTGGGAGGGCTACGGCCGGGCCCTGGCGGACGTCCTGGACAGCTACCCGGGAGTGCGGTTGCGCATCGAGCCGGGCCGGTCGGTCACCGCCCACTGCGGGGCGTACCTGACCGAGGTCATCGACGTGAAGCGCTCCTACGGCGAGTGGTTCGTGGTGGTGGCCGGTGGGACGCACCACCTGCGGACACCGGCCGCGAAGGGGCACGCTCAGCCGTTCACCGTGCACCCGCGACGCGTTGCCGCCGGTCCCCGTACCGACGGCGGGCCGGTCACCGTGGTCGGGCAGCTCTGCACCCCGAAGGACGTGCTGTCCTTCTCCAGCACCGCCGGGCCGATCGGCGTGGGCGACGTGCTGGTCTTCGCCATGGCCGGCGCGTACGCCTGGAACATCAGCCACCGTGACTTCCTGCTGCACGAGCCCCCACTTTTTCGTATCGGCAATCCGAGCCGTATTGCTGCCGAGTGGGCGGAGTGGCAGCTGCGGGCCTGAATCGCGTGGCTAAGGCGCACGAATTGCCGATCGGCTCCACATAGGATCGCACGGCGAACAATCGATGTCGCCCGTCGCTACGATGACGCGAAACGGTGTCGATCAAGGTGCCGTCAAGTGGAGGTATCCGTCCAAATGAAGCGCATCGGATCAGCGATGCTGGCATCCGTGGTGGGTGTGGCTACCGTCGTTCTGGCCACCAGCCAGCCGGCCCTCGCCGCCACCTCGGTCAATCTGCCTCTGTCGAGCTGGGCCTACCTCGATTCGCAGAGTCCCAAGGCAAAGTTCGTGAACCCCGCGGTGGCGCCGCCCGTCGGCACCCTGCTCGACGACGCGAACAAGGCGCACACCTACCGCTCCTACTTCACCTATGACCTGACTCAGCTCAAGGGCACGGTCGTGCACAACTCGTACCTGTACACGTACGAGGACACCGTTACCGACTGCTCCACCGCCGCGACGATCGAGTTGTGGCGGACCGCCCCGGTCAAGACCGGCACGACCTGGAACAATCCGCCCGCCGAGCTCGACAAGCTGATCTCCGTCAACCGCGGCGAAGGTGCGTACTACTGCCCCGGCTACCTGGGCATCGACATGGTGTCGACGCTCAACGCCGCGCTCGCCCGGCACGAGAAGTCGATCACCATCGAATACCGGATCACGGCAGCCCAGGAGGCGGACCCGCGGGCCGGCCGAACCTTGCAGCAGCCGACGCTGAGCTCCACGTCCAACCACCCGCCAACGGTGACCGAACCGCGCCTCGAGAACCCGACCCGGCCGTGCGGCACTGTCGACAAGCCTTCGCCGGCGGCGGCCTCGACCCTGTTCAAGGCCACCGTGAACGACCCCGACGAGGGCGACTCACCGTCGATCCTCTACGCGATCTGGCCGGTCGACCACCCGGACCAGCGCCGCGAGTTCTCCAGCTACAACTACGGCACGGACCTCGGTCAGTACGCCGACGGCGAGCTTCTTGCCTGGCAGGCACAGGCCCGTGACTACTACGACGCCGGCCCGTGGAGCAAGGTCTGCTACCTCGTCATGGACAAGACGGCACCGGCGAACCCGCCGGCCGTGGCCTCGAAGCTCTACCCCGAGGGCACCACCGGCGGGGGCACCGGCCTCAAGGGAAAATTCCGCCTCGACGCGGGCGGCGACCTCGACGTGGTTGGCTTCGCGTGGCGTGATTCGAGCGGTTACTCCGGACAGGTCAAGGCGCGGCATCCGGGCGGCTCGGCGGTCCTCGAATACACCCCGAAGCGGAACTGGTTCGAGGAGTTGACCATCAGCTCGGTCGACGCGGTGGGTAACCAGGGGCCGGAGAGGCGTTACCGCTTCAACGTCGCCGAGACCGCGCCGAGCGTAGAGATCGAACTGGGTGGGGTCGGGCTTCCGAGCATGCTCGCCTTCACCGCGCGGAAGCCCGAGACGACCGCTTTCGGCTATCAGATCAAGGGTGGGCCGGAAACCCGGGTGCCGGCCGTCGACGGCAAGGCCACCGGTCAGCTGACGTTCACCGCGACCGGCGAGGTCGAGGTTGTCGTCAGTAGCTACATGAAGAACAAGCTCATCGGTCAGGACACCCTGCGGGTCTATGTCACCGACGCTCCCGGGGTGAAGTCGGCCGAGTTCAACCTCGACACCGACCAGATCGCCGGCAAGACCGGATCGTTCACGTTCACGGCACGCAGTAGTGACGTCGTCGCCTACGAGTACTTCCTGGACGACGTCGCGCAGACCGTCCAGGCGGCTGCGGATGGCACCGCGGTCGTGCCATGGACGGCGACCGCCGGCTGGCACGACATGGTCGTGCGCTCGGTTCGGGCGGACGGCGACAAGTCGGAGGCGACCTCTTACCAGTTCAACGTCATCGACGCGGTGCCGCACCTGTACTCGCAGACGCTTGAACATCTGAACCGGATCGACGGCGTCGGCCTGCCGGTGGAGTTCTATGTCAGCAGTCGGCTGCCGGACGTGACCGGGTTCGCCTATCGGTTCGACGGCGGCCCGGAGGTCGCGATCGACAGCGGCGGGGGTAGCACGGAGTTCACCGTGACGCCGACGCACATCGGTGACAACACGCTGATCGTCCAGGCTGTGCTGGCCGATGGCACCCGGTCGCTGGAGAAGATCTTCACCTGGCAACCGTTCGAGGCGCCGGTGGTCATCACCGACCCGGCGAACGGCGGTGCGGGCGGTCAGCCGATGACCCTGACGTTCCGCTCGGTGCTGCCGGACACCAAGGAGTTCCGCTACTCGTTGGACTTCAGCGAGTATGAGACCGTCGCGGCGCGGGCGGATGGCACGGCGACCGTCTCGTTCACACCGCAGTCCGGAGGCGGCTGGTTCTCGGCCCGGGTCACCGGTGTCGCTCAGGATGGAACGACGTCGCCGGAGCGCGACATGACGGTCCCGGTCCGCGACACGCGGGTCTCGGTGTGGAGCGAGTTCTCCGAGTGGAGCCCGAGGGGTGGCATCGGTGTGCCTGGCGACTTCAGCTTCAGCACCTCATGGACTCCTGAGGTGGTGGAGTACCGCTACCGGCTCAACGACGGCCCGGAGCTGACCGTTCCCATCGGGGACAGCTGGAACACCCTGGTCACGGTCGTGCCGGACCGGAACGGGCTCAACATGCTCACCGTGCAGGGCCGCACCGAGGATGGACGGCTCTCGCCGATCACCGAATACCCGTTCCAGGTCGGCACCGCCCCGTACGTCTTCTCCGAGGAGTATCCGCAGAGCATCCCCGGCGGCGGAGTGGGCGTCGAGGGCCGGTTCGAGTTCAGCGGCGGTACGACCGGAATCACGTCGTTCGAGTACACCATCGGCGGAGTCCCCGGGACGGTCGAGGCCAACGCCGAGGGCCGCGCGTCGATCACCTGGACGCCGACCGAGGCAACCGGCACCTACCTGGTCGTCAAGGGCCGCAAGGCCGATGGCAGCACCACCGATGAGGTCTGGTATTTCGTCGTGGTGAAGTCGGGCTGATCGGCCCAGGCATCTTCAGCAGCTGCCGAGTGACGCCCCGCAGGCCGATGAGCGCCTGCGGGGCGTCGCCGATTCGACGCACGATCGCCCCGCCGGACGGTCGATGCGGATCAGCATGTTATCGATAACATGCTATCTTTCAAACCGGGAGTGAAGGGCACGCTCCCGGTCACCTGAGCCAGCCGGCGAAGACGCGCCGAGGGGCCCGCCCCTTCCGCCGCCTTCCCGGTCGGTGACCAGTCCGGGCCCCCGTCGATGCCAGGCGACAGTGGTTGGTCGCCGGACGACAATGCTCCGGCCGCATGCCCAGCTCCGACGCCCCACCGCAGGCAGCCCGGCGCCGACGGGTGGCGGCAGCACGCCCTGTGCCGCTGCCCAGCCACGAGCACCAGACGCCAAACGGCAAGGAGCCCAAGTAATGCTGAGACGTAGGTTCTTCCTCCCATCCATCGCGGCCGCGGCGCTTCTCCTCGCGGCCACCACCGGCGGCGTGCTGAGCGGCGGCCTCGGTGCGACGGCGGCCGCCACCAACGGCACCCTCGCGGCGACCGCCGGCTGCGGCAAGGCCCCCACACTCGCCAGCGGGACCCGGACGATCCAGAGCAGCGGACAGAGCCGTACGTACAACCTGCGGATCCCGGACGGGTACGACCGGAACCGCCCGTACCGACTGATCTTCGGCTTTCACTGGTTGAACGGCTCGGCGAACAACGTCACCTCCGCCGGCTACTACGGCCTCCAGCCGCTGTCGAACAACAGCGCCATCTTCGTCGCCCCGCAGGGCATCAACGCCGGCTGGGCCAACACCAACGGTCGGGACCTGACCCTCTTCGACGACATCTCCCGGCAGATCGAGAACGACCTCTGTGTGGACACCACCCAGCGCTTCGCCCTGGGCTGGAGCTACGGCGGGGCGATGAGTTACGCGGTCGCCTGCGCCCGGCCCACAGTCATCCGCGCGGTCACCGTGATCTCCGGTGCCAACCTCAGCGGATGCAACGGCGGCACCCAGCCCGTCGCCTACTTCGGCATCCACGGCATCTACGACAGCGTGCTGAACATCTCGCAGGGGCGACAACTGCGCGACACGTTCGTCCGGAACAACGGGTGCACCGCGCAGAGTCCGCGCGAGCCGAGTCGGGGCAGCCTCACCCACATCACCACCGCCTACTCGGGTTGCCGGGCCGGCTACCCGGTGCAGTGGGCGGCCTTCGACGGGGACCACACGCCCAGCCCGGTCGACGGGTCGGGCAGCCCCAACGACTCACGGACCTGGACCTCGGGTGAGATCTGGAGGTTCTTCAGCCAGTTCGAGTCGACCACGCCGCCGACCACCACGCCGCCGACCACCCCGCCGCCCACCGACCCGCCGACGACTCCGCCGCCCACCGGCGAGCCGGGCACCTGCACTGCCACCTACCGGACGTTGAACACCTGGCCCGGCGGCTACCAGGCCGAGGTGACGGTGGCCAACAACTCCACGGCTGCCCTGACCGGCTGGACAGTGGGTCTGACCCTGGCCAGTGGTCAGGCCATCAGCAGCCTGTGGAGCGGCGTCAACACGGGCACCACCGGCAGTGTCACCGTCAGGAACGCCCCCTACAACGGCACTGTGGGCCCGAACGCCTCGACCAACTTCGGCTTCACCGCCACCGGCAACGGGGCCACCGCACCCAGCAGCGTCACCTGCACCAGTCCCTGATCCAAGGCAGGATGAGGGCCCGGAGCCAACCGGCTCCGGGCCCGACATCCGTTGGCGGCGGCTACCGGCTCATGCTTCGCTCTCGAGCAGGTCGCGCAGGGCGTCGAGGGCGGCGATCTCCTCCTCGAAGGTCTTGCCGACGACCGGCCCGAGGAAGCGGGACAGCCCGCTCGGTTGCCACGCCAACTTCAGCGTGAGGTTCGTCCCGCCGCCGTCGGTCGGCGTGAGCGTGTATTCGCCCTGGGTGCGTACCACGCTGCCGGTGGCCTGGAAGGCCAGTCGCCGTCCCGGCTCGAACCCGGTCACCTCGTAGTCGGCCGGGATGCGGCTCCCGCCGGGGCCCTTGAGCCCCTGTCGGTAGCGAGCGCCGACCCCTTCGCCCGCGACGCGGGCGACGTCGAGCACGTTGGGACGCCAGCGTGCGTCGTTCTCGCCCCGGGCGAGGAAGGCGAAGACGACCTCGGGAGTCCGTCCGATCTGCACAGTCTTCTCTGCAGAGGGCACAAGAAACCTTTCTCGGGGTCAGGGAACGATCTTCATCTGTGCCATCATCCCACTCGCGGAATGGTCGATCATGTGGCAATGGTAGACATACCGGCCAAGGTGCGGCCCGAATGTCGCCTGGAGCCGGACAGTCTCACCCGGCCCCACCGAGATGGTGTCCTTCAGCCCGGCCTCACCCGGAGCGGGCGGCTGGCCGTTGCGGCTGAGCACCCGGAACTGGACCAGGTGCGGGTGGAAGTTGTGGGGGATGCCGAAGAGCGTGTCCCCGTTGGTCACCGTCCACACCTCGGTGGTGTTCCGTTTGATCTCGGTGTCGACCCGGTCGGCGTCGAACTGCTGCCCGTTGATGAGGAACTGGCCGGTCGCCGGGTTGAGGTTGAGCGTGAACGCCCGTTCCTTCGTGGCCGCCGGCAGCGCTGGGATGGTGCTCAGCCGGTCGGGCACCCGGCTGGTGTCGGCGGCGGTCCGGTTGACGTCGAAGCGCAGCACCGGCCCGGCCACCGCGTCGTCGAGGAAGACCTGACTGCCGACCGGGAACGCGCCGAAGTCGACGACGATCTCGATCCGTTCGCCGGGCGTCAGGCTCCAGGAGCGGATCGGCGTCGGCCCGGCCAGCAGCCCGCCGTCGCTCGCGATCTGGGAGACCTCGGCGTCGTTGCCGAGCCGCAGGGTGAACGTGCGGAGGTTGGACGCGTTGACGAAGCGCAGCCGGTACTTGCGGGCGGCCACCTGGAAGTAGGGCTGCGGCTTGCCGTTGGCGAGGATCGTGTTGCGGAACTGAAAGTCGTCGTGCTCGAAGATCAGGCTCGCGTCGTCGGCGAACCGCGCGTCGCGCAACATGATCGGGACGTCGTAGTTGCCGGACGGCAGCCGGAGGTCGGCCTGGGCCGGGTCGTCGATCAGGAAGAAGCCGGCGAGCCCGCGGAACACGTGCTCCGCTTCCATGTGATGGGCATGGTCGTGGTACCAGAGCGTGGCCGCCCGTTGCTTGTTGGGATAGCTGTAGATCCGGCTCCTGCCCGGGTCGAGCACGTCGGTCGGGAACCCGTCGCTGCTCGACGGGGTCTGGCCTCCGTGCACGTGTACCGCGGTCGGCATGTCGAGGTGGTTGCTGTGGGCGATGACCGCGAGTCGGCCCGTCTTGACCCGGAACGTCGGGCCGGGAAACAGCCCGTCATAGGTCAACACCTCGGTACGCGTCCCGGGCAGGATCTCGGCCTGAGCCTTACGGGTGGAAACGACGTAGAAGTCGGTGTTGCCTACCGAGGCGATCGGCTGCTGCACGGGCGGTATCGGCATCCGGACAGTGAACGGGGCAGCGGCGGCCGCGACGTGCGCCGTCCCCCCATGGCCGGTGTGTGCGCCGTGGGCCGGCGTCGCGGACGAGGTGGAACCGCGCGCCGCTGCCGCCGCGGTGGTCGTGACCAGCGCGGCTGCGCCCGCGGTGGCGCCGGCCTTCATGACGTTGCGTCTGCTCACCATTGGTCGCTCCGCTTCTGATGGGTCGAGGTCTCGGGGGAACTGTCGCGGAGGACCCTCAACGCGGCGTCGAAAGCTGATAGCGGCGAAGCGTGGATTTCACCTTAAGTTTTGGTGTGACTACCAAAAGCTAAGCTTCGATGCTTCCAACGGTGAGCGGTGAGACCGTAGACTCGTGCGAGTAGTCGGCCGTGACAACTCGTAGAAGGCCGATCCGATCTGAGTGCTTTGTCGCCCGCGCATGGGGGGAGCCGGGCGACACGGCGGGCAGCCGGCGCTGGGGAGAGCCGTTAGTGCCCGCACCTGGGGAGCAACAAGGGCACACACCGGGGGATCCGCAATGGTGTATGGAAACGATGCGCTGCGGAGGACCGCTGCCGAGGTTCTCGAACGCAGGCGTCAACCGATTCTTGCCGCCTACCGTCAGCGTCTCGCCGCTTCGACTGACGACCTCGGCGGGGCCGCTGACCTGGTCGACAGTTACACGACGCAGGCCGACGTCCTGGTCCGGGAGGCGGTCGTCGAGATTGGTCGCGAGACGACCGACCCGCTGTCGGCGCCACCGCCGACGTCGCCCACCGAGGGCGTCGACCTTCACCCACGCGAGTGCTTCCGTGCTGTCGTCGCACTGGCCGACATCCTGCTGGCCGACGCGTCGGAGCAGTTGTGTGGTCGGCCCGACCAGGGCGTGATCCTGGCACTGGTCGCCGACGCGCTCACCCGCGCGACACTGACCCGGCTGCTCGACGCGAGTTCGCGCTACGCCGCCGGCCTGATGAACGAGGTCCACCAGGCGCAGATCGCGGAACGCTCGCTGATCGCGCGCGAGCTGCACGACCGACTGGGCCACAGCCTCAGCGCGGCGTACCGCAACCTGGAGGCGCACGAGCTCGCCCAGGAACGACGCGAGGGCGACGTCGACCGCCGGGTGGTCATCGCCCGGGAGTCGCTCCACGACGCGGTCGGTTACCTGCGGGTGCTCATCGCCGATCTTCGCCTCTCCCAGCCGCTCGGGTCACTCGACGAGGCGCTCGCCAACTTCCTGTCGACGGTCGAGACGGGCGAGACACGTCTGCACACCGAGATCAACGGCGACGAGTCGTGGGTGCCGCCCGAGGTGCTCGACGAGGTGTTCCTGGTCGTCCGCGAAGCGTTGCGCAACGCGGTCGCCCACGCCGGTGCCCGCGTGATCCATGCGGTCGTCGACATCACCCCGCACGAACTGCGGGCGACAGTCGTCGACGACGGGGTGGGTTTCGACCTGGCCGCGGCGCGCGACGGCTCCGGCCTGCGCGCGATGGCTGAGCGCGCGGCCGCCGTGGGCGGTCGCCTCGCGGTGCGAACGGCGGGCCGTCAGGGCGTGTCCGTCGAACTCGTCGTGCCGTTGCTCGCCGTCGGGGCGGGGGCCGGCCGGTGACCGCGACGATGGTCGAGCCGACCCGCATCGTGCTCGTCGACGACCACGTCGTGGTTCGCGACGGTCTCCGGGAGATCCTCGACGCCCAGCGTGACCTCGTTGTCGTCGGTGAGGCCGGCGACAGTTGTGCGGCGGTCAACGAGATCCGCGTCCGGCAGCCCGACATCGTGCTGCTCGACGTGCAGATCCCCGGCGACGGGGTGACCACGACGGTGCGCCGGATCCGTGATGTCGCGCCGGCGAGTCGGGTCATCATCCTCAGCATGTTCGACGGCCCGACGCTGCTGCGTGAGTTGTTGACCCTTGGCATCTGCGGCTATCTGCTGAAGAACTCGACCCGCCAGGAGTTGGTGGCGGCGATCCGCCGCGCCCGCGCCGATGACGCTCCGGTGATGCTGGCGGTGTCGCGCGAGAGCCTGACCCAGGTGCAGGGGCCGGTGCACAGCACACTGTCGGACCGTGAGCGCGAGGTGCTGCAGTTGGTCGGTCAGGCGATGAGCAACGCCCAGATCGCCGGGCGGCTCTGCCTGTCGGAGGCGACGGTCAAGCGCCACCTGCGCAACATCTTCGCCAAACTCGGTGCGGTGTCGCGCATCGACGCGGTCAACCGGGCCATCGCGGCTTCGCTGATCGTCCTGCCGAGGCTGTGCGTCGACCCGACGTTTCACGGCGGATAGCAGGTTACTCAAGGATTGCTCTGCGCAACTTGCCCGCAAACGGGCACTCGTGTTGGACTAATGCCGTGAATAGCACTCGCCTGTTCGTCCTCGGAGCGCTCGCGCGTGGCGGCCCCATGCATGGGCACCAGATCCGCCGGGCGGCCCAGGTCGACCGTACCGAGCTGTGGAGCGACGTCAAACCGGGCTCGCTCTACGGCGCGCTGCACCGGATGCAGGTCGAGGGCGTCATCGAGGCGGTCCGGACCGAGCAGGAGGGCAACCGGCCCGCCCGCACGATCTACGCGCTCACATCGGCCGGCGCGGCGGAGCTGATCGACCACCGCGACGAGGCGCTGCGTGACACCAAGCTCCGTCATGACCCGGTCGACCTGGCCCTGCAAAATGTGATCGACCTCGGCGAAGAAGCGCTCCGGGCCATCATCGTGGCGCGTCGGCAGGCCCTCGCCGCGCAGCTCGACTCGTGGCTGGCGCTCCGGGAGATCGCGGCGCCGCACATCCGTGGTCTGGAGTGGACGACCTTCCGTCATACCGAGCTCCGACTCCGTACCGAGCTCGCCTGGCACGACGAGCTGCTCGACCAACTGCCCGAGCTGATGGCCAACCAACCGACGTCGATGACCACCTCGTGACGGTGCCAGCCCCGGCCCCGGGGGCATCTGCGGGGCCGGGACTGGCGGCACGTCACCGAGCGGGCTGGCGGGTGGTGGTCACGTTCCAGTCGGGCTTGCTCGCCTCGGCCCAGGGCTCTTCGGGCCGGCGCGGCAGCAGGTAGACGAGAAGGAACGTGAGGATCACGCCGACCAGGACCGCGCCCACCGTCCACTGGACCGCCCGGTTGAAGT
This sequence comes from Micromonospora sp. NBRC 107095, assembly GCF_030269705.1. Classification (NCBI taxonomy): domain Bacteria; kingdom Bacillati; phylum Actinomycetota; class Actinomycetes; order Micromonosporales; family Micromonosporaceae; genus Micromonospora; species Micromonospora sp. NBRC 107095. Next base: position 774,892 of record NZ_BSTU01000001.1, read on the forward strand.
TGGTCTCCAGCGCCGATGAGGCCGCGCTGTCGAAGGCCGCGCCGACCGGACCCGGTGCCGAGTCCGCACAGCCGGGCGGTGTGGCCGTCGGATCCGACGCGCGGGACTGGCGGATGAAGCAGTCGGCGAAGGCGGTCGTCGCCGCGCTCGCCTCCGCCGGTGGCAGCCCCGCGGCGACAAGCGACGCCTGAAGCTCCGGGCTGGCCTTCTCCGCGGCCGTGGCCGAGTAGGAGCCGAGCGTTCCGAAGAGGACCACGCCCGCCACCGCGACGCCGACAGCCTGGCCGAGACGCTGGGCGGTGCCGAGCACGCCACTGGCCGCTCCCGCGTCCTGCCAGGGCACGCCGGCGAGCACGATCTCGACGCTCGGCGCGATCACCAGGCCCGAGCCGAAGCCGGCGAAGAGCAGGGCCGGCAGCAGCTCGAGGCCGGAGCCCCACCAGTGGATCGTGGCGATGATGCCCACCATGCCCACGATCACGATGCCCGCGCCGAGCATCAGGACGCCCCGGCCGAGGGCGCGGGCGACGTTGTCGGAGATGGCCGCGCCGACGAGTGTGCCGAACGAGAACGGCAGCAGGATCAGGCCGGTCGTCAGGGCGGACTTCTCCAGGCCGATTTGCAGGTGCAGCGAGAGTGCGAAGAGCAGGCCGATGAAGCCCGCGAAGTAGCAGAGGCTGATGCCGACGCCGGCGGAGAACGAGCGGTGGGCGAACAGGCGCATGCTCACCAGCGGAACCTGGGCGCGTCGGGCACGGCGCAACTCCCAGGCCGCGAAGGCGGCCAGCGCGGGCAGCGCTGCTGCCATCGAGACGAACGTCCAGGCCGGCCAACCCAGCCGCTGGCCCTCGACCAGCGGAACGGCCAGCAGCAGGACGGCGGCCGAGACGAGCAGCATGCCGATCACGTCGAGCCCGCCGCGACGGCCTCGCGACTCGGGCACCAGGATCAGCGCGGCGACGAACGTGGCCAGGCCGATCGGCACGTTGAGCAGGAACACCGGTCGCCAGTCCCAGCCGCCGAGGTCCCACGCGATCAGCAGGCCACCGAGGAGTGGGCCGCTGGCGGTCGCGATGCCGCCGATCGCGCCGTAGATCCCGTAGGCCTTACCCGTCTCCTTCGCCGGAAACGTGGTCTGGATCAGCGCCAGCACCGGCGGGTTGAGGATGCCGGCCATCATGCCCTGCACCACCTGGAAGGCGATCAGCTGGTTGGGTGTGGCCGCGAGTGCCGACGCCGCCGACGCGAGCGTGAACCCCGCGACGCCGATGAGGAACAGCTTGCGGTGGCCGAAACGGTCGCCGATCCGGCCGGCGGGGATGAGTAGCAGGCCGTACCCGAGTGCGTAGCCGGCGATGACCCACTCCATCGCCGTGTAGGTCGAGCGGAGGTCACGCTGGATCGGGGCGACCGCGACATTGACGATCGTCGTGGCCAGCAGGATCATGAACGCCCCGGCCAGAACGACGGCCAGGATCAGCCATCGGCGCGGATTGGGTGGCGTGGCGCTGTGCTCGTCGGTCCAGCTCTCCGTCATCGCGTTCCTCCTGAAGTCGGACGGGGGTCGACAGCGGACCCACCTTCCGACTACACGCCGTCGCGTACGATTAGTCAAGTACGGCTATTTGCGTATGACCTGTACGGCACATGAGGAGGGCCCGGGTCAGAAACTGACCCGGGCCCGGTGACGCAGGGTGTGGTTACGACCAGTCGGAGGAACCCGAGCCCCACTCGGCGGAACCCGAACCCCACTGGGACGTCGCCGGCCACGCCAGGTCGAAGGGGAAGTCGTTGGCGCGCAGCTCCAGCGTGCTCTCCAACACGGCGTCGGTCAGCCGGTCGACGTCCGCGTCGCTGTGCGCGCCGCCGGCGAAGAACATCGGCATGCCCAGCGTGTAGATGCCGCGCTTGCGCAACAGCAGCGTGAGGATGAACGTCGCGGGGTTGAGCGCCCGCGAGTAGACCCGGTAGTCGGTGTAGGAGTCCTCCGGGAGGAACTGGAAACACCCGATGTAGTCGCCGAACCCCACCATCCGCAGCGGAATCCCCTCGGCCGCCCGGAACGCGGCCAGCCGCGCCTGGACCCGGTCGATCCTGGCGCTGAGGTCGGTGTAGTAGGCGGGCCCCTTGTCCCGGAGCAACTGGAGCGTGGCCAGCGACGCCGCCACCGACAGGTAGTTGCCGGTGTGGCTGCCCTGCAGGCCGGTCTTCTGGCCGAAGTCGGTCCACGACTGCCCGCTGGTCTGCGAGATGTCGAGGATGTCGGCCCGACCGCCGATCGCCGACAACGGCAGTCCGAGCCCGCTGATCACCTTGCCGTAGGTGACGAGGTCGGTCGGGATGTCGAACTTCTGCGCGGCGCCGCCGAGGCCCGACCGGAAACCCGTCAGCACCTCGTCCAGGATGAACGGCACCCCGAGCCTCCGGGCGGCCACCGCCACCTCACGGATCATCGGGATCGTCGTCTCCTCGAACGGGAACGACGACGCGGCCGGCTCGGCGAGGATGCAGGCCAACTCGCCCGCGTGGCGCTCGATCAACTCGACGGCGAGCGCGGTGTCGTTGGGCAGGATCAGCAGGTCGCGCGGCTCGGCCGGGGTGACACCGGCGAACGCCGAGACCAGCGGGATGCCGTCCTTGCCGATCTCCGGGAACGGCACCGCCGGATGCCCGTGATACCACGGTGCGGTGTTGTGGACGGCCAGGTCGTGTGACCCGTGCAGGGTGCCCTCGAACTTGGCGACCATCCGCCGCCCGGTGAACGCACGGCAGAGCCGGATCGCCGACTGGGTGGCCCCCGTACCCGAGTGTTGGAAGGCGAACTTCTCGTTGTGCGGGAGGATCTCCCGCAGCAGCGTCGCCAGCTCCAGCTCCAGCGCGTTGGTGTAGCCGTTGCCGGTGCCCTTGCCGAGGCGCTCGCGGACGAAGTCGACGACCGGGGCCGGGTTGTGACCGTGCAGCGCCTGAGCCCCGTACCCCATGTGGCAGTCGAGGTAGTCGTTGCCGTCGATGTCGGTCAACGTCGACCCGCTCGCGGTGGCCGCGATGATCGGAAACGGCGGCGCCTGGAACGGCCAGAACACGTGCGCGGCGGCGTCGACCGCCCGCAGTTGCTCGACGTGCGCGGCCGAGGCACCCTGGCGCGCGCCGATCTCGCCGAACAGCTCGTAGACCCACTTCTGCTGCATGAGGTCCTGAATGACCTCGATCGCTCCGCGCTCCTGGTGGCTGGCGCCCATCGTGTCCCCTTCGCATGGCGGCCGTGACAGGCGCAGCCTGCGCCCGCCCACTCGAACCTGACTGGAGAACGGGTCGATCGACGCGGCTTCGAGCCGGTCTCGAGCGCCGTCGTCGAAGCTCGCCGCCATGACGGAAAATCGGGTCAATCTCTACTCGCTGACCGACACGATCACGCCGTGGGCAGTGCGGGCCGCGGCGACGCTCGGCCTCGCCGACCTGATCGCCGCGGGCACCACCACGCTCGACGAGCTCGCCGCGGCGACGAAGGCCAACCCCGACGCGCTGCACCGGCTGCTGCGCTACCTCTCGGTGCGCGGCGTCTTCACGGAGACCGAACCCCGGGTGTACGCCCTGACGGAAGCGGCCGAGTTCCTCAAGACCGACCACCCCGCCGCCCAGCGCCCCTGGCTCGACGTCGACTCGATGGCCGGCCGGATCGAGGGCACGTTCAGCTCGCTGACCCACTCGATCCGCACCGGCGATGCGGCGTACCCGGTGCGTTACGGCATCGAGTTCTGGGACGACCTGGCCACCAACCCCGACCGGGCCACGTCGTTCGGCGCGCTGATGGCCACCCACGCGAGCTACTTCGACCAGGTCGTCCAGGGCTACGACTGGAGCACCGTCAACCACGTCGTCGACGTCGGCGGCGGCACCGGCGCCCTGCTCACCGAGATCCTCAAGGCCCAGCCGCACCTGCGCGGCACCGTGGTCGACCTGCCGGGCGTCGTCGAGCAGGGCCGGGCCCGGTTCGAGGCGGCGGGCATCGCCGACCGCGCCGAGGTGGTCAGCGGGAGCATCTTCGACCCGCTCCCGGCCGGCGCCGACATCTACATCCTGTCGAACGTGCTGCACGACTGGAACGACAGCGCCGCCGAGAAGATCCTCCAGCGGGCGGCGGACGCGATCGGCACGACCGGGAAGGTGCTGATCGTGCAGATCCTGGTGAAGGACGAGAACGACAACTTCCCCGAGGACCCGGCCCGGCTGATGTTCATCACCCAGATGGACCTGCGCCTGCTCTCGCTGATGGCCGGCAAGGCGAGGACCTGGCGCGAGTACGCCGAACTGGGCGAGAAGGCCGGGCTCCGGGTGGACGGCAGCACGGTGATCCCCACCGGGCAGACCCTGTTGACCCTCCGTCACGGCTGAAGGGGCACGGGCCCCTTGCTGACGGATTCCGGTTAGGAAGGGGCCCGCGTTAACGGACCGTGCGTGCGTCGTACCGTTGCGGACATGACCCCGGCCATCCGACGGATCGCGATCGATGCCCTCATCGCGGTCGTCGTCGCGGCCGTTGTGGCGGTGGCGATCCGGGTCGCCGACGAGCCCGGCGCCCGGCCGCCGGACGCCCGCGCCTACGCGATCGGCGCGGTGATCGGGCTGCTGCTGGTCTTCCGGCGCCGCTGGCCGCTGCTGGTGCTCGTCGGCTCGGTCACCGCACTGATGATCTATTACGCGCTCGAGTACCCGGGCATCCCGCCCGCCCTCCCGCTGGCCGCCGCCCTCTTCTCCGTCGCGGCCGCCGGCCGGTTCACCTGGGCGCTCGTCGTCGCCGGGTTCTTCGTCGTCCTTGAGCTGATCATGCGTTACACGCTGCTCGGCGAGGGCTTCTTCCCCGCCCTGTCGGCGACCCTGGAAGAGGGCTCGCTGCTCGCGGCCGTGGTGCTGCTCGCCGAGACGATCCGCACCCGCCGGATCCGGCTGGCCGAGGCACAGCAGCGCCTCGCCGTGATGCGCCAGGAGCGTCAGCACGAGGTGGCCCAGGAGCGGCTCCGCATCGCCCGCGAGGTCCACGACGTGCTCGGCCACACGATCGCCGCGATCAGCGTCCAGGCGAGCCTCGCCGACGACATCTTCGACAGCAAGCCGGCCGAGGCGCGGGCCGCGCTGCGCAGCATCCGGGGCGCGGCGCGCGACGCGATGCACGAGGTCCGCGCGGCGATCGGCATGCTCCGCGACGCCGGGGAGGTGCCCGATCTGGCCCGCGTCTTCGCGGTCGCCGAGCAGGCCGGCGTGAAGGTGCGCTCGGGGGTCGCCGGCATCCCGCGCCCCATCCCGCCGGAGGTGGCGCTCTCGGTCTACCGGATCGTGCAGGAGTCGATCACCAACACGGTCAAGCACGCCGAGGCGACGACCGTCGACGTCACCATCACCTACGCCGGTGACGCCGTCACGGTCGAGGTCGTCGACGACGGGGTCGGGGCCGCGGCGAGCCGGCGGGGGCACGGGGTGGCCGGCATGCGGGAACGGGCCACGGCCGCGGGGGGATCGCTCGATGCCGGCCCCCGGCCGGAGGGTGGGGGGTTCCGAGTGGCAGCGCGGCTGCCGGCCGAGGTGGAGGAGACAGCATGACGATCCGGATGGTGCTGGCGGACGACCAGACGCTCGTGCGGGCCGGCTTCCGGGGTCTGCTCGACCACAGCGACGACCTGGAGGTGGTCGGTGAGGCGTCCAACGGCGCCCAGGCCGTCGAGATGGTCGCTGCGACCCGGCCCGACATCGTGCTGATGGACGTGCGGATGCCCGTGCTCGACGGGGTGAAGGCCACGGCGGCGATCGTCGAGCGGTTTCCGGCCGTGCGGGTCATCGTCCTGACCACCTTCGAGCTCGACGAGTACGTCTTCGAGGCGCTGCGTGCCGGCGCGAGCGGGTTCCTGCTCAAGGACATCGAGCCCGACGAGCTGCGCCAGGCGGTCCGGGTGGTGGCCGGCGGCGACATGCTGATCTCGCCGCGGGTGACGAGCCGGCTGGTGAGCGCGTTCGTCAGCAAGGTCGCCCCGGCGCCGGTCGACGGTGGCCGGCTGGCGGTGTTGACCGACCGTGAGCGCGAGGTGATGAGCCTGGTGGCCAGCGGGCTGACGAACGAGGAGATCGGGCGCCGGCTGTCGATGAGCCCCGCCACCGCCCGTACCCATGTGCACCGGGCCATGGTGAAGCTCCGCGTCCGCGACCGGGCGCAACTCGTCGTGCTCGCCTACCAGACCGGGCTCGTCGCGCCCGGCAGCTAGCTGACTACGGCAGCTGTTTCGCAGCGGTACCCGGCTACGGTGATCGCCGTACACCCCGGCCGTTCGTCAACGGATGTCGGGTGGTGCTCCCGCTCCGTATGTTGGCGTCATGTTTGAGGTCGGAGAGAACGCCGACGGGATCCTGGCCGGGGTCCTGTTCCTGATCTGGCTGCCCGCGGCGATCCTCGCCACGCGGTTGGCCTGGCGGCCGACGCCTGTGGCGCTGCGGACCAGCGCCCGTCGGCTGCTGCGCCTACTCGTCGCCGCGCTGGTGGTGCTGATCCTCAAGTGCGTCGCGATCGGGCTGATGCTCGCCGTCGACTGGATCTTCGCGGACAACCGCGTGATCGTGCAGATGCCGCTCCTGCTGCTGCCGATGCTCGCCGTCGCCGTGTGGACCGTGCCGGGCCTGCGCGCCCTGTCCAACCGCGACGACGCACCGATCGACGTCGAGACGCGCGCCGCCGTCGCCAACCCCGGATTCGTGGTGCCGGTCCAGGTAACGGCTGTGGCGACGGTCGTTGGGGTCTACTTCGCGTACGTGTCCCGTCCGGTCCCCTCCTACCTCGACGACATCGCGACCCACGCGGCGCCGATCCTGTTGTCGGTGGTGGTGCTGTGGCTCTGGCAGGGGCACCGTCTGCGGGTCGTCACGGCTACCGACTTCGCACGCCGTGGCCGGCGGGCCGGCGCCCTGCGTGCCATCGCGCAGGCCGCCGTCGTGGTGCTCGTCGTGGCCGCCGGCATCACCTACGTGGCGCAGAGCAGCAGGCTGCCCGACCGGATGAGCATGATGTCCCACGACAACGTCGACTACGGCGGTGGCCCGTCGTTCGGTCACGGCGGGCACGGCGGGGTCTCCGTCGACGAGTTGCGTGGGCCGCGGACCGGCAAGCCCAACAAGGCCTTCACCCTGACCGCGAAGAACGCCACGGTACGGCTGTCGTCGGGCACCGAGATCAACGCCCTGACGTACAACGGGCAGTCGCCCGGGCCGGAGCTGCGGGTCCGTGAGGGCGACCTGGTCGAGGTGACGCTGCACAACGAGATTCCCGACGAGAACGTGACCATCCACTGGCACGGTCTCGACGTGCCCAACGGTGAGGACGGCGTCGCCGGCGCGACGCAGGACGCGGTGGAGCCGGGCGGCACCTTCACCTACCGGTTCCTCGCCGAGCAGGTCGGCACGTTCTGGTACCACACCCACCAGAACCCGCTCGAGGCGATCCGGAGGGGACTGTTCGGCGCGCTGATCGTCGAGCCGCGCGACGGTCCACCGCCGGGCGAGCGGGACGTCGTGGTGATGGCGCACGAGTGGCGTACGCCGGACGACAACATCGTCTCGTTCGGCACCAGCGACACCCTGCAACGGCAGGAGATCGCGCCGGGCACGCCGGTGCGACTACGCCTGATCAACACCGACAACAACCCGTCGACCGACAGTCGCCCGCGGTCGTTGACGGTCAACGGCACGCCGGTGCGGGTCGCCGCGATCGACGGTGTCGACGTCAACGGTCCGACCCCGCTGACCAACCCGAGATTCGGGTTGGCGACCGGTGGACGCTACGACGTGACCTTCACGATGCCGGCGGGTGCGGTGCGGCTGACCGACCTCGCCAACCGCGACGCCGGGCTGGTCCTGGCGCCACCCGGTGACACCTCGACGCCGAAGATCGTCGACGACGGCGACCCGTTCGACCCGCTCTCGTACGGCTCCGGCGGCTCGCGGCCCTTCGACACGGGCTCGTCGTACGACCGCTCGTTCACCCAGCTCCTCGACGACCGGTTGTCCTTCTACAACGGCGGCCTCCACCTGGTGCCGATCATCAACGGGCACAGCTTCCCGCACACGCCGACGCTGATGGTCCGGATGGGCGACGTGGTCAAGGTGCGGATCGTCAACCGCAGCCACCAGAACCATCCGATGCACCTGCACGGCCATCACGCGTTGGTGTTGTCCCGCAACGGGGTCGCCGCGACCGGGTCGCCGTGGTGGATCGACAGTCTCGACATCATCCCCGGTGAGATCTACGAGATCGGCTTCAAGGCGGACAATCCGGGGCTCTGGATGGACCACTGCCACAACCTCGACCACGCCGCCAACGGCATGGTGATGCACCTCGCCTATGAGGGCGTGAACTCCCCCTACGAGCTGGGGCGCGGCACCCCGAATCAGCCGGAGTAGGCGGGCCTGTCGAGCCTCCCTCCACCGGGCCTCGAGGCAACGCCGGCAGCGTCGAACGCATCCGAAACCCTCTTGCTGAGGAGAACCCATGCTCGACGCGATGCGACGAACGCTGTCGCTGGCCGTGCCGCTGGTACTGGTGGCCGGCATTGCCGCGCCCGCCACCGCGGCCACCTCGACCACCGGGCGACTGACAGTTGTCGCCCGCAACCTCGACAACCCCCGCGGTGTCGCCATCGACCGCGCCGGCACCGTCCTCGTCGCCGAGGCCGGGATCGGCGGCGACGACGTCTGCATCCCCGGCACGTTCGGCACCAACCTCTGCTACGGCTCGACCGGTGCGATCACGGCGGTCCGTCACGGCTGGCAGAAGCGGGTCGTGACGGGCCTGCCGTCGCTGCGCAGCACCGGCGCCGGCTTCTCCGTCTACGGGGCGCACGACCTGGCCTTCGATCGGCAGGGCAAGCTGCTGGTGGCGATGGGCTACAGCACCGACCCGGTCTCGCGCGACCTGCTCGGTGCGGCCGGAGCCGCGATGGGAACGATCCTGCGGGTGGAGGGGAAGCACCGCTGGTCCGTCCTCGGCGACCTTTCCGCCTACGAGGGGCAGCACAATCCCGATGGCGTCATCCCGGAGAGCCAGCCCTACGCAGTCGTCGCCGACGGGCGTGACATCTACGCGCTCGACGCCGCCGCCAACGACGTGCTCCGGATCGACCGGCGCGGCGTGGTCACCACCGAACACGTCTGGCCGCAGGAACAGGTTCCGGCACCGCCGGAGTGGGGCCTGCCTCCCGGCTCGACGACGCCGATCCAGTTCGTGCCGGTCACCATCGCCAAGGGGCCCGACGGCGCGCTCTACATCGGACAGCTGACCGGGCACCCGTTCCCGAACGGCGGCGCGCGGGTGTGGCGGCTGGTGCCGGGGCAGGAGCCGACGATCTACGCCACCGGCTTCACCAACATCATCGACCTCGCGTTCGACAAGCGGGGCCGGCTGGTCGTGCTGGAGATCGCGAAGAACGGGCTCAGCTCGGGAGACTCCACCGGCGCGCTGATCCGGGTGGAACGCGACGGTAGCCACCGGGAGTTGGCGAGCACCGGTCTCGACTCCCCGATGTCGTTCGCCATCGCCCGCGACGGCAGCTTCTACATCGCCAACAAGGGGCTTGGCATCGGTGAGTTGGTCCGTCTGTCCATCCGAGACTGACAGAGTCGCGCGGCGATCGTGGCGTTCTTCGTGTCGGGAGGACGCCACGATAGCTGCGGCGTCACACGCCCGCGATACGGTGCGACATCATGTGCACGTTGGCGGCGGGGGACGGGGTCTGGGGGTTAGGTTGACGCGGTCCGACGACGGGTCTCCCGCCGGCGCCACCACCATCCTCATAGTCGACGACCATGCTCTCGTCCGCGAGGGGTTGCGCTGGGTGCTCGAGGTCCACGCCGACCTCGACGTGGTCGACGAGGCCGGCGACTCCGCCACCGCGGTCGCCAAGGCGGCGTCGGAGCGCCCCGACGTGGTGTTGCTCGACGTGGAGATCCCCGGTGACGACCCGGTGGTCACGGTGCGCCGCATCCGGGAGGTGTCGCCGGACAGCGCGGTCGTCATCCTCAGCATGTACGACAGCCCTGACCTGCTGCGCCGTCTGATCGCCGCCGGGGTGCGCGCCTACCTGCTCAAGAGCGTGGGTCGTGAGGAACTGGTGGCCGCGATCCACAAGGCGCGGGACGGCAGCGGCTCGGTCCTGCTCTCCGTCTCCGGCCAGAGCCTGGTGCAGGTGCAGAGCGCGGAGTCCGCCATGCTGTCCGCCGTCGAGCTGGAGATCCTCCAACTCGCGGCCGAGGCGATGACCAACGCCCAGATCGCGCGCCGGCTCGACCTGACCGAGGCCACTGTGAAGAGCCACCTGCGTCGCATCTTCGCCAAGTTGGGCGCGGTCTCCCGCATCGACGCGGTCAACAAGGCGGTGGCAGCGTCACTGGTGACGCTGCCACACGACCGGTTGGTGCCACGCCCTCGTCGGCCGCCGCGTCAGTGACCGGGTAAGTCCCTCAACAGGCGGCCTTGAGGTCGGCGGCACGGTCCGTGCGCTCCCAGGTCAAGTCCGGGAGTTCACGGCCGAAGTGGCCGTAGGCCGCCGTCTGCTGGTAGATCGGGCGGAGCAGGTCCAGGTCCCGGATGATCGCCGCGGGACGCAGGTCGAAGACCTCGCCGATGGCCTTCTCGATCCGGTCGAGCGGCACCGTCTCCGTACCGAACGTCTCCACGAACAGGCTCACCGGGTGGGCCTTGCCGATCGCGTAGGCGACCTGCGCCTCACACCGTTCCGCCAGGCCCGCGGCGACCACGTTCTTCGCCACCCACCGCATCGCGTACGCCGCCGACCGGTCGACCTTCGACGGGTCCTTCCCCGAGAACGCGCCGCCACCGTGTCGGGCGTACCCGCCGTACGTGTCGACGATGATCTTTCGTCCGGTCAGGCCCGCATCGCCCATCGGGCCACCGATCTCGAACCGGCCCGTGGGGTTGACGAGCAGCCGGTAACCCTCGGTGTCGAGGTCGAGCGCCTCCAACTCCGGCGTGATGACGTGGTCCCGGATGTCGGGGGTGAGCAGTTCATCGAGGGAGATGTGGGCCGCGTGCTGCGTGGAGACGACGACGGTGTCGAGCCGTACCGGGCGTAGGCCGTCGTACTCGACGGTGACCTGGGTCTTGCCGTCCGGTCGCAGGTAGGGCACCGTCCCGTCCTTGCGGACGGCGGCCAGGCGACGGGCCAGGCGGTGGGCCAGCGCGATCGGCAGCGGCATCAGCTCGGGCGTCTCCGAGCAGGCGAAGCCGAACATCATGCCCTGGTCGCCGGCGCCCTGGGCGTCGAGCCCGCCGCCGGACGAGCCGTCGCGCAGCTCGATCGCCGTGTCGACGCCTTGCGCGATGTCGGGGGACTGGGCGCCGATCGAGATGCTGACGCCGCAGGAGCCGCCGTCGAAGCCCTTCTTCGACGAGTCGTAGCCGATACCCAGGACGGTTTCCCGCACGATACGCGGGATGTCGGCGTAGGCCTGCGTGGTGACCTCGCCCGCGACGTGGACCTGACCGGTGGTGATCAGGCTCTCGACGGCGACCCGGCTGTGCGGGTCCTGCGCCAGCAGCGCGTCGAGGATCCCGTCGCTGATCTGATCGGCGATCTTGTCGGGATGACCTTCGGTGACCGACTCGGAGGTGAAGAGGCGGCGCGACATGTGTGACTCCTAACCCAGGGAGCGTGCGGGCCCGGCGAGTCTTCCTTCCTGCGGTGGAGGTTGCCTGGAGGAAGCATCGAGCGATCAAAGGGGTATCCGCCGTACAACTTTCGACACGCATCGATCCTCGGAAGAACCCGCGATGTCGCTACCCGCGGTCGTTCCGACCCGCTCCGCCCCTCCATAGCTTGAGAGCGTCTCGACGAGTGCTCTGGGGAATGGGGGAACCACTGTGGTCAGGTACGAGATCCTCGGGTCGCTGGAAGTGATCCACGAGGGCCGGATCTGCACGCCGACGCCGCCGAAGGTGCGGACCGTGTTGGCGCTACTGGTGATGCGGGCCAACCGGGTCGTGCTGGTCGACTCGATCATCCGGGAGTTGTGGGGCGACGATCCGGCGCGTAGCGCTGTCACCACGGTGCAGACCTACATCTACCACCTGCGCAAGCTCTTCGCGAAAGAGGGCATAGAGACCCCGGACCGGACCGTGCTGGAGAGCCGCGCCCGCGGCTACCTGCTGCGGGTCGAGCCGGGCCAACTCGACGCCGAGGTCTTCGAGACGTTGCTCGACCAGGGCCGCACGCACATCGAGTCGGACCGTCCCGAGGAGGGCGCCGAGGTGCTGCGGCGGGCGCTGGCCATGCGGACGGGGCCGGTGGGCGCCAACGTGACGTTCGGGCCGGCGCTCGAGGCGCACGCGATCCACCTGCAGGAGCAGTGGATCCGGGCGTTGGAGCTGCGCATCCAGGCCGACATCACGCTCGGCCGGCACCGCGAGCTGATCGGCGAGCTGCGCTATCTGGTGGGCACGTACCCGCTCAACGAGTGGTTCCACCGCCAGCTCATCGTGGCGCTCAGCAGGTCCGGACGCCGTGGCGAGGCGTTGCAGGCGTACCACCACCTGCGCCGGGTGCTCAGTGAGGAGTTGGGCCTGGACCCTTCGCCTGACCTCCAGCGGCTCCAGCGGGAGGTGTTGGCCGCCGGCGGGCCACTGCGCCCGGGGCTCGCCAGGGCCTCGTGACAGGCCCTCGACCGACGCTCCAGCGCCGTTCGACCGGCCGTCCCTAGCTTTCACACGGACATCGCGGCCAGGAGGTCTTCCATGACGAGCACATCCGACCGTCGGGTGGTCATCACCGGGACAGGCGTCATCGCCCCCGGCGGACTGGGCACCAAGGCGTTCTGGGAACTGTTGACCGCTGGCCGCACGGCCACCCGTACCCTGTCGTTCTTCGATGCGACCCCGTTCCGGTCACGGGTGGCCGCGGAGGCTGACTTCGACCCGGTCGCCGAGGGCCTGTCGCCGCAGGAGGTCCGCCGGATGGACCGGGCGGCCCAGATGGCAGTGGTCTGCACCCGGGAGGCGCTCGCCGACAGCGGCTTCGAGGCCACCGATCCGACGCGGGTCGGGGTCAGCGTCGGCACGGCGGTCGGGGCCACGATGAGCCTCGAAGAGGAGTACGTCGTGGTCAGCGACGGTGGCCGGAAATGGCTGACCGACCACCGGTACGCCACCCCGCACCTCTACGACTACCTGGTGCCGAGCTCGTTCGCCCGGGAGGTGGCGTGGTCGGTCGGCGCGGAAGGTCCGGCGACGGTGATCTCCACCGGCTGCACGTCCGGCCTCGACTCTGTCGGTCACGCGCGGGAGCTGATCCGCGAGGGCTCGGCGGACGTGATGATCGCCGGCGCGACCGACGCCCCGATCTCGCCGATCACGGTGGCCTGTTTCGACGCCATCAAGGCGACCACGGCCCGCAACGACGACCCGACGCACGCGTCGCGGCCCTTCGACAACAGCCGCGACGGGTTCGTGCTCGGTGAGGGTTCGGCGATGTTCGTCCTCGAAGAGCTGGAGCACGCCCGCCGACGGGGTGCGCAGGTCTACGCCGAGCTGGTGGGGTTCGCCTCGCGCTCCAACGCGTTCCACATGACCGGCCTGCGACCCGACGGACGGGAGATGGCCGAGGCGATCCGGGTCGCGCTGGCCGACGCCAGGCTGCCCGGCGACGCTGTCGACTACATCAACGCGCACGGCTCGGGGACGAAGCAGAACGACCGGCACGAGACGGCGGCGTTCAAGCGGAGCCTCGGCGACCACGCGTACCGCACGCCGGTCAGCTCGATCAAGTCGATGATCGGCCACTCGCTCGGTGCCATCGGCTCGATCGAGATCGCGGCGTCGGCCCTGGCGATCAAGCACGGCGTGGTGCCGCCGACAGCCAACCTGCACGAACGAGACCCGGAGTGCGACCTCGACTACGTGCCGCTGACGGCCCGCGAGCAGCAGACCGACGTGGTGTTGAGCGTGGGCAGCGGGTTCGGCGGCTTCCAGAGCGCGATGCTCCTGGCGCGTGTGGCATGACCACTGTCGTCACCGGGGTCGGGGTGGCCGCGCCCAACGGGTTGGGACGCGACGCCTTCTGGGCGGCCAGCGTCGCCGGGGTGGGTGGCATCGGGCCGATCAGCCGTTTCGACCCCTCGGGTTACCCGGCGCAGCTGGCCGGCGAGGTTCCCGGATACGAGGCGGCCGAGCACATCCCGAGCCGGTTGATGGCGCAGACCGATCACATGACCCGGTTGTCGCTGACGGCGGCGCAGTGGGCCCTGGCCGACGCGTCCGTCGACCCGTCGGCGTTGCCCGAGTTCGGCATGGGTGTGGTCACGGCCAGCGCGTCGGGCGGTTTCGAGTTCGGCCACCGTGAGCTGGAGAAGCTCTGGAGCAAGGGCTCCGAGCACGTCAGCGCCTACCAGTCGTTCGCCTGGTTCTACGCCGTCAACACCGGTCAGATCTCGATCCGGCACGGGATGCGGGGGCCGACCGGGGTGCTCGTCACCGAGCAGGCGGGTGGGCTCGACGCGGTGGCGCAGGCCCGGCGTCAGGTGCGCAAGGGCGTGCAGCTCGTGATGACCGGTGGGGTCGACGCGTCGCTCTGCCCGTGGGGTTGGACGGCCCAGCTCGCCAACGGCCTGCTCAGCACCGGGCGGGATCCGGCCACGGCGTTCCTGCCGTTCGACGCGAACGCGTCGGGTTACGTGCCCGGCGAGGGCGGGGCGATCCTCGTGCTGGAGGACGCAGACGCGGCCGCCCGGCGCGGGGCCGCCGTCTACGGGGTGATCGCCGGGTACGGCGCGACGTTCGACCCCCGGCCCGGCTCCGGCCGACCGCCGGGTCTGCGTCGGGCGGCCGAGATGGCGCTGTCCGACGCCGGTCTCACGCCAGCCGACATCGACGTCGTCTTCGCCGACGGCGCCGGGGTCGCGGAGCTCGACCGCGTCGAGGCCGAGGCGATCAGCGCCGTCTTCGGCCCCCGGGGGGTGCCGGTGACCGCGCCCAAGACGATGACCGGCCGGCTCTACTCGGGCGGGGCGGCGCTCGACCTGGTCTCCGCGCTGCTGTCGATCCGACACGGCGTCATTCCGCCCACCACCAACATCCGCCAGCCGGCCGAGGGCCTGCGACTCGACCTGGTGCGTGACGTCGCGCGGGAGACACCCGTACGCGCGGCGCTCGTGCTCGCCAGGGGCTACGGCGGGTTCAACGCGGCCATGGTCGTGACCGACGAAAGGAATGGACGATGACCGACGCCAGCCTCGCCGCCGTCGCGAACTTCGACGAGCAGCAGGCACTTGACCTGCGTGAACGGCAGATCGCGGTGCTGGGAAGCGCCAAACAGATCGCCAACGTGATCTACGTGGTCACCGAGCTCGGCGTCGCCGACCTGCTCGTCAACGGGCCGGTGCCGGTCGCCCAACTGGCGGCGGCGACCGAGTCGCACGAGGACGCGCTGCGGCGGATCCTGCGCGCCGCCGCGGCGGTCGGCATCTTCGACGAGCAGGAGGACGGGTCGTTCGCGCTGACGCCGCTCGGCGAGGGGCTGACCTCGGCCCGGATCGGCGGGCTGCGGCCGATGGTGCAGTTCAGCGGTGCCGACTTCAACCGTCTCCCGTACGCGGAGATCCTGCACAGTGTCCGGACCGGTGAGCCGGCCTTCAACAAGGTCTTCGGCATGGGCTTCTACGACTACCTGCAGGCCCACCCGGAGGCCAACCGGTTCTTCGAGGGTTTCATGGCCCACTGGAGCCGGCGACTCGCCGACCGGTTCGCGGCGGAGTTGGCACCCGAGCGGTTCGGCCGGATCGCCGACATCGGCGGCAGCAACGGTTACTTCCTGGCCAAGATGCTCCAGCGCCACCCCGAGGGCACCGGCGTCCTCTTCGACCTGCCCGAGGTGGTGGCCGACGCCGAACCGTTGCTCAAGGAGCACGGTGTCACGGAGCGGGTCGAGGTGCGCGGCGGCGACTTCTTCACCGACGAACTCCCGGCCGGCGCCGACGCGTACATCCTGAAGTCGATCGTCCACAACTGGCCGGACGACACGTGCGTCACGCTGCTGCGTCGGATCCGGGCGGCGATCGGCGACGCCGACTCCCGCCTCATCGCGATCGACCAGATCGTGCCGCCGCGCAACCAGTGGGACCACGCCAAGATCATCGACATCGACATGCTGGTGCTCTTCGGCGGCAAGGAGCGCGACCTCCGCGAGTGGCAGGCGCTGTTCACCGCGTCCGGTTTCGAGCTGGTCAACAC
Source organism: Micromonospora sp. NBRC 107095 (assembly GCF_030269705.1). Taxonomy (NCBI): domain Bacteria; kingdom Bacillati; phylum Actinomycetota; class Actinomycetes; order Micromonosporales; family Micromonosporaceae; genus Micromonospora; species Micromonospora sp. NBRC 107095. The sequence goes on from NZ_BSTU01000001.1 coordinate 791,162, forward strand.
CCCCGCGTCCCGCGGCTGGGCCCTGCTCGAAGCGCGTCCGATCTAGGAAAGGAAGCCCGCAATGGCACACATCGGCATCGACCAGCCGGTCGTGACGATGGTCAACGTCTTCACCGTCGAGCCGGCCAACCAGCAGAAGCTCGTCGACATCCTGATCGAGGCGACCGACACGGTGATGTCCAAGGTCGACGGGTTCGTGTCGGCGAACATCCACGCCAGCCTCGACGGCACCCGGGTCGTCAACTACGCGCAGTGGAAGAGCGAAGAGCACTTCACCGCGATGCTGCAGAACCCCGAGGTCCATCCGCACTTCGGCGAGGTACGCGCGATCGCCACGCCGGAACGCCACCTCTACAAAGTCGTCTACACGGAGGACGCTCATGTCTGACGGAAGCACCGACGTCCTGATCGTCGGCGGTGGCCCGGTCGGCCTGTCGACCGCGCTCTTCCTGGCCCGTAAGGGGATCCGGCCGATCCTGGTCGAACGTCGGCCCCGGCTGTCGACGATCCCCCGCGCGACCGGTCTGCACGCCCGCACGGTGGAGATCTTCCGCACCGTCGGCCTGGAGCCGGCCGTGCAGGAGGCCGGCATGAAGATCGTGGGGCCGGGCGCCGACCTCGACCTCGTCCGCGCCGGCCGCGCCACGCCACTGGTCATGCTCGGCGCCCAGTCGCTGGCCGACCTCCACAGGTCGTTCGTCATGGAGGCCCACGACGTCGACTACGACGCGTTCACCCCGAGCTGGCCGATCTGGTGCGGCCAGGACCACTACGAGCCGCTGCTCTTCGACGCCGCCGTCGAAGCGGGCGCGGAGATCCGCTTCCAGAATGAGCTGGTCGGGCTGGTCCAGGACCCCGACGGCGTGACGGCGACAGTCAACGACAACGGCACCACCCGCACGATCCGGGCGCGTTACGTCGTCGCGGCCGACGGCGTGAAGAGCCCCGTCCGCGACATGCTCCAGATCGGAAACCGCAGCAACGGTGTGGCCGGGAACTTCGTCAGCATCATCTTCCGCGCCAAGGTCGACCTGCCCGACACCGCACCACGGTTCACCCTGATCTACCTGATGAACCAGCTGGCCCAGGGCCTGCTGCTCTTCATCGAGCCGGGGCGGTGGATGTTCGGCGTCAACTACTACCCCGAGCGGGGGCAGTCACCGGCCGACTTCACGCCGGAGCGCTGCGTCGAGCTGGCCCGAATCGCCGCCGGTGACCCCGAGCTGGAGGTGGAGGTCGAGTCGGCCCAGCCCTGGGACGCGCGGCACATGGTCGCCGACGCGTACCGGTCGGGGCGGGTCTTCCTCGCCGGCGACGCCTGTCACGCGCATCCGCCGGCCGGCGGCTTCGGCGTCAACGCCGGTATCCAGGACGCGCACAACCTGGCCTGGAAGCTCGCCGAGGTGCTCCAGGGGCACGCCGACGAGAGCCTGCTCGACTCCTACGAAGCCGAGCGTCGCCCGGTCGGCGCGGCGACCGCCGACCAGGCGTGGATGCTCTTCCGCACCCGGGGTCAGCTCGCTGACGAGGACAAGGCCGCCTATCGGGACTTCGTCATCGTGACGATGGGCTACCGCTACACCTCGAACGCGATCGTCGGCGCGCCCGCCGACACCGAGCTGCTGCCCCGCGAGCTGACCTTCACCGGCCAGCCCGGATCACGCGCGCCGCACGGCTGGGTCGACCACCACGGAAGGCGGGTCTCCACGATCGACGTGTTGACCGAGGGCTGGACGCTGGCCACCGCTCCCGGTGACGACACGTGGCTCGCGGCGGCTCAGGCGGTCTCGACGGAGACCGGTCTTCCGATCAGGGCGCTGACCGCCGGCCCTGGCGGCGACCTCGCCGACGACGGCTCGTGGCTCGCGAGCTGCGGAGTCGGCCCCGGCGGCGCGCTGCTGGTCCGCCCCGACGGCATCGTCGCCTGGCGCAGTGCGGGCCCGGCCGGCGACCAGACGAAGACCCTGGCCGCGGCCCTGGCCACGATCCTGCGGGGAGCGTGACCATGTCCTACCGCGCCCTCATGGTCATGCGGATGGCCCCCGGTCACGCCGACGCCGTCGCCGAGCTCTTCGCCGAACACGACAAGGGCGACATGCCCCACGTCGTCGGCATCTCGCGGCGCACGCTCTTCCGCTACCAGGACCTCTACATGCACCTGCTCGAGGCCGACACCGACGTCTTCGACAAGCTCCTCGCGGCCCGCGCCCGCGCGGACTTCCAGGAGGTCAACCGCCGCCTCTCGGCCTACCTGCAGCGCTACGCGCCGGACAGCATGACCGAGCTGCAGGACTCGAAGGCCACGCCCTTCTACACCTGGAGCCCCGAGACAGGGAGCATCACGTGACGCTGACCCGCCGCGACATCAACGACATGATGCAGGCATACAAGAAGACGAGCCTGCTGCGTACCGGCGTCGAGCTGGGCGTCTTCGACGCCCTGGCCGCGGGCCCGGCGACGGCCAGTGGGCTCGCCCCGAAGCTCGGCATCCACCCGCGTGGCGCGCGCATCCTGCTCGACGCGCTCACCGCGATCCGCCTCACCGACCGGGCCGGCGAGCACTTCTCGCTCACCCCGGCGGCCGCCGACCACCTGGTCAGCACCCGTCCCGACTACCTGGGCGGGATGGTCAAGGTGATGTCGAGCGACTGGGAGTGGGACGCGCTGCGCGACCTCAGCGCCGCCGTACGGGAGGGCGGCACCGTCCTCGACGTGCACGCCGAAACCCCGGAGTACAGCTACTGGGAGGACTTCGCCGCGTACGCGACGAAGGTCGCCCAGCCGACCGCCGAGGTGATGGCCGAGGCGCTCGCGCCGTGGACGAAGGAGCGCGCCGAGCTCGACATCCTCGACGTCGCCTGCGGCCACGGCGTCTACGGCTACACGCTCGCGCAGCACAACCCGCAGGCGACGGTGACCTCGCTGGACTGGCCCAACGTGCTCGCCGTGACCGAGAAGCACGCCGAGCGGCTCGGCGTACGGGACCGGGCGTCGTTCCTGCCGGGCGACATGTTCACCACCGATCTCGGCGGCCCCTACGACGTGGTGCTGCTCACCAACGTCACCCACCACTTCTCCGAGGAGCGGGTGCGTGAGCTGGTGACCCGGCTCGGTTCCGTGGTCAAGCCGGGCGGTCGGCTGGTCATCGTCGGCTTCACCACCGGCGACGAGTCGCCGGCACTGGACCCGGCGCCGTACCTCTTCTCGGTGCTGATGTTGGTCTGGACCTTTGAGGGGGAGTCGCACTCCGTCGCCGCCTACAACCGGGCCCTCGCTGCGGCGGGCTTCGGCCCGGCCACCGTCCACCCGACGGACCTGCCATTCCGAGTGCTCGTCGCAGAGAAGGGATGACCATGCATCGGCAACCGGTAGTGAAGGTCGCCGCCACCGACGTGCCCGGCATCAACCGGATCGGCGGCGAGGTGCGGATCCTGCTCAGCCCGAAGACCGTCGACGCGACGGAGGGATTCATGGGCACGGTCCGGCTGGAGCCGGGTGAGTTCCTGGCGGAGCAGTACAACCCGTACTCGGACAAGTTCTGTTATCTGGTGCGCGGCGAGGTCGTGATCCGGGTCGACGGCACGGAGGTCAAGCTCGCGGCCGACGAGGCTCTCATGGTCCGTCGCGGCCAGCGGCACCGCATCGTCAATGCCGGTGGTGAGACCGCCCTGATCGTGTTCCAGATCAGTCCGCTCGCGCCCCGCCCCGAACTGGGCCACGTCGACACCGAGGAGGTCCCGCACCCCGAGTCGCCGGTGCCGCAGGTCGGCGGCGTCCGCGACGGGTGGCAGCGACCGACGGGAGGAAACTCATGAGCCAGCTGACCCTCGACGACCTGCGCCGGATCCTGGAGAGCAGCTCCGGCGTGGTCGAGCAGACCGACTGGGCCGACCCGGCCACGCTAGACGCGCCGTTCGAAGACCTCGGCTACGACTCGCTCGCGCTGCTGGAACTGGCGGCGCGGGTGCAGCAGGAGTACGAGGTGCGCATCCCCGACGACGCCGTGTCGATCATGCAGACGCCCCGGCTCGCCGTCGACTACGTCAACCAACGACTCGCGGATCGGTGAACCCATGGCCGGACACACTGACAACGCGGTCGTCATCAACGCACCGTTCGACCTCGTCTGGGACCTGACCAACGACATTCCCAACTGGCCCTCCCTGTTCAGCGAGTACGCCAGCACGGAAGTGCTCTCGACGTCCGCCGACGGGACCGTCGTCTTCCGCCTGACGATGCACCCCGACCCGGCCGGTCGGGTCTGGAGCTGGGTCTCCGAGCGGGTACCCGACCGCGCCGACCGGGTGGTGCGGGCCCGACGGCTGGAGACCGGCGCGTTCAAGTACATGAACCTGTTCTGGGAATACACCGAGATCCCGGACGGCGGCGTGCGGATGCGGTGGGTGCAGGACTTCGAGATGCGGCCGGGCGGGCACGCCGACGACGAGGGCATGACCGCCCACCTCAACCGGACCACACGTGAGCAGCAGGCACGCATCCGGGAGATCGTGGAGAAGGCCGCGGCCGAACGCGGGCAGTCATGACCGCCACCGTCAACACGCCCGTCGGTAAGAGCTGGCTGGTCTGCCCGGGTTGCCGGGCGTTGCTCTACCAGCGCCGGGTCGAGCGCAACCTGGGCGTCTGCCCGGAGTGCGACCACCACGACCAGGTCACCGCGCACCAGCGGATCGAGCAGCTCTTCGATCTCGACTCGGTCGAGGAGTTGCCCCCGGTCGGTGCGTTCGGTGATCCGCTCGGGTTCGTCGACACCAAGCCCTACCCGCAGCGGCTCGAAGCCGCCCGTCGGCGTACCGGGCTGGACGAGGCAGTCGTCTGTGTCCGGGGCACTGTCGAGGGGCAGCCGTTGATCGCCGCGGTGATGGACTTCCGGTTCCTCGGCGGCAGCCTCGGCGCGGGTGTCGGTGAGCGGATCACCCGGGCCGCCGAGTTGGCGCTGGAAACCCGTACGCCGCTGCTGATCGTCAGCGCCTCCGGCGGTGCCCGGATGCAGGAGGGCGCCCTGTCGCTCATGCAGATGGCCAAGACCAGCGCGGCGCTCGGTGCCCTCGACGAGGCGGGGGTCCTGACGATCTCGCTGGTCAGCGACCCGACCTACGGTGGCGTCGCGGCATCGTTCGCGACCCTCTGCGACGTCATCCTCGCCGAGCCGGGGGCCCGCCTCGGCTTCGCCGGGCCGAGGGTGATCCAGCAGACGCTGCGCCAGCCACTGCCGGCCGGCTTCCAGACCGCCGAGTACCTCTTTGCCCGCGGCATGCTCGACGACCTGGTACCCCGGTCGAACCTGCGGTCGACCATCGCCCGGCTACTGGCCTTCGCGGCGGCCGGGCCGTTCACCCCGGATCCCTCCCGGGTACGGGCGACCGCGCCCGCCGACCCCGCGGACCCGTGGACGGTCGTGGCACGATCGCGTGCTCTCGGTCGCCCTTCCACACTCGACTACATCGGCCACTTCGTGGACGGCTTCGTGGAGCTGCACGGCGACCGGCTCGCGAGTGACTGCCCGGCGATCGTCGGCGGTGCCGGCCTGATCGACGGGCGGCCAGTCGTGGTGATCGGTCACCAGAAGGGCCACACGGTCGCCGAGGTGGCCAGCCGCAACTTCGGCATGGCGACACCGGCCGGCTACCGCAAGGCGGCCCGGTTGATGCGCCTGGCCGAGAAGCTCGGCGTGCCGATCGTGACGCTGATCGACACTCCAGGCGCCTACCACGGCATCTCGGCGGAGGAGAACGGGCAGGCCCTCGCCATCGCCGACAACATCCGACTGATGGCCGGGCTGACGGTGCCGGTCGTCGCGGTGGTGACCGGCGAGGGCGGCAGCGGGGGTGCGCTCGCCCTCGGCGTCGGCAACCGGGTGCTGATGCTCGAGAACGCGACGTACTCGGTGATCAGCCCGGAGGGTTGCGCCGCGATCCTCTGGAACGACTCCGGTCGGGCCGACGAGGCCGCCGCGCAGCTCAAACTCCAGGCCGGCGACCTGCTCGCGCTCGGCATCGTCGACGGGGTGGTTCCCGAACCGCCCGGCGGGGCGCCGGCCGATCCCGGTGCGACCGCGTCGGCCGTACACCGGGCGGTCGTCGACGCGTTGGCGGAGCTGGCCGGTCTGCACCGCGAGGAGGTGCGGGTCCATCGTCGGGCCCGCTTCCGACAGATCGGAGGTGTCACGAATGCCGGAGGGTAACGCGGATCCGCTGGACGCCGCGGTCCGCAGCCTCGCGCGGCTGATCGGGTCGACGCCGGGCCCGGTCCGTCGCGCCCGGCTCCAGCACGGCGACCTGGTGGTCGAGGTGGAGTGGCCGGACGGCGCAGCTGTGGTGGCGGCGGCCCCGGCGGCCCCGCCGGTGGAGGCCGACGCCGGACTGCACTACGTCTGCGCGCCGATGGTCGCGACGCTCTACCTCGCGCCGTCGCCCGGCGCTGACCCGTTCGTCCGGGAGGGCGACCAGGTCGTGCCCGGCCAGCAGGTCGCGATCCTGGAAGCGATGAAGATGATGATCCCGGTTGAGGCCGACCGCGCGGGCGAGGTCGTGAAGGTGCTGGTGCCCAACGCGACGCCGGTCGAGTACGGCGAGCGGCTGATCGCCTTAGCTGTGTCGGAGGACTGACGGTGTTCGAGTCGGTGCTGATCGCCAACCGGGGCGAGATCGCGGTCCGGATCGCGCGGACCTGCCGGGAGATGGGGCTGCGGACAGTTGCGGTCTACTCGACTGTCGACCGCGACTCGGCGGTGGTGCGTCTGGCGGACGAAGCCGTCCAGATCGGGCCGGGCCCGAGCCGGCGCAGCTACCTGAGCGCCCCGGCCATCATCGAAGCGGCCCGCCGCACGGGGGCCGACGCGATCCATCCGGGTTACGGCTTCCTCTCCGAGGACCCGGACTTCGCCGAGATCTGTGCGGCCGACGGGATCACGTTCATCGGGCCGCCGCCCGCCGTGATGGCCGCGCTGGGCGACAAGGCCCGGACGCGGGGCATCATGGCGGGCCTCGGCCTGCCGGTGCTCCCCGGCACGACCGACGCCGTCGAGTCGGCGGCCCACGCCCGCGCGGTCGCGGAGGAGATCGGCTTTCCGCTGATCATCAAGGCGGTCGCCGGTGGTGGTGGCCGGGGCGTACGGGTGGTCCGCGACCCGGCCTCGTTCCTGGGCGAGTTCGCCACCGCGCGGGCCGAGGCGCAGCTGCTCTTCGGGGACAACCGGGTCTACATCGAGCGTTACCTCGAATCGGCGCGCCACGTCGAGGTGCAGGTGCTCACCGACCGTTACGGAAACGGCGTCCACCTCGGCGAGCGCGACTGCTCGGTGCAGCGGCGTCACCAGAAGCTGATCGAGGAGTCGCCCGCGCCCGGTTTGCCGCAGCACCTTGTCGACCGGATGACCGCCGCCGCGGTCACCGGTGCGCTCGGCGTCGGCTATGTGGGGGCCGGCACGTTCGAGTTCCTGGTCGGCGGCGGCGACGACTTCCATCTCATGGAGGTCAACTGCCGGCTCCAGGTCGAACACCCGGTCTCCGAGTTGGTGACCGGCGTCGACCTGGTGCGGCAACAGATCCTCGTCGCGGCCGGCGAACGGCTCGCGCTGACCCAGGCCGAGGTGGTGCCGCGTGGTACGGCGATCGAGTGCCGCCTCAACGTCGAGGACCCGGCGCGTGGCTTCGTTCCGACCCCGGGTGAGCTGACCCGCTTCGACCTGCCCGGCGGGCCGTTCGTCCGGGTCGACACGCACGGGTACGCCGGCTACCGGGTGCCGGCCGACTACGACTCGCTGCTTGCGAAGGTGGTCGTCTGGGCGCCTGACCGGACCCAGGCGCTGGCCCGGATGACCCGCGCCCTCGACGAGTGTGCCGTCGAAGGGCCGGGTGTGGCCACGACCCGGGACTTCCTCCGATCGACGCTCGACCACCCGCTGTTCCGCGCTGCCAAACACGACACCTCGCTTGTCGACACCATGCTCACCGGTCTCCAGCCGGACACCACCGAAGCTCCAGAGCGCCACTAAGGGCAGGGTCCACACTGCTGCCGGTTCGCGGGTTTACCGCCCGTGCGTCCACGCGGGCGCCCGCGGACGGAAGGTGGCCGACATGGCAATTGGCAACGCTTCTCCAGGTGTCAGCCGACGGCGACTGTTGGCCGGCGTCGGCGCGGGCGCGCTCCTCGCCGGCACCGGGGGAGTCCTGCTCGACGCGGCGCCGGCAGCGGCCGCGTTCTCCAACCGGTTCGGTCGGATGTTCCCGTCGTTACCGGCGTTCGGGTCGGCGACGACCCAGATGCGGAACGCGCTGATCGACCTGTCCCGCGTCGGTGGCCCGATGGACGCCCGCGACCCGCTCGGTGTCGGCGCCGAGGCCCTCTCCGACCTGCAGCAACACAGCATCAACAACCCCGACAACTTCTCGATCCCGCAGGGCATGACGTACTTCGGGCAGTTCGTCGACCACGACCTGGCCTTCGAGACGACGGCGCCGCTGGGCACGCCGGTCGACCCGACCACGGTGCCCAATCCCCGGACGCCGGCCCTCGACCTGGATTCGCTCTACGGTGCCGGGCCGACCGGGAACCCGGAGCTCTACACCTCATCCGACCCCGCCAAACTGAGAATCGAGTCGGGCGGGCGCTTCGAGGACCTGCCGCGCAACTCCAGCGGTAGGGCGATCGTCTTCGACCCCCGCAACGACGAGAACCTGCCGATCGCGCAGATCACTGCCGCGTTCATCCTCTTCCACAACCGGGTGGTCGACCTGGTGCGTGCCCAGGGCACAGCGGAGTCGCAGGTCTTCGCCGCCGCCCGCAGGCTTGTCACCTGGCACTACCAGTGGATCGTGCTCAACGAGTTCCTCCCGCTGATCGCCGGGCCGGGCACCGTCTCCACAGTGCTCAGCGGAGGTCGGCGCTTCTACCGGCCGGAGCCGAACGCGACGTTCATCCCGGTCGAGTTCACCGCGGCGGCGTTCCGCTTCGGTCACAGCCAACCGCGACCGGCGTACCTGGTCAACCGCACCGGCAACGGCGGCGACGAGTTCTACGCCATGCTCTTCGACTCGGCGCTGGGTGGCGCGGACCCGGCCGACCTGCGCGGCGGAAAACGGGCCGCCCGCCGCTACCTCGACTACCAGTTCTGGTTCCAGTTCTTCGACGGCCAGGTGCGCTGGAGCAAGTGGATCGACGTACGCAACTCGACGCCGCTGTTCGGTTTCCCGCTGCCACCGCCGCCGTCCGGCTCGCCGTCGGCCAACCTGCTCGGCCGCGACCTGCTCCGGCAGTTGACCTTCGGCATCCCGTCGGGCCAGCGGATCGCCGCCCACATCGGGGCACCCGCGCTCGGCAGCTTCAACTTCCCCGAGCTCAGTGGGTACGGCCTCGGCCTGGACGCCAACACCCCGCTCTTCTACTACATCCTCAAGGAGGCGCAGCTCCAGGCCGGCGGCGGCTCGTTGGGCGCGGTGGGTGGGCGGATCGTGGCGGAAGTGCTCATCGGCATCGCCCAACTCGACCCGGCGAGCTACCTGACCGTACAGCCCAGCTGGCGCCCGACCCTGCCCGCCCGCTTCTCCGGCCAGTTCACGATGGCGGACCTGCTCACGTACGCCCGGGTCGACCCGGCCAGCCGCAACTCCTGACGGCTCCTGCTCCGCACCCGGGGTTCCGGGGCGGCCCGGGTGCGGAGCATGACCACTGTTGAACCGGACTCCAACGGTCCTCGACGCCGCTGGGGGAGGGTGCGGGCATGACTGGCAACTTCAGCGATTTCAAGGTGGCGGACCTGTCGTTGGCGGCCTTCGGGCGTAAGGAGATCGAGCTGGCCGAGCATGAGATGCCGGGTTTGATGTCGATCCGGCGGGAGTTCGCCTCGCGGCAGCCGCTGAAGGGTGCGCGGATCACCGGCTCGCTGCACGTGACGATTCAGACGGCGGTGCTGATCGAGACGCTGGTGGCGCTCGGCGCGCAGGTCAGGTGGGCGTCCTGCAACATCTTCTCGACCCAGGACCACGCGGCGGCAGCGATCGTGGTCGGTCCGACCGGCACCCCGGACGCCCCGGCGGGGGTCCCGGTCTACGCCTGGAAGGGTGAGTCCCTCGACGAGTACTGGTGGTGCACCCAGCAGGTGCTGCTCTGGCCGGACGGACAGGGCCCGAACATGATCCTCGACGATGGTGGTGACGCCACGTTGCTGGTGCACAAGGGCGCCGAGTTCGAGGCGATCGGGGCGGTGCCGGCGCCGGAGAGCGCGGACTCCGAGGAGTACGAGGTCATCCTCGGTGTGTTGACCAGGTCGATGCGGGAGGACAACCGCCGCTGGACGCGGGTCGCCGCCGGGATCCGGGGGGTGACCGAGGAGACCACCACCGGTGTGCACCGGCTGTACGAGATGCAGCAGGCGGGGAGCCTGCTGTTCCCGGCGATCAACGTCAACGACTCGGTGACCAAGAGCAAGTTCGACAACAAGTACGGCTGCCGACACTCGCTGATCGACGGGATCAACCGGGCCACCGATGTGCTGATCGGCGGGAAGGTCGCCGTCGTCTTCGGTTACGGCGACGTTGGCAAGGGCTGCGCCGAGAGTCTGCGTGGTCAGGGCGCGCGGGTCATCGTGACCGAAGTGGACCCGATCTGCGCCCTCCAGGCGGCGATGGACGGCTACCAGGTCGCGACCATCGATGACGTTGTCGAGACCGCTGACATCTTCGTGACCGCGACGGGCTGCTTCAGTGTGATCACCAACGAGCACATGGCCCGGATGAAGCACCAGGCGATAGTGGGGAACATCGGTCACTTCGACAACGAGATCGACATGGCCGGCCTCGCGAAACGCGGGGACGTCGAGCGGATCACGGTGAAGCCGCAGGTGGACGAGTGGCGGTTCGCGGACGGCCACTCGATCATCGTGTTGTCCGAGGGGCGGCTGCTGAACCTCGGCAACGCCACCGGACATCCGAGTTTCGTGATGTCGAACAGCTTCGCCAACCAGACGATCGCGCAGATCGAGCTGTTCACCCGCACCGACCAGTATCCGGTCGGCGTCCACACCCTGCCCAAGCACCTGGACGAGAAGGTCGCCCGACTCCACCTCGCCGCGTTGGGTGTGCGCCTCACCGAGCTGACCAAGGAACAAGCCAACTACCTCGGTGTCCCGGTCGAAGGGCCCTACAAGCCCGACCACTACCGCTACTGAGAGGGCCCGTCCGCATGATCGCCGTATCCGGTTCGATCGCGACCGACCATCTGATGCGCTTCCCGGGGCGGTTCGCCGAGCAGTTCATCGCCGGCAGCCTCGACGCCGTCTCGCTCTCGTTCCTCGTCGACGACCTCGTCGTCCGTCGCGGCGGGGTCGCTGCCAACATCGCCTTCGGGCTGGCTCAACTCGGGCACCGGCCGGTGCTGCTCGGCGCGGTCGGTGGCGACTTCGGCGACTACCGCAGCTGGCTGGAGCGCAACGGGGTCGACTGCTCGGAGGTCCAGGTCAGCTCCATCGCCCATACCGCACGGTTCATCTGCACCACCGACACCGACCTCTGCCAGATCGCGTCGTTCTATCCGGGTGCGATGGGCGAGCCCGACCGGATCAGCCTCGACGGTGTCGCCGCCCGGGCCGGTGCCCTCCGGCTCGTCATCGTCGCCGCGGAGAATCCGGACACCATGCTCGCCCGTGCTGCCGCCTGCCGCCGACTGGGTCTGCCCTTCGCCGCCGACCCGTCGCAGCAGCTGGCCCGGATGCCGTCGGCCGACATCGAGGCGATGATCACCGGTGCTCGCTATCTGTTGACGAACGAGTACGAGGCGGCGCTGCTGGAGTCGAAGACCGGGCTGAGCGAGGACGACATCCTGCGCCGGGTGGGCGTACGGGTCGTGACCCTGGGCGCCAACGGGGTACGGATCACCGGGCGCGACGGCGAGTTCCTGGTCCCGGCGGCGCGGGTGGGCGCCATCGTCGACCCGACCGGCGTCGGCGACGGCTTCCGGGCCGGCTTCTTCGCCGCGCTCGCCGCGGACCTGCCCATCGAGCGGGCGGCGCAGGTGGGCTGCGTGCTGGCGGCGCACGTGCTGGAGGTCGAGGGCCCGCAGGAGTACACCGTCGACGCCGACGTCTTCGAGCGCCGCATTGCCGAGTCGTACGGCCCGGACGTCGCTGTCGACGTACGCGTGTTGGGGCTTGCCCGGGTCTGACCGGGCCGGCCGGCGTTGCTGGCCTCCGGCGAGGAGCACGGATCCGCCGTCCCGATGGTCAGCGACCGGGCTGTGTCGGCGACGCGGGCACTGTCACCTGGGTGCTGGCCCGGGTTCGCTGGATCAGCACGACGCAGGCCAGCACCACCACCGCCGCCGCGATCGAGGCGGGTGTGACGGTCTCGCCGAGCAGCAGCGCCGACCAGATCAGGGTCAGTACGGGCTGGGCCAGCTGAATCTGGCCGACCTTGGCGATGCCGCCCCGGGCGAGACCCGCGTACCAGGCGAAGAAGCCGAGGAACATCGAGACGACGGTGAGGTAACCGAACGCCGACCAGACGACGGCGTCCGCCTGCGGGGGACGGGCGACGGCCGCCACGGCCGTGATGGGCACCGTGGCAGGCAGGGAGAGCAGCAACGCCCAGCAGATCGTCCGGGCGCCGCCGAGCTCGCGGGCGAGCACCCCGCCCTCGGCGTACCCGAGGCCGCAGAGCACGACCGCCGCCAGCAGGAACAGGTCGGCGAGGGACAGGTCACCGTGCACCGCGCCGCTGGCGGCGAGGAACGTGAGCACCGACAGCAGTCCAGCGACAGTGGCGATCCAGAACAACGGTGGCGGGCGCTCGTTCGACCGCAGCACCGCGAAGACCGCCGTCATGGCGGGCAGCACCGTGATGACCACCGCGCCGTGCGCGGAGGTCTGCGTGGTGAGCGCGAGCGACGTGAACAGTGGAAAGCCGACGACGACGCCGAGCGCGACGATCGAGAGCCGCTGCCACTGGCCCCGGGTGGGTCGCGGCGCTGTGGTGAACCGCAGGTACGCGTACGCCAGCAGCGCCGCGCCGACCGCCCGGCCGAAGGCGACGAACCACGGGTCGAGATCCTGCACCGCGACGCGGGTGGCCGGCAGCGACATGCTGAAGGCGAGCACCCCCAGTGCGCCGAGGGCGAGGCCGGCGCCGCGTCCTGGTGTTATCGTCACGGGGATAGTAGCGCTACTCTCTGCTGTCATGGGTAACGGTAGCGCTGTTGATTCTGTGGTTCAAGATCTACGGAACCTGGTGGACGCGGCGGCACCAGGCACGCGCCTGCCCTCGGTGCGCGAGCTGACCGCCCGCCACCACGCCTCCCCGGTGACGGTGGCAGCGGCGATCCGGCAGCTCGTTACGGAGGGCCTGATCGAGACCCGATCGGGCCGAGGCACCTTTGTGGCCAGTCCGCCAGCCCAGCGGAGCGCGCCCGACCTGTCGTGGCAGACGGTGGCGCTCGGCCCCCGCCGGCCGGGTGAGGAGGAGATGCAGGCGTTACTCGCGTTACCGCCCGCAGGGGCTATTCCGCTGTCCGGTGGTTATCTGGAGCCGAATCTTCAGCCCGCCGGCGCGCTCGGCGCGGCGTTGGCCCGCGCGGCCCGGCAGCCGTCCTCCTGGGAGCGCGGACCGGCCGAGGGGCGCGGGGATCTGCGTGCCTGGTTCGCCCGCGAGGCCGGCACGGGGCTGCGCCCCGACGACATGGTCATCTGCCCTGGCGGGCAAGCCGCACTGTCGTCGACGCTGCGCGCGCTGACCACGCCCGGCGACGCAGTGCTCGTGGAGTCCCCGACCTACCTGGGCGCGCTGGCCGCCGCCCGCGCAGCGGGGCTGCGGGTGGTACCCGTGCCCGCCGACATTGATGGCGTGCGGCCCGACCAGCTCGCCGTCGCGTTCGCCCGTACCGGCGCCCGGCTGTTCTACTGCCAGCCGCTCTACGCCAACCCGCACGGCGCGACGCTCGCCGTCCAGCGCCGAGCAGCGGTCGCCGCCGAGGTTCGCGCCGCCGGGGCGTTCCTGATCGAGGACGACTACGCCCGCGACCTGGCCATCGACGGCGAGCCGCCGCCGCCACTGGCCGCCGACGACCCGGACGGGCACGTCATCTACCTGCGCTCGCTGACCAAATCCGCCGCACCCGGTCTCCGGGTCGCCGCGATCGGTGCGCGCGGCCCGGCTGGCGTCCGACTGCGCGCTGCCCGGCTGCTCGACGACTTCTTCGTCGCCGGGCCGCTGCAACAGGCCACGCTGGAGTTCGTCACCGCACCTGCCTGGGCCCGGCATCGTCGTACCCTGCGAAACGAGCTGCGCTCCCGGCGCGAGGCGCTGCTGTCCGCGCTGGCGCGGCACCTGCCGTCGCTGACCCCGCAGGGCGTTCCCCGCGGTGGGCTGCACCTGTGGGTCCGGCTGCCCGACGGCACTGACGACGTGGCGTTGGCCGCCTCCGCTGCCGCCGCCGGCGTCATCGTCTTCCCCGGCCGGCCCTGGTACGCCGCCGAGGCTCCAGCGCCCCACCTGCGCCTCACCTACGCAGCCGCCCCGGCGGAGTTGATGGGCGAAGCGGTCCGCCGGCTCGCTGTCGCACTCGGCCGCCCGTAGCGCCCGGCGTCGCGCGGGATCGCGAGGCCGGCGGCGGCGGCTGTGCCGTCCGAACCGCTGCATCGTCTCATCGACGACCGTTCACATCTTGGCAGTGGTGCGCGCCTCCGCTAACGTCCATGGGAACGCTCCCATTAACTTAGATACATCTATGTGATCTGGAGGCAACACGACGTGGCCATCCTCTCCTCACTCCGCCGCAGATCGGCGGCCATCGGTGTGGCGGCCGTCGCGGGCGCCACCGCTGTCGGCGTCTGCCTCGCCGTCAGCAGCGCATCCGCCGGCACACTGTCCGGCTCGCTCTACCGCGACCCGAGTTCGGCAGTCGTCCGCTGGGTCGCCGCCAACCCCGGTGACTCGCGTGCCGCCGTCATCCGCGACAAGATCGCGAGTCAGCCGCAGGCGCGCTGGTTCGCCAACTTCAATCCCTCCACGGTGCAGTCCGAGGTCTCCGGGTTCATCGGCGCCGCCAACGCGGCGCAGCAGATCCCGGTGCTGGCGGTCTACGAGATCACCAACCGGGACTGCGGCGGGGCCAGCGCCGGTGGGGCGCCGGACCTCAACCAGTACCAGACGTGGGTGTCCAACTTCGCCAGGGGACTCGGCAACCAGACCGTCATCATCATCCTGGAAACCGACTCGCTCGCGCTGCTGACCTGCCTGAACACCAGCGAGATCAACGCGCGCAACCAGGCGATCTCGACGGCCACCCGCACCATCAAGTCGGGCAACCCCAACGCCAAGGTGTACCTCGACGGCGGCCACTCCACCTGGAACAGCGCCGGTGAGACGGCCAACCGGCTCCGGGCAGCCGGCGTGCAGTACGCCGACGGCTTCTTCACCAACGTGTCGAACTACAACTCCACCTCCAACGAGGCGAACTTCGGCCGGGCGGTCATCTCCTCCCTCAACGGCATGGGGATCTCGGGCAAGCGCCAGGTCATCGACACCAGCCGCAACGGGGGCGCCAGCGGGGACTGGTGCGGCGACGACAACACCGACCGGCGCATCGGTCAGTACCCGACGACCAACACCGGCGACAACAACATCGACGCGTACCTCTGGGTGAAGCCGCCGGGTGAGGCGGACGGCTGCCGCTTCACTGCCGGTTCGTTCCAGCCCGATCTGGCCTTCAGCCTGGCCAACGGCGCACCGAACCCGCCGACCACCACCCCGCCGACCACCACCCCGCCCACGACCACGCCGCCGACCACGACTCCCCCGACCACGACTCCGCCGACCACCCCGCCGAACACCACGCCGCCGGCCGGTGACGGCTGTTACGCGTCGGTGGCGATCAACCAGTGGGCCGGGGGCTTCACCGCGAGCGTGACGGTCACCGCCGGCAAGTCGGACATCAACGGCTGGACCGTGACCATCGTGCTGCCCGGCGGCGCCGCAGTCACCGGCACCTGGAACGCCCAGGCCAGCGGCTCCAGCGGCACTGTCGAGTTCACCAACGTGAGCTACAACGGCCGGGTCGCGGGCCGGCAGTCGACCAACTTCGGCTTCCAGGGCACCGGCACCGGCCCGGGTGTGCTGGCGGAGTGTGTGACCGCCTGACCCGATCCGATGTCACGGCCCGGCGCGGAGGACACTCTCCGCGCCGGGCCGGTCCCTGTCATGGCGACGCGGCCGGGAATCCGGCCTTACGGAGCGGCCAGCAGCGACTCGCGTTCGCCCGCGCGCTGCATGTCGGTGACGACTGACCGCACGATGTCGTCGAGGTCGTAGCGGGCGGTGTAGCCGATGAGTTCGTGGGCCAGTGACAGATCCGGCATGCGACGAGCCATGTCCTCGAAGCCGCTACCGTAGGCGACCTCGTACGGCACCGTCTGGATGTCGCTGGTCGAGCCGGTGAAATCCTTGATCTTCTCGGCCAGCCCGCGGATGGAGACCTCCTCACGCCCGCCGAGGTTCACCGCCCTACCGTGCGCCGCAGGGGTCTGCAGCAGCTTGACCATCGCGGGCACCACGTCGTAGACCGACCCGAAGCACCGGCGCTGCGTGCCGTCGCCGTACACGGTGATCGGTTCGTGATTGAGCGCCTGCGTGACGAACCGCGGCAGGACCATGCCGTACCGGCCGGTCTGCCGCGGCCCGACGACGTTGAACAGTCGGTAACTCACGCAGGGGGTGCCCGTCTCGGACGCGCGGATGTGCGCCACCAACTCGTCAAGGCCCTTGGCCGCCGCGTACGACCACCGGCTGAGCAGAGGGGACCCCAGGATCCGGTCGGCGTCCTCGCGGAGCCCGTCGGCGTCGTTCTTGCCGTACACCTCGCTGGTCGACGTGACGCCGAACGGCACGCCGTGCGTGACCGCCGCCTCGACGACGTTCTCCGTGCCGTACAGGTTGACCCGCAGTGAGTGCAGGGGGCTGTCGACGATGGTTCGCACGCCGACGGCGGCGGCGAGATGGAAGACCGCATCCTTGCCGCGGACGCACTCGTTCACCAGGTCCCGGTCGAGGATCGACCCCTCAACCAGGCGTACGGTGCCGGCGTCCAGGCAACTGGCGAGGTTTGCCACCGAACCAGTGGACAGCTCGTCGAGCACTGTGACGTCGTGTTGTTGCTCAACCAGGAACTCACAGAGGTGGGAGCCGATGAATCCGGCGCCCCCGGTGACAAGAATTCGCATTGCTCGCTTCCTTTCGGCAGCAGGTGGGGTGCGGGTGTCCGGCGCGGCCGGTCAGGCCAGGCACCGCATGATGTGGTACGCCTCGGCCAGCGGTACGCCGGCCTGCATGCCGCGCAGGACCGCGAGGCTGCGGAGGGTCTCTTCGGACCGTGTATGTGGATGCTCGTGTATCTGGGTGGCGTACTGCCGCATGGCTTCGAGTTTGCTGCCGAGGTCTTCCTCGGTGAGCTCGACCAGGAGGTTGGGCATGGGAACCGAATCGGTTCGCCATTGATCCGCCGCCTCCTCGTAGGCCAGCACGAAGTCGGGGTGATGGCGTAGCCGGTTGTTGGACGGCCGCGTCGCGGTGTGGGCTGCCTCAGCCACGGCCTGGTGGTCCTGGTTGTAGCTCGAACGGTGCGGGGCGATCAGCATCGTGGGCCGCAGCCTGGCGATGGCGAGTGGACTCTCCTGCTCCACCATGTTGGCGAGTTCGAGTCGGGGAAGCTGGTCGAGCCGGAGGTGGTACTCGTCGCCCGGAAAGGCCATGTGCCAGCCGTCCCACTGTTGGTGGTCGGCGACCCGCTTGATCTCGTCGTTGCGGTCCTCGGGGCTGGTGGAGACCGACGAGGACTGGTCGGTGGTGTTGCCGACCGTGAGGAACTGGACGAAGACCTCGGCGCCTGCGGACTTCGCCTTGTGGATCAATCCGCCACAGCCGAGAACCTCGTCGTCGGGGTGCGGCGAAAGGATGAGAATGCGCTGCTGCGACCAGCTGAACGTCATCGTGGGTGTCCGTTTCCGTGAGTCATCCGAGGGTCTTCTGAAGCGCGGTTCAGAGTCGTTCGACGTTGTCGTAGCGGCCCATGCGGCCACTTGTGTCGAGCACCAGCCGGGAGCGCCGGGCAATGGCCGCGAGGTCGAACGCCGAGTGCGGTTGCAGCAGCACGACGGCGTCGCAGTCGTGGACCGCGTACAGGGGTGCCTCGACCGGAGTGATGCTCACCCCGTCGACGGTCCAGGTCCGTACGTAGGGATCGGCGAAACACAACTCGGCGCCGAGGCCGAGCAGTTCCCGAGCCAGGGGCAGGGCCGGGGTCTCGCGGTCGTCGGCGATGTCCGGCTTGTACGTCACACCCAGCAGCATCACGCGCGCGCCGTTGACCGACTTCCGCTCCCGGTTGAGCGCCCGCTGCAGGCGGCTGGCGACGTACTTCGGCATCCGCCCGTTGATCTCGTCAGCCGTCTCGGCCAGCCGGAAGGTGTAGCCGAGCTTGCGGACGGTGTGCGACAGGTAGGAGGGGTCGACCGGGATGCAGTGGCCGCCGACTCCCGGGCCGGGGAGGAACTTGTGGAAGCCGAAGGGCTTGGTGGCCGCGGCCTCGATGGTCTCCCACAGGTCGATGCCCAGCTCCTCGCAGAAGATCGCCATCTCGTTGACCAGGGCGATGTTCACGTTGCGGTAGGTGTTCTCCAGCAGCTTCGCCATTTCGGCTTCGCGCAGGCCGGAGGTGGGCACCACCCGGGACACGAGCTTGCCGTAGAAGGTGGCCGCCTGGTCACGGCAGCTCTCGGTGAGGCCGCCGACGACCTTCGGTGTGTTCCGCAGTCCGAACTGGCCGTTGCCCGGATCGATGCGCTCGGGCGAGTACGCCAGGCTGAAGTCGCGTCCCGCCGTGAGGCCCGACGTCTCCAGGATCGGCCGGACGACCTCCTCGGTCGTTCCGGGATACGTGGTGGATTCGAGCACGACCAGGGTGCCCGGCGTCAGGCAGGCGGCAACCATGTGTGCCGCGCTGCGCACCGCCGACAGGTCCGGCCCGTGATCGTCGCTGAGTGGCGTCGGCACGCAGACGATGATGACCGCGCTCTCGGCGAACGACGCCGGGTCCGTCGTCGCCCGGAAGCCGGCGGCGAGCATCTCGCCGAGATCGTCCTTGGAGATGTCGTCGATGTAGGATTTCCCGCTGTTCAGCATATCGACGCGACTGGCGTCGATATCCACTCCGATGACGCGCAGTCCGGCAGCGGCCGCCTCTTTCAGCAGAGGTAGGCCCACATAGCCAAGACCAACAACCGCCAGATCGTACGACACGCGCGAACTCTCACCTGTTGATCCCTCGGCTATTGAGGTTGGTGAATAGTCCTTCTCGAACGACCGATGCAACCGGGCATCGTCCAATATCATGGAGGTAACCGACTCTTGTCCCATGACCGCCTCATTTCGACCAGACTTCTACCGTCCGCCGGTCCGCGTGCCCGCGACCGGGCCGCGTCCCGGCTGCGCCCGAGCTCCTTTCGGTGCGCCGGACCTGCCTATTGAGAGTCCGGCGGCCAAAGGGTCGACCTTCCTGGTCGATCGCCGGGTGCCAGCCCCTGGTGGACGTCGGACCATCTCGTACGCGCTTGCTGCTCGACTCGTCGGAACCAGTGACGGGAGAGCGCACAATTCGTGTCCGCTCTCCCGATAGGCTGAACGCGATCCCGCCCTTCCGCAGTTCCTTTATATTCGTAGCAGCAACGTACTCCGGCGGCGGTACCGCATTAGCGTTCTCAGGATTACTCAATACATTCTGTGGAACTGCTCATCAGAACGGGGATTTACTACTGAGGAGATTTCGCCGAGTCGGCAGAAGTGCCATGGGGCGAGAGGGCGGAAGTCGGTGGACACGCGAGCGCGCCGGCCGGTGTCGCATTGACGGTGGCCGGCGCGCAGGGGGCGCCGCGAAGGTACGTGGCCCGTGCGGGCCGCGTACCAGCTGCGATCAGGTCAGTGGGTCAGCTTCCTGCCCCGGATGACGTCGTTGATGACGAAGAAGTTGATGGTCGGGACGATGTCCAGCAGTCGCGTGATGGGGGTGTCGTACTTGCGGGCCATGTACTGGTAGTTGGCGACCGCGTCGGCGCCTTCGCCGTCCCGGGCGTGCGGCCAGTGCAGCGACACCGCGTCGCGGTTGAGGAACATGCGGGCACCGTCGCGGTGCAGTCGGTAGCCGAGGTCGACGTCCTCGCCGCCCCAGGCGCGGAACGCGTCGTCGAACATGCCGACCCGCCGTAGCTGTTCGGTGCGCACCGAGGAGTTGAACGTCCAGTACATGAGCCAGGGTGCCGGCGCGGCGGAGAAGTCGTCGCCCTCCCGGATGAAGAAGTCCTCCCTGATGTCGGGGTGCAGGCCCTTCTCGCGCCACTGCTCGATGGTGCCGTCCACATCGTTGACGTCGAGGTCGGCCAGGACCTCGTCGGCATTCTCGTTGTTCAGGCTGTAGCCGAAGACGTACCCGCACACGGCGACCGGTTCGCTGTGGGCCTCGTGGGTGGCGAGGTGGACGCGCAGGAGGCTGGAATGGGCCATCACTCCCGCGTCCATGAAGACGGTGATCTCGCCCTCGGCGTGGCTGATGCCGAGGTTGCGGGCCCCGGCGGCCCGGTAACCCTCGTCCTCCTGGAAGAAGTAGCGAAGGTTCATCTGGTCCATGTACTTCTTCACGACGTCCGCGGTGTCGTCCGACGATCCGTCGTCGACCACCAGCACCTCGTAGTCGTCGTGATCCAGGTCCTGGTGGACCAGGGACTCAAGGGTGAGCTGCAGAATGTCCGACCGGTTGTAGGTCGGGATTACGACGGACAGTTTCATGGCCTCTCCTCTTCTTGCGGGACATTTCGTGGAAGGCGAGCAGCGCGAACGCGGCGGCCGTCAGCAGGCCACCGAACAACGGGATGATGCGGACCCCGGCCGTCGCCAGCAGGCCCGCGCCGATGAACGAGCCGGCCGCGAGACCGAAGTTGAACGCGACGCTGAGGCTGGCGGACGCCATGTCGGTGGTCGACGGGGCCACCTGCATGATTCGGTGCTGGATTCCCGCGATCAGCGAACTGAACGACATGCCCGCCACGGCGAGCAACGGGATCGTCAATATCTTGCTCGAACCAACCCCGTAGAGGCCGAGCATCGCCGCGGTGATGAGCCCGAGCAGGCCCAGCACGACACCGAGTGGGAACCGGTCCAGGACCCGACCGACCGCCCAGGTGCCGGCGACGCCGAACGAGCCCTGGACGAAGAGCAGCAGGCCGAGGGATGCCGCGGCGAACCCGCTCACGTCGAGGAGGAACACGGTCATGTAGGTGAACGCGCCCATGGCGCCGGTGACCGCGAGGATGGTGGCGACGAGGAGCACCACGAAACGCTGCCGGTCCGGCATCGGCCCCACGTCGCTCGCGCTCTGTTGCGGTGCGACGCTCCTCGGCAGGAGCAGGGCGACCGCGATGCAGGTGACGAAGCCGAGGGCGGCCATCGCGACGAAGGCGGTCCGCCAGCCGGCCTGTCCGCCCAGCCAGGTGCCCAGCGGTACGCCGAGGACCGGGCCGAGAGCGTTACCTATCGACAGTCTCGCCACGATGCGGCCCCGGATGTTCTCGGGGAACATCGAGATCGCCACGGGGAACACCACCGCCCAGAAGACGCCGTTGGTGATGGCGGAGACCAGCCGGGCGGCGAGCAGCACCTCGTACGAGGTGGCGAGGGCTGACACCGCCGTCGCCGCGGCGAACACGCCGAGGGCGCCGGCGAGCAGCGGACGTCGGGGTACCCGTCGAGTGACCCGGGTCAGCGGAAGCGCCACGATCATGACCACCACCGCGTACCCGGTCACCAGCAGACCGGTTTCCGACCTGGAGCGTCCCAGGTCCGGCGCGATCAGCGTGAGCAGACCGATCGGAAGCACTTCGGTGGTGACGTAACAGAAAGTGGCGGCGGACAACGCGGCGAGGGCATAGACCGCGCGTCGTTGGTGCACCATGGCTACCTCCCAATTCCTGGACAAGGTGTAGCAAGAAGTCGCCACGCAAGCGGTACACAACAGACACTCGTTCGTCTCGACGGCGCTACTCAACCGCAGGTCCGCTTACGTGATACCGGCTAACCGGGTTTTGAAGGTAGCATATCCGGACCGTCATCCCTCGCCATGTCCACACTAGAGATGTTTGTGCACCTCAACTACGTGTCGGAGCGGCGCGCGTGATGGGGGGCAAGTCGGCTAGCTACTACCGATAGTCGACTGGCAGGAAGCTTTGCTGGTCTGGCCGGGTCTGAGCGCAGAGTGCGGCGGCCGGCCTACGCGGGCGGGCGTCAGTGGACAGTGCGGGCGAGGCCGGCCAGCACGACGCTCGCTGTGCCGCCCGACGGCTTGCGAACCCGTCGGCTCGCGAACCCGCCGGCGGCAGCTCGACGCACAACGGCGTGGGTGGCGGCTCAAACGGGTTCTGGGTGCCATTTACCGAGGTCTTGAGTGGAGCTCAGTCGGGTGCAGAGTACCGCCCCGCGAGTACGTTCATTCCTGGATAAGAAGGGAGGCACGCAATGCCTATCAACAATTTCGCCCTGCTCCGCGCGCAGGACATCGTGAAGAACGGGTGGGCCCACGAGCAACTACCCGTTTCCGTCAGTGACGGGTGGTATGAATTCGCGAAATTATGGGAGGACCTTCCGATCGACCCGTACGTCCAACCGAGCCACCGGACACGCCGATACCGCCGGTTGGGGCGGCTGCTGGGACGCGCCGGAGGTGGCCTGGAAACGCTGCCCGCCCAGCCGTTCTACCAGGCGACGGACGTGAACCGGGTCTACGGTGGACAGGCCAGGCAGTTCGCGCCGATCACGCCGGAGGCGTACGAGAACGCGAACTTCCAAGCCGTCATCACACACGACCTGGGCTCTGTCGGCCGTGCCAGCGGAATTGACAGCGACTGGTTGATAACCGTCCACATGATCCGTGTGACGGCCGACAGTGAAGGCACTTCGGCACCGGCCCCGGAGGGGCGGCACAGCGACGGCCACGACTATGTGGCCATCCATCTGGTCGGCCGGCAGAATTGTGCCGGTGGCATCAGCCGTGTCTTCCGCAAGGGTGAGAACGAGCCGTTGTTCGAGCACGCGATGGTGAATCCGATGGAAACCATTCTGCTCGACGATCGCGCAATGGAACACGAAGTTACCCCGATCGGACCCGAGGGTGCGACAGTCGCGACCCGCGACATGATGATCATCGATTTCGAGCGAGCCTAGTCTTCCGGAGGGATCCCATGTCCAATCTGACCACCGCACCGGTCTGCCTGGAGTGCGACACCGAGGTCGTCGTGTCGACCGAGGCGGAGCTGGGCGACATCCTGTCGTGCCGCGGCTGCGGCCAGGAACACGAGGTAGTCGAGGTCACGCCCGCGATCCGGCTCGACCGCGCACCGGAGATCGAGGAGGACTGGGGTGAGTGAGACGGCCGATGTGCTGGTCTCCGTGACCATGGTGCGCCCGGAGGAGCGGCTGCTCCTGGGGGCGCTCCGGGCGACCGGGCTGACCGCGCAGTCGGCGCTGCCCCGCCATACCGCCGCCATTCTCAACAACGCCGCGCCGCGGCCCCGCATGGTGCTGCTGCGCAACGTGTCCCACCGGGAACTGGCCTCGATGGCGGCCCGGTTCGAGCACGCCGACATCGAGACGCTGAACACGCCGCACGCGGTGCGGCTGTGTCTCGCCAAGGACCTCCAGGCGATCGCCTTCGCCAACCACGACGTCCCGCACCCGACGACGCACGTCGCGTTCACCGTCGAGCAGGTCCGTGCCTACGTCGACGAGCTCGGCGGGGACGCGGTCGTCAAGCCGATCAGCGGCTCGTGGGGACGCGGGATCGTCCGCATCACCGACGAGGCGCAGTTCGACGCCTGGGCCGGCGGCCGGGAGGCGTTGGACCCGGCCGGCAAGGAGTTCCCCGTCGTGGTGCAGCAGTACGTCCCCAAGCCCGGCTTCAACGAGCGGGTGCACGTGGTGGGGGACCGTCCGATCGTTGCCTACCGCCAGGTGGGTGCCGGTCTGCGCACCAACACCCACCAGGGCGGCGCCGTGGAGCCCATCCCGATCTCGGACCGCGCCCGCGAACTGTGCGCCCGGGTCGTGGCGTGCTTCGGCCCCGGGTTCTACGGCGTCGACCTGGCCGAGTCCAGGGAGACCGGCGAGATGTACGTGCTGGAGGTCAACACCAACCCGGACTTCGCCCAGTCCTCGAAGATCCACGGCGTCGACATCGCCGGCCACGTCGCCGCGTACGTGCGCGACGCGGTGTTCGCACGGGCGGGGGTGGCGGCGTGAGCGAACACATCAGCGCCGCCGTCCTCGGCGGCAGCGGGTTCATCGGAGCCGAGCTGATCCGGCTGCTGGCCGCCCACCCCCGGGTGGTGCCGACGTTCGTGTCCTCGGCCCGGCACGCCGGTCAGCGCGTCGGGCAGGTCGTGCCGGGGTTGCGCAACACGTCGATCGGCGGGCACCACATGCGCAAGCTCGACGAGATGCCGGACGTGGACGTCGCGTTCGCCTGCCTGCCCAACGGCGTACTGCCGTCCGTGCTCGACGACGTGGCCAACCGCGCCAAAGTCGTGATCAACCTGGCCGGCGATTACCGGCTGCGCCAGACGGACCAGGTCGAACGCCACTATCCCGCGTCGGCTGGCGGCTGGCGCCAGCCCATCCCCTACTACATCCCTGAGTTCGCGCCCACCCCGACAGAGCCGGTGCTCAACCTGCCGGGCTGCATGGCGGCGGCCACCATCTACGCGCTCTACCCGCTGTTCAAGGCTGACCTGGCGGCGGAGGACGTGGTGGTGGACGCCAAGTCGGGGTCGAGCGGCAGCGGCACCGGCAGTGTCGAGCATCCGGCCGTACGCGACGGGAACGTCCGGGTGCACCGGCTGCACGGGCACCGGCACGCCCCCGAGGTGCGCCAGGCCCTCAACGACCTGACCGGTCGGGCTCCGGACCTGCAGTTCTCCACCTTCAGCCTGCCGGTCGCGCGCGGCGTCATGGTCTCGGCGTACGGGCGGCTGAAGCCCGGTGCGGGGGAGAGCGACGTGCGCCGGGCGTTCGCCCGGGCGTACGCCGACGCGCCGTTCGTGCGGGTGGCGGCCGGGCGGTCCCCGATGGGGATGCCGATGCTCAAGACGGTCGTGGGCGCCAACGTCGCCGAGGTCGCGGCGGCGGTGTCCGGTGACCGCTGGGTGGTGGTGTCCGCCCTGGACAACCTCATCAAGGGCGGCGCCGGCCAGGCGGTGCAGACGGTGAACCGAATCCACGGAATGGACGAACGGCTAGGACTCCCGGAGGCCGGCGGATGGCCGTGATGAATAACGAGGCGTTGGCGGGGATCTTCCCCTACCGGCCGCTGTACGTGGTCAAGGTGGGCAGTTCGAGCCTGCGTCACGCCTCCGTCTACGACGACCTGGCCGCGCTGAGCGCGGGCGGTGCCCGGCTGTTGCTGGTCGCCGGCGGCGCGGCCGACATCGCTGACTACTACGCCGGTATCGAGCGCCCGATGCGGATGCTGCGACTGGCCTCCGGCGACGAGGTGCGCTACTGCCCGCCCGAGGAGATGCCGCACATCGTCGCCGCGTACGAACAGCTGACCCTCCCTCGGATCCGAGAGAACCTGGGCCAGCGTGAGTTGACGGTGTTCGCCGCGACGGCCACGCCGGAGGGGCTGGTCACGGGTACCCCGAACCGGCCGCTGCGGGTGGTCGAGGGTGACCGGCAGCGGCTGGTCCGCGACCACCGGGCCGGCGCGGTCTCCGCGGTGGACGTGTCGCGGCTGCTTTCCCTGCTGGACACCTTCGACGTGGTCTGCGTGTCACCGCCGGTGACCGCGAGCGACGGCGGCGCGCCGATCAACGTCGATGCCGACGTGCTCGCCGCCGAAGTGGCGAACGCGCTCGACGCCGATCACCTGCGCCTGGTGACCGGCACCCCGGGCCTGCTCGCCGACCCGTCCGACCGCACCAGCACCCTGCCGCACCTGTTCCGTGGCGAGGGAATGACGTACGCGGGCGGACGGATGCGGCAGAAGGTCCGGGCGGCGGAGCTGGCCCTGAAGGGGACCGCGGACGTCGCCATCACCGGCCCGCACACCGCCAACACCCATGGCGGTACCCGGTTCTGGCGCGCCGCCGCACCAGAGCCGGACCTGGACCTGCTGACCCGCATGGTGGAGATCTCCTCGGTCTCCGGCGGCGAACGGGAACTGGCGCTGTACCTGCTGAAGTGGCTGACCGAGAAGGGCGTGCACGCGGTCATCGACCCAGCCGGCAACCTGGTCGCCACGCGCGGCAGCGGGCCGCGCCGGCTGCTGATGGTCGGCCACCTGGACACCGTCCCCTACCGCTGGCCGGTGGCCTGGGACGGTGCCGCGCTGACCGGCCGGGGCTGCGTGGACGCCAAGGCCAGCCTGGCCGTGTTCCTGCAGACGCTCGTGGAGTTCGAACCACCCGAGGGTGTCACGGTTCGGGTGGTCGGCACCGTGGAGGAGGAGCGGACGGCGTCCGGATCGCTCTACGCGCGTGACCACTACCCGGCGGACGCGGTCATCATCGGCGAGCCCAGCGGCGCCGGCGCGGTGACCATCGGCTACCACGGCGTCTGCAAGGTACGGATGGATGTCGCCCGGACCACCGGTCACACGGCGGGCAAGGAACGGCGGACCGCCGCCAGTTCCCTCGTCGACCTCATCGGCGAGGTCGAGGCCGAGGTCGGCAAGTGCAGTCCGGAAGCGTTGTTCGCGGTTCTCAACCTGGCCTCGGGCGGCTCCGGTGGCACGCAGACCGCCTCGGCGGTGCTGGATGTACGGGTCCCGCCAGGAACCGAACTGGACAGCATGCTGTCCGTCTTCGAGGACGGTGAGCTGCTGCTCGCCACGCCACCGGTGAGCACACCTCGGACCGATCCGCTGGTACGGGCGTTCACCCGGGCGCTGCGCGCGGCGACCGGTGACGCCCCGCGGCTGCTCGCGAAGAAGGGCAGCAGCGACATGAACACGCTCGCCACCCGGTGGCGCGGCGTTCCGATGGTGGCGTACGGGCCGGGAGATGCCCACCTGGACCACACGCCCGACGAGCGGCTGCCAGCCGACGAGTACCGACGGGCGCGGACGGTGTTGTCCGCTGCCGTACGGGATTGGTGTGTGCGGTGATGGACGAGATCGATCTGCTTCGCGAACAGGCCAGCCAGGCTCGCCGGCTGGTGGTCGACATGGCGGCCAGCGAGGTCGGCTGTCACCTCGGCGGCAGCCTCTCGGTGGTGGACATCCTGGTCGCCGCGTATGCCGTTGCCCGGTCCCAGCCGGGCACGGAGGTCGTCCTGAGCAAGGGCCACGCGGCGGCCGCCCTCTACGCGGTGCTGCACGAGGTCGGCGTCATCGAGGAGAACCCGGCGCCCCGGTACGGCCGCGCCGGGTCGCCCTACACCGGACATCCCGGCCCGAAGGTGCCCGGCGTCCGGTTCCCCACCGGCAGTCTCGGCCACGGGCTCGCGTACGCGGTCGGCTGGGCCCTCTCCCGACGGTTGCTGAACCGTCCGGGCGGGGCCATCGCGGTGGTCGGTGACGGTGAGTTGCAGGAGGGCCTGGTCTGGGAGGCGCTACAGGTGGCCCAGGCCAAGCGGGTCGGCGGGCTCACTGTGGTGGTGGACCTCAACGGTGGCCAGAACGACGGTTACGTCTCGGACATCTCGCCGCTGACCGACCTGCCGGCCCGGCTGGCCGCGTTCGGGTTCGAGGTGGCCGAGGTCGACGGGCACGACATCGAGAAGTTGGTGCGGACGATGGCACCGACCGACCGGCCGCTCGCGGTGCTGGCCACCACCGTGAAGGGCAAGGGCGTGCCGGCGACCGAGGGCAAGGCCGGCTCGCACTACGTGAAGATCAGTCCCGCGCGGGCGCGGCAGTGGAAGGCGGCGATCCGGTGATGACGGCCACGGTGTCCGCGCGGGAGGCGTACCGGCTCGAGCTGACCGAGCTGGCCGCAGACGACCCGCGCATTGTGTGCCTTGAGGCGGACCTCGGCGGCCCCAAGCACTGTTTCCAAGATCAGTTTCCCGACCGGTTCCTGAACCTCGGCATCGCCGAGGCGTCCGCCGTGGACATCGCGGTGGGCCTCGCCTCCGCCGGGCTGCGGCCGTTCGTGAGCACGTTCGCCACGTTCGCGGCGCTCCGCGCGGGGGAGAGTGTCAAGCTCGGCCTCGGGTACCTCGGGGCTCCCGTGGTCCTGGTCAGCCCGTACGGCGGGGTGTCCGGCGCGTGGTTCGGGCCGACCCACCACTGCCTGGAGGACCTGGCGGTGATGCAGAGCCTGCCGGGTGTGCGGATCGCCGTACCCGCCGGTGAGGCCGAGACCCGCGAGGCGATCCGGGCCGCCGCCGACGGCGACTGGCCGTGCTACGTGCGGCTGGGCCGCAACGAGGTGTTCGATGCGTCGTTCGCCCCGGCCGGCCGGGGCGCTGTCACCTGGTTGAACCCGATGGGTGGTGACACCTGCGTCGTATCCATCGGGGAGAAGCCGACGGCACTGTGCCAGGCCGCCACCGAGCAGCAGCCGGACCTCGGCCACGCGCACCTGTGCTGGGTGGACGAGGAGAGCCTGACGCTCGCCCTGCCGCAGCTGGCCGATGCGCGACGGCTGGTCGTCGTCGAGGAGCACCGCGCCGCCGGCAGCGTGGCCTCCACCCTCGCGCTGCTGCTGCCCGACCGCGAGGTGCTGAGTGTGAACGCCGGCGCCGACTGGCCGGCCGAGGGCGGCAACCACGACGAGACACTCGCCGCGTTGGGGCTCACGACATCCGCGGTTCTCAGCGCTGTCCTGAAGGGGAAATGATGACCACCACGATGCAACCCAGCGCCAGCGCGCTGGAAGTGACCCGACAGACGCTTGCGGACCCCACGCTCGCCCGACGCAGTCCAGGTGAGGAATTCGCCATGTCGGTCGCCCGGGTGCAGAACGGCGACGACGTGGCGGTGCCGATCCGGGCACACCTGACCGCCTCGTTCCCGCTGTTCAAGAGCCGCCCGCGCTACACCGTGCGGCACCTGTTGAAGGTGGCCTCGGTCTCCGACCAGACGCTCGCCTACGTACGCGAGGCCCCGAAGAACGAGTACGGGAACGCGGGCACGGCGTACGCCAGCACCCCGGAGGCCACCTTCGAGCCGACCGTCGAGTACGCCGAGCTGACCGAGCTGAGTGTGTCGGTGCCGCTGCCCGCCGACCTGCGGCACGAGCCCGCGTTGCTCGCCGCGTTCATCGACTACCGGGTGCTGGTCCGGATGGGCGTGGTGGAGAACCAGGCCCTGCTGCACGGCACCGCCGACGGTCGGATCGCGGGGCTGCTCAAGCTGCCCGAGATGCGCAGGTCGACCATTGGCGGCGACCTCGGTGCGGCGTTGACCGCCGCGGCGGGGGCGGTCGAGGAGACCGGTGGTTCCTGCGACGGCGTCGTCGTGCACCCCGCCCACTACTGGGACCTGGTCCGCGACGGGCTGCTCGGCCGACTCGCCGAGGCCGGCATCAAGGTCTCGCGTACCCGGATGATGCCGCGCGGTCAGGCGCTGCTCGGTGATTTCCGGGCCGCCGTGACGCTGCTCGACCCCAGCCGGTCGTCGCTGACGCTGCACGGCGACGTCGTCGAGGCCCGCACCTCCGTGGGCCTGGCCGTGCACCTGCCCCAGCACTTCCTGCTGTTGACGGACGGTCAGCGATGAAGGTCATCTACATCACGGGCTGGCTGCGTAGCGGCAGCACCATTCTCGGGAACGTCCTCAACGAGTTGCCCGGCGTGCTGCACGCCGGCGAGCTGCACTACCTGTGGAAGAACGGCCTGCTGGACAGCGGCACGAACTCCCTGTGCGGGTGCGGCGAGCAGATCCGGCAGTGCACGCTGTGGTCGTCGGTGATCGCCACGTTCGGCGACGCCGAGCCCACCAAGCTCGCCCGCCAGATGATGTCGGCGCAGCAGGCCGGCCTGCGGACCCGGCACACCCGCGCCCGCCTCGCCGGTACGCCCGCGCACGTCACCGCGGTCCTGGACCGCACCGTCGCGGTCTACCGGGAGCTGGCGCGGCGGGGCGCGGAGCGGGCGGTGGTGGACAGCTCCAAGTACCCGGCCGAGGCTGCCGCTCTGCTGCGGCGCTCCGATGTGGACGCAAGGGTGCTGCACATCGTCCGTGACCCGCGGGCCACCACCTACTCGTACCAGCGCGGCAAGCGGTACATCGAGCCGATGAGCCCGGCCCAGAGCACGGCGAACTGGGTGGGCTTCAACGTGGCCTCCGAGTACGTCGGCCGGGCCGCGGCGGGCCGTTATCTCCGGATCCGACACGAGGACCTGACCCGGCAGCCCCGGGAGGTGCTGGCCGATGTGCTGCGTTTCGCGGGGCTCGACGACGAGCCACCGGTGACCGAGGAGGGCAAGGTGACCCTCGGCACCAACCACACGGTCACCGGCAACCCGGATCGGCTCGGCCAGGGCACGGTGTTGATCCGGCCCGACGACCGCTGGCGTACCGAACTGCCGCCGTTGCCCACCGCCACGACCACGGCGCTCGCCCTGCCCCTGCTACGCCGCTACGGGTATCCGACGCTGGCGCGAAAGGTGGCGTGATGGATCTCGGATTGTCCGGGCGGACGGCGCTGGTGGCCGCCGCCAGCAGCGGCCTCGGGCTGGCGGTCGCTCGCGCGTTGGCGGCCGAGGGCGCGAACGTGTCCATCGCGGCCCGCGACCCGCAGCGACTGGCCGCGGCGCACAAGCTGGTCGATGAGGCCGGTCCTGGGCAGGTGCTCTCCGTCGAGGTGGACGTCCGTGACGACGCGGACGTGACGCGCTGGGTGAACCGGACGGCCGAGGAGTTCGGCGCGCTGCACGTCGTGGTCACCAACTCTCCCGGCGTGCCGCACGGCCAGGCCGACACGTTCACCGTGGACGACTACCGGCAGGGCGTCGAGGGGTCGTTGCTGCCCCACATCTCGATCACGTTGGCGGCCCTGCCACACCTGCGCCGGGCCGGTTGGGGACGGATCCTGCTGATCACCTCGGAGGCCGTACGTCAGCCGCTGCCCGGAACCGCGATGTCCGCGACCGCCCGGTTGGGCGTGCTCGGTTTCGCCAAGGGCGTGGTCCACGCGGTCGGCGCCAGCGGTATCACGGTGAACGTGCTGGCCCCCGGCGTGCATCAGACGCCGGCCTTCGACGGGTTCGTGGCGGCGCGGTCCGCCGTCGACGGCGAGGCCGCGCTCAAGGAGATCATCGCCGAGGTGCCGCTCGGCCGGGTCGGGCAGCCGGCGGACTTCGGTGCGCTCGCCGCCTTCCTCGCCAGCGAGCAGGCGGGCTTCGTGACCGGCACGGTGCTGCTGGTCGACGGCGGAAACACGCGAGGTGTCACATGAGTCTGGAAATGCTGGAAGCAGAGTCGATCCACATCATCCGCGAGGTGGCCTCCGAGTTCGAGCGGCCGGCGCTGCTGTTCTCCGGCGGCAAGGACTCGATCGTCATGCTCCGTCTGGCGGAGAAGGCGTTCCGGCCGGCACCGATGCCGTTCGCGTTGGTCCACGTCGACACCGGGCACAACTTCCCGGAGGTCCTCGACTACCGCGACAAGCGCGTCGCCGAGCTGGGCGTGCGGCTGATCGTGGCCTCGGTGCAGGACTCGATCGACTCCGGGCGGGTGATCGAGCAGACCGGCCGCCGGGCCAGCCGCAACCGGTTGCAGACCACCACGCTGCTGGACGTCATCGCCGAACACCGCTTCGACGTGGCGTTCGGCGGAGCCCGACGCGACGAGGAGAAGGCCCGGGCCAAGGAGCGCATCTTCTCCTTCCGGGACGAGATCGGCCAGTGGGACCCGAGGAACCAGCGCCCGGAGCTGTGGAACCTGTTCAACACCCGCATCCGGCCGGGCGAGCACATCCGGGTCTTTCCGCTGTCCAACTGGACGGAGCTCGACGTCTGGCGCTACATCGCCCGGGACGAGCTCGACGTGCCGCCGATCTACTTCGCGCACCGGCGGCGAGTGTTCGAGCGGGACGGCATGTTGCTGGCCGAGAACCCGTACCAGGCGCCGGACCCCACTGAGGTGGTGTCCGAGGAGACCGTGCGGTACCGGACGGTCGGCGACATGACCTGCACGGGAGCGGTCCTCTCCGGCGCGCGGACGGTCGCCGACATCATCCAGGAGGTGGCGACCACCAGGATCACCGAACGCGGCGCGACCCGGGCGGACGACCGGACCAGCGAAGCCGCCATGGAGGACCGCAAGCGGGAAGGGTACTTCTGATCATGGACATCCTCCGGTTCGCCACCGCCGGCTCGGTGGACGACGGCAAGAGCACACTCATCGGACGGCTGCTCTACGACTCCAAGTCCACCTTCACCGACCGGCTCGCCGCGGTCGAGGACGTCAGCCGTCGGCGTGGCGACGAGTACACCAACCTCGCACTGCTGATGGACGGCCTGCGGGCGGAACGTGAGCAGGGCATCACCATCGACGTGGCGTACGGCTACTTCGCCACGCCCAAGCGCAAGTTCATCCTCGCCGACACTCCCGGCCACGCCCAGTACACCCGGAACATGGTGACCGGCGCCTCCACGGCGGACCTGGCCATCGTCCTGGTGGACGCGACGAAGGGCATGGTCGAGCAGAGCCGTCGGCACACGTTCCTGCTCGGCCTGCTGGGCGTGCCGCATCTGGTGGTCTGCGTCAACAAGATGGATCTGGTCGGGTACGACCAGGGCGTGTTCGACAGTATCCGGGCGGAGTTCTCGGCGTTCACCACGAGGATGGCCACGAGGGACGTCACCTTCGTGCCGATCAGCGCGCTGCACGGGGACAACGTGGTGAGTCGGTCAACCGAGATGCCCTGGTACGAAGGCACCTCGCTGCTGCACCACCTGGAGAACGTGCACATCGCCTCGGACCGCAACCTGGTCGACGTCCGATTCCCGGTGCAGTACGTGATCCGCCCGCAGTCCAGTGCCTGCCCCGACTACCGCGGTTACGCCGGTCAGGTTGCCGGTGGGGTGCTGCGCCCCGGTGACGAGGTCATGCACCTGCCCTCCGGGCTGACCACCCGGGTCGCCGCCATCGACGGTCCGGACGGGCCGGTCGACGAGGCCACGCCGCCGATGTCGGTGGTGCTGCGGCTCGCCGACGACCTGGACGTGTCCCGTGGGGACATGATCTGCCGGCCGCACAACGCGCCGGCCGTGGTCCAGGACATCGACGCCATGGTGGTCTGGATGAACGAACGGGCCCTCCGACCGCCGGCTCGGTTGCTGCTCAAGCACACCACCCGAACCGTGCGCGCGGTCATCCGGGACCTGCACTACCGGCTCGACGTCAACACACTGCGGCGCGATCCCGATCCGACCGAGTTGCGGTGCAACGAGATCAGCCGGCTCCAACTGCGGGTGACCCAGCCGCTGTTGTGTGACTCGTACTCCCGCAATCGGCTCACCGGTTCCTTCATCCTCATCGACGAGGGGACGAATCACACGGTGGGTGCCGGCGTCATCAACTGACGCCCGACACATCGTCCGAGCCCGCGGCCGTCCCCACCAGGGAAATCTGGTGGGGACGGCCGCGGGCTCGGATCGCGACCGGCTCCGGTCACCTGAGCGGCGGATCAGCCTCAGGTCTGCGGTCGGGTGAGCAGAACGCTCAGCGCGCCGAGCTCGCCCCGGTTGGTGATGCCGAGCTTGCGGTAGACCCGGTGCAGGTGGTTCTCCACTGTCCGCACCGACAGCACGAGGGTTCGGGCAATCTCACGGCTGGACAGCCCTCCGGCGGCGAGCTCGGCGATCTCACCCTCCCGGGGCGTGAGGCGCGGCGGCGCCAGCGCGGCCAACGCGGGCGAGCGGGGGATCTCGTCGCAGTGGCGCATGAACATGAGGGCGCGGGCGGCGGCGGTGGACGCCATGGCCAGACGGCCATCGGACCGGTGCCGCTCGGACTCCTCGGCGGCGGCCTCCGCCGCCAGCAGCGGGCTGCCCATTTCGGCGAAGTCGGCGGAGGCCTCCGCGAGCGCCGCCGCGTCGCCCTCCGCCATCGCCCGGGCGTGCAGGGCGTAGGACTTCCCGAGGAGTCGCCCGGACTGGCCCGCGAGCGTCCGCAGCCGGTCGGCGGCGTGCCGCGGAGCGCCCAGCCGCGCCGCGTCGTGCAGGGCCAGCGTCTCGAAACCGGCCGAACCCCGGTCCCGGGCCAGACGCGCGGTCCACTGCGCGTGCGCGGCGGCGTCGCCGTGCCGCGCGCCGATGACCCAGGCGCGGTTGAGTTCCGTCCAGGGGCTCAGCAGCCGCAGGGACACCCCGTCCAACCGGTCGGCCTCGGCCAACGTGCTGGCGGCGGCGTCGGGTTCGCCGGTCAGCGCGTAGCTGTGCGCGAGCAGCCCCAGCAGCACCGCCAGCATGTTGTTCGACCTCTGCTCGCGGGCGATCGAGATGCCCTCACGGCACCAGGACGCCTGGTCCCGCAGCTGCCCGCGCATCCGGGCGACCAGGCCGCGCAGCAGGCACGACACCAGGGTCGCGAACTGCCACCGGTTGGCGAGCGCCCGTTCGTAGCTGGTGCGGGCCCGCTCCTCGGCAGCGGCGAACTGCGCGGTCCACAGCATGCCGTGGACGGTGCCCAGGTCGGCGAGGACGGAAAGCCACGGTGCCTCGTCCGGCCACTCGCCGGCCAGCAGGTCGAGTCCCTCGTGTGGGCGGCCGGAGAAGACCATGGCCAGGCCGGCGGCCACCTGGGCTTCCGGCTCGTCCGGTGCCCCGGCCGCGAACTCCAGGGCGTCCTTCGGGGCGTCCGAGAGAGCACGCAGCAGCGCCTGCCGGGCGACCAGCCGCCGACGGGCGACCGGGTCGACGGCGTCGTCGACCGCCGCCGCCAGCAGCGCCTCGGCGGGCCCCTGCCGGTCGAGTCCGAAGTAGAGGTTGAACGCGCGCACCATGGCGACTCGGGCGCGGTCGAAGTCGCAGTCCAGCTGACCGAGACCGGACAGCGCCGACTCGGCTTCCGCCGGGCGGCCGGCGAACAGCAGGCCGTAGCCGAGCGGTTCGATCACCGCCGTCCCCCGACCGGCGGCCAGCTCGCGCTGGGCGAGCTGCCCGGCGAGCTCGAAGTCCAGTGCCGACCGTGCGGCCCTGGCGGCGACCGCCGTGTTCTCCGGGGACGGCCGCTGGCCACAGGCCAGCTGCCACCGTACGGTCCGCGCGAGGTCGACCGGGTCGTGGCTGCTGGCCTCCATCAGGCTGGCGCACTGACCGAGCCACCGCCGCGCGCGCAGACGCGGCGTGACCGCACGCAGGACGTCTCCGTAGATCGGGTACGTCAGACGGGCGAGGTCCTGGCCACCGCTTCGCTCGATGGTGATGAGACCGTGCGCTTCCGCTGCTTCGAGCACGTCAGCGGAGACCATCTCGCCGAGCACGTTCGGGCCGATCGGCTCCGTGACGGCGAGCAGCTCCATGGCGGAACGGCATTCCGGCGACACCGCCGCGAGCCGTTCGTCGATCAGCCCGGTGAGCCAGGACGGGATGGCGAACGGGCCACGGAGCATCCACATGCCGTCCTCGGTCACCAGCCGGTTCGCCTCCAGCTGCGCGGTCAGCAGCTCACGTACCAGCAACGCGTTGCCCGCGGTGGCCTCCCAGAAGCGCTGAACCAGAGCACCTTCCACCTGGCCGGACAGTGCCTCACCGAGGATCTGGTGGACGTCGTCACGGCTGAGCGGACCAACCTCGATCCACTCGGCCAGCCCGTCGGTCCACAGGTCCGCGATCGGGCGCGGCAGCCGCCGGTCGGGACGCACCGCGGCGAGGAGGAAGAGTTCGCCGCGCCGGGCGAGCTGCACCGCCAGTGCGGCGGATGCCTCGTCCAGCAGGGGAGCGTCGTCCACGACGAGCGTCAGACGGCGTTTGCCGGCCGGCTTGAGCAGCGCCTCGGCCGCGACCCGGAGCGCGTCGCCCGTGAACGGTGAGCGGAGCAGCCCGGACGGCAGGTGTTCGGCGAGCGCGCCGAACGGGACGTTGGCGGTCGCCACGGTGGTGACGGCCCGGATGACGTGGTGTCGCGCGGGGTCCGCCCGGTGGGCGGCCTCGGTCTGCAGCCGGCTCTTGCCCACGCCTTCCGGGCCGATCAACGCGATGCCGGCGGATCCGCGCCGGTCGGTCGCTGCGCAGATGCGCCGCAGCTCTGAGTGCCGGCCAGCGAAGACATCTCGGAGGCGGTCCCTGATCGTTACCTCGGTGGAATCCACCGGCCCACTGTCTTATTGGCCGCTATCGATCGGCTTTCGTCAAACCATCACTCCGGTCGCCTATCGCCGAACCGCGAGGCCAGCGCGCTCCTGAGTACCGAATGCGGTCCCTGTGTATCGAGCAGCCGGACCGGTTGAGTACTTCGTCGCGATAACCCGGTAGCGATGAGCGAGCCTTTCCCGCAGCGGTTTCCCCGTATCGTCGCCACTGCCGGCAAGCCCGACCAGAATCAGCTCTCGTGAATTGGGGCGATAATGTCGTATCTGAAGCCGACCGATCCTGCCGTACTGGCGAAGGCCGTCGCTGACAACCTCGTCGTCGCGGCCGACCCCGATGCACCCGCCTCGGGCCTCTACTACTGGGAGATCTCCCGGCCCTGGCGGGACAAGGTCGTCGACGCGGTCCGGACGTGTGGAGCCGACGCGATCCGTACGCTGGGTGAGAGCCTGCTGGCCGACCCGACGGACCACCGACGGTACTGGGCGCTGCACGCGGCGCTGGCGGAGCGGCACGGCCGCGACTCCGCAATCGACAACATCATGCACCTGGGCTGGCGTGCGGAGTGCAACTCGCGCCTGGGCCACGTGCTGAACGAGGACTACACGAACGACGCCGTCCCGGTGACGGTGGAGGAGATGGCCGCGTTCGACCCGGGGCCGCGGCTGCCTGAGGGCGCCGCGCCCGAGGTCCTCGTGGTGATCCCGTTCCACAGCCGGCTGGAGGGCGGCGGCGAGCGGCTGCGCAACCTCCTGGCGTGCCTGCGCTCGCTGCGTGACCAGTCGCTGCCGCGTGATCAGTATCAGGTGACGGTCGTGGAGAGCGACGAGCAGTCCCGCTGGCGTGACGTGATCAGCCGGTTCGCCGACAACTACATCTTCGCCCCCAAGAGTGGGGTGTTCAACAAGTCCTGGGCGATGAACGTCGGCGTCGCGAACACGCCCGGAGATACCGAGATCATCTGCCACATGGACGCCGACGTGCTGGCCGACCGTGACTTCCTGGCGCGCAACGTCGACCGCATGCGCGAACCCGGCACGATGGGGCACCTGCCGTACCGGGACATGGTGGCGATGGACTACCCCGCCACCTGGCGGGCGATCCGCGAACGGCTGCACGGCGGCGCGGCGGCGCCCGACCCGCGGCGGCTGCGCGCCTTCACGCTGCGCCGTGGGCCAGGGCTGTGCTTCTTCGCCCGCGCCGAGCTGTACTACCGGACCGGCGGCATGGACGAGCGCTTCCAGGGCTGGGGCGGCGAGGACATCGAGTTCAACTACCGCTTCGGTTTCGACGCGGCGTACGACGCCTTCGACGAGCCGCTGCTGCACATGCGGCACCCGTCCTACTCCGAGCTTCGCGGTGACGGCAAGTTGATCAACGCGCACCTCGTGCCGGGCAGCTGGCAGCCGACCCGGCCGATCGGTCAGCTCGACCAGTTCACCCCGGCCAGCGTCTGACGTTCGGAGGACGGCGTGACCACAGAGACAAGTACGGCGGTCCGGCGACTGCAACCCGCCGGACCGCACGACGACAGGACCATGCTCGACCATCTCCGGGAGGCCGTGGCCCGGCATCCTCAGCGGTCCGCGGTGATCTGCTGGCACGCCGACGGCCGGGCGACCGAACGGCTGACCTACGCACAGTTGGGTGCGACGGTCGAGCGGTTGGCGGCCGGGCTGGCGAGGCTCGGCGTCCGCCGCGGCGAGGTGGTGACGCTGCAGCTGCCCAACTCGTGGCAGCTCGTCGCCCTCGCCCTCGCCTGCGCGCGGATCGGCGCGGTCGCCGGTCCGGTGGCGCCGATCATGCGCCGGCGTGAGCTGGAATTCATGACCCGGCTCACCGAGAGCCCGGTGTACGTGGGCGCGGCCTCCTACCGCGGCTTCTCGTACGACGAGATGAGCGCGGAGGTGGCCGCGGCGGTGCCCTCCCTCGGCCATCGCATCCTCATCGGTGAGCCGAGCACTCCAGGCGCCCTCGATTTCGACACCGACCTGCTCAGCCGGGCCTGGGAAGACGAGGTGCCGCCCGGTGAGCTGGACGGCCGCGAAGCCGGCCCCGACGACCTGGCCCAGGTCATGTTCACCTCCGGCACCACCGGTGAGCCGAAGGGCGTCATGCACAGTCACCGGACGCTCTACGCGATCAACCAACGGCAGATCGAGGTGCTGGGGCTGACCAGCGACGAGGTGACGGCGATGGGGTCGCCCACCACCCTGCAGGGTGGATACACCTGGAACTTCGTCATGCCGCTGCTGCTGGGCGCGAGCGCGGTGCAACTGGACACGTGGGACCCGGCGCTGATGCTGCGGATCTTCGAGGCGGAGCGGGTGACGTTCTTCTACGGCGCGCCGACGTTCCTCAGCGACCTGATCCACGAGCAGCGGCGCAGCGGGCGGGACGTCGGCGCCCTCAAGGCGTTCGGCACCGGCAGCGCGCCGGTGCCACCGGTCCTCGTGGAGGAGGCGCGGGAGGTTCTCGGCTGCCGGGTCTACGCCGTCTGGGGCATGACGGAGAACGGCTGCGTCACCGTCACCCGCCCGGAGGACCCACCGATGCGGGCCGCGGAGAGCGACGGCACACCGGTGCCCGGCATGGAGATCCGCATCGTCGACGAGAAGACCGGCAGACCCGTCGAGAAGGGTGAGGTCGGGCGGCTCCAGGTGCGGGGCGACAACCAGTGCCTGGGCTACTACCGCCGTCCGAACCTGTACCGCCAGTCGCTGACACCTGACGGGTGGTTCGACACCGGCGACCTGGCGCGCGACGACGGACACGGCGGCATCCGCATGGTCGGCCGCCTGAAGGACGTCATCGTCCGGGGAGCCGAGAAGGTGCCGGTGGTCGAGGTGGAGGCAGCGCTGCTGCGCCACCCGGCGATCCGGGAGGCGGCCGTCGTCGGTTATCCGGACCCTCGGCTCGGGGAACGGGCGTGCGCGGTCATCGTGCCGGACGGCGAGGCGCCCTCCCTCGACGAATTGCGTGCCCATCTCACCGAGCTGGGCATGGCCAAGCCGTATTGGCCGGAGCGGATCAGCACGGTTGACGAGCTGCCGAAGACGCCGTCGGGAAAGGTCCAGAAGTTCGTTCTGCGGGAACGATTGAAGGCGACGTGATGGATTTCTCTCTTACTGCTGATCAGCGCGCGCTGGCGGAACGGGTGCGCACCTTCACCGAGAAGCGGATAACGCCGTTCTATCAGGACAGCGACCGGCAGGGTCAGTTCCGCCCCGATCTCCTGCCGGAGCTGGCCGCCGAGGGCCTGTTCGCACTGCGCGTCCCGGTCGAGTACGGCGGGTTGGGGTTGGACGCGGTCAGCACCGGCGTCGCGCTGGAGGAGTTGGCCCGGGGCGACCTCACCGCGTGCTACCCGGTGCTGAACGCCGCCCTGGTGGCCGGCATCATCACCGCCAACGGGACCGCGGAGCAACGCGCGCGCTGGCTGCCGGAGATCGCTCGCGGGGACGCCGTGGTGGCGTTCTGCATGACCGAGCCCAGCCACGGGACCGACGCGGCCGCCGTCAAGCTGCGAGCCGAGCCGAACGGTCCGCACGACTGGCGGCTCGTCGGCGAGAAGACCTCGATCATGCTGGGTGCGTACGCCACCCACGGCATGATCTTTGCCCGTACCAGCGACGCGCCACGTGCCCGTGGAGTCACCGCCTTCTACGCCCGGTTGGACGACCAGCACGTCGTGCGTTCAACCCTGCGTGACCTGGGCAGCCGTTCCGGCGGCCGGTCAACTCTGGTCTTCGACGGCCTGCCGGTCCAGGTGTCGGACGTGGTCGGCGAAACCGGACTCGGCTTCGCCCAGGGCATGCGCGGCTTCGACTACTCGCGGGCGCTCATCGCGCTCATGGCGGTCAGCGTGGCACAGGCCGCGCTGGACGACGCCATCTCGCACGCTCAGCACCGGCGGGCGTTCGACAAGCCGCTCGGCCAGTTCCAGGGGATCGCCTTCCCGCTCGCGGAGTGCGCCACCTATCTGCACGCGGCCCGCCTCGTCGCGTACGAGGCGCTGTGGCGCAACGACGCCGGGCTGGAGCACCGTCTGGCGGCGAACATGGCCAAGTGGTGGGCGCCGAAGGTGGCCGTCGAGGCGGCGCACCAGGCGTTGCTGACCCTCGGTCACTTCGGTTACAGCGAGGAGCAGCCGATCGCCCAGCGGCTCCGTGACCTGATCGGCACCCAGCTCGCCGACGGCACCGCCAACGCCACCAAGCTGGTGGTCGCACGGGAACTGCTCGGGCGGGAGTACGCGCCATGAGAACCTTCCCGTCCTACGTGGCCGGCAAGGACGTCGAGTCGGACCGGCACGTCTACGGCATCTCGGCGCGCGCGGCGCTGGAGGACACCTTCGGTGCGCTGCGCCTGAAGCGGCGGCTGGAGGCCGGTGAGTCCGGTGCCGAGGACGACCCGCGCATTGTCGGACGGTGCGCGTTGGCCGATCCGCAGACCGTCCAGCAGGCGTTGGCCGCGGCCGCCGCCGCCCAGCCGGAGTGGGGCAGGACGCCCCTGCGTACCCGGCTGCGTCTGGGCGAGGCGATCCGCCGGCGGCTCGTCGCGACCCGCGAGGAGTTCGTGGAGCTGATGGTCGCCGAGGGGCGGCCGCGGACCCCGTCGTACGCCGAGATCGACGGGTTGCTGCACATCTTCAGCGAGCAGACCCTCTCGTGGTGCGCGGAGCTGCTGCACCGCGAGTTCTCCCACGACGGCAGGCGTATCGTGGTGCGCCGCCGTCCGGACGGGGTCGTCTGCGTGGCGCCGCCGCAGAACGCGCCGCACTCGAACGCCATCTACGGCGCGGCCGCCCTGCTCTCCGGCAACACCGTGGTGATCAGGGCACCGCGCAGTCTGCCGCTGGGTGTGATGTACGCGATCCGGGAGATCATCGCCCCGGCCCTCGACGAGGTGGGTGCGCCACCGGGCACCGTCAACGTCGTGTGCGGACCGCCGATGCTCGACGACTGGCTGGCCAGCCCGCACGTCGACGACATCATCTACTTCGGCGGCAGCGAGAAGGGGCTGGCCTTCCAGAACGACTGCATCGCCGCCGGCAAGAAGCCCATCCTGGAGCTGGCCGGTAACGACTGCGCCGTGGTCTGGCGGGATGCCGATCTCGACGTGGCGGTCCGCGCGCTGACCGAGGCGTTCAACGCCTCGGGGCAGATCTGCAACGTGCCCAATCAGGTCGTGGCGCATCCGGCGATCGCCGACGAGCTGCTTGACCGGCTCAGGGCCGCCGCCGGGCAGATCCGACCCGGATACCCCGACGACGAGGGCGTGGAGCTCACGCCGGTCCTGGCCCAGCGGAGCTTCTTCGCGGTGCTCGAGGAGGCACTGGCCGGTGGAGCCCAGTTGGTGTGCGGCGGACGCCAACTGGAGGTGGACGGGTCGCCGTCCGACACCGGCTACTTCCTGGAACCGACCGTGGTGCGCGTCGACGGCCTGGCGCGCAGCCGCGAGCTGTCGGTGGTCCGCGCCGAGACGTTTTTCCCGCTGCTACCGGTGGTGGTTCCTGAGCCGGACCGCAGTGACGACGCGCTGCTCGAGGATGTGCTCGACTTCGTCAACACCAACGCGTACGGCCTCCGCAACTCGTTCTGGTCGGCTGACGAAGCGGCGGTGGAGCGCTTCGTGGGTGGCGTGACCAATGGCGGCGTCATCAAGGTGAACGACGAATCGCACTCCGGCTTCTTCCCGTACCTGCCCTCGCACGGCGGCACCGGCCTCACCGGCGGCGTCTTCGGCGAGGCCAGCTACATGATGATCCGGACGACGCATCTGCAGGCGGTCTCACTGAGGAGCGGCTCATGAGGACGATTCGGGTGACAATCGGAAGCAGGGTGTCGCCGGATGCCGCGTTCGATCGGATCAGGCAGTTCGACGACGAGTGGACGGTGCCGTTCCGCGGTGGGGCGATTCACTGGCGGCAGCGGTCTGAACCGGCGCCGAGTGAGCGCCGTATTTCGTTCACCCAGACCGATGGCGATTTCCGAAGCATGTCCGGCGTGTGGCGGACAGTACCCGCGGCCAAGGGCTGCGAGGTGCTTTTCGAGGTGACGTACGACGTCGGGGTGCCGATATACGACCGGATCCTCGACCCGCTGATCGAACGGGTGCTGTCGAGGGCTGTCCGGAGGGCGGTTTCTGACTTCTAGGCGCTTCCCGCGCAGCATGAAGGTGGTCCCTCGAATCGGTTTCCGACTCGAGGGACCACCTCTCGTTGTGGGCACCCGGCCCAAGTCGTCAGCCCCAGTTGGTATCACGGCGCATAATCTCGTTCCCCCTTCGATCTCGACTACGGACCGAGTCCACCAGCGCCCGCTGTCGACCTGATATCTGATGGCTGTCGATCCGTCCTCGATTCGCTTAGCGCAAGCCGGGGAGAGCGCTTGCCGACTTGATAGCGGGATGAAAGCGGTCAGCTGTAAGCTCACGCGAGCCGCTGCCATAAATGGAGGGACTTGGATGTCAAATGATTGGTGTTCGCATTATTGATGGCGCGTCGGGTCGACCTGTTCCAGGCGTGCTGGTGCGGCTGCACAGCCGCGACGATCGAGGCTGGGCGCCATTGATGTCCGGGTTCACGGCAAATGACGGCCGGCTGCCGGCGTTGGAGGAGCTTCAGGTGAAGCGCGGCGCCCATCAGCTCACGTTCGATCCCTCCAGTTACTTCGCCGGCCTCGGGACTGTCGCGGAGTACCGCGACTTTTCGGTGTCCATCCAGGTACGCGAGATCGAGCTCGACCTGCGGATGGCCGTCTACCTCAACGCTGCGGGTTTCGCCGTCTACGGAGAACGTGGATAGTGCACCGTCCGGAGCGGGCTTGAGCGGGTCGTTTGTGGACGGCACGCGTGGTGGTCGTCGATCGGTGTCGCGAGCAGGATGGCGCGGTGTCTGCTCGCGTGGTTGCCCCTGGGTCGGCGGTGTCGGATCAGCGTCGACCGGGGCGTTTTCCGCGCGCTGACCCGCCGTCCCGGTTGAGAGGGGCTGCGGCGGCGGTGACCCGAGAATGCTCGGCGCCAGCGAGGCTTCGGCTCGCGGGACTTCGCTGCCCAACTCGCGGCTGGGTGGACCGTCGAGCGAGCCCCGGCCTGACGCACCCGCCGTCGTCTGCTGACGCGGAACTGCGAGCGTCATCGGGT
Source organism: Micromonospora sp. NBRC 107095 (assembly GCF_030269705.1). Taxonomy (NCBI): domain Bacteria; kingdom Bacillati; phylum Actinomycetota; class Actinomycetes; order Micromonosporales; family Micromonosporaceae; genus Micromonospora; species Micromonospora sp. NBRC 107095. The sequence continues at coordinate 834,607 of NZ_BSTU01000001.1, forward strand.
GCACGTTGACGCCGCGCCCGCCGGGCTGGCACCGCCGGCGTGACCCGTCGAATCACCGTCTCGTGCGTTCACCTGCGCCTGGCCAACACGTCATCTCATAGACGCTCTGAAACATCGGCGATCCCGAATCTCGCCTGGTGCCGGCCTGCATGCTTCGCTACCATGTAAAACGTTCTCCTATGCGGGGCGTCAAACGATCATCCGGCCAGCTCCGGGGGGCGCCGTTGGGCTGGCGATGTGTCGTTGTCGACGGGGAGGAAGCTTGTCGACGGGGAGGAAATTTGCAGGTTTTCCGCATACTTGGACCCTTGCACGTTGTGAACGCCAGCATCACCGCCTCCCGGCAGCAGACAGTGCTCGCCATGCTGCTACTGGAGGCCAATAATGTGGTCCCGCTCGGCCGGCTTATCGAGGCGGTATGGGAGGAATCGCCGCCATCGACAGCCAAAAGTCAGATTCAGATCTGTATATCGGCGGTACGACGTGCGCTGCGAGGCACGGGTCTCGACGATCGGATCGTCACCAACCCGGCCGGCTACCAGATCAGAATCGCCGAGGGTGAGCTGGACCTGCACATCTTCAACGACCTTCTGAGCGAAGCCCGCACGGCGCTGCGGGAGCAACGGCTGGAGGATGCCGCGTCGGGTTTTCGGCAGGCCCTGGCGCTGTACCGCGGAGTTCCGCTCAGCGGCGTGGACAGCCGGCTGGTCGAGGCGGCGGCAACCCGGATCGCTGAGCGACGGCTCGCCGTCGTCGAGGACTGTCTGGAACTGGAGCTGCACCTCGGCCGGCATCGCGAGACCATCGACGAACTGATGGCGCTCGTCACCGAGCACCCGCTGCGTGAACGGCTGTGGCAACAGCTGATCACCGCGCTCTACCGGGCCGGTCGGCAGGCGGAGGCGTTGGCGGCATACCGGTCGGCACGGCAGGCCTCGATCGACGACCTCGGGTTGGAGCCGAGTGAGCCGCTCCGGTTGTTGGAGCGGGCCATCCTCAACGGAGACCTCGAGCCCGGCCCGGCAGTGGAGCCGGAATGGCCGAATCCGATCGAGCCGGCGCCCCCGGTGCCCCGAATGGCGCCTGCCGACATACCGGACTTCACCGGGTACGGCGAGCTCGTGACCGAGTTGGGCGACTTCTTGCGCTATGGCAGCGGCCATTCCGACCACGACTCCGTGCCGGTCCTGACCATCACCGGCCGCGGCGGCGCGGGAAAGACGACCCTCGCCGTGCATCTGGCGCACGAGTTGGCCGGGGAATTCTCGGACGGGCTGCTGTTCACCCGGTTGGGTCCGGAGCGGTCACACAGCGGCGGTGTTTCCCAGATCCTCGACGGTTTTCTCCGCGCGCTCGGCATGCCCGGGTCCTCGATACCGGAGGGGCTGGAGGCGCGCGCAGCGACCTTTCGAAGCCAGATCGCCGCGTCCCGGGTGCTGATCGTCCTGGACGACGTCGTCGACGAGCGACAGGTCTACCCTCTCCTGCCGGGCAGCCCCAGCTGCGGCGTGATCGTGACCAGTCGGCGCCGCCTGGCCGGCATCCCCGGCTCCCGCCTCGTCGAGGTGAGTGCACTCGAACAGCGCGACGCCGTCGAACTGCTGACCCGGATGATCGGCTCCGAACGGGCCTCCGCCGAACCGCGCGAGGCCCTGCGCCTTGTCGAGCTGTGCGGTCGGTTGCCGCTGGCGCTGCGGATCGCGGCCGCGAGGCTGATCGCCCGTCCGCACTGGCGGATGGCGCAGCTGACCGAGCGACTTGAGGACGAGGGTCGGCGTCTGGACGAGCTGGCGCACGGCGGCCTGGATGTGCGGACCAACATCGCGATCAGCTACGAGGGCCTCGACGAGCAGGCGCAACGGCTGTTACGGCGGCTCGGCCTGCTCGAGACCCACGACTTCCCGAGCTGGACCGCCGCGCCGCTGCTCGACATCGACGTGTCCACCGCGTCGGACACGCTCGACGCGCTGGTGGACGCGCAGCTGCTGGAGGTCGTGGGCGGATTCGGCGTCGACACCCGCTACCGGCTGCACGACCTGGTCCGGGTCTACGCCCGTGAGCGGCTCGCGGCCGAGGAGACCGCACCGGTCCGGCTCGAGGCCGCTCGGCGTCTCCTCGGTGCGTGGCTGTTCCTCGCCGACGAGGCGCACCGCATCCTCTACGGCGGCGACTACACCGTGATCCACAGCAGGGCGGAGCGTTGGAGTCTGCCTGGAAACCTCGTCCACGACCTGCTGCGCGATCCGCTGATGTGGTTCGAGAGCGAGCGAGCCGCCGCGGTGGCCGCAGTGGGCCAGGCATCCCAAGCCGGCGCTCCCGACTACTGCTGGGACCTGGCGATCACCATGGTGGCGCTCTTCGAGACCGGCAGCTACCTCGACGACTGGCGAGCCACTCACGAGATCGCCCTGCTCACCGCGCGGCAGGCTGACGACCGACTCGGCACTGCCGCGATGCTGTACTCGCTGGGCGCGGTGGACATCGTCGAGCAGCGCTTCGACGACGCGCGCGCCCGGCTGACCCAGGCGCTTGAGGTGTTTGACGAGATCGGCGAGGCCCGGGGCCGCGCCCTCGCCCTACGGCACCTCGCCTTCCTCGACCGGGTGCACGGTGACCTCGATCAGGCGTGGGCGCGCTACAGCGAGGCACTTGCCGCGTTGCATCCGCTCGGGGACGCGGCTGGCACCGCGCACATCCTCAGCGGCATGGCGCGCATCAAGCTGGAATGGAGCGAGCGCGGCTCCGCCGCCGAACTGCTGGCCGAGGCGCTGCGGAAGGTGACCGAGGTCAACAGCACCCGGGTCCAGGCGATGGTGCTGCACCGGCTGGGTGAACTGCACTTCGAGGACGGCGACCTGACCCGGGCCGAGGAAGAGCTGACCAAGGCCCTGAAACTGGTACGCGGCGGCCACGACCGCGCAGGCGAGGCACACGTGCTGCACGGGCTCGGTCTCGTGAAATTGCGGCAGCACCAGCATCACCAAGCGGCGGTGACGCTGAACCACGGGTACGCGATCGCCCGCCGAAACGGCGACCGGCTCGCCACCGCGCGATTCTGCCTGGCGCTCGCGCGGGTACACCGGGCTCGACGGGACTACTCCTCCGCACTGGAGTGGGCCTCCCAGGCGCTCGGGATCTTCGACCAGTTCCACGCACTGCTGGGTCGCCTGGAGGCCGACGAGCTACTCGGGCAGATCCGCGACGAGGCGGCCGGCCGACACGACGTGCGCGAACAAGCTGTTCTTCCGCCCGCTGTCTGAGGTAGCGCCAGTCCGTCGCAACGGTAGGCGTGCGGGCCCGTTGAGTGCTGGTCGAGCCGCGTGCAGAGTACCCGGCCGACAGTACGTTCATCCCACCGGAGAGTGGGCTCAGCCGTCGCAGCATTGACGCGGCGGTGCGATAAGGCTCCGCGTAGCCGAGGTCCAAACCCACTTTCGACAGGGATTGGAGGTTCCCGTGTCGCAATCCAGCAGATTCCGACGAGCCTTGGTGACCGGCGGTGGAGGATTTCTCGGCTCGTACGTCTGCGAGCAGCTCCTCTCCGCCGGCGTGGAGGTGATTGGCGTCGACAACTTCTCCACCGGGCACCGCAGTTACATCGAGCACCTGATGGGCCGGCCGGGTTTCACGCTCGTGGAGGCGGATGTCTCCGAGGAATTCGACACGCCGGGATCGGTCGACCTGGTGATGCATCTGGCGTCGCCGGCGTCGATTCCCGAATTCTATCGGCTGCCGATCGAGACCATGCTCGTCGGTAGCTACGGCACACACAACGCGCTGCGCATCGCCCGCCGATGCGGAGCCCGCTTCGTGCTGGCCTCCACTTCGGAGGTGTACGGCGACCCGCTGAAGCATCCGCAGGACGAAGGGTACTGGGGCAACGTCAACCCGATCGGTGCGCGATCGGTCTACGACGAGGCGAAGCGGTTCGCCGAGGCCTTCACCACGGCCTACGGCAAGAAGCACGACGTGAGCGTGGGTATCGCGCGCATCTTCAACAGCTACGGGCCGCGGATGCGCCCGGATGGTCGGGTTATCTCCGGTTTCATCGCCCAGGCCCTCGACGGCGTCCCCCTGACGATCCACGGCGACGGCAACCAGACGCGGTCGCCCTGCTACGCCGAGGACACCGCACGAGGCCTGTTGGCGATCGCGGAGAGCGACTACGGGCAACCGGTCAACATCGGCAACGTCGACGAGGTCACCATCCGCGACCTGGCCCAGATGATCCTCGAGGTGACGGGCAGCCGGTCACCGCTGAAGTTCATCGAGGCCGACGAGGACGACCCTCGGCAGCGCTGCCCCGACATCACTCGGGCGGAGCGGGAACTGGGCTGGCGGCCACAGGTCGCCCTCAAAGAAGGCCTACGGCGGACGGCAGCGGCCGCCAGCAAACCATCAGCGGACTGGAATTAGGAGGCACAGTGCTTACGATCTCCGTGCTGGGCTGCGGGTATCTCGGTGTCACACACGCCGCCGGTATGGCCGAGTTGGGGCATCAGGTCATCGGGATCGACATCGACCCGGAGAAGATCGCCGCGCTGGCAGACGGCCGGGTGCCGTTCTTCGAGCCTGGGCTGGACGAGCTGATCACCCGCAACCTCGCCGAGGGGCGTCTGCGGTTCAGCACCGCGTACGAGGACGCCGCGACGGCCGATGTGCACTTCATCTGCGTGGGCACGCCGCAGCGCAGCGACACCAGCGCCGCCGACCTCAGCCACCTGCACGCGGCCATCGAGGGTCTGGCACCGTCGCTGGCGGACGGGTGCCTGGTCGTCGGCAAGTCCACCGTGCCGGTCGGCACGGCGGCTCACCTGGCCGAGATGCTCCGCGTTCTGGCGCCCGACCGCGAGAAGGTGGCGGTCGCCTGGAACCCGGAGTTCCTGCGCGAGGGCACGGCGGTGGCCGACACCCTGCGCCCGGACCGCCTCGTGCTCGGCGTGGCCGATACGTCCGCCGAGGCGGTGCTCCGCGAGGTCTACGCGCCGCTGATCGAGGCGGGCGTTCCGGTGGTGGTGGCCGATCTTCCCACCGCCGAAGTCATCAAGACCGCCGCCAACTCCTTCATGGCCACGAAGATCTCCTTCATCAACGCGATCGCCGAGTTCTGCGACGCGAGCGGCGCCGACGTCACAGTCGTCGCCGAAGCGCTCGGACGTGACCCGCGCATCGGCGAGCAGTTCCTCAAGGCCGGCCTCGGCTTCGGCGGCGGTTGCATCTCGAAGGACATCCGGGCCTTCCGGGCCCGCGCCCACGACCTCGGCGTCGGCCACGCCCTGGCCTTCCTGGCCGAGGTCGACGCGGTGAACCTGCGGTGCCGCGACCGGGTGGTGGAGTTGCTCCGCAAGCAGTGCGGCGGCGGGTTCAGCGGGCGGCGGGTGGCGGTGCTCGGCGCCGCGTTCAAGCCCAACACCGACGACATCCGCGACTCGCCCGCGCTGTACGTGGCCGAGCTGATCAGCCGAGAGGGCGGTGTCGCCGCTGTCTACGACCCGCGGGCGATGGAGAACGCCCGGCGTGCCTTCCCCCACCTGACCTACGCCACCAGCCCGCTGGACGCGGCCCGCGGTGCCGACGCGGTGGCCCTGTTGACCGACTGGCAGGAATTCGCCACCCTCGACCCCCGGGTGCTGGGCAAGGAGGTCAAGAGCCGCAACATCGTGGACGGGCGGCACCTGCTCAACGCCGAGGAGTGGCAGCAGGCAGGGTGGCAGTACGTCGCGCCCGGCCGCCCCGCGCTGCAGAACTGACGGTGCCGCGTCGCGGACGTGCCCGACGGCGTCGAGTTGCTGAACCAGCCACCCGTCGCCGTCGGGATGTTCCACCGCGCCATTGGCGCGGACGCCGTTGACCTGAGTCATCGTGGTAGCCACCGGTGGCTACCACGATGCGTCGGTATGCGGGCATCGGCCAATCTCAGGCTCCGACAGCGGCGCAGCTCGCCCTTTTCCGTTCCGCAGAGGCGTATGACCGGCGCGCTTTTCGAGTAGCGCAACGGGTTGACGTGGAGGACGCGAGAACAGATAGCTTTCCCGCCATGAGGACTGTGGAATTGGGGCGTACGGGTGAGCAGGTCAGTCAGATCGCTCTCGGGTGCATGTTGATGGGAACGCTCACCGACGAGGCGTCGTCGGTGGAGATGCTGGACCGTTACCTCGATGCCGGGGGCAATTTTGTCGACACCGCCAACTGCTATGCGTGGTGGCCGTCGCCGGGCAACACCGGTGGCGAGAGTGAGGAGCTGATAGGCCGTTGGCTCGCCCGCGGCGGTCGGCGCGACAAGGTCTTTCTCGCCACCAAGTGCGGTGCGCGGTTGGCCGATCCGGAAGAGGCCCGTGGCAAGACGTGGGAAGAGGTCCAGGCCCGTTTCGAGGGTGCCAGCGCCGACACCGTACGCCGGGGCATCGACGACAGTCTGCGACGGCTCGGCACCGACCACGTCGACCTGTTCTACGTGCACGTCGACGACCGGTCGACGCCGCTGGTGGAGACGCTGGCCGCCCTGGCGGAGATCGTCCGCGACGGCAAGGCGCGGTACATCGGCTGGAGCAACGTGCGCACCTGGCGGCTGGAACGCATCCGGCAGCTCTGTGACCGCCATGGTTGGCCCGCGCCGGTAGCAGTACAGCAACAACACAGCTACCTCCGTCGCCGCGCCGGGCTCGACCACAAGTCCATCGTCGACGACGAGCAGCTCGACTATCTGCGGACGCACGACGACCTGACCCTGGTCGCGTACTCGCCGATCCTCAAGGGGGTCTACGATGATCCGGCGAAGCGGCGGAACCACGACATCATGGATCCGTACCAGGGCCCGGATGCCGAGGCGCGCCTCACGGCCCTCACCGCACTCGCCGCCGAGCTGGGGGTCAAGCCCAACCAGTTGGTGCTCGCGTGGCTGATGCATCAGACGTCGCCGAGCATCGTGCCGCTGATCGGGCCGCGGACCCTCGACCAGTACGCGGCTGCCATGTCGGCGATCGACGTCAAGCTCGACGCCGCACACGTCGAGCGGCTCGACGCCGCCGGCGCCCATGCCTCGTGATCAGGGCAGTGGCGTACGCGTTCGCTCACCTCACCGGTTCTGTGCCGATCGCCTGAGCCCCCCGCTGCGGTCCGACCGGGATGACGTGGCGGCGGGCCGCGCCGCCGTCACCGACCCTGGGCCCGGCCGCAGCATAACCTCCTTCGGGGGTTTAGGTGGTAGCCTTGTCGGCATGCCACTCGACGTGTGTCAGCTGCCATTGGTCGGCGGGCACCCTGTGCTCGATCTGGTCAACACACTTGAGCGAGGGGGCGAGTCGCAGCACGACTTCCTGTCCGACAGCTCCGCCCTGCTGCGCTGGTCGGTCCGGGTGGGTCTGATCAGCGACGCGGAGGCCGACCAGGTTGCTCAGGCGTGGCGCGACGAGCCCGCAGCGGCGCACGCCGGTTTGGCCGCCGTGCGAGACATCCGCGAAGGGCTGCACCTCGTGCTGCTTGCGGCGATCATCGACCCCGACGGTGGTAGGCCGGGCGACCCCATCGCGGCCGGTGCCGCACTCGTCGCCCTGCACCAGCGTTGGTCCGGCGCGGCAGCCCGGGCGCGATTAGTGCTCGACTCGTCTCGGGTGCGGCTGGCGTACGGCACGGTGCCGGCCATGTTGGTGCCCGACCGGATCGCCGAGGCCGCCTTCGACGTCATGCTGACGGCCGACCTGACCCGGGTGCGCCGCTGCCCGGTGCTCGAAGGTGGCTGTGGCTGGCTGTTCCTCGACCAGAGCCGCAACGGTTCCCGCCGCTGGTGCCGGATGGCCGACTGCGGCAACGCGGTGAAGGCGCGACGGCTCACCGAGCGTCGCCGCGCCGCCCGACTCCCGCGCTCGTAGGCTGCCGGCCTGCTGCACCGGCGTCCTCGATGGATGTCAGGCCGACACGCCATCCTCGACAGACCGTCGCGAGCCCCCTCGGAGAAGCGGCTCGTGATGACTCCACAGCCACTGCAGGTACTGCTGCAGCTCCTCAAGCGTGGCGATCCACCCCTGGTCCGCGTACGTCAGCATGCGCTTCACCTCCCCGGGCACGAGGTCGTAGGCGGTGGCTCCGGTTTCCGGGACCAGCCGGTCCGGGGGCACCGCCACCGGCACCGGAATGATGGGAAGGCGAACGCCTGACTCGGTGAACGCTTTGAGGAGCGTGAGGTAGGCGCGGGGCAGGTGGTAGGGAGAGACGGCGAGCGCCAGGCTCGTGATGCCGTGGGCCTTGACCTGGTTGACGATCCACGCGGCCTGCAGGGCCGTGTTGGGAGCCGGCTCGGCCTGGACGTGGACTCCACCGACGCGACGGAGGCCGAGGCTGCGCAGGTAGCCGAGTGTGATGTCGACGTAGGTCTTCTCGGTCGGGTTGCCGTTGGCCACCAGGAGGTAGCGGAGATCGAGGTTCGTCTCCCAGCTGCGGATCGCATGGGTGAAGCGCCATTCCTCGCCCTGGCCACTGGCGATGACGAGCGCATCGACGTGGTCGGCGGCTGACGGCGGGAGAGCCAGAATCATCGTGAGGGCTTTCGTCACGGCCAGGAACTGGCCGGCCGTGAAGCCCGCGAGGTCGTCTTCCCTTGCGATCCGAGGAGTCGTGCTGCTCGGGCTCATCAAATCCCTCGGCCTCATCCTGTAGTTCGAAGCATGGACTCTACTCGGTATTGAGTAGATCCATTTCAACACGTAGGTGGTGCTGGCCGCCGGCATCCGCACTGACCACGCCGAACCCGCACCCCTCGCCGGATGGGCGGACGGCGGTGGGGCAGACCCCGGCCGCGATCAGGCACGCTGGCGTGTGTCGGCGGAGTCCAGGTTCGTTCGGACGCACCTGGCCAACTCGGCGACCATGTCCTCACTCAGGCAGGCGCCCGCGCACGCGGTACACGCCTGCGCGCAGTCGTTGAGGGCGTCGATCGCCGCCGCCAGCTTCGCTCGGTCCAGGTTGACCGACTTCGGGTACGTCTCCAGCATCGGCATCGTCGTGCTCGGCATCATGCCGCTGACCGTGCGGCGGGGGGCGGGTACGACTGCGGCTGGTCAACCGCGGCACCATGTTCCATCCCATGCACGTGCACGGGCACACCTTCGCGTGGTCGGCTCGGGCACCCGTAAGGACACGGTGGTCGTGCCGGCCCGGCAGACCGTCACCGTCGGCCTCGACGCCGACAACCCGGGTGAGTGGATGACCCACTGCCATAACGCCTATCACGCCGAGGTCGGCATGATGATCAATCTGGCGTACCTGTCGTGACGGGTGCGGTGGCCGGACGGGTCCGGCCACCGCACCGCGACGCACCGATCAGATCCGGGCCAGCAGGGTCTTCATCGTGTCGATCTCGGTCTGCTGGGTGGTGGCGATCCGTCCGGCGAGTGCCTTGGCGTCGCTGTTGGCGCCCTGGGCGGCCTCGGTCCGGGCCATGGTGATCGCTCCCTCGTGGTGGGCGATCATCATGGTGAGGAACTGCCGGTCGAAGTCCCGGCCCGAGGCCGCCGACAGCCGGGTCATGTCGGCGTCGGACATCATGCCGGGCATGCCGTGATCCATCCCGGGCATGGCGGAGCGGGTCGGGGCGCCGCTACCGCCGTGGTCCATCCCCGGCATGGCGGTGCCGCCGTGGTCCATGCCCGGCATGGTGGTGGGCGCACCGCTCGGCGTCGGCGTGCCCCAGGCGGTCAGCCAGCCGCTCATGGTGGCGATCTCCGGCGCCTGGGCCTCTTTGATCTGGGCGGCGAGCTGCTTGACCTGCGAGTCGGCGGCCCTCGTGGCGGCCAGGTCGGCCATGGCCACAGCCTGCTGGTGGTGCGGAATCATCATCTGCGCGAACATCACGTCCGCCGCGTTGTGCGCCGCGGCCGAGGTGCCGTCGGCCGGGGCGGTGGCGGTGGGCGAGCCGTGGCCGCCACCGCCCGCGCCGTGGTCGTCGCTGCTGCCGCAGCCGGCCAGGACGGCGGTGGCGGTGAGGCTCACGCCGGCCACGAGGGCACGGCGCAGGAGGGTACGGGACATGGTGAGGTAAGCCTTTCGGAGTCGGTGAACGTGCGCGGAAGCGGGCGCGGGGTCACCGGGAGGTGACCGTCGCGGGCGCTTCTATAGGCGCAACACCGACACCGCGGCGACGCGTTGGCCCATCGGGGACCACGCTGGCGGGCCTCGGGGAACCGCCACGGACGGCTGGCTGCGGTCGCGGGAGGTGACGCCCGTTCGGCCCAGCAGCAGGGCCGCCGTCAACGCCAGCGAAACCCCGAACGCGCCGACGACCGCCAGGCACAGCGCCCACCCGGGCATGTGTCCGGGCGTGCCACCCGGCGCGGCGGTCACTCCCTCGCACCCGTCCCCGGCACACCCATGCGGGCCCGCGTCGTTCATCGCGGCAACCGCCGTCAGGATCGCTCCCCGTTGCGCCTCCGGTGCCATGGCCGCCCCGTGGTGCGGGCCGGCCACGGCTGGCTGGTGGCCCAGACTGTGCATCGCCGCGAGGCCGATCAGGGTGGCGGTCAGCAGCACGAGACGGACGAGACGTCCGCCTCGCACCGCCGACATGCCAGTCATGCCGACCACGCTACCGGCGGCCGGCCGGCCCGCGTCGCGAACCCGGTCACCTCGTCTCCTGCGGGCGCAGCCGCACCCGGCGCAGCAGTTGGGCGTTGAGGGCCACCACGATCGTCGACGCCGACATCAGCACCGCGCCGACGGCGGGGCTGAGCGTCACCCCGGCCCAGGCCAGCGCGCCCGCCGCGAGGGGCAGGGCGACCACGTTGTAGCCGGCGGCCCACGCCAGGTTCTGGATCATCTTGCGGTAGGAGGCGCGGGACAGCGCGATCACCCCGGTCACCCCGCGTGGATCCGACGAGGCCAGCACCACTCCGGCGGACTCGATGGCCACGTCGGTGCCGGCGCCGATGGCGATGCCCACGTCGGCGCGGGCCAGGGCCGGGGCGTCGTTGACCCCGTCGCCGACCATGGCCACCCGCAGGCCCCGTTTCTGCAGGTCGGCCACGGCGTCGTCCTTGTCGGCGGGCAGCACCTCGGCGTACACCTCGTCCTCGCCGGCCCGGAAGCCGAGGTCGGCGGCGACCGCGTCGGCGACCGGCCGGGCATCCCCGGTGATCATCACAATTTTCCGGACACCCTGGGCGCGCAGGTCGGCGATGGCCTGCCGGGCCTCCGGCCGGACCTCGTCGGCCAGCGCGAGGGCACCGACCACGGCCACCCGGTCGCCGTCGGTCCGCAGCAGGTGCAGTACCGCCGATCCCCGGCCGGCCCATTCCCGGGTACGGACGGATAGGTCCTCGGGTACCGTCGCGTTTACCTCGCGCAGCAGCGCCGGGCCGCCCACGGCGTACGTGACGCCGTCGACCTCCGCCTGGACGCCGCGTCCGGTCAGCGACCGGAACCCGGACGCCCGGCGGGACAGTTGCCGCTGCTGCGCGGCGGCGACGATCGCCCGGGCCAGGGGATGCTCGCTGTCCGCCTCGACCGCGCCCGCGACGGCGAGCACCTCGTCATCGCCGGTGCCGCCGGTGCCGGCCACCCCGGTCACGACGTGCTCCCCGCGGGTCAGGGTGCCGGTCTTGTCGAACAGCACCGCGTCCACGGTGCGCATCCGCTCCAGCGCGAGTCGGTCCTTGACCAGGATGCCGCCCTTGGCCGCCACGGCGGTGGACAGGGCGATCACCAGGGGGATGGCCAGGCCGAGGGCGTGCGGGCAGGCGATCACCAGCACGGTCACGGTGCGTACGACGGCCTCGTCGAGATTCCCGACGACGGTCCAGACAGCCAGGGTGACCGCCGCGGTGGCGGTGGCGATGTAGAACAGCCAGGCGGCGAACCGGTCGGCGAGCACCTGTGCCCTACCGCTGGACTGTTGCGCCTGCGCGACCAGCCGTTGGATGCCCGCGAGGGCGGTGTCGTCGCCGACCGCGTCCACCCGGACCCGGATCGCCGCGTCGGTGGCGATGGTGCCGGCCACCACCCGGTCGTCGACGCTCCGTGCCACCGGCCTGGACTCTCCGGTGATCATCGACTCGTCCAGTTCGGCGGCCCCGTCGACGATCTTCCCGTCGGCCGGCACCCGGCCACCCGGGCGGACCAGCACCACGTCGCCGACGCGCAGGTCGGTGACCGACACCGCCTGCGGCTGGCCGTCCTCACCGATGCGTTCGGCGTCGTCGGGCAGCAGTGCGGCCAGCGCGGAGAGTGCCCCCTGGGCCTGGCCGATGGCCTTCATCTCCTGCCAGTGACCGAGCAGCATGATGGTCGCCAGGGCGGCCAGCTCCCACCAGAAGTCCAGGTCGAACGCGCCGACCGCGGTGGTCAGCGACGCCACGTAGGCCACCGTGATCGCCATCGCGATCAGCAGCATCATGCCCGGCGCCCGGTCCCGTACCTCCCGGACCGCGCCCTGCAGGAACGGCGAGCCGCCGTACACGAAAACAACGGTTCCCAACACTGGCCCGACCAGCTCGATGCCGGGAAAGTCCACGCGGTAGCCGAACCAGTTCATCACCATGTGACTGGTCACCACGATCGGCACCGTGAGGACCAGGGTCAGCCAGAACTTGCGCCGGAACGCCTCCGGGTCGTGCCCGGCGTGCTTGTCGTGCCCACCGTGGTGCGCCGTCGGGTGACTCTCCTGCTCAGAGGTCTCTTGGGACATCTCGGCACCTCCCCTCGCCACAAGAATATACCCCCCCGGGGTATCCGCCGGCATCTCGCCACTCGCCGCGGCGGGCGGGCGGCGTGACGCCCGAGGGTCGCCACCCCGGCGACGGCGGGCTGGATCGCCGCGGTTGTCGCCGAGCACGAGTTGGGAGAGATTGTCACCAGCCTGCTCGGCATCGGCGCCGCCCTCGCCGCCGAGTTCCTCGCCACGCCGGCAACCTCACCACCTACGCCGGCCCCGCGGCACTCGCCGCGAACACGGGCCTCGCACCGATCTCCCGGGACTCCGGCCGCCGGCAAGGTCGCAGCGGCCACACCGCTGTCACCGTGGTCTGCGTCGGGTGTTGAGCCTGTCCAGCTTCACCGCCCTGACCCACTGCCCACGATCTCGCGCCTACCACGACAGGAAGAGAGCCGAGGGAAAGGCCCACCGCCAAGCCGTCGCCCTATCCAGACAACGCCTCAACGTCCTCTGGGCCTGCATTTGCGACAAGACCCCTACCAGCCCAAACGAGCAAGATCGGCAGGGGTGGTGCTGTGCAAACTCGCGTAGAGACTCCCTGGGCTGGGCGAACAGGGGTCCGGGGAACGTGGGCGAAAGTGGGCCACTCCCTGCCACCTCAGGTGAGCGCCCAGGTCGCTAGACTGTGCCCTCGCGCCCCCGTAGCTCAGGGGATAGAGCATCGGTTTCCTAAACCGTGTGTCGCAGGTTCGAATCCTGCCGGGGGCACCTCGACAAGCAGCCGAAACGTCACCCGACCTGCTCGTTCGCATGCTGTTCGCGGGGAACAGATGTGCGGACGTCGGTGGGTCGCAGTCCGGTCAGGCAGCGTGGGCGAGCGCCGTCAGAGTGGGTCGAGGCGGCTGTTGAGCAGGCAGAACTCGTTTCCTTCTGGATCGGCGAGCACGTGCCAGGACGCATCCGCAGGCTGACCGATGTCGACGGGTACGGCCCCGGCGGCCAGGAGGCGCTCGAGCTCGGCGGCCTGATCGCGGTCGGTGGGGTTGACGTCGATGTGCAGCCGGGCGTGCCCGCTCTTCGGATCGTCGTTGCGGATGAGGAAGATGGTCGGCTGCGGGCCGCCGAACCCTTCGCGCGGGCCTATCTCGATGTAGACGCCCTCTTCGCGATCGAGCTCGACGAAGTCCAGGACCTCGGACCAGAACCGCGCCTGCACCTCAAGGTCGCGGCACTTGAGCACGATCTCACCGATACGGCATGCCATTGACGAAACCTACTCTCAGCACGGGAGTTGCCGGGGCGGCCGCATGAGGATCTCATGGGGCTCCCTGCGGTGCGAACAAGATCGCGATCGTACCGGCTGAGGCCGGTCGGGCTCGAACTGATTCCAGCGCTTCGCCTGACCAGGTCGCGAGGCGCGGGCCGAGTTCGAATCCTGCCGGAGGCATGTCCTGTTGGTCAGAGCGTCGGCAGTTGTTCGGCTCGGGTGATCACCTGGTCGATGAGGCCGTACTCCCGGGCCTGCTGGGCGGTGAACCAGCGGTCCCGGTCCCAGTCGCGCTGGATCTCGTCGAGCGTGCGTCCACTGTGCTGGGCGATCAGCTCCTGCATCGTCCGCTTCACGTGCAGCATGTTCTCCGCCTGGATGGTGATGTCCGAGGCGGTTCCGCCCATCCCGCCGGACGGCTGGTGCATCATGATCCGCGAGTGCGGCAGCGCGTACCGCTTGCCGGCCGCGCCCGCACAGAGCAGGAACTGTCCCATCGACCCGGCGAATCCGAGCGCCAGCGTCGCCACGTCGTTGCGGACGTAGCGCATCGTGTCGTAGACCGCCATCCCCGCGCTCACCGAACCGCCCGGCGAGTTGATGTAGAGGTAGATGTCCCCGTCGGCGTCCTCGGCGGCGAGCAGCAGGATCTGCGCGCAGATCTGGTTGGCAGACTCCTCCGTCACCTCGGTGCCGAGGAAGACGATCCGCTCCCGCAGCAGCCGCTCGAACACGTGATCACCAAAGGTCGGTTGCCCGCCATCCAGCATCTGTACGCCGTACCTCATCATGTGCCGCCGCCTCCCACGGTGCCGGCGGGCGGTGAGGACCGCCCGGTGGACCGGCCCCTCCAGCGTGGGCACGACGGCGGTGATTGACCCAGTGATTCTGCCGGCGGCAGATCCGCCGACGGCAGAACCCGCGCGGCCTACGCGACGGTCAGCCGCCGCAGGCCCAGCCGGGTCTGTGCGCAGTCAGCCACTGCGGCGGTACGCGGACCGGGGCGGGAGCCGCCAGCGGAGGCTTTTTCGTGAACGCTGAGGGTCGGATCGCTCGCGATCGACCCGCGGTGCAGGACGAACCCACTGACACGGGGACCCACCAGCAGGGTGGCGTTGCCGATCTCCCGCCGGGTCGCATCGACCCTTTCCAGGTGGGTGAGCGCGGCCCGCGGTGCGGCCGGCAGTCGGGGCTCGACTCGGCGCATGTCGTCGCGGGCCTCGCCGAGCAGGTCGGCGAGGCTGATGCCGAGCGCTCGGCAGATCGCCGCCAGCACCTCCGACGAGGCCTCTTTCCGGCCCCGCTCGACCTCCGAGAGGTAGGGCACGGAGACGTCGGCCGACGCGGCCACCTCGCGCAACGTGCGGCCCTGACGCTGGCGGTGGCGGCGCAACACCCCACCGATCACTCGTCGCAGTAACGACATGCGGGCCTCACTCTCGCGGTCGTCGTCGGGGAACACCCCCATCATGCCCGCTGCCGGACCCGACGGTTGCCCGTGCGGGCCCGCACCGCCGCACGGTGCGGGCCCGACACGTCACCGACCCAGGTGGGTGCGCCAACTGGCCGGCTCGGGCACCAGCGTGACCGACGGGAACAGTGCCCTGGTGCCGCCGGCGGGCAGCAGCGCGCTGTCGTCGATCGTCACGTTCGCCCCGTTCACGTCGTAGACGGTCAGCGACTCGTTGCCGTTCTGCCCGCCGAACCGTGCCGGGTGTCCGGCGATGGTGGTGTTGGGTTCGACGTACTTGTTGTCGGTGGGATCGGTGATGTTCCGGTAGCGGGAGACGCTCACCGTCATCGTGCGAGCCTGCTGCTGGCCAGGATCGCCGGTGCTGGACCGTGGTGCCCAGGTGGTCGATGCGTACCAGTCGTTCGGCTCGTCCAGCGACTCCTGCACGTCGACCGTGATCACCCGTAGCGATGCCGGTACACCCGCCACGGTGGCCGGCATCGGGGTCGGCTCGTCGCCGAACCGCAGCGCCCTGGCCACCTGGGCAGCGGTGCTCCGGACGTCGCCTCCGACGCCAACCACCTTGAGCTGTGCCCAGCCGTCCGGGGCGTACCGCCAGCGCAGGATCGCCTCCGGCTGCTCGGCCCCGCTGTAGGAGGCGAAGCTGCTGGTGCCGCCGTTCAGTTCCGGGCCGGGCGTGGTCTTGCCGGGCCGGGCCGGTTCGCCGCTGTCCCGCTGTGGGGCCGGAGGTTGCACCCCCTTCGGATAGAGGGTGACCGCGACGCCCTTCCACTGGCCACCGCCGGGGGCGTTGGACGCGCTGAGGTACACGCCCGGACCGGAGAGCAGCAGTCCGGCCTGGTACTGGAGATTGCGCAGCCCCTCCGGCAGCCAGCCGAACCGGACGTACACCCGTTGCGGGTCGACCATGGTGAGCGCGGCCGGTAGCCCGGTCCGGCCCGCGCCGGCCGCGGTGCCCAACGGGGCCGGCGGCCGGTCCGGGGTCAGCAGCTCGGGGACGGTGAGCCCGCCGACGGTCAGCGCCACCGCCAGCAACGCGGCGCCGGCTCCGTGGGCGAGGCGGCGTTGCCGCCGTGCGGTACGCATCGCCCGCCGTACGTCCAGCACCTCGGAGGGCCGCTCGGCCGATTCGATCTCGGTCAGCATCAGGTCGCCAATGTGGCGTTCGTCCAGCATCGTCGCTCCTCTCAGTTGCCGGTCAGGGTGGGGGTGAGCAGGGTGCGCAGGGTGGCCAGGCCCTTGGCGGTCTGGCTCTTCACCGTCCCCGTCGAGCAGTTCAGGGCTTGGGCGGTCTCCTCGACGCTGAGGTCCTGGAAGTACCGCAGCACCAACACCGCGCGTTGCCGTGGCGGTACCTGGCGCAGTGCGCCCACCAACGTGATCCGGTCGCTCGGGTCGGGAAAGGCGGTGGAGGCGTCGGGCAGCGCGGTGCCGAGGCGGACCCGCGCCCACCGCAACCGCCGCTCGTCGATCAGCCGCCGCAGCAGCATGGTGCGCACCAGCGCATCCAGGTGGTCGGCCTGGCGGGCCTTGGCCCAGTTGCGGTACAGCTCGGTGAGCACCCGTTGCAGGATGTCGTCGCCCCGGTCCCAGTCCCCGCACATCAGGTAGGCGGTGCGTCGCCACTGCGCCATCCGGGACCGGACGTACTCGGTGTATTCGTCGTCGGCCTCGGCTCGCCGTCCGCCGCTCGTCGTCACGAGGGTCGCGCCCCCTCCGTCTGCCGGCCTGCACCGGGTCGTCGTTGTCGTCCGGTAGTCGGGTGTGGGCGGGCCGCCGGTTGTCCGCTGCGACCCCGACGTGCGGTCGCCGGTGTACCCGCTATGTTGTGGGCGTGCAGGCGACGGCGGGGGAGCAGGTTCGACAGTGATCCATTTTCCCGCGCAGCGTCGGGGCCCGCTGAGCGCGCTGAGCCTCCGGCTCGCCGCCGCCCTGGGCCTGGTCTTCGCCGTGGTCGCCGCGGTCTACCTGGGCCGGGACGGCTACCGCGATGTCAATGAGGACGGCCTCACCCTCCTGGACTGCTTCTACTACGCGGTGGTGTCGCTCTCGACCACCGGCTACGGGGACATCACCCCGGCTGCGCCGTCGGCTCGGCTGGTCAACGTCCTCTTCATCACCCCGGCCCGAGTGATCTTCCTTATCATCCTGGTCGGTACCACCCTGGAAGTTCTGACCGAGCAGTACCGGACCGGCCGTCGCCTGTCGCGGTGGAGGAGAGCCGTGAAGGACCACGTCATCATCTGCGGCTACGGCACCAAGGGACGCAGCGCGGTCTCCGCCCTGCTGGAGAACGGTCTGGACCGCTCGCGGATCGTGGTGGTGGAGCGCAGCGCCGCCGCCCTGCGGCAGGCCACCTCCGCCGGACTGGTGGCGATCGAGGGCTCGGCGACCCGCTCGTCGGTGCTGAACGAGGCGCACGTCAAGAGCGCCAAGGCCGTGATCATCGCGACCGACAGCGACGACGCGTCGGTGCTGGTCGCGCTGACGGTGCGGCAGCTCACCGCCGGGCAGGTCCGGATCATCGCGGCGGCCCGGGAGGCGGAGAACGCCCCCCTGCTCAAGCAGAGCGGTGCGCACCACGTGATCGTCTCCTCGGCCACGGCGGGCCGGCTGCTCGGCCTGTCCACCTCGGCGCCGCCGCTGATCGACGTGGTGGAGGATCTGCTCACCCCCGGCCAGGGCATGGCGCTGGCGATGCGTTCCGCGGAGCGGGACGAGGTGGGCCGTTCACCGCGTGAGCTGGACTCGTTGGTGATCGCCCTGGTACGGCGGGGCAAGGTGGTGACCCTGGCCGACCGGGCCGGAGCAGTGATCGAGACCGGCGACATGCTGGTGCACGTACGCGACGACCGCCCGCAGTCGGCCACGACCGCCTGATCGTGGCACCGCTGTTGTGCGGTGTGACCGCCCCGCCGTCGGCGTGACCCCTGCTGGACAGCCGCGCCGCTGAAATGCGGCAGCGTCAGCAGGGGCGCGGCGTCAGCGGGGGTCGTCGGCGCCGCAGATCACCTCGGCGCAGTTGACCGACGTGCCGGTGGCGGCCCGGTTGAGCAACTCGTAGAGCGTCTCCCGCTCGGCGGGATTCAGCGCGCCCAGCACCTCGTCCTCGGCGCCGGCCAGGGCGCATTCGGCCTCGCTGAGGCGTTTCGCCCCATCGTCGGTGAGTCCGACGACGTGTCGACGGCGGTCCTCGGGGGAGCGCCGGCGCTCGATCAGCTGCTTCGCTTCGAGGTCGTTGAGCAGCCCGACGATGTTGGTGCTGTCCATTTCGAGGGTGGTGGCGAGCGCCTGCTGACCGGTGTCGCCGCCGGCGCGCAGCACGGTGAGCGCGACCAGGTGCCGGGGGCGTAGCCCCAGCGGTGCCAGTACCGACTCCGACCGCAGCCGTATCCGCCGGGCCAGGTGGTCCAGGAGGGCGCCCGAGCGGTGCTCCGAGGGGTCGAGCGGCTGGGCGGACATGTGACCCAGTCTACCGAGCGGGCGGAACATCGGCTTGCTATAAATAGTTGGTGCTGCACAGACGATTCCTGGAGGAGGAATAATGCATCTGTTGCATATTGATTCGAGCATCCGAGGTGACTGGTCCGTCAGTCGGCGGCTCACCGCCCGCGCGGTCGACGCATGGCGTGCGGCCCACCCGGGCGGCACCGTGGCCTACCGGGATCTGGGCGCCGACCCGCTGCCGCACCTGGACGCCGCCGGCGGGCTGGCGCGGATGACGCCGCCGGACCAGCACACGCCGGCCCAGCGCGAGTCCTGGGAGCTCAGCGAGCGGTTGGTCGACGAGGTGAAGCAGGCCGACGTGGTGCTGCTCGGGCTGCCGCTCTACAACTACGGCGCGCCCAGCAGTGTCAAGTCCTGGGTCGACCACCTGATCGTCCCTGGGCTGGCGTACGACCCGACGACCCAGGAGGGCCTGCTCGGCGACCGCGAGTTCGTGGTGCTCGCCACCCGAGGTGGCGGATACGGCGATGGAGCCCCGCGCAACGGCTGGGACCATGCGGAGCCGTGGCTCCCGCACGGCCTGTCGCTGACCGGCCTGCAGCCGCGCTTCATCAGTGCCGAGCTGACCCTGGCGCCGTCGGTGCCGGCGATGGCCGAGCTGATCCCGCTGCACGAGGCGAGCCTCGCGCAGGCCGAGAAGGAGATCGACAATCTCTGGCCGCCGGCCGGTGGCACCCGCTGACTGTCGGTCGCCTCGTCGTGGCGGAGGGTGGCGGTCCACACCGGACGGCCACCCTCCGGCCCGGGACATCCAGTTCTGTGCACCGGGTGGCTGAGGGCCGCAACCCGTCCGGATGAGTCGTGGCTGCCCTGACCCCATCGGTTTCGTCGCGGTCCGGTTTCGGATCATGGAGAAAACCCCTTACCGGGCAGCTTCCTGACCGAACCCTTGCTACGGTGTCCCGGCTTAGAGCTGTCAATGGGTGTCGCTGCCGGGAGTTGTCGGCGCGGCGTCGTTGGCGCAGGCACGACGGGGAAAATCTTCAATACGGGCGGATTCGCCCTGGTGTGTTTCGTCGTTCACGCGTCGCGTCCCCCGGCAGGCCATCCCGGCAGCTCCGAGCGCCTCGTAGTCGAACGACGGGAAACAATCAGTGGCTGAAGTGGCAACATCCGCAGGAGCCCGACGGCGATGGGCCGCCGGGGCCGTGGCGAGCCTTGCTCTCCTCGGCGTGGCGGCGTTCGTGCCCGCGACGGCAGCTCAGGCCGCCCCCGCGGGGGACGGCGTGTTCAACGCGGTGACCGGTGCCTCTCGCACCGGCCAAGAGAGCAAGCTGCGCAACCTCCACAAGGGAAAGCTCGTGCTTCCCGAGCCGGGTGCCAAGGGCCGACGGTTCCAGTCCGGCACCGGCGCGACTCCGAAGATCTTCGGGGGTAACCTCGCGAGCGCCTCGGAGTTCCCGTACATCGTCGGTGTCGTCACCACGCTCCAGTTCGAAGGCGTCTTCTACTGGTACTGGTGCACCGGCACGATCATCGCCCCCAACAAGGTGCTGACGGCCGCGCACTGCACCGCCGACGGTCCCGGCACCACCCGGGTCATCGCCGGCAACGACCGGCTGGTCGACAGCAACGGTCAGATCGTTGGCGGCAGCGGCTTCGTCGCCGAGGTCGGCTCGACCTGGACCCACCCGGGCTGGAACATCGCCCAGCAGTACGCGGACCCGGACGCCCCGATCCTGGACGACGTCTCGGTTCTCACGCTCAAGCAGAACCTGCCCAGCGAGTACAAGCCGGTGTCGCTGAGCGCCCAGGGCGACCAGAAGCCGTACGCGGCCGGCACCTCGGCCCAGATCGCCGGCTTCGGCATCACCTCGTCGGACGACGAGTTCCCCGACAGCCGGCTGCGTAAGGCCACTGTGGCGATGCGGTCGAATGCCGACTGCGACGTGCCGGGGCTCTACGACGCCAACCGGATGATCTGCGCGGGCTCGGGCACGCCCTCCATGCCGAGCAGCGACACCTGCTCCGGTGACTCGGGTGGTCCGCTGCTCGTCAACGGGGTCCAGGTCGGCATCACCGACTGGGGCTTCCGGCCGTGTGGCTCGTACGCCGGCTACTACGAGCGGCTGAGCTACTACGCCAACACGATCAAGGCGGACCTGACGCGTCCGCCGCTGATCAACGCGGACTGGACCGGCGATGGTCACTCGGACCTGCTGACCCGTGACAGCGCCGGCAACCTCAAGCTGTACATGGGCAGTGGCTTCGCCAACGACGGTCTCGGCGGCTTCTACCTGAGCAAGAAGATCGGCAACGGCTGGGGCATCTACAGCCGGGTCTTCCGGGTCTACAACTGGAAGGGCGACAAGAAGCCCTCGATCATGGCGATGAAGCCCAACGGTGATCTGTTCATCTACGACACCGATGGCAAGGGTGAATTCGTCGGGGGTGCGAAGAAGATCGGCACCGGGTGGCAGGGCTTCACCGCGCTCATGGTGACGAACAACTGGCTGGGCAACAACCGGCCGAGCCTTCTGGTGCGCAAGTCCAACGGCGACCTGATCCGCTACACCAGCAATGGTGCGGGCGGCTGGGAGAACCCGCTGGGCACCAAGATCGGCAACGGCTGGAACGGCTTCAACCTGTTCCTCACCCCTGGGGCCTGGAAGGGCGACGGGCGTGAGGTGCTGATCGGTCGCACCTCGACCGGCGACCTAAAGCTGTACCAGTCCGACAACAAGGGCGGCTGGACCAACCCGCTCGGCACCAAGATCGGTAGCGGCTGGCAGGGCTTCAAGAACATCATCGTTCCGGGCGACTGGAGCGGCGACAACATGGTCGACATGCTGGGCGTCAACAGCAAGGGCGACATGCGGCTCTACACGACCAACGGCTACGGCCAGTGGATCGACGCGAGCGGCAAGGTCGTCGGCACCGGCTGGGGCGGCTTCAACCTGGTCTTCTGATCAGGTTGCTCCAGCGGTAACGAAACGGAAGGGCCCGCAACCAACCGGTTGCGGGCCCTTCCCGTTGTCGCACCGTCAGACGATCGTCCAGGTGTCGCCGCTGCCCAGCAGGCCGGCGAGCTGCTGCTCGGGGGTCTCGGTGACAGTCGCCTTGGCGGCCGCCAGCTGGCCCTGCACCACGCTGTCGTAGGACGGCCGGTCCACCGAGCGGAACACCCCGATCGGGGTGTTGCGCAGGTCCAGACCGGGCAGCCGGGACAGCGCGAAGGCGTACGCCGGGTCGGTGACCGTCGCGTCGTGCACGACGATCTCCTCCGGGCGCACCGAGCTGGTGTCCCGCACTTCGAGGCCGAAGCCGCCCGGCGGGTGCACCACGCAGAACCGCCCGTCGGCACCGAAGGTGATCGGCTGCCCGTGCTCCAGGCGGATCAGGTAGTCGTCCCGGGTGGACGGGTCCTTCAGCTGGTCGAACGCCCCGTCGTTGAAGATGTTGCAGTTCTGGTAGATCTCCACGAAGGCCGAGCCCTCGTGTTCCGCGGCGGCCCGCAGCACCGACTGCAGGTGCTTGCGGTCGGAGTCGATGGTCCGGCCGACGAAGCTGGCCTCCGCGCCGAGGGCGAGCGAGAGCGGGTTGAACGGGGCGTCCGCCGAGCCGGCCGGCGTGGACTTGGTGATCTTGCCGACCTCGGACGTCGGAGAATACTGGCCCTTGGTCAGACCGTAGATCCGGTTGTTGAACAGCAGGATCTTGAGGTTGACGTTGCGCCGCAGCGCGTGGATCAGGTGGTTGCCGCCGATGGAGAGCGCGTCGCCGTCGCCGGTGACCACCCAGACCGACAGGTCCGGCCGGGACACCGACAGGCCGGTCGCGATCGCCGGGGCCCGACCGTGGATCGAGTGCATCCCGTACGTGTTCATGTAGTACGGGAAGCGGGACGAGCAGCCGATCCCGGAGACGAAGACGGTGTTTTCCCTGGGGATGTTCAGCTCCGGCATGAACTGCTGGATGGCCGCCAGGATCGCGTAGTCACCGCAGCCGGGGCACCAGCGCACCTCCTGGTCGGACTTGAAGTCCTTCGCGGTGAGCTTGATGGCGACGGGCTCAGACATTCTTCAGCACCTCTTCCAGCGTCGTCTCCAGCTCGGCGGCCGTGAACGGAAGGCCGCGGACCTGGTTGTAGCTGATCGCGTCGACCAGGTAGCGGGCCCGGATGACGTGGGCGAGCTGGCCCAGGTTCATCTCCGGGATGACCACCTTGTCGTACGAGCGCAGCACCTCGCCGAGGTTGGCCGGCATCGGTGCCAGGTGCCGCAGGTGCGCCTGGGCGATGGAGAGGCCGCGCTGGCGGACGCCGCGGCACGCCGCGCCGATCGGCCCGTACGTCGAGCCCCAGCCGAGGACCAGCACCCGGGCGTCGCCGTCCGGGTCCTCCACCTCGATGTCCGGCACCGGGATCGTCTCGATCCGGGCGGCCCGGGTGCGCACCATGAAGTCGTGGTTGGCCGGGTCGTAGGAGATGTCACCGGTCTTGTCGGCCTTCTCCAGACCGCCGATCCGGTGCTCCAGGCCCGCCGTGCCGGGGATCGCCCACGGCCGGGCCAGGGTCTCCGGGTCACGCAGGTAGGGCAGGAAGGTGGTGCCGTCCTCGCCGTTGGGCTTGGTGGCGAACTCGACCCGCAGGTCGGGCAGCGACTCCACGTCGGGCAGCAGCCAGGGCTCGGAGCCGTTGGCGACGTAGTTGTCGGACAGCAGGATCACCGGGGTGCGGTAGGTGAGCGCGATCCGGGCCGCTTCCAGCGCCGCGAAGAAGCAGTCCGACGGTGAGCGGGGCGCGATCACCGCGATCGGCGCCTCACCGTGCCGACCGTAGAGCGCCATGTTGAGGTCGGCCTGCTCGGTCTTGGTCGGCATGCCTGTCGACGGGCCGGCGCGCTGCACGTCGACGATCACCAGCGGCAGCTCCAGCGCCACCGCTAGCGAGATCGTCTCGCTCTTGAGCGCCACACCGGGGCCGCTGGTGGTGGTCACGCCGAGCGACCCGCCGTAGGAGGCGCCGAGTGCGGCGCCGACCGCGGCGATCTCGTCCTCGGCCTGCATGGTGAGAACACCGAAGCGCTTGTGCTTGCTCAGCTCGTGCAGGATGTCCGACGCGGGCGTGATCGGGTATGCGCCCAGGAAGACCGGCAGCCCGGAGCGGACCCCGGCGGCGACCAGCCCCAGCGAGAGGGCCGCGTTGCCGGTGATGTTGCGGTACGTGCCCGGCTGCATCTTCGCCGGCTTGACCTCGTAGCGGACCGCGAAGTCCTCGGTGGTCTCGCCGAAGTTCCAGCCGGCCTTGAAGGCGGCGACGTTCGCGGCGACCAGCTCCGGACGGGCCGCGAACTTGCGCTCCAGGAAGCGCAGCGTCGACTCGAAGGGCCGGGAGTACATCCACGAGAGCAGGCCGAGCGCGAACATGTTCTTCGACCGCTCGGCGTCCTTCTTGGACACCTGGTGGGCGGCGAGCGCGCCGACCGTCATCGAAGTCAGCGCCACCGGGTGCACCACGTAGCCGGCCAGCGAGTCGTCGTCCAGCGGGCTGGTCTGGTAGCCGACCTTGGCGAGGTTGCGCTTGGTGAACTCGTCGGTGTTGACGATGATGTCCGCGCCGCGCGGTAGGTCGGCCAGGTTGGCCTTGAGCGCCGCCGGGTTCATCGCCACCAGCACGTTGGGCGCGTCACCCGGCGTGAGGATGTCGTAGTCAGCGAAGTGCACCTGGAAGCTCGACACACCCGGCAGGGTCCCGGCGGGAGCCCGGATCTCGGCGGGGAAGTTCGGCAGCGTGGAGATGTCGTTGCCGAGCTGCGCCGTCTCCGAGGTGAACCGGTCGCCGGTCAGCTGCATGCCGTCGCCGGAGTCGCCGGCGAACCGGATGACGACCCGGTCGAGTTGACGGATCTGCTTGGTCACTGTGCCACCTTCGTTCGCGACTGCGGGGCTTGCCCGGCCACGGAACCTCCTTGACGCAACGCTTCACCGCACCGCCCCAGGCTGGTCCGGCCGCTGTCGTTCCTCACCTGAGAGCCTACGTCTAAGGGAGCCCTAACTATCGCCGGAGGTCCGCCGACTGGGACCAGGCGGTGATGAAAAATGCCCACCTTTGCGGTATTACGCCCCGCCCGCCGTAATTCAGATCACCCCCGGACGCGTCGACGACCCCCGGCCGGGCGGGCCGGTGTCGTCCGTCGATCAGTCGGCGGGGTTGGTGGCGGGCTCGGGCGGGGGGCCGCCGAACCTGCGGCGCAGCGAGGTCGTGGCCAGCGTGAGGGCCAGCACCACCAACAGCGTGGAGACCACGATCAGGATGACAGCGGTGCGCTGCACCGAGGTCAACCCGCCGTCTCCGCCCGCCGCGCCGGCCGGCAGGACGCCCTGCGAGCCGGTCGGTGCGGGCGGGGAGACCACCGGCGTGGCCAGGGCGGCCGCCGCGGTGATCCGGAAGCTCATCTGCACCCGACGGGTCGGGCCGCTGCGGGGATCGAGCTGACCGATCACGGCACCGGACAACGGAGCCTCCCGCTGGGCCTGCGGTGTCGCCTCCACCGGCAGCCGCACCTCGGCGGTCGTGCCGGCCAGCACCATCCCGGCGTCGCACCGGGTACGCGACGGGTCGACCGCCACACAGCCGGACGGCGGGGTCGGCACCGTCACCCCGGCCGGCAGGACGACCTCGACCCGGCCGGCGGCGTCCACCGCGCCGGTGTTGCCCAGCCGGAGCGTGAGGGTGCCGGGGCTGCCGCTGATGTCGAAGGCCACCTCGTCGGCGGCGAGCGCGATCCCGGGCACCGGCGGACCGGGTGGGAAGAGCACCGCGAAGCCCTGGTCGTCGGTCGCCTCGCCGGCGACTCCGGGCGCGTCCGCGACGACCCGGACGGAGCCGCTGAGCGGCATCTGCTTCCACGCCGTGCCGGCGACCCGCAGGCGCAGCACCGTGCTGAACCGGACGCCCGCCCCCGCGGTCCAGGACCCGCAGCGGTACGCACCACCACCGGCGGCGGCGCAGCCCTTGGTGCCGGCGTCGCTCAGCCCGACGGGCAGCGTGTACGAGAGCCGGATCCGTTGCGTGGTGGTGCCCGTGTTCCGCACGGTGACCTGCAGGCTGGCCGCCGTGCTCGCCGCGTTCCAGTACCCCTCGCTGAGGGTGACGTCGCCGGTGGTGACCTGCACGCCCAGCGGGCTCTGCGGTGGCGTGGCCGAACCCGGCGCGGACGGGTGGACCGGCGGGGCCGGGGGTGTCGCGGGAGCCGGCGGCGTCGGCGGGGCCGCAGGTGTCGGCGGCACCGGGGGAGCCGGGCTGGGCGGTCGGGTGGTGCCGCCGGGCGCGGGCGCGACGGTGGTCGGCACCGGCGGGATCTCCGGTGCGGTGGTCACCGGTGCCGGTGGCGTCGTCTCCGGTGGTGGCGCGGTGGTCTCCGGGGCCGGTTCGGTCGGCCCCGGTTCGCCGCCCGGCGCCTCGGTCGGGGTGGGCTCCTGCGCCGGCGTGGTCGGGGGGCCGTCTCCCGGCTCGTCGACCGGGCCGGCCGAGGTGAGGACCGGTTCGGTGTCCGGTGTGGCCGCACTGGCGCCGGCCGTTCCCAGGGCGAGCGCCGCGAACAGGCCGAGCGCGAGCGCCAGCACCGGCGTGCGGCGCCGCCTCTCCGCCCGGTTACCGGGCGGTGCCTTCACGCGGGCCATCTGTCCTCCGGTGCCATGGGTGGGTGTCCAATATTCGGTAACAGTTGCCCCAGTGCACTAGTCCCATCTGGAAACAAATTCGTAACGTGTTGGGGACAGCCCGTCCGGGGCGGACGGTAGGCTGCCGACTGTGACCGGATACCTGGGCTCGTACGCGACGCTCGGGCTGCTGTTGCTCGCCAGCGTTCTCTTCTTCGTTACGGCGTTCTCCGCCAACCGGGTGTTACGCCCGAAGCGTCCGGCCGACCCGCCGGGCAAGCGGGCCAGCTACGAGTGCGGGCTCGATCCGGTCGGCGCCGACTGGGCGCAGATGCAGATCCGCTACTACGTGTACGCCTACCTGTACGTGCTGTTCGCGGTCGAGGCGGTGTTCCTCTTCCCCTGGGCGGTGGTCTTCGACCGGCCGGGCTTCGGCCTGGTGACGGTGGTCGAGATGGCGGTGTTCGTGGCGGTGCTCGCGCTCGGCATCCTCTACGCCTGGCGTAGGAACATCCTCCGCTGGACCTGAGCGCACCGGCCTCCGGCGATCGTGTCGGCCCGTCCGGCCGAACGAGGTCGGTTACGGCGACAACCGGTCAGGCGAGCCCTCGGCGGGTCGCGGTGGGCGGGCGGTCGCCCCGGATCGAGGCCACCATGTCCAGCACCCGGCGGGTGGGGCCGACCTGGTGGGCCCGGAACACCCGGGCGCCCAGCCAGGCCGAGACCGCCGTCGCGGCGAGTGTCCCCTCCAGCCGTTCGGCCACCGGCAGACCCAACGTCTCGCCGATGAAGTCCTTGTTGGACAGCGCCACCAGCACCGGCCAGTCGGTCCCGGTCAGCTCGTCCAGCCGGCGGGTGATCTCCAACGAGTGCCGGGTGTTCTTGCCGAAGTCGTGCGCCGGGTCGATGAGGATGCCGTCGGGGCGTACCCCTGCCGCCACCGCGCGCTCGGCGAGCCCGGTCACCGTCGCGACCACGTCGGCAACCACGTCGGTGAAGGCGGCCCGGTGCGGCCTGGTCCGCGGGGTCAGGCCGCCGGCGTGCGAACAGACCAGGCCGGCGCCGGTTCGCGCGGCCACCCGCACCAGGGCCGGGTCGGCACCCGACCAGGTGTCGTTGAGCAGGTCGGCACCGGCCGCCACAGCCTCCGTCGCGACCTCGGCACGCCAGGTGTCGATGGAGATGACCACCTGCGGAAACGCGGCCCGGACGGCGGCGATGGTGTCCACGGTGCGCCGGATCTCCTCGGCGACGCCGACCTCCGCGCCGGGGCCGGCCTTGACCCCGCCGATGTCGATGATGGCCGCGCCCTCGTCCACCGCCCGCTCCACGGCGCGGAGCGCGCTGTCGGCGGCGTAGGTGGCCCCTCGATCGAAGAACGAGTCCGGCGTGCGGTTGATGATCGCCATCACCACCAGTTCGCCGGGGGCGAACGTGTGCCCACCGAGCCGAAGCGCCCCGGCCATGCCCGCCTCCTGGAAGTTCTCGCCGTCGCCGCCGCGTCGGCCGGTCCCGACGCTAGTCGGTCGCCCGTCTGCGATTCCGGGCGGGCGTCGGCGTCGATCGTGATCGAGGCGGGTGGCGGGGTCGCTCCGGGCCGGCTGCCGTGCCACGATCAGTACATGGGTCAGCTTCTGCTCCTCCTGGTCGTGGCGTTGACCGTCGCGGCGGTGATATTCGGCGTGACGGTGCTGGTCAGCGGCCGTGATCCCGGCCTGGTGCCGGCCGAGCCGGATTCGCAGGCCGTGGCGCTGCCCGGCACCCGCCCGTTACGCGAATCCGATGTGGGGGCGGTCCGTTTCGACACCGGGCTGCGCGGGTACCGGATGGACCAGGTCGATCAGGCGATGCGCCGCGCCGCCTACGACATCGGTTACAAGTCCGAGCTGATCGGCGTACTGGAGTCGGAGGTCATCGCGTTGCGTGAGGGACGCACCGACGACGCGGACGCGCTGCGCCAGGCCCGCGAACAGTCCACCAGCAAGGTGGCGACCGCCGACGCGGCAGAGCCGACCGAGGCGGCCGAGCCCGGTGAGACCGCCGAGCCGGGTACGGACGCGCCGCTGACCGACGAGGCCGGCTCGGCCCCGGTCGGCTCGACGGCCCCCGGCCCGATCCCCGCCGCCACCTCGTCCGCCGCGGACTCCGACGGGGTGGCGCCCGCCGTCGACGAGTCGGCCGATCGTGGGCCGACCGCAGCCGCGTCCACCGACGGCACCGAGCAGCGCGACGCGGTGGTTCGGTCGGAGTCGGCGTGACCGATCCGGCGGGCGCTGACGATCTTCGGGAGGCGGCCCAGCCCGGTGCCGGCGAGGTGACCGCCACGGTGATCGTGGACGCCCCGGCGGAGCGGGTCTTCGCCGCGCTGCTCGCCTGGGAACGTCAGTCGGACTGGATCCCGTTCACCCGGGTACGGGTGGTCGAGGGCGACGGGCGGGAGGGCAGCCGGATCGAGGCGGTGACCGCGCTCGGCCGGGCGACGCTGCGCGACGAGATGCGGGTGGTCCGGGTCGACGAGCCGTACGAGATCGGCGTGGTGCACCACGGCCAACTGCTGCGTGGCCCGGGGGTGCTGCGTTGCACCCAGCTGGGCCGGGACCGCACCCAGGTCGTCTGGCACGAGTGGTTCCACCTGCCGGGTGGGCGGGCCGGTCGACTGGCCTGGCCGGTGCTCTGGCCCGGCTCCAAGCTCGGCCTCACCCAGGCACTGAAGAGGTTTGCCCGTCTGGTCGAGCAGGGCCGGCTGCCCTGACTGTGCGGCCCGGTGCCGGTTGCCAGCCCGGTGCCCGGAAGAGATACCCGGCGCGGTGCCGCCAGCCCGCCGCGGCGCGCAGGTCGCGGGCGATCGAGGCGTACTCGTGGAAGGCCACCCGGACCGGGTTGTAGCTGCCGACGTTCTTGGTCAGGCCGTACACGCAGCGCTCCCGTTCCGGCGCGAACGACCCGAAGAGCCGGTCCCAGACGATGAGGATGCCACCGAAGTTGCGGTCCAGGTAGCTGCCCTGTGACGCGTGGTGCACCCGGTGGTGCGACGGGGTGTTGAACACCGCCTCGTACCAGCGCGGCATCTTGTCGATCCGTTCGGTGTGGATCCAGAACTGGTACAGCAGGTTGATCGAGCCGCAGAACGCGAGCACGGCCGGATGGACGCCGGCCACGATCAGCGGGAGGTAGAACACCCAGCTGGTGAGGCCGGTCCACGGCTGGCGCAGTGCGGTGGAGAGGTTGAACCGCTGCGACGAGTGGTGCACCACGTGGGAGGCCCAGAGGATGCGGATCACGTGGTGGCTGCGGTGCGACCAGTAGTAGCAGAAGTCCTGCGCGAGCAGGATCAGCGGCCAGGTCCACCAGAGTTCGGCGACCCGCAGCGGGGTGAGTGCGTAGAGCAGCGCGTACGCGGCGGCGATCGGCACCTTCCAGAGCAGGTCGGCGACGAGGCTGCCCAGCCCCATCGTCAAGCTGGTAGCGGTGTCGGCTCCGCCGTAGCCGACCTCGTCGTCGTCGCGGTGCAGCAGGTAGGAGACCCGTTCCAGCACGATGAGCAGCACGAAGGCCGGGATCGACCAGGCGATGATGTCCGGGAATTCCTTCACCGTGGCCTCCGCTCGCCGTCACCGGTCGGGGGCGCACCGTCGGGTGACCTCGACCTACCGGTCGGTAACAAGCACGATAGGCAGCCGGACGGCCGGTGGCAATGGGGTGTCGGACTGATGCCCTAGCGTGTACGAGGTGACTGACCTGGTGATCGGCGCTGACGGGCTGGCTCGCTGCGCCTGGGGGTCGAGCACCCCCGACTACGCCGTCTACCACGACACCGAGTGGGGGCGACCGCTGCACGGCGACGACGCGCTCTACGAGCGGATGACGCTGGAGGCGTTCCAGTCCGGGTTGTCCTGGCTGACCATCCTGCGCAAGCGTCCGGCGTTCCGGCTGGCCTTCGACGAGTTCCACCTCCCGACCGTCGCCCGCTACGGCGACGCCGACGTGACCCGGCTGCTCGCCGACGCCGGCATCGTCCGCAACCGGGCCAAGATCGAGGCGGCGATCGCCAACGCCCGCGCCGCCCTGGAG
Source organism: Micromonospora sp. NBRC 107095 (assembly GCF_030269705.1). Classification (NCBI taxonomy): domain Bacteria; kingdom Bacillati; phylum Actinomycetota; class Actinomycetes; order Micromonosporales; family Micromonosporaceae; genus Micromonospora; species Micromonospora sp. NBRC 107095. The sequence goes on from NZ_BSTU01000001.1 coordinate 865,168, forward strand.
CTGCCCGAGGGCTTGTCCGCGCTGCTCTGGTCCTTCGCGCCGGAACCCCGCCCGGCCCGCCCGGCCTCGTTCGCGGAGCTCGCGCCGATCACCCCGGAGTCGACGGCGATGGCCAAGGCCCTGAAGAAGCGCGGCTTCCGGTTCGTCGGCCCCACCACCGCGTACGCACTGATGCAGGCCACCGGAATGGTCGACGATCACATCGTCGGCTGTCACGTCACCGTCGCACCGACGGCGTGATGAGATGACAGACATGACGACCGAGACCGCGCACCGGGCCGGTGCGGCCGGCAACGCCGACAGGGTGGGCACCTGGGCCGTGCTGCTGCCCGCCGAGCGGTACGACGCCGAGCGGCTCGTGCACCACGACACGCTGGAGTTGACCGGGCTGACCGACGCCGCCCGGCCGGGGCCGGGAGACCAGGTGGCGGTGTTTGTCGACGCGCCGCCCCGGCTGGTGGCCCTCGGTCGGGTCACCGCGCCGGGGCAACGCCACCGCGAAGACCCGGACGACCCGCAGTCGCCGACCGAGCCGGGGACGCTCGTCGTCGCGTACACCCGACGGGCCTTCGACGAGCCGGTGCCGGCCGACCTGCTGACCCTCGACGGGCCGCTCACCGCACTGGAGCCGGCGGTCTTCCGGGCGCTGACCGACCAGCTCGGCCCGCCCCCGGCGCGGCGCACCTGGCTGGTCAGCCTCGACCTGCCGATCGAGGCCGGCACGCCCGCCGAGGCGGTCCGACTGTTCTGGTCCTACGTGCAGGAGCTGGGGCCGCGTGAGCTGCCCGCCTTCGTCTCGCCGTCCGGTGACGAGCTGGCCATGCAGGCGTTCGTGCTGGGCGAGCAGGCGAATCAGGACCCGGAAGAGGACGACTAGAAGAGCTTGTCCACCCGCCCCCGCCAGTCGGCGAGGATCGGGCCCGGGTCGGTGTCCAGCACCCGCTCCAGCAGCGTGGCGTAAACGTCCCGGAAGTCGGTGGTGTATTTCAGATCGCCGTCGTCGAGGTCGGTGAGGCTCGGTGGTGCGCCGTGCCAGCCGCCGCGAACGCCCGCGCCGAGCAGCAGCATGTCGGAGGCGGTGCCGTGGTCGGTGCCGTCCGAGGCGTTGGCCCTGACCCGACGGCCGAACTCGGAGTAGACCGCCACCACCACCTTCCGGCCCGCCTCGGTGCGACTCATCCGGTCGGCGAACCCGGTCAACGCCCGGTCCAGCTGACCCAGCAGGACGGCCTGCAACTGTTTCTCGTCGGCGTGCGTGTCGAAGCCGCCCAGCGACACCGAGAAGACCCGGGTGGACACCTCGGCCTCGACACACTGCGCGACCAGGTCGAGCTGCGCGTCCAGCGGTGTACGTGCCCCACCGGTGGCCGTCGCGGGGGCCTGCTCGCCGTCCGGGTCGGCCGTGTCCGGGTCGGCGGAGTCGCGTACCTGGCGGATCATCTCGTCCACCGATCGCAGGTCGGCGAAGCAGGCGGCGGCCCGGGCTCGCGCGGCGGACTCACCCGGCTCGGCGGCTTCGAACGCGGTGAGCGTCTGCGCCGGCAGCCCCTTGGCGGCCTTCCGGTCGGTCATCGGCACCGCGGCGCCGGCGCTCTGCGCCCCGGCCAGCAGCGGTGGCAGCGCCGGTTCGAAGGAGACCGCCAGCCGGGGATCGCCGCCGACCCGGTCCAGCCAACGCCCCAGCCACCCGGTGTTGCCCGGCCGGTCCGGCTGCGCGGTGTGCCAGATGTCCATCGACCGGAAGTGGCTGCGGTCCGGCTTCGGGTAGCCGACCCCGCGCACGATCGCCAGCCCACCCTTCGACCAGCGCTGGTGCAGACCCTCCAGCGCCGGGTTGAGGCCGAAGTCGTCGTCCAGCCGCCGTACCTCCCCGTCCGGGTACGCCAGCTCGGGGCGGGCCGCCCGGTAGGCCGGGTCGCCGAACGGGATGACCGTGTTGAGCCCGTCGTTGCCGCCGTAGAGGGTCACCAGCACCAGCGTGCGGGACTGCGGGTCGCGGTCGCCGCTGGTGTCCAGCAGGTCCCGCAGGCCGTACGCGCCAGCCCCGGCGGCCAGCGCGCCCGCGCCGACCACCCCGCTGGTCACCAGGAACCTGCGTCGGGTCACTGTGTCCATGTCGACTCCTCCGCTCAGCTGACTGTGTATTCGGGGCTGACCAGGCCGGCGGCCAGCAGCTTGCGCGGCTCACCGGCCAGCGGGGTGAGGGCGGCACGGGTGCGGGCGCCCCAGCCGTCGACCACCAGCAGTCGCGCCAGCGCGTCCGGTCGGCCGGCGGTGGGCGCGGCGGTCAATCGGGCCAGCACCGCTGGCGCGGTGGCTGCGGCGAGCGCCCCGGCCGTGCGCAGCCGGGCCTGCAACGACGAGGTGGTCAGCCAGGCGGCCCCGGCCGGCCAGCCGCCCACGCTGGGCGGCCTCAGCGGCACCTGGTCCAGAGCGTTCAGACCGGCCAGCAGTTGTTTGCGTTGCTGCTCGGGCAGCGCGGACGGTCGGATGCCGAGCTGCCGGAGTGCGCCGACCAGCCACTCCACCGGCTGCTTGACCAGCGTGCCCCGGGTCTGCGCGAAGGCCGGTGCGGAGAAGATCCCGCGCAGGGTCGCGATGGTGTCCGTACCGGCCAGACCGTCCGGTGCCGGCGTGTCGGTGCCGGCGTAGCGGGCCCAGAGCCGCCCGGCCACGAATGTCGCCGCCGCGGGCTGGGCGGCCAGCAGACTCGCGTACGCCTCGGCGTCGAACCGGCCGCTCTGCCCGAGGATGGTCTTCTCGCCGGGGTCGTGCCGGCGCGCCTCGAATCGGGCGACACCGGTACGCCGGTCGACCACCCAGCCGGTCAACGCTCGCGCGCCGGCCTTCACGTCGGCCTCGCCGTAGTTGCCGATGCCGAGGGTGAACAGCTCCATCAGCTCACGGGCCAGGTTCTCGTTGGGTGCCTTGCGGGTGTTCTTCTGTCCGTCCAGCCAGATGATCAAGGCGGGGTCGCGCACCATCGCGGCGACCAGCGGGCCCAGCGGCCCGCGACCGTGCCGGCGCAGCGTCTCCAACTGGCCCAGCATCACCCGCGCCGACTTGACCTTCTGCACGCTGGTGGCCCAGTGACCGTGCCAGAAGAACAGCAACTTCTCGGTCAGCCCGTCCTCGGCCGCCACCATCCGGTCCAGCCACCATGCGGTGACCTGCTGGAGTTGCTCGCGGCGCTCGGCGTTGGCCTTCTGTCGCTGCTCCCGGGTGGAGTCCTTGGTCAGCTCGGCGTACGGGTCGGCGGGCAGCGCCGGGATCGGCGTGGCCGCCGCCCCCGGGTCGGCCCGGGACGCGGTGACCCGGTCCAGGGTCGCCGCCAGCCCCGCCCGCTCGGCCGCGTCCACCTCGTCGGCGGTCGGCCCGAAAGTGGCCCGGCGCAGCAGGTGCGCCACCGCTTCACGATCGCTCATACCGGCCGACGCTAGGCGGCGGGTGTTCGAGGACGGTAAGGGCGGCGTCCGAATCGCGTTCAGCGTCCCTCGAAGACCGGTTTCTGCTTGGCGACGAAGGCGAGGGTGGCCGCCCGGTGGTCGGCGGTCGCACCGCAGATCGACTGGGCCTGCGCCTCGGCGGCGAGGGCGTCGGCGAGAGTGCCGGCGTCGGCGATGGAGAGTTGCCGCTTGATCGCCCCGTACGCGACGGTGGGGCCGGCCGCGAGGCGGGCGGCCAGCTCCTGCGCGGTCGGCAGCACCTGTTCGTCGTCGTCCGTCAGCCGGGTGAGCAGCCCCAACCGGCAGGCCTCCTCGGCGCGGACCGGTTCCGCCAGCATCAGCAGCTCCACCGCCTTGGCGTGGCCGACCAGCCGGGGCAGCGTCCAGGACGCGCCGGTGTCGGCGGCCAGACCGACCTTGGCGAAGGCCATCAGGAAGCTGGTGCTCGGCCCGCCGATGCGGATGTCGGCAAGGAAGGCCAGCGACGCGCCCGCCCCGGCGGCCATCCCGCGCACGGCGGCCACCACCGGCTTGGGCAGGTTGGCCAGCCGGGCGGCGATCGGGTTGTAGTGCACCCGGACGGTGCCCAGCGGGTCGGTCGAGCCGTTCTCGAGTGTCGACACGTGCTCGCGCAGGTCCTGCCCGGCACTGAAAGAGCCGCCCGCCCCGGCCAGCACGACCGCCCGGCAGGACCGGTCGGCCTCCAGCTCCGCCAGGGTGTCCCGCAGCGCCTCCTTCAACGCGACGTCGAGCGCGTTCATCGCGTTCGGCCGGTTCAGCGTGAGGGTGACGACGGCGTCGGTCCGGTCGACGAGCAACGGCTCGGTCACGTGTCTAACGACCCTTCTGTCGGACGATGCGGTTGCCGGCGTCGAGGCACTGCTCGACGTACCGGTCGGCGGCCGGACGCAGGCGGGCCGCGTGCCGGTCGAAAAAGCTGGCTGCGGCGGTGCCGGGCCACCGCTCGGGCAGCAGCGCCGGGGGCAGCTGCGGGTCCTGGAAGAGGAACGTACGCCACGCGTGCACGAGGCGGAACCGCGCCGCGTACGCCTCCTCGTCGGTGCTGCGCACGGTGATCTGGGCGAGCAGCGGGCGTTGGTCCGCGACGAACCGTTCGTACGCGTGGCCGATCTCGGTCAGGTTCCACGCTCGTCGGACCACGCCCATCGCGCCGGGAGTGCCGGAGAAGTGCGAGGCGGTGAACCGCTCGAACCGGATGCCCGTCTCGGCGAGGAGCAGGTCGACATCCTCGGCGGGGCGGGTGGCGACCCAGGTCTGCTCGTCGAGCGTCCCGTAGCCGAGGAAGCTCAGGTTGGCGGCGAGCCGCTGGCGGTCGCGTCGGGAGCCCGGGGCCTCCAACACCAGCAGATCGAACCGGCCGTCCCAGGTGACCCGGCCGGTCCGGTAGATCCGGGCGGCTGCCTCGTCGAGTCGCCGGGCGGCTTTCGGTGTGATCGAATATCCCGGCCCGGAGACCAACCGGAGTGGCTCGAGCCAACCCTGGCGCACCATCCGGGACACGGCGGTGCGAACTGCCGGCGGCGCGATTCCCAGCGGCGCCAGCAGCTTGACCAGGGCAGCAACCGGTGCCCGGCCACCCCTGGGACGGAGGTGGTCGCCGTACAGGTCGAAGAGTGCCGACCGTGCCTGCATGACCGCACATTGTGACAGGCCTTCTCAAGATAAGCTAGATGCTGTTACATCAATGCTGCTCCGGTTTGGGTCCGGCGGTGTTCATCAGGGAAAATCGTTTGTCGACACCCCCGTGAGCGTTGCGGGTGGTCGTGACGAAGTGGCTGTGGGGCAACCCACCGACCCTGGTGTAGGTCTGAGGGGAGACAACATGGCGGCGATGAAGCCGCGGACGGGCGACGGTCCGCTGGAAGTCACCAAGGAGGGGCGGGGCATCGTCATGCGGGTCCCGCTGGAGGGCGGTGGCCGGCTCGTCGTCGAGATGACTCCCGACGAGGCCAACGCGCTCGGTGACGCACTGAAGGCAGCGGCCGGCTGAGTAAGGAGTGCTCCGGGCGGCGTGAGCCGCCCGGACCGTTCTTCGGACCCTGAGCCACCGGAATCGCCGGTGGCTCAGGGTCTTCAACGCTGCGGGCAGGTGGGTTCGCTTCCGGTCCGTGACATTTCCTGGAGGTACGGTTCCGCGTGCTCGCCATCCGTCTGATCGCCGAGCCGGACCGGCTCGACGCCCTCGTCCTGCCTGTCCGACCCGCCGACTCGACGGCGGGCGGTGACACCTCGGCCGCGCCCCTGTCGACCGCCGTGGCACCCCCGGACGGCATTGCCGAGGAGGCCGTCGCGCTGGCGCCAGCGGCCCGACTGACGGGCCGGGCGGGTGAGATCCACACCCAGCTGCGCCCCGGGCGTACCCCCGACCGGCTGGTGCTGCTCGGCATCGGTGACGGCGACGAGGCGGCCTGGCGGACGGCCGGCGCGACAGTGGCCCGCTCCGCCCCGGCTGAGACGCATATCACCATCGCGCTGCCGGCCGAGGTGACCCCGGCCGCCGTGCGCGGGTTGGCCGAGGGTCTGCTGCTCGCCGCGTACCGGTTCCGGCTCACCGAGGCCGGCGACCGACCGGCGCTCGCGGGCGTCGACCTGCTGATCACCGATCCGACCCGGTACGAGGACAGCGTCGCCACGGCCCGGACCACCGCCGCGATGACCCATCTCGCCCGGGACCTGACCAACACCCCCTCCTCGGTGAAGAACCCGCAGTGGTTCGCCGACCAGGTGGCGTCCGCCGCGGCCGATCTTCCGGATCTGCGGTTGCGGGTCCGTGGCCCGGCTGAGCTGACCACCGAGGGTTTCGGCGGGATCCTCGCCGTCGGCGGTGGCTCCGCCAGCGGACCCCGGCTCGTCGAACTGGACTGGCACCCCGCCACCGCGCGTACCCACGTGGTGCTGATCGGCAAGGGCATCACCTTCGACACCGGCGGCATCTCGATCAAGCCGGTCGCGTCGATGAAGCTGATGCGCAAGGACATGGCCGGCGCGGCCGCTGTCGTCGCCGCCACCCTGGGCGCTGCCGCGCTGCGACTGCCGGTCCGGGTCACCACGTTGGCCCCGCTCGCCGAGAACATGGTCAGCGGCTCGGCGTTCCGCCCCGGGGACGTCATCCGGCACTACGGCGGCACGACCAGCGAGACGACCAACTCCGACGCCGAGGGTCGACTGGTCCTCGCCGACGCGCTGGCGTACGCGGTGCAGCAGCTCAAACCGGACCTGCTGCTCGACCTGGCCACGCTCACCGGCGCGAACTCGGTGGCGCTGGGCAAGCGCACCGCCGCCCTGTACAGCGAGAACGACGAGCTGGCTGCCGGCGTGCTGGCGGCGGCCGAGGCGGCCGGCGAATCGGCGTGGCGGATGCCGCTGCACACCGACTACGTCGAGTACCTCGGCAGCGAGATCGCCGACCTGTACAGCGCACCGGCACAGGGTGCCGGCTCGGTGCTGGCCGCGCTCTACCTGCGCGAGTTCACCGGCGAGCTCCGCGACCGCTGGCTGCACCTGGACATGTCGGCCCCGTCCTGGGCCGACGGCGACCAGGCCGAGGTCAGCCGCGGCGCCACCGGCTGGGGCGTCCGGTCGCTGCTGCGCTGGCTCGCCGACGTCAACTAGGCGTGGGGAACGTCAACTAGGGCGTGGGGTCGGGGACTCGGCCCGATCCGGCACCGGCCGGGGTCAGCACTTCACCGCGGCGAGCAGCCCGTGCCCGACCGGAAGCAACGCTGGGATCCAGTGCTCCGACTCCCGGACCGCCTTGATCGTCTCGCGGACCGTCACCGTCTCCGCGTCCCGGGCGGCCGGGTCGCCGATCCGGTCGCTGGCCAGCACGCCGTTGAGCGCCAGCACGCCCCCCGGCCGCAACAGCCGCAGCGCCGCCTCCACGCAGGCGTGGAAGCCGGTCGCCTCCGCGTCCACGAAGACCAGGTCGTACGCGCCGTCGGCGAGCCGGGGCAGCACGTCGAGCGCGCGACCGGTGATGATCCGCGTACGCCCGGCCGCGAAGCCCGCCTCGGCGAAGATCCGCCGGGCGATCCGCTGGTGCTCCACCTCGACGTCGATCGTGGTGAGCACGCCGTCGGCACGCATGCCGCGCAGCAACCAGACGCCACTCACCCCGGTACCGGTGCCGATCTCCACCACCGCACGGGCATTGCCGGCGGCGGCCAGCAGCCGCAACGCCGCCCCCGCGCCGGGGGTGACCGCGTCGAGGCCCACTTCCCGGGCCAGGCTACGGGCGGTACGCAGGACGAGATCCTCGGTGACGTACGACTCCGCGAACTGCTGGGCGTGCGTCGTCGAACTGCCGGAACCGGCGACCGTGGCGATGGGGCACCTCCGGGGGCGGTGCGTGGTGCGGGGGCGGGTTGGCACTGTGAGCGTAGAGGCGACGGTCGTGGGGCGCAGCCGCGCCTCCGCCGGAAGCGATCACCGGGGCAACCGCTGACTGCGTCGCGTACATCCGTGCAATCCTGGAGGCGGTATCCCGTCAGGCGCGATCAGACCGGCCCGTGGCCGGGCGAGGCGGCGCGGGATCCGGGGACGGACTGGGAGGCACCGACGTGACCGACGGCTGGGACTGGCGCCGGGGCGGTGAGACTCCGGATCCGGCGCGACCGCCCGGGGCAGGAGCCCCGCCGGTGGGGCCGACCATGCCGGGGACTGACCGCGCGCCCCTCGCCTCGCCAGGTGGTGGGCCGACACCGGGCTGGCCGGCCTCTCCCGTGGGGTCGGCACCGGGCTGGTCGCCGTCTCCCGTGGGGCCGGCGTCCTCGGCTGGGCCGGCTTCGGGCTGGCCGGCCTCTCCTGCGGGGACGGCGCCCCCGGTCGGACCGGCACCGGGCTGGCCGGCACCGGCTGCGGGCGGGCCCAACCCGGCCGACGCGTCGCCCTGGTGGTCGGACGCCCTCGCCGACCCGTGGCGCGACCCGGCGGCACCGACAGCGGTGCTGGTGCCCGGGATGGTCGCCCCCGGCACCGAGCCCGAGCCGGTCACCGACCCCGATGCGCCGGGCCGGCCGACGCTGCGCCACCTGCTGCTCATTCCCGTGATCACCGCACTCCTGGCCGGCACCCTCGGTGGTGCGCTGGGCTACGCGTTCGCGGTACGCGGCGGCGCCGGTGCCGCGGTTCTCGGTGCTGCGCCCGCCGAAGTGCCGGCACTGGCGCAGCGCAAACCGGAGTCGCTGGCCGGGGTCGCCGAACGGGTCCTGCCCAGCGTGGTGACCGTACGCGTGAGCAGCCTCGGCGGGACCAGTGAGGGCTCCGGGTTCATCGCCACCGCCGACGGCCATGTGATCACGAACGACCACGTGGTGGCCGGCGGCACCGGCAAGGCCTCGGTGGTCTTCAACGACGGCAGCACCGCGCCGGCGACCATCGTGGGGCAGGACGCCGAGTCGGACATCGCCGTGATCAAGGTAAGTCGTCCCGGCTTGCGACCTGTGGAGTTCGGCGACTCCGACGCGCTGGCGGTCGGCGACCCCGTGCTCGCCATCGGTTCGCCGTTGTCGCTGGCCAACACGGTGACCGCCGGCATCGTGAGCGCCCTGGACCGGACGATGCAGGCCGGCGAGCCGGGCGGACCGGTGCGTTACTACGCCGCCATCCAGACCGACGCGGCCGTCAACCACGGCAACTCGGGCGGCCCACTCGTCGATGGCGCGGGCCGGGTGGTCGGGGTGAACTCCACCATCAAGTCACTCGTCGCCGAGGGCCAGGAGGCGGGCAACATCGGGCTCGCCTTCGCCATCCCGATCAACCAGGCCAAGCGGGTGACCCAGGACATCATCGGCACCGGCAAGGCCCGCCGTACGGTGATCGGCGCCCGGGCGGACGGCCCGACCGGGGTTGTCGGGGGTGGTCTGCGGCTGGCCGAGGTGGAGCCTTCCGGCCCGGCGGACGGTGCCGGGTTGAAGGTCGGCGACGTGATCCTCAAGATCAACGGACGACCGATGACCGAGCCGACGGACCTGACCGCGTTGGTCCGCAAGTATGCGCCGGGCTCGGTCGTGACGGTCGAGTATCGGCGGGGCTCCGCCCGGCAGAACACCTCGGTAACTCTCGCCGCGGACGCTAAGTGAACAGCGGCGCACCCCTTGCCCGAAAGCCGCCTGGCGTGCGTAGTCTTGCTGCTGACGCCGAGAGGAGGCCCGCGGGATGCTCGACAACCTGAACTGGTGGGAGATCGGTGCGCTGCTGCTCCTGGCTCTGCTGATCTTCGGCGACCGGCTCCCCGCCGTGATCACCGACGGCCTGCGGTTGGTGCGCAACCTGCGCAACATGGCCCGCAACGCCACCGGCGACCTGAGCCGTGAGCTGGGCACCGACATCCAGCTGGAAGACCTGCACCCGAAGGCGTTCATCCGCAAGCACCTCCTCAGCGAGGAGGACGAGGCGGCCATCCGCAAGCCGCTGCAGGGCGTTTACGACAACCTGCGCGCGGACGTCAGCGGCGTACACGACGACCTGAAGGACGTGGCGAACGCCGCCGACCTGCGGTCCGACGGGGCCCGCTCCGGCACGGCCACCAGCAGCCCCTCCGCGCCGGCCCCCCGCGTCAGCTACGACGACGCCACCTGACCGGCTGGTACCCGCGCGGCCAGGGCTCGGCCGGCTGATGTCCGCCCGGGCCGGACAGCCGCTCTGATCGACTCGGTTTTCAGGAAGCCGGCCCGTCAACCGGCGCCGGATACCGCGACTTCCGGAAACCCGAGTCGATCATGCCCGCAGCCCGCAGCCCGCAGCCCGCAGCCCGCAGCCCGCAGCCCGCAGCCCGCAGGCCATGCCCGCAGCCCGCAGCCCGCAGGCCATGCCCTGGAGACGACTCAGCCCGCCGGCCAACAGCGGCCGACGGGCTGGCGGTGTTCGTTGTTGGTCAGCGACCGGCCGGCTTGAGGCCGAGGGGCTTGCCGAGCAGCGACTCGCGGCGTACGGCGAGCCGGTCGGCGACCGCGCCGAGTGCCTGCGCGGCCGGGGACTCCGGCTCGGCCAGCACGACCGGATTGCCGGCGTCGCCGGCCTCGCGGACCCGGGTGTCCAGGGGAATCTGACCGAGCAGCGGCACCTGCGCGCCGATGGTCCGGCTCAGCGACTCGGACACCGCCGCACCACCACCGGCGCCGAAGATCTCCATCCGGGAGCCGTCCGGCAGCTCCAGCCAGGACATGTTCTCGATGACGCCGACCACCCGCTGGTGGGTCTGCAGGGCGATCGCCCCGGCCCGTTCCGCCACCTCGGCGGCGGCGGTCTGCGGGGTGGTGACGATCAGGATCTCCGAGTTGGGCAGCAGCTGGGCCAACGAGATGGCCACGTCACCGGTGCCCGGCGGCAGGTCGAGCAGGAGCACGTCCAGGTCGCCCCAGTAGACGTCGGCCAGGAACTGCTGCAGCGCCCGGTGCAGCATCGGGCCGCGCCACACGACGGCGGCGTTGCCGGACGTGAACATGCCGATGGAAATGACCTTCACGCCGTGCGACTGCGGCGGCATGATCATGTCTTCGACCCGGGTGGGTCGGCCGTCCGCACCGAGCATCCGGGGCACCGAGTGGCCGTAGATGTCCGCGTCGACCACCCCGACGGAGAGCCCCCGGGCGGCGAGCGCCGCCGCCAGGTTGACGGTCACGCTGGACTTGCCGACGCCACCCTTGCCGCTGGCCACCGCGTACACGCGGGTGCGCGAGCCGGGCTGGGCGAACGGGATGACCGGCTCCTCGGTGGCGCCGCCGCCACGCAGCTGCGACTGCAACGACTGCCGCTGCTCCGGGGTCATCACACCGAAGTCGATCTCCACACCGGTGACGCCGGGCACCGCGGCGACGGCGGCGGTGATGTCGGTGCGCAGCTTGTCCTTCAGCGGGCAGCCGGCGACGGTGAGCAGCAGTTCGACGCGTACGACACCGCTGGCACCGATCGTGGCGGAGCGGACCATGCCCAGCTCGGTGATGGGCCGGCGGATCTCCGGGTCGTTGACGGTGGCCAGGGCGGCCTGGATCGCGTCCTCGACGGTGCTCACGGGTGCTGACATGCCCGCAATGCTACGTCGCGGGGCATCCGTTGCCGCCGCTGCCCGGGGCGGTGTGAGCCAATCGATGAGCCGTTGGGTCAGCCCTCTGACCGGCGCGGGGCGGTGCCGTCCGGCCGGGGGTCCCGGGTGAGGTCGCCGTCCAGGTCGTCGCGGGGTTCGTCCAGGCCGACACCGTCGGTCGGGCGGTGGCCACGCCGTTCCTGCCGGTTGTCCTTCTCCTGTTGGCGGCGTTCCAGTCGCTGCCGGCGTTGGCCCATCTCGTCCAGCTCCTCGGCCAGCCGGGCCAGCTCGGAGCGGAGGAAGTCACGGGTGGCGACCTCACCCAGGGCGATCCGCAGGGCCGCGATCTCCCGGGCCAGGTACTCGGTGTCCGCCTTCTGCGCGGTGGCTCGCCGCCGGTCCTCCTCCAGGGCCACCCGATCCCGGTCGGCCTGCCGGTTCTGGGCCAGCAGGATCAACGGGGCCGCGTAGCTGGCCTGCAACGACAGCACCAGGGTCAGGAACGTGAAGGTGTACGGGTCGAAGCGCAGGTTCGCCGGGGCCAACGTGTTCCAGACGAACCAGATCGTGATCACCACGGTCATCACGACGATGAAGTTCGCCGTGCCCATGCCCCGGGCGATGCCCTCGGACCACCGGCCGAACGCCTCCGCGTCGAACCGGGGCAGCTTGACACCCCGGGGCTCGCGTGGCTGGTCGAGGCGCTCCGTCCGCCGCTGGTCAGCCATCCGTACCGTCCAGCTCGGTGCCGCCCGAGGCGGTCAGCGCGTCACGGTCCCGCCAGTCGCGGGGTAGAGAGTGGTCCAGTACGTCGTCCACCGTCACCGCGCCGACCAGCCGGTTGTTGCGGTCGATCACCGGCATGGCGACCAGGTCGTAGGTGGCCATCCGACGGGTGATCTCCGGCAGCGGTGTGGTGGGACGGAGCGGGTCGATGTCGTTGACCACCACCTTGCCCAGCAGATCGGCCGGCGGTTCGCGCAGCAGCGCCTGGAAGTGCACCATGCCCAGGTAGCGGCCGGTCGGGGTGTTCTGCGGCGCCCGGGTCACGAAGACCTGCGCGGCGACGGCGGGGGAGAGCTGGGGCTCCCGGATCCGGGCCAGTGCCTCGGCGACGGTGGCGTCCGGCGGAAGGATGACCGGCTCCGAGGTCATCACACTGCCCGCCGTGCCAGGGGTGTACTTCAGCAGCTGACGTACCGGGTCGGCCTCGTCCGGCTCCATCAGGTCCAGCAGCACGTCCTGCTCGGGTGGGGGCAGTTCGTTGAGCAGGTCCGCGGCGTCGTCCGGGTCCATCTCCTCCAGGACGTCGGCGGCCCGCTCCCGGTCGAGGGCGGCGAGGATCTCCACCTGGTCGTGCTCGGGCAGTTCGCTGAGCACGTCGGCCAGTCGCTCGTCGTTCAACGCGGCCGCGACCTCGTTGCGCCGGGCGTCGGGCAGGTCCTGCAACGCGTTGGCCAGGTCGGCGGGGCGCATGTCCTCCAGTACGGCGAGCAGGTTCGCCGTACCCCGGTTGTCGGCGATGCCGCTGAGCCCGCGCACCCGGTCCCAATCGACCTGGTGCAGGTGGCCGCGGCGAGTGAGCCGACCGGTCTGCTCGCGTACGGCGACGCGGGTCAGCGACCACTCGCCACCCCTGGTGCACTCCATGGCGACGTCCACGACCGCGCCCGGCTGGCCGCCCGGGTCCAGTTGCACACGCCGGTCGAGCAGTTCCTGGAGCACCAGCAGCTCGTTCGGTCGCTTCTCGAAGCGGCGCAGGTTGAGGGTGCCGGAGCCGAGCACGACGGCGTCCGCGTCGATGGAGGTGATCCGGTTGATGGACAGGAAGATCCGACGACGCATCGGCATCTCGGCGACCAGCCCCACCACCTCCGGTGGACGCTTGGTCGCCCGGAGCCGTGCCACGGCGTCACGGACCCGGCCCACCTGGTCACCGTTCGGGTCGAAGACGGCGACTCCGGCGAGACGGGCGATGTAGACCCGGGTCGGCGTGCTCACACGCACCAGCCTAAGCGCCTACTGTTTATCAACATGTCGACCTTGGCCTACGAGATCGTGGACGTCTTCACCGATCGCCCCTTCGCCGGCAACCCGCTGGCGGTGGTGTTCGGCGCGGAGGCGCTGGCCACCGAGCAGATGCAGGCGCTCGCGCTGGAGTTCAACCTTTCCGAGACGGTGTTCGTGCTGCCGTCGACCCAGGTCGGCGTCACCTACCGCGCCAGGATCTTCACCCCGGTGGAGGAGCTGCCGTTCGCCGGGCACCCCAGCGTCGGCGCGGCGGTCACCGCGTGCCGGCGGGGGATGTTCGGTGTGGGGCAGGTCACCCAGGAGTGCGGGGCCGGTGTGCTGCCGATCGAGGTGACCGCGTCCGGGGCGACGTTGACCGGTGGCACCCCTACCCTCGGACCGGAGCTGGATCCGGAGCCGCTGCTGGAGATCGCCGGGCTGGCCGCCGACGACCACATCGGGCCCGCCCCACGTGTCGCCGGCTGCGGGCTGGAGTTTCCGTACCTGCCGGTGCGGCCGGAGTCGGTGGCCCGCGCCCGGGTGAACCCGGCGGCGGCGGAGCGGTACGGGGTGTCGCACGTCAGCGTCTTCTCCTGGGACGCGGCAGCGCAAACCGCGCACGCCCGTGTCTTCGTGCCGGGGATCGGCGTTCCGGAGGACCCGGCGACCGGCTCGGCAGCGCTCGGCCTGGGTGTCTGGCTGGTGGCGAGTGGTCTGCTGCCCGGCGAGGGACGGTCGGAGTACGCGGTCCGTCAGGGTGTGGAGATGAACCGCCCCTCCGCGTTGGCCTGCACGGTCACCGCGGCGGACGGCGTGGCGGTCGGCGCGACGGTCACCGGTCAGGTGATGGCGGTGGCCCGCGGCGAGATCGCCGTGCCGCCGTTCGTGGGCTGAGCGCAGGCGCCGATGCGGGAGGATGCGGGTGTGACGGACAAGGACGCCCCCGGGGGCACCCCACTGGTCGACGAGGCGATGAAGAAGGCCGCCGTGGCCTGGGTCAGCGTTGCCGGTGGGCCGGCGCTCGCGCTCTGGTGCGCCCCGCTGGAGGGCGCGCTCCTGGTGGTCAGCGGGCCGGGTGAGCAGGCCGCGCCGGGTCTGGCCGACGCGACCGAGGCCCAGGTCACCCTGCGCGGCGACCACGGCGGTCGGATCGTCACCTGGCCAGCCCGGGTGAGCCGGTTGCAGCCGGGCACCGAGGCGTGGGACACCACCGCCCCGCTGGTGGCGGCGAAGCGCCTCAACGCGCCCGGACCGACCGCCGACCTGGTGGCCCGCTGGGCCGCCGACGGTTGCGCGGTGAACCGCCTCGTCCCGGCCGGTACGCCGCTGGCCGGCGCGGAGTTGCCGGCCGACGCGCAGGCCGAGCCGCCCCGGGCGACTCCGGCGGTGCGGGCCACCCGCAAGCCGTTCCGGCTGCACCGGGTCCGCCGCCGCTGATCAACGGATCAGTCTGCCCGACCGCCGACGCCGGCCACCGCCGTGTCGCTGTCGACGAGGGCGAGCACCTCAGCCAGGGTCCCGAGCGTCGGGCCGCGCCAGTCCCGGTCGGCGTTGAACACCATGTGGGTGGCCAGATCCGGTGCGGCGAGCCGGACGGCTGTCATTCCGGCCCGCTCGGCGCCGGTCAACTCCTGGCTGCCGCCGTCGCCGACGTAGAGACAGTCGCCCGGGGTGAGCCCGAGCCGCTGGCAGGCGGTCAGGTAGAGCGCCGGATCCGGCTTGCACCGCCCGACCTGCACCGAGAAGACCTGTACGTCGAGCAGCGGGGCGACCGCCAGCTGGGGCAGGAAGGCCGGCAGTTCGTGCGTACAGTCGCTGATCACGCCGGTGCGCAGGCCGCGTTGGCGCAGGGCCGCCAGCACCGGCACCGCGTCGGCCCGCAGCCAGGTGTCCGCGCGGACCGCCAGGTGCCGGGACGCCACCGCCGCCCGCACCGCCTGGTCACTGGGGTGTACGCCGACCTGGCCGCACACCCAGCGCAGGGTCGCCTCCGCGTTGCCGAACCGGCCACTGGCCCGCTCGTAGTAGGTGCGGTTCAGCACCTCAGACAACGCGTCGGTGGGGCACCCGAGCAGCTCGGCGGTGCCGGCGTGCGCGGCACCGCGTTGCACCGAACGGGTCAGGGTGCCGAAGAAATCGAACAGCACCGCCTGGTAGCTGGACATGGGGGAACGCCTCCGGGCGGTCGAGGGTCGCCGGCGCGGACCCGCGTGATCGTAACGGAGTGATGACCCTCCGTGTCGACCGTCATACGTGTGAGGATTACGTCCCGTGCCCCCACCTTCACCTCGACCGACAGTGGATCCGTTGACCACCGGCGCGGTCGGACTGGCAGTGGTCGCCGTGTCGTCGTCAGCGCCGCTCATCGCGTACGCCGCTGCCCCCGCCCTGGCCATCGCGTTCTGGCGCAACCTGCTCGCGGTGGCCGTACTGGGCCCTGTCGCACTGGCCCGGCGCCGCGCCGAGTTCCGCCGGTTGACGGTGGGCGCGGGCCGACGGGAGGGACTGTTCTGCGTCCTGTCCGGGGTCGCGTTGGCCGGGCACTTCGCGACCTGGGTGCCGAGCGCCCAGCTCACCACGGTCGCCACCTCCACCGCGCTGGTCGCCACCCAGCCGGTCTGGCAGGGGCTGATCGCCCGTGCCCAGGGGCGACCGCTGCCCCGGGTGGTGTGGATCGGCATCGCGGTGGCGGTCGGCGGCGCGGCGATCGCCACCGGTGTGGACGTGGGCGTCTCCGGCCGGGCCGTCCTCGGCGACGTGCTGGCGCTGACCGGCGCCATGTTCGCCGCCGTCTACACCGCCTTCGGCGAACGGGCCCGGACCAGCATCAGCACCACCACCTACACCACCATCTGCTACGGGATCTGCGCGCTGATCCTGCTGGCCCTGTGCCTGGTCGGTGGCGTACGACTGACCGGGTTCGACGGGCGCACCTGGCTGGCCATCCTGGCCCTGGTGGCGGGTGCCCAACTGCTCGGGCACTCGATGTTCAACTACGCCCTGCGGAAGATCCCGGCGACCACGGTGAGCGTGCTGATCCTGCTGGAGGCGCCCGGTGCGGCAGTGCTCGGCTGGGCCTGGCTGGGTCAGGTGCCCCGCCCGTACGCGCTGCTCGGGATGGCGTTGCTGCTGGCCGGCGTGGCGGTGGTGGTGCTCGGCGGCGGTCGGGCCGCGCGCCGGGCGGCGTCTCCCGCGCGGTTGGCTAGCCCTCCCGCACCTCAATGACCCGGGTCGCCGGGGCCGCTTCACCCAGCTCGCCGCGCAGGGCCGCCCGGTCCGGGTCGGCGAGGAACGACTCGTACCCGGCCCGGGAGTCGAACCGGATCACGTGCACCTCGGTCTGGCCGTCGGTGCCGTGCAGCCGCCGGTCGAGGTGGCCGCCGTGCCGCCCCAGCAGGGCCAGCACGGCATCCTCGTAACGCCGCCCGGCGGCCTCCGCCCCGACGGGGAACCCGACGACCGCGACGAGTGTCAGCCCACCGGCCACCTCAGGTGTCCAGACCGACGGCCTTGGCGCTCGCCGCCCACAGCCGGGCGGCGAGCTGCGGATCGGCCGCCTTCCGCAGGGGCCGACGCGGCCGCCGGTCGACGTAGTAACCGCCGTTGATCAGCCGGGCGCGGTCCTGGTTGGCCAGCCACACCAGCGTCTCGGCGCCCTTGTCCGGGCTGCGGAACGGCATGAAACGCATGCCGAACGCGACCAGCCTGCTGTCGTTGGCGAACCGGGTGCGGACCACCCCGGGGTGGTAGCAGTACGCGGAGATGTCCGGCCAGCGCCGGGCGGCCTCGGCGGTGAACAGGATGTTCGCCTGCTTGCTGGTGCCGTACGCGCCCATCGGCCGGTAGTCACGAAGCGGCCTGTTGAGGTCGTCCGGGTCCAGTGCGCCGAAGCGGTGCGCGCCAGAGGCGGTCACCACCACCCGGCCCACCCGGTCGGCGAGCAGATTGGTCAGCAGGAACGGGGCCAGGTGGTTGGCCTGGATCGACATCTCGAAGCCGTCGACGGTGCTCAGTGGTTGCAGCGCGATCGCGCCGGCGTTGTTGGCGAGCACGTCGATCCGGTCGTACGCGGCCCGGAGCTGGGCGGCCAGTCGGCGTACGTCGTCGAGGACCGCGAAGTCGGCCCGGAACAGCTCCGGCCGCTCGCCGGAGGTTTCCCGGACCCGTTCGGCTGCGGCCTGCAGCCGGGCCGGGTCCCGCCCGACCAGCACCACCTGGTCGCCACGGCAGGCGAGGTGCACGGCAGCGGCCAACCCGATGCCGGAGCTGGCCCCGGTCACCACCACCAGTCGACGCCCAGTGAGATCTTCCACAGGTCCATTCACCCCGGTCATGGCGCGAGGTTACCGTGGCGTCACAACGCCCTTTGGGATCGTTAAGTTTTCGGATCTGTCGTCAGGTGGCGTCGGCGTGCCCGCCGGACGCTGGAAGGAGCGCATCCATGGCCGCAGTCGGTCGCCCCCGCAGGTCCTGCCTCGCCGTACCGGGTTCCAGCGTGAAGATGCTCGGCAAGGCCCAGGGGCTCCCGGCCGACCAGGTCTTCCTCGACCTGGAGGACGCCGTCGCCCCGCTGGCCAAGCCGGACGCGCGCAAGAACATCGTGGCCGCGCTCAACGAGGGTGACTGGGCCGGCAAGACCCGGGTGGTCCGGGTCAACGACCTGACCACCCCGTGGACCTACCGGGACGTCATCGAGGTCGTCGAGGGTGCCGGCGCCAACCTGGACTGCATCATGCTGCCGAAGGTGCAGACGGCCGAGCAGGTGCACTGGCTGGACCTGCTGCTCACCCAGATCGAGAAGACCCTCGGCCTGGAGGTCGGCCGGATCGGCATCGAGGCGCAGATCGAGAACGCCGCCGGCCTGGTCAACGTGGACGCCATCGCGGGCGCGTCGCCCCGGGTGGAGACCATCATCTTCGGCCCGGCCGACTTCATGGCGTCGATCAACATGAAGTCGCTTGTGGTCGGTGCGCTGATCCCGGACTACCCGGGCGACCCGTACCACTACATCCTGATGCGGATCCTGATGGCCGCCCGGATGCACGACAAGCAGGCCATCGACGGCCCGTTCCTGCAGATCCGCGACGTGGACGGGTTCCGTGAGGTGGCCAAGCGTTCGGCCGCGCTGGGCTTCGACGGCAAGTGGGTGCTGCACCCCGGCCAGATCGACGCCGCCAACGAGGTCTACCAGCCGGCGCAGGCCGACTACGACCACGCCGAGCTGATCCTCGACGCGTACGAGCACTACACCTCGGAGGCCGGTGGCAAGCTCGGCGCGGTGATGCTCGGCGACGAGATGATCGACGAGGCGTCCCGGAAGATGGCGCTGGTGGTCGCCGCCAAGGGCCGGGCCGCCGGGATGAGCCGTACCTCGTCGTTCACCCCGCCGGAGCAGTGACGGGCCGGCCGGGTCGGCGGCGGCCGGCTTGTCGACCCGGCCCGACAACCGGCGGTACGCCGGCCCTCCCGCCGGTCAGTAGCTGCCGCTGTTGTTGCTCGTCGCGATCGCGTAGATGATCGCGGCGGCGTAGAAGGCGAGCACCAGCACCAGGAACCCGGTGAGGATCCAGCCGATGATGATGGCGGCCTTCGCCATCCCCGCGCCGCCCTCGCCGCTGATGCGGATCTGCTTCTGCGCGACGTGCCCGAGGATCGCGCCGATCGGCGCGGTGATGCAGGACGTGAAACCGATCATGGCCAGCACGAACGCGGCGATGGCCAGTCCGTTGGTCTTCGGCGGCTGCGGGTAGCCGTAGCCGGGGTACTGCTGCGGGTACCCGGCCGGGGCGTACCCGGGCGCGGCGTACTCGGCCATCGGCTGGGTGGCTGGCGCCTGCGCGCCGGCGTACGGGTCGACCGGCGCGTACGGGTTGGCCGGGGCATAGGGGTTGGTCGGGGCGTACGGGTCGACCGGGCCAGGCTGTGGGGGCACCGGCTGACCGGCCACCAGGGTCGGGTCAGGTGTGGGGCTCGATGGCGGGGCCGACCAGGTGGGATCGCTCCAGTTGCCGGGCGGCGGGGGATTTGTCATGCGAACTCTCCGTCAGGTCGGGGTGCGGAGACAGGGTAGCCACAGCCACCCAAACCCGATGCCCCTGCTTCCGGGTGCCGCGTTGCTCGGGCCGGTCGTAACGGGCAGGATCCCTGGCATGGCATTCGACGCGCGCGCCGCGGACCGCTCCGGCAGTCGACCCCGACGGGACGTCAGCCGTCCGGGCGCGGCCCGGCGGGCCCGGACGGCCGCTCCGGCGGGCAGCTCCGGCAGTGACGAGCCGGTCGCGCTCGCCGACCCGGTGACCATGCGTCTCGACGGGCGGGTCGCCCTGGTCACCGGGGCGGGCAGCCCGGACGGCATCGGGTACGCGACCGCCCGGCGACTCGCCGACCTCGGTGCCCGGGTGGCGATCGTCTCGACCACCCGACGCATCCACGAGCGGGCGACCGAGCTGGGCGTGACCGGTTTCGTCGCGGACCTGACCGACGAGTCCGAGGTCGGCGCACTGGCCGATGCGGTCGCCGAGCAGTTGGGCGACGTCGAGGTGCTGGTCAACAACGCCGGCCTGGCCAGCCGGGCCAGCCAGGGCGTGCTGCGACCGGTGGCCCAGCTGAGCTACGACGAGTGGCGTGGTGAGATCGACCGCAACCTCTCCACCGCGTTCCTGTGCAGCAGGGCGTTCATCGGGGGGATGGCCGAGCGGGGCTGGGGTCGGATCGTCAACCTGGCGGCCACTGCCGGCCCGGTCAACGCCCTGCCCACCGAGGCCGCGTACGCCGCGGCGAAGGCCGGGGTGGTCGGGCTGACCCGGGCCCTGGCCATGGAGATGATCGCCGACGGCGTGACGGTGAACGCGGTGGCGCCCGGCACCATCTACACAGCGGCGTCCACCATGGCCGAGATCAAGCAGGGGCTGGGCACGCCGGTGGGGCGACCGGGCACGCCGGACGAGGTCGCCGCGGCGATCAGCTTCCTCTGCTCGCCGGCTGCCTCGTACATCACCGGGCAGATGCTGGTGGTGGACGGTGGCAACAGCGTCCGCGAGGCCCGTTTCCGCTGACCGGCACGCTCCGCACCGGCGCGCCGGTCAGTAGCGGCCGCTGTCGCCGTTGTTGGCGAAGGCCACCAGCGCCAGCCAGCCACAGCAGGCCAGCACGGTGAGCACGGTGAAGACGTAGCCCAGGATCAGCCCCCAGGTGGCGAGCTGGTCGCCGTCCTCGCCGCTGGTGCGGATCTGCCGTTTGGCCACGTGGCCGAGGACGGCGCCGGCCGGCGGGAACACGAAGGCGAACACCAGCGACAGGATCGCCAGCACATTGGTGCGCCGCCCCGGCCCGGACGGCGGTGGGCCGTACTGACCGTAGGGGCCCTGCGGGGGGTACGGCGGCTGCTGGCTCCAGTGCGCCGACTGCTGCGGCCGCTGGTCACCGTACGACGGCTGGTCGCCGGGTGGCCCGTACGGTGAGCGTTCCGCTGGTAGCTCGTACGCCGGTTGGTCCGGCTGCGTCGCGTACGGCTGTTGGCCGGCCGGCGGTGGCGCGTACGGCGACTGGTCGGCTGGTGGTTCGTACGGCGACGGCGGCGGCTCGTCGCCGGGTGGTCCCGACGGCGGCGGGTGGCTCACAGCTGTCCTCCTCCTGCCGGTGCCGGAAAAGTCCCTCTTGCCGGACGCTACCCGCAGCGGTGAACCTTTTCACAGCGGTTGTGTGGACTGGTCACCTTGGCCTCGTCGACCCGGGAGACCGATACTGACCCAGCGTTCAGTTACCCACGAGTAGTGCGCGGATCCCCGGAGGCTGTGATGGCTCGACTCGCCCAGACGCCCGGCCTGACCGATGTGCAACAGTCGATCCTGGAGACCGTTCGGGACTTCGCCGACAAGGAGATCATCCCGCACGCGCAGCGGCTGGAGCACGCCGACGAGTACCCCACCGACATTCTCGACGGCATGCGCGAGATGGGGCTCTTCGGCCTCACCATCGACGAGGAGTACGGCGGGCTCGGCGAATCGCTGCTCACCTACGCGCTGGTGGTGGAGCAACTGTCCCGAGGCTGGATGTCGATCTCCGGCATCGTCAACACCCACTTCATCGTGGCGTACCTGATCTCCCAGCACGGTTCCGCCGAGCAGAAGGCCCGCCTCCTGCCGAAGATGGCCACCGGCGAGGTGCGCGGCGCTTTCTCCATGTCCGAGCCCGAGACCGGCTCCGACGTCTCGGCGATCAAGTCCCGGGCCGTTCGCGACGGCGACAGCTACGTGCTCAACGGGCAGAAGATGTGGCTCACCAACGGGGCGTACTCCTCGGTGGTGGCCACCCTGGTCAAGACCGACACCGGCGCCGAGTCGGTGTACGGCAACATGAGCACCTTCCTGCTGGAGAAGGAGCCGGGCTTCGGGGAGACCGCCCCCGGCCTGACGATTCCCGGCAAGATCGAGAAGATGGGTTACAAGGGCGTCGAGACCACCGAGATGGTGCTCGACGGGGTGACGGTGCCCGACTCCGCGATCCTCGGCGGCGCTGACCGGGTGGGCCGTGGTTTCTACCAGATGATGGACGGCATCGAGGTGGGCCGGGTCAACGTGGCCGCCCGCGCCTGCGGCATCTCCATCCGCGCCTTCGAGCTGGCAGTGCAGTACGCCCAGCAGCGCAAGACCTTCGGCCAGCCGCTCGCCAGGCACCAGGCGATCGCGTTCAAGCTTGCCGAGATGGGCACGAAGATCGAGGCCGCGCACGCTCTCATGGTCAACGCCGCCCGGCTCAAGGACGCCGGTCAGCGCAACGACGTCGAGGCCGGGATGGCCAAGCTGCTCGCCTCGGAGTACTGCGCCGAGGTCGTCCAGGAGGCGTTCCGCATCCACGGCGGCTACGGCTACTCCAAGGAGTACGAGATCGAGCGGCTGATGCGGGAGGCCCCGTTCCTGCTCATCGGCGAGGGCACCTCGGAGATCCAGAAGACCATCATCAGCCGAGGCCTCCTCAAGGAGTACAAGCTCTGACCCGCGCCTGCTGATCGGTTGCTCGTTGTCCGGCCGGCCGTGTCCGCACCGTCGGTCGAGAGCGTGATGACTGTGAGGCATCAATATGTCCCAGCGGCATCACGCTCTCTGCGGAGCTTGTCCGCGCGTGCGGACGCGGCGATCAGCCGGTCCTCCCGCGATAGCTGATTAGGGGAGGCGGGTCAGGTTTGCGGCGGCGCGTTCGACGATGAGACAGCGGTCTTCGACGTAGTCCATGCCGGCCTCCTCGGCGATCCGCCGCGCCTCGGCCGAGACGATGCCCAGTTGAAGCCAGACCGCCGGAGCGCCGATCGCCGCCGCGTCCCGGACCACCTGCACGGCGTCGGCCGCCGGCCGGAACACGTCCACCAGGTCGACGGGGTGCGGGATGTCGGCCAACGTCGGGTAGGCCCGTTCCCCGAACAGTTCGTCGACAGTCGGGTTGACCGGGATGATCCGCCAGCCGTACTGCTGCATCTGCAATGGCACGCCGTGGGCGGCCTTGAACGGGTCGCGGGACGCGCCCACGACGGCGATCACGGCGGAGTCGGCGAGGATCTGCTGAGCGGTACGCACCCGCCGACTGTAGCTCCGACTACAGCAGTGTCAGCTGCTCGGCTGCCGACGGTGGCGACGGTTCGGGCAGGTTGCGGTTGTCGCCCCGCTCCCCGCGGTGCAGCCCGTGCCGGCGGGAGGCGATCCGCACCCGCGCGGTCAACTCCCGCTGGTACGCCTGCGGGGCGTACGCGCCGGCTCGGTAGAGCTCGCGGTAGCGGGGCACGAGGTGCGGGTGCTCGCGGGCGAGCCAGTGCGCGTACCACTCCCGGGCACCGGGACGCAGGTGCAGGGGCAGGGCCGTCACGCTGGTGGCACCGGCGGCGGCGATCGCCGACACGGTGGCTTCGATCGACTCGTCGCTGTCGCTGAGGCCGGGCAGGATCGGGGCCATCAGCACGCCCACGGAGAAGCCCGCGTCGGAGAGCGCCCGGACGGCGTCCAGCCGGCGGCGGGGGTGCGGTGTGCCCGGCTCGACGGTGCGCCAGAGGTGCTCGTCGACGAACCCCACCGAGAACGAGATGCCCACCGTTGTCACCTCGGCGGCCTGGCGCAGCAGCGGCAGGTCGCGCAGGATCAGCGTGCCTTTGGTGAGGATCGAGAACGGGTTGGCGAAGTCCCGCAGGGCGGCGATGATCTGCGGCATCAGCCGGTAGCGGCCCTCGGCCCGCTGGTAGCAGTCCACGTTGGTGCCCATCGCCACGTGCGCGCCCCGCCATTTCGGCGCGGCCAGCTCCCGCCGGACCAACTCGCCGGCGTTGACCTTGACGATCACCTTCCGGTCGAAGTCAGCACCGGCGTCGAGGTCGAGATAAGTGTGAGTATTTCTCGCGAAACAGTAACGGCACGCATGGGAACAGCCCCGGTACGGGTTGATCGTCCACTCGAACGGGACGCGGGACTGCCCGGGCACCCGGTTGAGGATGGACTTGGCCTGCACCTCGTAGAAGGTCATCCCGGCGAACTCGGGGGTGTCGAAGGTGCGGGCGACGGCGCCGGGCAGCGCCAGCGGCAGGGGTGGCGTCGCTGGCGCTGCCCGCTCGGGGTCTCCCTCGACCGGGGGAGCGGTGAGGTTGTCCCAGCGCATGGACACTATTCGAACATGTGTACGAGGCGAGCGCAAGTGACCCGCCGTACACCGGTGGGCGTTCGGGCGGTCGGAGAGGGGAGGATGGACGCCATGGAGACGTCGACCTTCGTCTACGACGGGGACTGCGCGTTCTGCACGAGCTGCGCGCAGTTCATCGAGCGCCGCATCCCCACCACCGCCCGGGTGGTGCCGTGGCAGTTCGCCGACCTGGACGCGCTCGCCCTCACCGTGGCCGAGTGCGAGGAGGCCGTGCAGTGGGTCGGCGCGGACGGCGCGCGTGCCGCCGGCCCGGACGCCATCGCGAAGCTCCTCGCCGCGAGTGGTCCGCTCTGGCGGGTCGCCGGTGCCGGCCTGCGGATCCCTCCCGTACGGGCCGCGGCCTGGCCGTTGTACCGCTGGGTGGCGCGTAACCGGCACCGCCTGCCGGGCGGCACTGCGGCTTGTTCCCTGCCGCAGGAGGCGCGGGAGCGGCTCTACGGCCCGGCCGGCCGCCCGAGCACCGGAGCCTGATCGTCGAACGCCCGCTCCGCGCCGGCTCCCACCGGACCCCGGTCGGGTGGCACCGGCCCGGTGTCGGTGTCCGCCGGGCTCGCCTCCGGGGCGTCCGTCGGCGCCGAACCGGACCTGTCGCGGCCGACGAGCCGACGGGCCCAGACCAGCGGGCGTACCCGTTCCAGCGGTAGGAAGCTGGTCATCGCGGCCAGGTGCGGTGCGAACGAGATCGTGATGGTCGCGATGGTGACCGCGTGGAACGAGTAGAAGAAGCCGACCATGGCGAGCCGCCACCGGGGTGGCAACAGGAAGACCACCGGGCTCAGCAGCTCGAACGCCACGATGCCGAACTGGGCGACGATGAGCAGGTACGGCACCTGGGCGATCAGGTCCGCCAGGTCGGTGCCGCGCCGGATGATCGCGCGGGCCAGGACCGAGCCGGTCAGCCAGTCCAGACCGCCGAAGCGCAGCTTGGCGAAGGCGGCCAGGAAGTACGTGCAGATCACCGCGATCTGGGTGACTCGCAGGGCCCAGCCGCCGGCCTCGGTGCGGGTGGTGTCGCCGTGGCGGGCGCGGCCGGCGGTGGGCAGCACGGCCAGCGCGACGAGCAGCCCGAACCGGTCGTGGTCGACCTTGCCGTAGCTCATCGCGATGATCATCCACTCCAGGTACAGCGCGCACACCGCCCAGCCGAGCAGTCGGGGCGCCCGTCCGGTGGCGGCGAGGAGGGCGAGCAGCAGCAACGCCCAGAAGATCACCGTCACCAGCGTCTCGGTCGGCGTCGGCAGTGGGAGCAGGCGGCCGATCAGGAGCGGTTGGTACAGGTCGCCGGGCACGCTGACCCGAGTGCGTACCCAGGGGGTGAAGATCACCAGGTCGGCGGCGACGAACAGGTAGATCAGTGTGCGGAACGCGGCCACCCGGCCCCGGGGCACCGCCTCGGTCAACCAGCGGCTCATCGGGCGGCCTGCCAGCGGACGACTGTCTCATCGGTGTGTTGGCCGGTCGGTCGGCCGGCGCGAATGCCGTGCCAGCGGATGACGATGCGGACCTCCACCAACGCGGGGGCGTCCGGGTGGCGTTCGGCGTACGCGTCGGCGACCTCGGTGAGCAGCGTCGGGTCGGCGGCGTATCGGGCCTGCTGACCCTCGATCTCGGCGCGGCGGATGCCGGTCGCGTTCTGATCGAGGTCGATCACCGCCCCGGAGGCGTTCACCCCCTCGACGCGGGTGTCGGGCGCGGGTGCGTTCGGCGGGTTCGAGGTGGAGTACATCCGGAACGGGCCGAACGGGAAGTCGTCGTCGCTGCCCCAGAAGGTGCCGAGGACGAGCAGGACGAGACCCAGTGCGGTCACGCCCAGCCGGGTCACGCGCCCGCGGGTGGTCAGGTTCTCCATCGGGTCGTGACGATACGGGATGTACCGACTGCTTCGGGTCCCTCCGACGGCCAGTTCGGCCTGACCAGGCAGGCGATCATGGGCGGGCGGGTGGCGGTACGACGAGGGCCGGGCCCGTGTCGGGCCCGGCCTCGCGTGTCGTCAGCGGGACGACTCAGTGGTTGTGCTCGGCCAGCTGCTTGCGGACGTCGTCCATGTCCAGCGCCTCGACCTGCTCGATCAGGTTCTCCAGTGCGGACTCGGGCAGGGCGCCCGGCTGGGCGAAGACGATGACGCCGTCCCGGATCGCCATGATCGTCGGGATCGAGCGGATGTCGAACTTGGCGCCCAGCTCCTGCTGAGCCTCGGTGTCGACCTTCCCGAAGACGATGTTCTGGTGCTTCTCCGAGGAGCGCTCGTAGACCGGGGCGAACCGCTTGCACGGACCACACCAGTCGGCCCAGAAGTCGACCAGGACGATGCCGTCGTTGCCGGTCACCTCGTCGAAGTTCGCCGAGGTCAGCTCAACGGTTGCCATTGCACTCTCCGATCACCGCGGTTTGTCTACGTCCCGTAGAACCAGGGCTGACCGTATCGAATTCCCGGGCGGTGGGGCGCGAAACGTGCTCGGGGCTGCCGGGCGACACTGCGGTCATCGACGTACGTCTGTTCACACCCGAGCTGCGGATCGCAAGTGCACGACGCACTTGCGTGACCAGCGGTAATGGGAGCGTTTCCAGGGAGATCCACCCGATTGAGCACTACGAATCGGTAACTTGGGCATTGACAAGGAGGTATCCGGCCTGCAGAGATCGCTGATCAACCTCCGATTGGTGACGGAGAGTAATGTTACAAAAAGATAAATGTGACCGCGATCTCTGTTGAACCTACGCAGGCGTAGGGCAGAATTCCTCACATCAGAGCGTGGGCGGCGGGTGCCGGGGAGGGCCCCGCCGCTCATTGCGTCTCCCCCCGGGGCGTGTGACCGGTGTGACATTTCCGCCGCCGCCGCGCCCCGCCGGTCGCCTTAACCATCGGTAAGGCATGCTGTGCCGAACTCCATCGCCGCCCGTCGAAGGGACCAGCATGCAGTTCGGTCGCTACTACGAGGAGTTCGAGGTCGGCGCGGTCTACCGGCACTGGCCGGGCAAGACCGTGACCGAGTACGACGACCACCTCTTCTGCCTGCTCACCATGAACCACCACCCGCTACACATGGACGCCCACTACGCCGCGACGGCCAGCCAGTTCAAGCGCAACGTGGTGGTCGGCAACTACATCTACTCGCTGCTGCTCGGCATGTCGGTGCCGGACGTGAGTGGCAAGGCGATCGCCAACCTGGAGGTCGAGTCGCTACGACATGTCGCGCCGACCTTCCACGGCG
Source organism: Micromonospora sp. NBRC 107095 (assembly GCF_030269705.1). Lineage (NCBI taxonomy): Bacteria > Bacillati > Actinomycetota > Actinomycetes > Micromonosporales > Micromonosporaceae > Micromonospora > Micromonospora sp. NBRC 107095. The sequence goes on from NZ_BSTU01000001.1 coordinate 892,557, forward strand.
ACACCATCTACGGCGAGACCACGGTGCTGGACAAGCGGGAGTCCGGCTCGAAACCCGACCGGGGCGTGGTGTCCGTGGAGACGCGCGGCTACAACCAGGACGGCACGATGGTCTGCGTCTTCCGGCGCAAGGTCATGGTCCCGAAGCGGGAGTACGCGACCGCTGCGGTGCCCGACGGCGTGGACCCCGAGCGGCCCAGCTTCCCCGAGCCGCGCTGACCGTCGCGGCGGGCTCGACCGTCGCCGGACACCGGGCTCCCTCCCTGGCCGCGGGTCTGCTGGGGAAGGGGCCCGGTGCCCGTCTCGGGGCTTATGCTGACGCCGGAGGTTCCGATGAGCCACTCCGTAGCGGGAGAGCCGTCCTCTGCCGGCCGCCGAGCCACGCCCTTGACCACCGCTGTCTACTCCGCCGCCGAGTGGAATCTGCTCACCAGCCTGCCCGGCCGGGTTCTCGTGGCCGCCGCGGCGCCCGGTCCCGGCCGGATCGAGCGTGGGGTCACGGCGGGCCTGGCCGGCCTGGACGCCGTGGCCGCCGGCCGGGCCTCCGACAGTGATCTGGTCCGCGCGGTGGTCGCCGCGATCTACGCCCGCCATGACGGCACCCCGCAACCCGCCGAGCGGCTGACCGACCTGGTGGACCTGCTGGCCGCCTGCCGGGCGGCGAGCCGGGTCCTCCGCCGGCGGGCCGATCCGGCCGACTCGGCCGCGTACCGCCAGTGGGTGCAGTCGGTCGCGGCCCGGGTCTGTCGCGCGGTGCCCGGCGCCGGCGGGCCTCGGGTGGACCCACCGGCCAGCCCGGCGGACCGGCGCTTCCTGGACCGGCTCGGTGCCGCCCTCGACCTGGGCTGACCGGCAGGTCGTCGCGGCCGGCGCCGACGCGGTCCGTACCCTCTGATGACCGTGACCGACGACCAGCTTGAGGTGGGCGTGGGCCCCTGGCCGGGTGACCCACCGGACGACCCCCGTTACGACCCGCAGCTACTGGCTGAGGGGGACCGGCGCAATGTCGTCGACCGCTACCGCTACTGGCGGCACGAGGCGATCGTCGCCGACCTGGACCGGCACCGGCACGGCTTCCACGTCGCGATCGAGAACTGGCAGCACGATTTCAACATCGGCACGGTGGTGCGCAACGCCAACGCGTTCAACGCCGCCGAGGTGCACATCGTCGGACGACGACGGTGGAACCGGCGCGGCGCGATGGTGACCGATCGGTACCAGCACGTACGGCATCACGAGACGATCGAGGAGTTCGTCGCCTGGGCGGCCGGGCGGCACCTGCCGGTGTTCGGCATCGACAACCTGCCCGGATCGCGTCCGCTGGAGACCGGCACCCTGCCACGGGACTGCGTGCTGCTGTTCGGCCAGGAGGGGCCCGGCCTCTCCGCGCCGGCCCGCGCGGCGTGCGACCAGCTCTACTCCATCGCCCAGTACGGCTCGACGAGGTCGATCAACGCCGGCGTGGCCAGCGGAATCGCGATGCACGCCTGGATCCGTGCGCACGCCGGCACGCCGCCGGACTGACCCACGTACGGTGCCGAATCGGACGTTCGGGCTTGACGTGCCGCCGGTCGGGGGAGACGGTGGGGATGTGAGTGTCGCGGTGAGTTGTCCGAGATGCGGAGGCCCGGTACGGGCGCCGGATCTGATGAACACCGACTCAAGGTGTGTGCACTGCGGCCCGGTGCCGCCGTTGCACGTGCCCGAGCACATCGGAGCGGAGATCGTGGCGAGCGTGGTGGAACGGATCGCCGCGACCGCCGACCCGCCGGTGACGCCGTTGTGGTGCCCGTGGCCGCTGCCGCCCGGGTGGACACTCACCGGTGTGGCGTACGCCGGGGACGACCGGACGGGAGTGCGGGCGACGGCGTTGGCCTGCGCGGGCCCGGCGCCACTCGGCGGTGGTCCGGCCGATCTGGTCTTCGTGGCCGAGGAACCCGGTGTGGGCCTGGGCACCCGGCTCGCCGGTCTGGCCGGCCCGGATCCGGGGCCGGAGTTGGTCGACGCGCTGACCGACCCCGGGTCGGGTCATCCTGACCACGTCGGACAGGCGAAGATCAAGGTCGGCGGGCACCCGACTCCACTGTGGTTGGTGAATTCACCAACGGATCGAAGCGCGTACGCCGGCGAGGCTCGGGGAATGTGGCTCCATGCGATAGCCTGGCCGGCGAGTGCGGGTCACCTGCTCGCGGAAGATGTCGTGCTGCACGACCTGACCGAGTGGACTCCGCCCGAGCTCGTGTACGGCGCACCGTCCCCGTATCTACCCGGGAGAGCTTGACAACTCTCCCGGATTGACGGAGAACGGACGCAGATATTCACTGTACGACACCACACTGATACTCTGGGTGCCGCTGCGGTAATGGGACCCGGCGCCGCGCGAGAGGATGGCCCGCCATGGTCAAGAAGGTCCTCACCTGGGCCGGAATCGCATTCTTGATCTTCTTCGTCGCCTACCGGCCAAACTCTGCGGCGGACGTGTTCAAGTCGCTCGGCGGCGGGATCATGGACATCGCCCAGGGCTTTGGCGACTTCTTCACCAGCCTCGTCGCCTAGCCGCCGATGGGCAGCCCCTCCGGTCCACCCTTCGACCCGGACGACCCCGACCGGGAGCGCCGCGAGCGCGACACCGAGCCGATCCCCCGGGTCGGGCCAGATGACGGCCCGGATTACGGGGCCGGTCCCGGCCTGTCCGACGGTCCGTCCCTTTCGGACGACGTCGGCTACGGCGACGGGCCCGGCTATGCCGGTCAGGGTCGTTCCGGTCGGGGATGGGTCCGGGATCCGGAGGCCGGTTACCAGCCGCCGCAGATCTCCGAGGACGAGCTGGCCGGGTTGCGCGCCGACGCGACCGGCTCGACCCCCCGGCGGGTGCTGCCACTGGAAGACGAGCCCAGCTCGTTGGTGGCGCGCTACCTCTTCCCCACCGAGCGCTACCGGGGCGAGTGGAAGCGGCACTGGATCCACCTCACCAACCCGCTGTTGATCGGCATCGCAGCGACCTTCGTGCTCGGCTACCTCTCCGGCTTCCTCGCCGGCCAGGATGTCGGCGCGCTGACCACCATCGCCGTGCTGCTCTGGTTCGCGGTGATGGGGTGGGTGGCGTGGAAGGTCGCGGACTGGTGGTATGACCGGTTCATCCTGACCAACAAGCGGGTCATGGTGGTCAATGGCATCGTCACCCGCAAGGTGGCGATGATGCCGCTGGTCCGGGTCACCGACATGAAGTACGAGCAGACCCCGACCGGCCGGGCGCTCAACTACGGCACCTTCGTGCTGGAGTCCGCCGGTCAGGAGCAGGCGCTCCGCGAGATCAAGAACCTACCCAACCCGAACGAGCTCTACCTGCGCGTCGTCGAGGAGATGTACGAGCCGCAGGCGGTCGAGGCGCGGCTCGGCAAGGAAGCCGACGAGGCCAAGGCTGACGACGGTGCGTGAAGGTTTCTGACCGAACATCGGAGCAAGTGCGCACCTTTCGTCATGGACCGAAGCGCCTCTGACGTGGCACTCTGCCAGGACAGCAGGGGTGTGGAGGTGAGCGGTGGCGAGCAAGGACTCGTTGGAGGAGCAGTTCCGCGAGTTCGTCGCGGCCCGCTCCGCCGCGCTCCTACGCACCGCCTACCTGCTCACCGGAGACTGGGCCACCGCCGAAGACCTGCTCCAGACGGCGCTGACCAAGACCTACCTGGCGTGGAAGCGGCTCGGCGGGATCGAGGCCGTCGAGCCGTACGCCCGACGTGTGATGGTCAACACCTCGACCAGTTGGTGGCGGCGGCGCTGGCACGGCGAACGCCCGACCGAGGTGCTACCCGAGCGCGCCGGTGTCGACGAGATCGAGCAGCAACTTGACCGTGACCTGCTCTGGCGGCATCTCCGGCAGCTACCCAACCGGCAGCGGGCGGTGCTGGTGCTGCGCTACTACGAGGACATGACGGAGGCGCAGACCGCCGCGCTGCTCGACATCTCACCGGGCACGGTGAAGAGCCAGACGTCCCGGGCGCTGGCCACGCTGCGGCGACGACTGGGCGCGGACGCACCAGAACTCGCCGCCGCCGGCTTCGCCGGCCGGTCTGCTGCCGCCGGCTCATCTCCTGCTGCCGGGAGTCGATCGGGAGAGACAGGTGCCGCGGGCCGGACGACGGGCCCGGGCACCCGGACCGGGCAGCCCTCGGTCACCGATGCCACCGCCGCAGCCAGGCCGGGGCGGTCGGTCGGCCGACCCGCACCCCGCCCGGCCGCTCCGCGCCCCGCCGTGCCCCGTTCGATCACCCCGCAGGTCGTGCTGCCCACCGCCCCGGCGGCCGTGCCCGTCGGCACCGGCTCCGGGGAGCAGCAGTGATTGAACTCCCCGGCCGGCCCGACAACCTGACGGACGTCCCGCCGCGTTCATACCAGGTGCGGCCTGACGAGCTGGAAGGTGCGGTGCGGGAGACCCTCTCGCACCAGGTCGCGCGTACCCGCCCACTGAGCGTCGATCCGGCGGGCAAGGCCATCCGCCGCGCGAACCGGATCCGGCGTCGACGCGCCGCAGCCGGCGTCGCCCTCGCCGCGGTCACCACCGTGCTGCTCAGCGCCGGCATCGCCCAGCTCGGCGCCGAGACCAGCCGGGACGGCGCACCCATCGTGGTGATCGGTGACCCGGGCCCGACCAACCGACCGCTCCCGAAGGTCAGCATCCCCGGCTCCGCCCCCTCGCCCGAGACGTCGGCCGCTCCGCCCGTCGGCGAGACACTGGTCAGCGCCGCCGGGCGGCGACTCGTACTGCCCGACGTCGGGTTGGCCGAACGCGCCCAGCCACTGCCCAGCGGCAACGGTTGGCTGGTGGTCGGCGCGCCGACCACCGCGGGACGCTCCCTGTGGGTGGTGCAGGACGACGGCCTGGTGCAGGTGCTACTGGCCGGAGCGGGCGGGATCGTGCTGGCCCCGGACAGCCTCCAGGTCGCCTGGCGCGACGGAGGCGACCTGCTCGTGGCGGGCGTGGTCGGCACCCAACTCATCGGGGCGGTGCGTACCCCCGTACCAGCGGGGGCCGAGCCCGTCCGATTCGTCGCCGACAGCGTGCTGGTCCGCCTCGACCCGACCGGCGCCGGGCACATCCTCTGGCGGCCCGGTGCGGGGCCGCTGCCCGACTCCCGCGACCGGCAGAGCCTCAACGTCTACGGGCAGCTACCCGACGGGCGGCTCGTCGGCCAGGTCGCCACGACCGAACCCAGCCGGACCTGCCTCGCCGTGCTCGCCCCGACACCGCACCTGGAACAGGTACGCACCGGCTGCGGTCCCGACCTGAGTCAGGACGGCGTCGGCGGCGTCTCGCCGGACGGGCGGTGGCTGCTGGTGAACGGACGGGTCGGCGGGGCCGACCGGTCCCTGCTGGTCGACCTGCATCGGCTCGGGCCGGCGGCGACCGCAGTGGCGGCCGGGCCGCCGATGACCGGGGTGGTCATCTGGATCGACGGGACCAACGCCTCCTACCTCGACGGTGCCGGTCAGCTGGTCCAACTCGACGTCGGCCAGGTGCGGGCGGGAAAGCCCGCCGGCCCCGCCGCAGTGCCCGGCGTGTCAACCGGTGACCAGCCGATCCTGGTGAAGGGCTTCTGACCCCGAGGGCTACCCATGTGAGCCAGGCTCGCTGTTTCCTCGGTAGCGTCGGGCGGTGACCTCGCGTACCGGCTCCGCCCCCCGGATCGACCTGCACGCCCACTCGACGGCCAGCGACGGCACGCTGACCCCGGCCGAGCTGGTCGGCGCGGCCTTCGACGCCGGGCTGGACGTGCTGGCGATCACCGACCACGACACCACCGCCGGCTGGGCGCCGGCCGTGGACGCACTGCCGCCGGGGCTGCGTCTCGTTCGGGGCGCGGAGTTGTCGTGTCGCTGGTCCGGCGCGCAGCCGGCGGTGCCGCTGCACCTGCTCGCGTACCTGTTCGATCCTGAGCACCCGGAGCTGGTGGCCGAGCTGGCCCGGGTCCGGGCCGCCCGGGAAGAGCGCGGCGAACTGATGGTCGCCCTGTTGCAGGCCGACGGCATCGACGTGAGCTGGCCGGACATCCTGGCCGGCGCGGGTGGCGGCACGGTGGGGCGTCCGCACCTCGCGCAGGCGCTCATCCGCGCCGGCCTGGTCGGCAGCGTCCGGGAGGCGTTCGGCCCGAACTGGCTGGGCGAGCGGTACCGGCTGCCCAAGGAGGACATCGACGTGTTCCGGGGCGTCCGACTGGTCCGGGCGGCCGGAGGGGTGCCGGTCTTCGCCCACCCGCGCGCCACCCGACGTGGCCGGGTGGTGCCCGACGAGTTGATTGCCGAACTGGCTGCCGCCGGGCTCGCCGGGCTCGAGGCCGACCACGAGGACCACAGCCCGGCGGAGCGCGAACACGTGCGGGCGCTCGCCGCCGAGTTGGGGCTGTTCGTCACCGGTTCTTCGGATTTTCATGGCACCCACAAGACCGTTCAGCTCGGCGCGTTCAGCACCGGCGTCGAGGCGTACGAGCGGATCGTCGCCGACGGGGTGACCGAGGTCGCTTCGGGCTGATCCGGGTATTTCGCCCATCGCGGCCCGGCTAGTTTGATCACGTGGATCTGAAGCTGTTCGGCGAGGTTTTCGTGACCCTGCTGGTGATCACCGACCCGCCGGGCATGATGCCGATCTTCCTGGCGCTGACCGGCCCGCTGCCCGCCCGTGACCGTAACCGGGCCGCCTGGCAGGCGGTCGCGTTGGCGCTCGGCGTCATCGTGATCTTCGCGGTGGCGGGGCAGACCCTGCTCGACTACCTGCACGTGGACCTGCCGGCCCTGCAGGCGGCCGGTGGGCTGCTGCTGGTGCTCGTCGCCCTGGAACTGCTGACCGGCAAGGCCGACGACCCGAGCCAGCAGGTCACCTCCAACATCGCGCTGGTGCCGCTGGGCACACCGCTGCTGGCCGGCCCGGGCGCCATCGTGGCCACCATGCTCTTCGTCCAGCAGGCCGACGGGCTGGGGGAGTTCAGCGCCATCGCCGTCGCGATCCTCGCCGTGATGGTCGCCGTCTGGATCGTCCTGCGCTTCTCCGGCGGCATCGTGAAGATCCTCCGGCCGGGCGGGATCGAGGTGCTGACCCGGATCGCCGGTCTGCTGCTGGCCGCGATCGCCGTGCAGCTCATCGCCGACGCGGTGGCAGCCTTCGTGACGCAGTACGTGAACATGACCTGACGGCACGCGCGCGATGTCGGGGGCTGATGGCAGGATCGCAGGCGTGCGACGATCCTCATCAGCAGGGCGGCCGGCGGCCGGTGGCCGGGCCCCGCGGCAGCGGGCCGGCGACGCCGAGCAGCTCGGCTTCGAGGGCATGCCGGAGCGGCTGTTCGTCTGCACCCCGAGCAAACTCGGCGCGTACGCGGACTGCCCGCGTCGCTACCGCTACTCCTACGTCGACCGGCCCGCCCCACCCAAGGGCCCGCCGTGGGCGCACAACTCGCTGGGTGCCAGCGTGCACACCGCTTTGAAGAACTGGTACGCGTTGCCCGCCGACCGGCGGCGACCCGAGGCGTTGGCCACGCTGCTCAAGGGCACCTGGGTCCGCGAGGGCTACCGCGACGACGAGCAGGAGCGGGCCGCCTACCGGCGGGCGTTGGGGTGGCTGGAGGCGTACGTCGAAACGCTGGAACCGGATTCCGACCCGCTCGGTGTGGAACGGGTGGTGGCGGTCAAGACCGCCGTGCTGGCGTTCAACGGCCGCGCCGACCGGATCGACTCCCGGCCGGGGCCGGAAGGGCCGGAGCTGGTCATCGTCGACTACAAGACCGGTCGCACCGGGCTGGACACGGACGACGCGCGGGGCTCGCAGGCGCTGGCGCTCTACGCGTACGCCGCCGAGCGGGTGTTCCGCCGACCGTGCCGTCGGGTGGAGCTGCACCACCTACCGACCGGCACGGTCGCCGGCCACGACCACACCGTCGAATCGCTGGCCCGACAGCTGACCCGTGCGGAAGAGACAGCCCGCGACATCATGGCCGCCGAACGGGCGGTCGCCGACGGCGCCGACGCGGACGAGGCGTTCCCGGTGACGCCCAGCCCACGCTGTGGCTGGTGCGACTTCCGGCGGCACTGCCCGGCGGGCGCGCAGGTTCCGGGCAAGGAGCCGTGGGCGGCCATGGACCGGCCCGCCGACGGTTGATCTCCGGCGGTCGGGTCAGCCGGCCAGCGAGGCGGCGGCGTGCCGCGCGGCCCGCTCCTTGGCTGCCTGCATCAACGGCCCCTCCAGGTAGCGGCGGGGGACGGCGGCGAACGCCAGCCGCAGCGCGCGCACTGTCAGGTCCGCCGACAGCGCTGTGGTCGGTAGGCCGAGCCCCCCGTACATCCGGCGTGCCCACGTCGGCAGCAGCGCGAACGCCGTGCCGGCGATGCCCAGGTACGCCCAGCGCGGTGGGCCCAACGTGAGCCCCAACCGGACCGGCAGGCTGACCTTCCACGGCAGCGGCGGGGCGGTGAGGAACACCGCCGTCTCGGCGGCCTCCCGGGTCATCCGCAATTGTGGCCGTACCGCCTCGTAGTAGTCAGCGACCTCGGCGGCGGTGCCCGGCACGATGGTCGGGTCCAGACCGACCAGGGCGGCGGCGCGCCGCTGCTCGGTGTAGTAGCCGTCCACCTCGTCGTCGCTCAGCGGCAGCCCGGCCCGCCGGGCCGTGCTCAGGAACGACTCGACCTCCGTCACGTGGACCCAGCGCAGCAGGTCCGGGTCGTCGATCCGGAACTCCTCGCCAGTGCGCGGGTCGGTGGCCCGCAGCCGGTCGTGCACGCGGCGCAACCGGGCCCCGGCGGCCTGCGCCTCGGCGGTGGTGCCGTAGACGGTGGTCGCCACGTAGGTGGCGGTGCGGACGAGTCGACCCCACGCGTCGGTGCGGTAGTTGCTGTTCTGTGCGACCCCGGCCATGGCCAGTGGGTGCAACGCCTGCAGGTAGAGCGAGCGTAGGCCGGCGACGATCAGGATCGGCTCCTCGTGCACCTTCCACGTGACCGAACCCGGACCGAAGAGGCCGAGGTCATCGGTGTCCACCGCTCAAGACTGCCACGCTCCGATCGGCCCCGCCGCGTACGTGCCGTCGGTGCCGCGCCGGGACCACGGATCAGACGTCGGCGGAGCGGCGGGCCCGGCAGTCCGGGCAGAGACCCCAGAAGGTCACTTCAGCCTCGTCCACCTCGAACCCGTGCGCGATGTTCGGCTCCAGGCACGGGGCGCTGCCCACCGCGCAGTCGATGTCGGCGATCTCACCGCAGCCCCGGCAGACCACGTGGTGGTGGTTGTCGCCCACGCGCGCCTCGTAGCGGGCGGGACTGCCGGCCGGTTCGATCCGGCGCGCCAACCCGGCCCGGGACAGCGCGCCCAGCACGTCGTAGACCGCCTGGGTGGAGACCGAGTCGAGCCGTTCGCGGACCCGGCGGGTGATCTCGTCGACCTCCAGGTGGCCGCCGCCGGCCAGCACGTCGAGCACCGCGAGGCGTGGCCGCGTCACTCGCAGGCCCCGCGACCGCAGCAGCTCCCCGGTACCGGACATGCGCCAATGACAGCACGCCCGGCCTGCATCGACAACCGTCGCATGCTGCGGGTGGCCACCGACACAGCCAGGCAAGATCGGAAGTACGGCCCGAAGGATGAACCCGATCGACCCGGCGCGCGTGTGTCCGATCGAGAGCCGGGGGCCGATCGGCGGACCATAGGCTGACCACCCCTGACCATGATCCACCTGGAGGGTTCGATGTTCGAGGAGATCCTGGGTCTACCGGTACACGTCCTGGTGGTCCACGCGGTCGTCGTGTTCGTGCCGCTGCTGGCGGTGCTCGCCGTCGCGTACGTGGGGCTACCGCGGTGGCGCAGCCGGCTGGACTGGGCCCTGGGCCTCCTCGCCGTGGCCGCGCCGGTGACCGCCTACGTCGCGGTCAGGTCGGGTGAGGCGCTCACCGACGCGCTGGTGGCCCGCGGCTTCCAGGGACCGATCCTCGACCAGATCTTCGAGCACTCCCGCTACGGCGACATCCTGTTCCGCATCGTGCTGCCGCTCGGGATCGTGGCCATCCTGCTGCTCGTGGCGACAAGCGGGCATCCCCGGGTGCCGCAACTGCCCGCGCTGGTCACTCCGGTACTGGCGGTAGCGGCCGTGGCCCTTGCCATCGCCGCCCTGGTCTACGTCTACCTGACCGGCCACTCCGGCGCTGAGACGGTGTGGGGCACCACCCTCTGAGCCCGGACCGAGGGGCGCGGATCAGAGGGGCGCGGATCAGAAAATGACCCGTGAGCAGAGCATGCAGAGCAGAACCAGCAGCACCACCCCGGCCGCCGCGCCGAAGCCGTAGGTGACCCGCTGCGAGCGCTGCTCGGCCGCGTCCAGGTCGGCCATGTCCTGAGGCGGCAGCTGCCGCGGCGGCGCCGGTTGCAGGTGCACGGGTGGACGCCAACCCGCCGGCGGCGGCACGCTCGGCGGCGGGCCGGAGTACCCACCGGGAGCGTGCCCGGCCGGTGGTGGGCCGGTGTGTCCAGCGGGTGGGTCGGCGTGCCCGGCTGGTGGTGGTCCGGCAGGCCCGCTGGGAGTGCTGTCCGGCAACGTGGGGCCGGTCTGCCCGACCGGTGGTGCGCCGGCGTGCCCGCCGGGAGTGCGTCCCGTCGATGATGGGCCGGCGGGCCCACTCGCGGGTGGGTTGGTGGGCCCGGTCGGCGGTTGGATCATGGACCCGGGCGGTGGTGTGGTAGCGGATGCGGCGGGAGGTTGGTCCGCCACCGCGTCGTCGCCGGTGTCGGGCCGTCGCCAGTAGTCGTCCGGAATGCTGCCACCGCTGGGGGTCGTCACGCCGTCCGACGCTACCAACGCCACCGGCGGCCCGGTCGTTTCTGGCCGGCGCGCCTACGCTCGGCGGTCCGGTTGTTTCTGGGCGGCGTGGCTGGGCGGTCCGGTTGTTTCTGGGCGGCGTGGCTCGCGGTCCGGTCGTCTCTGATCGGCGGAGAGCTCGTCGGTCTGGTTCTTTCTGGTCGGCGTGGTCGAGGTCCGCGGCCCGGTCCGTTGGCGTGAGCTGCGCTAGTCTTGCCGCTCGTGAGCACCGAGGACCCCGGCACGCACGGCGCACGCGGAGACGACGACCGCGCCGTCGACCTGAGCGAAGACTTCGTGGTGCTGCCCGAGCAGACCTCCGACGACACCGACCGTGGTTGGGGCGAGCGGTCGGGCGGCAACGACGACTGGCTGCTCGCCGAACGCCCCCCGCACTGGGACTGACCCCGGCGGCTCGGCCGGACCCTCACGAGGTCGGTCCGGCAGTGCCGGTGGTGTCGGGAGGGATTGCCCCGCCGGACGTGGCCGAGCGGCCCTCGTCGACCTGCCGGGGTGGGTCGTCCGCCACGGAAGGCGTGTTGGAGGGCACTTGCCGGGGCGGGTCGTCCGCCACTGATGGTGCGTCGGCGGGCACGACTGTCGGCGGGCACCCGGCCGGGGTCTGTAGGACTGCGGCAGCCAGGGCGAGCAGCGCGGCGACCAGACCGGCTCGGAGCAGGGTGCGCCAGCGGGGCAGAGCGAGCTGGCGCAGCGGGCGCAACGCCCGCGCCGAGTTCGGATCGACCATCGCCTCTGCTGCCTCCGTCCCCGAGCGCCGCAGCGGCACCCATGGACGGCAGGCTAGGCAGTTCCCGTCCCCCTCGGCCGACCCACCGCCGACGCCTGTGGACAACCGCCCGGCCTGTGGAAAACGCCCATCCGTCGGGTCGATTTGCTATGGCACCGGCCTTGATCGACTCGCCTTCAAGGAAATCGGCCTATCGAGGCGACCGGGATGGGCCGACTTCCTGAAACCCGAGTTGATCGAGACCCGACGCGTGGCGTCGGGCCTGACTCGTGGGGATCGGGGCCTGACCCGTGGGGTCGGGGCCTCACCCGTGGAGGTCGGGGCCTGACCCGTGAGGTCGGGGCCTCACCCGTGGGATCGAGGCGTGACCCGTGGGGTCGGGGCCTCACCCCGTGGGGTCGAGGCCTGACCCGTGACGTCGGATGCCCCGGCTGGTGGGGGCGAGGGTCCGACCCGGGTGAGGGCTGGGCCCGACCCGGGCGAGGGTCCGACCCGGGTGGGGGCTGGGTCCGACCCGGGTGGGGGCTGGGCCCGACCCGGGTGGGGGCTGGGCCCGACCCGGGTGGGGTCGGGCCTCTGACGATCAGGAGGCGGAGCTTGCCGCCGCCGTCTTGCCGCCGCCCGATCCACCCGAGGACGACCCCGAGGAGGACGACGAGCCCGAGGACGACCCGGACGTCGAGGACGACCCCGAAGACGACGAGGACGACCCGGACGAGGACGAGGAGGACGAGCTGTCACCGGAGGACGACTCGGACTTGGCCGGCTTGCTGGCCGTGCCGCCGGCCGTCGTCTCGGAGCCAGACGCCCGCGAGTCGGTGCGGTAGAAGCCCGAACCCTTGAAGACGATCCCTACCGAGTTGAAGACCTTGCGCAGCCGCCCCTCACACGCCGGGCACTCGGTCAGCGGCTCGTCAGAGAAGGACTGCACCGCCTCGAGCTGGTGACCGCACGTGGTGCAGGCGTACTGGTACGTGGGCACGTTCTCCTCCGGATCTGGGCTCAGCCAGTTGGCACTCGACGTATTCGAGTGCCAATGGTGCGTCATTCGCCCCGGGTTCGTCCAGCGGACGTGTGGGGCGCGACACCGTGCGCCGCACCCGGGCCGCCGTCAAGCGTACGCACCCCGTCGGCGGGGGTGACGACCGCGCGCACTCGACGGTCATGTGGCTCCACCGGCAGCGCCTCGACGAGTTCACCGTCGTGCAGGGGCACCACCGTCAGGGCTGCCTCGGGCACCCGGGCGAGTGCCCGGTCGTACGAGCCGCCGCCGCGCCCGAGCCGCCGACCGTGGTGGTCGACAGCGAGAGCCGGTACGACCACCAGCTCCGCCTCCGCCACGGCGGCCACCCCGAGACGGGCGCCTGTCGGTTCACGGATACCCCGACCCGCCGCGATCAAGGCAGCCGGCCCGGTATAGGCCGCCCAGTCCAGATCCAGGTCGGCGAGGAGCACCGGCAGCAGCAACTCCGCGTCCGCCGACAGCGCCTCCCGCAGCACCTCGGGCAGGTCGGCGCCGCCCGGTTCGGAGCCGACCGGCACGTACGCCGTCATCCGGTGTGGGCGCAGCCGGCGTACCAGAGCGACCAGCTCGGCCTGCACGCGCCCGGCGGCGGCTGCCCTCGTCGCGGCGGGCAGCGACCGACGGCGGGCGAGCAGCTCGACGCGGCTGTTCCGCTTCGCCTCCCGGGTCACTTCCGCTTCATCAGAAAATTCCGGCACGCAACACTCCTGACGCAACGCCTCTCCCACGGTTGCACTGTGTCAGCATCGCAAGCAACGGAGGCGGAACTTCCGGGGGGACCGAGTGACGCTACGCGGGCGGTTGACGGCAGCCTTCCTCGTGGTGGTGCTCGGGCCGGTCCTGCTCGGCGCGCTCTTCGTCGCCTCCACCGTCGCGGCGGTCGACCGCAGCCGCTCCACCGAGCGCCTGGCGGTAGCGGCGTCCACGGTGCGGACCTCGGTCGACGCGCTCTGCCAGCAGCTCCGGGCCACCGCCGACGCGGTGGCGCTTACCGCCGAGCCGGCTGTCGCCGCCGCGCAACTGGTCGGCCGGGGCCTGGCCGCCGCAGTGTTGATCACCGACGTGGCCGGCCAGGTCACCTACGTCTCGCCCGGTGCGCCGTCGACACCGTGGCGGGACTGCGCTGGCTCGACCGAAAGCCCGAACGGGGGCGCGACCGAGGGCCCGAACGGGGGCGCGAACGGGGGCTCCGGCACGGCTTCGACCGACGGTTCGGCCGGCCCGGTCCGTGCGCTGGCCGCCCAGGTCGACCTGCACGATCGCGCCGGTGCCCGGCTGGGCACGGTGACCGCCGCGCAACGTGTCGACCCGGCCTTCGTGGCGCGGCTGGCCGCGGTGACCGGGGTGGCGGTCACCCTGCTCGACAGTGGGGCGCGCGCCGCTCGGGTCACCCACACGACCGAGTCCGGTGATGTACGCGACGCGGTGCTGGCCGCCGCCGTCACCGTCCGGGGTGAGCAGGTCACCGAGACCAACGAGGGCCGCTACGTGCGCCGGCTCGGGCCCTCCGACGCGCAGCCGCTGCCACTGGTGCTCTCCGTGCCCGGTGAACGGCCACCGGGGCTGAACGCCACGCTGGTCGGGGTGGTCGTGCTGGCCGGGCTGCTCGCCGTGCTGACCGCCTGGCGACTGGCCCGGGTGACCACCCGGCCGCTCGCCGAGTTGGCCGGTGCCGTGGACCGGGTGGCCCAGGGCGACCTGACCGCCCGGGTGCCGGTCCGCAGCCGCGACGAGCTGGGGCGGTTGGCCGCCGCGTTCAACCGGATGACCCGGGAGACCGGCTCCTACGTCGCGGCGCTGACCAGCAACAGGGATCAGCTGCGCGGGCACCTCGCGGTGCTCGGCGACACCCTGGCCAGCACGCACGACCTGCAACGCATCCTGCGGGTGATCCTGCGAAGTGCCATCGGGGCCACCGGCGCGCGGGCCGGTGCCGTGCTGCTGGTGGAGACCGGCGGGGTGCTCGTCGCGCAGTGCACCGAGGGGTTGGACGGGCGCTGGCCGGACGAAGAGACCGACGGGGCGCAGCCGCTGCGGGTGCCGGTCGGCGTCGGCATCGTCGGTGCGGTCGCCGCCACCGGTGAACCGCAGCGGGGGAGGGCGGAGACGACCGAGGCGCCGACCGGTGAGCCACGCTGCCGCACGTACGTCGCGGTTCCGTTCGCTGCCCCGGGCGGCGGTGCCCCGGCCACCGGTGGACCCTCGGGGTCGGCCGACGAGGCTGGCGCGGCGGCGGCGCTCGGGGTGCTGGCCCTCTACGACCGGCTGGGCGCCGACGAGTTCGACGACGACGACCTGGCCACCCTGCGCACCTTCGCCGGTCACGCGGCAGTGGCGGTGGACAACGTCCGGGTGCACGAGGAGGCGCAGCGGCTGTCCCTCACCGACCCGCTCACCGGGCTGTGGAACTACCGCTACCTGCGCGAGTCGATCCGGCGGGAGGTGGAACGGGCCAGCCGCTTCGGGCGGATGCTCAGCGTCCTCGCGTTGGACCTGGACCGGTTCAAGGACGTCAACGACACGTACGGGCACGCCGCGGGGGACACCGTGCTGGCCGAGTTCGCCAGGCGGGTGCGTGGCGAGATCCGCGAGGTCGACCTGGCCTTCCGTCAGGGCGGTGAGGAGTTCGTGCTGCTGCTGCCGGAGACCGACGCGCGGGGCGCGGCGATCGTGGCCGAACGGCTCGGCGCGGCGGTGCGGGACACGCCCATCGCCGTCGAGGCGGACGCCGGGCCGATCCTGGTGACCGTGTCGGTGGGCATCGCCGTCTTCCCGGACCACGGCAGCACCGGGCGGGAGGTGCTGGAGGCCGCCGACGACGCGCTCTACGCGGCCAAGGCGGCCGGCCGCGACACGTACCGGGTCGCCGAGGTGCGCTCGGATCTGCCGACCCGGGAGATTCCGGTTCTCGCGTGCGCGGTGAGCCCACCCGACGGACTGCCGCGTGCCGGCCAGCCGGTGCAGGCCACCCGGGAGCCGGGCGGGTCCGCCCGGTCCGACCCGGCGGCGGGCGTACCGGAATCGGTTGCGGGCAGGGCGCACGCCCGACCTGATCCGGCCGACGACACGCCGGACAGCGCCCCGGGTGGGGCGCGGGCCGGCCCGGACGCGGCGCGGCCGGGGTCGGGTGGCGGCGCGTCTTCTGGGCCACACCCGCCGCGGCAGAGCCGTGGCCGATAGTCTCGCGGCATGTCGGAGCACTCAGCGAATCCCTCGTCGACGGTCGCCGCAACCGGCCGTCCCCTGGCGGTCAAAGCCGTCATCCCGGCCGCCGGACTGGCCACCCGGTTCCTGCCGGCCACCAAGGCGGTGCCCAAGGAACTGCTGCCGGTGGTGGACCGGCCGGTGTTGCAGTACATCGTCGAGGAGGCCACGCAGGCCGGCATCAACGACGTGTTGCTGATCACCGGCCGGGGTAAGACGTCGATGGTGGACCACTTCGACCGTCGCCCGGACCTGGAGGCCAGGCTGGAGGAGAAGGGCGACGCGGAGCGGCTGGCCGCCGTGCGTGGGCCCAGCGAGCTGGCCGAGATCTACACCGTGCGGCAGCCCGAGCAGCTCGGGCTCGGCCACGCCGTCGGGTACGCCGAGTCGCACATCGGCGACCAGCCCTTCGCGGTGCTGCTCGGCGACGAGTTCGTCAAGCCGTCGGAGCCGCTGCTGCCGGCGATGCTGGAATTGCAGGCCCGCACCGGCGGTGTGGTGCTCGCCTTCTTCGAGGTCGACCCGGCCGAGACCAAGCGGTACGGGATCGCCTCCGTCGAGCCGGCGGAGTCGGAGCTCACCGACATCGGTGAGGTCGTCAAGGTGACCGGGATGGTGGAGAAGCCGCAGCCGGAGGACGCCCCGAGCAACCTCGCGGTGCTCGGCCGCTACGTGTTGCCGGGCACGATCTTCGACGCGATCCGCCGGACCAAGCCGGGCAGCGGCGGCGAGATCCAGCTGACCGACGCGATGGAGCTGCTGCGCAGCGAGGGCACCCCGGTCCACGCGATCGTCTACCGGGGCACCCGCTACGACACCGGCATGCCGCTGGGGTACCTCCAGACGGTGGTGCAGATAGCCGCCGAGCGCGAGGACCTGGGCGCCGAGTTCCGGTCCTGGCTGGCCGACTTCGTCAAGGCCGACGCGGCAGGCGGATCTGGTACATGACCGCGACGGCCGACGCCGAGGCGGCCGCGAACGAGTTGACGCCGCTCGCCGACTACCTGGGCAGCGTGCTGCGCAGGTTGCGCGCGCTGCCACCACTCGACCTCGACCTCACCCAGGCGCACGGCAACGTCCTCGCCGAGGACGTCGTCGCGCCGCACGCCTTCCCGGCCTTCGACCAGGCGGCGGTGGACGGCTACGCCGCGCGCTGGGAGGACATTTCCGGAGGGGGCCGGGGGCCGAGCTACGTCCCGGCCCCCTCCGGAACGCCCGGTGGTCGCACCATCCGGCTCAACGTTGTCGGTGATCTCGGCGCGGCGAGCTGGCGGCCGGTCCGGCTCACCCCCGGCTCGTGCTTCTCGGTGGCCGCCGGGGCGCCCCTGCCGGTCGCCGCGGACGTCGTGGTCCCGGTGGAGTGGACCGACCAGGGCATGGCCGCGGTGGAGATCTTCCGTACCCCCAAACGGGGGTACGGGGTACGCCGCGCCGGTGAGGAACTGCCCGCCGGCACCCTGCTCGCCCGGGCCGGCGCCTACGTGTCCCCGGCCCTGGTCGCGGTCTTCGCGGCGACCGGGATCGGGCACGTGGTGGTCCGGCCCAGCCCACGGGTGGTCATCGTGGCCACCGGTGACGAACTCGTCGACGTGGGCCGGGGCAGTCAGCCCGGTCAGGTGGTGGACGCGAACTCGCACGCGCTGACCGCCGCGGCGGCCGAGGTGGGAGCACTGGCGTACCGGGTGGGGATCTGCGATGACGACCCGGAGGGGCTGCGCGGGCTGCTGGAGGACCAGACCCTGCGTGCCGACCTGATCATCACCACCGGGGGCACCGGCACGGGCCCCGGGGACATGGTGCGCCGGATCCTGTCCCGTCGCGAGGGCGGTCGGGCCGGGCCGGTCACCTTCACCGACGTGGCGCTCTATCCCGGGACCGCGCTCGGGTTCGGAACGGTCGGCGCGGAGGAGGTGCCGGTGGTCTGCCTGCCCGGCGACCCCGGTGCCGCGCTGATCGGCTTCGAGGTGCTGGCCCGCCCCGCCATCCAACTGCTCGCCGGCGCCGAGCCGGTGTTCCGGCCCAGCGTGCGGGCACACCTGCTGGAGACCGTGTCGTCGCCAGCGGGGTTGCGCGAGTTCCGGCCGGCGCACGTCGCCGAGCGCCGGGGCGGCGGGTACACGGTCCAGCCGCTCAGCGGCGGCCCGTTCACCCTCTCCGGGTTGGCCGAGGCGAACGGTCTGCTGGTGCTCGGCGAGCGGGTCACCACGGCCGCGGCCGGCTCCACGGTGGACGTCCTGCTGCTGGACCGCCGCCGGTGAGGTCTCCCGGCCGGTCCGTCGACCCGGTGGTCACCGGGCGAGCGACCGTCGGGTCGTAGCGGTGGGTGTGCGCGGCCCGGTGGGGCCACTTGCGCGGGACACGGTCCCGCGCGGGAGACTGTGCCTGTGAGTCTCTTCGGACCCGCGCGGTCGCCGGGCTGGCCGGTGGAGTTGGCCGACGGCCCGGTGCTGCTGCGGCCCTACCGGCGCTCCGACGCGGCGGCGTGGTCGGAGGTACGGCGCGCCAACCGGGCCTGGTTGGCGCCCTGGGAGTCCTCGCTGCCCGGCAGTTGGGACGAGATGAACTCGCCGTCCGCGTTCCGTTGGGTGCACCGTGACCAGCGGCGTTCGGCCCGCGAGGGTGAGGGCATGCCGTTCGCGGTCTGCCTGCGCGAGGGCGACCGGGACCGGCTGGTCGGGCACATCAACGTGGGCAGCATCGTGCGGCGGGCCCTCTGCTCCGGCTACGTCGGCTACTGGGTGGACGCGCGGGTGGCCGGACAGGGGGTGATCCCGACGGCGCTCGCGCTCGCCGTGGACCACGCGTTCGGCCCAGGCGGGTTGCACCGGGTGGAGGTCAACATCCGTCCGGAGAACAAACCGTCCCGGCGGGTGGTCGAGAAGTTGGGCTTCCGCGAGGAGTCGTACCACGTGCGCTACATGCACATCGACGGCGCGTGGCGGGACCACATCGGGTACGCGATGACGAGTGAGGAGATCGCCGCCGAAGGTGGCCTGTTGGCCCGCTGGCATCGGGTACGCGCCAACGCGCGGTAGGAGGATTTCGCCGCGTCCTCCCACTCGTCCCACGGACGGGATCGGCGCGGCGCGGTGGCATCCCGGTCGGCGCGCCGTAACCTCAAGTAACTGCAAGCTGCGGCAAGCGCTCCCCGGCCGGACGATCCACGCGCCCAGGCGTGATCGGTGGAAGATCCTGCGGTCGGATGGCGGTTGCTTCGAATTCGGTGACGGGAGGGGTGAGGGTGCCGACCTCGGTGCTCCTCGCCGTCCTCGCCGCCGCCGGTCTGCTCGCCCTGGCCCCGGCGCTGGTTCGCCGGTACGACGCCACCGAGCGGCTGGTGGCGGAGCGGGCGCAGTCGACGGCGCGGGTGCTCCAGCGCCGCCGACGGCGCCGCACTGTGCCGGGACGGCGACCCGTCCACCCGCCGCGCTCACTCGTCGTCACTCTCAGCGAGGATGCGACTACCGGCACGTTGGGTGCGCCGGTCTCCGCCCCTCCGGCCGCCCGTCGCTCCGGGCGGCTGCGCGCCGTACCGCCCGCGCCGAAGCGGTCCCGACGCCGGCCACCGCCGCGCCGACAGCACACCCCCGCCGTGTACCGGCGTCGCCGGGTGCTCGCCGCCCTGCTGCTCCTCAACGTCGTCGAGCTGATCGGCGTGCTGTTCGTCAGCCCCGGCTTCTGGGTCGGCTTCGGGGTCACCTTTCTGCTCCTGGCCCTGTACGTCGTCCACCTGCGGGGTCAGGCCCTCGCCGGGCGTCGCCGCCGTCGGGCCCGCGCCCGGGAGGCCGCCTGGCTGGCCGCCCGGCAGGCCGAGGTGCGCCGGGAGCAGGCCCGCCGGGCAGCGGCCCGCCGGGAGGCGCAGCGCCGTCTTGCCGCTCAGCGTGAGGGCGTACGTCGAGCCGCCATGGGCCTGGACCGACAGGGAGACCTGCCGGCGGCGGTCAACGGCGGGTCGGTCTCGTACCGGCGGGCGGGCGGTCTCCGCGGCCGTCCCTACGAGGCCGGTCGAGGCGCCTGACCCCTGGCCCCTCCCCGGCCTGGGTCGGTCCCCGGCCTGGGTCGGTCCCCGGCCTGGGTCGGTCCCCGGCCTGGGTCAGTCCCGACTGGCTTGATCGACTCGGGTTCTTGAAAGTCGGGGTGTCGTGGCGTCCGGGATGCCCCGGTTTTCAGGAAGCCAAGTCGATCTTCGGGTCTACGGGAGCGCCACGCAGGGGGCGGATTCGCGGTGAGGGCCGGCAACCTGTTAGCCTTGCTGCCGGCCCGCCCGGTGTAAGCCGGGTGGGACCGAAGCCGGTTCGCCGGCGGGGGGCTGTGGCGCAGACTGGTAGCGCACCTCGTTCGCATCGAGGGGGTCAGGGGTTCAAATCCCCTCAGCTCCACCCAGTTCAAAGGCCGTTTCCCGTGGTGGGAGACGGCCTTTGTCGATCTTATACAGCAGTCAAGTACAGCAGCGCCGTTCGGCTTCGTTGTCGTACCCGCCAATACGATCTTTGGCATGGAGCGTCCGGTTCGACAGGCATACCTGAACATGATCGCCATGCAGGTCGGGCCGGTGCTGCGAGGGCACGGGTTCAAACGCTCGCACGGCAGCTTCCGCCGGATCTCCGATGCCGGCCATGCGGCGATCATCGAGTTCCAAGGATCCACGGGTAGCTGGGGCGACACCTCGCTCTTCTACGTCAACCTCGGTGTCGCCACCGCTTCTTGGCTTGACTGGTTCCAGGAGCGGTTGGGCGGAAACCATCGGGACCGGCCCACGGCGTCGGTGGCTCAGTGGTGGACGCGGCTCACGGCAGCCTCCAGGCACTCCGACGGGTTCGACCGCTGGGCGATCCGGTCGGTCGAGGAGGCCGACGTATGCGGAGGCGAAGTCGCCCGGGAGTTGTCGGAGCGTGTGATTCCGATCTTCGATGCCTTGCTTGCGCATTACGTGCAACTTGACGAGGCCCTTGCGAATGGGCGGAAGGACGACCTACCCGCGCTTTTTCATACTCGGCCGTCGGACCCGCTCAACGGCATCGACCACTTTGGTCGGCTTGACCACTCATACGTGGCATGGATGCTGTCGAGGCGGTCCTAGCTAGGGCGCCAGCTAGAGGAACTGCTCGCCGAGCCGGGTGAGAGCTGACTCGGTCGCCTCCGAGGCGACTTGGGCGTAGATGTTCATCGTCACGGCGATCTGGCTGTGCCGCAGGATCCGCATCATGACCCGGGGGTGGACGTCGAGTGCCACCAGCAGGGTGGCACAGGTGCGCCGGGTGGTGTGCACCGAGATCTCCCGGACGCCGGCCTTGCGGCAGCGGGTCTTGAACTCCCGGTGGAAGTTCCTCGGCTCGATCGGCGTCCCGAGCCGGGTGGTGAAGACCAGGCCGTTGTCCTGCCAGGCCCGGCCGGAGTGCTCCTGGTGCCGCTTCTGATCTTCGCGGCGAGACCGCAGGGCAGCAGTGCAGATGGCCGGCAGGGGCAGGGTGGCGTCCGACGTCTCGGTCTTGGTCTCCCGGTGCAGGAGCTGCCGGCGGATGCGCTGGAGCTGGTAGGCCACCGACAGCTCGTTGGCGGCTAGGTCGACGTCCTCCCACCGAAGGCCCAGCACCTCACCCCGGCGCAGCCCCAGTACGAAGACCAGCACGTACGCGGCGTAGAGCGGGTCGCCGTCGGCGCGGGCCGACTCCAGGAACTGGCGAACCTCGTCGACGGACCACGGCTTGTCCGTGCGGGCGCGGGGCTTGGCCACCCGCAGCAACGCTGCCGGGTTACGGGTCAGCAGCTCGTCCCGGACGGCGTTGTTTAACGCGGCGCGGAGCGTCGTCCAGGCGTCGCGGGCGGTCCGTTCGGAGACGGTCCGGCCGCAGCAGCGACCGGCGGCGCAGCACTTCCGCTTGCCCTCAAGCCGGGCGGCGTCCTTGCCCTGGAGGCAGCACTGGCAGGCGGACCGGAGCTGGTTGAGCCAGGTCTGTACATCCCGGACCGTCAGCTTGTCGAGGCGGCGGGAGCCCAGCTCCGGCGCGATGTAAAGGCGGACGAACATGTCGTAGTTGGCCGCCGTGGCGGGGGCCAGGTTCGGCTCGACGATGTCGCGGAGCCACGAGTCGAGGTAGCCGGAGAGGGTGGGCAGGCGGGTGACGACCGGCCCGGCCTTGGCCTGCCCGTGCAGCTTGATCCACTTGTCGTGAACGGCCTCGCGGGTCTTCCCGTAAACGTACTTGCGGGTGCGCTTGCCATCGGGCTTGGTGACCCAGACGTAGGCGGCAAAGCCGTTGCGGTAGGGGAAGATGGAGCCTTCGCCGTTGGCTCGTGCGCGGGCGGTCATCAGGCTGCCTCCTGGCGTTCGACCTGTTCGCGGATGTAGTCGTCGACCCATTCGGGGAGGATGCGGCGGTACTTGCCGTCCTTGATGGAGCGCAGTTCGCCGGTGGCGATCTTCATCTTGATCTTGGAGATGCCGAAGCCGAGCAGGACGGCGACCTCGGCGGGGGAGTACCAGCGCGGGGTGAGGTCTTGGTTCATGCGGCGGCTCCGGTGAGCCAGGCGTCGTGGGCGAGTTCTTCGCGGCCGATGCGTCTGCTCTCGCGTCGCTGCCGGGCGGCGGTGTTGGCCAAGAGGGCGTCGCCTTCGGTGAGCCAGCCGGCCCCGATGTAGGTGAGGGTGCCGACGGTGATCGTGCCGGCGGGTTCGTCGTCTTCTTTGCGGCGGTGGGTGGCGCGGGTGTCGCGGAGCAGGCTGAAGGTGACGGAGTAGCGGCGGGCTTTGGTGAGGAAGTGGCCGCCG
The DNA here is from genome assembly GCF_030269705.1 of Micromonospora sp. NBRC 107095. NCBI lineage: Bacteria > Bacillati > Actinomycetota > Actinomycetes > Micromonosporales > Micromonosporaceae > Micromonospora > Micromonospora sp. NBRC 107095. The sequence continues at coordinate 915,129 of NZ_BSTU01000001.1, forward strand.
AAGCCGAGCATGTGGGCCCAGCGGCGCAGCCCGGCGTAGAGGTTCGGTTTGGTGTCAAGGCTGTCTTGACGGTGCTCGATGGTTGCGGCGCCGCTGGTCTTGCGGGTGTGGGTGGGGCGGCCGAGTCGCCAGCAGGCGTCGATGAGGCGGGCGAGGTGGTCGCCTTCGGGGTCGGCGTAGTCGTCGATGGCGGCGGGGGTGAGCCGGGTGGATTGGTGGCCGGTAGCTTCGGTGGCCTTGGTGGCGTACTTGGCGAGGTAGGCGGCGACCTTGCCGTCGGTCAGCTCGCCGCCGGTCGTGTTGATGCGCCGGACGTCGACCTGCTTGCCCCAGGCCACCACCCAGCCTTCGGACCGGTCGGGGTGCGCGGGTGTGGTGACGGTGATCTGGCGGGTAGCGGCGTGGACGGCTGCCTCCAAGTCGTCGACGGTGAAGCCGGCCGGTGGCGGCACGAGGGCGTCCGGGTCGTCGGGGTCGATGCCGTCGAGGCGCAGCAGGGCGTGGAAGTGCACGGCAGCGCGGCGTTGCATCTCGGCGACCTTGCCGTGGGCGACCCGGACCGGCGGCACCCAGCGGACCTTGCCGGAGGCGGTGACGACCCGGACGAGGGGGATACCGCGCTTGCGGCAGAGGGCGGCGAGGTGGCGTTCGATGGCCTGCTTGGTGCGCCGCCACAGTTCGCCGGAGAAGTAGTTCCAGACGACCTGGTGGTCGTGGTCGTAGCAGTCCAGGCACAACGGCTTTCCGAGCCGCGGATCGTCGGCGTCGTGGCGGGCGAAGCACGCAGCGGGCTGCCCGTGCGGGCAGGTGCCGGCGGTGCTCCGGGCACGGCAGGGGGCGGGGCGGCAGTCGCAGCGCTGCCGGGTGGCGCAGGTGTGGCGAGGGACGTGCCGGTGGTGGACCGGGCCGAAGGACGGGGCGGTGAAGGTAGCGAAGACGACCGGGTGCCGGGCGACCGAGACGGGGACGCCCTTGCCGCCGGTCAGGCCGCAGCGCACGACCTGGTAGGCGTCGCCCTGATAGACCCAGGCGCAGTCCGGGCACCGGGCTTCGCGGCGGTTGCCGCACGCCTTGTAGAGCGCCTGGTCGGGCAGCTCGTCGGTGTGCTGCTCGCCCAGAACCCGGCTGGTGTCTCGCTCGGCAGCGGCGAGAGTGCCGGTGAGGCGGATCGGGCGGGTGCAGCCGCCGGCGGGGCGGGTGTGCTCCAGCCAGCCGGAGAACTCCGGCATGGCGGCGCGGTGCAGGACTTGGGCGTCACGGCCGGCGGCGACGCCGGGCCGGTACGGGTCGAGCGGGGTGGACACGACTTCCTCCTCAACAGGTGGCAGGGACGAAAGACGAAGCACCACCAGCCGTGGACGCAGGTCCGCTGGTGGTGTTCGTCGTGTCTCCTGGCACCGCCGGAAGGCGGCTGACGCCGGAGGGCGGAATCGTGGTGATGCCACTTCCCGCCGATGGGGTCATGTCCTTTCGCGCTCGTCGAGCCAATGAGTCGGGCCGGCACGGGTGGGGAGCCCGGGATATCGGCATCCGGCAGGTTGCCGCAGGCAGCCCTCACCCGTGGAGATGAGCGAATCCGGGCCATCGTGGACGGCAGGAAAGGCCGCGCTGGGCCGCTCAGCGGATTCCGGGAACCGGCAGGGCGGCCGGTGTGATCGAGAGCCGGCGGGACGTGGCCCGCATCAGTGGCAGGAAGGCCGCTCGGCATCTCCGACATCGAGTCCAGCGATCCGGCAGAAAGGCTGCGCTGGCGTGCTCGACGAGCGCCAGAGTAGCACTGGGTACCGACACGTCAACCGGTTGTGATCCCGCCGACGGAGGCGAACCGGCCGGCTGCCGGCGGTGGGAGGACTTTCTGTACATCCATCAAGGCGGCCCGAGACGGGCCGCACGCGCCGCCGCCTGGGCGCGCGCCGGCCGCTTAGCTGTCGCACGCGGCCGACACGCCAACGCCCGGCGGCTGGCGCGGAAGCGAGAAGCCCAAGGGGCCGCCGCAGAACGACAGGTCGTTGGCCGGTGTGTTGGTGGGCCGGCAGCCGGCCGGGCCGCGCGGCCACGAGCCCGCGCGGCGGCGTAGGGGAGCGCACGCCGGCCGCCTCGGCGAGCTGGCGGCGGTCGCGGGGTCGCGGTTACTGCGCCTCCGGCGGGGGCGCTCGGGCTCCGAGATGGTTGCAACCCCGTCGGCGCGTTGCGGTCCGTGGGTGGTTGCGCGGGCCATCCCGCCTGCCATCGACCCGGGCAAGCCGAGCAGACCACCGCCCAACCCGCCAGCGTCCGAACGTGCGTCAAGGCCGTCTTGACGTGGCGGGCCGGGCGGCGGCCCGCTCCCCAGGAGGGCGGGTCGACGGCAGACGGGATGGCAGGAGGTCCCGTCAGAACATAAGGGCTAGATGCCACTACTCATGGGTGTTGGCAAGGCGATCTCCGCGAGCCGCCCTATAGAGGCCGAGCCAAGCGCCGAACTCAGCCTTCTTCCCGGGCTCTCCCTTATTCGCAAGAAGCCACTCCGGATCAAGCAAATGCATATTTTCGCGGATCTTTTGCAGGGCGCTCTGGTGGATACTGAGGACTCGTTCGTCAAGATATTCAGCAAGATGCGGAAAGCTGACGACGTCAAATATATAAGAACCGCGAAGGTCGCCGGCATGGAACGTCCGGGCGAGTGATCCCCACCTGCAAGCACTGACTTCAGGCTCATCGGCCTTTATGTTGACTCCAAACAACGGGCCGCTGGTTACCAAGATTAAGTGAAAGAATCCGAAGTCTGCGGAGATCTCCGCCGGGTCCGGCTCTGAAAAGCCGTCGACAATATGCTTGCCCGCCTTGGCAAGAGGGTAGACGATGCTATCGAAGATAGATGAATTGTCTGCCCGCCAACTGCTTCCCTGGCGATTCATGCGTACGAGCTGGCGACCGAGCAAGTCAGGCTTGGTCAGCTGCCCCGGAAGTGACCCAAATTTCAGCTCCCAATCGGAGGACGAGGAGAGGCCATCGAAGTCGAATTCTAGTGGATCGAACGCGCTTGCAACCCGGACGCTTCCGCTCGAACCAAAATGCTCCAGGCTCTCGCCGACAATGACGAACGGGTTGCTTGTGTTTTTGCACTCGCAAATCACCTGGGTGGCCAGGTATATAGCGAGTGGATCCCTTTTCGCGAAAGAGTGTTTGTAGCCCCAAACGTCTATCTCTCTTGACTTTCCGGATGCCTCGTCTGGGAAGGGGCGATTCAAATCAGTCTCAAACCCCTTACTCCTCAGAACTTGTGCGACGCGATGCTCCAGGATAAATCCTGTCTGATCTAGTGCTTCAACAATCTGGTCAGGTGAGGGAGTGTTCGGCGCTGGCGTGTTCATATGACCTCTTCGCTACCGTGGATCAACCCGATTCCAAGCTGATGCGGCTATTGGATCGCTGACAGGACGACTACCAGCAGATTGAGCAGTACCACCAGTAGGCCAACGATGCTTAGCAACAGGCCTGGGCGAGCGCGCCTACTACGGAAGACGCCGAGCAGCTCCTCACGCTTGACCGGAGATGCTTCAGGCAAGGCATCCAGCGCGGGAGCCACAAACGCCACCATAATGGCCAAGATAAACATGACGGTCCAGGGACGGACGAAGTTTGCTCCAGCTACGACCGCCAGTGCCCGCACCTCGACGATGGCGAGTACCAAGAGGCTAGCGCACAGGAAGAATAGGGCAGAGCGCCGCCATGACGGCACACGTTCGGCTTGCGAACCCCGGATGCGTGCGGTCATGGACCTGATCTCCAGGCCCAAGGCAATTGCCACAACTGGTACAACCTGCGCAAGTAATGCCGCATAGTCCCGGGTCACGTAGTGATCATAGGGTTCCTGGGATCGCTACATAGCTCCTGCGCTCATCAGCACGGCAGAGAGGGGTTGGCATGGTCCGGCTCGCCGTGCCCGCTACGTGCCCGCAAGGCCAGTCACCAAGGGTCACCAACAGTGCCTACCAGGCCGGCCCGTCACTGCATAGGACAGGGAGGGACAGAGAGCCAAGCCGATTACCTGCGCCGCCGCAACGGCGCGTCCGCCAGTCAAGGCACCTTCCAAACTGATCGTGCGAGGATGTGCGGCCATGTGCCCAGACGACTGGAAATTGCTCGATGGCAGAGCCGAGCGCGCAGAGCGTTCATGGTCGGAGACCAAGTCGACGCTGCCCGTGGGTGCACGAGTCCGGGCACGCGTGCTTGCGACGATGCCGTTCGGCGTCTTCGCCGACATCGAAGGCCATCCCGATGCGATAGCTCTGATGGAGATCACCACGCTCCCGAGCCGCAGCGAGCTTCCGGCTGTTGGTGTCTGGCTCGATGCGGTCGTCGTCGACCACGTCGCTCACAATTGGCAGGTGAGACTTCGACCAGCCGGAACTCGAAACCCTCACTGAGTGACTAACTGGGTGACGATCGGGGTGTACGGGGCCGGACACCCCTGGACGACAGCGGACGTGAGCGCCAGGGCCTGACCCTGATCCGACCAGGTGGAGACGCCCTGATTGTTGACTGGGGGTCAAGGAGTCGAAGGCGCTTGAGGTTCGTCGGGCGCAGTAGTGCGAAAGGCCGTCGCCGGCTGGCTAGGCCGCCATCCCTCGCCCAGTGCCTTGCGGATGACTGCCGCGACCTGCGAGGGAAGAATAGGGATCGACGGACCGCCGAACCAGTTGCTCGGGTGGTCCTGAGGCGTGCTGACTAGCAGTACGCTGCCCTTGCAGTCGGCTTGCTCAACGGCGAGGGCGAGTGGTCGCTCACCGAGCGCCTGGGCGTAGGTGGGTCGTCCGCGCACTCGCCACCTGTAGACCACGCCGTCGACCGTGATGAGCCGAGAGCCCTTCTTGGTCAACGCCACGTCGGTCCCCTCGCCATCAGATGCCGGTGCCGGCAGCTAACCACGCCGCACCAGTGGTCGGGGCACACAGGGGGCACAAGACACCGTCAAACGTCGTCAACCAGCAACCAACGATGGCAGCCGGAGACGGCGTGTGACCAGGGACCGACTAGCGATCCTGCTGGTGGCGGGACACCGGCTCTTAGTTCCGCTTCAACTCGACGAGGTGACGCTTGCTAAGCCTGGCACGCGGCGGCTCGATGAGAGACCGATGAGCGCCAGGATGGCAGAGGGTGACCGTCACTCGTCATCGTCTCGGCAAGTAGCAGCAGTGGAAGGTGCCTGTCGGACAGCACACTGGCGGCACTCCAGGGCCGTCTGGGCCGTCACCGGGGCGTCCCACCACACCCCGCCTACTGGCAGCCGATCGCTACTCAAGCCACTCGCAAGACTTGACGTTCTAGTCCATGATCCGATCATGTTGTCGTCGATGCTGCTTTCCCAGGCACCGGCCTGGGGTGATGTCCCGACGTGGATCTCAGCCGCTGGTGGCCTCCTAGCGCTTGCGTTCGCCGCAGTTGCCGCCTTGGCGGCCCACCGCGTTTACGGAATCGAGTCTGCTCGGGATCAACGAGCCGAAGCGGATCGAAACGAGAGAACAGTGGCCGAACAGCGGAAGCAGGCATCGGCCGTAGCCGCATGGCCAGTTTTTGCAAACGAGCCGTCCAAGCGCTGGCGGATCGGCAGCAAGGAGTACGCGTTCGCAGCAGCGATACGCAACGCCACGGAGGTGCCTATCTATGGCGTCATCATCCATTACTACGACGACGAGGTCGGCTGGCATGGCATTCGCAGGGCGGGTCTCGTTCCGCCAGGAAGCGAGCCAGTGATCATTGCAGGCATCGACGAGGTAGAGGACCGCGGGCAGGGTGATGGCAGGGTGGACACTAAGCGCTTCAAAGTAGCCATCGACTTTACCGACGCTGGCGGCACCAACTGGAGGCGGGACGAGCGGGGCCAACTAAGTATGGAAGGCCAACAGCACCGAGGAGTGCAACATGGACCGCCAGCCGCGCAACGGGGGGAGGAGGATGTCTCCCGGTGAACCCCGGCAAGCCTGCACAGTACGCCCATCAAGATCAGGCCGTTCAGCTTCTATAGACTTGCGCGGATCGATGCAAGGCGGTTGGCCGGATGAGGGGGGCGTGCGTTGGCAGCTCGACGAGGTGTGCCGTGGTTCCCGATCGCGTGGTCCCTGCTTGCGCTGGTCTGCCTCTGGCTGACGGTGGCCACAGCGCTAGACCAGGGTGGCGCGTGGTGGGTGCCGGTGACCTTTGGTGCCTGCACGGTGGTCGCTACAGGGAGCGCCGTTGCATGGCTGCAGGACCACCGCAATCGAAACCGGCCGACGTAGCCGAATATCGCGCTGTCAGACAGCTACGGTGACAGCAACGGGGTCGGACCTTGAAGGTCGTGTACGGAGGGCTGCGGACTACCGTCCGACGTCAGAGACGAGCACGAACCTCGCCGGACAGAGCGCCCAGAACTTACAAGCGAGGGGTCGGGACTCGAAGATTCCCCGGCTTACCGCGGAAGCGGGTTGGCGACGTAGACGCCCTTGCCCTGCCGACCGTCGATCAGCCCTTCGGCTTTGAGCAGCAGCATGGCGGCGCGGATGACGGTGTTGCTCACCTCGTAGTGCTCGCAGAGGGCGGCGAACGAGGGCAGCTTGTCGCCCGGCTTCAACTGGCCGGAGCTGACCTGCTCGCGGATATCCCTGGCGACCTGTAGGTATGCAGCTTCAGACATCGGTGGTGCTCCCAGCTTGGCGGCTGGTGCAAGCAGACCACACCTCCGGCTCGACTTACAACGCTATGTGTCGTAGCTGTTGACTCTGCGCACATTGCGTCCTAAGTTGCCCCTGGGGCTACCCAGCTTGGCGGCGGGTCGTCCTGCCGTGGGTGCCCTGTTTCCGGACACGGTTGACCGGGTGCCCACGGGATCGCAAGGGGCGGCGGGAGGCATGGTGACCAGACCGAACGATGCGACTGGTTCGACCGCAGGCGCCGTGTCGCGGACCGGGTACGACCAGAGGCAGGACAACAGCCGCCGGCAAGTTTTGTACGACGAGTACGTCCTGGCGGTGGCGCTCACCCTCGCCCGCCGTCATCGGCCCGTCTGGTCATGGCGGCACTGGCGACACGTCTGCCGCTGCGGAGGCAACCTGCCCTGCCGAAGTCGTCACCGCATCCCGATCAACCGCGGCCACTGGCCCAGCCAGGGCGGCCCGCGATGACCACCCACCACCCGATCAAACCGACCTGGTCCTGCGGCGGCTGTGCGGGGGAGTGGCCCTGCCAAACTCGGCGGCGGGAACTGCGAGCTGAATATGATCGCGCCCCCATGTCGCTAGCCCTCTACCTGGCCGCCCAGCTCGTCGACGCCACCCGCGACCTGGCCCACGTCTCCGCCGGCCACCTGCACTACCGATTCCTCGGATGGACGCGATGAGCATCCTTCGAGCCGGCGACGAGAAGTTCCACTACAGCGACGGCTCCCACAGGTGGATCCCGCCGGACCCGGCCTACGACCAGGAGGTCTGGAAGGAGCAGGTCCGCCGGCACAAGCAAGGGCACCTCAGAAACGAGCGCCCGAAGGTCCGCATCCAACGTCTGATCTGATGCCGGCAGTACAGCAGCGAAGTACAGCAACCGTGCCAGCCGAACCAGGCCGAGCAGCACACCAACGGGCTGTCTGACCTCGCATCAAGCCTGATTCGACCGGCTCGCCCACAGTTCGCATCGAGGGGGTCAGGGGTTCAAATCCCCTCAGCTCCACCCCAGGTCAAAGGCCGTTTCCGCGAGTCGGAGGCGGCCTTTTCCGATCTTCCAGATGGCGGTACGACGTCACTGGGGCTCCATCGACACGTCGCGCGGCCACCCGCCGAGATGCGCGAACTGGCGAAGGTAGCGCTCGCACCTCTCGGCGAACTCCCCCGGCTCGGGTGGCAGTCGAGTCGCCGTGACCACCTGACGCGGGTCGGAGTGGCCCGGCCGCAGCAGCCGGATCTGGTCGTCGGTGAACTGTCCGCCGCTGAGGTCGGCGACGGCAAGTGCCAGGGACAGCGCTACGACGACGCTCACGCAGGTGCGGTACGGGCTGAAGACGGCCTCCGGGCCACCGTCGGTCTCCGGCTCGTGGTCCATGACCAGGAGCCAGACACGGTCCTCGAAGCCCGGGACATCGATCTCCAGGTGGATCGAGCCCGGCATCCCGTTGGGCAAGCGGTCGATGCGGTCGCCTATGGTGGTGGCCCGCAGGTCCGCCGCGTCGAGGCGGCGTCCGGAATCGACCCGGCGTCCCTGTTCGTACCGTCGGTCGGTGACGACGCTCAGCTCGGGCGTCGTGGTGATGCCGAGCAGTTCGGCCAGGGTGGCTCGCGCGGCGGTCACCAACTCGGCGAGCGAGATGGGCCGGGCCACTGTTGCCTCAAGGTCGACTGACACGCGCGCCTCCAATCTGGTCGGGTAGTTCGGTGGTCGGTGCCCGGCCCAGGGAGTGCCTGGTCTAGGAGAAGCGTTCGGTCGTCACGGGAATCAGGCCGTGCTGCCGCAGGACGTTCGTCAGCGCGGACACTGTCGATCCGAGCGCCGCTGTGGCACCGGTCGCCAGCAGCGCGGTCACGTCGAGGCCCCAGGCGAGGGTGTGGCCGACGCGGCGCAGGTCCCAGCTGAACTGGTCGCCGTGCCCATCGAGGTGACCACTCGCGACGGACGCGCTCGTGCCGGGAGATGCGCTCGTGCCGGCGGCCGGTGTCCGCCAGGCCGTGCGGAGGGCCGCCACCTGCTCGGGGCGGAGATCCTTGGCGAAGAGGACGCGGTACACCCGCCGTTCGTGGAAGCCGGCCGGCGGCTGGGCGGGGCCGAGCCGCAGCGGCGGGGCGCTCGCGATCGGTTGATGGTCGAGAAAGTGTGTACGGAGCAGCGCCTCGTCCGGCAGTTGCCCACCGCCGAGCGCGCGGTGGACGTCCTCGGCCTGCCGGCGGGAGGTGGGGACCACCCGGGCCAGCATCTGGGGGTTCGTGCGGATGTCGCGGCTCAGCGCCCCGGAACTCCACCAGCCGGCCTGCGGGGTCCACGCCGCGCTGTCCAGCCCTGTCGTGACGAGGTCGCGGTCCCGGGTGAACTCCTCGACGACGATGCCCTCCACGGTGGAGGTCGAGTCGCTGACTCCAACCAGGTAGTAGTCCAACTGCGGCCGCGCGCCGGTCACCTCGAGGGCCGCCGACGCGCGCCCGGCGGGTAACGAGTCGATGGTCATCACGGCAACCGTAGCGAAAAACAGGCCCCAGCAACGGTTAGCATCCGGACCTCTAGGTGAGGAGCCCAGATGACGTCGGTCGCGCAGACCCGGTTCGGCATTGTCGGCAGTGGTTGGCGAGGTGAGTTCTTCCTTCGTCTGGCCAGGCTGCTCCCCGAGCGGTTCCGGGTGACCGGGGTGGTGACGCGTACCGAGTCGCGGGGAGCTGCCGTGACCGCCGACTGGGGTGTGCGGACCTTCCGGACGACGGCCGAGTTGCTCGCCCACGAGCGGCCGGACTTCGTCATCGTGTCGGTGCCGTGGTCCGTGACACCGGAAGCGACCCGGGAGTTGGTAGCGGTCGGCGTACCGGTGCTCGCCGAGACGCCGCCCGCCGCCGACCTGGCGGGTCTGCGCTCGCTCTGGGCCGACGTCGGGGGCAGCGGTCTGGTGCAGGTCGCCGAGCAGTACCTGCTGATGCCCGGGCACGCGGCCCGGCTGGCGCTGGTCCGCGCCGGGGTCCTCGGTGAGCCGACCTCGGTCCAGATCTCGTCGACCCACCTGTACCACGCGGTGTCGCTGGTCCGTGGCCTGCTCGGCGTCGGTCACGAGACCGCCGAGGTCAACGCGCGCGCCTTCGTCGCGCCGCTGGCCAACCCGCTCTCGCCGACCGGCTGGAGCGGTGACGACACACCGCAGCAGCTCTCCACCACACTCGCGACAATCGACTTCGGCGGGCGGATGGGGTTGTACGACTTCACCGACAACCAGTGGTGGAACCCGCTGCGTACCCGTCGGTTGGTGGTGCGCGGCTCGCGCGGTGAGCTGGTGGACGACCGGGTTGTCCGGCTGGTCGACCCGACCACGCCGGTGGAGTCGTCACTGGTACGACGCCAGACGGGTCTCGACCTCAACCTGGAGGGGCTCGACCTGAAGCACATCAGCTTCGACGGTGAGGTGGTCTACCGCAATCCCTTCGTCGGTAGCGGGATGTCCGACGACGACATCGCGGTGGCCGACATCGTCGCCCGCGCCGGGGCGTGGGCGCGGGAGGAGGGCCCCGCTCCGTACTCCCTCGCCGAAGCATGCCAGGACCACCTGATCAGCCTCGCCATCGAAGAATCGGTACGCACCGGGCGGCCGGTCGTCACCGACGCCGAGGCGTGGGCGCGGTAACCGAATGTTTGCGGGACGACGGGGGAAGAGACATGGGTTTCGAGGCCTGGGTACGTGAGTTCACCGAGAACGCCGAGCGACGCCGGGACGGGCCGGATCCACAGTGGAGCACGGGGAGCCCGCTGCCGCCGGCGCTGATCCGGAGCCTCCAGCGATTCCAGGCCGGTGAAGACGGCGACGGCGTGAATCTCATCAGCAAGAGTGAGCGGGCTGGTGACCCGACCTATCTGGCGGCGGTCCGACTGTTCGTCGCCGAGGAGCAGAACCACGCCCGGCTCCTCAAGCACCTGCTGCTCAGCGCGGGCGGCGACGTCATCGACGGGCACTGGACCGACCGGGTGTTCGTGGCGATCCGGCGTGCCCTGGGGCTGCGACTGGAACTGATGACGCTGATGGTCGCCGAGGTGGTCGCCCTGCGCTACTACCGAGCCGTACGCGACGGCACGGATGATCCACTGCTCTCGGACGTGGGTGCCCGCATCCTGGTCGACGAGGAGAGGCACGTGCCGTTCCACACCGAGCGGTTGCGCCAGGGATGGGCCGACAGTGCTGGACCGGTGCGGGCGGCGGTGGCCGCCGGTTGGTGGGTGTTGCTGTTCGGCGCCGCTGTCGTGGTCGCGTTCGGGCACGGCGTCGCGTTGCGTCTGCTCGGTGTCGGCCGGCTCCGGTTCATCGCCGATACCGCGACGCTGTTCCGGTCGGTTGTACGGGAGGTGCTCTTCGGCGTCGGTCGGGAGGTTCACCCCGCCAGTGCCACGAGTGCGGCTGCGCAGCCCGCAACGGTGCGTAGCTCCCGACAACGGCTCTGGCGCTGGGGAGCGATAGCGCTGGTGGTCGTCGGATTGGCGGTGGCGCTCTACCCGCCGGCGCACTTCTGGGGTCCACGGCCCTACCGGCACCCGGACGGGATCTTCGGGGTGACCCGGGGCGACTTCGAGGACGACATCCTGCCGCACTACCAGGTCAGTCTGCCGTGTGACGTTGATGGCCTGCGATACAGCAACGCCGAGGACATGACCGGACCGATGGGTGAGTTGTACCTGCACTTCACCACGTCCGCGGGGTGCCTGGACCGGATCCTCGACGGCTGGGCCGCCGTACCGGCGGCGCCACCGACGATGGCGCCCACCGATGCGGGGTTCCCGCTTCCCGCAGAAGCTGTTCCCGACACCATCGGGTGGCGCTTCGACGCGCCGTCGTACCAGGTCTACCAGCGCCAGGGGGACCTGGTGACCGGGCACGTGGTGGCGGTGCGCGACGGCAAGCGGCTCAGTGTGTACCTGCTCGGCCGCTACGCCCACTGACGACGCCCGAGGCGGGGCTGCCCGGCTGGAGCGGTAGCCAGCAGGGTCAGCCCCGCCCAAGCACTGCGGCGGTGCGGACCAGCCCGTCGGCGATCACGAAGCGGCCGGTGATCGACGCGGGCGCGTCGTCGACTTCTGCCGCGTCCACCCGGGTCGGTGCGATCCGGGCGGTGAACGTGCCGGCATCCGGATCAAGTTCGACTCGCGCGTCGTGGAAGCCCAGCCAGTCGCGGACGATCGGGTACCACACCTTGTAGACGGTCTCCTTCGCGCTGAACAGCACGACCGGCCAGCAGGTGCCGCCGGGCAGCCGCGCGCAGGCGGTCTCCTCCTCGGGCAGCAGCACGAGTCTGCGTACTCCGGGATTGATCTCGTGGTGCTGCTCGGCGTCCATTCCGACGGACCGGACGTCGGTGCTGTGCGCCGCGGCGGCGGCGCAGTAGCCGGCGGTGTGGGTGATGCTGCCGACCACCCCGGCTGGCCAGACCGGCGCGCGGTCGGCGGAGGCCGGCACTGCGGTCATCGCCAGGCCGAGGTCGCGCAACGCCCGGCGGGCGCACATCCTCCCGGCGGTAAAGTCCCGCCGACGGGTCTGCGCGGCCCGTTCGTTGAGACATGCCAGCTCAGCGGGGAGCAACTCGCCGGTCCAGTCGTCGGGCCCGGCGATGGCAACCGCGACCGTCGGTGGCAGCAGGTCACGCATTCCGATTGCCTACTGGTCGGTAGGAATGGCAGATCAGGTCAACCGTCAAATTTCCGACTCCCACGACCGCTGAAAGTACCGCAAGGATGTAACACCGGAGGGACGCGCAGCGCCCTCCCTGATGGCTCCGGGGGGACCACCATCAACGCTGGCCGGCGCGGCCAGACCCGTGGACATCTGGAAGGACGTGCGATGACCGATGGTGCGGAACGGCCGGGGGTGCCGGCTGACGATCACGCCCCGAAGACCCCCTGCTGGAGCTGCGGCTCCTGCGGTGACGAGTGGCCGTGCGCGACGAAGCGCGCCCGGCTGCTGGCGGAGTACGGCGGTGATCGCGCCATGCTCAGCGTTTATCTGGGGTCCTGCCTCGCCGCCGCCACCGAGGATCTGCGCGCCGCACCGGTGATGTCGCTCCAGGACCGCTTCATCGGCTGGTTGCCGCGCGGCTCCCGGCGCAGCTGAGCCTCTGGTGGCCCCACCACCGGGCGGGGCCACCAGAGGGGCGTTCAGCGACGTCGGGGCCGCCGGGTGACCGCGAAGCCGAACACGCCAGCCACCGCGGCGAGCGCACCACCGATGCCGGTCCAGACCCAGCGCGAGCCGAGATCCGGCAACCAGTCCGTCAGCGGGTCGCCCTCGTCGTCGGCCTCCGCGTCCACCGGGGGTACGGCGTTGAGCACCGTGCCGGCCCTGGTGTTCGGCACCAGCGGGGCGGCCAGCTCCCCGTCGTCGGCCGAGCTGCCCCGGTCGGCGACGGTGCCGACCAGCAGGTCGACGTCGATCGGCGCACCCAGATCCGGCTCCGGCAGGTCGATCACGGAGAGCCGGATGACGTACGTGCCGGGTAGTGGGTCGGCCGACCAGGGCTCCGCCCACGGCCGCACCTCGCGCAACGTGCAGCCCAGCACCACCGTCGACGCCTTCGCGTCCACCGTCGGGGTCTGGGCCCCCGCCGTGCACGCCTGGCGGCGGCGGAGCCCGTCGAAGACGTCGACGGTCCAGGTGGAGGCCCCGTCGCGTCCCTTCGGGAAGGTCACGGTGGCGGTGATCTCGTGCACCTGACCGGCCGTCGCCGGGAACGACCAGTAGAGGTGGTCGCCGATCGAGGCGTCCACCCGTACCGGCTGTCCCGCGGTGATCGGGGTGGCGGTGAGGAACGACGTGCCGGCACGGTTCACCGGCGTGGCACCCGGGGAGGGGGTGGGTGCGGCGACGGCCGCGGCGGGGAGCAGGGCGGCCCCACCGGCGGCGAGTAGCGCCGCCATCGACCGGAACAGTGCGCTACGCATCAGTTCTCCCTCCAGGTGGCGACCCACCAGCGGGTGAGCAGGCCGGCGAGCAGGCCGGTGATCAGCCCCGCGATGGTGAGCAGGGCCAGCAGCACCCAGCCCCGGCCGAGGTCCGGTCCGTCCGGTGCGGGCGCGGCGGGGACCACGTCGATGGTCAACTCCACCGGCATGCCCGGCGTCGCCGCGGTGCCGGGACGCGGAGCGAACGAGTTGCTCACCACCAGGCAGACGGTGGTGGGCTCGACGACCGGCGCCGAACTCTCCTCGGTGTCCGTGGCATCCTCATCGTCGGCGGTGGCCGACCAGCGCAGCCCGGCGGAGAGCACGTCGGCCCGTCCGCTGCCGGCGTCCGCACCCCGGACGAGTTCCCTGCCGTCGGCCGCGGTGGCCCGCAGCAGCACCCCGTAGTCCCGGTTGACGGCACGATCCAACGCCATGCTCACCGAAGCCCGCAGCTCCTGCCCGGGGCGGATCGGCACCCGGTAGTAGCGGTGCTCGGAGAACGACTCCCGGTCGGCGTAGACGCCGGGTGCGAGCAGTGGCGCCGAGTCGCACGCGTTCGTGCCGCCGACCACTGTCGGGGCCCGGGTGTGCGTGTCGCCGGCCCGCTCCACGAGCTGCTTGATCCGGTCGGTCAGCTCCTCGGCGCTCTGCGCGGCGGTGTAGGTCCCGCCGGTCGCGCTGGCGATGCAGAGCAGCTGCCGGCGGACCTTCTCGTCCGGGGCCAGACCGAGGGTGTCGACGACCAGGCTCGTGCCCTGGGCGGCCAGTTCCCGGGCCACCTCGCACGGGTCCGGCGGAGCGCAGGTGTCCTCGCCGTCGGTGATCAGCACGATCCGCCGGGTGGTGTTCCCGCTGCCCAGGTCCTGTGCGGCGGAGCGCAGCGCCAAGCCGACCGGGGTGAACCCGGTCGGGCGGAGTGTCGCCACCGCCGCCTTGGCGGCGGACCGGTCCACCGGGCCGACCGGCACGATCTGTTGGGTGTCCTGGCAGCCGATCTTCTTGTCCTTGCCGCGGTAGGTGGCGCCGAGCACCCGGATGCCGAGCTGTGTCTGTTCGGGTAGCGCGTCCACCACCTCGTTGAAAGCCTGCTGGGCTACCGCGATCCGGGTGCGCCCGTCGATGTCGGCGGCGCGCATCGACCCGCTGACGTCGAGCACCAGCTCGACCCGGGGCGGCTCGGGCGCCGGCTCCTCGTCGGCCTGCGCCGGGGCGGCCCCGGCCAGTGCGGTGGTCGCCAGCAGTCCGAGAAGGACGGCTGTCGATCGTCTGAAGTTGATCACGGCCCGCAGTGTAGTGAGATCCACTTTGGATGATCACTTGGGTTGCCGGCGGTCCGAGCCCCGACGGCGTCGGGCTGGTCACCTGTCACCGCGGGCCGGCAGTGCCCGCGCTCTGGGTCCACGCCGGGTCACCCTCGGTCAACTGTTCAAGGAGAGGTGTCGGTCCGGCCACCATCCGTCGGAAATCTGACCCAAGTCGACCCGTTGTGCCGGTGGTGCCCGGTGGTTAAGCTCTTCTTGCGCGCCCCAATCGCCCGCTTCCCCCGTGGCAGGCGATCGGGGCGCGCGTCTTTGTGAGAAGGGCCCGCACGCTTCGGCGTGCGGGCCCTTCTTCCGTCGCGCTGAGCGGCGCGTCGCTGTCGATGCCTATATCCACCGACCGTCGAGCCACATCCGGGACAGCCAGTCCGAGTACGGAATCACCTTGCCGACGAAGATCGGATAGAAGTACGCGAAGCAGACACCGACCAGCAACACGTAAGCCCCCGCCGCAATGCTGCCCACCAGCCGGCGTTCATAACTCGGGTCACCGGGTACCAGCGGCGCCACCGCACCCACATCGCCCTCGGCGGGCGCAATCAGCGCGCCCAGCACGTACACCACCGCCAGCACCAGGAACGGCACCACGGGCGCGGCGTAGAACGAGAACATCGTCCGGCCGTCGAGGGCGAACCAGAACCACGGCAGCAGCCCGGCGGCCACGGTCAGCAGGATCGCGCCGGCCCGCCAGTCCCGACGGGCCACACCCAGCCAGACCAGCGCCACCAGGGCGGGCAGGAACGACCACCAGAGCAGCGGGGTGCCGAGCAGCAGAATCTCCGAGGCGCAGGTCGGCGCCCCGCAGACGCCGTTGTTGGCGTAGTGGAACGCCACCGGTCGGCCCAGCAGCAACCACTGCCACGGCCACGACTGGTACTTGTGCGCGTCGTCGAGCTGGGCATGGAAGCCGTACGCCGCGCGGTGGTACTCGTACAGGTTGATCAGCGGGCCGATCACCGGGCGGTCGCTGAGCGGGGCACTCGGGTAGGCCGACGCGAGCCGGTAGTAACCGTCGTCGGTGAGCAGCCAGCCCGACCAGGTGGCCAGGTAGGTGCCGATCATGACCACGCCGGCGAGCACCAGCCAGGGCAACTCGTCGACGAGGGCGTCCCGCCAGGGCCGGCGGACCCCCGCCGAGCGGCGGACGCCGACCTCCCAGAGGAGCACCAGCAGCGCGAAGGCCGGCACGAAGTACAGAGCGCTCCACTTCACCGCACACGCGCAACCGATCAGCACCCCGGCCGCCAGCCGCCACCACGGCCAGGTGCGCCAACCGGTCGGTGGGCGGCCGGCGCGGCCCGGCTGACTCGGGTCGAGCCCGTCGTCCAGGGCTCGTGCCCAGCGTCGACGGCGGGCGTCCCGGTCGAGCACCAGCGCGCCGAACGCGGCCAGCACGAAGAAGAGCAGGAAGATGTCGAGCAGGGCCGCACGGGACAGCACCAGGTGGAAGCCGTCCAGCGCGAGCAGCAGACCGGCCGCGCAGCCGAGCACCGTCGAGCGGAACATCCGCCGACCGATGCGAACCAGCAGCAGCACCGACAGCGTGCCGATCACCGCGGCCGAGAAGCGCCAGCCGAACTCCGGCGCGGTGGTCATCAGGTGCCCGGGAACGGAGACCCTGGAATCGGCGTCCTGGTAGCCGAAGGCCCACTCGCCGAGCCCGATCAGCCATTTGCCCAGCGGCGGGTGCACCACGTACGACGGGACGTTGTCCTTGTAGTTCCACTCCACGCCGCGGGAGATCAGCCCGTAGGCGTCCTTGGCGTAGTACGTCTCGTCGAAGATCTTGCCCTTGGGGCTGGACAGCCCGACGAAGCGCACGATCGCCGCGATGGCCACGACCACCGCCGTGGCCAGCCAGGAGAACCGGTCCGCCTGGGTGTCGACGGTGGCGAACCGTCGCCGGACCGCGGCGGCCACCCCGCCGCCCTCGGCGCTCGGTGCCGTCGGCTCCTGGGTGGCACCGGGCTCGCCCGACACCTGGATCATCTTGTCCGGGTCCGCGCTCGGGCTCTGCGCTGTCGACGCACTCGTCACCCGGCGATCGTAGGCTGCCAAGGTGTCCGGTGGCGTCCGTCGTCCCTGATACCGGTATTCCCAGCAATGAAGGAGACGAATCCGTGGGTGAAATGTCCGAAGTTGGGCGCCTGATTCTGCTCGGTGCTCCGCTCGGCAACCCCGCCGACGCCTCGGCCCGACTCCGGGAGGTGCTGATCAGCGCCGACGTGGTCGCCGCCGAGGACACCCGTCGGCTCACCCGGCTGGCCCGCGATCTCGACCTCACCGTCGGTGGTCGAATCGTCTCCTACTTCGAGGGCAACGAGGAGCGGCGTACCCCTGAGCTGGTCGAGGCCATTCTCGGCGGATACGTGGTGGCGCTGGTCACCGACGGCGGGATGCCGAGCGTCTCCGACCCCGGCTACCGACTGGTCCGCGCCACGCTGGAGGTCGGGGCGCCGGTCACCGTCGCCCCCGGTCCCAGCGCGGTCACCACCGCGCTGGCCGTCTCCGGGCTGCCCTGCGACCGGTTCTGCTTCGAGGGCTTCCTGCCCCGCACCCCCGGCGGGCGTCGATCGCGGTTGCGCGCGCTCGCCGCGGAGGAGCGCACCCTGGTCTTCTTCGAGGCGCCACACCGCATCGGGGCGACCCTCACCGACCTGGCCGACGCGTTCGGGGCGGACCGGCCGGCCGCGCTCTGCCGCGAACTCACCAAGACCTACGAGGAGGTGCTCCGCCGCCCCCTCGGCGAACTGGCCCGGTGGGCCACCGAGGGGGAACCGCGCGGAGAGATCACGCTGGTGGTGGCCGGGGCGCCGGTGACCGCCGCAGAACGCCCCGACGACGACACCCTGCGCGCCGCCGTCGCCGAACGGGAGGCCGCCGGCCGGTCCCGCCGGGACGCCATCACCGACGTCGCCACCGAGTACGCGCTGCGCCGCCGGGACGTCTACACGATCGTGCACAGCTGACCGAGGTGGCCGGGCTTCCCTGACGGCGGGATCACCACGCGGCGACCAGGAAGCCGACGGTGATCAGCGTGGGGCCGGCGACGGCGGCGGCCACCGCCCAGCGGCGGTGCCGGCGGCCGGACAGCCGGGCCGAACCGGTCCACCGGACGATGCCCGCGGTGCAGCCCAGCACCACCAGCAGACCGGGCAGCCACCGCAGGTGCCGGCCCACGCCGACGTCCGCGTACGCGGTGCCGCTGTCCGGGCCGGTCATCCGCGCCGGCAGCCGGCTACCGGCCGCACGCCCCTCGACGGACACCCCGCTGACCCGCACGCCATGGGCGATGAACCGCCCGTCGTCGGCTGTGAAGATCCCCCGGCACCGCTGGGTGAGCCCGCCGCCGGAGCAGTCGTCGATCACCACGGTGCCCGACCGGGCATGCCCGACCGCGAGCCAGAACGGGCCCGCGCTGACCCAGGCGAAGAAGGCCGCCACCAGGCTCAGCACCACCAGCACGGCGAGCCCGGGCAGCGGATCCGGCGGTGGGGGCGTACGGCTCGGTGCCCGCCGCCGCACCAGCCGAAAGCCGCGAAACCGCTCCGGTGCGGGGTCCTTGCGGACCGGGGTGCCGTCCCAGTGCACCTGTTCGATCGGTGCCCAGAAGGTGTCACCGTCGTCGTCCAGCGTGTCGTCCGGCCGGCGGGCCCGCTGGCGGCGGCTCTGCTGCCGTACCGGCACCCGACGCGGCACCGCGTCCACCGGCGCCCCGGTGGTCGGCTCCACCTCGACGGACTCCCCGTCGACCGGCACCGAGTCGGCGAGCGGACCGGACAGGGCGGGCCGGGTCGGGCCGGGTGCGGGTACCGCCGGGGTCGGCCGGGCCGGAGCGGGCGACGGCGCCGACGGCGTGGGTCGGGCCGGGGTGGACCGCCCGGCCGGGGTGGGCCGCTGCCCACCCGGCTCGGTGCCGGGCACCAGCCGGGGCTGGGGCGCGACCCCGGTGACCCGGGGCGTGGCCGGCTCGCGCCCAGGGTCGTCGCCGACCGCCGGTCCGGTGGGACGGTCCTCGTGGTCCCGCGCCGCTCGTCTGCCCGTCACGACGTTCATTGCACACCGCCCCAGGAGCCGAAACGGGCAGCTGAGCCGCGTGTCGACGACAAATCGGACCAACGGGCGAGGTGGTCGGCCCGGTCCGCCGGTCGGGGACCCCCCATTGGTTCGCGGACGCCCCGACCGGGTCACTAGGCTCACTGCTCATGAGTCACGTTCTCGCGGCAGTGGCCTGGCCGTACGCCAACGGCCCCCGCCACATCGGCCACGTCTCCGGTTTCGGCGTTCCCTCCGACGTCTTCGCCCGGTACATGCGGATGGCCGGCCACGACGTGCTCATGGTCTCCGGCACCGACGAGCACGGCACTCCGATCCAGGTGCAGGCCGACGCCGACGGGGTGACCCCGCGCGAGCTGGCCGACCGGTACAACAGGGTGATCGTCGAAGACCTGCACGGCCTCGGCCTCTCCTACGACCTGTTCACCCGCACCACCACCCGCAACCACTACGCGGTGGTGCAGGAGCTGTTCGAGGGGATGTACCGCAACGGCTACATCGTGCCCAAGACCACCATGGGTGCGATCTCCCCGTCCACCGGGCGCACCCTGCCCGACCGGTACATCGAGGGCACCTGCCCGATCTGCGGGTACGACAGCGCCCGCGGTGACCAGTGCGACAACTGCGGCAACCAGCTCGACCCGATCGACCTGATCGACCCGAAGTCGCGGATCAACGGGGAGACTCCGAAGTTCGTCGAGACCGAGCACTTCTTCCTGGACCTGCCGGCGCTGGCCGAGGTGCTGCGGCAGTGGCTGGACACCCGCGAGGGGTGGCGGCCCAACGTGCTGCGGTTCTCCCGCAACCTGCTCGACGACCTCCAGCCCCGGGCGATCACCCGGGACCTGGAGTGGGGCGTGCCGATTCCGCTGGACGGCTGGCGGGACCGGCCGGACAAGCGGATCTACGTGTGGTTCGACGCCGTCATCGGCTACCTGTCCGCCTCGATCGAGTGGGCCCGCCGCTCCGGCGACCCCGAGGCGTGGCGCAAGTGGTGGTCCGCCGACGGTGCGGGTAAGGACGCCCAGTCCTACTACTTCATGGGCAAGGACAACATCGTCTTCCACTCGGTGATCTGGCCGGCGCTGCTCTCCGGCTACTCCGGCGAGGGTTCCCGTGACGGTGAGCCGGGCGAGCTGGGCCGGCTCAACCTGCCCACCGAGGTGGTCTCCAGCGAGTACCTGACCATGGAGGGACGGAAGTTCTCCTCGTCCCGCAAGGTGGTCATCTACGTCCGCGACTTCCTGGAGCGCTACGACGCCGACGCGCTGCGCTACTTCATCGCCGCCGCCGGCCCGGAGAGCAACGACACCGACTTCACCTGGGCCGAGTTCCTCCGCCGCAACAACGACGAGTTGGTCGCCGGCTGGGGCAACCTGGTCAACCGGTGCGTCTCGATGGCCGCGAAGAACTTCGGTGCGATCCCCGCTGTCGACCCGGCCGGGCTCACCGAGGCCGACGAGGCCCTGCTCGCCGTCGCCCGGGCCGGGTTCAGCACGGTCGGCGACCTGATCGGCCGGCACCGGCAGAAGCAGGCCATCGGCGAGGCCATGAGGGTGGTCGCCGAGGCGAACAAGTACCTCTCCGAGCAGGCGCCGTGGAAGCTGAAGGGTGAGGCCGACAAGCCCCGGATGGGCACCATCCTGCACGTCGCCCTGCAGGTGATCAGCGATGCCAACACGCTGCTCACCCCGTTCCTGCCGCACTCGGCGCAGCAGGTGCACGAGCTGCTCGGCGGCACCGGCGTGCACGCGCCGATGCCGGTGATCGAGCAGGTCGACGACCTGGACGGCGGCCCGGCGTACCCGGTGCTCACCGGGGACTACACCGTCGGCGCGCGCTGGGAGTCGGTGCCGATCGAGGCGGGCCGACCGCTGGCCGCGCCGAAGCCGGTGTTCCGCAAGCTCGACCCGTCGATCGTCGACGAGGAACTGGCCCGGCTGGCCGATTGACCGCACGACGCGCGGCGGCGGGTCGCTCCGCCGCCGCGCGCCGTCACATCGCGTACCGGGTGTCCATCACCTGGTCGTCGGTCACCTCGGCGCCCGGCGCCCAGGCCTCGTAGACGCCGCGTTCCTGACACTGGGCGCCGGTGCTGAGCACCGCGTCCGGGTTCGGGTGGCGCAGCCGCACCCGCAGCCAGCCCGCCTCCTCCCGCAGCACCAGACAGGGCACCCCCCGCCACTGGGCGAACCGGACCCGGCGGGCCACCGCGTCCACCGGGTAACGGGCCGCCCGGGTCATCGCCAGCACCCGGAACCCGCCGGGCAGGTCGGCGACCGCCTCGTACTCGTTGTCGCCGTACGTGCCGACCAGTTGGGTGGAGCGGGGCACGTCGGCGTTCGGCACGTACTCCTGATCCGGGGAGAGACCCGGCACCGCGGCCAACAGGTGCCGCCACTGCGGGCCCACCATCCGCAGCCACCCGCGCTGCTCGGCCTGGTAGGTGTACAGCACCACCTCCGCCCCCTCCGCCGGGTAGGCGATGAGGGCGGCGTTCGCCGGCATCGGCAGGTCGGCGAAGTCCCGGGTGATGAACTCCGGGATGAGCTGACCGTTGCTGGGCGTGAAGCCGGTGCCCAGCACGGGAGCGCCGACCCGGTCCCGGGAGGCCAGCGCGGTCAGGCCACGGTGCGCGGGGCCGGCCGGCACGTCGTAGTCACCACTGTCGGACGCGCGCCAGCGCAACACGTACGCCACGTCCGGGCCGTCCCGGCCGGCGTCACCATCGGTACGCAGCACCTTCGTCGTCGCCGGCGTACGCAGGTGCGCCACATCGTGCTCCCGGTAGCAGAAGCCGTGCGGCAGCCAACCCCGGAGGTGACCGGCGACCTGCTGGGCCGAGAGCACCTTCACCATCCGGGTGCCCCGCCGGACCACCGCCGACGCGCGCGCCATCGCCAGCACCGGGTCGCCCGCCGCCGCCGGCTGCTGGCTGAGCTGGTGCAGGTACGCCCAACCCCGCTCGCGATGGGCCGGCATCAGCAGCGGCGTCTCCGGCTCGTCGGCCGGTTCCGTCGCACCGTGCACCGCTGTCACCTCGGTGACGTGCACGAAACGCCGCCACGGCAGGGCGCTGCCCGGGCGGGGCGCCCACTCGAAGCCGGCCACCTCGTCGGCGCTGAACAACTCGTACGCGGCACCTCGGGCGATCTCCTCGGCCGGGTACACGGCGCCGCCGAACGCCACGTGCAGTCCGGTCCGTTCGCTGGCCGTGCCGCCGGCCTGGGGGGTGACGCTCATGCCGTCGCCTCCCTGCTCGCTGGGATGGGGTCCGCACGCTGTCGCGTCCGCTCGTTGGCGACCGTAGAGTCGCGCGGCGTAGCCGAGGTGAACGTCGGGTGGCGGGCAGATGGACAGCCCCGGTGTGTGATGCTGTCGCTGATGAGCGAGCCCAGAGAATCCCGCCGCGACCGTGCCGCCCGGCGGGCCGGAGAGTTCCCGCCAGCCCCCGAGTCGTTGCCCCGGGCGGTGCTGGACAGCCACACCCACCTGGACATCACCGTCAGCGAGGCCGGGGTGCCCGGCGGCGGGCCGGCCGACGACCCGGTAGCCGTGGCCATCGCGGTGGCCACGAAGGTCGGCGTGGACCGGTTGGTCCAGGTGGGCGTGGACGTCGCCTCCTCCCGGTGGGGCGCGGACACCGCAGAGCGGTACCCCGCCGTGCTGGCCACCGTGGCGCTGCACCCCAACGAGGCGCCCCGGCTCAACGACCTCGACGAGGCGTTGCGGGAGATCGAGTCACTCGCCGCCCGCGACCGGGTCCGGGGGATCGGCGAGACCGGAATGGACTTCTTCCGCACCGGCGACGAGGGGCGTGCCGCGCAGGAGGAGAGTTTCCGGGCGCACATCGCCATCGCCAAGCGGTACGACAAGACGTTGGTCATCCACGACCGCGACGCGCACGCCGACGTGCTGCGGATCCTCGACGACGAGGGCGCCCCGGACCGGGTGGTGCTGCACTGCTTCTCCGGTGACGCCGACTTCGCCCGCGAGTGTGTCCGCCGCGGCTATCTGCTGAGCTTCGCCGGCACCGTCACCTTCGGCAGCGCGACGGCGCTGCGCGGGGCCGCCGCGCTCACCCCGGTGGACCAGATGCTCGTGGAGACCGACGCCCCGTACCTCACCCCGATGCCGTACCGCGGCCGGCCGAACGCGTCGTACCTGATTCCGCTCACCGTCCGGGCGCTCGCCGCGACCACCGGCAACGACCTGGACGAGCTGTGCGCGGCCATCTCCGCCACTGGCGACCGGGTCTTCGGCCCGTGGTGAGCCCGGCCCGACGGTCGGCACCGACCCCGTCGCTACGCTGCCTGCCATGACCGGTCTCCTCGGCCCGGCGGAGATCCGGGAACTCGCCGCCCGGCTTGGCGTCGCGCCCACCAAGAAGCTCGGCCAGAACTTCGTGCACGACCCGAACACCGTGCGTCGGATCGTCACCGCCGCCGGCCTGACCCCCGACGACGTGGCACTGGAGGTGGGGCCCGGGCTCGGCTCGCTGACCCTGGGGCTGCTGCCGATCGCCGGGCACGTGCACGCCGTGGAGATCGACCCGGTGCTCGCCGGGGCGTTGCCGGAGACCGTCGCGCGGCACGCCGGGGCCGATGCCGCCCGGCTCACCGTGCACCGCGCGGACGCGCTGCGCATCGCCGCCGCCGAGCTGGCCGACCCGCCGCCGACCGCGTTGGTGGCGAACCTGCCCTACAACGTCGCGGTGCCCGTGGTGCTGCACCTGCTCGCCGCGCTGCCCACCCTGCGGCACGGCCTGGTGATGGTGCAGAAGGAGGTCGCCGACCGGCTCGTCGCCGGCCCCGGCTCCAAGGTGTACGGCATCCCGTCGGTGAAGCTCGCCTGGTACGCCCAGGCCCGCAGTGCCGGCAAGGTGCCGCCGAACGTGTTCTGGCCGGTGCCCAACGTCGACTCCGGCCTGGTCGCCTTCACCTGCCACCAGCCGCCCCGCGCCGACGTACCCCGGGAGCGGGTCTTCGCCGTGGTGGACGCGGCGTTCGCGCAGCGCCGCAAGACGCTGCGCGCGGCGTTGGCCGGCTGGGCCGGTGGCCCGGACCGGGCCGCCGCGGCGCTCACCGCCGCCGGCGTCGACCCCGGCGCCCGTGGGGAGTCGCTGACCGTCGAGCAGTTCGCTGCCATCGCCGCGTCGGCTCCGGTCGGTACGCCGGCCGCGAAGTAGGCTGACGCCGTGCCCGCCCAGGACGCCGAGGAGCTGATCGTGGCCAAGCCGTTCGACATCCGCCTGCACCTGCGGGACATCACCCCGTGACCGAGGCCTGGCGACCGGACGACGAGGACGAGCGACGTGGGGCCGCCGGCCCGGTGCGGGTGCGGGTGCCCGCGAAGGTCAACCTGCACCTCGGGGTGGGCCCGCTGCGCCGGGACGGCTACCACGAGCTGAACACGGTCTACCACGCCATCTCCATCTACGACGAGCTGACCGCCCGGCGCGGCGACACGTTGGCGTTGACCATGGAGGGCGAGGGCACCGGCGAGCTGGCCCTCGACGACTCCAACCTGATCATCCGTGCCGCGCACGCCCTCGCCGGGTACGCGGGTGTGCTACCGCACGCCCGCCTGCACCTGCGCAAGCAGATCCCGCTCGCCGGTGGGCTGGCCGGTGGCAGCGCCGACGCGGCCGCCGCGCTGGTGGCCTGCGACGCGCTCTGGGGCACCGGGCTGTCCCGCGACGAGCTGGCCGGTATCGCCGCCGACCTCGGTTCCGACGTGCCGTTCCTGATCTACGGCGGCACCGCGCTGGGCACCGGCCGGGGCGAGGCGGTCAGCCCGGTGCTGGTCCGCCCCACCACGTGGCACTGGGTGGTGGCGATCGCCGACGTCGGCCTGTCCACCCCGGCCGCGTACCGGGAACTGGACCGGCTGCGCGACTCCGGTGCCGCCGGGGCCCCGCTGGGCAGCACCGACGCCCTGCTGGGCGCGTTGCGCCAGCGGGACCCACGGGTGCTCGCCCGGACACTCGGCAACGACCTGCAGGACGCGGCACTGGCCATGCGCCCGACGCTGGCCGACACCCTCAAGGCCGGCGAGGCGGCCGGTGCGCTCACCGGCATCGTCTCCGGCTCCGGCCCGACCTGCGTCTTTCTCGCCGCCGACGGGGCCAGCGCGGAGCGGATCGCCGCTGAGCTGACCGCCGCGGGCGTCTGCCGGGAGGCACGGGTCGCGCACGGTCCCGTCGCCGGCGCCCGGATCGGCTGACCACGCGTCCCACGAGCGGCTGGCACGCGGCGCGGGCCTTCGGGGCGTCCGCGTACCCTGGGGAGAGGCGTCCAGGTGCCCGCCGGCACCGGGACGCCTTGACATTGAAGGGTGGAACGTGGCGAACATCGTCAATCTGGACCGGGTGTCCAAGGGGTACGGCGCCGCCGGGCGGCTGCTCACGGACGTCTCGCTCGGCCTGGACGACGCCGACCGGATCGGCGTGGTCGGCCTCAACGGCGCCGGCAAGTCCACCCTGCTGCGGCTGCTCACCAAGCAGGAGGACCCGGACGACGGCCGGGTGACGCACCGCCGCGACCTGCGGGTGCTGTGGCTGCCGCAGCAGCTCACCCTCGCCCCCGACGCCACCGTCCGGGACGTGGTGCTCGGCACCGCCTGGCTCGACGAGGGGATGGGCGCCGAGCACGAGTGGGCCGGCGACGCTGGGGTGCGTGCCATCCTCGACGGCCTCGGCATGCCGCACCTCGGCCTCGACCAGCCGGTCGGCCCGATGTCCGGCGGCGAACGACGGCGGGTGGCGCTCGCCGCGCTGCTCGTCCGCGACTCCGACCTGCTCATCCTCGACGAGCCCACCAACCACCTGGACGTCGGCGGTGTCGACTGGCTGGCCCGGCACCTCACCGGCCGCAAGGGCTCCCTGGTCGTGGTCACCCACGACCGGTGGTTCCTGGACGCGGTCTGCACCACCACCTGGGAGGTCGCCGACCAGACGGTCCGCGCGTACGAGGGTGGTTTCGCCGCCTGGACCCTCGCCCGCGCCGAGCGGGAGCGCGTCGCCGCCGCCGTGGAGGCCCGCCGGCAGAACCTGCTCCGCAAGGAGATCGCCTGGCTGCGCCGTGGCCCACCGGCCCGCACCTCCAAGCCGCAGTTCCGCATCGACGCCGCGAACGCGTTGATCGCCGACGTGCCGCCGGCCCGCGACACCATGTCGTTGCAGCGGATGGCGGTTTCGCGCCTCGGCAAGCAGGTGTACGAGCTGGACGACGTCGAGCTGCGCGCCGGGCCGAAGGAGATCCTGCGCGACGTCAGCTGGCTGGTCGGCCCCGGCGACCGGATCGCCATCCTCGGGGCCAACGGCGCCGGCAAGACCACCCTGCTGCGGATGCTCGCCGGCATCACCCGCCCCGACGGTGGCCGCCTCAACACCGGCTCCACGGTGCGGCCGGCGTTCCTCTCCCAGGAGCTTGCCGAGCTGCCCGGGCAGCTGCGGGTGCTGGAAGCGGTGGAGGAGGTCGCCCGCCGGGTGCAGCTCGGTGACCGGGAGGTCTCCGCCTCCCAGCTCGCCGAGGTGTTCGGCTTCGACGACCGGCGGCTCTGGACCCCGGTCAGTGACCTCTCCGGTGGGGAGCGCCGCCGGTTGCAGATGCTGCGGCTGCTGGCCGGCGAGCCCAACGTGCTGCTGTTCGACGAGCCCACCAACGACCTGGACACGGACACCCTCGCCGCGCTGGAGGACCTGCTCGACTCGTGGCCTGGCACGATCATCGTGGCCAGCCACGACCGGTACCTGATCGAGCGGGTCACCGACACGGCGTACGGGATGTTCGGTGACGGTCGGCTGGTGCACCTGCCGGGCGGTGTGGACGAGTATCTCGCCCGGACCGCCGAGCGGGCCGGGACCAGCCGCGCCGGGGGCACCCCGACCGCCGCGGCCACCGGGGCGACCGCGAGTGGCATGTCCGCCGCCGAGGTCCGGCAGGCCCGCAAGGAGCTGACCCGGTTGGAGCGGCAACTCGGCAAGCTCGACCAGCGGGAGACCACGCTGCTCGACCAGCTCGCGGCGGACGCCACCGACTACGCCCGGGTGGCCGAGTTGGACACCCAGCTCAAGGATCTGCGCGCCGAGCGGGAACGGATCGAGGAGAGCTGGATGACGCTCGCCGAGGACCTGCCCGAGAGCTGACGGGCGGGGCGCACCGGCCCGGCCCCCGTGTGCGGCGTCACACCGCCACATGCGAGACAATCGTCCGCGACACCTCACCTCACGGCGTTGGAGACACAGACATGGCCCACACCCCCGTCAACCACCCCGCGCGGCCGATCTACCGGGCGATCGGCGGGCTGACCGGTCTGTACCTGGTCGTCTTCGGGGTGCTCGGCATCATCGCGAGCACGGGCAACGAGATCCTCGCCCAGGACGACACCCGGGTCCTCGGTCAGGGCACCAACCTGGGCTTCTCGCTGCTCAGCGTGCTGCTCGGGATCGTCGTGCTGGTCGGCACCGTGCTCGGCCGCAACATCGACGTGGCGATCAACCAGTGGCTGGCGTACAGCCTCATGGTGATCAGCCTGGCCGGTCTCGCGTTCATCCGGACCGACGCCAACATCTTCAACTTCAGCATCACCACCGTGATCGTGGTGATGTCGGCCGCACTGGTGCTGCTGATGGTCGGCATGTACGGCAAGGTCGGCACGGAGGACGAGGCGGAGGCGTTCCAGAAGGCTCGGCTCGTGCTCTGATCTTCCGCTTGTGGGTTTCGCCGGAGCCCGATCTGCTCCGGGCGGTCAGGCTTGATCCCTGCGCAGCTCGGGCTCCGGCGAAAACCTGACCTGGTCCAGCCTTTCGGCGGACGCTTCCGGCATTGGGGTTCTTCGGACAGTTGGGTCTGGCCTGGGCGACAATTCCCCTGAAACGGTCAATTCAGGTGGATGGGGTTCAGGGCTATGCCGCATTTTCCGGTTAACCATCCGGCTCGGCCGCTCTACCGGGTCCTCTCCGGGCTGATCGGCGTCTACATCCTGGTCTTCGGCGTCTGGGGCGTCGCCGAGACGATCGGCGACCCGCTCTTCGCCCGCAACGGCACCTGGGCCCTCGGACTCCGGACCAACCTGGCCTTCTCGCTCGCCTCGCTGATCTTCGGGGTCTTCCTGATCATCGGGGCCTCGCGGCGCACCAATCTCGGCCACTACATGAACCTCACCGCCGGTGTGGTGTTCCTGGTGACCAGCATCCTGATGATGTCGGTGCTGCAGACCGAGGCGAACTTCCTCAACTTCTCGATGTCGACGGTGGTCGTGTCGATGCTGTTCGGGCTGATCCTGCTCGGCACCGGCCTGTACGACAAGGTCGGCCCGCCGGAGTCCGCCGAGGCGGAGTTGGAGCACCGCAAGCACCCGGTGGCCGACGTGCACCGCCCCTGATCGGGGTCAGCCGCGCCGAGCGGTGATCAGTGTCGGCTTCGCCTCCAGGTGCGACAGCCCGTTCCAGGC
Organism: Micromonospora sp. NBRC 107095; assembly: GCF_030269705.1. Lineage (NCBI taxonomy): Bacteria > Bacillati > Actinomycetota > Actinomycetes > Micromonosporales > Micromonosporaceae > Micromonospora > Micromonospora sp. NBRC 107095. Next base: position 943,580 of record NZ_BSTU01000001.1, read on the forward strand.
CAGGTTGACGAGGTGCGCCGCCACCGTCTCCTTGCGCGGCTTGCGTACCTCCAACCACCAGCGGCCGGTCAGCGCCACCATGCCGACCAGCGCCTGCGAGTACAACTCGGCGAGCTTCGGGTCGTACCCCCGGCTCTTGTACTCGGCACCCAGGATGTGCTCGACCTGGTGCGCCACGTCGTTCATGACGCTGCTGAAGGTGGCGGTTCCGGACATCAGCGGTGACTCGCGGACCAGCACCCGGAACCCGCTGGTCTCCTCCTCGATGTAGCCCAGCAGGGCCAGTGCCGCCTGTTCCAGCAGCTCGCGTGGGTGCCCGGCGGTCAACGCCGTGGTGATCCGGTCCAGCAGGGCCCGGACCTCCCGGTCCACCACCACCGCGTAGAGCCCCTCCTTGCCGCCGAAGTGCTCGTAGACCACCGGTTTGGAGACCTTGGCGCGGGCCGCCACCTCCTCGATGGAGGTGGCGTCGAAACCTCGCTCGGCGAAGAGTTGCCGCCCGGTCGCTATCAACTGCTCCCGCCGTTGGGCCGCCGACATGCGGACCCGGGAGGTGGCTTTGGCTTTCGGCGCTGCCGTCGGCGTGGCCCGTCGGCCGGCGGCACCGGCCGCCGCCTCCCCGCTGGTCTCAGGCATGTCGCCGCCTTGCTGGCGCTCGGTGACGCCCTGCCGTGGGATGGTTCCTCCGCTGTGCCCGTTCACGTCGTCGCCTCACTGGCGGGCGGTCCGACCACCCTGCCGCGCCGTTCGACCGTACCCGGATCAGGCCCGGCCCCCCGTCCGCCGAGCCGTCCGGTCCCCCCGCCTGGCTCGGTCATCCGGCCATCCTGCCAGGCGGCGTCCCCGAGCACCGCCCGGTTTCAGCGGGGTGCGACCGGCTTCACGAGCTTGGCGGCGATGCGTTCCGGCTTTGGCCAGCGCACCTGCGTCGCCGCGCCGGTCTTCTCGAACAACCAGATCACGCGGGCGGAGATGTCCACCTGACCGCGTAGCACGCCGTGCCGGGCGCTGGTCGGGTCGGCGTGGTGCAGGTTGTGCCAGCTCTCGCCGAACGACAGGATCGCCAGCGGCCAGAAGTTCGAGGCGCGGTCGCCCTGGCGCATCGCGAACGGACGCTCGCCGTAGACGTGGCAGACCGAGTTGATCGCCCAGGTGACGTGGTGCAGCAGGCCGATCCGGACCAGCCCGGCCCAGAAGAACGCGGTCAGCGCGCCCTGCCAGGACCAGGTCACCAGGCCGCCGATCAGCGCCGGGCCGAGCAGCGAGATGGCCACCAGCGCGGGGAAGAGCCGATCGACCCGGCTGATGTCCCGGTCGGCGATGAGGTCCGGTGCGAAACGCGCACGGTTGGACAGCTCCCGGCGGAACAGCCAGCCCACGTGGGCGTGGAACAGGCCTCGGGTCAACGCCCAGAAGCTGGTGCCGAAGCGCCACGGTGAGTGCGGGTCGCCCTCCAGGTCGGAGAAGGCGTGGTGTCGTCGGTGGTCGGCGACCCACTGGATGATCTCGCCCTGCACCGCCAGCGAACCCGCGACGGCCAGGGTCACCCGCAGCCACCGCTTGGCCTTGAACGAGCCGTGGGTGAAGTAGCGGTGGAAGCCGACGGTGATGCCGAGCCCGGAGACGACGTACCAGACCAGGCCGATGATCACGTCGGTCCAGCCCAGCCAGCCGCCCCAGGCCACCGGCACGGCGACCAGCAGGGCGACGAAGGGGATGACCACGAAGGCCCAGAGGGCGGCCAGGATGCCGGGGGACTGGCTGCCGTCGGTGAGTGGTTTGGGGCCGGGTCCGGCGGTGTGGGGATCGAGCAGAGCAGTGGACATGGGACCTCGCAGGGGGAAGAAGACGATCACTAAGCTACGCCTACGTCACCGTAACTTACGGCACCGTAGATCGCACGGTGAAGTTTCGAATCACCCTCGCGAAACTGATCAAAGGCGCAGGTCAGCCGAGGGCTGTGGCCGGGTGCGCGTGCGCTCCGGGAGGCCGGCGGCCGAGGTGCGGGTCGGCCACCCCGAGGTGCCGACCGGGTCGATCGCCAGCCGTGCGGCGGGATGAGCGATGGCGTCCGGCGGCCGGGGCGCTAAGGTGTAGCGGCGGGATGTCCATCCCTCAAGCGACGTGCTCGCGTCGCTGATCGGCCGTGGTGTAATTGGCAACACCCGGGTCTTTGGTACCCGTATTTCAGGTTCGAACCCTGGCGGCCGAGCTGCACACCTAGGTCCGTTTTGGGGCCCGGTGGGGGTAAGCGGGGAAGGCGCGGGGCTGCGCGGCTAGCATGGCCGCGAGAGTGTCCGCCGTCCCGACGGGAGCCACATCGTGCCCCAGCCCCACCTCCGTACCGTCGTCGTGCTCGCCGCCGGTGAGGGCAAGCGGATGAAGTCGACACTGCCCAAGGTGCTGCACCCCCTGCTCGGTCGCACGCTCCTCGGTCACGTGCTGAGCGCCGCCGCCCCGCTGGGCGCGGACCGCACCGTCGTGGTGGTGGGACACGGCGCCGACCAGGTCCGGGCGCACCTGTCCGAGGTCGCCCCGGACGCCACGCCGGTGCTCCAGGCCGAGCAGCTCGGCACCGGGCACGCCGTCCGCATCGCGCTGGACGCGGTACCGGACGGCGCCGGCACGGTCGTCGTGATCAACGGGGACGTGCCGCTGCTGCGACCCGAGACCGTCGGCGCGCTGGTGACCGCGCACGAGGAAGCCGCCGCGGCGGCCACCGTGCTGGCCGCCGCGGTGCCCGACCCCAGCGGCCTCGGCCGGATCGTCCGGGACGCCGACGGCCGCCTGGAGCAGATCGTCGAGGAACGTGACGCCGACGCGACGCAGCGCGGGATCCGGGAGATCAACGCCGGCATCTACGCGTTCGACGCGGTGCGGCTACGTGAGGCGCTGGGCAAGCTCTCCACCGACAACGACCAGGGCGAGGAGTACCTCACCGACGTCTTCGGCCTGCTCCGCTCCGCCGGTGAGCCGGTGGCGGTGCACGTCGCCGTGGACCACGTCGAGACATTGGGCTGCAACGACCGGGTGGAGCTGGCGACGCTGCGCCGACTGCTGCGCGACCGGATCAACGAGGCGTGGATGCGCACCGGGGTGAGCCTGCTCGACCCCGTCACCACCTGGATCGACGTGACCGTGGCGCTGGACCGCGACGCCGTGGTCGACCAGAACACCCAGTTGCGCGGCAGCACGGTGATCGGCGCGGGCGCGGTGATCGGCCCGGACGTCACCCTGATCGACACCGTCGTCGGCCCGGGCGCCTCGGTGATCCGCAGCCACGCCGACGGCGCCGAAGTGGGCGCGGGCGCAACCGTCGGACCGTACGCGTACCTGCGGCCCGCCGCCCGGCTGGCCGAGAAGTCGAAGGTCGGCACGTTCGTCGAGGTGAAGAACACCGAGATCGGCGCGGGTGCGAAGGTTCCGCACCTCAGCTACGTCGGTGACGCCACGATCGGCGCGAAGGCCAACATCGGCGCGGCGACCATCTTCGTGAACTACGACGGGGTGAACAAGCACCGCACGACCGTCGGTGAGGGCGCCTTCGTCGGCTGCGACACGAGCCTGATCGCGCCGGTCGAGGTCGGTGCCGGTGCCTACGTGGCGGCGGGCAGCGCCATCGCGCAGGACGTCCCGCCGGGCGCGCTCGGGGTCACCCGGGCGCCGCAGCGCAACATCGAGGGCTGGGTGCAGCGCAAGCGCCCCGGAACGGTCTCCGCGGCGGCGGCCGAACGGGCGCAACGCGCCGCCGAGGGTGCGTCGGGTGTGGCCGGTGCCGCAAGCGACAGTGAGGCAATGCACGGGGGAGCCAAGACAGTGGGCGGCGCATCCGGCCCGGGAGATACTGCAACCGAATAGTCCCTGACCCACCACCACCGGGTCGGGTACCGCCGACAAAACGGGAGCAGACGGGCCCATGGGCAGCATCGTCGCCGAAAACCGCAAAAGCCTGATGCTCTTTTCCGGACGTGGCTTTCCGGAGTTGGCCAAGGAGATCGGCGAGGTGCTCGGCGTCGCGCCGACTCCGGCCGACGCCTACGAGTTCGCCAACGGCGAGATCTTCGTACGCTTCAAGGACTCGGTACGTGGTTCGGACGCCTTCGTGGTGCAGTCCGTCACGCACGGGGTGAACACCTGGGTCATGGAGACCCTGATCATGGTCGACGCGCTGAAGCGGGGGTCGGCCAAGCGGATCACCGTGGTGCTGCCGTTCTACCCGTACGCCCGCCAGGACAAGAAGCACCGCGGCCGGGAGCCGATCTCGGCCCGCCTGGTGGCGGACCTGCTGAAGACCGCCGGTGCCAACCGCATCCTCACCGTCGACCTGCACACCGCGCAGATCCAGGGCTTCTTCGACGGCCCGGTGGACCACCTCTTCGCGATGGACATCCTGGCCGAGTACGTGGAGCACAAGTACGCCGGCCGGCCGATGACGGTGGTGGCACCGGACTCCGGCCGGGTGCGGGTGGCCGAGCGGTGGACCGACCGGCTGGGCGGCTGCCCGCTGGCGTTCATCCACAAGACCCGCGACCCGATGAAGCCGAACCAGGTCGTGGCGAACCGGGTGGTCGGTGAGGTCGAGGGCCGGGTCTGCCTGATCGTCGACGACATGATCGACACCGGAGGCACGATCGCCAAGGCCGCCGACATCCTCAAGGAGTCGGGCGCCGCGGAGATCGTTGTCGCGTCCACCCACGCACTGCTGTCCGACCCGGCCACCGAGCGGCTGAAGAACAGCTCGATCAGCGAGATCGTGGTGACGAACACGCTGCCGCTTCCGCCGGAGAAGCAGCTGGACAAGCTCACCGTGCTGTCGATCGCGCCGCTGCTGGCGCGGGCGATCCGGGAGGTCTTCGATGACGGCTCGGTGACCACCCTCTTCGGTGGCCTGAGCTGAACCCGAGCCCCGTTTCCGCCACCTGACACGCTGGCGGGGCGGGGCTGGCAAACTGGCGGAAACGGGGCCGGCGCGCTGGTGGAGGCACCACCGGCGGGCCGGTCTTGAGCCGTGATCGGGGACTGCCGGAAACCCTGGAAACAGCTCGGGTAGACTGGTGCGGTTGCCACGGCGAGGGTGCCCGGCGGGCCGCTGAAAAGCGCCGCACGGAGGCACCGTCATCGACGCGGTGCTCCGGGCAGTCGTTCATGACGCATGAGCCCCAGCGAGCCCCTCGCCCCAGCACCGCCAGACGACAAGCCGCCGCAGCGAAAAGCATCAGGAGTTTCCCCGTGTCCGAGGTAAAGATCAGCGCCGAGCCCCGCACCGAGTTCGGCAAGGGTGGTGCCCGCCGTACCCGCCGGGCCGGCAAGGTGCCCGCCGTGCTGTACGGCCACGGCGAGAAGCCCAAGCACATCGCGCTGCCGTCGCGGGAGTTCGCCGCGGCGATCCGCAAGGGCGGTGCCAACCAGCTCTTCGCGATCGACATCACCGACGGCACCCAGGTGCTGGCGCTGCCGAAGGCGATCCAGCGTGACCCGATCCGCGACACCTTCGAGCACGTCGACCTGATCCTGGTCCGCCGGGGCGAGAAGGTCACCGTCGAGGTTCCGGTCCAGCTGACCGGTGAGGCCGCCCGGGACACCCTGATCGTGCACGACCACGACACCCTCTCGGTGACCGCGGACGCCACCAAGGTCCCCGACCACCTCGAGGCCTCGATCGAGGGCCTGGAGGCGGGCAGCCAGGTGACCGCCGGCGACGTCCAGCTGCCGGCCGGCGTCGAGCTGGCTGCCGACTCGGAGCTGACCGTCGCGTCGGTGACCGCCGCCCCGACCGCCGAGCAGCTCGAGGCGACGCTGCCCGAGGTCGAGGTTGCCACCGACGAGGCTGAGGCCGAGGTCGGCGAGGGCACCGAGGGCTCCGAGGGCGCGGACGCCGCCCCGGCCGCCGAGGGCGACGAGACGACCGAGGCGCGCACCGAGGCCTGATCGGTTCGTACTGTGCGACAGGCGTCCCCGGATGTTCGGGGGCGCCTGTCGGCATATCGGGAGTCGCTGCGTTGGGCGTCGGAAGGGACGGGTCGTGACGGACGAGGCGGGGCCGTGGCTGGTGGTCGGCCTGGGCAACCCCGGTCGGGAGTACGCCGGGAACCGGCACAACGTCGGGTTCATGGTGGCCGAACTGCTGGCCGGTCGGGTGGGTGCCCGGTTCGGTCGGCACAAGCGGGCGGTGGCCGAGGTGGCCGAGGCGCGGCTGGGGTTCGGTGGGCCGAAGCTGGTGCTGGTCAAGCCACTGACGTACATGAACCTCTCCGGTGGGCCGGTCGCGGCGCTGGCGCAGTTCTACAAGGTGCCGACGGCGCAGGTGATCGCGGTGCACGACGAGCTCGACATCGGGTTCGGTCAGGTGCGGGTCAAGTTCGGCGGCGGTGAGGGCGGGCACAACGGCCTGCGCTCGATGTCGAAGTCCCTGGGGACGAAGGACTACGCCCGGGTGCGGTTCGGCGTCGGTCGACCGCCGGGGCGGCAGGACCCGGCGGATTATGTGCTGTCGGATTTCGGCACGGCAGAACGCAAGGAGCTGGATTTCCTGGTGGACCGGGCCGCCGACGTGGTGGAGTCGGTGATCACCAAGGGCGTGGAGCCGACGCAGAACCTCTACCACGGCAGTTGAGCCGGGCGGGGCGTACCGACTCGGAAACGACGGCCCGGTAGTCTGCGCCTTTCGGCGTGCCGCGACCGGCGACGCGAGTCGCGGCGGATCGGCCCGTGCGGGCAGCGCGGCGAGGCGACGGGAGCGGGCAGATGAGCAGTCCTCCGATGATCGATGGCGCGTTCGCCCGATGGTTGGCGTCCCGGGCCGGGCAGGCGCTGCTCGACCTGCGCACCGAGATGGGTTTCGCCGACACCGGCGCGCTGAAGTCGGCCGGGGACAAGGTGTCGCACGACCTGATCCGCACGGAGTTGGCGAAGTGGCGTCCGGGTGACGCGGTGCTCTCCGAGGAGGACGAGGGGTCCCGGTTGGCCTGGGCCGCGGAGGTGAACACCGGGGCGGTGTCGCGGTTGACCGCGGACCGGGTGTGGATCGTCGACCCGTTGGACGGCACCCGGGAGTTCTCCGAGGAGGGCCGCTCGGACTGGGCGGTGCACGTGGCGCTCTGGGCACGCAACGCGCCGAGTCCGCACGGGCTGATCGCCGGGGCGGTGGGGTTGCCGGCGCAGCACCGGGTGCTGGGCACCGACTACCCGCCGGCGTACCCGCCGATGACAGTGGAGGCGGCGACTGCCGGCGAGCGGAAGATCCGCTTGGCGGCGAGTCGCAGCCGGCCGCCGGTCTTCCTGACCGACCTGGCCGAGGACGTCGGCGCCCACCTGGTGCCGATGGGTTCGGCCGGAGCGAAAATCGCCGCGGTGGTCACCGGCGAAGTGGACGCGTACATCCATGCAGGTGGGCAGTACGAGTGGGACTCGGCGGCCCCGGTCGCTGTGGCGACGGCCACCGGACTGCACGCTTCCCGGATCGACGGTTCTGCGCTGAAATACAACGAGGCGGATCCGCGACTGCCCGACCTTCTGGTCTGTCGCAAGGATCTCGCCGCCCGGTTGCTTGCAGCGCTGCAGAAACATTCCGGGTAGCCTGAGCGCACTTTCTTGACATGCCCGACCGGAAAGGTCTGGAAATCGGATGAGCGAGCGAATCGAGCCGGTGTCATGACCACCCCCGCGGCGTACCAGGTCTCCCACCTGGATGCCCTCGAAGCGGAGAGCATCTTCGTGATGCGCGAGGTGGTCGCCGAGATGGAACGGCCGGTGCTGCTCTTCTCCGGTGGCAAGGACTCGATCGTCATGCTGCGGCTGGCACAGAAGGCGTTCGCCCCCGCCAACGTCCCCTTCCCGGTCATGCACGTCGACACCGGGCACAACTTCCCCGAGGTCCTGGAATACCGCGACCAGCGGGTCGCCGAGCTGGGGTTGCAACTCGTCGTGGCGAGCGTGCCGGAGGCCCTGGCCAGCGGCATGGTCCGGGAGTCCGCTGACGGCATGCGCAACCGGATCCAGACGCCGGTGCTGCTGGACGCGGTGGAGAAGCACCGCTTCGACGCGCTGTTCGGTGGCGCCCGCCGGGACGAGGAGAAGGCCCGGGCGAAGGAGCGGGTGTTCAGCTTCCGCGACGAGTTCGGTCAGTGGGACCCGAAGAACCAGCGGCCGGAGCTGTGGTCGCTGTACAACGGCCGGCACCACCCAGGCGAGTCGATCCGGGTCTTCCCACTGTCCAACTGGACCGAGCTGGACGTCTGGCACTACATCGCACGGGAACGCATCCCGCTGCCGTCGATCTACTACGCGCACGAGCGCGAGGTGGTCGAACGGGACGGCATGTTCTACGCCGTCAACGAGTTCTTCCGCCCCCGCGCGGGTGAGGAGCGGTTCAAGGCCCAGGTGCGCTACCGCACCGTCGGTGACGCCTCCTGCACCGCTGCGGTCCGCTCCGATGCGGACACCGTGGAGAAGGTCATCGAGGAGGTGGCAGCCACCCGGATCACCGAGCGCGGCGCCACCCGTGGTGACGACCGGGTCAGTGAGGCCGCCATGGAGGACCGCAAGCGGGAGGGCTACTTCTGATGAGCACCGAGATCATGGCCCCGGCCGCCGGCACCGAGACCGCGCCCGAAGCGCGGCCGATGGACCTGCTGCGATTCGCCACCGCCGGCAGCGTCGACGACGGGAAGTCGACCCTGATCGGGCGGCTGCTCTATGACACCAAGTCGCTCTTCACCGACCAGCTGGCGGCCGTGGAGGCGGTCAGCGCGGCCCGCGGCGACGAATACACCAACCTGGCGTTGCTCACCGACGGCCTGCGTGCCGAGCGGGAGCAGGGCATCACCATCGACGTGGCGTACCGCTACTTCGCCACCCCCCGGCGCAAGTTCATCATCGCCGACACCCCCGGCCACATCCAGTACACGCGCAACATGGTCACCGGAGCATCGACGGCGGATCTGGCGTTGATCCTGGTGGACGCGCGCAAGGGCCTCGTCGAGCAGTCCCGCCGGCACGCGTTCCTCTGCTCCCTGCTGCGGGTGCCGCACCTGGTCCTCTGCGTCAACAAGATGGACCTGGTCGACTGGTCGCAGGAGGTCTACGAGCGGATCGCCGACGAGTTCACCGCGTTCGCGGCGAAGCTCGACGTACCCGACCTGACGGTGGTGCCGGTCTCCGCGCTGCGGGGCGACAACATCGTGTCCCGGTCGGAGAACATGCAGTGGTACGAGGGCCCCTCGCTGCTGCACCACCTGGAGCGGGTGCACATCGCGAGCGACCGCAACCTGGTCGACGTCCGGTTCCCGGTGCAGTACGTGATCCGTCCGCAGTCCACCACCGTCACCGACTACCGCGGCTACGCCGGTCAGGTCGCCTCCGGGGTGCTGAAGCCGGGTGACGAGGTGATGGTGCTGCCCTCCGGCTTCACCAGCCGGATCGCCGCCGTGGAGACCGCCGACGGGCCGGTCGCGGAGGCGTTCCCACCGATGTCGGTCACGGTACGACTGGCCGACGAGATCGACATCTCCCGGGGTGACCTGATCTGCCGGCCGAACAACGCGCCGGCGGTGGCCCAGGACATCGAGGCAATGGTCTGCTGGATGGACGAGACGGCCCCCCTGCGGGTCGGAGGCCGGTACGCGATCAAGCACACCACCCGGTCGGCTCGGGCGATCGTGCGCGGGCTGCACTACCGGCTGGACATCAACTCGCTGCACCGCGACGAGTCGGCCGACGAGCTGCGGCTCAACGAGATCGGCCGGGTGCGGCTGCGCACGACCGTGCCGCTGCTGGCCGACGAGTACCGCCGCAACCGCACCACCGGCGGCTTCGTCATCATCGACGAGGCGACCAACCGCACGGTAGGCGCCGGCATGATCGTCGAAACCAGCTAACCCCACCCCACCAACGGCACCCTGAACACCCACCCGCGCACCTGCGCCAAGATCGCGCTCGATTCATGAAGTAGTGGCCTCGCCCAGCGGGTGAGGCCACTACTTCCCTGAACAAGCACGATCTCCATCCCTCCGGCCGCCCCACCCCGGCCCCGCCCGGTGATCAAGAAGTTTGCGTCAGAATGCGGGCTGACAGTGACGCGAACTTCTTGATCAGTCTGGGGTGTGGGGGTCAGGGGAGGCGGGTGGCGCCGGGGGAGGGGAGGACCGTCACGGTGGTGGGGGCGGTGAAACCCTTCGCCGCGTACGCGTCGGTCACGGCGGCGGCGACCTCGTCGGCACGGTCGGCTTCGATCAGCGCGAGCACGCACCCGCCGAAGCCGCCCCCGGTCATCCGGGCGCCCAGCGCGCCGGCTGCCAACGCCGCCTCGACGGCGGTGTCGATCTCCGGCACGGTGATCTCGAAGTCGTCGCGCATCGAGACGTGGGAGGCCGTCAGCAGTGGGCCGATGTCGCGGACCCGGGCGGCACGCAGTAGCGCCACGGTGTCCAGTACGCGCTGGTCCTCGGTGACCACGTGTCGGACCCGACGCCGGGTCTCCTCGTCGTCGAGCTGAGCCAACGCGGCGTCGAGCTGGTCGATGCCCACATCCCGCAGCGCGGCAACCCCGAGCGCGCTGGCTCCGGCCTCGCAGGAACGACGGCGGGCCGCGTACTCCCCGTCGGCGTGGCGGTGCGGTGCCCGACTGTCGATGACCAGCACGGCGAGGCCGGCAGCGTCCAGGTCGAACGGGATGTGCTCGACCGACTCGTCGCGGCAGTCGAGGAAGAGGGCGTGCCCGGCCCGGCAACGGATCGCCGCCGACTGGTCCATGATGCCGGTCGGCGCACCCACGTAGACGTTCTCCGCCCGCTGTGCCAGCCGGGGTTGCAGTTCCGGGGCCAGCTCCAGCCCGCCGAGGTCGAGCAGGGCAGCCAGTACGGCTGACTCCAGTGCGGCCGAGGAGGAGAGCCCGGAACCCAGCGGCACGTCGGAAGCGATCGCCAGCCGGGCGCCCGGCACGGGATGACCCGCCTCGCGCAGCGCCCAGACCACACCCGCGACGTACGCGCCCCAGCCGGTGACCCGGCCCGGCTCGGCGACGTCGTCCGCGCCGAAGGTGATCGTCTCGCCGGAGAGCTCCGACCAGACCGTCCAGTGCTCCCCGTCCTGCCGATCGGCCGCCACGACGGTGCGCATCGGCAGGGCGAACGGCAGCACGAAGCCTTCGTTGTAGTCGGTGTGCTCGCCGATCAGGTTGACCCGGCCCGGGGCCGCCCAGCGCCCGGATGCCTGGCCGCCGAACTGTGCGGAGAAGCCGGCCGCAGCCCGCTCGGCGACATCATCGGCCGGGTGGGTCACGGATTCCCCCTTCGTTCGCGACTGCAGGGCTCGCAGACCCGGCTCACTCCTCGCGCTCACGGTTGCCTCCTTGCTCGCGACTGCGGGGCTCGCAAAAGCGGCTCACTCCTCGCGCTCACGGTTGCCTCCTTGCTCGCGACTGCGGGGCTCGCAAAAGCGGCTCACTCCTCGCGCTCACGGTTGCCCCAGGATGTGCGTGCGGTAGAACGCCCAGGCATCCCCGACCATGTCGTGCAGGGTCGGCTTCTGTGGCACCCAGCCCAGCTCCTGGCGGGCGAGCGTGGACGACGCGACCAACTCGGCCGGGTCGCCCTCGCGGCGTGGGGCGACCTCGACGGGCAGGTGGTGACCGGTGACCTCGCGGACCACGTCGACGACCTGGCGGTTGGTGAAGCCGTTGCCGTTGCCCAGGTTGTAGATCCGGTGCTGGCCGCTGGTGGCCGCGTCCAGCGCCAGCAGGTGCGCGCGGGCCAGGTCGGCGACGTGGATGTAGTCGCGGACGCAGGTGCCGTCGACGGTGGGGTAGTCGTCCCCGAAGAGCTGGAGTTTCTCCCGCCGGCCGGCGGCGACGTCCAGCGCGATCGGGATCAGGTGGGTCTCCGGGTCGTGCCGCTCGCCGAGCGCGATGTCGCCGTCGAGGTGGGCGCCGGCCACGTTGAAGTAGCGCAGTGACACGGCGGCCAGCCCGTGCGCGATCGCCTCGGAGGTGAGTGCCATGTCGACGGCGAGTTTGGTGGCGCCGTACGTGTTGGTGGGCGCCTTCACCGCGTTTTCGGTGATGGGCAGCTCGGTGGGGTTGCCGTAGACGGCGGCGGTGGAGGAGAAGACCATCCGGGGCACTCCGGCCGCCCGGACGGCGTCGATCAGGGCGAGCGTGCCGACGGTGTTGTTCCGCCAGTACAACTCCGGCTTGATCATCGACTCGCCGGCGGCGATGAGGGCGGCGAAGTGCAGCACCCCGTCGAAGCCGGCGTCGGCGGTGATGACGCGGGCGGCGTCGTGGATGGACGCCTCGACGTGGGTGGCGTCCGGGGCGAGGGCTTCGCGGTGGCCGGTACGTAGGTCGTCCAGGATGACCACCTGGTGGCCCGCGTCGAGCAGCATCCGGGTCACCACGCTCCCGATGAAGCCGGCGCCCCCGGTGACGAGCAGTTTCACGTCGTTGCCTCCTGCCTGGCCCGCCCGGGACGTGGCCCTTTGGGTGATGACACTAGGGCGGTGGCCGGCATCCTCGCCGACACCACCGGCAACCCATTCCATCATAATCTTTCACGATTAAACAGAGCCGAACATCTGTGGCCGCTCCGTCCGATGTCCTGTGCGGCGGGCCCACGGTGTCTACCATCTCTGTCATGCGGGAAGTGGCCCGTACCGGGCTCCGGCGACGCGCGCGGGCACATCCCCGCCGCGACCCCGGTCCGCTCGCCCGGGCCGTCGCCCGGGTGCTGGTCCGCGCGGCGGACGGTGCCACCCGACTCGTCACCGACCTGCTCGGGACCGGTCCGACGGCTGGCCGGGAGCACATCTCGGAGGCCGATCTGCGGGACCTGGTCGCGGCGAACACGGTGCTCGACCCGGACGAGCGACGAATCATCGACGAGGTCCTGGTGGCCGGTGCCAGTCTGATCCGCGAGGTGATGATGCCGCGCACCGAGGTGGTCTTCCTGCCGGCGCGGCTGACCATCGGCGAAGCCGCCCGACTGGTCCGCGCCGAAACACACACCCGCTACCCGGTCACCGACGCCACCCACGACGACGTGATCGGCTTCGTGCACCTCCGGGACGTGCTGCTGCGCCCGGACGGCGACCCGTGCCTCACCGTCGGCGAGCTGGCCCGGGAGGTGAAGCGGCTCCCCGGCAGCAAACGGGTGCTCGCCGCGCTGACCGAGATGCGCCGGGAGGGCCAGCACCTCGCGGTGGTGGTCGACGAGTACGGCGGCACGGCCGGGATCGTCACCCTGGAGGACCTCATCGAGGAGCTGGTCGGTGAGATCCACGACGAGTACGACGCCGCCCCGGACCCGGTGCACGCTGGCCTGCCCGCCGTGGTGGACGGTCGCCTCAACCTCGCTGACTTCGCCGAGCGGACCGGGGTGGCGCTACCCGCCGGTCCGTACGAGACGGTGGGCGGGTTCGTGATGGCCGCGCTGGGTCGGCTTCCGCTGACCGGCGACGAGGTGCCGGTGCCCGCTGAGCCCGCCGACGTCGGTGCGCCCGATCCGGCGGAGTTGCCGGCCGGCTGGCTGCTGCGGGTGCTCACGCTGGACGGCCGCCGGGTGGCCCAACTCGCCGTCTCTGCCGCGCGCGGCACCGAGCCGCGCCGCGAGTACGACGCTCCACCGGCCTCGGCGGGCAGCCCGGAGTCGGCCGGGGAGGCGGTCGCGGGGCAGCACCGCCGGGTCACCCTCGGGTCGACGCACCGGGTTGGCGCGGGCGAAGCACGCGAGGTCAGCACCCCGGCATCGGCGGGCCGGAGCCGACCCGCCGGCCCGTCATGACGGACCGGGTTGCTTGCTGACAGAATTATCGCCATGTCCGACGTTCCCGCCCGGCCCCGCGTCTTCTCCGGCATCCAGCCGACAGCCGACTCGTTCCACCTCGGCAACTATCTGGGCGCGGTGCGGCACTGGGTAGCCCTGCAGGACACCCACGACGCGTTCTACTGCGTGGTGGACCTGCACGCCATCACCGCGGGGCACGACCCGGCGCTGCTGCGCCAGCGGACCCGGGTGGCCGCGGCCCAGCTCTTCGCGGTCGGGCTGGACCCGGAACGCAGCACCCTGTTCGTCCAGTCGCAGGTGCCCGAGCACCCGCAGCTGGCCTGGGTGCTCGGCTGCATCACCGGCTTCGGCGAGGCCAGCCGGATGACCCAGTTCAAGGACAAGTCGCAGAAGCAGGGTAACGAGCGGGCCAGCGTCGGGCTGTTCACCTATCCGGTCCTCCAGGCCGCCGACATCCTGCTCTACCAGGCAAACGCGGTTCCGGTCGGCGAGGACCAGCGCCAGCACCTGGAGCTCTCCCGGGATCTGGCCCAGCGGTTCAACTCGCTGTTCGGCGCCACGTTCACGGTGCCCGCGCCACACATCGTCAAGGACACTGCCAAGATCACCGATCTGCAGGACCCGACGGCGAAGATGTCGAAGTCGTCGTCCTCGCCGGCCGGCATCATCGACCTGCTCGAAGATCCGGCCCGGTCCGCGAAGAAGATCCGTTCGGCGGTGACCGACACCGGCCGGGAGATCGTCTTCGACGCCGAGACCAAGCCGGGTGTGTCCAACCTGTTGACCATCCACTCGGCGCTCAGCGGCCGCAGCATCGACGAGTTGGTGGCCGCGTTCGCGGGCCGCGGCTACGGCGATCTGAAGAAGGAACTGGCCGAGGTCGTGACGGACTTCGTCCGGCCGATCCAGGAGCGCACCCGCACCTATCTCGACGATCCGGCGCAGTTGGACAAGCTGCTCGCGGCCGGCGCGGAGAAGGCCCGTGCGGTGGCCGCGGCGACCCTGCGGTCCGCGTACGAGCGGGTGGGGTTCTTCCCGCCCGTGCGCGGCGAGTAGGTCCGCGGTACAGGTGGACGGGTCGGTGGTCGGAGGGGCGGCGCGAAGCGTGGATCGCAGTGGCGGGGTGCGGCCGACCGGCGACACCATCCAGATCGGCATCGCGGTGGACATCCCCGAGCCGTGGGGTGCCCAGCTCACCCGTCGACGGATCGAGGCCGGCGATCCGCTGGCGGTGCCCGCGCACGTGACGCTGCTCGGTCCCACCGAGATCCGCACGGCCAACCTGCCTGCGGTCGAGCGGCACCTGGCCGCCGTCGCTGCCGCGCACCTGCCGTTCACGCTGCACCTGCGGGGCACCGGCACGTTCCGTCCGGTCACCCAGGTGGTGTTCGTCGCGGTGGCCGCCGGGATCAGCGAGTGCGAGTTGCTGGCCGCGGCCATCGCCGCGACGCCCGGCCTGCACCGGGAACTCCGGTTCCCGTACCATCCGCACGTCACAGTGGCTCAGGACGTGGCACCGGAGGCCCTGGACAAGGTGTACGAGGATCTCGCCGACTTCTCCGCGGTGTTCGAGGTCGGCGCGTTCACCCTCTTCTCGCACAACGAGCAGGCCAGGTGGCAGCCACGCCGGGACTTCTGCCTCGGCGGCTGACGCGCGGCGACTGGAGCGCGGCGACGCGCCGGCCGGCGAGCACGGGAAGCTGGTTGCCACTACAGCGGTGGGAGATCGGCGAGGATGATCGCGTGAACGTGATCGGCCGGATCGAGGCGGGCATCGACCGCTGGGTGAGCGGCGCGCGCCACCGGTCGAGCCTCTTCGACCACGTGTGGCGGGCCGGCGTGCTGTACGGCGAGGTGCTGGCCGGTCGGTTGGCCGCCGCCATCGCCTACTACGGCTTCTTCGCGGTGTTCGCCCTCGCCCTGGTCGCGTTCTCCGTCTTCGGCGCGATCCTGGAGGACAACGACGAGGTCAGCGCGGCGGCGGCCGACTTCCTCAAGGAGAATCTGCCGTTCCTGGACGCCGAGCAGATCGCCAACTCCAGCGGCACCGTCGGTGTGGTCGGCCTGGTCATCCTGGTCTTCACCGGGATCGGCTGGGTGGAGGCCATCCGGTCCTCGCAGCGGCTGATGTACCGGCTCAACCAGCAACCGGGCAACCTGGTGGTGCGGCGGCTCGTCGACCTGGGCGTGATGATCGGCGTCTTCGTGCTGCTCGGCCTGTCGGTCGCGGCGGTGGACGCGTTGGAGTCGCTGCTGCGTTTCCTGCTCCGCAGCACCGGCTCGGTCGGTCTGACCACGATCAGCGCGGTCCTCAGCGTGCTGGTCAACACCGTGCTCGCCACCGCGTTGCTGCTCGCCGTGCCCCGGCTGCGGATGAGCCGCTCCCGGCTGCGCCCGGTGGTGTTGCTGGTGGCGATCGGTATCACCCTGCTGAACACGGTCGGGCGATACTACGTGGTGCGGACCGAGCGGAATCCGGCGTACACCGTGGTGGCCGGTGCCGTCGGTCTGCTGCTCTATCTCTACCTGCTCAACCAGTTGGTGCTGTTCGGCGCGGCGCTCCTCGCGACCAGCACCACCGGTCGGGTCGTGGATCTCGCGGAGACCCCGGCGCCGCCGAAGGATGTCGACGAGGGCATCGACCCCGGTACGCCGGGCGGGGCGGGCTGATGACGGAAGGCGGGCAGGTGCTGATCTCGGTCGACGCGGACTCGTCGGTGCCACCGTACGAGCAGGTGCGGGTGCAGCTCGCCGAGCTGATCGGCGACGGCCGGTTGCCGGTCGGCACTCGACTGCCGACCGTCCGGCAGCTCGCCGCTGACCTGCGGTTGGCAGCGAACACGGTGGCCCGCGCCTACCGGGAGTTGGAGGCGGCCGGGCTGCTGGAGACCCGGGGACGCAACGGCACCTTCGTCGCGCCGGGGCGGGACGACGCCGTCGACCGTCTGCAGCGGGCGGCGGCCGGCTACGCGGCGGAGGCGGCTCGGCTCGGTGTGCCGCCGGCCACGGCGCTCGCCCTGGTCCGCGCCGCTCTGGACGCTGTCCGTCCCGGCTGACCGGCCGGCCGAAACGGCCGCCGAACGAACGCCGTCGAGCGCCGAAGGAGCGCCGGAGGACCGCCCGACGAGCGCCGGACGGGCGACAACGGCGGAGAACTGCATCGGCGCTCGCGTTCGCGGACCATGATGAGCCGGTGGGCGCACTCATGACACTCGACCTGCCGGCGGACTCACCGCTGCTCGGCCTGCCGTGGATCATCACCTTCGGTCCGCTCGGTGATCGCGACGAGTGGGAGCCGGTGGTCTGCGGGCCGTACGAGCGCCCCCACGCGTTGGCCCTGGCCGAGGCGGTGGTGGCCGAGGAACAGTTGGTGGCCGTGGTGGAGCCGTTGCTCCCGGCGCTGTCCGCCGACGAGATCCGCGGTGAGATCGCCGCCGCACAGGTCGCCGCCGAGGACGAGGCCCGGCAGGCGGAGGGGGCCGACCTGTACGGGGACTTCGAGGACATGATCGACGAGGAGTTGGACGCGGCAGCCGACGAGGCGGGTCACGGTGAGCCCGCCGAACCGCCGGACGAGGCCGAGGTGCGCGCCGGCTTCACCCGGATCGCGGCGTTGCTCACCGCGAAGTGAGAGGTCAGCGGGTCGGCGCGCGGTCCAGCACGCAGAACTCGTTGCCCTCCGGATCGGCGAGCACCGTGAACTGTTCGGCCCCGGTCTGACCGACGTCGACGTGCCGTGCGCCGAGGCTCAGCAGCCGCCGTACCTCGGCCTGGGGGTCCGCGTGCGCGACCAGGTCGAGGTGCAGCCGGTTCTTGCCCCGCTTGGCGGTGCCCGAGCCCTGCAACCACACGGTGGGCGCTGCGGCGGATGACGGCCCGGGCGGCCAGAGCTTGGCGCTGCCGTCGTCGCCCCGCTCGACCTCGTAGCCGAGGGCCGCCGACCAGAACGCGACCATCACGTCCAGGTCCTCGACGTCGAGCGTGCACTGGGCGATCCGTACCACCATGGGTCACCTCCGTAACGACGGTTCCCTATGCCGTACCCGCGACCAGCGCGGGTCACACCACCGGCCGCCTACGGACACCGGCGCCACGCGGAGCGGACTCCGCGCGGCGCCGGTGGCACCTCACCCCCCACCACAAGGGGTCGGTAGCCCAGTCGCCCGCCGGCGCGGGGCACGACGAACGACCAGGTCGGGAACGAGTTACCCGTTCAGCGCTGTTCCAACCAGACTGCCGCGTCAATTGGCAGCAGATGACCGGTGCCCTGCTCGGTGAGCCCGTCGCTGGCGACGAGCGGCTGGCCGTACCCGTGGATCAGGACCGGTGCGCCGCTGAGGTTGACCACGCAGGTCAGCACGGTTGTGCCGGCGGTGCGGGAGAAGGCCAGCACGCCCGGTTCGCTCTCCCGCCAGGTGACCCCGTCGGCGTCGAGGGCGAGCGCGGGGTGGTCGTGCCGGATCCGCAGTGCCGCCCGGTACAGCTCCAGGGTGGAGCCGGGCACGCCGGTCTGCGCGGCGACGGAGAGCGTCTGCCAGAGGGCCGGGGCGGGTAGCCAGCTCAGCTCGCTGCCGGCGGGCCCGAAGCCGTACGGGGTCAACTCGCCGCTCCACGGGATGGGCACCCGGCAGCCGTCCCGGCTCTCGCCGGTGCGCAGGAACGCCGGGTCCTGGCGTAGTTCGTCGGGGAGGTCGAGGACCTCCGGCAGGCCCAGCTCCTCGCCCTGGTAGAGGTAGGCGCAGCCGGGCAGGGCGAGCATCAGCAGGCTGGCGGCGCGGGCTCGGCGCAATCCTTCGGGGCCGTCGCCGTAGCGGGTGACGTGCCGCTGCTTGTCGTGGTTGGACAACACCCAGGTGGTCGGCGCCCCGACCACTGTCGCCTCGGCCAACGCGGTGTCGATCACCTTGCGGAACGAGTCGGCCGACCAGGTGGCGTCGAGGAAGTCGAAGCTGAACGCCTGGTGCAGCTCGTCCGGGCCGATGTAGCGGGCCAGCCGCTGCGGCGTCTCGGCCCACGCCTCGGCGACCGCCATCCGGCCGCCCGGGTAGCTGTCCAGGATGGGCCGCCAGGCGCGGTAGATCTCGTGCACCTCGTCCTGGTCGAAGTACGGCAACCGGCCCTTGCCGAGCAGTTCGACCTGACGCTGGCCGGTGGTCATCGAGCTGAAGCCGACGTCCGGCAGCCCTTCCGCCTTGATCATGCCGTGCGCCACGTCGATGCGGAATCCGTCCACGCCCCGGTCCAGCCAGAACCGCAGCACGTCCTCGAACTCGGCGCGGACCTCCGGGTGGCGCCAGTTCAGGTCGGGCTGCGACGGGTCGAACAGGTGCAGGTACCACTGGCCGTCGGCGATCCGCGTCCAGGCGGGGCCGCCGAAGATGCTCTCCCAGTCGTTCGGGGGCAGCTCGCCGTGCGCGCCCCGGCCGTCGGCGAAGAGGTAGCGGGCCCGCTCCGGTGAGCCGGGGCCGGCGGCGAGCGCGGCGGTGAACCACTGGTGCGCGCTGGAGGTGTGGTTGGGCACCAGGTCGACGATGATCCGCAGGCCGTGGGCGTGCGCGTCGGCGATCATCGCGTCGAAGTCGTCGAGGGTGCCGAACATCGGATCGACGTCGCGGTAGTCGGCCACGTCGTACCCGCCGTCGATCATGGGCGAGGTGTAGAAGGGGGTCAGCCAGAGCGCGTCCACCCCGAGGTCGCGCAGGTACGGCAGGCGCTGCCGGACGCCCTGGAGGTCGCCGATGCCGTCGCCGTCGCTGTCGGCGAAGCTGCGGACGTACACCTGGTAGACGACCGCGGAACGCCACCAGTCGTCGGTGGCGGGCGGTGGGGTGGCGGCGCTGATCATTCGAGCAATATGCCGGCCGGCCGCTGCAAGAGTCAAGCAGATCTTGCGTAAGAGAGGCGCGCGGAACTCGGTGCGACAGCCGTCGAGCCGCGGACCACCAGTTCCGGGCGGAACAGGTACTCCGAATGCGGGGCGCCGTGCCCATTGATCTCGTCCACCAGTGCCCGGACGGCGGCCACCGCCATCGCGGTGACCGGCTGCCGCATGGTGGTCAGTGGCGGATCGGTGAAGGCCATCAGCGGTGAGTCGTCGTAACCCACCACGGAGAGGCCGTCGGGCACGTTGAGGCCGCGTTGGCGGGCGGCCCGGACCGCGCCGAGCGCCATCAGGTCGGAGCCGCAGACCACACCGGTGACGCCGCGGTCCAGCAGTCGCCCGGCCGCCGCCTCGCCACCCTCCACTCCGAACAGTGACAGCTCGGCCAGTGGGCCCAGGTCGGCTTCGGCGACGCCGGCCAGCCGGGTCATCGCGGATCGCCAGCCGGCGACCTTGCGCTGCACCGGGACGAACCGGTCCGGGCCGGTGATCAGGCCGATCCGACGATGCCCGAGCGCGACCAGGTGGGCGACGGCGAGTTCGGCCGCCTCCCGGTCGTCGCAGGAGACGAAGGGTGCGCCGATGCCGGGCACGTACCCGTTGATCATCACGACCGGCAACGGCCGGGCGAGCAGCGCCCGGTAGCGGTCGTGGTTGGCGGCGGTGTCGGCGTGCAGGCCGGAGACGAAGACGATCCCGGAGACCTGCCGGTCCAGCAGCATCTCCACGTACTCGTCCTCGGTCACCCCGCCGGCGGTCTGGGTGCAGAGCACCGGGGTGAACCCGCTCTGCGCCAGGGTGGACTCGATGACCTGGGCGAATGCGGGGAAGATCGGATTGTCCAGCTCCGGCACCACCAGGCCGACCAGGCCGGCGCTGCGCTTACGCAGCCGGGCCGGGCGCTCGTATCCGAGCACGTCAAGGGCGGTGAGGACGGCCTGGCGGGTCTCCGCTGCCACGCCGGGGCGGTCGTTGAGCACCCGCGACACCGTGGCCTCGCTGACTTCGGCCTGCTGGGCGATGTCGGACAGTCGAGCGCGCATGGCGGCACTTTAGCCCACCGGCAAGTTCTTGCGGAGTGCTTTGCAAGCCCTTCCATAATCTGCAACGTCTTGCTAACGTCCCCGCAACATGCGCAAGCAGCGGCGCAACATCATGCGTCGGTTGGCAAGAAATTCCAGACTTTCCACTGGCCGGCCGCCCTTCCCCGGCGGACCCGCCATGACGACAGGAGCACCGATGCGCATCCGTACCGCGGGTGTGGTCGCCCTCTTCGCCCTGGCGCTCGCCGCCTCGGGCTGCGGTGGCGACAGCGGCGAGCCGGCCGCGAAGGACACCCCCAAGGCCGCCGGCGGCAAGATGGTCATCTGGGCGGACGACAAGCGGACCGCCGCCCTCAAGCCGTTCGCCGAGAAGTTCGGCCAGGAGAACGGTGTCACCGTCGAGGTCCAGGCCGTCAGCAAGGACCTGCAGACCAACTTCGTCACCGCGTCCCAGCAGGGCAGCGGGCCGGACGTCGTGGTCGGCGCACACGACTGGATCGGCAACCTGGTGCAGAACGGCACCATCGACCCGGTGCAGCTCGCCGCCGACCAGAAGAGTGCCTTCAACGCGACAGCCGTCAAGGCGGTCACCTTCAACGGCCAGCTCTACGGCGTGCCGTACGCGCAGGAGAACCTGGCGCTGATCCGCAACACCGAGCTGGCCCCCGAGGCGCCGAAGACCATTGAGGACCTGGTCGCCAAGGGCAGGCAGCTCACGGCGTCGAAGAAGGTCACCGAGACGCTCTGCCTCCAGGTCGGCCAGAACGGCGACGCCTACCACATCTACCCGCTCTACAGCTCGGCCGGCGGTTACCTCTTCGGCACCGCCGCCAACGGTGACTACGACCCGAAGGACCTGGGCGTGGGCAAGCCCGAGTCCATCGAGGCCTTCAAGAAGATCGGCGCGCTCGGCGAGAAGGGCGCGGGTGTGCTCAAGCGCTCCATCGCGGACACCAACTCGATCGCCACCTTCACCGGCAAGAAGTGCGCCTACCTGGTCTCCGGACCGTGGGCCGTGGCCGACGTCAAGAAGGCCGGCATCTCGTACGACATCTCGGCGATCCCCGGCTTCGCCGGCGGCAAGGAAGCCCAGCCGTTCGTGGGCGTGCAGGCGTTCTACGTCGCCGCCAAGGGCAACAACAAGGCGCTGGCCCAGGAGTTCGTGGCCAACTACACCACCACGCCCGAGCTGGCCGTCGCGCTGTACAACGCCGAGCCCCGGCCGCCGGCGTTGACCGCCGCCCTCGACCAGGTCAAGGGCGCCGACGCGGACCTGGCCAAGTTCCAGGAGGCGGGCAGAAACGGACAGGTGCTCCCGGCCATCCCGGCGATGGCCGCGATCTGGGACCCGTTCGGCAAGGCCGAGGCCGCCGTCATCGGTGGGGCGGACCCGACCAGCACCATCACCGCCGCCGGCAAGACGATCTCCGGCCAGATCAAGTAATGAGTACGCCGCTGTTCGGCCCGGGGTCTGCCACGCAGGCCCCGGGCCGGGAGCCCGCCGGCTCCCCACCCCCGCGCTCCCGTGCCACGCGTGACCACGCGCCGATCACCCTGACCGGGCTCGCCGGCAAGGTGCTCCTGCTCGGCCTGACCGCCGGTGTCGCCGTCTGGGCGGCGTTCCCGCTCGTCGCCGCCGAGATGTGGGTCGGCCTGGCGCTGCTGGTGGCGTCCACCGCCGGGCTGTTCTACCTGTACCTCACCCGTCGGCACGTCCCCGCCAAGTACCTGGTCCCGGGAACCCTGTTCCTGATCGCCTTCCAGGTCTTCCCGGTGCTCTACACCGCCAGCACCGCCTTCACCAACTTCGGGGACGGGCACCGGGGCAGCAAGGGCGACGCGATCGTCGCCATCGAGTCCTCGTCGGTCACCCAGGTACCCGGATCCGCCGAGTACGCCCTGTCGATCGCCACCACCGGCGACCCGGCCACCGGTGCGCTGGTCTTCCTCGTCACCGACCCGGGCACCGGCGCGGTCTCCGTCGGCGACAGTGACGGGCTGCGCCGACTCGACAGCGCCGACGTCACGGTCGCCACCGGCGGGAGGGTCACCGCCGCCGCCGGGTACACCGTGCTGAACATCGGCCAGGCCAGCTCCCGCAGCAAGGAGATCACCGACCTGGTGGTGCCCACGCCCGGTGGCGCGCTGCGCTCCAGCGGCCTGTCCCGCGCGTACGAGGGCAAGGCGGTGCGGGCGTACGACACCGCCTGCGACTGCGTCCGGGAGGCCGAGACCGGGCGGACCTGGACCGCCGACGCCGAGGTGGGTGCCTTCGTCGCCGCCGACGGTGAGCGGCTGGCCCAGGGCTGGAAGGTCAACACCGGGCTGACCAACTTCACCCGCGTGCTCACCGACAAGAACGTCTCCGGCCCCTTCCTCAGCACCCTGATCTGGAACTTCGCCTTCGCCATCGGCTCCACCGGTGGGACGTTCCTGCTCGGCATGCTGATCGCGGTCGTGCTGCACTCGGCCCGGATGCGCGGCACCAATCTCTACCGGGTGCTGCTGGTTCTGCCGTACGCCATGCCGTCGTTCGCGATGCTGCTGGCCTGGCGGGACATGTTCAACGCCGACTTCGGACTGATCAACAACCTGTTCGGGCTGGACGTGGACTGGTTCGGTCAGGCGTGGACGGCCCGCTTCGCGGTCATCCTGGTGCAGCTCTGGCTCGGGTACCCGTACATGTTCCTGGTGGCCACCGGTGCGTTGCAGGCCATCCCGCGCGAGCTGACCGAGGCCACCTCGGTCGACGGGGCCTCACCCTGGCAGTCCTTCCGCGCGGTCACCCTGCCGCTGTTGCTGGTAGCGCTCTCGCCGCTGCTGATCTCGTCGTTCGCGTTCAACTTCAACAACTTCAACGCGATCTACCTGACCACCGACGGTGCGCCCTTCCCCGCCGACAACCCGACGAACGGCGCCACCGACCTGCTGATCACGTACACCTATCGGCTCGCCTTCGGCGGCCAGGGGGCGCAGCTCGGCTTCGCCGCCGGCATCTCGGTGTTCATCTTCGCCATCGTCGCGGTGGTCTCCGCGGTCGGCTTCCGGCGGACCCGCAAACAGGAAGAGGTGTACGCGTGACAACCCTCAACCTCAACCAGGGCGGCCGGCGGCGTGGCCGCTGGTTCGCCCAGGTCGGCTGGCGGCACCTGGTCGCCCTGCTCGCCGTGTCGTTCAGCCTGTTCCCGATCGTGTTCGTGGTGTCCGCGGCACTCAACCCACTCGGTACGTTGTCCACCACCGAGTTGGTGCCGACCGGCGGGGTGTCGCTGGACAATGTCGGTGGGTTGTTCGAGCGGACCGCTTTCGGGCGGTGGTTCCTCAACTCGTTGCTGATCGCTGGGGTGGCGGCGTTCGCGTCGGTGTTCCTCTCCGCGCTCGCCGCGTACGCCTTCTCCCGGATGCGGTTCCGCGGCCGCCGGGTGGGGCTGCTCTCGCTGCTCCTGGTGCAGATGTTCCCGCAGTTCCTGGCGATCGTGGCGATCTACCTGATCTTCGGCACGATCACCGACCTGTGGCCGTCGATCGGTTTCAACACTCCGTGGGGTCTGCTGCTGCTCTACCTGGGTGGTGCGCTCGGGGTGAACACCTGGCTGATGAAGGGTTTCTTCGACACGTTGCCCCGGGAGTTGGACGAGTCGGCGACCATGGACGGTGCGTCGCACGCCCAGGTCTTCTTCCGGATCATGCTGCCGCTGGTGGCGCCGATCCTGGCGGTGGCCGGGCTGTTGGCCTTCATCGGCACCATCAACGAGTTCCTGATGGCCAACGTCCTCCTCACCAGTAGCGACTCCAAGACCCTGGCGGTGGGGATGCACGGCCTGTTGCAGGGCAACGAGCGCAACAACAACTTCGGCATTTTCGCGGCCGGCACCCTGCTCACCGCGATCCCGACGGTGCTGGTCTTCCAGTTTCTCCAGCGGTACATCGTCTCCGGGCTGACCTCGGGAGCCGTCAAGGGTTGAGACCGGGGGCGGTCGATCTCCGGTGGCGCGCGGTAGGGTGCTCCGGCGCCGTGCTGACGTTGCTCAGCGAGAGCGGGCCAGCGAACGTGTGGCGCTTTTGTTTCACTGGCCGCTGGTGGCCCGCCGCCCTTCATCCGCCGTCCGGTGCTGTTCCCGGGGAGACTCTCGTGCAACTGTCGATCTTGATGCCGGTCTACAACGAAGCGGAACGCGTCGCGGAGGCCCTGAAGCAGGCCCTCGCCGTGCAGTACCCGTGCGAGATCGAGATCGTGGTGGTCGACGACGGCAGTACTGACGAGACCGCGGAGATCCTCGGCGGGATGGATGACGCGCGGCTGCGGGTCGTGACCCACCCGCGCAACGCGGGTAAGGGCGCGGCGATCCGGACCGCCGTGGACAACGCCCGGGGCGAGTACATGGTGATCCTGGACGCCGACCTGGAGTACGACCCCCAGGACATTCCTCAGTTGTTGGCGCCCGTGCTGGAGGGGCAGGCGACGGTCGTCTACGGCAACCGCACCTTCGGCAGCCACAGTGCCTACAGCTTCTGGTACGTGGTCGGCAACCGGGGCGTCACCACGGCGGCGAACATTCTTTTCAATTCCTACATCGGCGATGTGGAGACGTGCTTCAAACTGATGCCGGTGGAACTGTTCCGGTCGCTGAACATCCGGTCCCGCGGGTTCGGCATGGAGGCCGAGGTGACCGGCAAACTGCTGCGCCGGCAGATTCGCCCCTACGACGTACCGATCACCTATCGGGCGCGGGGCCGCGCGGAGGGCAAGAAGATCACCTGGCGGGACGGCATCGAGGCGTTGTGGATCCTGGGCCGGGAACGGGCCCGACGTCGTCCCGGCGGCATCCCCGCCAAGACCCTCGCTGACCGATGACCAGCACGAAGCGCCGGGACCCGACCACGATCGCCCGGGTCGTCGTGGCGCTCGTCGGTGTGGGCTGCCTCCTGCTGACCGTCCAGGGCGCGGTCCAGGCCACCGGCCGTGGCGTCGCCTTCATGACCGACCGGGAACACGACCTTCCCGCCCTTCAGCACCAGGTGGACCTGGAGACGCTCTGGCAGCAGTTCGTCGAGCAGGTCCCCGCCGGCAGCCGGATCTCGCTCACCCCGGCGCGGGCGAACAAGGACCTCTGGCAACAGCGGTTGAGTGAGCTTGCCGTGCTGCGCGGATGTGTGGTCGTCCAGGTGGGTCCACGGGACTACTCGGTGGGCGTGACCACGGTGCAGCGGAAACAGCCGACCAGTCCGGGCGTACGGCTGGTCGTCCGGAAGGTCGGCTGACGACATGGATCTCACCTCGATGCTCGCCGTGCTCGCCCTCCTCGCCGCCGGGTTTCCGCTGGCCTTCGCGGTGCTGCGCAGTCCCTTCCTCGCAGTGCTCTTCGCGCCGGTGACGGCGGCGCTCCTGAGCACCGTCGCGGTGGTCCTGATGCTGGTCGTCGGTGGCCCGCTGCTGCTCTGGCTCGTGCTGGTGCTGGTCGCCGGGGCGGCCGGCGCCTGGTGGCTGTCGCGCCGCCCCGGCGAGTCGGCACCGTACGGAGGGTGGTCGCACGCCCTGCTGATCGCGCTGCCACTGCTCCCGCCATGCCTCATGATCTTCGAGCCGGCCTTCCAGTGGGACGCCCACTCCATCTGGTGGCTGCACGCCGGCTACTTCGCCAACGGCAGCGAGTACGCGCGGGCGACGATCGGCAGCCCCGCCTTCGTCTTCTCGCACACCGACTACCCGCCGTTCGCCTCCGCGCCTGTCGCCGCCGTGTGGAGCGTCGTCGAGCCGGACTTCCGTACCGCCCAGCTCGTCGGTGCGTTGGTCACCGTCTCGGCGGTCGCGATGCTGGTCTACCTGGTCCGGCGGGCGCTGAACCGGGTGTCCGCGCGGGTGGCCTGGGCGCTGGCCATCGCGGTGGGCCTGGCAACCTGGGCGAACGTCCCGTACGCGGTGACCGGCGGTCTCGCCGACGCGCTCTGGTCCACCGCCTTCGCCGGCGCGGCGGTGGCGCTGCTGCTCGGTGCGGATCCGCTGCGCCGACCCGCGTTGCCGCTGGTGCTGTTGACCGTCGCGGCGCTCAGTAAGAACGAGGGCTTGATCGCCGTCGCGGGCCTGGCCGTGCTGGTCACCGTGCGGGCCCGCGCCGACCTGCGGCGAGCGGCGCTGGTGTGGCTGCCGGTGCTGGCCGGAGGTGCCTGGGCGGTGCTGGCCCGCGTGTTGGATGCCCAGTCGGACATCACCAGCGGCCCCTCGGATGCTCGGGGCGCGGGGGTGGTGGAACGGTTCCAGTTCACCGTCGCGGCGTTGTGGGACGTGGTTGGTCCGTTGCTGGTGGGCGCCGCGGTGGTGGCGTTGGTCGGCACCCTCTTCCTGCGGGGGCGGCGTCATGCCGCCGGGCTGGCGGCGGACGGCTGGGTGTGGGCGGCCAACGGCTACTACCTGGCGGTGCTGATCGGGACCTACCTGTCCGGCCCGAACGAGATCCAATGGTGGCTGGCGACCTCGGTGCACCGGGTGACGCTGCCGGTGGTGCTCCTGGCCGCGGTGAGCCTTGCCGGATGGGTCGCCGTCGCGTTCGGCGGTGACAGCCGAGCCGGATCGCAGGCTGTGCTCGACCAGCCGCGCGAGCCGGCCATGTCGGGTTCCACCCCGAGAACGACCGGTTGATCGCTTGATCCACGCCGGTCGGCGGATCCCGCTACTACGATCCGTCGTTCATAAGGAAGTATGGCGAGCGTGGAAGCTCTCAGACTCATCCTTCTCTACGTCCATCTGATCGGGTTCGCCCTGTTGCTCGGCGGCTCGATCGCCCAGTACACCAGCGGTCGGCTGCGGATCAACCAGGCCATGCTCTGGGGCGCGGTGATCCAGTTGCTGACCGGGCTGGGCCTGTCCGCGCCGCTACGCGACGGCGACGAGCCAGCGCCAGCGAAACTTGTGACGAAGTTGGTGATCGCGCTGCTGATCTTCGTCATGGTCTTCTTCTCCCGGAAGCGGGACGTGGTCAACCGTGGTCACTTCCTCGCGATCGTCGGCCTGACCCTGGTCAACGCGGCGGTAGCGGTCTTTTGGCGGTAACGTCCGGGGAGGGAAACGCCTCCAGAAAAAGGACGTTGCGGACACCTTGGCGCTCTGTTACCAGCACGAAGAGTGACTTGCCCCACGCAAGGGTTACACCCGGGTAACAGGCGCTCAACAGTCGTGCACGATTGTCGGCCGGTGGGTGGACGCGGGCGTACGCTCCCGTCCGTAACGTGGGACAGCCGGCGGCACACCCGCAGGCCGGCTGATGGGCTGCCACCGCACAAGGCGCGGTGAGCAATGGGAAGGAGACGTCTTGCGCTCGGTGCGTGGGATGCGGATCGCCTCGATCTTCGCGGTGGGTGGGCTCGCGCTCACCGCCGCCGCTTGTGGCGAGGCGCCCAAGGATGACAACAACGCCGGCAGTGGCGCCAAGAAGTTCAGCGCCTGCATGGTGACCGACGTCGGCGGCATCGACGACAAGTCGTTCAACGCTTCGGCCTGGAAGGGCCTGCAGGAGGCCAAGGCCGCCAACGACAACATCGACATCAAGTACGTCGCGTCGAAGGCGGAGGCGGACTACGAGCCGAACCTGACGCAGTTCGTCAACCAGAAGTGCGACTTCATCCTGGCGGTCGGTGGCCTGATGGCCAACGCCACCTCGAAGATCGCCAAGGCGAACCCGAACCAGGAGTTCGGCATCGTCGACGCGAACCCGGGTGACGCCAACGTCTACCCGATGCAGTTCGACACCGCGCAGGCCGCGTTCCAGGCCGGTTACCTGGCCGCCGGTATGACCAAGTCCGGCAAGGTGGCCACCTACGGTGCGGTGCCGATCCCGCCGGTGACGATCTTCATGGACGGCTTCGTCGACGGCGTCGCGCACTACAACAAGACCAAGGGCAAGAACGTCCAGGCGCTGGGCTGGAACAAGGAGACCCAGAAGGGCTCCTTCTCCAACGCCTTCGACAAGCAGGACGAGGGCAAGAAGGTCTCTGACGCGCTGGTCGCCCAGGGCGCGGACATCATCATGCCGGTCGCCGGCGGCTCCGGCCTCGGCACCACCGCCGCCGCCAAGGCCTCGGGTGGCAAGTACAGCACCATCTGGGTGGACGTCGACGGCTGCGAGAGCACCCCGGACTGCTCGGCGATCATCACCACCGTGGTCAAGAACATCCCGGACGCCGTCAAGGAGGCCGTGGTGAAGGCCGCCGCCGGTGACAAGCTTCCGGCCAACCCGGGCTTCGTCGGCACCCTGGCGAACAACGGTGTCTCGATCGCCCCGTACCACGACTTCGACAGCAAGGTTCCGGCCGAGCTGAAGGCCGAGGTCGACAAGATCAAGGCGGACATCGCCGCTGGCACCATCACCGTCACCTCGAAGGCTCAGCCGACCAAGTGACAACCGCACGGCTCCTCCGGTGAGATCATCGGGGAGGTCGGCGGGGGACAGGTACGACCGATCGGCCGCTTCGGCCCTGCGGGTGACCGTGGGGTCGGAGCGGCCGATCGCGCACCACGTCAGCCGGGCCGTTCCGGCCGGGTTGACGGCAGCTAGGCTGCACCATCGCTCGCACTCCAGGAGGTTGCGCTGAGACTCGAACTGCGCGGCATCACCAAGCGGTTCGGTGATCTGGTCGCCAACGACCACATCGACCTGACGGTGGAGCCTGGAGAGATCCATGCCCTGCTCGGCGAGAACGGCGCGGGCAAGTCGACCCTGATGAACGTGCTCTACGGGCTTTACCAGCCCGACGAGGGCGAGATCCTGGTCGACGGCAAGCCGTTGAAGCTGAAGGGCCCGTCCGACGCGATCGGTGCCGGGATCGGCATGGTGCACCAGCACTTCATGCTGGTGCCCGTCTTCACCGTCACCGAGAACATCATGCTCGGCGCCGAGCAGGTCCGAGGCGGCATCGCCGGTTTCCTGGACCGGCGGCGGGCCCGGCGCGAGGTCACCGAGGTGTCCGAGCGCTACAACCTGCGGGTCGACCCGGACGCGGTGATCGAGGACCTGCCGGTCGGCATCCAGCAACGCGTCGAGATCGTCAAGGCGCTTACCCGCGACGTCGACCTGCTCATCCTGGACGAGCCGACCGCGGTGCTCACCCCCCAGGAAACCGAGGAACTACTGACGGTGATGCGGTCGCTCAAGGCGGCCGGCAAGTCGATCGTCTTCATCACCCACAAACTTGGCGAGGTCAAGGCCATCGCCGACCGGATCACCGTGATCCGGCGCGGAAAGACGGTGGGCACCGCCTCGCCGGAGGCCAGCCGGGACGAGTTGGCCGCGCTGATGGTCGGGCGCAACGTCCGGCTCACCGTCGACAAGACCCCGGCCACCCCGGGCGAGCCGGTGCTGGAGGTGTCCGGGCTGGTCGTCGACGACGACCGGCAGATCCGCGCCGTCGACGGCATCGACCTGACCGTGCGGGCGGGTGAGGTGCTCGGCGTGGCGGGCGTCCAGGGCAACGGTCAGACCGAGCTGATCGAGGCGATCATGGGGTTGCGCCCGGTGCTCGGCGGCACGGTCAGCCTGGCCGGCGACCGGATCAACGGCTGGAAGCCCAAGCGGGTGCTCCGGGCGGGCGTCGGCTACGTGCCCGAGGACCGCAGCGTGGACGGCCTGGTCAAGGAGTTCAGCGTCGCGGAGAACCTGGTGCTGGACATCTACGACCGGCCTCCGTTCGGTGCCGGGCTCGCGCTCAAGCCGGACGCGATCGCCGCCTCGGCGAAGGAGCGGATCGAGCAGTTCGACGTCCGCACGTCATCGGCCGACGCGGCGGTGGGCACCCTCTCCGGCGGTAACCAGCAGAAGGTGATCGTGGCCCGGGAGTTGTCCCGGCCGCTGAAGCTCCTCATCGCCGCCCAGCCGACCCGTGGCGTCGACGTCGGGTCGATCGAGTTCATCCACAGCCAGATCATCCACGAACGGGACGTCGGCACCGCCGTCATGGTGGTCTCCAGCGAACTCGACGAGGTGATCGGGCTGGCCGACCGGATCGCGGTGATGTACCGCGGTCGCATCATCGGCATCGTCGGCCCGGACACCCCGCGTGAGGAGATCGGCCTGCTGATGGCCGGCATCACCCCGGACGCGGCACACGAGGCCGTCGCGGCACCCGCCGCCGACACCTCCGCCGCGGCACCGGCCGCCGACCAACCCGACGCAGCCGCCGGCAAGTCCGACGCGGCAGACGGGAACCCGGCGAGCGACGCAGGCTCCGCGAGCGAGGACAAGGCATGACCAACGCTTCCAACCCGCAGTCGGGCTCCCCGGACAAGGAACCGGCGAGCGAGGCGCAGGCGGCGCAGAACGCGCTCGGCAACACCGAACGGGCCGAGGCGGCGACCCAGCCCGACCCCTCCGCCTCGAAGCCGGAGCAGACCCCGGAACCGAAGCCCAGCCTGGGTCGGCTGTTCCTGGACAACCTCTGGGCGGCCAACACCTTCACGGTGACCCTGCTGTCGTTGGTGTTGGCGATCGTGGTCGGCGCGGTGCTGATGATCATCTCTGATCCCGAGGTGCTCGCCACCTACTCGTACATCACCTCCCGCCCGTCCGACGCGATCAACTCCAGTTGGACGCTCGTCAGCGAGGCGTACGCGAACCTGTTTAAGGGCTCGATCTTCGACCCCGAGGCGTTCTCCGGCTGGTTGGACGGCGCCAACGGCTGGCAGGCGGTGCTCGCGCCGATCTCGGAGACGCTGACCTACGCGGCACCGCTGGTCTTCACCGGTCTGTCGGTGGCGTTGGCCTTCCGTGGCGGCCTGTTCAACATCGGCGCGCAGGGCCAGGCCACCATCGGCGTGATCCTGGCGGCGGTGGCCGGCTTCGCGCTGCCGCTGCCGCCCGGCCTGCACGTGCTGGTGGCGGTGCTGGCCGGCGCGTTGGGCGGGGCGATCTGGGGTTTCATCCCCGGAATCCTCAAGGCCCGGGCCGGCGCGCACGAGGTGATCAACACGATCATGCTCAACTACGTCGCCACCTACTTCCTCACCTGGCTGATCGTGCAGAACGGGGTGCAGGACCCGACCCGTACCGACGCGATCAGCAAGGCGGTGGACAGCTCCGCCCAGCTGCCCCGCCTGCTCGGCGACAACCTGCGGGTGCACGCCGGCATCCTGCTCGCCGTGCTGGCCACCTGGGCGGTCGCCTGGCTGCTCAACCGCTCGACGCTCGGCTTCGAGCTGCGCGCGGTCGGTGCCAACCCGGACGCCGCCCGCACCGCCGGCATCAGCGTCACCAAGACGTACATTTTGATCATGGTCTTCGCCGGCATCCTGGCCGGCCTCGGCGGCTCGAACATGGTGCTCGGCTCGACCGCCAGCGCGTTGACCCCGCTGGTGGTGGCGCAGATCGGCTTCGACGGCATCCTGGTGGCGCTGCTCGGACGGGTGAAGCCCTGGGGGGTGCTGCTCGCCGCGCTGCTGTTCGGGGCGCTACAGGCCGGTGGTAACCGGATGCAGTCGTACTCCGGGATCTCGCTGGAGCTGGTGACAGTGCTCCAGGCGCTGATCGTCATCTTCATCGCCGCGCCGGCCCTGGTGAAGGCGATCTTCCAGCTCCGGGCCGCCCGCGCCGCCCGGTTGCAGACGAGCCTGGCGAAGGGCTGGTAACTGATGTCCACCATGGCTGTCCCCGACATCGCCGTCGCCCCGGTAGACGAGGGCTTCTGGACCCGCAGCCGCAAGGTCGGCCTCACGCTGCTGGGGCTCGGCCTGCTGTCCGCGGTGCTCTTCGGCGCGCTCGCCACCGACCAGCAGGCCCGGTTCACCCTCAGTGACGACGCGGCCGGCGCCGCGCTGGAGATCAACGGCACGATCGGGGCGATCCTGTTCGGGATCATCGCGATCGCCGCCGGTGCGGCGCTCCTCGCCGGGGTGCCGAAGCGGTGGTTCCTTCCCGTGCTCGGCGTCGGGCTGGTCGGTTTCGTGCTGTCGTTCCTCTGCTGGCAGGTGTCCGCCGCGCCGACCGGGCAGAACTTCATGCCGCTGGTCAACATCATCCGGGGCACCTTCATCCTGGCCCTGCCGTTGATCTTCGGCGCTCTCGCCGGTGTGCTCTGCGAACGCTCCGGCGTGGTCAACGTGGCGATCGAGGGCCAGCTGCTGATGGGCGCGTTCAGCGGCGCCCTCTTCGGCAGCATCTCCGGCAGCGTCTGGGTGGGCCTGGTCGCCGCCGCCATCGGCGGCGCGTTCATCTCGCTGCTGCTGGCCGTCTTCGCCATCCGGTACCTGGTCGACCAGGTCGTCATGGGCATCGTGCTGAACCTGCTGGCGGTCGGCGTCACCGGGTTCCTCTACGAGCGGCTGATGCAGACCGACGCCGCGAGGTACAACAGCGCGCCCCGCTTCAGCAACTGGGAGATCCCGCTGCTGAAGGACATCCCGGTGCTCGGGCCGGCGTTGTTCCGCGGCAACATCTTCCTCTACCTCGGGCTGCTCCTGGTCCTGGTGATCCACATCGGGCTCTTCCGCACCCGGTGGGGGCTGCGTACCCGGTCCGTCGGCGAGCACCCGATCGCGGCCGACACGCTCGGCGTCAAGGTGCTGCGGGTGCGCTACCGCAACGTCCTGCTGGCCGGTGTGGTCGCCGGCATCGGAGGCGCGTCCTACACGCTGGCGCTGTACTCGTTCACCAAGAACATGATCGGCGGTAAGGGCTTCATCGCCCTGGCCGCGCTGATCTTCGGCCGGTGGAACCCGACCGGCGCGCTGCTCGCCGCCCTCTTCTTCGGTTTCGCCGACCAGCTCGCGACCTACCTGGGCGCGATCAGCAGCTCGATCCCCAGCCAGTTCCTGGCCATGCTGCCCTACCTGGCGACCATCCTGGCCGTCGCCGGGCTGGTCGGCCGGGTCCGGGCACCGGCCGCCGACGGCAAGCCGTACATCAAGGGCTGACACCCGAGCTGTGCCCGGCGGGAGTCCCGTCGGGCACAGCGAGGTCCACGCCGGTCATCCCACGGGTGCCGTCTCGATACGGAACGCGGGGTACTGTGCCGCGATCGCCGCGAACTCGGACAGGGGCGCGTGCCGGTCGACGGGGAGATGCGGCCGGGCTCCGGGGACCTTCGCCAGATACCGCTTGAGAATCGGTGCACGCTCGTCGACCGGCACCTCGACCAGGCGGCAGACCCGGGAGCGCCCGTGCCGGATGGTCACCAGGCCGTCAGCCGCACGTACGTTGCGGACCCAGTTGCAGTTCTCGCCCAGCATCGGCACCAGGTACCAGTCGCCCTGCCAGTCGGCCATACCCAGTGGGAACCGGGTGATCCGACCGGTACGGCGTCCCACGACCTCGAGTGTCACCCAGCGCCTCGGGTGCAGACCGGCGCTGTAGACGGCCGCCCACATCCGGGCGAACCAGCGGGCCGCCGCGTTGCCGCGGCCCCCCGCGTACATCCGACGAAGAGTGTCCTCGGACAACGGCCAGCTCCCCAACTTCGCCATCGCATGTCCCCCCCGGTCGCACCTGTCCGTCCTCGTCTTCAGAGTTGGCCGTCCCGACCGAAAGATGCAGGGCCGGACGTCCCTTCCACCCCGAGCCGACATCCCCGGCGTGTAGTGACGGGGACAACTGCCCACCGCCGCGGAGCCGCGGCCGATGAGTCCGGTCCCACACCCGGCAGGGCCGCGCCTGTCCGTGGACCCGGCCCTGCCCGCTTCTGACCTGGGTCGCTTGGGCAGAATGGCGGCATGACCGACATTGACTGGGCGCGGTTGCGGGCCGCCGCCACCGAGGCGATGCGGCACGCGTACGCGCCGTACTCGACGTTCCCGGTCGGCGCCGCCGCGCTGGTCGACGACGGCCGCATCGTGGTCGGCTGCAACGTGGAGAACGCCGCGTACGGGGTGACGCTCTGCGCCGAGTGCGGGGTCGTGTCCAGCCTGCACGCCACCGGTGGCGGTCGGCTCGTCGCGCTCTCCTGCGTCGACGCCACCGGCGAGCCGCTGATGCCGTGCGGCCGGTGCCGGCAGCTGCTCTGGGAGCACGGTGGGCCGGAGTGCCTGATCGAGAGCAAGACCCGGCCACTGCGGATGGCCGAGCTGCTACCGCACGCCTTCGGCGTGGAGGACCTGGAGGCCGTCACCGGTGAGACGCCGGTGCCGGTGGTCCCGGAGCGGCTCGCTGCCTGGCGCGGGCGCGGCACCGTCTTCGTGCACCCGGACATGTCCGCTGGTCAGCAGGTCTGGACGGCGTACTGGGAGCGGTCGGCCGGAGACGACGCCGGCGCCGAGACCGGGGTGCTGGAGGAGGCGCCGAGCTGGGACCAGCCGGCCGAGGCGATCACCTGGGGTCTGGCCCGGACGCCCCGGGTGGTGGTGGTCGACGAGACCGGCACGATCTTCTGGGCCGGTGAGGGTGAACCGCCTGTGGAGATTCCGGTGCGGTGGTCTTGAGTGGTTGTGGTTGGGGGCGGGGGCCGACCGTGCCCGGCTCCAGGCGGTCAGGCTTGATCCCTCCGCCGGGCACGGTCGGCCCCCGCCCCGACGTGGTCGACCGCCGTCGGTAGGGATCTGCAACAGACTAGGGAAGATCTTCTGATGAGTTTTGCTGCTGTTGACGTTATTCGGGTCAAGCGGGACGGGGGCGTGCTGTCGGACGCGCAGATCGACTGGGTGGTCGACGCGTACACCCGGGGGGTTGTCGCCGACGAGCAGATGTCCGCGTTGGCGATGGCGATCCTGCTCAACGGCATGACCGCGCCGGAGATCGCCCGGTGGACCGCCGCGATGATCGCCAGCGGTGAGCGGCTGGACCTGTCGGCGGTACGCCGGCCGACTGTCGACAAGCACTCCACCGGCGGCGTCGGCGACAAGATCACTCTGCCGCTCACCCCGCTGGTGGCGGCCTGTGGCGCGGCGGTGCCGCAGCTCAGCGGCCGGGGTCTCGGGCACACCGGCGGCACGTTGGACAAGTTGGAGTCCATCCCGGGCTGGCGGGCCACGGTGAGCAACGACGAGTTCATCGCCCAGCTCGACGAGGTCGGTGCGGTGATCTGCGCGGCCGGTGCCGGGCTTGCGCCCGCCGATCGCAAGCTGTACGCGCTGCGCGACGTGACCGGCACCGTGGAGGCGATCCCGCTGATCGCCAGCTCGATCATGAGTAAGAAGATCGCCGAGGGGACCGGCGCGCTGGTCCTCGACGTCAAGGTCGGCTCGGGCGCCTTCATGAAGTCCGTCGACCAGGCCCGTGAGTTGGCGCGCACCATGGTCGAGCTGGGCGGTGCGCACGGCGTGCGGACGGTCGCCCTGCTCACCGACATGTCCACCCCGCTGGGCCTGGCGATCGGCAACGCGGTCGAGGTGACCGAGTCGGTCGAGGTGCTGGCCGGCGGCGGACCGGCCGACGTGGTGGAGCTGACAGTCGCCCTGGCCCGGGAGATGCTCGACGCCGCCGGCCTGCCGGACGCCGACCCGGCGGCGGCGCTGCGCGATGGTCGGGCGATGGACTCCTGGCGGGCGATGATCCGGGCGCAGGGCGGCGACCCGGACGCGCCGATGCCAGCTGCCGCCGAGGTGGAGGTGGTCCGCGCCGAGCGGGACGGGTACGTCGCGGCTGTCGACGCGTACGCCATGGGGGTTGCGGCGTGGCGGCTCGGCGCGGGTCGGGCCCGCAAGGAGGACCCGGTGAGCGTGCCGGCCGGTGTGGTGCTGCACAAGCGCCCGGGTGACGAGGTACGGGCCGGTGACCCGCTCTACGAGCTGCGTGCCGAGGACGCGACGCGGATTCCGGCCGCGCTGACCGAGGCCGCCGACGCGGTGCGGATCGCGTCGACCGCCCCGGCGGCGACGTCGTTGGTCATCGAGCGCGTCGGCTGATCGATCTGCTGTCGCCCTGGCGTGGTGCCGGTCACCTGGGAGCGCTATTGTCGCAGGCCAAGGGGGGACAACCGGCCTTGCGCCGGCGCGAGCAGACAGGAAGATCCGCCGTGAGTGTTGCTGCCCCCGACCCACGTGAGGTGCGCGAGGCGAGCCTGGACGAGCTGTCCCGGCTGGGCCTGCCGTTGCCGCCGGCCCAGTTTCCCCTCGTCTGGGAACCGGGTGACCAGATCGACCTGCGCCCGACCGGGGAGATCGAGGCGAGGATCGCGGTGCTGCACCTGATCCTGGCCCGCTGCTTCGGGATGCCCCCGCAGGCGGCGATGAGCTGGCTGCTCGGCTCGCACCTGGTCGACATGGTCACCCCGCCGGAGTGGCAGTTCGTGATGGGCGGCAAGGGCGACCACCGGTCGTTCGTGCTGCACCACGACGCGCTCTTCGCGCTGGCCTGGGTGCTCGGCCTGAGCAAGCAGCTCGACCCCACCCTGGCCGTCGACGAGCGGCTGATCGAGCGGCTGCCGCACATCGCCGAGGGGGAGACCTTCCCGCACTGGCGCTCCCGGATCCTCACGGCGCCGCAGCACCCGGCCGACGCGGCCGCCCTGCTCGACCTGCACTACTGCCTGGACTGGGCGTACCTGGAGACCGAGCGCGGCGGCCGGCGCGCGCCGGGCCTGGTCGACGCGAACGCGATCGGGCAGCGGCGTTGGGCGCTGGAGTGGGCGGTGATCCTGCGCGGGCCGTACCACGACGAGCCGCCCGGCTGGGAAGAGGTCGACCTCTCCACCTGAGGTCAGCGAGGTCGCAGGACGTCGAGCCGGACCGCCACGGTGACCCGGACCGGTTCGGGCAGCGCGGCCAGCCGGGTGGCGAGCGCTTCGGGGTCGGTGTGCCAGGCGCTGGGGCCCATCCCGACCACTGTGGCGACCTCCGGCCGGGTCAGCGCCAATTCCGCCCGGTGCAGGGTCGAGCTGACCGGCGTGAAGTGCCCGCCCAGGCTGCCGGCCACCCGGTCGGCCTTGTCCGGGTCCACCCGTAGCAGGTCGAGGGCGTCCACCAACTCGGCGAGGTGGTCGGTGTCGGGCGTGACCACAAGCAATGTGCCGGCCGGGTCGAGCACCCGGTGGAACTCCGGACCGTTGCGCGGGGCGAACACGTTCAGCAGCACGCCGGTCGAGGCGTCGGCGAGCGGCAGTCGTTGCCAGGTGTCGGCGAGCGCGGCGGCGGCCCGGGGATGCGCGCGGGCCGCGCGGCGCAGCGCCGGCTTGGACACGTCCAGGGCCAGACCCACGGCGTCCGGCAGCGCCGCCAGCACCGCGCCGAGGTACCGGCCGGTGCCGGCGCCGGCATCCACCACCAGCGGGTACGCCCCGAAGTCGGGCGTCGGCTCGACCCGTACCTCTGCTGTTGCGTCCTTTGCAGAGCAAAGGGTGGGTGGATTGGGTGCCGGGTGCGGGGTGTCCGGCGCGCCGAGACGGCCGACGGCGTCCGTCGCGGCAGCGGCGAGGGCGGCCGAGATGACGTCGTAGTGCCCGGCGGCCTGGAAGTCCGCGCGGGCCGCCACCATGTCGAAGGTGTCGCCGACGTGCGGGGCGCGCCCGGTGAGCAGGTTGACGTAGCCCTGGCGCGCGATGTCGAAGCTGTGCCGGCGTGGGCAGCGCAGCGCTCTCGTGTCGGTGGCCTGCTGAAGTGGTTCGCCGCAGACCGGGCAGCGCATCCGGTAGAGGACCCGGGGGTCCATACCGGGCTGCGGCTTGTCCAACCCCCGGAACGCTTCCATGTCGTCGAGCCTAGTGGCCTGGCTCGGCAGGCCTGAGCTGGCTGACTAGGGTCTGAGCATGGTCGCAACTATCCGGTACGAGGACATCGTCAAGGTTCCCAAGGCGCTGCTGCACGACCACCTCGACGGTGGTCTGCGGCCGGCGACGATCGTCGATCTGGCCGCCGAGGTGGGCCACGAACTGCCCACCACCGACCCGGAGGCGCTCGGACGCTGGTTCGCTGACGCGGCGGACTCCGGCTCCCTGGAGCGCTACCTGGAGACGTTCGCGCACACCGTGGCGGTCATGCAGACCGCGCCCGCGCTGCGTCGGGTGGCCCGTGAGTGCGCCCTCGACCTGGCCGCCGACGGGGTGGTCTACGCCGAGGTGCGCTTCGCCCCGGAGCAGCACCTGGAGCGGGACCTCAGCCTGGACGAGGTGGTCGAGGCGGTGCTGGCCGGGTTCGCCGAGGGCACCGCTCTGGCGGTCGAGGCGGGCCTGACGATCCGGGTGGGCACCCTGCTGACCGCGATGCGGCACGCCGCCCGCTCGCAGGAGATCGCCGAGCTGGCCGTGCGGCACCGGGACGCCGGGGTGGTCGGCTTCGACATCGCCGGCGCCGAGGCGGGCTTCCCGCCCACCCGGCACCTGGACGCCTTCGAGTACCTCCAGCGGGAGAACTTCCACTTCACCATCCACGCCGGCGAGGCGTTCGGTCTGCCGTCGATCTGGCAGGCGATCCAGTGGTGCGGAGCGGACCGGCTCGGCCATGGCGTGCGGATCGTCGACGACATCGCGCCCGACGGCTCGCTCGGCCGTCTGGCCGCGTACGTCCGGGACAAGCGGATCCCGCTGGAGTTGTGCCCCTCGTCGAACGTGCAGACCGGTGCGGTGGACTCGATCGCGGATCACCCGATCGGCCTGCTCCGGGACCTGCGCTTCCGGGTGACCGTCAACACCGACAACCGGCTGATGAGCGGCACCTCCATGTCCCGGGAGATGTCGCTGCTGGTGGAGACGTTCGGCTACGGGTGGAAGGAGTTGCAGTGGTTCACCATCAACGCGATGAAGAGCGCCTTCATCCCGTTCGACGAGCGGCTGCGGATCATCGATGAGGTGATCAAGCCGGCGTACGCGAAGTTGCTGGCCTGAGCTCAGTCGTGCGGGTGGCCGGCGAGCAGGCTGGCCACCCGGCTCAGCACCTCCCGGGCGCGGGCCGCCTCCGCGCCCAGGCCCATCTGCCGACGCAGCACCGCGGGCTCGGCCCGCAGCAGCGCCACCCCGCGCCGAATCAGCACCCGGGGCGCCTTGCGCTGCTCGGACAGGTCGCGGGCGAGTCGACGCAGGAAGGTCGCCCCACGCGGGCGGCGCAGCGCGTACGCCCCGGCGAGCAGGCCGAGTCGACGACACTCCTCGACGATCTCGGCGGCGAAGATCCCTTCGGCCACGAAAATTGGCGAACCGGCGACATCAAATGGCCGGGTGGCCACCCGTCGATCAGCGCCGATCGCATAAACCGGCACATCGGCTCGACCATCACGGGCAAGTCGGGCAATGATTTCCACCGCACCCGGGGCGTCCCAGGACTGCGGCGATTCCCAATCCACCTGGCCGTTTCGTAGCGGCAACGTAGGGTCATCGCCGTCTTTGTAGAAGTCGTCCAAGCAGAGCACCGGCAAGCCGGTTTGCTGCGCTATGTACGACTTTCCGGACCCAGAGGGGCCGGCTAGCAGGACCACGCGGTGCGGATGTTCCATTACCTTCAGTTACTCCGGCCAGACAGACTGCTATCAAATCGCATCAACATCTCATCACACCTTCGGTTGGGGACAACCTGGGCTTTCTTCTTGTCGACCGGCGTGATGGAATCTCGGGGGTCCGACCCGCCGGGTCGGTCGCTGGGCGTTGCCCGGGGCAACGCGTTCAAGCTGTAATCGCGAGGGCGGTGACGTGAGCAAACGGCCAAAGACGGCGGGCTCCTTCCTGTCGCGGCTGCGCCGGCCGGCCAGCCGGCTCCGGGACATGCCGATCTGGTCCAAGCTCGGTCTCATCATGATCGTGCCGACCATCGCCACGGTCGTGGTGGGCACCAGTGGTCTTGTCGACCACCTGGAGACGCTCAACAATGCCAACCGAGCTGGCGACCTGGCCAACCTGTCGAGCTACTCGGGTGACCTGGTCGACGCCCTGCAGGACGAGCGGACCGCCGCCGTGCTGCTGCTGGGCGCGGACGGGACGCAGCCGACGGCGCAGTACCAGGAGGCCTACAACCGGGTGAACTCCCGGGTGGACCAGGAAGCTGCGCCCTACCGGCAGCAGCGCGCCGAGATCGAGGACCTGCCAAGCAGCCTGGAGGGTCTGCTCGACAGCATCGACCAGAACCTGCAGGACCTGTCGGGCGTCCGCAGCCAGGTGTTCAACGGAAAGCTCGCGCTCACCGAGACCGTGCAGGCGTACGAGGGTCTGATCAGTGACCTGCTCGCCATCCGCGACTCGTCCACGCAGCTCGCCGGTGACAACCAACTGAGCGACCGGATGCGCGCCGCCGCGGCGGTCGCCCGGGAGAAGGAGTTCCTCGCCGCCCGCCGGGTCGTGGTGCACCGCGCGCTGGGCGTCAAGGGCGGAAAGCGCCTGACCCCGGCACTGCGCAGGGACTACGTCGCCAGTGACACCGGCCAGCAGCAGGCTCTGCAGAGCTTCAAGGCCGTCGCCACCCCGGACGACGCGAAGTTCCACGACCAGACGGTCGCGGGCGGCGACCGCCGGCAGGCGCAGAACTACACCGGCTGGATCGACGGCAACACCACCGGCGACATGCGTGGCGCTCCGTTCGGCCCGGACCAGTGGGAAGCCGCCATGACGGCCAACGCCAAGCTGATCCGCACCGTCGAGCGGAAACTCGACGGCGAAGTGGTCAACCAGGCTGACAACCTCCGGTCAGACGTCCAGCGCCAGGTCTTCCTGGAGACCGGCCTGCTGCTCAGCATGCTGCTGCTGGCCATCCTCTTCGCGTACCTGGTGGCCCGCTCGATGGCCCGCTCACTGCGTGAGCTGCGGCAGGGCGCGCTCTCCGTCGCCCAGTACGGCCTGCCACAGGCGGTGGCCCGCCTGCGCGACCCGCAGGTCGTCGGGCAGTTGTCCCCGGTGCAGTTGGCCAACCAGATCGCCGAGCCGCTACCGGTGCGCAGCAAGGACGAGTTCGGCCAGGTGACCGAGGCGTTCAACGCCGTCCACCTGGAAGCCGTCCGTACGGCCGCCGAGCAGGCCGCACTGCGCGCCTCCGTCGCGACCATGTTCGTCAACCTCGCCCGCCGTTCACAGATCCTGGTCGACCGCCTCATCGGGCACCTCGACCGGCTGGAGCGCGGCGAGGAGGACCCGGACCGGTTGGCCGAGCTGTTCCAGCTGGACCACCTCGCCACCCGGATGCGCCGCAACGACGAGAACCTGCTGGTGCTCGCCGGCGCCGACTCCACCCGTGTGCAGCGTGAGCCGGCCGCTCTCATCGACGTGCTGCGCGCCGCGCAGTCCGAGGTCGAGCACTACACCCGGATCGAGTTCGGTGTCATCGACCGGGACATCGAGGTCGCCGCGCACGCGGTCAACGACCTGGTGCACCTCGTCGCGGAGCTGTTCGACAACGCCACCGCGTTCTCC
The DNA here is from genome assembly GCF_030269705.1 of Micromonospora sp. NBRC 107095. Classification (NCBI taxonomy): domain Bacteria; kingdom Bacillati; phylum Actinomycetota; class Actinomycetes; order Micromonosporales; family Micromonosporaceae; genus Micromonospora; species Micromonospora sp. NBRC 107095. The sequence goes on from NZ_BSTU01000001.1 coordinate 985,516, forward strand.
CCGCCCGACTCGCAGGTCATGGTCGAGGCCCGCCGGGTCGGCGACCGCTCCTCGCTGTACGTCGAGGACCGTGGCATCGGCATCAGCGCCGAGCAGTTGCACGACCTGAACGAGCGGCTCGCGACGCCGCCCCAGGTGGATGTGGCTGTGTCCCGGATGATGGGCCTGGTCGTGGTCGCCCGACTGGCGTCCCGGCACGGGGTCCGGGTGGAGCTGCGCCCCGGCAACGACCGCGGCACCGTCGCCGAAGTGACCCTGCCCACCTCGGTCCTGGTGCCCCGGGCGCTGTCCGGCCGGGTGCAGCAGCCCCCGGCGCTGCCGGCGGCCGGTGGTGCACCGCAGTTCGGTGGTCCGCAGCCGGGTGGGCCCACGCCGGTCTTCGGCGCGCTGCCCGCCCTGGGCAACGGCCCTCGCCCCAGCGAGTCGTCCGGCAACCAGGTCACCCTGGGCGGCCGTCCGTTCGAGCCCGCGTCGCGCAACGGCGCCGGCACTCCCGCCAACGGTGGTACGTACCGTTCGATGCCCGCCTGGTCCGACCTGACCGGCGCGGCCGGGACGAACGGCGGCGACGGGTTCACCCCCCGGTCGGCCAACGGCCAGGGGACCGACCCGCTGCCGCAGCGCCGGGCCGGGGACGAGCCTTCGACCACCGGCCAGCAGCCGTCCATCCCGCGTCAGCTGCCGAGCAGCCCCGAAACGCACCAGTACTCGGCGCCGCCGGTCTCCGCGCAGCCGTACTCGGGCGCGCCGGTCTCCGCCTCGCCGGCCTCCGGTCAGCCCTACTCCGCGCAGCCCTACTCGGGTGCGCCGTACGGTGGCGCCCCGGTGTCCGCCGCGCCGGCCTCCGGTCAGCCGTACGCCGGTCCGCCGGTGTCGGCGTCGCCGGCCTCCGGCCAGCCGTACTCGGGTCAGCCGTACTCGGCGCCGCCCGCCTCGGCTCAGCCGTACTCGGCGCCGCCCGCCTCGGGTCAGTCGTTCAGCGGGTTCGAGCCCCGTTCCGCGCCGCCCGCGCAGGCGGCCAGCGCTCCGGCGCCGCCGGCCTGGCCGCCGGTGCCGGGTAGCGACCGGGACACCGCTACCCCGCCGGTGCCCGAGCGGCTCGCCGCCGCGCTGGACATGACGACGGAACTGCCGCGGGTGCCGCGGCCCGGTGAGCAGCCGGCCCCGGCTCAGCCGGCTCCGCAGCCCCAGGCTCCGCAGGCCCCGGCTCCGCAGACCCCGACCGCCGCGGCTGCGCAGACCCGGCCGGCGCCGCAGCAGCCACCGGCACAGAACCGCCAGCGGTACGCGGACGAGACGATGGAGCTGCCGATCTTCCGGGAGCTCGAGTCGGCCTGGTTCCGTACCCGTCGCCCGGGCTCCGAGGAGACCGCGGCTGGCGCCCAGCCGGCGACGAACGGCGACTCCGCGACCCAGCAGTTCGCCACGGTCGAGGCCACCGGTCGGGCAGGCCACAAGACAGCACCCGGGACGACAGGTAACACACCGATGGCAGACACTCCGACGGCCGGAGGAGCGCCGCGGGACAACGGCTCCACAGCGAACGAGGGCACCCGCCCGAGCCTCGCCGAGAGCCTGCCGAACCGCCGGCCCCAACCGCAGAGCAACGGCTGGCAGACCGCTGCCGACGACGGTTGGCGTGCTGCCTCCGCGGCAGCCGGCGCGGCGCCGGTGAGCGAGACCACCACGACCGGTCTGCCGAAGCGCAAGCCGATGGCGCAACTGGTGCCCGGCGCGGTGGAGAAGCCCACCACCTCGGTCCAGCGGCGCTCCCCGGAGGCGGTCCGCGGCCTGCTCTCCGCCTACCATCGGGGCGTGCAGCGAGGGCGTAGCACCTCGGACAACCCGACCAGCCCGGAGGCGACTCCGGGAGGGCAATCCTCGCAGTCTGGCTCAGGCCCGGTGGCCGGGAGCGGGCAGAAGGAGCAAGAAGGATGACAACTACGCAGGATCTTGGTTGGCTGCTCGCCAACTTCGCCGACCGGGTGCCCGGCGTCGCGCATGCGGTCGCCGTGTCGGCGGACGGCCTACTCCTCGCGTCGTCACGGGATCTGCCGCGCGACCGGGCAGACCAGCTCGCCGCGATCTCGTCGGGTCTGGTCAGTCTGACCCAAGGAGCAGCACGCTGCTTCGAGGGAGGCGCGGTGTTGCAGACCGTCGTGGAGATGGACAATGGCTTCCTGTTCCTGATGTCCATCTCGGACGGCTCGTCCTTCGCCGTGCTGGCAGCCCGCAGCTCCGACGTGGGCCAGGTCGGCTACGAGATGGCGCTGCTGGTCGACCGGGTGGGCGACGCGTTGACCCCGCAGCCGCGTGCGGCTGCGGGCATGCTGGGCTGACGTTCCGCCGATCGTGAGGTCGGCACGACTGCAACAACGACAACGACGGGTTTCACCGGTGGGAGCCGGTAACGGGTGCGAAGGAGGTGAGCGGCGAGATGGCCGATCGTGACGAACCGACCGGAGCGTTGGTCCGTCCATACGCCGTGACCCGTGGTCGCACCCGTCCCCGGCTCGACATCGCGCTGGAGGCGCTCGTCGAGACGACGGTGCGCGGCCGGGCCGCTGCCAATGGCAACGGCGGCCAGGGCCGCGAACACCAGTACATCGCCGCGCTGTGTGACGGACGCGTGCAGTCGCTCGCGGAGATCGCGGCGCGGATGCAGCTCCCGCTCGGTGTGGCCCGGGTGCTCATCGCCGACATGGCGACGGACGGCCTGGTCGCGGTCCACGAGCCGACCATTTTGGACGACTCCGACGACGCGGTGGGCACTGAACTGCTGGAGAGGGTGCTGAGTGGACTTCGCAGGCTCTGACATGTCGCACCGCCCGCCGAACCCGAGCGGCCGCGTGACGTCGGCGAAGATCGTTATCGCCGGTGGATTCGGCGTCGGCAAGACGACGCTGGTCGGCTCGGTCTCGGAGATCACGCCGCTGACCACCGAGGCCATCATGACCTCCGCTGGCGTGGGCGTCGACGACACCCGGCAGGTGCCGGGCAAGACGACGACCACGGTGGCCATGGACTTCGGCCGGATCTCGATCGACCGTGACCTGATCCTGTACCTGTTCGGTACGCCGGGTCAGACCCGTTTCTGGTTCATGTGGGACGAACTGGTGCGGGGTGCGATCGGTGCGGTCGTGCTGGTGGACACTCGCCGGCTGGCCGACTGCTTCGCGGCGATCGACTTCTTCGAGCACCGACGCCTGCCGTACCTGGTGGCGATCAACTGCTTCGACGGGATGCAGTACCACGACCCGCAGGACGTCCGGGACGCCTTGGCGATCTCGAGCGACGTGCCGGTGGTGGCCTGCGACGCCCGTAACCGGGAGTCGACGAAGCACGTGCTGATCTCGCTGGTCGAGTACGTGCTGACCATGCGCCGTACGCGCGCTGTCGCCCCGGCCTGATCGCGGCGCTGCACGCCCCGGTGGTGGCTCCGGCCGCCATCGGGCGTAGCACCCTGCCCGCCGCGTCACCGTACGCCACGCCGCCTCCTTGACGACCGTGGAAGCTCTCCGCCCCTACCTGGTGCGGCTGGGGGTCTTCGGTGGTCGAGGAGGCGGCGTCGTCGTGTCCGGGGTTCTCCGGCAGACACGCAAGCGCCCTCAGTCAGCTGACTGAGGGCGCTTGCGCATGGTGACCAGGATCAGGACTGGTAGCCCGCCGAACGGTACTCGTACTCGCGGTCATCGTCGCGGTCCCCGTGGTCGCGGCTGAAGTCCCAGCCGCCGGCCGCCTCACGACCGGGCCGACCGCCCACCGCGAAACCGCCGATCTCCTGACCACGACGCCAACCACGGAAGTAGCCGGTCGTGTTCTCAGCGAGGCTTGCCGCATCACGCACTATCCGCAATGGGCGCTCCTCGCGCAGCGGGGAACCCGGCACCAGGTTGGCCTGCGGCACACGCTTCGGTAGCCCGGCGTTGGTCTCGGCGCCCACCGCCGGGCGGGCGGCCTGCTCCGCGGCCTGCCAACCGGTGTCGGCGGTGGTCGACCAGTCCAGGTCGGACTCGTCAGCGTGCCCGACGAACCAGGCAGACTTGGCCTGCGCGAAGATCAACAGGTCGCCGTCGCCCTCGTCGGCGACCGGCGGCGGCCGGTGCTCCATCGGCGGCGGCCGGTGCTCGACCGGGGGAGCCGGCCGGTGCTCGGGGGCACGCTCGGTACGGGGGGCCGCCCGGCCGTTGCGGGCGGCCTGCTCGCGGTCGACCAGGCGCAGCGGCGGCGTCTCCAGGTGCTGCTCCGAGGCAGGGTTGAGCCCTTCGCGCAGCGCCCGGTCGGCCAGCGGCGGCGGCTCCACCAACCGCAGCATCGGCGGCTCCGGTGGCAGGTCGTCCGCCAGCCAGGGCGGGGTGACGCGACCGTCGGCCCGGCCCGGGTCGGTCGGGGCGTCCACCCGGCTTCCGCCGTACGGGTAGGCCACCGGGTTGTTCGGTGAACTGTCGGACGGGTCCTCCGGGTTGTTGACCAGCGGCCAGTTGGCGCGGGAGCCGGGCGGTGCCGCCGGCTCCTGCCCCGGCCGGGGGGTCGGCACCGGAATGCTGAGGTCGGTGGCGCTGAAGCCGCCGGTGGGTGGCTCGTCGACCGGCCGTTGCAGGTGGCTCGGCCGGGGCTCGCCGTTGGTCTTGGGGCGGGGCGGAATGACAGTGCGCTGCCGTTCGGCCCGCGCGTTGTTGATCGCGGCGGTGGTCAGCGTCGGCCGGAACGGCTCGCCGGCCTCGGCCGGAGGCACCGTGCCGCGCTGTGCCGGCGCGATCGGGGTGATCCCGGGCGGCGGGGGCGGCGGTGCGGAGACCGGTCGGTTCGTCGGGCCGTCGATCCGGCTGGAGGTCGACTCGGTACGGCTGGGCAGCGTGGACGACGGCGGACCAGCCATCGCCGCCGGAGCCATCGGTGCGGGGGCGACCGGAGGGGGCGTGACCGGTGCCGGGGCGACCGGTGGCGGCCCGAGCGGGCGGGGCGACGCCAGCGGCGCGTTACCGGGGACCGGCTCGGGGCGGCTGCGCCGCCCGGCGGGTGCCGGTTCGGCGGCTGGCGGGGTGGGTCGGACCGACCGGAGTCCGGCATTGGCGCCGGAGAGGCCGGTCAGACCGGCGTTGGTGCCGGCCAGGCCGGTCAGACCGGCGTTGGTGCCGGCCAGGCCGGTCAGCTCACCGACGGATTCGCCACGACGGGCAGCGGCCCGGCGGCCGGGCGCCTGAACCGGCGTGCTGACCCGTGAGCTGAGCGCGCTGACCAACGCCTCGCACCCGGCGTCGCAGGCCCGGACGGAGGCGACGGCCTGGCGGACCGTCTCGGCCACCGCGGACGTGAGGGCCCGGTTGACCGCAGCGCGTCGGGGGGTCTCGGAGATGGCGACCCGCAGGGCGGTGACCGCTTCGTTGATCTCATCGGCGTCGGCGACCCCGTCGGCGGCGAGGTGCGCCGCGATGGCATCCGCCGCGACCGACACCTCGCGGCCCCGGGCCACGGTGCCGCCGAGCATGCCCGGCTCGGGCAGCGCGTCCAGCACGGCCAGCGAGACCGGCTCGGCCGGGTCCGGGTAGGCGCGCAGGGCCGCCGGGTAGAGCTCCCGCAGAACCTCGCGCAGCGCCACGGCGGCGGAGTGTCGACCACTGGCCAGCGCGGCGTGCGCCGAGAGCACCTGCTTGTAGCCGGCGAGGTCCCGGGGTGCCGGCAGGGTGACGGCGGAGAGCGCCCCCGCCTGCAACGCGCGGGCCAGGCCGACCGCCCGTCGTTCGGCCGGAGGCGACTGCATCTCCTCAAGGGAATCGTCATCGGCGAACCGCTCGGCGAAGTCGTCCACCGAGTCGTCGTCGGCGATCGCCAGGGGCCGCCCGGCCGCGCTCAGCAGCGAGGTGACCGTGTGGTCGTCGCTGTCGGCGGCGATGGCCGCACCGCTCGGCCCGCCCGACCGCTCCACGAGCAGCGCGACGAGCTGGGCGTAGCCAGCGGCGTCATCGCTGATCTCGCAGACATGCAGCAGACGGCCTGCGTCGTCGACCACAGCGGACGTCAGCGTCGAGCCGGCGGAGGCCGGTCGGTCAGCCGGATCCGCCGAGGCCAGACCGCAGTAAACGCGCACGAGCGCCACGGCGTCGTCCTCCTCCCGGGACAGGTCTTTCCTCTGCCAGCAACTGATGCTCCCCGGTACGGGTCAGTCGCGCCAGTCCACCACCGCAGAGATCTTGCCGACAATGGTGCGCCAACCCAAACTCGCGGTCTGCGCGCCGATCTTCTTCAGCCGTCGGCGACCCATGAACGCGCCGATCCCACCGTTGGCCGTGGCGCGCAGCGCCTCGTCCAGGTCGTCGAGGCTGGAGCCGGCGGAGAGCATGTCGAGTACCGCAGGCAGCCGCAATGCGTACGAGAGGTCACGCGCGACCTCGCCGGCCTCGATCAGCAGGGTCGAATCCCACGTGTCGTGCCCGCCGCGCAGGTTCTCCACGACCAGGTCGAGCTCGTAGGTGTCCTCGTCGAGCGGAGCGATATCTGCCGGCTCCACCCGTTCGGACAATTCATTCCAGCTGTCCAGTTGGGACAGATCGTTGGGCGCACCGGATCGGATGAAACTGACCAGCGACTCGGGGGTCTTGAACAGCAGCAGCTTGCCCTGGTGGCTGAGGAAGACCGGCACCTCCTCGTCGTTCTCCTCGTCCGCGACGGCCTCGTCCGAGTCGTCGTCGGAGTCGGCGGCGACGCCGTCCCGGCGGCGCTTGGCGTCCTCGTCGTCGTCCTCGGCGGCGAACTCCTGGGCCAGCTCCTCGTCGAGGATGACGACGGTCTCGTCGTCCTCCTCCTCCTCGATCGCCTGGCGGCGGGCGAGGAACGGGTCGTCCTGGTCGCGCTCGGTCACGTCGGTCGGGGTCAGCGAGCTGGCCGGCCGGTACGCCCGCAGCGTGAAGCCGGTGCCGGCGGGCAGGGCGATCTCCACTGGGTCGATGCGCAGCTCGTCCCAGAGTGAACGATCGATCGACGCCGACGGGCGGTCGGTCTCCTCGGTCTCGTCTGGCTGGGCCGCGCCGGTGGTGTCGTCGAGCTCGGGCTCGTCGGCGTCGGGCCGTTGGGGCGACTGGCGGGCCACGCTGACCTCCGTGTGCTTCGGGTTGCCCACCCACCGGGTCTCCTACCGGCGAGTGACTCTGGGCACATACCCTAGTCGGCGGCCCTGGGTGACCGGTGCCCGCACCCCGGTGGCCGGCCGACGCACGGGTCCGACCTGCTGGTGGTCACCGCTGGCGAAGCGGCCGTCTGACAAGTAGCGTAGCTACGTATGAAGGCCCAGGCGCTGCACGGCCATCTCGACGCTCTGCTGCTCGCCGTGCTCGAACAGGGCGCGCTGCACGGCTACGCGATCATCGAGGCGCTGCGGGCCCGCAGTGACGGCAGTCTGGACCTACCCACCGGCACCATCTATCCGGCGCTGCGCCGGCTGGAACGGGCCGGCCACGTGGCGAGCACCTGGAGCACTGTCAGCGGCCGGGAACGCCGGACGTACCAGCTCACCGACTCGGGCCGGCGGGCGCTGGCCGGGGAGCGCGCCGGCTGGCGCGAGTTCCAACTGACCGTCGGCCGGTTCCTCGACCCCGACAGCCCGCCCACCCCGGCCTGACCCGCCCCGGTCCGGTCGCCGATCAGCGGATGGCCAGCAGCCAGCCGCGCGCCGCGCGGGTCAGCGAGAAGTAACCGCCGCCCACCAACACCAATCCGATGATCATCGGGGGCCACTGCAGCGCCGCGTCAAAGAGGTTGAGGGACCAGGCGAAGAGCGCGGAGCCGGCCACCATGCCGAGGATCAGGACGGCGGTCAGGCCGGCGCCCACCGCACGCTGCGCCAAAGCCAGGCCCGGCCGCGACGCCCGCGTGCTCGCCCGGACCACCAGCAGACCGGCCACCGAGAGCAGCAACGCGCTCATCCAGATCCAGTCGACCGAGCTGGCGAGCAGCAGGTAGCCGCCCGGCGGGCGGGGCCCGCCACTCCAGCTCGACCCGCGCCAGGTCAGATCGCCGGCGACCACCCCCACCCCGGCGATCGCCAGCATCCGTAGGGAGAGCCCGCGCAGGGCGCCCACCGCCAGCTCGGCCTGCCAGGAGGGGAGCAGCTGCGCCGGTGAGCCGAACTCGACCACCGCCCGGCGCTGCGCCTCGGTCGGTGGCACCCCGCTCTCCCGGTACGCCTCGACGGCGTCCAGCAGCCCGTGCCGGGCCTCGGTCAGCAGGTCGGACTTGAGTCGCGCCGGCCCCTGCAATCGAGCGGCCAGCTCCCGCAGGTGCTCGTCGACCATCACGTCCTCACCGCGCGCCATGGCACCACCCTGCCACGGAGCCCGACGCGTCGACGTCCGGGAGAACCCTGGTCCGCCCCGGAGTCGGGTCAGGGGGCGAGCGCCAGGTAACCGCGTTCGGCGGCGGTCTGTAGCAGCCACTGGTCCCGGTACCAGCCCGGGGCGGCCACCAGTTCGGCGTGTCGACCGCGCTGGATCACCCGGCCCCCGTCGAGCACCACGATCTCGTCCAGCTCGGCCAGCCCGCTGAGCCGGTGGGTGATCAGCAGCACCGAGTGCCCGGCGGGGGTGGCGGCGAGGGCGGACGCGAGCACCGCATCTGCGGCGGTCGGGTCCAGACCCTCGGTGGGTTCGTCGAGCACCAGCACCGGCGGCGCGGCGAGCAGGGCCCGGGCGAGCGCCAGTCGCTGCCGCTGCCCGCCGGAGAGCTGGCCGCCCTCCTCGCCGACCACTGTGTCCCAGCCGGCCGGCTGGGCCTGGACCCAGTCCAGCAGACCGGCGGCGGCGGTGGCGGCGGTCAGCTCCTCCTCGCCGGCCGCAGGACGTCCGAGCAGCAGGTTCTCCCGCACCGTGGCGTGGAAGACGTACGCCTCGGCCAGCAGCCCGCCGACCGCGCGGGGAAGCGCCTCCTCGGCGTACGCCGAAAGGTCGTGACCGTCGAGGGTGACCCGGCCGGACGCGGGCGCGACGGTGCCGGTCAGCACGGCGGCCAGTGTGCTCTTGCCGGCGCCGCTCGGGCCGACGACCGCGATGCGGCGTCCCGCCGGCAGGTCCAGGCTGACGCCGTCCAGGGCGGGTGCCGCGCCGGCCCGGTACCGCACTGTCACGTCGACGAAGCGCAGCTCGTGCGGGCCGGTCAGGTCGGTACGGCCGGTCACGGGTGGCGCGGTCGGCGGCTCCGCGTCGAGCAGGTCGGCCACCCGGGTCAGGCCGGGCCGCAGCTGCGTCCACTGCCGGGCCGCCGTGACCAGCGCCAGCGTCACCTCGACGGCGGCCAGCGTGCCGACGGCCAGGACCCCCACCAGCACCCCCGGCACGTCGGCGGCGAGGGCGGCAAGCACCACCGCCGCGGCGGTCGCGCCGGCGGTGAGCACGCCGGCCGCGTCCACCGCGAAACCGGTGGCGGCCAGCCGACGTTCCAGCCGGGCCAGCCGGTGGGCGCGCTGCTCTGCGGCGCGCAGCGCGCCCTCGGTCGCCCCGAATGCGGCCAGGTCGGCGGCACCGTGCGTGAGGTCGATCGCGTCCGTGGCCAGTGCGCCCCGCAGCGGGGCCACCTCGGCCGCGCTGCGGCGGGTGATCGCGGTGGCCAGTGCGGGCAGCGCCACCCCGGCGACCAGCAGCCCGACGGCGAGCGCGCCGGCGGCCGGTACGGAGATCAGCGCCGCCACGGCGACCGCCAGCACACCGACCACCGCCGCCGCCGAAGCGGGGACCAGCACCCGCAGCAACAGGTCCTGGACGGCCTCCACGTCGGAGACCAGGCGGCTCAGCACGTCCCCCGAGCGGTGCGTGGCACCTCGGCGGGCCGCCAGGGTGGCGAAGACCCGGGCGCGGACGTCGGTGATCATGCGAAGCACCGCGTCGTGGCCGGCGAGCCGTTCGGTGTAGCGGAACACGCCCCGGCTGATGGCCAGCGCCCGGACCGCGACGATCGCCACGGTGAGCCGGTCCAGCGGAGGCTGACCGGCGGCGCTCATCAGCAGCCAGGTGGCGGTGGCCATCAGGGCGAGCCCGGCGAACTCGGTGGCGGCCGCCAGCAGCCCGGCCCCGACGAGCCGACCCAGGTACGGCCGGGCCAGTCGCAGCACGGCCCGCTCGGCGGCGACCCGGCCGGTCGAGGCCGGCTCGCGTTGCCCGCTCATCGGGTGACCCTCCCGGTCGGCTCGGGCGTCAACTCGGTGACCCGACCGTCCTCGACGCGCAGGATCCGGTCGGCGTCGGCCAGCAACGCCGGTCGGTGCGCGACCAGTACAGCGGTCCGCCCGGCGACAAGGCGACGGGTGGCGTCGAGCACCACCGCCTCGGCCGCGCTGTCGAGCCGGGCGGTGGGTTCGTCGAGCAGCACCACCGGGGCGGCCCGGAGGAACGCCCGGGCCAGTGCCACCCGCTGCCGCTGCCCGCTGGACAACCCGTGACCGCGTTCACCGAGCACTGTGTCCAGGCCGTCGGGCAGGCCGGCCACCACGTCGTCCAGGGCGGCGTCGTGCACCGCGGCGGCGAGGACGTCGGCCGGGGTGTCGGCCGCGCCGAGGCGGATGTTGTCGGCCAGCGAGGTGGCGAAGAGGTGCGCCCGCTGCGGCACCCAGGCGAGTTGCCGGCGCCAGGCGTCAGTGTCGACGGTGGCGAGGTCGACCCCGTCCACGGTGATCCGGCCGCTGGTCGGTGCCACGAAGCCGAGTAGCAGGCCGAGCAGTGTGCTCTTGCCGGCGCCGCTGGGCCCGATGATGGCGATCCGCTCGCCGGGCCGGATGGTCAGTGTCACGTCGCGTAGCGCGGTGGTCCGCTCGTACGCCACTGTCACCGCCTCGAACCGGATCTCGGCCCGCGCGTCCGGGGTGGCGGCGCCTTCGGCGGCCCGGGGCGTGGCGGGTGCGGCGGAGAGCGTCAACGCCTCGTCCAGCGCGGTCAGCCCTTCCATGCTGGCGTGGAAGCGGCTACCGGCGGCCCGCAGCGGCAGGTACGCCTCCGGGGTCAGCAGCAGCACCAGCAGCGCGGTCTGCAGGGCCAGCCCGCCGCCGAGCAGGCGGATGCCGACCGGCACCGCCACCAGCGCCACCGAGAGGGTGGCGACCAGTTCCAGCACCAGCGCGGAGAGGAAGGCGATCCGCAGCGTCTTCATGGTGGCGACGCGGTGACCGTCGGCCATCCGGCGTACCACGTCGGTCTGTGCCCTTGCCCGTCCGAACGCCCGCAGGGTGGGCAGCCCGGCCACCATGTCCAGGAAGTGCCCGCCGAGCAACGCGAGTCGCCGCCACTGCCGTTCGGTGGCGGCCTGCGCCTGCCAGCCGAGCAACGCTCCGAAGACCGGGATCAGCGGCAGCGTCAGCGCGATGATCACCGCCGAGCTCCAGTCGGCGAAGACGACCCGGGCCAGCACCGCCAGCGGCACCGTCACGCTGAGCACCAGTTGCGGCAGGTAGCCGGTGAAGTACGCGTCCAGGGCGTCCAATCCGCGCCCGGCCAGCGTGGCGATCTCACCGGCCCGCTGCCCGGCCACCCAGCCGGGCCCGTGCCGGCCCACCGCGCCGAGCAGGTCGGCCCGCAGCGTGGCCTTGACCGTGGCGGCGACCCGCGCGGAGATCGTGCCCTGCGCCCAGACCAGGGCGGAACGGGCGGCGACCGTGACCACGAATCCGGCCAGCGCCGGTCGGTCCAGCCGGCCGTCGATCGCGGTGGCCAGCACCGACGCGAGCGCGGTGGCCTGCGCCACGATCAACCCGGCGGCCAGCACGCCCAGGAGCGCGAGCACAGCGAGATCGCCCCGGGCCGCGGGGACCCGGCGCAGCAGACGCGGGTCGAACGGACGGCGGCTCACCAGTACACCGGTGCCCTGCCGTCGGTTCTTCCTCGGAAAACCCACCAGCACATCGCCTGGAAGCCTAGTAGGGCCGGAAGTAGCGGCAGCGCCACCCAGCCCAGCAGCCGCAGGGTCGGCGCGCTGGCGGCGGCGTCGGCCACCCGCAACGAGGCGTCCGGGTCGGTCGTGGACACCAGCACGTAGGGCCAGAGAGCGGCTCCGACCAGCACCACCGGCAGCGCCAGGGCCGCGCCGGTGGCGACCACCGCCCACCCCGGCCGCTGCCGGGCCAGCGCCGCGCGGGCCGCCAGCAGCGCCGCCACGAGCAACACCGGCAGGAGTACGGCCACCGCCGGTTGCTGCACGGCGTCACGTACCCGGGCGGAGAGCAGGCCCACGACGGTGGCCACGGCGACCGCGGTGAGCGCCACGGGCACCAGCCGGCGGGCCGTACGGCCCGCCTCGGCGGCGGCCCCGGCGGAGAGGCGCAGACTGAGGAAGGTCGCACCGTGCGCCGCGACCACCGTGACCATGGCGATCCCGGCGGCGGCCGCGAACGGGGTGGCCAGGTGGGTCACCCCGGCGACGTGCCCGTCGCTCCGCAGTGGCACGCCCTGCAACAGCGCGGCGAGCAGCGCGCCCCAGCCCAGCGCGGCGAGGGCGCTCCCGGTCATCACGACGCGGTCCCAGCGGGCGCGACCGCGCTCGCTGCCGGGCCGACTGCGCAACTGCACTCCGACGGTGACCAGGATGACGCCGACCAGGGCGCCCACGACGGCCGGATAGCAGCCGGCCAGCAACTCGCCCTCCAGCAGAGGGAACGCGCCGAAGAGGATGCCCACGGTGGCCACCAGCCAGACCTCGTTGCCGAGGAAGAACGGCCCGAGGGCGGTGAGCGTCTCGCGCCGCCCGGCCGGGCCGACGCCGCGGGCGAGCAGCAGTCCGACGCCGTAGTCGTAGCCGGCGAGCACCAGGTAGGTGGCGAAGAAGAGGCCGAGCACTGCGTACCAGGCGAGGTCCACGATCTACTCCTCGGTGCTCAGATGAGGGCGGGTTCGGGGTGGGCGGGCTCGCTGGGCGGTGCCGGTGGGCGTCCGAGCGCCGGGTCGGCCGCGCCGCGTCTGGCGTGTCGGACGAGCAGCACCCAGTTGGTGACGGCGAGAGTGCCCAGCAGCAGGCTGAACCCGATCAGCGAGGTGAGCATCAGCGGTGCGCTGACCGGCGAGACGGCCTGCTCGGTGGGGAGCAGCCCGTACGCCACCCAGGGTTGCCGGCCGACCTCCCGGGAGATCCAACCGAGGATCACCGCGACGAACGGCAGCGGCAGGCCGATCAGGATCAGCCAGAGCGGAAAGCGCAGTCGGATGATCCAGTCCCGGTAGAGCAGGGGCAGCAGGAGCCAGACGCAACCCAGGGTGAAGCCGATCAGAATCATGAAGCCCAGTCCGACACTGGCGAGCGCGGGCGGGGTGTAGTCACCGGGGCCGAACCGCGTGGTCCACTCGGCGATCAGCGCCCGGCTCTCGGGGCTGTCGCCGCCGAACTTGGTCGGCTGCACCGAGCCGACCGGGCCGAACTGGGCGAAACCGAAGCCCTGCACCATCGTGATGGCCAGCGCCGCGGTGACCAGGCCGATCCGGAGCGAGGTGCGGAAGAGCGCGAAGTCGGGGGTACGCCGGATCAGGTGCCCGGCGCTGACCGCCGCCATCAGCATCCCGCCGACCAGCAGCGCCGCCGAGATCACGTGCCCGAGGGCCATGCCGAGGCTGGGGTTGGTGAGCAGCGCACCGAAGTCGGTGAGGTGGGCGATCCCGTCGCGGACCTCGTAACCGACCGGGTTCTGCAGCCAGGAGTTGGCCACCATGATCCAGAACGCGGACGCGTACGCGGTGATCGCCACGCCCCAGAGCAGCGCGAGGTGCACGCCCTTGCCGAGTCGGTGCCAGCCGAAGATCCACATCCCGAGGAACGTGGACTCCAGGAAGAACGCCACCAGCGTCTCGATGGCCAGGGGCGCGCCGAAGACGTTGCCGACGTAGCGCGACAGACCGCTCCAGTTCAGCCCGAACTGGAACTCCATCACGATGCCGGTGGCGATGCCGAGCACGTAGTTGATCACGTAGAGCTGGCCCCAGTAGCGCGTCAGCCGCTCCCACTTCGGGTTGCCGGTGAGCACCCAGGCGGTCTGCATGCCGACCAGCAGGGTGACCAGCCCGAGCGTGACGACGACGAACAGGAAGTGGATCGAGGTGGTGGTGGCGAACTGCAGGCGGGCGAGGAGCAGGGTGTCCATGACCAGCCCTCCATAGCTGTTGGCTCCCTTGTCGTAGCCACCCTACACGTAGGCTGGCTACATGTAAGCCCTACTACGCCTGGTCGTAGACAAGTCTACGACAAAGCGTAGTAGATGTGAGATCGAGAGAAGATCGCGCTGGAACCTGGTTGTGATGGCCTCGTGGACCCTCGGATGCCACTCGATCCTGGATCGAGCACGATCTTGCGGTGCCCTGCGGATGCCGGCCTGACGTGGGCGGGCCCGGTGGGTGTCAGCCTGACCGTGGGCGGGCCCTGCGGGTGTCAGCTCAGGAAGAGCGTCACCGGGAGGGCGACCAGCATGGTGGCGACCGCGAGGGCGGTGGCACCGAGCACCCGGGGCGGCCGGTCACTGACCAGCAGGCGCTGCATCCGTACGTCGAGATCCCGGTCGCCAACGCCCAGCGCGCCGGCCGGGGTGATCCGGTGCCCGGCGGCGGCGAACTGGCGCAGCGCCCCCGCCAGCGGGGCCTCGGCGTGCAGCTCGCGGGCCTTGTCGTCGGCCCGCATCTCGACCAGCAGAGCGACCCGCTCGTGCGCGTCGCGCACCCAGCCGAACCACGGCAGCGCCCGGCACAGCGCGGTGAACGGCAGCAGCACCAGGTCGTGCCGCTCGTTGGCGTGCGCCCGCTCGTGGCTGAGCACCGCGGCCAACTCGGCCCGGTCCAACAGGCTCAGCGTGCCGGCGCTGACCACCACCTGCGGCTTCACCCCCGGCAGGCAGTACGCGGCAGCGCTCGGATGATCCAACACCAGCGCGCCCGGCGCGGCCGGGTCGTTGCGGGCGACCAGGGAGAGCAGATCCCGGTGTCGGCGCTGGGCGCGTACGGTGCCGTGGATGCTGCGCACTGTCGTCGTGACCAGCACCGCCCCGATGCCGAAGCCCACCCCGACGCCGGCCAGCTCGAAGGTGCCCACCCCGATCGGTAGGGCGCCATGGGCGAGGTCGTCGGCCAGGGCGAGCAGTGCCGACCCGGTCGGCCGGTCGTACGCGCTCAGCCCGAGCGCCATCGGCAGGCCCATCGCCGAGAGGCCCAGCGCCAGCCCGACGGCCTGCCAGCAGACGATCGCCACCCGAGGGCTGCGCCACGTCCAGGTCGAGCGGGACAGCACCTGGGCGGTCAGATAACAGGCCAGCATCGTGGCGGCGAAGTGCACGGCGTACGCCATGGCCTGCGCCCTACCGCTCCGCTGCCTCGCCGGCGGGGCGTCGGCCCGCCGGCCCGTCCAGCCGATCGGTCAGCGCGTCGGCGCCGCCCGTGTCGCCACCGGTGGAACCCGGCCCGGTCAGGCCGGCCTCACTGCCCAGGGCGGCCCGCAGGACCTCGGCCTCGGTGCCGGTCACCGAGCGGGCGAACCGCACCAGCGCGGCGTCCCGGCTGCCACCCAGGTCGAGGGCGTCGAGCATGAGCTGGGCGATGTGCGCCTCGCGGCTGGCCGCCGGCCGGTACCGCCAGGCCCGCCCCTCCCGCTCCCGCTGCACCATGCCCTTGCCGGCGAGCCGGTCCAGCACTGTCATCACAGTGGTGTAGGCCAGCTCGCGGCCGTCGAGCGCGTCGGCCACCTCGCGCACGGTCACTCCGTCCGACGTGCCCGGGACCACGTCCCACAGCACGTCCATCACCGCACGCTCAAGATCGCCCAACCGAGTCACGAATCAATCCTACCCCCGGTAGTAGACCCCCCACCGACCCGAGCCTCAACCCCACCCCACCCCCACTCGACCCCACACATGATCATGAGGTTGACCGGGTGGCGCGACACCAAACATCCCGTCAACCCCATGATCACCGACCGAGGCCGGACGGACCGGCGCAAGACCCCCGCAAGACCCGCGCCCGCGCTTTACGCCCTCATGATCCAGACAAGAACAGGGATGTTGCTGCCTCAGCCGCTCCCGAGACAGCAACATCCCGGAACTTGCGCGGATCTTGGGGCGGGGTGGCGCGGGACGGGGTGGCGCGGGCGGAGCGGCGTGACGTGGGGCGAGCGTGGCGGTGGGGGCCCGGGCGGACACCGTTGACCGGCAACCCGACCCGAGGCAGCACCCGCAAGCTGACCCACCCGACGGACCGGGCCCACGTCAGGTTTCCGGGGGAGCCCGCCCACGCAGGGATCAAGCCTGACCGCCCGGAGTGGGCGGGCTCCCCCGGAAAACCCAAAGGCCGAGGACGAATCACACCCCCTTGGGATGCCAGACCGTCTTCGTCTCCAGCAGCGCGGTCATCCGGGCCAGGCCCGGGTCGGCGAACCAGTCCGCCTCACCGGACGCCGGTCGGAGCACCCGCTTGAGGTTCTCCGCCGCCTTGACCTCCAGGTCGGTGGCGAGCGAGGCGTCGGTGACCCCGGTCAGGTCGATCGCGTTGACGTCCAGGTGCGCCGCCAGCGTCGGTGCGGTCTCGGTGATCGCGCCGGTGAGGATGTTGACCACCCCGCCGGGCAGGTCGGAGGTGGCCAGCACCTCGGCCAGCGTCACCGCCGCCAGGGGTTCGGACGGCGACGCCGCCACCACCACCGTGTTGCCGGTGACGATCGCCGGTGCGATCACACTGACCAGGCCGAGCAGGGCCGGCCGCTCCGGGGCGACCACAGCGACCACCCCGGTCGGCTCGGGTGCGGAGATGTTGAAGTACGGGCCGGCGACCGGGTTGGCGCCCCCGTACACCTGGGCGAGCTTGTCGGCCCAGCCGGCGTACCAGACCCAGCGGTCCACTGCCGCGTCCACCTCGTCTCCGGGGATGCCCAGGGCGACGAACTGCTCGCGGCGGCCCTCCAGCATCTCGGCGGCCCGGTAGAGGATCTGACCCCTGTTGTACGCGGTCGCGCCGGCCCAGCCCTTCACGGCGGCGCGGGCGGCGACCACCGCGTCCCGGGCGTCCTTGCGGGAGGCCAGTGACACATTCGAGGACTGCACGAGATACGACCGTCCCGACTCGCTGCGCGGGAACTTCCCGCCGATGAAGAGCTTGTACGTCTTGCGTACCGCGACCCGCTCAGACATTGAGGTAACCCTCCAGCCCGTGCCGGCCGCCCTCGCGACCGTAGCCCGACTCCTTGTACCCACCGAACGGCGAGGTGGGGTCGAACTTGTTGAAGGTGTTGGCCCAGACCACGCCGGCGCGCAGCCGGTCGGCCATCCACAGGATCCGGGAACCCTTGTCGGTCCAGATCCCGGCCGACAACCCGTACGGCGTGTTGTTGGCCTTCTCGACGGCCTCGGCCGGGGTGCGGAAGGTGAGCACCGACAGCACCGGGCCGAAGATCTCCTCGCGGGCGATCCGGTGTGCCTGGGTGACGCCGGTGAAGATGGTCGGCGCGAACCAGAAGCCCCGGTCGGGCAGCTCACACGGCGGCGACCAGCGCTCGGCGCCCTCGGCGGAGCCGGCGTCGGACAGCTCGCGGATCCGCTCCAGTTGGGCGGCCGAGTTGATCGCGCCGACGTCGGTGTTCTTGTCCAGCGGGTCACCGACCCGGAGCTGGGCCATCCGCCGCTTCAGCGACTCCAGCACCCGGTCCGCCACGTTTTCCTGGACCAGCAGTCGGGAGCCGGCGCAGCAGACGTGCCCCTGGTTGAAGAAGATGCCGTTCACGATGCCCTCGACGGCCTGGTCGATCGGGGCGTCGTCGAAGACGATGTTGGCGGCCTTGCCACCCAGTTCCAGGGTGAGCTTCTTGCGGGTGCCGGCGACCGACCGGGCGATGGCCCGACCCACGTCGGTGGAGCCGGTGAAGGCGACCTTGTCCACGCCGGGGTGCTCCACCAGCGCGCGACCGGTGTCGCCGGCGCCGGTGAGGATGTTGACCACGCCGGCCGGCAGGTCGGCCTGCTGGCAGATCTCGGCGAAGAGCAGCGCGGTCAACGGGGTGGTCTCGGCCGGCTTCAGCACCACGGTGTTGCCGGCGGCGAGCGCCGGGGCGATCTTCCAGGCCAGCATGAGCAGCGGGAAGTTCCACGGGATGACCTGCGCGGCCACCCCGATCGGCTGCGGGTTCGGCCCGAAGCCGGCGTGACCCAGCTTGTCCGCCCAGCCGGCGTAGTAGAAGAAGTGCGCGGCGACCAGCGGCAGGTCGACGTCCCGGCTCTCCCGGATCGGCTTGCCGTTGTCCAGCGACTCCAGCACGGCCAGCTCGCGGGAGCGCTCCTGGATGAGCCGGGCGATCCGGTACAGGTACTTCGCCCGGTCCCGGCCGGGCATCGGACCCCAGACCTTGTCGTACGCCTTGCGGGCGGCGCGTACCGCG
Source organism: Micromonospora sp. NBRC 107095 (assembly GCF_030269705.1). Lineage (NCBI taxonomy): Bacteria > Bacillati > Actinomycetota > Actinomycetes > Micromonosporales > Micromonosporaceae > Micromonospora > Micromonospora sp. NBRC 107095. Next base: position 1,003,876 of record NZ_BSTU01000001.1, read on the forward strand.
CGCTCCACGTCCTGAGCGCCGGCCTCGGCGATCTCGGCCAGCACCTCCTCCGAGGCGGGGTTGATCGACTTGAAGCTGCCACCGTCGGTCGGGTCGACGAACGTGCCGTCGATGAACAGCCCGTACGAGGGCTTGAGGTCCACCACCGAGCGGGACTCGGGGGCGGGGGCGTATTCGAACATCGGCTATCAGTCCAGGGTGAAGTAGTCGGGACCGGAGTAGGTGCCGGTCGTCAGCTTGGTGCGCTGCATCAGCAGGTCGTTGAGCAGGCTGGACGCGCCGAAGCGGAACCAGTCCGGGTCGAGCCAGTCCGCGCCGACGGTCTCGTTGACCATCACCAGGTACTTGATCGCGTCCTTGGTGGTCTTGATGCCACCGGCCGGCTTCACGCCCACCTGCCGACCGGTCGCCGCGCGGAAGTCGCGGACCGCTTCGAGCATCACCAGGGTCACCGGCATCGTCGCCGCGACCGGGACCTTGCCGGTGGAGGTCTTGATGAAGTCGCCGCCGGCCAGCATGGCCAGCCAGGAGGCCCGCCGCACGTTGTCGTAGGTGGCCAGCTCGCCGGTCTCCAGGATCACCTTGAGGTGGGCGTCACCGGAGGCTTCCTTGGTGGCCACGATCTCGTCGTAGACCTCCTTGTACCGCCCGGCCAGGAAGGCGCCCCGGTTGATCACCATGTCGATCTCGTCGGCGCCGGCCGCCACGGCGGCCCTGGTGTCGGCGAGCTTGATCTCCAGCGGGGCCTGGCCCGACGGAAAGGCGGTCGCCACGCTGGCCAGGTGCACGCCGGACCCGGCGAGCACCTCGGCGACGTGAGGGACCATCGCCGGGTAGACGCAGACGGCGCCGACGTGCGGGCAGCTCGGGTCGGCCGGGTCGGGGCGCAACGCCTTCGCGGCGAGCGCACGCACCTTGCCGGGGGTGTCCGCCCCCTCCAGGGTGGTCAGGTCGACCATCCGGATCGCCAGGTCGATCGCCTGGGCCTTGGCGGTGGTCTTGATGGAGCGGGTGCCGAGCTGTGCCGCCCGCTGCTCCGCGCCGACCTGGTCCACGCCGGGCAGGCCGTGCAGGAAGGTCCGCAGAGCGGTCTCGGATCGTCCCAGCTCGGAGAGCTCCGACCGGGCCGACGTCGTTGTCGCCGTCATGCCGAGAAGTCTACGCACCGAAGCGCCGAGTGATCTTGGTCACGCAGGCGTCGGCGTGAGCGACATCGCCGGTCCGCCCGCACCCCCACCGGCACGTCGACCGGACCGGTAGGTTGAGCGATCGTGGACGTACACGTCATTGACCACCCGCTGGCCCAGTCCAGGTTGACCGCCATGCGGGACGCGCGCACCGATTCCTCGACGTTCCGGGCCGCGCTGCACGAACTGACCACCATGCTGGTGTACGAGGCGGCGCGCACCTTCCCCGTCGAGCGGTACCCGGTGCAGACGCCGGTCACCGGCACCGAGGGCACCCGGCTGGCCAATCCGCCGCTGCTGGTCCCGGTGCTGCGTGCCGGCCTGGGCATGGCGGACGCCGCGTTGGGCCTGCTGCCGGAGTCCTCGATGGGTTTCGTGGGCCTGGCCCGCGATGAGGTGACCTACGAGCCGCGCGCGTACATGGAGTCGTTGCCGCGCGACCTGACCGGGTTGCCGGTCCTGGTGCTCGACCCGATGCTGGCCACCGGCGGCTCGCTGGAGCACTCCTGTCGGCTGTTGGCCGAGCGCGGCTGCACCGACATCACCGTGCTCTGCGTGCTCGCCGCCCCGGTCGGCATCGAGCGGCTGGAGCGCTCCGGCCTGCCGTTGCGCCTGGTCACGGCCTCGATCGACGAAGGGCTCAACGACCGCATGTTCATCGTCCCCGGGCTCGGCGACGCCGGTGACCGTCAGTTCGGTGGCATGCCCCGCTTCTGAGGCGATACCCGGTCGGTACCGGGTTCGGCGGGTCCGTGCACGGGGTGCGCGGACCCGCTACCGTCTCCGGCCATGACTGGTGTTGCGCTCGCCGAGGAGTTGCTGCTCCTCGCCTACGACGACACGACCGGCAAGGCGACCATGCCGCGGATCAGCCTGGACCTGGGCATGGCCGCCGCGGTGCTGGTCGAGCTGGCCCTGGCCGGCCGGATCGCGTACGCCGACGGGGCGTTGACGGTGCTCGACCCGACGCCGACGGGCGAGCCGTTCAGCGACGACGTCCTCAGCCGGATCGCCGCCGACACCCCGCACACCCCGGCGTCCTGGGTGCAGCGCCTGCGGCACGGCCTACGCGACCGGATCCTCGCCGACCTGTGCCGGCAGGGCGTCGTCCGGGACGTGGACGAGACCGAGCTGGGCTTCATCCACGTGCACCGCTACCCGGTCGTGGACTCCTCCGTCGAGGCGGAGACCCGGCAGCGGCTGGCCGAGGCGCTGACCGGCGCGGCGGCCCCGGACGAGCGCACCGCCGCGCTGGCCACCCTGGTCGTGGTGCTCCGGATGGAGTCCGCGCTCGGGGTGAGCGGAGAGGCCGCCGCCGACGCCCGCCGCCGGCTGTCGGAGATCGCCACTGGCGCCGGGTTCTCCGGCGAGGTGAGGACCGACGACTCGGTGGTCCGCCCGTCGGTCGGCCTGGTCGTCGCCGCCCTGGCCACCGCCGTCGACCAGGCGCTCGGCCCGCGCCGCTGACGCCCGGACCGTCAGCGCGCCGCCGGGCGGCGGATCGGCCTGCATGACGTGCCCTTTGCTCTGCACCCGCGGAAGCGCCACCCGACCGTCCGTCGGTGGTGCCTGGGCGGGTGCAGAGCAAAGGCGGGCTGGTGGGTGGTGCCCTGGCCCTACAACCCGAGGGCGGCGGCGACCTCGGTGCGCAACCGCCCGACCGCCGCTTCGGCCCGGCTTCGTGCGGACGCGACATCACCGTCGGGCACCGGCTCCACCACCTCGAGGTACGCCTTGAGCTTCGGCTCGGTGCCGGACGGCCGGATCACCACTCGGGCCGACGCGGTGCGCAGGATCACCGCATCCGTCTCGGGCAGCAGGTCCTTGACGCTGTCCACCGACTGCCCGAGCAGCGTGGTCGGGGTGACCGCCCGGATCCGGGTCATCGCGTCGGCGATGATCCGCAGGTCGTCCACCCGGGCGGAGAGCTGGTCGGTGTGGTGCACGCCGAACTCGGCGGCCAGTTCGTCCAGCCGGTCGGTCAACGTCCGGCCCTGCGTCTTCAGGCCAGCGGCCAACTCCGCCACGGTCAGCGCGGCGGTGATGCCGTCCTTGTCCCGGACGTGTTCCGGGGCCACGCAGTAGCCGAGCGCCTCCTCGTACCCGAAGACCAGCGGCGCGCTCCCGCCGCCGGCCCGCACGATCCACTTGAAGCCGGTCAGCGTCTCGTCGTAGGGCAGGCCCCGGGCCGCGCACATCGCCCGCAGCAGGGACGACGACACGATCGTGGTGGCGTAGAGCCCGGTGACCCCCCGGCGCATCAGATGGTCGGCGAGCAGGACGCCCACCTCGTCGCCGCGCAGCATCCGCCAGCCGTGCCGGTCGTCGCGGACGACCACCGCGCACCGGTCGGCGTCCGGGTCGTTGGCGATGGCGAGGTCCGCGCCGGTGGAGTCGGCCAGGGCGATCAGCCGGTCCACCGCGCCCGGCTCCTCCGGGTTGGGGAACGACACGGTGGGGAACGCCGGGTCCGGCTCGGCCTGGTCGGGCACCACCCCGGGGGTCGGGAAACCAGCGCGGGCGAAGGCGGCGGTCAGCACCGCCGCGCCCACCCCGTGCAGCGGGGTGTACGCCACCGTCAGGTCCCGTGACCCGTCCGGGTCGATCACCGCGGTGGCCCGTTCGACGTACGAGGCGACCAGGTCGTCGCCGAGCACCTGACCGGGCTCGCCCAACGGCACCTGGGTCAGCGGCCCGACCGCCCGGATGGCCGCCTCGATTCCGGCGTCGGCGGGCGGCACGATCTGTGCCCCGGCGCCCAGCTCGCCACCCAGCTCCGCACCGAGATAGACCTTGTAGCCGTTGTCCTGCGGCGGGTTGTGGCTGGCCGTGACCATCACGCCGGCCACCGCACCCAGTTGACGCACCGCGTACGCCAGCACCGGGGTGGGCAGCGGGCGGGGCAGCAGCAGCGCCGGGCGGCCAGCGCCGGTGGCCACCTGGGCGGTGCGCTCGGCGAACTGCCGCGAGCCGTGCCGGGCGTCGTACCCGATCACCAGCGGGCCGGTGCCGCCCTGGGCCGCGACCCAGGTGACCAGGCCGGCAGCGGCCTGGGTGACCACGGCGAGGTTCATGCCGTTCGGGCCGGCGCGCAGTGGGCCGCGCAGGCCCGCCGTGCCGAAGGTCAGCGGGCCGGCGAACCGGTCGGCCAGCTCCGGCGCGCTCGCCGGCAGCCCGTCGAGCACCGCCGTCAGCTCGTCCCGGCTGGCCGGGTCGGGGTCGTCGGCCAGCCAGCGCCGGGCTTGTTCGCGAATGTCGTCGATGTCAGTGGTGTCCGCCGCCATGCCCCTTGATAGCACGGCGACGGATCATCCCTGTCGGTTCCCTCCGGCTCAGCCGTCCCCGGTGAGCTGGAACGTCCGCGCCATCTCGTCGAAGATCGGCTTGCTTTCCGCGAACTTGGCGTCCGTGGCGGTCAGGTAGAACGAGTACGCCTTGCCGTCCTGCGCCACGCCCCGCCACACGCCGTGCCGCATGGTGTCGCCCTCGCCGCAGGTGTATTCGAATTCGGCGGCCGGCTTGCTGGCCAGCTGGGTTTCGGTGGAGGCCGAGACCTGGTTGTACGGCTTGACGCAGGAGGTGCTCCTGGTCTTGAGGCCGTTCTCGGCCGTCTCCGCCCACCGGGCGGAGCTGCTGGTCCACTTCTCGGTGATGATGCGGACCTTGCGGCCGCTGTCCTCCGGGTCGATGTAGTCGGTGTACGACCCGCCGGTGGCCTTCTTCCAGCCCTTCGGCACCATGACCTGGATCCCGCGCGCCGTGTGCTCCTGCATCTCGACGGTGGGGGCCGCCGGGGCGGACGGGGTGGGCTGCGCGGCCGGGGTGTTCGGCGACGTCTTGTCGTCGTCGCCGCCGGAGAGCGCCACCACGCTGAGCAGCAGCACGACGACCAACCCGCCGGCAGCGGCGAGCTGGACCTTGCGCGGCCAGCCCTTGACCGTGGTGACCAGCTGACCCCCGGTGGCCCGGACCTTGTCCAGAGCGCTGCCGCCGGACGTGGCGGGCGCGGTGGCCCAGGGCTGGCCGGTGCCCGGCACCGACCACTGGTTGCCGCCGTAGGTGCCGCCGACGCGCTGGGTGGCCTCCGGTGCGCCGCCGTACCCGACCTGCTGGGTGGCGTCGGCCGGGTTGCCGTAGCTGACCCGCTGGGTGGCGTCGGGGTGCCTGCCGGCGTCCACCCGCTGGGTGGCATCCGCGTTGCCGCCGTAGGTGCGCCCGGCCGCCGGTCGGCCGGCGGCCGGCATCGCGCCGGTCGGCGTGTGCAGCGGGCCGGCCAACGCGTCGGCGCTGGTCTCGTCGAGCCCACCCGTGGCGGCGGCAGCGGACGCTGCCTGCTGACGCTTGCCCCGGCGCAACGAGGACAGCCGGTCGGTCAGGGACTCACCCGGGGCCAGCATCGCCGGGCCACCGATCTGGCTGTCCGGCTTGGGCTCCGGCTGGGCCGGCGGGAGGACGGGCACGGGGCGTTGCTGCACCGGCACCACGGCGTACGGGTCGGTGACCGAGTGCACCGCCGTCGCCGTGCTGCCCAGCGGGCCGGCGAGCAGCTCGCGCAGCATGGCCCGGGAGGTGTGCACGTCCAGTCGACGCGCCGGGTCCTTCTCCAGCAGACCCATCAGCACGCGGGTCAGCGGGCCGCTGCGCTGCGGCGGGGCGGGTGGGTCCTCCACCACCGCGTGCATGGTCTCGATCGGGTCGCCCTTGTCGAACGGGGGCCGCCCCTCGACAGCGGTGTAGAGCGTCACACCCAGCGAGAAGAGGTCGCTGGGTGGGCCGAACTCCTGGCCCATGGCCCGCTCGGGCGAGATGAAGTGCGGCGAGCCGAGCACCATGCCGGGGGTGGTGAGCTGCACGTCCGTGGGCATCCGGGCGACGCCGAAGTCGGTCAGCACGCACCGCCCGTCGGAGCAGATCAGCACGTTGGCCGGTTTGACGTCGCGGTGCAGTACGCCGATCGCGTGGGCGACCTCCAACGCGCCGAGCAGCGCGATACCGATCTTGGCGACGGCGCGGGGCGCGACCGGCCCGTCCTCGATCACCATGTCGGCCAGGCTGCGGGCGTCCAGCAGCTCCATCACGATCCACGGCCGGCCGGCCTCGGTGACCACGTCGTACACCTGCACCACGGCGGGGTGCTGGATGGCGGCGGCGGCGCGGGCCTCGCGCAGGGTGCGTTCGTACATCGCGTCGCGGTCGCTGGGGGCCAGCCCTGGGGGCAGGACGACCTCCTTCACCGCCACGTCACGGCGCAGCAGGGTGTCTGTGGCACGCCACACCGTGCCCATGCCGCCGTTGCCCACCGAGGACCGCAGCGAGTACCGGTCACCAATGGTGGTGCCGGGCGCCGCTCGTCCGTTGGCGGGACTAACTGGTCCGCCGCTCCACGTCGGGATCTGAGTCACAGAAAAGCCACCGGGGGAAATCGAGGGGGGCTGGGACACAACCCCCCTATCTTGCTGGTTCCGACGCCCGATGCGAAAGCCGACGCGACGGACGTTTATCGAAGTCAACAGAACGTGCCCTGTCGTTCACCTGGTGTCGACCGGTCGGGACGCACTGTGCGGTATCCCTCACCCGACGACGTGGCCGGGCGTCCTACCATCCGGGGATGAACCAACGGCGGTCAAGTGAGTCCGGTTTCCCGATCAACGGCGTCTACTCGGAGGCCGACCTTCCGGAGGACCTGGACTCCCGGCTCGGCAGCCCCGGCGAGTTCCCGTACACCCGGGGCGTCTACCCCACCATGTACACCTCCCGCCCGTGGACCATGCGCCAGTACGCCGGTTTCGGCACCGCCACCGAGTCCAACGCGCGGTACCACCAGCTGTTGCGGGCCGGCACCATGGGACTCTCGGTCGCGTTCGACCTGCCGACCCAGATGGGCTACGACTCCGACGACCCGATCGCGCACGGCGAGGTCGGCAAGGTGGGCGTCGCCATCGACTCCATCGAGGACATGCGGCTGCTCTTCGCCGACATCCCACTGGACAAGGTGTCCACCTCGATGACCATCAACGCGCCCGGTTCGGTGCTGCTGCTGCTCTACCAGCTCGTCGCCGAGGAGAACGGGGTGCCGGGCACGGCACTCAACGGCACCATCCAGAACGACATCCTCAAGGAGTACATCGCCCGGGGGACGTACATCTTCCCGCCGAAGCCGTCACTGCGCCTGGTGGCCGACACGTTCGCGTACTGCCGCAAGGAGGTGCCGAAGTGGAACACCATCTCCATCTCCGGCTACCACATGGCGGAGGCCGGCGCGACGCCCGCGCAGGAGATCGCGTTCACCCTGGCCAACGGCGTGGAGTACGTGCGGGCTGCGCTGGCCGCGGGGCTCGCCGTCGACGACTTCGCGCCCCGGCTGTCGTTCTTCTTCGTGGCCCGCACCACGCTGCTGGAGGAGGTGGCGAAGTTCCGCGCCGCCCGGCGGATCTGGGCCCGACTGATGCGCGACGACTTCGGCGCCAAGGATCCGAAGTCGATGATGCTGCGGTTCCACACCCAGACCGCCGGCGTGCAGCTCACCGCGCAGCAGCCGGAGGTGAACCTGGTCCGGGTGGCGGTACAGGGGTTGGCAGCGGTGCTCGGCGGCACCCAGTCGCTGCACACCAACAGCTTCGACGAGGCGATCGCGCTGCCCACCGAGAAGGCGGCCCGGCTCGCGCTGCGTACCCAGCAGGTGCTGGCGTACGAGACGGACCTGACCGCCACCGTCGACCCGTTCGCCGGCTCGTACGTGGTGGAGGCGATGACCGCCGAGATCGAGGCCGCCGCCGTCGAGCTGATGGAGCGGGTGGCTGACCACGGTTCGGCGGTGGACGCGATCGAGGCCGGCTTCCAGAAGCGGGAGATCGAGCAGTCCGCGTACCGGATCGCCCAGGAGATCGACTCGGCGGAGCGGGTGGTGGTCGGGCTCAACCGGTTCACCGTGGACGAGGAGGAGCCGTACGAGCCGCTGCGGGTCGACCCGGCGATCGAGGCGGCCCAGGCCGACCGGCTGGCCCGGCTGCGCGCCGAGCGGGACGCCGACGCGGTGGCGCGGGCGCTGGCCGATCTTCGGGCCGCCGCCGAGGGTACGGAGAACGTGCTGTACCCGATGAAGGAGGCGCTGCGGGCCCGGGCGACGGTGGGCGAGGTGTGCGGGACGCTGCGCGAGGTGTGGGGGTTGTACCGGCCCACCGACCGTTTCTGAGCGTGCTCGGTCGCGACTGTACGGCCCGAGGGCACTGTGTGTCGGTCGGGCCGAGCGGGTATCCGGTCGGTTGAGCCGGGACGCACACCCTGTGCGCCCACGGCGGGTGGCTGCGTGTGAGCGTCCTTATCCGGCTCGTTGCTCAGTGTGGTCGGCTAATTGTCGGAGTGTCAGTTCACCACCCCGACTAATGCGACAATTTGGCAACGGGTTCCGACTGGTGCCGGGATTCGTGACCGCCGCGATTGGTTACGCGTTGTAGGAGGTGAGGGGCCGATGACGGCGTTCGACCGTGATCTACCTGCTGTCCCCCGCCTCGACGAGCGCCCTCAGCAGGGCATACGTGACTCTGTGCGGTCCGATCATTACCGTAACGAGGTTGCGCAGCGTCACCGTCGGAGGTCTAGGCTGTCTGCTGTCCCCGATGATCCATCCATCTCTAGTGATCGAGAATTCGACGTGACGAGTGCGTTGACGCTGCCCACGGGTGGCCAGCTGGCGTCGTCCTGGCCGGAGACGCCATCCGGATCCCAGCCCCTGCCCCGCGAGCTGGATCACCTTCTCGCGCTCCGGGTACCGGGGCTGATCGCTACGCGCCGTCACATCCACTCGCACCCTGAGCTCTCCGGCAACGAGTTCGAGACGGCCGCGCTGATCGCCCGGGAGTTGTCGCTGGCCGGGTTGAGCCCGCGCCTGCTGCCCAAGGGCAACGGCGTGATCTGCGACATCAACGGCCGGCCGGACGGCCCGGTCGTGGCGCTGCGCGCCGACATCGACGCCCTGCCGCTCGACGACCCCAAGGACGTCCCGTACCGGTCGACCGTGGAGGGCGTCTGCCACGCCTGCGGGCACGACGTGCACACCACGGTCCTGCTCGGCGTCGGCATGCTGCTGGCCCAGCTCGCCGACCTCGGGGAGCTGGACGGCCGGGTCCGGCTGATCTTCCAGCCGGCCGAGGAGATCCTGCCCTGCGGTTCGCTGGAGGTCATTGAGGCCGGCGGTCTGGACGATGTGGTGCAGATCTTCGCGCTGCACTGCGATCCGAACCTGCCGGTGGGTCAGGTCGGCCTGCGGGTCGGTCCGATCACCGCGGCCGCCGACAACGTGACGGTCCGGCTCTCCGGCCCGGGCGGGCACACCGCCCGCCCGCACCTGACCGTCGACCTGGTCGACGCGCTCGGTCGGCTGATCACCGAGGTGCCCGCCCTGGTCAGCCGCCGGGTGCCGGCCAACAGCGGCCTGCTGCTGGTCTTCGGCCACGCCTCGGCCGGCACCCGCTACAACGTCATCCCGTCCGAGGCGAGCGCCTCCGGCACCCTCCGGGTGATGGACCGCGACACCTGGGAGCAGGCTCCCAAGATCGTCGCTCAGGTGGTACGGGATGTGATCGCGCCGACCGGCGCCACTGTCGACCTGGAATACCTGCGCGGCCGTCCGCCGGTGTGCAACGACTCCCGCGCCATCCAGGTGCTGACCGCCGCCACCGCCGCCGCGCTCGGCCCGGAGGGGATCGCCGAGACACCGCAGAGCATGGGCGGCGAGGACTTCTCCTGGTATCTGGAGTACGTCCCCGGCGCCCTCGCCCGGCTCGGCGTGGGTCGCTCAGGCCCCAACGTCGACCTGCACCGGGCGAGCTTCGACGTGGACGAGCGGGCCATCCCGGTCGGCGTCCGGGTCATGGTCCAGACCGCGCTGCGGGCACTGGCGGCGGTGCGCTGACCGGCGCGACCAGCGCCGGGGACCTGCGCCGCCGGCGCAGCACCACCAACAGCACCGCCAGCGGTACGCCGAGCGCCACCAGCCACGGCAGCAACGCGCCCAGCACCGTCAACAGGACGGTCATCGAGACGACGAACGCCTTCCAGCCGCCCCTGAGCCCCACCAGGAAGCCGGTCTCGTCCTTCTCCTCGGTGGCCTTCGCCGCCGGTCCGGCCAGCGCCACGGTGATCGTGGAGAGGGCGGTCAGGTCGGCCAGGCGTCGCTTCTTGGCCTCCAACGAGGCCAGGTCCGCCTCCCGGCGACCCAATTCGTTCTCCAACGACACCAGGTCGGTGATCGAGGTGGCCCGGGCCAGCAACCGGCGGGCGCTGTCCACCCGTGCCCGCTGACTGGTGATCCGCGCATCCAGGTCGACGGTCTCCTCGGTGACGTCCTGAGTGTTGATCTCCCGGTTCTGCTGCCGACCGAGCTTCGCGATCTCCTCCACCACGCCGGTGAACTTCGCCGCCGGCACGCGCAGCACCAGCTCCGCCACCGCGTCGGCGTCGGCACTGCGCCGCTGGTCCCCACCGACGAAACCACCGGCCCGAGTGGCCACGGCGGTGGCCTCGCGGGCGGCCGAGTCCACATCGTCCACCTGCACCCGCATCGTTCCGGTGTAGATGATCGCCCGCTGGTCCACCCGCAGGTCCGGTGCGCCGGCACCGGCCGCCTCAGGTGCGCCCGCGGCGGCGTCCCGGGGCACCTCGCCGCCCTTCGCCGGCGGCGCCTCGACCGCCGAGCCGGCCGTGTCCTGTGCCCCACTGTCGCCGGCACCGCATCCTGTCAGCGCCAGCGCGGCCGCCAGTGCTGTCGCCACCAGCAGTGCACCGCGGCGTCGTCCCACCTGTCCGTCCATCCCCGCTCCCATCGTCGTCAACCGGTGTGGCGATAGCTCGGACGCGACGCACACTCCGGCTGGTTCCGGCAGACTGCGCTGAGGACGTCACGATTCGATAATCGAGGAGTCACGATGCGACTCACCAAGTACGCCCATTCCTGCCTCCGGGTGGAACACGATGGGGGAGTCCTCGTCGTCGATCCCGGGGTGTTCAGTGACACCACGGCGGCGCTGGACGGTGCGGACGCGGTGCTGATCACTCACCAACACCCCGACCACCTCGACCTGGCAGCGGTGCGCCTCCAGCTCGACCGACGGCCGTTCCCGATCCACGGCCCCGCGTCGCTCGCCGAGGCCCTGGGCGACGCGGCCGACGCGCTGCGCCCGGTCGACGTCGGTGAGTCGTTCACCGCCGCCGGGGTCGCCGTGCGCGCGTACGGGGGACGGCACGCCGTGATCCACCCCGAGATCCCGGTGATCGACAACCTCGGTTACCTGATCAACGACGTGGTCTACCACCCAGGCGACTCCCTGGTGGTGCCCGACGAGACACCCGTCGACACGCTCTTCGCGCCGATCCACGCCCCCTGGTCGAAGTTCTCCGAGGTGCTCGACTTCATCCGCGCGGTCGCGCCGCGGCGCGCGTACGCCCTGCACGACGCGCTGCTCAACGACAACGGGCTGGGTGTGCTGGACCGGCAGTACGCGGCGATGTCCGGCACCGAGTACCAGCGACTGGAGCCCGGCAGTCGGGTGGACGTCTGACCCGATGCCCGGCCTCTCCGCGGAGCTGGTGCAGCAGCTCTACCGCACCCCACCGGACCGGTTCGTGGCCGCCCGGGAGGCCGCCGTGGCGCAGGCCCGCCGGGCCGGTGATCCGGCCACCGCCCGGGAGCTGGCCCGGCTGCGTCGCCCGACGGTGGCCGCCTGGTTGGTGAATCTGCTCGCCATCCGACGTCCGGAGCTGGTCGCCGATCTGGTGCAGCTCGCCGACGCCCTGCGGTCCGCCCAACGGGAGCTGCGCGGGCCCAAACTGCGGGAGCTGTCCGCGCAGCGCCGGGCAGTGGTCGGCGCTCTGGTCGCCGAGGTGCGCAAGCTCGCCGCGGCCGAACCGGACGCGCCACCGGCGAACCGGCTGCCCCTGGCCGAGGTGGAGGCGACGCTGAACGCGGCGTTCTCCGACGTCGAGGTCGCCGAGCAGGTGCGGGCGGGTCGGCTGCTGCGGGCGGCCAGCTACGCCGGCTTCGGTGAGGTGCCCCGGCCACAACTGCGGCTGGTCAGCGGCGATGACGAGGAGCGCGACGAGGAACGCCCGGCGGGCGCCCAGCGGGGGCGACCCGAGGCGGCACCCCGTACGGATCGGGCGGCGGAGCGGGCCGAGCGGGCCGCGCAGCGGGCGGCCCGAGCCGAGCGGGCCCGGCAGCGCCGCGCCCTGGACCGCGAGTTGGCGAAGGCCCAGGCCGACCAGGAGCGGGCCGAGGCGGAACTGACCGAGGCGACCGGGCAGGAGCGCGACGGTGCGGCCGTGCTCGACGGGCTCGAGGCGGAGCTGGCCGAGTTGGAGCGGCGGCGCGCGGTCGCCGAGCAGGATCTCAGCCGGGCCAAGCTCGCTCGGCGGGCCGCCGAGCGGGCGGTCACCGTGGCCCGGCGGCGCGCCGGGGAGGTCGAGGCGGCGATCGAGGCACTGGCGGCCGAAGAGGGGGATGCGGACGCGGGCGGTGGCGCGGCAGACTGACCATTGATGGACGACGACGAGTGCGCGGGCCGTGCACGGTGGGTGGCCGTGGGTCGGGGCGTGGTCGGGCGCGGCGGGTCGGGCCGCGCGAAGGGGGCCCCGCGGTGACCCCGGAGCAGGTCGCGGCTGCCAGCAAGCCTGTCGTGCTCGACCTGGGCGACGCCTTCAGCCGGGACCCGACCACGTTGCGCCGGGCCCGACTGCTCGGCATCTCCGGGTGGGCCTTCTACATCAGTGGCCGGGCCGGCGCGCTCGGCGATGTGCGGGCCGAGACGGCCGCCGCCGCCCTCGGGTTCATCTCACCGGACGCTGTCGCCGACGGTTGGGACGCTGCCGCCCGGGTCGTCCCGCCGTTCCAGGTGGCCGCCGCGAGCCTCGCCGAATGCTGCCGGTGGGGGGCGCAGCAGCTCGGCCCCCTGCCCGGTGCCGAACGCCTGTCCGCGCTCGTCGAGCGGGCCGTCGTCGCGGCCGACACCAGTGGGATGCCGCTTTTCGCCGCGTGGCGGGCCATGCCCCTTCCGGATCTCTCTCCCGGGGCCCGCAGCGCCGCCGGGCTGCGGCTGCTCCGGGAACACTTCACCGGCGCGTACCTGCTCGCGGTACGGGCCGCCGGGATGACCCCGCTGGAGGCGGTGTTGGCCGGGCCGGAGGGGGAGGCCGGGGCGGTGGCCTGCGGGTGGCCGCCGCCGTACCCGCCGATCGGGCCGCTGGTGCGCCGCCGGCTCTGGGCGGAGGCGGTGACCAACCGGTTGGCCGCGCCGGCGTTCACCGCCCTCGGGCCGGCCGACGGCGCGGAGTTGGTGGAGTTGCTGCACCGCACCCGGGTCGAGCTCGGCTGAGGCCTCCGCCAGCCGGAAAATGGGCGGCGCCCCGCCGCCTCGGCTGCCAGGATGTCCTGCCGTGACCCTTCCCGCTGGTTGGACAACGCGCCGCCCCACCCTCGACGACGTGCCGGCGATCCTCGCGGTGGTGCACGCCGCCGACACCTTCGCCATCGGCCACCCCGACTTCGACGCCGAGGACGTCGCGGCGTCGCTGACCGCCAGCCACTTCGACCCGACCCGGGACTCCTGGTTGGCGATCGACCCGGACGACACAGTGGTCGGCTGGGCGACGGTGGACAACCCGAGCGGGGTGGGCAGGGAGTTCGTGGAGGTCTACGTCGAGCCGGTGCGGGCCGCCGCCGTCCGCGCGCCGTTGCTGGTTCGTCAACTGGACCGGGTCGCCGAGCGCGCGGCCGAGCGGGGGTTGCCGTCGCTCACCGTCCGCTGCGCGGTCTTCGCCCCCGAACACGACTGGGAACAGACGCTGCGCGCGCTCGGTTTCGCCCGCGTGAAGCGGTACGTCCGAATGAGCCGACCGTTGGACGACCTGCCCGACGAGCCGGCCGCACCTCCGGGCGTGACAGTGCGGCAGGTCCGCCCGGACCACGAGACCGACCTGGTGGAGTTCCACCGGATCTACGAGGCCGCCTTCGGTGACACCCCGGACCACGAGCCGTTGTCGTACGAGCGGTGGCGGGCCCGCATCGGCGACCTGACCGCCTGGGACGAGTGGTTCGTCGCCGAGGTGGACGGGGCGCCGGTCGGCGCGTTGCAGTCCTCGGATCAGGCACTCGACCAGCAGTCGGGCTGGGTGAAGGCCCTCTCGGTGCTGTCCGCGTACCGTCGCCGGGGTGTGGGTGCGGCGCTGCTGCGCCGCGCCTTCGCCCGCTACGCCGAGAAGGGGCGGAAGTCGGCTGGTCTGGGCGTCGACCTCACCAACCCGACCGCCCCGCTGTCGCTCTACCGCTCGGTGGGGCTGCGGGAAACCCACTGGACCGACATGTACGAACGGTCCGTCCCGGCGGCCCGTGTGTGATTGACGACCCCGGGCGGGCCCGACCGGGGTCGCGGTCGACAGCGGTAGCAGACTGAAGGGGTGCGATACGCGCTGCTACGCCGACGCGGTGCCGGTGGGGCGGGCCCGCAGTTCGGTGACGTAGTCGTCCGGGGCGCCCGCCTTCTCGGCGGCGTTCGCGATCTCCGACAGATACCACGAGGTCGGCAGGCCACCCTCGTACCCGTTGAAGACGTAGATCCACGCGGTCACGTCGCCGTCGAGGGTGGAAACCCGGACGTGCAGCTTGCGGTACGTCCCGGCGGCGACGCCCTCCAGCTCGTCGAGCTGCTCGGCGTCGTACGGGTGGATGTCGTAGAGCGCCACGAAGACCCGGTCACCGGGAGACTCGACGAGGGTGCTCACCGCACCCTCCCAGCCGATCACGTCCGCCCCGGCGAAGGTCAGCCGCCAGCCCTCCAGCCAGCCGGTGCCCACCATCGGCGAATGCGGACAGTAGGCGCGCATTCGGGCGGGGTCGAGATTTGAGCCGTAGGCGGCGTGATGACGCACGGCGATGACGATAGCCCGGCCGACGGGTGGGGGAGAATACGACAGTGCGTGTCGAACGCGTTCGGGAGAAGAAAGTCACTGTGAGCATGGATGAAGGGCGAACGCTGTGAGCCAGATCGTGATCATCGGTGGGGGGCCGGCCGGGTACGAGGCGGCACTGGTCGCCGCCCAGCTGGATGCCGATGTCACCGTGGTGGAGGCCGACGGGGCCGGCGGCGCCTGTGTGCTCTCCGACTGCGTACCGTCGAAGACCTTCATCGCCAGCTCGGGGGTCGTCACCGGATACCGGGACACCGAGGAGTTCGGGGTCCACTCGGACGGCCTGGAGGCGGTCACCGTCGACGCGCGGGCGGTGCACGAGCGGGTCAAGCGGCTCGCCCTGGCGCAGTCCGCCGACATTCACGCCAAGCTGCTGAAGGCGGGGGTCACCTTCGTGGCCGGAACCGCTCGGCTCGGTGAGGACTCCCTCGGGCACACCCACCGGGTCGTCGTCAGCCCCGCCGACGGCGGCGAGGAGTACTCGATCGACGCGTCCACCGTGCTGGTGGCCACCGGCTCGACCCCCCGCCAGCTGCCCACCGCCGTACCGGACGGTGAGCGCATCCTGACCTGGCGACAGGTGTACGACCTGCCGGAGCTGCCCGAGCACCTGATCGTGGTCGGGTCCGGCGTGACCGGTGCGGAGTTCGCCAGCGCGTACCTGGCCATGGGGGTCGAGGTGACCCTGGTCTCCAGTCGCGACCGGGTGATGCCCCACGAGGACGCCGACGCCGCCTCCGCGATCGAGCGGGTGTTCCGCAACCGGGGCATGGAGATCCTCAACAACTCCCGGGCCGACGCGGTCCGGCGTACGGCCGAGGGCGTCGAGGTGGAACTCTCCGACGGCCGTAAGGTGACCGGCTCGCACGCGCTGATCACCGTCGGTTCGATCCCGAACACGGCCAACCTGGGCCTGACCGAGTACGGGGTGCAGCTGGGCCGGGGCGGCTACGTGACGGTCGACAGGGCTTCCCGGACCAACGTGCCGGGCATCTACGCCGCCGGTGACTGCACCGGCGTGCTGCTGCTGGCCAGTGTCGCCGCCATGCAGGGCCGGATCGCCATGTGGCACGCGCTCGGCGAGGCGGTCCGCCCGCTGCGGCTGCGGACCGTCGCGGCGAACGTCTTCACCGATCCTGAGCTGGCCACGGTGGGTGTCTCGCAGGACGAGGTGGACGCGGGTAAGGTGCCGGCCCGACAGGTGATGCTGCCGTTGTCCGGCAACGCCCGGGCCAAGATGGACGACCTCTCCGACGGTTTCGTGAAGCTGTTCTGCCGCCCGGCCAGTGGACAGGTGATCGGTGGTGTGGTGGTCGCTCCGAAGGCCAGCGAGCTGATCCTGCCCATCACCATGGCGGTGGAGAACAACCTCACCGTCAACGAGTTGGCTCAGACCATCACCATCTACCCGTCGTTGTCCGGCTCGATCACCGAGGCCGCCCGCCAGCTCATGCTGCACGAGCTGGAGTAACCGCCCCTTCTCGGCGATCATGGAGTTGTGGTGGGCGGTTCACGCCGCGATGCCCCTTTGGTGAGGCGCCGCAACTCCATGATCGACGGCCGCGCGGGTCTGGGCCAGCGCGATGGTCGCCAGCACTGCCACCTCGGTGACGATGAGCAGTCGCTCGGCCAGGCCGATCAGCAGACGGTCGCCGGGGTAGGCGGACCAGATCATCGCCGCCGCCAGGGCCAGGCTCAACAGGACGAGGGTGCGGAGCGTCCCGGCGATCGGCGCCAGCTCGGATCGACGGGCGAGCAGCCAACCGGCCGCCGGCAGTGCCAGAAAGGCGACCACCGAGGCGTACCGGTGCACGTAGGCCGCCGTGGTCATGGCGGTGCCCGGTTCGTTCGTCGGCACCACCGCGGCCAGCAGCAGCCCGGTCACCCACGCGCCGAGCAGCAGTTCGGCTGCGGGCCGTGCCGGCGCGGCGCGACGCAGTCCGTACAGCAGCGCCACGGTGGCGAGCGCGAGCACCACCATGGCGATGTCGATGACGCCACCCCGGTCGGAGACCGCGAAGTCGCTGATGGTCAACGCCCACGGGTTGAGGTCGTCGTTGACTTCGAGGTGGCCGATCACGGTGAGCAGCGCTGCCAGGGCGATCCCGCCCAGGGCCAGCAGACCGGTACTCCGGGTTCCAGGCATGCCTCAGCCTGTCGCCGTGGGCACCCCAGCCGGATCCGGGACAGCCACCGAAATCTCTCCCCGGGACCACCCCTAGAGGCCTCCGGACATGGCGCCGTCGGGCATCCGTGGATCTCCCGCGGATCCAGCGACACTCAGTCGATGGGGACGTCGACTGCGGCGGCGGCGCGGGCGTGGCGGGCGCTGACCAGAGTCATGGCCCAGCCGGCTGCGGCGAAGCCGGCCGCCGCGGCGGTGGCGATGATGGCCAGCCGCCACGCCGACTCGGTCAGCGCGGTGCCGCCCAGGTGCCCGACCAGGGCACCGTAGGTGGCCCAACCCAGTGCGGCGACGGCCTCGTAGAGCACGAACAGGCGGTAGGGGTAGCGGCTGCGCCCGGCTGAGAAGCAGGCCGCCATCCGGCCGCCGGGCACGAACCGGCAGAGCAGGATGACCAGCGGCCCGGGTTGTCGCAGCCCCTGGGTGACCCGGCTGGCCACCCGGCGGGCGCGGCTCAGCTCGGCGTGCCGGGGCGGGCGCCGGTCCGGCGCGCTCCGTCCGAGCAGGTAACAGGCCAGGTCACCGGCGAACACGCCGAGCGCGCCGACGGCGATGGTGACCGGCAGGCTGAGCCCGCCGTAGACGGTGAGCGCCCCACTGGTGATCATGACGATCTGGGTGGGAATCACCGGTACGAAGGCGTCCGCGATCAGCAGAGCGAGCAGCACCAGGTACGCCCACGTCGGCGACGCGACGTCAGTCAGAAGTTCGGGCACGCCTGCCACCTCGCCGGATGCGGCCGATTGGGTGTCTTGAGCCTGACGTCGTGTCCGGCGTCACCGTGGAGGGCCCCGGCCCGTCGTGACCGTCGACACCACCGGGCCACCCAGCTGCAACGAGACTGATCGCTGCCGGGTGACGGGTCCAGGGGACCGTCCACCCGTTCGAGGCGGGCGGCGGATCGGCGTTCGTCGGCGTACCGTTGTCGGCGCGGCCACGCCCGTCGGGTCCCCCGTTCCTGACGATTCGGCCGCCAGGGCCGCCGGCGGGTCCCGCGCCGGCGGCCCACCCCGTAAATCCAGGTGCGTCCCCGATCGTCGCGCGGGTACGGTCGCCCCATGCGCAGCGCGGTAGTGCAGACCACGACGCCGGGAATCCCCGGCGCGCCGCTCTGACGTAACCACCGTCGACCAGGCCCCGGGGCGATCCGCCCCCGAGGGCAGTGCGCCGAACGGAGCTCAGGTCGCCTCCGGGTCGTACCCGATCCAGGAGCCCGACATGATCGACCACCGTAGGCTCGGCCGCGAGCTGGACCTCTTCGTCTCCGATCCGCTGGCCGGCGCCGGCCTGCCCATCTGGCTGCCGGCGGGCGCCGCCGCCCGGCACGCCGTCGAGGAGTACGTCCGGGAGTTGGAGCACCGCTCCGGCCACCAGCACGTCTACTCGCCGCCGCTGGGTAAGCGGGAACTCTTCGAACTCTCCGGTCATCTCGGCTACTTCGCCGACGACATGTTCCCGCCGATGCGGCTGAGCGCCGACGACGAGTTCGTGCTCCGGCCGGCGCTCTGCCCGCACCACGCGCTGGTCTTCCGGGCGCGGGGGCGCTCCTACCGGGAGTTGCCGTTGCGGATCGCCGAGCTGGGCGGGATGTACCGCTCGGAGCGCTCCGGCGTGCTCGGCGGGCTGTCCCGGGTTCGCGCCATCTCGCTCAACGACGCGCACACCTTCTGCGCCCCCGAGCAGGTCGGCGCGGAGGTCGTCGAGATCCTCGGGCTGATCCGCGCCGCGCACGCCGCGCTCGGCGTCCGTCCGGCCGGGTTCCGGTTGTCGCTGCGCGGGCCGGGCGAGAAGTACGTCGGCGACGACGCGCAGTGGGCCCGTGCCGAGGCGCTGCTCCGGGAGGCGCTGGCCGGGGTGGAGTACGTGGAGGCGCCGGGGGAGGCCGCCTTCTACGGCCCGAAGATCGATATTCAGATCGTCGACGCGGCCGGCCGGGAGTCGACCATCTCCACCATCCAGGTGGACTTCGACAAACCGGAACGGTTCGACCTGTCGTACACCGACTCGGATGGCAGCCGGCGTCGACCGGTCATGCTGCATCGCAGTCTGGTCGGCAGCATGGAGCGGTTGTTCGCGTACCTGATCGAGGTGCACGAGGGGGCGTTCCCGGCCTGGTACGCGCCGGTGCAACTGGTGCTGCTGCCGGTCGACGACGGCCAGGCCGACGCGGCGGCCGACCTGGCCCGACGGGCGGCCGAGGTCGGCCTGCGGGTCGAGGTCGACGTCGCCGGCTCGCTGGGCGCCCGGGTCCGGGACGCGGCCCGCCGCCGCGTCCCGTACCTCGGGGTGTTGGGTGCCCGGGAGGTGGCCGACGGCCACCTCGCACTGCGGCTGCGCGGCGGCCACGCCCTGGCCCCGATGCCTGCCGACGCCGCGCTCGCCCTGATCGGCGGGCAGGTCGCGGCCCGCGCCGCCGACCTGCTGCCGCAGGGCTGACCGACTGCCGGATCCGGGGCGGACCGCTGTGCGCATGGCGGTCCGCCCTACACCGACGCCGGTTGCGCGGCGGGTTCCTCGTCGACCACCGCAGCGGTGAACTGTGAGCGGTAGAGCGCGTGGTACGCCCCCTGGGCGGCGAGCAACTGCTCGTGGGTGCCCTGCTCGACGATCCGACCGTTCTCCATCATCAGGATCAGGTCGGCGTCGCGGATGGTGGAGAGCCGGTGCGCGATGACGAAGCTGGTCCGGTCCGAGCGCAGCGCGGCCATCGCCCGTTGCAGCAGCACCTCGGTGCGGGTGTCCACCGAGCTGGTCGCCTCGTCCAGGATCAGCAGGGACGGTTCGGCGAGGAACGCCCGCGCGATGGTGATGAGCTGCTTCTCGCCTGCGCTGACGTTGCTGCCCTCCTCGTCAATGACCGTGTCGTAGCCGTCGGGCAGACTGCGCACGAACCGGTCCACGAAGGTGGCCCGGGCCGCGGCGAGGATCTCCTCCTCGGTGGCGTCCGGCCGTCCGTAGGCGATGTTGTCCCGGATGGTGCCGCCGAAGAGCCAGGTGTCCTGGAGCACCATGCCGATCCGGCCGCGCAGGTCGTCGCGGCGCATCGTGGTGATGTCCACCCCGTCGAGCGTGATCCGGCCGGCGTCCAGCTCGTAGAAGCGCATCACCAGGTTGACCAGTGTGGTCTTGCCGGCACCGGTCGGGCCGACGATGGCCACTGTGTGGCCGGGCTCGGCGACCAGTGACAGGTCGTCGATGAGCGGCTTGTCCGGCTCGTAGCGGAACGACACGTGCTCGAACTCCACCCGACCGTGCGGGTCGGTGACCCGGGCCGGTTCGACCGGGTCGGGGGTCTGCTCGTCCGCGTCGAGCACCGCGAAGACCCGCTCGGCCGAGGCCACCCCGGACTGGAGCAGGTTGGCCATCGAGGCGAGCTGGGTGAGCGGCTGGGTGAACTGGCGGGAGTACTGGATGAACGCCTGCACGTCGCCGAGGCTCATCGTGCCGGAGGCGACCCGCAGCCCACCGACCACGGCGATCGCCACGTAGCTCAGGTTTCCGATGAACATCATCGACGGCATGATGATCCCGGAGATGAACTGCGCCCCGAAGCTGGCCCGGAACAGCTCCTCGTTCTTCGCGTGGAACGCGGCCTCGACCTCACGCTGCCGGCCGAAGACCTTCACCAGCTCGTGACCGGTGTACGCCTCCTCGATCTGGCCGTTCAACTCGCCGGTGTGCGTCCACTGGGCGATGAACTGCTTCTGCGAGCGCTTGGCGATGCGCTGGGTGACCAGCACCGACAATGGCACCGCGACCAGGGCCACCAGGGCCAGCACCGGCGAGATCCAGAACATCACGGCCAGCACCCCGATGACGGTCAGCAGCGAGGTGAGGAGCTGGCTGAGGGTCTGCTGGAGGCTGGTGGAGATGTTGTCGATGTCGTTGGTGACCCGGCTGAGCAACTCACCGCGCGGCTGCCGGTCGAAGTAGGGCAGCGGGAGCCGGTTGAGCTTCTCCTCCACCTCGGCGCGCAGTCGTAGCACCGTGCGCTGGACCACGCCGTTGAGCAGCCAGCCCTGCCACCAGGACAGCAGGCTCGCCGCCAGGTAGAGCCCGAGCGCCAACAGCAGCACCCGACCCAGGGCGCTGAAGTCGATGCCGACCCCGGGCACCACGTCCATCCGGGCCAGCATGTCGGCGAAGCTGTCGTTGCCGCTGGCGCGGGCCGCCGCGACGGCCTGGTCGGCGGTGGTGCCGGCGGGCAGTTGCCGGCCGATCACCCCAGTGAAGATCAGGTCGGTGGCGTGGCCGAGGATCTTCGGCCCGGCCACGCTGAACCCGACGCTCACCACGGCCAACGTGATGATCGCGGCCAGGTGCAACCGGTGCGAGCGCAGCCGGCCGAGCAACCGTCGGGCCGACGGGCCGAAGTTCATCGACTTCTCGGCGGGCATCCCGGCGCCCATCCACCCCGGGCCGCCGCCCTGACGGCCGGGCGGCAGCCGCTTCGGCGTCCGCGCCTCCCCGCCGGGCTGCTGCGCGGCGTCGCCGCCGGGCTGTTGTGGCGCGTCGCCTCCCGGCGTCCGCTGGTCGCCGGCCGGCTTCTGACTGGGTACGGCCGCGGTGCGCGGTTCCTCACGCTCGCTCATGCGGCCACCTCCGTCGTCTGCTGCGAGGCCACGATCTCGGCGTACGTCGGGCAGGTCTCCAACAGCTCGGCATGTCGTCCCACTCCGACGACCCCTCCGTTCTCGAGAACGATGATCTGGTCGGCGTCGATGATCGTGGAGACCCGCTGGGCCACGATCACCACCGCGGACTGCGCGGTGACCGGCCGTAGTGCCGCTCGCAGCCGTGCGTCGGTGCCCAGGTCGAGCGCGGAGAACGAGTCGTCGAAGAGGTAGATCTCCGGTTGCCGGACCAGGGCCCGGGCGATGGCGAGACGCTGCCGCTGTCCACCGGAGACGGTGGTGCCGCCCTGGGCGATCGGGGCCTCCAGCCCGCCGGGCATCTGGGCCACGAAGTCCCGGGCCTGGGCGATCTCCAACGCCGTCCACAGCTCCTCGTCGGTGGCGTCCGGGTTGCCGTAGCGCAGGTTGCTGGCGACGGTCCCGGTGAACAGGTACGGCCGTTGCGGCACCAGGCCGATGCGTCGCCACAGCTCATCCGGTGCCAGTTCCCGCACGTCCACCCCGTCGACCAGCACCGCGCCGGCGGTCACGTCGACCAGGCGGGGGATCAGCGACAGCAGTGTCGTCTTGCCCGCGCCGGTGCTGCCGATGATCGCCGTGGTGGTGCCCGGGGTCGCCCGGAAGGAGATGTCACGCAGCACCGGCTCCACCGCTCCCGGGTACTGGAAGCGCACTCCGCGCAGCTCCAGCTCGGCCCGGCCGGGCAGTTCGGTGACCGGCGCGGTGGCCGGAACCACCGAGGAGTCGGTGTCCAGCACCTCGACGATCCGTTCGGCGCAGACCGCCGCCCGCGGCACCATCATCAGCATGAAGGTGGCCATCATGACCGCCATCAGGATCTGCATCAGGTACTGCAGGAACGCGGTGAGCGCGCCGACCTGGATCGCACCGGCGTCCACCCGCTGCGCGCCGAACCAGAGCACCGCCACGCTGGAGACGTTCAGCACCAGCATGACCACCGGGAAGATCAACGCCAGCAGTCGACCGGTACGCAGCGCGGTGGCGGTCAGGTCGGCGTTGGCGACGGCGAAACGGTCCGTCTCGTACGGCTCGCGGACGAACGCGCGGACCACCCGGATGCCGGTGATCTGCTCCCGCAGCACCCGGTTGACCGTGTCGATGCGGGTCTGCATCAGCCGGAAGCCCGGCACCATCCGGCGGATGATCGCGCCGAGGGCGATGGCCAGCACCGGCACGCTGACCAGCATCAGCCAGGAGAGCCCGACGTCCTCACGCAGCGCCATGAACACCCCGCCGACGCTCATGATCGGTGCGGCGACCAGCATCGTGCAGCTCATCAGCACGAGCATCTGCACCTGCTGCACGTCGTTGGTGTTGCGGGTGATCAGTGACGGTGCCCCGAACCGGGCCACCTCGCGGGCGGAGAAGCGGTTGACGTGCCCGAACAGCTCGGCGCGTACGTCCCGGCCGAAGCCCATCGCGACCCGGGCGCCCAGGTAGACGGCGGCGATCGAACAGACGATCTGGACCAGGCTGACCAGCAGCATCCAGCCGCCGGTGCGCACGATGTAGTCGGTGTCGCCCCGGGCCACGCCCTGGTCGATGATGTCCGCGTTGAGGCTGGGCAGGTAGAGCGAGGCCATGGTGCCCACGAACTGGAGCAGCACCACCGCCAGCAGCGGTTTCTGGTAGGTGCGCAGTTGGCCGCGCAGGAGTCGGATCAGCACGCCGGGTCCTCCGCTTCGGTGGGGCGTCCGGTCATCCGCGGGTCGTCTCCGCTGCCGATGACCTCAAGCAGAAACTCCCGGATCACCTGGGCTTTCGCCGGGTCGGCGTCGACCGAGGTGAGTGGCCGTCCGGAGTGCATGAGCGCGCCGAGCGCAGCCACTCGTTCCCGCCCGGCGGGGGTGATGGCTAGTCGGATGCTGCGCCGGTCGCTGTCGTCGCGCTGCCGCTCGACCAGACCGTCGCGTTCGAGGGTGTCGACGATGCCGGTGAGGGTCGCTGGGCGGACGAACCCCTTCTCGGCGACCTTCCGGTGGGGTAGCTCGCCGTGTCGGGCGAGCGTCATCAGGGTGATCATGCCGGCCTGGGTGAGGCCGTGCTCCTCGGCGAGGTAGCGGTTCCACCGCTGCCCGACGAGGTGCCCGGCCACCACCAGGAGCCGACCGAGCGGCACGTCCTGGAGGGTGATGAGTTCCACGAGGGGTAGATTAGCCCCCTGATAGTCAGGCACCAAACGAAATTACCGTGGCAGCGGCCACGAACAGGATCTGCAGGGCGGTGCGCGGGGCCAGCGGGGTGACCGGGCGGCCGGCGAGGGTCAGCTGGCGACGGGCGGCCGAGACGTTGGCCGGGAACATGGCGAGCATGAGCAGGCCGAGTCCGGCCGCCGCCACTCGGGCGGTCGCCGGCAGCAGCAGGCCGATCGCACCGACCAGCTCCAGTACGCCGGTGACGGTGACCAGCAGCTCCGGCCGGGGCAGGCGGGGCGGGACCATGGCGATCAGTCCGGCCCGCCGCTGGCCGGCGAAGTGCGCGACGGCGGTCAGCGTGAACATCACGGCCAGTCCGACACGCAGTGCGGGGAGCCAGCCGTCCAGTGCGGCGACGCCGGCCAGGCCAGCGAGCCGGGCCAGGGCGGTGCCGGCGATCAGGGCGATCAGGGGTGCCATCGGAATCCTCCTCAACAAAACTTGTCAGTGACAAGATTCGTTGAGAAGTGGCATCTTGTCAATGGCAAGATTAGGATTCGGGGGTGACCGACACGCGCTCGTACCATCACGGCGACCTGCGCCGCGCGCTGCTCGCCGCGGCGCTGGAGGCCATCGAGGAGGTCGGGCCGGTCGCGCTGAGCCTGCGCGACCTGGCCCGACGGGCCGGCGTCTCGCACGCCGCGCCCGCCCACCACTTCGGCGACAAGGCGGGCCTGCTCACCGCGCTCGCCACACAGGGCTTCGACCTGCTGACCCAGACGTTGACCGAGGCGGATGGCGACCTGCTGGAGGCCGGTGTCGCCTACGTCGACTTCGCCGTCACGCGCCGCGCGTACTTCGAGGTGATGTTCCGGCCCGAGCTGCACCGGGCCGACGACGCCGAGCTGATCGCCGCCCAGGGTCGGGCTGGCGCCGCGCTCCGCGCCGGGGTGGCGACGCTACCCACCGGCGGCACGCCTGCCGACCCCGGCCGGGACGCGCTCGCCGCCTGGTCGATCGCACACGGCTTCGCCACCCTCTGGCTGGCCGGCGCACTGCCCGACCGAGTGGGCGACAACCCCCGCGAGGCAGCCCGCACAGTCCTCCGCCGACTGACAACCTAAACCCCGCCCCTCCTTCGTTGATCATGAAGTTGTTGCCACGACACGCCGACGCGAGAGGCAACAACTTCATGATCAACCAGAGGGGGTTACCAGCTGGTGGGGAGGGGCATTCCTTCGGTGAAGCCGGCGGCGCTCTGCACGCCGACGATCGCCCGCTCGTGGAACTGGGTGAGGTTCCGGGCGCCGGCGTAGGTGAAGGCGCTGCGTACCCCCGCGATGATCTCGTCGATCAGGTCCTCGACGCCCGGTCGGGCCGGGTCCAGGTGCATCCGGGCCGACGAGATGCCCTCCTCGAAGACCGCCTTACGGGCCCGGTCGTACGGGCTGTCGTCGGCGGTTCGGGCGCTGACCGCCCGGGCCGAGGCCATCCCGAAGCTCTCCTTGTACCGCCGGCCGTCCACGTCGGTGTACAGGTCACCGGGGGACTCGTAGGTGCCGGCGAACCAGGAACCGATCATCACGTTCGACGCCCCGGCGGCGAGCGCGAGCGCCACGTCCCGGGGGTGCCGCACCCCACCGTCGGCCCACACGTGCCGGCCCAGTTGGCGGGCGGCCGCCGCGCAGTCGAGCACGGCTGAGAACTGCGGCCGACCCACGCCGGTCATCATCCGGGTGGTGCACATCGCGCCGGGGCCGACGCCGACCTTGATGATGTCCGCACCGGCCTCCACCAGGTCGCGTACGCCCTCGGCGGTGACCACGTTGCCGGCCGCCACCGGCACCCCCGGGTCCAGCTTGCGGACCGCCTGGAGTGCGGAGAGCATCCGTGCCTGGTGGCCGTGGGCGGTGTCCACCACCAACGTGTCCACCCCGGCCTCCAGCAGCGCCGAGGCCTTGCCGGTGACGTCACCGTTGATTCCGACGGCGGCGGCGATCCGCAGCCGACCCCGGTCGTCCACCGCCGGCGTGTAGAGGGTGGCCCGCAACGCGCCCTGCCGGGTCAGTACTCCGACCAGTCGACCCTCGGCGTCCACCACCGGGGCGAGTCGGCGACGGCCCGCCGAGAGCAGATCGAAGCCCGTACGCGGATCCGAGTCCGCCGGGACGGTGTGCAGCTCGGTGGACATCACGTGCCGCAGCTGGGCGAACCGGTCCACGCCCGTGGTGTCCGCCTCGGTGACCACACCCATCGGCCGGCCGGCGTCGTCGACCACGATGACCGCACCGTGCGAGCGCTTGGGCAGTAGGTGGATGGCGTCGCCCACGGTGTCGGTCGGGCCGAGCGTGATCGGCGTGTCGTAGACGAGGTGGCGCTGTTTCACCCAGGCGACGACATTCGCCACCACCTCGATCGGAATGTCCTGCGGGATCACCGCGATGGCACCCCGGCGGGCGACCGTCTCCGCCATCCGCCGTCCGGCGACTGCCGTCATGTTCGACACCACCAACGGGATGGTGGTGCCGGTGCCATCGCCGGTGGACAGGTCGACGTCGAGCCGGGAACCCAGGTCGGAGCGGGCCGGCGCCATGAAGACGTCGGTATAGGTCAGGTCGTGCGCGGGGACCGCGCCGTGAAGGAACCGCACCCGGCAATCATTCCCGCTCGCGGTCAGTTCCACCGCCGGTGGTCGTGGAAAACACTCGCATCGTCGCTGGCTGGCCCGGTCGGCGCCCGCCCGCACGGTCTGGCCGCAGGCGCGCCTGGCCCGGGTGGCCTGGTCGTTCTCCGCCGGCAGGGCCGGTCAGCCCAGCAGGAGTGCCACGGCCAGGCCGGTCATCACCACGGCGATGACCGCGTCCAGCACCCGCCAGGCGGCGGCACGGGCGAGCAGCGGCGCGAGGCGCTGCGCGCCGACGCCGAGCGCGGAGAACCAGACCCCGCTGGCCAGGGCGGCCCCGGCGCCGAAGACCCACCGGTGTGGGTGTTGTTGGGCCACCCCGCCGAGGAGCAGCACGGTGTCCAGGTAGACGTGGGGGTTCAGGTAGGTGAAGGCGGCGCAGGCGAGCAGTGTGGCTCCCAGGGTGGCCGGCGGCCGCTCGGTGGGCAGCAGGGTGCCGGGACGCAGGGCGCGGCGGGCGGCGAGCCCCGCGTAGCAGAGCAGGAACGCCGCGCCGCCCCACCGGATCGCCATCAGCAGGCCCGGTCGGGCCGTCACCAGCGTGCCGACCCCGGCGACGCCCGCGGTGATCAGCAGCGCATCCGATACGGCGCAGGTCAGCACCACGGGTACCACGTGCTCGCGGCGCAGACCCTGGCGCAGGACGAAGGCGTTCTGAGCGCCGATGGCGACGATGAGCGCGATGGAGATCGAGAAGCCGGCGACGGCGGAGGTGAGCACGGACTCGACGCTAGGGCTGTCGGTGATAAGCAGTCCAACTAAAGATTCTGACGCAACTTAAGCTGAGCTGATGGATGGTCTCGATTCGACGCAGCTGCGGACGCTCGCGGCGGTGGTGGCGGAGGGCAGCTTCGACGCGGCGGCCCGGCTGCTGCACGTCACGCCGTCGGCGGTGAGTCAACGGATCAAGGCGTTGGAGGAGACCGTCGGCCAGGTGCTGGTCCGCCGTGCCCGACCGTGCGTGGCAACCGACGCCGGCCGTCCGCTGCTGCGCCTCGCCGGCCAGCTGCTGCTGCTCGAACGGGAGGCGCTGGCCGATGCCCGCGGCCCGCTGGCCGGCGGTGGCCGGATCCGGGTCGCCGTGGTGGTCAACGCGGACTCACTGGCCAGCTGGTTCCCCGCCGTGCTGGCCCGGTTGCCGCAGCGGGCCGGGCTCTCGTTCGACCTGCGGCAGGACGATCAGGACCACACCGCCGAACTGCTCCGCGACGGGTCGGTGACGGCGGCGGTCACCGGCCAGCGGGAGGCCGTGCAGGGCTGCCGGGTGCTGCGACTCGGCGCCATGCGCTACCGCGCGCTGGCCACACCGGAGTTCGCGGCGTCCCACTTCGCCGCGGGATTCACCGCCGCCACGCTGACGAGCGCGCCACTTGTCGTCTTCGATCGGAAGGACCGGATACAACACCGCTTCATCCGGGCGGTGGCCGGCCGGGCGCTCGACCCGCCGGTGCACTACGTACCGTCGGTGCCGGCGTTCAGCGAGACGATCCGGCTCGGGCTGGGCTGGAGCCTGGTGCCGGAACAGATCGCCCAGGCCGACCTGGCCGCCGGCCGCTGGGTCGACCTCGCGCCAGGCCGACACCTCGACGTCCCGCTGTACTGGCAGCACTGGCGGCTGGAGTCCGATGTGCTGAACGCGCTGACCGCCGCCGTCCGCGCGGTCGCCACCGAAACCCTGCGCTGACTGCCCGCCGGACGACGGCTCAGGCGATGGTGCAGATGGCGGCGCCAGCGGTGATCACGGCACCGACCTCGGCGCTGAGACCGCTGACCGTGCCCGCCTTGTGCGCGTGCAGCGGCTGCTCCATCTTCATCGCCTCCAACACCACGACCAGGTCACCCTCGGCCACGGTGTCGCCGTCCGCGACCGCGATCTTCACGATGGTGCCCTGCATCGGCGAGGTGAGTGTGTCGCCACCGACCGGAGCGCCGGCCTTGGCACCGCCCCCGCGCCGGGTCGGCTTGCGGGAGGCGGGTGCCGCGGTGGTCGTACCCCCGCCGAAGCCGGCGGGAAGGCTGACCTCGAGGCGCTTGCCGCCCACCTCGACCACGACGGTGTCGCGGTCGGCCGGCGCCTCGGCGGCGCCGGCGGCGGCGGTGAACGGCGGCACGGTGTTGTGGAACTCCGTCTCGATCCACCGGGTGTGCACTGTGAACGGCTCGGCGGTGAACGCCTCGTCCCGCACCACGAGCCGGTGGAACGGCAGCGCGGTGGCCATGCCGTCGAGGACCATCTCGTCCAGCGCGCGGCGGGCGCGCTCCAGCGCCTCGGTCCGCGTCTCACCCGTGATGATCACCTTGGCGAGCAGTGAGTCGAAGTTGCCGCCGATCACGTCGCCGGCCGAGATGCCGGTGTCGACCCGAACCCCCGGCCCGCTGGGCAGGCGCAGTGCGGTGACAGTGCCCGGGGCGGGCAGGAAGTTGCGGCCCGGGTCCTCGCCGTTGATCCGGAACTCGATCGCGTGCCCGCGCGGGGTCGGGTCCTCGGTGATCCGCAGCTTCTCGCCGTCGGCGATCCGGAACTGCTCGCGGACCAGGTCGATGCCGGCGGTCTCCTCGGTGACCGGGTGCTCGACCTGAAGGCGGGTGTTGACCTCCAGGAAGGAGATGGTGCCATCGACGCCGACCAGGTATTCCACGGTGCCGGCGCCGTGGTAGCCGGCTTCGCGGCAGATCGCCTTGGCACTGTCGTGGATCTGGGCGCGCTGGGCGTCGGTGAGGAACGGCGCGGGCGCCTCCTCGACGAGCTTCTGGTGGCGTCGTTGCAACGAGCAGTCCCGGGTGCCCACCACGATCACGTTGCCGTGCTGGTCGGCGAGGACCTGCGCCTCGACGTGCCGGGGCTGGTCGAGGTACCGCTCGACGAAGCACTCGCCCCGACCGAACGCGGCGACCGCCTCCCGGGTGGCCGACTCGAAGAGCTGCGGGATCTCCTCCATGGTGCGGGCCACCTTGAGGCCGCGCCCACCGCCACCGAAGGCGGCCTTGATGGCGACCGGCAGGCCGTGGTCGACGGCGAACGCCATCACCTCGTCCGGGCTGCCCACCGGGTCCGGGGTGCCCGGGACCAGCGGCGCGCCGGCCCGCTGGGCGATGTGCCGGGCGGTGACCTTGTCACCGAGGTCACGGATGGCCTGTGGGGTGGGGCCGATCCAGGTCAGCCCGGCGTCGATGACGGCTTGGGCGAAGTCGGCGTTCTCACTGAGGAAGCCGTAACCCGGGTGTACGGCGTCGGCGCCGGCCCGAGCGGCGACGTCGAGCAGCTTGTCGATGCGCAGGTAGGTCTCGGTCGCGCTGTCCCCGCCGAGCGCGTACGCCTCGTCCGCGAGGGTGGCGTGCAGGGCGTCGCGGTCGGAGTCCGCGTAGACGGCGACGCTGCCCAGGCCGGCGTCGCGGCACGCGCGGATCACCCGGACGGCGATCTCGCCGCGGTTGGCGATGAGTACCTTGCGCACCTTCGTGGCTCCTCCCGGGCAGGTTACTGACGGGGAGTGTATCGGCCGCCCACGGCCGCCCTAACGATCGCTCAGTGTGGGATGCCGCACTGCACCCGGCACGGTTTAGTCAAACTTGGCTATTACGCTTGTCCGGTGTCTTCGACTCGGATGATGATTCTCGGTCTGGTGCGGTGGATGCAGCCCGTGCACGGCTACGACGTGCGCCGCGAGCTGTTGAGCTGGAGCGCCGACAAGTGGGCGAACGTGCAACCCGGATCGATCTATCACGCCCTGCGCAAGCTCACCGAGGAGGGGCTGCTCCGCGCCGTGGCGACCGAGCAGGTCGGCGCCCGCCCGGCGCGCACCACGTACGAGGTGACCGTCAAGGGGGAGGACGAGTTCGAGACGCTGTTACGCAACTCCTGGTGGACCATCAGCGAGCCCCCCGACCCGTTCGTGGCGGCCTTCTCCTTCCTGCCGGCCATGCCACGGGACGAGGCGGCCGCCGCTCTGCGCAACCGCGCCAACCAGCTGCGGGCGGGCATCGAGTCGATGCGCGCCTCGCTGGATTCGGACTGGGTGCGCAACCGCAAGCCGGCACACGTGGGCTGGATGTTCGAGCTGTGGTCGGCGCGGGCCGAGGCGGAGATGAGCTGGTGCGAGCGGATCGCGGAGCGCATCGATTCCGGTGTGTCGTACCTGCCTGCTGAGCTGGATGAAGCGCAGGGTTGGTCAGGGTGGAGGGATGGCGCGGAGCGGCCCGATGCCGACGCGAAATAATCAACGTTGACTAAGAAAGCTATATCGCGTTAGCCTGCTGGCGGCACAGCGGGGGAGTGCGCCGTCCGGCGTCGTCCCACTCGACGGCCGGCGCTACCGGCCCGAACGACCAGGAGCAGAAATGATCGAGACCAGGGGGCTGCGGAAATCGTTCCGCTCCCGCGCAGGTCGAGAGACGAAGACGGTGGACGCCGTGCGGGGCGTCGACCTCGACGTCGCCAAGGGCGAGATCTTTGGCTTCCTCGGCCCGAACGGCGCCGGCAAGACCACCACGCTGCGGATGCTCGCCACGCTGATCGAGCCGGATGGCGGCGAGGCCACCATCGCGGGCGCCGACCTGCGCAAGGACCCGGCCGAGGTGCGCCGCCGCATCGGGTACGTCCCGCAGGGCGGCAGCACCTGGGACGAGTCCACCGCCCGTGAGGAACTGGTGCTGCACGCCCGGATGTACGGCATCAGCAAGGCCGACGCGCAACGCCGCGCCGCCCGCGCCCTGGACGCCTTCCAGCTCACCGAGTACGCCGACCGCAAGTGCAAGACCTACTCCGGCGGCCAGCGACGCCGGGTCGAGATCGCCCTCGGCATCATCCACGAGCCGAAGATCGTCTTCCTGGACGAGCCGACCACCGGCCTCGACCCGCAGAGCCGCGCCCACATGTGGGACGAGATCCGGCGGCTCCGCGGCGACGGCATGACCGTCTTCATCACCACGCACTACCTGGACGAGGCCGACGCGCTCTGCGACCGGATCGCGATCATGGACAACGGTGAGGTGGTGGCCGAGGGCACCCCAGCCGAGCTCAAGCGGGAGATCTCCGGAGACGTGGTGCTGGTCGGTCTCGACCTGGCCGCCACCCCCCAGGCCGCCCAGGCACTCGACGGCGAACCGTACGTCAACAAGCTGGAAACCGCCGACGAGGGCGGCCTGCGCCTCTATGTCGACGAGGGCGCCACCGCCATCCCGCAGGTGCTGCGCCGACTCGACCACGCCGGGCTGGAGCTGCGCTCGATCGAGCTGCACCGACCCAGCCTGGACGACGTCTTCCTCACCAAGACCGGCCGCTCGCTGCGCGAGTCCTGACCCCGGAGACGACTCTCATGAAATTCGCCCGTGACACCTGGCTGATCTTCCAGCGCCAGACCCAACTCCTGCTGCGCAACCCGGTCTGGGTCTTCGTCGGCGTCTTCCAGCCGGTCATGTACCTGCTGCTCTTCGCCCCGCTGCTCAAACCCGCACTGAACGCACCCACCCAGGCCGCCGCTTACAAGATCTTCGTACCGGGCCTGCTGGTGCTGCTGGCCATCTTCGGTGGCCTGTTCCAGGGCTTCGGCCTGATCGCCGAGCTGCGGGCCGGCGTCATCGAACGCTCCCGGGTCACCCCGATCAGCCGGCTCGCCCTGCTGCTCGGCCGCTCGCTGCGCGACGTCGTCTCGCTCCTGGTGCAGGCGGTCATCATCACCCTGCTGGCGCTCCTGTTCGACCTGCGGGTGTTCATCGGGGACCTGCTGCTGGCGTACCTGATGCTCGCCCTGATCGCCCTCATGACCTCGGCCGTCTCCTACGGCGTCGCCCTCAAGGTCAAGAGCGAGGACGCGCTGGCCCCACTGATGAACACCGTGGCGCAGCCGGTGCTCCTGCTCTCCGGCATCCTGCTGCCGCTGACCTTCGCACCCGGCTGGTTGCAGGGCATCGCCAACTGGAACCCGTTCTCCTGGGCGGTCGACGGCACCCGGTCGCTGTTCGCCGGTGACCTGGGCAGCGACAAGGTCTGGCAGGGCCTCACCATCACCGCGGTCCTCGCCGCGCTGGGCGTCTACTGGGCCGCCCGCCAGTTCGCCCGCAGCGTCCGCTGACGTTCGTCGTTCCCGCACAACGGGGTGTCCCTGGTCGAGGGGTACCCCGTTGTGTGCGTTCGGCGGCCGGCACTCGGTTGCCGGCTTTGGGTCGGTGGCGGCCGGCGTTTCGTGGTTTGTCGGCGGCCGGCGTCTGGTGGGTGGCGGCGGGGTTTGGTTTGTTGGCGGCGGGGTTTGGTTTGTTGGCGGCGGGGTTTGGTTCTTGGCGGGCGGCCGGCGTGTAGTGGTCGTCGGCGGTCAGCGGACCCGGGCGAGGGTCAGACCGTCCGCGATCGGCAGCATCACCGGGTCCACCCGTACGTCGGCGAGGACCTCGTCGTTGAACGCGGCGATGGCCCGGTCACCTTCGTCCTGCGGGGCGATGACCCGCCCACCACGCAGCACGTTGTCGACGGCGATCACTCCACCCGGGCGCATCCGGGGCACCAGCTCCGCCCAGTAGATCGGGTAACCGGTCTTGTCCGCGTCGATGAACGCGAAGTCCAGGTGCCGCTCGTGCGGCAACTCCCGCAGCCCGTCCGCGGCCGGGCCGATCCGCAGGTCGATCAGATCCTGCACGCCGGCGCGGGCCCAGTAGCGGCGGGCGATGCCGGTGAACTCCTCGGAAATGTCGAAACAGGTCAGTCGCCCGCCCTCGGGCAACCCGCGGGCGATCGCCAGCGACGACAGCCCGGTGAACGTGCCGACCTCGACGGCCTGCCGTACGTCGAGCAACCGGGTGAGGAACGTCAGGAACCCGGCCTGCTCCGGCGCCACCTGCATCGAGGCGTGCTCCGGCAGCACCGACCGGGTCTCCTCGGCCAGGTCCCGGATGATCTCGTCCGGCGGGGAGCCGTGTGCGACCAGATAGGCGTGCAGCTCGTCGGTGAGCGGGATCGACTTGGTGGTCATGACCGGACGTTACCGAGCGGCTCGCCGGATTGGTCGCCCGCCTCGACAGGTTGGCCGCCCGGCTCGACGGATTGGCCGCCTGGTGCGACCTTCGTCCACAGGTCGGTGATCCGCAGATCCAATTCGGCGAGGAGTCGGCGCAGCAGCGGCATCGACAACCCGACCACCGTGCCCGGGTCACCCTCGATCCGCTCCACGAACGGCCCGCCCAGCCCGTCGATCGTGAACGCGCCGGCCACCGCCAACGGCTCACCCGTGGCCACGTACGCGGCGATCTCGTCGTCACTGATATCCGCGAAATGGACCGTGGTCGACGCGACCGCCTCCGCCCGCCGCCCCTCATCAAGATCAATGAGACAGTGCCCGCTGTGCAGCACACCGCTGCGCCCGCGCATCCGCCGCCACCGCCGGGTCGCGTCGGTCGCATCGTCAGGCTTACCGAGGATGTCCCCGTCGAAGGCCAGCACCGAGTCGCAGCCAATCACCAACGTCCGCTGATCAGCGGACGGGTTCAGCCGGCTCACCACCGCCTGCGCCTTCAGCCGCGCCAACTCCAGACACAGATCCTCGGCCCGCTCGGTCACCACCAGGGACTCGTCCACCCCGCTGACCAGCACCTCCGGCTCAACACCGGCAGCCTGGAGCAACTTACGACGGGCAGGGCTCGCTGAAGCGAGCACGAGGCGGAGCGGCAAAGTCTCAGACACGAGCCCGACGTTACCGCCCAACCCCCACCAGGCCCGACACCCCGCCCGGCGCCCCCGCCGATGCCGCCCCAACGGCCTCGGTGGTCCGGGGCCTTGGCGGCCGGCGGTCGTAGCCCCGCCGGCACCCGTGATCCACTCGCCTTTCAGAAAAACGCGCTATCCCATCGCCCCGGACACAGCGATTTCCTGAAAGCCGAGTGGATCACCGCCTAGCCGCCCTCATCCAGCGCGAAAATCCGTTAGGTGTCAGTGATGTAGGCCCATCCCGCGGCCCGAGACACCCCGACATCAAGAAACCCGAGTCGATCAGCGCCTCGTGACCGATCACCGACTGATTCTGGGCGGCGGATCATCACCACGACGGCGACGTCGCGCTATCACCATCCATCCCACCCCGGCGGCCACGATCACGCCAAGAGTGGCCAGGCCACGCACGGTCGAGCCATCATCCTGACCACCCGGCTGAGCGGCAGCCGTCGTGGTCGGGCCAGCACCGGCCGGAGCGCTCACCGATTCAAACCCCAGCGGCGGTACGTCTGCCGTCAGCGCCGCCACAAGATCGATCACTCCATAGCCGTACTCGTCGTCGCGCCCAGGAGGGCCCTTGTCGACGGCGGTAGCCGTGAGCCGGTGCGCTACCTCTCGCGCCGGGAGGTAGGGGTACTTCGACCTGATCAGTGCGGCCGCGCCCGCCACGATCGCGGTTGCGTCAGAAGTTCCAGTCCCTTTGCGGTACTTGCCGTCGATGCTCGTGCTGTAGATGTCGACGGCCGGCGCAACTACGTCGATATCGGGACCAGTCACCGAGACGGCAGCGCGAGTGCTCGATCTGTCGACCCCGCCCACGGCTAGGACGCCATCTTCGGAGGCGGGATAACCAACCTCGGTGTCCGCTGGTCGATTACCCGCAGCTGCGACGACGACGATATTCGCGAGAATTGCTTCCCTGATTGCACGACGTAGGGTAGGGCTGGATCCTCCCGAACTGGAGATGCTGATCACGTCAACTCCGGAGGAAACCGCATAGTCGATTGCTCTGCCGAGATTGTCTGGGCTGCTCTGGTTGTCGGGTGTCGAGGAAATAATTGGCAAGATTTTAGCCTTCGGTGCAATGCCTCGAGCTCCGCGGCCTCCTTCTTGGCCATGAGCGGCGATAAGGCCTGCCATTCCCGTGCCGTGACTATTTTGATCGCCCTGGCCATCGCCGCCCACTCCTGCCTGAGTTAGGTCAGCACCACGAAGGAGATTGCCCTTCAGGTCGGGGTGAGGGTAAACCCCCGTGTCCGGTACTGCCACAGTGACGCCCTCGCCCTGACTGATTCTGTTGGCTTCTTCGGAGGCTAGGGTTACCAAATGCCACTGGTCGGCGCGGATGCGATTCCGGCCATCGTCGGGTGGCAGGCCGGGCTGTCTAACACCGGCAGGAGCAGGGGGGAAGGCGATAACTGCAACGAGTGTCAGGACCGCTAGGGAGGCGTGTGCGTTCAGCCCTCTCACCGGTCGATGCCGATTGCCGGTCCTGGGTCTATTGGCCCTTCGTCGTCAGTAGGGCGGACCACTGGACGAACTCCCTGCTGGGTTTCCCAAGGATTGTCCGGATCCCAGCGATCCACCTCTTTCGCATTTCCGCCGTTCCGGCTAGGGTAGTCGGTTCTGTTCATCCCGGAACGCCAAGGCCCTGGGGCTCCGCCGATCGGAGGCATTCCCTGTGTTTGAGAAAATCCCCTTCCGGCGGAAGGGCGAGATCCGGCCGCACCGGTAGGGGCAGTTCCGGCGCCACCGCCGCCAATTACGCCCCCAACCGGGTTAACGCGGCGTGGAGGAACGCTGTTGCTGTCGGGCTGACGGGGCAGCGACCCGGGAACGCTTCCGATAACCCCTCCTGGTGGCATCACTCGCGTCGGATCCGGCCCGGGTCCGCGAGACGGGACGCTTGAGCCATTCGAACCAGGACGTCCGATCGGTCCCGCCGGTTGATGGCTAACCGGCGTATGGGTGGCAGTAGGCGGAAGGACGGGTGGTACGCCCGAAAAGGTAGGGGGAGGGGATGCGTTGGATGCAGGGTTGGGTTGCGCGACCGTGGTTGGGCTCAGCGGAGTTCCTGCGCCAGTCCCGTTAAGAATCGGACCATTGCCGGTCGCTATAGGAACTGGTGCGGCTGCGGTGTGCTTGGGAGAGGAGAGGGCGGCGTTCGTCTTTGATGAAATAGGTGCTGGAAGGATTGGCGGAATGATGGGTGCTGGAGTGATGCCATACACATCCGGGTTAGAAACATCCTTACCGGCCTGCGGACGCGCTGCAGGTGGTTTTTGGAGGGTTGCTTGGGCTTGTTGGAGTTCGCCGCTCAGGCTGAACATCATCGACCGGGCCTGCGCGTTCAGCTGTTCCAGTTCCCCATCGGCAACAGGCGGTTGGGTGGCCCGGTTGCCCATCACCGCCTTCGGGTCGGCGACCATCGCCTCGTACGCCTGTTTCTGCTGGTACTTGGTCGCGTACTCCTCATGGATCTTGCGGAGTGCGGCGCGGGTGGTGCCGATGGCCTGGGTGGCGGCGGAGAGGGCGGTGTAGTTCGCGGCGGCGGCGTCGTGGGTGCGTTGCACCTTGTCGATGAGTTCGTCGAGTTCGGCGAGGTAGGTGCGGGAGGCGGCGCTGGTTTCGGGGGGCCATGCTTCGGCGAGACCGCGTCGGTACTGCTGGAGGCGGCCGAGGTGGGTTTGCGCGAGGTCGCAGACCTTGCGCCAGCCGGCGACCTGCTTCCAGTGGTTGGCGGTGTCGTGGTCCTGCAGGCAGGCCCACATGCTGTTGACGTCCATGAGGTGCCAGTCGGTGAGGCCGGAGGTGCGGCCGGTGCCCCGCTCGATCACGGCAGCACCACCGGTCCTTCCGCGTCAGGGCTGGTCGGGTCGGTCAGCAGCGCAGTGGGGCCGCCGGGCAGCATGTTCAAAGGGTTGGCGAGGGCTTGTTGCACGTCCACCACTCGGGCGGCGGTGAAGGCGTCGCTGTCGGCGTAGTGGGTGGCGACCTGGTCGGCGGCGGCGGCGAGGTGGCCGGTGGCGCCTCGGACGGCGTACACCATGTCGGCGGTGGCCTGCTGCGTCTCGTGGTGCGCGTGCAGGAAGGTGACCAGCTCGATGAAGGCGTCACAGGGGTTGGGCAGCTTCGCGGACATGTCTTCGGCGATGTACGACAGGTGCGGCGCGTAGTTGCGCTCGACGTCGGCGGCGAGCCGGTCGGCGAACTCTCTGAGCTGGCTGATGTCGGCTTCGATGCCGCCGTAACCGCGTAGCCAGGGTGCTGGCCGGTCCTCTTCGGGGATCATGGATCCTCCCTACCCGTAGCGGCACCGTTTCCCTGAGTGAGGTTAACGGCTCAACGCCACCCTGGCAGCCCCCGTACGGCAGGTCTCGGGGTCAGCGGGGCAGGCCGGCGGCGCGCCAGCCGCGGGAGCTGCCCGGTCGGCCGCTGCGCGCCCAGGCGGACGGGGCTGTCGGCGCGGGGGCGGCGGCCGGGCGGGACCGGATGATGATGGCCCCCACCAGAGCGGCCAACTCCTCGGCGGTGGGCACGCCGCGGACGACCCGGAACAGCGGCTCTTCGGCAGACATGCCGTCAGGGTACGCGCCGCGAAGTTACCCGAAGCGCACAGTGGCGTGCCGGCGGTGTGAGCGTCAGCGGGTCCGGGTACCGTCTCACCGATGTCGAACGCGCTTCCCCAACTCGTCGCTGACCGATACCGGCTCCTGTCGCCGCTCGGCCAGGGCGGCATGGGCCGGGTGTGGAAGGCGCGCGACGAGGTGCTGCACCGGGACGTCGCCATCAAGGAGTTGGTGCCGCCGCCCGGTCTCACCGATGAGGAACGCCGCGAGATGCGCGAGCGCTCGCTGCGGGAGGCGCGGGCCATCGCCCGGCTCAACCACGCCAATGTCGTCCGCATCTTCGACGTGCTGCGCACCGACGGCGATCCGTGGATCGTCATGGAGTACGTGGCGTCGAAGTCGTTGCAGGACACGCTCGCCGAGGACGGGCCGGTTTCGGTGGCCCGCACTGTGGAGATCGGCCTAGGTGTGCTGGGAGCGCTCAGCGCCGCGCACAAAGCGGGTGTCATGCACCGCGACGTGAAGCCCGGCAACGTGTTGCTCGGCGAGGACGGCCGGGTGGTGCTGACCGATTTCGGTCTGGCCACGATCCCCGGCGACCCCAACGTGACCCGCACCGGCATGGTGCTCGGCTCGCCCGCGTACATCTCGCCGGAGCGGGCCCGAGACGGCACCGCCGGTCCGGAGGCCGACCTGTGGTCGTTGGGCGCGACGCTCTACGCGGCGGTCGAGGGCAAGTCGCCGTACGCCCGCCCGTCGGCGATCGGCACCCTGGCCGCGTTGGCCACCGAGCCGATTCCGCCGCCGAAGAACGCCGGTCCGCTGAAGGCCGTCCTGAACGGGCTGCTGCGCAAGGACCCGAACGAGCGGATCACCGCCGAGGTGGCGGAGCGGTTGCTGCGCCGCGCCGGAGGCAAGCGGTCGCGCGGGATCTCACTGCTTGATGGCGTACGCCGGCCTGGGCCGAACGGTCCGCGCGAGCCGCGCCTGCCGGTGGTGCCGGCCCCGCGACCTGCCGCGAGTGTCGACCGGCCGGTGTCGCCGCCGCCGGCCGCCGCCGCGACCACCTCCGCCGCCACCCCGGCCGCTGATGCGACGCCGACGGCTGTGGTTTCCTCCGGTGCGGCCGCCGACCCGACCGCTGTGGTGTCCGCCGAGCCGACAGCAGCGGCACCGGCAGAGCCGACCGCCACGATCGACCGCCCCTCCGAGGCGGACCCGAGCGGTGCTGAGCGGACCGGTGCCGAGCCGACCGGTGCCGAGCCGACCGCGACGGTCGCGGCCGCGCCCGACACGAGCGGCGACGGTACGACGAACGGCGACGACGAGCCGACGGTGGTCGACGGGCCGCCGGTGGCCCCGGAGCAGCGGAAGCCGACCACGCCGACGTCGCTGATGCCGCCGGTGGGTCCGGCCGGCCGCGCGCCG
The DNA here is from genome assembly GCF_030269705.1 of Micromonospora sp. NBRC 107095. Classification (NCBI taxonomy): domain Bacteria; kingdom Bacillati; phylum Actinomycetota; class Actinomycetes; order Micromonosporales; family Micromonosporaceae; genus Micromonospora; species Micromonospora sp. NBRC 107095. The sequence goes on from NZ_BSTU01000001.1 coordinate 1,043,370, forward strand.
GTGCCGCCCTCGGATGGCACGAAGCCGAACAACACCCGCCGCAACGTGCTGATCGGGGCGCTGGTCGCCCTGTTGCTGATCGGCCTCGCGGTGGTCGTCCCGATGCTGACCAGCGGCGACGGCGACAAGACCCCGCAGGCCGACCCGACCGGTGCTGCCGCCACCTCGGCGCCCGCGCCGACCTCCGCTGCCGCGCCGCCGCCCACCAGTGGTGCGCCGACCCCGTCGGCCTCGGCCACCCCCTCGGTCGACCCGAACGCGCTGCCGGCGGGCTGGAAGCTGCACAAGGACCCGGAAGGCTTCACCCTGCCGATCCCCGATGGTTGGGTGCGCCGAGACGCTGGTCGGAACACTGTCGTCTTCGACGAGTCCAACGGGCCGGGGGAGCTGCTCGTCCAGTGGACCTCCACGCCGAAGAAGGACGCATACGCCGACTGGAAGAGCATTGAGGGCGGCCGCAAGAATGAAGTCAACAACTATCAGTACCTGAACATCGTGCGCTGCAACTTCTGGAAGACCTGTGCGGACTGGGAGTGGCTGGAGACCCGGGACGGGCAGCGGATCCACGTCCGTAACCGTGGGTTCGTGACGGCCAGCAACCGCGGCTACGCCCTGCGGTGGGAGATCGCGGAGAAGGACTGGCAGGCCAATCTGCCGAACTTCGACCGGATCGCCAAGGGCTTCGTGCCCGACCGTAAGGACTGAAACTCATTCGCATGACCTTCCGTCGTCCGGGGTAATTGACCTTCGACGACGGAAGGAGGCACGACATGGGTTACCGACGGAGGGACACTCGGCCCCGGCTGGCACTGTGGATGCTCGTGGCGCTCGGCGACGCGATTCTGCTGCTGGTCAGCGCGGGGGTTTCGGTGCTCGTCGCACTGCTCGGCGTCGTGATCGTTGCCGGCCTTGGCGTTGCTGCCTGGCGGATGACCCGCAGGGGCGCGCTCGCTCGCGAGGACGCCGTGGTGCCGGCCCTGAGCCGGCGGCGGGCTTGACCCGTAACCGATGGTGTGGCGGCAGCCGGACCGATTGTCGACCGTCCTGGTGACCGTCGATCCCGCTGCCGCCAACAGTCCGATCAGGTGTTGTTGGCCAAAGCGATCAGGCGGCTCCGGTCGCCGTTCCAGTAGTTGCGGTCCACGTTGCCGCTGATCCCGGAGACCGCGCCGGTGCTGGTGTACTGCCAGAAGCTCCACACCGACGCGCCGGCCGGCAGCGTGCCCGGCGCGCTCGCCCAGCGGGCCAGCCAGAGCGGGTGGTTCGCCCACGGGCCGGTCCAGCTGCCGGTGCACTGGTTCCACCAGCTCGTGGTGGTGTAGATGACCGCGTACCGGCCGGTGCGGGAGCGGTAGGTGTTCAGGAAGTCCTGGATCCAGTTGCGCATCCCCGTGGTGCTGAGCCCGTAGCAGTAGCCGCCGCTGTACGGGTTGCCCTCGACGTCCAGCGCGGCCGGCAGGGTGCGGCTGTCCGCGGACCAGGCGCCGCCGTTGGACGCCAGGTAGTTGGCCTGGGTGGAGCCGGCGGAGATGTTCGGGCGGGCGAAGTGGTACGCCCCGCGGATCACCCCGGCGTTGTACGCGTTGACGTAGTTCGCGTTGAAGTTCGGGTCCTTGTAGCTGGTGCCCTCGGTCGCCTTGATGAAGGCGAACTGGATGCCCGCGTTGCGGACGCTGGTCCAGTTGATGCTGCCCTGGTAGTGGGACACGTCGATGCCGGGTGTGGTGGCTGCGGCCGCCGGTCCGGCGGTCGCTACCAGGGCCGCCGCCGCGGTGGCGAGGACGGTGAGGCCGGCCGCGAGTGCGCGGCGCAGCGTTGATGAGGTACGGGCCATGAGTGCCTCCAAGGACGTCGCTCTATCGACGCCCATCATTGGAGGTAAGTGCCCTAGATCGCAAGAGTGACTGAAAAAAGCTTCAACGGATGGGCGTGCAGGACCGCTGGCCGAGGCGGGACGGGTCAGCGCAGTGTCGCCGGGTCGAGCTGCCAGCGGAACGGTTCGACGACGGTCAGCGTCTCGCCGGGCTTGGCCACCTGGTCCTCGACGTAGTGCTCACCGTCCAGCCGGAACAGCCGCAACGAGTGACCGTCCCCGTCCTGCTCGACAAGCAGGTACCAGGGGATTCGCGCAATGGCGTAGAGCTGCATCTTGAGCAGACGGTCGGCGGCGGCGTTACCCGGCGAGACGACCGCCCCGACGAGAGACACCCGCTCGGAGTCGAGATACGTGCCGTCGTCGTCGGCGTCGGTGACGACGAGATCCGGAATCACGACCCGGTCGACGCCGAGTCGGACGTTGATAGCGTCATAGACCAGGAAACCGCGAGGCTCCGCTGCTGCCTCGATGCTGTTCGCCAGCCGACGCGACACCCGCTGGTGCCGTCGGCTCGGGGCAGGGCTCACCAGCAGGCTCCCGTCGAGCAATTCGATCCGATCAGGGGTCTCGCCCAGGGCGAAGTAGTCGGCTTCGGTCCACAGGCCGACGTGCGGCTCCAGGGGGGCAGTGCTCACCGACGTTCACCTCCCGCTTCACTCGCCACCCGATCAGTCTCACAGGATACGAGCCGGTGCCTCGAGAGCGACACGGAACGCCGCCGGTAGGCTCGCGCCCCATGATGTCGATCGACGGGCTGGGCGAGAAGTGGGACACGTTGTTCGGCGCGCAGCCGGACCCGCCTGCGCTGCTGGTGCTGATCACCGGGGCGGTGGCGCTGGTGGTGGTGTCCACCCGGCTGCCGTGGCGGATCGCCCGTAACGCCATCACCATCGCGCACGAGGGTGGGCACGCCCTCGTCGCCCTGCTCACCGGCCGCAAGCTGCGCGGCATCCGGCTGCACTCGGACACGTCGGGTTTGACGCTCTCCGCCGGCCGTCCCACCGGGCCGGGCATGATCCTCACCCTGCTCGCCGGGTACGTCGCCCCGCCGTTGGTCGGGCTGGCCGGCGCCTGGCTGCTCGGCGGCAACCGGATCACCCTGCTGCTCTGGGTGGCGGTGGCGCTGCTGCTGGCCATGCTCGTCATGATCCGCAACGCCTTCGGCGTGGTGTCGTTGCTGGTCACCGGCGCGCTGGTGTTCGCCGTCTCGTGGTACGCGACGCCGCAGGTCCAGGCCGCCTTCGCGTACACCGGGGTGTGGTTCCTGCTGCTCGGCGGGGTGCGGCCGGTGGTCGAGCTGCAACGGCTGCGCTCCCGGGGCCGGATGCCCGCCTCCGACGCCGACCAGCTCGCCGGGCTCACCCCGTTCCCGGCGTTCTTCTGGGTGAGCGTCTTCGCCCTGGTCAACCTGGCGGCGCTGATCGCCGGCGCGCTCCTGCTCGCCGGCCCGTTCCTCACCGACGCAGGCCTGACCGGCTGACGGGAGGCGGAAGACAACCGGCGGGCGGTGCACCGGGCGGAAGGCGCGCGGGCGGGCAGAATGAGGCCCATGCGATACGTGATCATCGGGGCGGGCGCGGTCGGCGCCACCATCGGCGTACGGCTGGCCCAGGCCGACCGGGACGTGACAGTGGTGGCCCGCGGCGCCCACCTGGACGCGATCCGGACGCGGGGCCTGACCCTGCGCCAGCCCGACGGTGAGGTCACCTCCCGGCTCGCGGCGGTGGACCGGCCCGGTGACCAGCCGCTGCCAGCGGACACCGTGCTGATCCTCACCGTGAAGTCGCAGGACACCGCCGGCGCGTTGGCCGCCTGGGTGGACGCGCCGGTCGTCGGCGGCGGCACGGCCGGCGAACGTCTGCCGCTGGTGACCGCGCAGAACGGGGTGGCCAACGAGCGGGCCGCGCTGCGCCTCTTCGCCGACGTGCACCCGGTCTGTGTCTGGCTGCCGGCCACCCACCTGGACCCGGGCGTGGTGGTCGCCAACGGGTACCCGCACCCCGGGATGCTCCACATCGGCCGGTACCCCGCAGGTGCCGACGACACCGACCGGGCGATCGCCGCCGACCTGACCGCCGCCGGCTTCGTCGCCCCGGTCCGCGCCGACGTGCTGCGCTGGAAGTACGGCAAGCTGCTCAGCAACCTCGGTAACGGCCTCCAGGCGCTGCTCGGCCGGGACATCCCGGACGCGCTGGCCGAGCGGGTACGCGCCGAGGGCGTCGCCGCGCTCGCCGCCGCCGGCATCGCGCACACCTCACCGGAGGAGGAGAAGGCCGAACGGGGCGACCTGGTCGGGCAGCGCCCGGTCGCCGGCGAGGACCGTTCCGGCGGCTCCACCTGGCAGAGCCTGGCCCGGGGCACCGGCTCGACCGAGGTCGACCACCTCAACGGGGAGATCGCGCTGCTCGGCCGGCTGCACGGCGTACCGACACCGGCCAACGTGGCAGTGCAGCGGGCCGTACGCCGGGCGGCCCGGGAACGGATGGCGGCCGGCGCGTTCCCGCTCGCCGAGTTGGAGAAGATGATCACCTGACCGGGGCAACCGACCACCCCGGCCGGTGCGTGTTCCCAGCGACCGACACGGGGAGGTAGCTGGTGCCGGACGTCGACGGGTTCGACGAGTTCTACCGGGGGAGCCGACAACGACTCCTCGGGTTCGTCTACGCCCTCACCGGTGATCGGGGCGAGGCGCAGGACGCCGTGCAGGAGGCGTACGTCCGGGCGTGGCAGCGCTGGTCGACGGTCAGCGCGTACGACGACCCGGAGGCGTGGGTGCGGGTGGTGGCCAGCCGGATCGCGGTCAGCCGCTGGCGCAGTCTGCGCAGCCGGGCCCGTGCCTACCTGCGACACGGTGCCACCGAGAGCGTTCCCGGGCCGGGCACCGACACCGTCGCGGTGGTCGCCGCCCTGCGTCGGCTGCCCGAGGAGCAGCGCGTCGCCATCGCCCTCTACTACCTGATGGGCATGCCGGTCGCCGAGGTCGCCCGGGAGACCGCGGCCCCGGTGGGCACGGTGAAGGCTCGACTCTCCCGGGGGCGCGCTGCGCTCGCCGGTCTGCTCGCCGTCTCTGACCTGGAGGAGGCCACCGATGCGTGACGACCCGACCTTGGTCGAACAGATTCAGCGCGACCTGCAGGACGTGCGCTGGCTCGGCCCGGAGGAGATCCGTGCCCGGGCCCGTCGCCGCAGCCAGCGCAGGATCGTGGCGGTCACCGTCGTGCTGGCCCTCGCCGGGGTGTCCGCCGCTGCGGTCGCCGCGCCGAGGACATCTCCGCCGTCGGCCCTTCCGGCCGCCTCCGCCTCGCCGACCCGCCACGAGATCAGCACGGACGCTCTCCTGCAGCCAGCTGACCTGACGCAGCCGGTCGCCGCGCCGAAATACCCCTGGCAGCTCAGCCAGTCAGGGCTGGGCGAGCCAGTTCGGTGGGATCTGATGCTCGGCGCCTGCCGCGTGAGCCAAGGGTTCCCGGAGGGCTGGCAGATGTCGATCCTGTCCCGCTCGCAGACCCTGTTGCGAGAGCACCCTCCTGGCCCTCGCACGGAGGGCGACGCGCTGGTCGAGCAGGACCTCTTCCGGCTGATGCCCGATGCGGCCACACAGCTCTTCACCGGTCTGGACGACCTGATCGCCCCATGCGCCGAATGGCGACAGGTCGGGGAACTGGATACGGCTGGGGTGGTCAGCACCATAGAAACCACCCACCGGTGGAGGGTGACGGAGCGGGACTTCGCCGGCGACGACGCCGCCATCCTGCTGCAGTCGTTCACGGCCCCCAGGGACGTGAGTACCGGGCAGACGATCGGCGACGCTTCGCCGCCGATCCCGACGGCCCTCGTCCGGGTCGGCGACACCGTCTCGGTGCTCCGCCTCGGGTACGACGGCACCCAGGCGGAACTCCGCAAGCTTGCCGTGGCGGCGGCGGCCCGGATGTGCGCCGCCGCCAACCCGCCCTGCTGACACGACCGGGCGATGATCCGCACAACATCAAGGTTGTTGCTGCCTCCTGACGCCGGGAGGCAACACTTTCCCCGAAGTTGCGCGGATCACGCGAGCGGTACACCCAGTCTCAGAGTGGGATGTTGCCGTGCTTCTTCGGCGGCAGCGTCTCCCGCTTGGTGCGCAGGACGCGCAGCGCCCGGACGATCTGGGTGCGCGTCTCGTGCGGCGGGATCACCGCGTCGACGTACCCGCGCTCGGCGGCCACGTACGGGTTGGCCAGGGTGTCCTCGTACTCGGCGATCTTCTCGGCCCGGACCGCCGCCGGGTCCTCGGCACCGGCCAGCTCGGAGCGGTAGAGGATGTTCACCGCGCCCTGCGCACCCATCACCGCGATCTGCGCGGTCGGCCAGGCGAAGTTCAGGTCCGCACCGAGGTGCTTGGAGCCCATCACGTCGTACGCCCCGCCGTACGCCTTGCGGGTGATCACGGTGACCTTGGGGACGGTGGCCTCGGCGTACGCGTAGATGAGCTTGGCGCCCCGGCGGATGATGCCGTCCCACTCCTGGCCGGTGCCGGGCAGGAAGCCGGGTACGTCCACGAAGGTCAGCACCGGGATGTTGAACGCGTCGCAGGTGCGCACGAACCGGGCGGCCTTCTCCGAGGCGGCGATGTCCAGGGTGCCGGCGAAGTGCATGGGCTGGTTGGCGACCACACCGACCGGCCGCCCCTCGACCCGGCCGTAGCCGACCACGATGTTCTGCGCGTAGAGCGGCTGGACCTCGAGGAACTCCCCGTCGTCCAGGACGTGCTCGATGACGGTGTGGATGTCGTACGGCTGGTTGGCGGAGTCCGGGATGAGGGTGTCCAACTCCCGGTCCTCGTCGGTGACCTCGAGCGACGCGGGGGCCTCGACAACGACCGGCTCGTCGAGGTTGTTCGACGGCAGGTACGACAGCAGCGCCTTGACGTAGTCGACAGCGTCCTCCTCGTCGCTGGCGAGGTAGTGCGCGTTGCCGCTGCGGGAGTTGTGCGTGCGCGCGCCGCCCAGCTCCTCCATGCCGACGTCCTCGCCGGTCACCGTCTTGATCACGTCGGGGCCGGTGATGAACATGTGCGAGGTCTGGTCGACCATCACGGTGAAGTCGGTGACGGCGGGGGAGTAGACCGCGCCGCCGGCGCAGGGGCCCATCACCAGCGAGATCTGTGGGATGACACCGGAGGCCCGGACGTTGCGGAAGAAGATCTCACCGTAGAGGCCGAGCGAGACGACGCCCTCCTGGATGCGTGCGCCACCGGAGTCGTTGATGCCGACCACCGGGCAGCCGATCTTCATGGCCAGGTCCATCACCTTGACGATCTTCTCGCCGAAGACCTCGCCGAGAGAACCACCGAAGACCGTGAAGTCCTGGGCGAAGACGCACACCTGCCGGCCGTCCACCGTGCCGTAGCCGGTGACCACACCGTCGCCGTAGGGCCGGTTCTTCTCCAGCCCGAAGGCCGTGGACCGGTGCCGGGCCAGTTCGTCGAGTTCGACGAAGGAGCCCTCGTCGAGCAGCATCTCGATCCGCTCGCGGGCGGTCTTCTTGCCGCGCGCGTGCTGCTTCTCCACGGCACGGGCCGACCCGGCGTGCACCGCCTCGTCGACCCGGCGCTCCAGGTCCGCCAGCTTGCCCGCGGTGCTGTGGATGTTGGTCCCGGTCTCGGTAGTCACCCACGGAATATAACGATGGTTCAGGTGGGTGCCGCTGTGCAGTACGCCTCAGTGTCGATCAGGGCACCGCCGTAGGCTGGCGGAATGCCGGGTTCCCCGTACACCGATCTGGACCGGCCGCCGCTGTCGGCGGCCCGGCTGCGCCGCGCGTTGGTCGCGCCGAACGGGCCGTGGGCCCGGCTGGAGTTGCGTGCCGAGACCGGCTCCACCAACGCCGACGTGGCCGAGGCGGCCCGGACCGACGAGCCCGAGGGCCTGGTCGTGGTCGCCGAGCGGCAGACCGCGGGTCGTGGTCGCCGCGGTCGGGTCTGGCAGTCGCCGGCCCGGGCCGGCATCGCGACGAGCGTGCTGCTGCGGCCCGGCGAGGCCGTGCCGGACCGCGGTTGGCTGCCGGCGGCACCCACGGGGTACGGGTGGCTGCCGTTGCTGGCCGGCGTGGCGCTGGTCGAGGCGGTGGCCCGGCTGGCCGAGCTGGAGGCCACCCTGAAGTGGCCGAACGACCTGTTGATCGACGACGCGAAGTGCGCGGGCGTGCTGGCCGAGGCGGTGCCCGGACGTACGCCGGACCAACCGCCGGCCATCGTGCTGGGCATCGGGCTCAACGTGACACTGCGCGCCGACGAGTTGCCGGTGAATCCGACCGGGCTGCCGGCCACCTCGCTCCAGCTGGCCGGCGCGGCGGCCACCGATCGGGATCCGCTGCTGCGGGCGCTGCTGCGGGCGGTCGCCGACTGGTACGACCGTTGGCGTTCGGCGGGCGGCGACGCGGTGGCCAGCGGGCTGCGTGACGCCTATCTGGCGGCCTGCGCGACGGTCGGCCGTGAGGTACGCGTCCTGCTCCCCGACGGCGACTCCCTGACCGGCACCGCCACCGGAGTGGACCCGGACGGCCAACTGATCGTCAGCACCCCCACCGGAACCCGCGCTCTGGCAGCCGGCGACGTCCTGCACCTCCGCTGACCCCACTCTTGCGATCCTGCGGTTCTACCGAGGGTGGCGAGCCCGGCAGCGGTGATCGAAAGTTCAAGATCGCGGCGAACGGGTGGGGGGCCGCGTGGCGGATGTTGTGGTGGGGCTTGGCGGGTTTACCGTCTGCGCGTCCAGAAAATCGCGTTGGAGGTTCCCGTGGCGTTTCCTGAGGACGTGCTCACCGAGGACGAGCATGTCGTGCTGCACCTGCACCCGCACTGGAAGGCGTTGATCCGGCCGATCGCGGTGCTGGTGCTGGCCATCGCCGCGGTGGTGGTCGGCGTGGTCCTGTTGCCCGAGAGCGGCGGGGGTTCGATCGCGCTGGCCGTGATCGGGGCGATCGCCCTGGTCGCGGTGCTCTGGCTCGCTCTGTGGCCGTTCCTGGTCTGGCGCACCACCCACTACCTGTTCACGAACGAGCGGGTCCTGCTCCAGCAGGGTGTCCTCTCCCGGGACCGGCGGGACCTCCCGCTCGCCCGGGTCAACGACCACTCGATGAACCAGCGTTTCGTCGAGCGTCTGCTCGGCTGTGGGACGCTCACCATCGAGTCGGCCGGTGAGCGCGGCCAGTCGGTGCTGTCCGACGTGCCGGACGTCGGAAAGGTGCAGACCACCCTGTACGAGTTGGTCGAGGCACAGCACGACAAGCACTCGCTGGGCGATGGCGAGATGCGCGACATGCTCGCCGACATGCAGGACGGCAAGTCGCTGCGCGACACCACCACCTGACCGGTCCCATTGACACCCGCCCCCTGCCACGGTGTCGGGGGCGGGTCAGTGGTGTCGGTGCGCCTCGGCGGAGCCGCTGATCTCCGTCGGTTCGCCCTCGGACGGCGCGGCGGTGGGCTGCGCGGCGGCGGACGGGTCCGCCGCGATCGGGCCGTCGGCGGGCCGATCAGCTCCGGGGCGGTCAGCTCCGGGGCGGTCGGCGTCGGCCGGAGCGGCTTCGACAGCTTCGGCGTCGGCGGGGTCGGCGGGGTCGGCCTCGACCGGCCGGACGGCGAACCACCCGCGAAAGCGGGTCCGCAGCACCTCCTGCTCGGGCCGGTCGTCCGGGCCGAGGCGCAGCATGGTGCCGGTGAGGCTGACGGTGCCGAGCCCAGGACGGGCGGTCGACGGTCGGGCACCCATCACGTCGACCCGGACGGCGAGCCGGTCGCCAGCCCGCACGGGGGCGAGCCAACGCAGTTCCTCCAGGCCGGGGGACGCGTCCGCGGCGGCCCGCGACAGCAGGTGGTCGACGTACGCGCGCATGAACAGGCTGACCGTGTAGAAACCGCTGGCGATCAGACCGCCGTGCCGGCTCGCCGCGGCCAGGTCGGGGTCGACATGGTACCACTGCGGGTCGAAGCGGCGGGCGAAGGCGACCATCTCGTCGGCGTCCACGGTGACCACGCCGAGGTCGACGGTGAGCCCCGGGACGAGGTCCTCGAAGAACAGCTCGGCTGGTCGCCCCGTGCCGGAGCGGGCGTCGGGTGTGGTCACCGGCGGGGCGCGCGACGGGTGCCGACGTGCAGTTCCGCGGCGAGTTCCGCGTCCAGGTCGGCGGCGGGGCTGACGCTCAGGTGCGGGGGCCGACCCTGGGTGGGTGTGCCGGGCGGGTAGTCGGCGCGCTGTGCGGGCTCCGACTCCTCCAACTCGGACACGGATTCCGCCAGCTCGGCGACCGGGTCCATCTCCGCCATGGTGTCCCACTCGTCGCGCGGAATGCTGTGCCAGGTGGACTGGGGCTTCGCAGCCTCGTCCGGTGCTGGTGCGACCGGTTGGAAGACGAAGGTCCGGTAGGACCAGAACCGGAACAGCGTGGCCAGCATGACGCCGACGGTCTTGGCCACGTTCAGAGCCAGCAGGCCGTGTACGCCGAGACCGTACTTGGCGGCCGCCACGGCACCCAGCTCAATGAGCAGGCCCGCGCCGTTGAAAAGGAAGAAGAGCAGATATTCCCGACGAAGCGCCGATTTCGGGCGATCGCGGTACGTCCAGTGCCGATTCATGAGGTACGACGTGATGGTCGCGACGATGGTCGCGATCACGGTCGCCTTCAACTGACCATTGACGAAAACGGTCAGTGCGAGGGCATTGAACACCGCGTAATTGATGACGGTGTTGATGCCGCCGACGATGCCGAACTTGAGCGCCTCGTGGATGAACTTCTGCCAGCGCTCAGGCAGCAGACGGACAAGACGCATGCGAAACACCTTAGGGCAGTCGGTGCGGCCGGCGATCACCGGCCGAACGAGGTGGGCGGCAGGTCACGCCCCGTGATCACGGTCGGGATTCACCTGCGGAACGGTCGGGGTTCCCGCTTCGACGAAGACGAACCGCCGGTAGGACCAGAATCGGAACAGCGTGGCGACCCCCGTGCCGACGATGTAGCTGGCGAGGTTGTCGGCGAGGCGGGTCTGGAACACTGCCGGCCAGATGGCCCCGAGCCCGTAGCGGCTCAGCGCCAGGCAGGCGACGGTGATGCCGAGGCCGACCGCGTTGAAGAAGAAGAAGAGCGCGTACTCGCGGGCCGCGTTGTTGCGCTGACGGTGCCGCCACGTCCAGAACCGGTTGCCCACGAAGGCGACGGTGGCCGCGATCACTGTGGAGATCGTCTTCGCGGTCAGCTCCTCGACGCCGTGCCTGCTCGTCAGGTAGTTGAAGAGCGCGAAGTCGATGAGGAAGGCGAAACCACCCACGGTGGCGAACTTGCTCAGCTCGCGGAGGAGATGACCGAAGCGGTCGAGCAGTGTGCCGACGAGACCCCGTCGGGTCTGCGGGGAACCCGGTTGTTCCCCGGTCATCGTGGCGGCCACGCAGGGGAGCCTACCGGCTGCCGGCCAGTCGGAGGGGTAGCAACGGCGAGCAGGCGCGGTGTCCCGGAGGGGCCCGGCGTCTGCGTACGTGACACTGCACAGAGCGTAGCCAATTGGGAGGACTGAGCCGCCGCGGAACGGGAATCCTCGCACCGGTCGGCGGGGCAGGTCCACGGCCCGACCGCACCAAGCCGCCGCCGGGGTGCACAACAAGATTTGCGTGAAACTGCGCGGGAAAGCGGGTATCAGCTCGTGATGCCGCAGCGAGGCCGTAGCTTGTGCAGTTCTTCACAACCTGTCCCACTGACTCGGAAGGCTGCCCGGTTTACGCTGAGGCCAATCCCAGGTTTCCACGAAGGCGACGCTTCGCGCCGCCGAGTCTCGTGCATCCCATAGATCGGTCAGCGTCGACCACAAGGAGATGTGTCATGGTTGCTCCGGCTGTTGTGCGGGGAATCGATCAGGCCCCGACGTCCCACCCGAAACTGCTCGCCTGGGTCCGTGAGGTCGCAGAACTGACCACCCCCGACCGTGTCGTCTGGGTGGACGGGTCCGACGAGGAGTGGCGCCGCCTCACCGATGAGCTGGTCGAGGCCGGCACTCTGATCCGGCTCAACCCCGAGAAGAAGCCCAACTCGTTCTACGCGCGCACCGACCCGACGGACGTCGCCCGGGTCGAGGAGCGCACCTACATCTGTTCCGTCGACGAGGCGGATGCCGGCCCCACCAACAACTGGATGGCGCCGGCCGAGATGAAGCGGACGATGACGGAGTTGTACCGGGGCTCCATGCGCGGTCGCACCATGTACGTCATCCCGTTCGTCATGGGCCCGGTGGAGGCCGAGTCCCCGATGTTCGGTGTGGAGATCACCGACAGCCCGTACGTGGTCGCCTCCATGCGGATCATGACCCGGATGGGCGCGAAGGTCCTCGAGGCCATGGGCGACGACGCGGACTTCGTGCACGCGCTGCACTCCATCGGCGCTCCGCTCGCCCCCGGCCAGGAGGATGTCGCCTGGCCCTGCAACGACACCAAGTACATCTCGCACTTCCCGGAGACCCGGGAGATCTGGTCGTACGGCTCGGGTTACGGCGGCAACTCGCTGCTGGGCAAGAAGTGCTACTCGTTGCGGATCGCCAGCGTGATGGGCCGGGACGAGGGCTGGCTCGCCGAGCACATGCTGATCCTGAAGATCACCTCGCCGGAGGGCCGGGTCTACCACATCGCCGGCGCGTTCCCGTCGGCCTGCGGCAAGACCAACCTCGCCATGGTGGAGCCGACGATCCCGGGCTGGAAGGTCGAGACCATCGGCGACGACATCGCCTGGATGCGGTTCGGCCCGGACGGCCGCCTCTACGCGGTCAACCCCGAGTACGGGCTCTTCGGCGTCGCGCCCGGCACCGACTGGAAGACCAACGCCAACGCCATGCGCACCCTGGACCGGGGCAACTCGATCTTCACCAACGTCGGCCTCACCGACGACGGTGACATCTGGTGGGAGGGCATGGGTGAGCCGCCGGCGCACCTGATCGACTGGAAGGGCAACGACTGGACGCCGGAGAGCGACAGCCTCTCGTCCCACGCGAACAGCCGGTTCTGCACCCCAATCACCCAGTGCCCGATTCTCGCCGACGAGTACTTCGACCCGAACGGCGTTCCGATCGACGCGATCCTCTTCGGTGGACGCCGTAAGGACACCGTCCCGCTGGTGACCGAGGCCCGCGACTGGGTGCACGGCGTCTACATGGGTGCCACGCTCTCGTCGGAGACGACCGCCGCCGCGTCCGGCGCGGTCGGCGTGGTCCGCCGGGACCCGATGGCGATGCTGCCGTTCATCGGCTACCACGCCGGTGACTACTTCCGGCACTGGATCGAGATGGGCAAGGGCACCGACGGCGACGAGGCGAAGCTGCCGAAGATCTACTACGTCAACTGGTTCCGCAAGGACCCGGACGGTTCGTTCCTCTGGCCCGGCTTCGGCGAGAACTCCCGGGTGCTCAAGTGGATCGTGGAGCGGATCGAGGGCACCGCCGACGCGGTCGAGACGCCGGTCGGCATGGTCCCCGCGCCGGACGCCCTGGACGTCGAGGGCCTGGACATGACCCCGGAGGATGTCCGGATCGCGCTGAAGGTCGACCCGGACGAGTGGCGCAACGAGCTTCCGATGATCACCGAGTGGTTCGAGAAGTTCGGTGACAAGCTGCCCGGCGTGCTCTGGGCCGAGCTGGACGCACTGCGCGCGCGCCTGGACGCCGAACAGCCGCAGCGGTAGGTGTGAACGAGGCCCTTCGCGGGCAACATCGGATTTCATGAGGACGGCCGCCGAGACCCAGGTCCGGCGGCCGTCCGCCGTCCGGGTGCTCGTCATCATGCTGGCCACGACGGCGGCGGCCACCGTCGTGGTCGAGCTGCTCAATTGGTGGTACGCCCCGGAGCAGGGTTTCGGGTTGGCCGTCCGGACCGGCTGGGCCCTGCTGCGCTCGTTCGGTTTCCTGCTGCTGATCGGGCACGTGCAACGGGGTCGTACGGTGGCCCGCCCGTTCGGGCTGATCCTCGCGGTCACCACGATCTTCGCTGTCGGCCGGCTCATCGTGCCCCGGCAGGGGGTGCCGCCGTTGCCCGGCCTGCTCGGTTTCGCGATCCTCACGGCGCTCTGTGTCGCGGTGGTCTGGCTGCTCTACCGCTCGTCGGCGTTGGCCGGGCACCTGGTCCGGCACCGTCCGCGTCTCGTCATCGACTCCGACGGCATCTCCTGGCGGGAGACCCCGCCCCGCCGGCCACAGGCCAGCGCCTGGTTGTTGACCAGTCGGGTGGCGGCCTTCACCTACAGCCCGTTGATGCTGGTGCCGGCACTGGTGGCCGGGGGCTCCATCCTGGACGGTCGGCTGACCGCGGTGCCGGCCGTGCTGTTCTGGTTCGGCGCTGGCATCACGGCCAGCTACGCCGTGCTGTTCTGCACCGCGTTCCTGATGCGGGGCAAGGACTGGGCCCGTGGCCTGCTGACCGTCGTCACGGTGGTCGTACTCGCGGTGGATCTGCCACTGTGCTGGTGGCTGCTGGGGGTCGACGGCCTGATCCGCGACGGCGGCCCCCTGGTCGCGGCGGCACTGTTGACCCTGTACGGCCTGCGCCGCGCCGCCCGCGCCCCCGATGCCGCCCAACCTGAACCCCAACCCTGACCGCCGACCAGCCCCGCACCCATCCCGCTGGCTGGCTGGCGGCCGGTGAGCGCAGGCCCGGTCACGGCGCTGGCCCCGTCACGGCCCATTCCCCCTTTGCTCTGCACCTCTATAAGCGACAGTGGCGGACGGTAACCGTCGCGTCCGCGGGTGCAGAGCAAAGGGGGGCGGTGAGACCTGTCGGTCCAGTGCGGGAACGGTCTTCTCGGGCGGGCAGGGGGCAGGATGGCGGGTGGCGTCGGTCACAGCGATCGGCGTCGGGCGGCTGCGGAGATCGTCGGTGTGGCCGGCCGGAGGGCTGACCAGGTCGCCCGGCGGGAGCGGCCGCGCCGCGTCGGACTGGAGGGAGGCGCGCGGTGGACGACGAGTTCGACGTGGTGGTGGTGGGGGCGGGGCCGGCCGGCGCAGCAGCGGCGCTGACGGCGTGCCGGGCCGGTGCCAGCGTGCTGCTGCTGGACCGGGCCGACTTCCCCCGGGACAAGGCGTGTGGCGACGGGATCGCCGCGCACTCGGTGGACGTGCTCACCGAGCTGGGGGTGACCGAGGCGGTGGCGGGTTACGCACCGTTGCCGGCGCTCCGCATGACCTCGCCGGGGGGCGGCGCGGTCGCCCGGGCGTTGCCCCGACCCGCGTACACCGTGCCCCGGGAGGTCTTCGACGCGCGGCTGGTGGCGGCTGCGGTGGCCGCCGGCGCGCAGCTGCGCCGGCACACCGTGCGTCGGGTCGAGCCACGAGCCGAGCGGGTGGTGCTCGACGGGCAGGTGTCCGGGCGGGTGGTGATCGGCGCGGACGGCGCCGGCTCGGTGGTGCGTCGGGCGCTCGGCCATCCGCAGAACCCCGACCGGCACCTCGCGCTGGCCATCCGGGGGTACGCCCCGGCGCTGCCCGGCCCGTCCGAGCAGCTCATCGTCACCTCGCAGGCGCGTTGGCCGGCGTACGCCTGGTCCTTTCCGATCGGTGACGGCCGGGCGAACGTCGGGTACGGAGAGGTTTTGCGTGGTGAGCCGCTGAGCCGGGCGTACCTGCTGGACCGGCTGGCTGCGCTGCTACCCGGCACCGATCTGGCGACAGTGACCGCGTTGCGGGCCCATCACCTGCCGCTCTCCACGCACCGGCCGTCGCCGGGGCGGGGGCGCACGCTGCTGGCCGGGGACGCCCTGTCGCTGATCAACCCGTTCACCGGGGAGGGCATCTTCTACGCGTTGCTCTCCGGCGCGCTGGCCGGAGCGGCGGCGGCCCGATCGCCCGAGGACGCCGCCGGCCGCTACGCCCACGGGTTGCGTCGCCGTCTCGGCATCCACCTGCGGCACAGTTCGGTCGCGGCCTGGTTGGCCCGGCGACGGCGGGTGGTGGACGCCGCGGTCCGGGCGGCCCGGCGGGACGACCGGGTCTTCTACGACGTGGTCGAGCTGGGGTTGGGTGACGGACGCCTCACCGCTCGTACGCTCGCGATGATCGGCATCGGTCTGGGCGGCGGGGATGGGGCTCCGAGGCGGTGAACTGGCGCAAGGGTCGCTACGCTGCTAGGTGATGACGCTGCGGAACCTTATCTACTCCGTGTACGAGCGCCGGCTCACGGCGAAGCTCGCCGGTAAGCCCGTGCCCCGCCATGTCGGGGTGATGTGCGACGGCAACCGCCGCTGGGCGCGGGAGATGGGCTTCGTCGACCCGAACGACGGGCACCGGGTCGGCGCCGCGAAGATCAAGCACGTCCTCGGGTGGTGCGACCAGGCCGGCGTCGGGCACGTGACCCTCTACCTGCTGGCCACCGACAACCTGCGTCGCCCGGCGAGCGAGCTGGATCCACTGGTGAAGATCATCGAGGATCTGGTGGTGGAGCTGGCCGAGGAGGGCAACCCCTGGCGGCTGCGCATGGTCGGGGCGCTCGACCTGCTGCCGGCGCAGACCGCGGCGGCGCTCAAGGGCGCCGAGGAACGCACCCTCGACCGCAGCGGAGGGGCGGAGGTGAACATCGCGGTGGGCTACGGCGGCCGGCGGGAGATCACCGACGCGGTCCGCTCCCTGCTGCTGGAACACGCAGCCGCCGGCGGCACCCTTGAGGAGCTGGCCGAGGTGCTGGACGTCGAGCACATCAGCGAGCACCTCTACACGCGCGGCCAGCCCGACCCTGACCTGGTCATCCGCACCAGCGGCGAGCAGCGGCTCTCCGACTTCATGCTGTGGCAGTCCGCGCACTCGGAGTTCTACTTCTGCGAACTCAACTGGCCGGATTTCCGGCACATCGACTTCCTGCGGGCCCTGCGCTCGTACGCCAACAGGCAACGCCGCTACGGCACCTGACCGGGCGGCGACGCCATCGGTCGCCGCTCGGTCGGAGCAGGCCGGTCAGGGCAGGTGGGTCAGCGCCCGGGTGAGGAAGTCGCCCAGGGCGGCCGGCGACTCGATCGTCAGGTCGGCGGCGTTGGCCACCTCATGTCCGGTCTCCGAGTTGGCCACCGCCACACACACGCCGAGGAAGTCCGGATCGGCGGCGGCGCGAGCGCGCAGCGCGGCGAAGGCCTTGATGTCGGAGACGTCGTCGCCGAAGTACCAGGCCCCGGTGGCGCCCTTGATCGCCTCGCCGATGACCATGCCCTTGTCCCGGTCGACCGGCGGCTTGAGCTCCAGCACCATCCGCCCGGCCTGCGAACGCAACCCCAGGCGGTCGGCCTGCGCCTGCCCCCACTGCTGCACCGTCGGGCCGAGTTGCGGGGCGGTACGCCAGTGCAGCGCGACCGAGAGCCGCTTGTACTCCACCAGCGTGCCGGGAGGCAGCTCCGCCCGAGCCAGGTCGGCCAGCTCGGCCATTGTCGGCACCCAGGGCAGCGCTGCCGGTTCGGTGACGGTCTCCCCGCCGGAGTGGCTGTGCTCCAGCCCGTAGAGACCGTAGAGGTCCACGCCGGCGAGCCCGCCGAGCTGGTCCCGAAGGAACTCGACGGGTCGGGCGGAGACGATCGCGACCCGCTGCACGACCGGGGCGAGCGCCTCGATCGCGGCCAACGCGTTGGGAGCCGGGCGTACCGCGGTCGGATCGTCGTCGACGGGCGCGAGCGTGCCGTCGAAGTCGAAGAAGAGCACGGTTCCGGCCGCCCGGCTGGCGGTTGCCCGCCAGGCCTGGTCGGCGTCCAACGGGGTTTTCGGCTGCTGATTGCCCAGATTCAACGGCGGCACGCGCGTCAGCGTACCCCGGCGATCCAGGCTCATTCCTGGCCGAGCGGACCCGTTGCGCGGTAGGCGATCAGCGTTCGGCAGCTCCTCGTCCGCGCCGGCCGAACGGCACCACCGCCGCCTCCTGGCCGTGGCTCAACAGGTAGCCCTCCACGAACCCGGTGTTCCGATCGCCGGTGTGGTGTTCGATCTCGTTGAGCCGGGCCACCAGGAACTCGGTGAGCGCGCTGATCCGGTTGTTCAGGCGCTCGTGCAGCTCGGCGACGACGGCCAGGACGACCGCGGTGCCGGCGGTGATGAGCGCAACGAGGTTGACGAGCAGCGGAAGCTGCCCGCCGTCGACCACGAGGGTCACTGTGTTGCCGGTCACCCACAGTGTCACCGACACCGTTGCGACCACGACTGCCAACCACTTCAGGGTCATGGACAGACCCCTCCTTCTGTCCCGCAGGGCTGGGTTCGGCCTTGTCCCGTCCCCCCGCCGATGACGAGCCCAAGCAGTACGAATAGGGACGCTAGCGTGCCCGTTCCAACCCCGGAGGTAAACGAATGAACCTGACCAGGCGTTCTTTCGCTATCTGAGGAACTAGCCTGCCTGATTGCCCCTTTTTCGGACATCGACGGGCAACGTTGGGCGGTATGCGAGGTATCTGATGGTTTCGCGGATGTGGAACTTCTCCGCGTCCGACACCTGCGGATCGACCAGCCGGCGCAGCAGCGCCTCGACGTCGGGGTCCATCGGAGGGGCGGGCTGGCCGGTGCGGGGACCGGTTGCGGTGCGGTCCCAGCCGAGGGCGGCGAAGGCGGCGGCCGGGTTCAGGCCCAGCCCCTCACAGAAGGCGACCACCCGTTCGGCCTCCGGGTCGCTGGCCCAGTCGCCCCGGACCCAGCGGTTGATGGTCTGCCGGGAGACGCCGGTGCGCCGGGACACCTCGGTGCCGCTCCAGGCTCGGGTCGCCCGTGCCTCGTCCAGGGCCCGTCGGACGAAGGTGGCGAAGGCGATCTTCCGCGCATTGGCCGTCTCGGTCACTCCGTGACGGTACGGCCAGCCGGCAGGGGGTGGGTACGCCGGCTCGCCACTGTCACGCGGACGTGACGAGAGGTTCGGATTTCCGGTA
The DNA here is from genome assembly GCF_030269705.1 of Micromonospora sp. NBRC 107095. NCBI lineage: Bacteria > Bacillati > Actinomycetota > Actinomycetes > Micromonosporales > Micromonosporaceae > Micromonospora > Micromonospora sp. NBRC 107095. The sequence continues at coordinate 1,062,133 of NZ_BSTU01000001.1, forward strand.
AACGAGTCAGTGCCACTGTTGAGGGGTGTCACGCGGGCAGAATAGATGAACGTAGTGGCAAACGTAACCGGACGAAAAGCTGATACTGTCACGTCCATGGGACAATCTACGGTGTGTCACGTGCATGAGACGACTGGTGCTCACATGCGTCACGCCCCCGGTGCCAGGGGGCCGTGGTGACCGAGCTCGCCACCCGCGCCCAGGCCTTCGGGCTGATCGCCGAGGGGGTCGCCGCGGGGCTGACCGCCCCCTGGCGCCTCTACCTCGCCCGAGGCTGCCGCTACCTGTCGCTGAGCGTCGGCGATCGTGCCGAATGGAACGCCTGGCGTACCCATCTCGGCTGCCCCGAGCTGAGCGTCCGGGTCTACGACGCCGGCGGCGAGATCCGTCGGTCCTCGGTGGCCGAAGTCGTGCTGGACGGCTGCCGGATCAGCGTCGAGCTGGTCGAAGAGGTCAGCACCGACGACCTGGACCGGCTGCTCGTCGCCGACCCCACCACGATCGAGCCGGAGGAGCGATGACCTGGCGTCCCGGCTGGGCCGGAGCTGCCCGATGAGCCCGTTTCTCGCGGTGTTCCTCGTCCTGGTGCTCGGCGCCACCAGCTACGCGGCCGGGCGGTTGCACGGGCAGCTCAGCTACCGCATCGGTTACCGCTTCGGTTACCGGCAGGGCTACTTCGACGGTGACCGGGGGGCCTGGAACCGGCGTCGTCGGGACGCCCAGGCGGCCATCGCCTCGGCCCTGTCGGTCTCGCCCGCGGGGGTGGTCCGCTCCGCTGGTGCCGTCGCCCGCCCCGGCACCACGTACACCGGCTCGTCGTTCAGCGCGCCGGCCGCCCCGATCACCGGGCGGCACCCGACCGGCACGCTCGTCCGACGGACCGGTTGAGGTCGGTCGGCGGGGTCCGCCCCGCCGACCGGTGCCACGAACGCGGTGCGTCGTCCGCGGCGGACACGCACCGACGGGGCCACGTCAGACCGGTGACGGTGGCCCCACCGGCCGGGATGCGCGCAGGGGGCATGCATCCCGGCCGGTTCCGCCGTGCCCGCGACGGTGCCTTTCGGCTGGTGCGGGCGTCGGCGCGGCGCTGTTCACGAGCGCGCCGGGGAAGATCCACGTTCGGCCTCTAGCCGGGAAGGTCCGGCGGGGCTAGCGTCTAGGCATGGCACGGGGTTCTCCCGAGCCAGCCGGTCCGCCCGGATCTGCGACCTCGCGCACGGGGTTCCGCATCCGACCCCGTGTCCCCGGGCACCGGAGGAGGCGGAACACGGGTGGCGGGTGCCCATCCGTCGGAGCAGGCCTGTGACGACTCGCCGTACCATCGCCGGTGCCGACCAGACCCCGGCCGCGACTGCCACGACCCGCCGCGCCACCAGGAGCCGCCGTTCGGCGGCCGCCGCGCCGGCCGACCCCAAGGAGCCACGACCAGCCGGCCAGGCCTTCGTCCTGGACACGTCGGTGCTGCTCTCCGATCCGGCGGCATTCCACCGGTTCGCGGAGCACGAGGTGGTGCTGCCTCTGGTGGTCATCACCGAGCTGGAAGGCAAGCGACACCATCCGGAGCTGGGCTGGTTCGCCCGGCAGTCGCTGCGGATGCTCGACGACCTGCGGGTCCGGCATGGTCGACTCGACCACCCGGTGCCCGCCAACGACGTCGGCGGCACCCTGCGGGTGGAGCTGAACCACACCGACGACGGTGTCCTGCCGCCCGGGTTCCGCACCGAGAGCAACGACGCCCGGATCCTCTCCGTCGCGTTGAACCTCGCGGCCGAGGGGCGGGAGGTGACCCTGGTCAGCAAGGACATGCCGCTGCGGGTCAAGGCCGCCTCGGTGGGCCTGCGCGCCGACGAGTACCGCCATGGCCAGGCCAGCGACCCGACCTGGACCGGCATGTCGGAGCTGGAGTTGAGCGAGGCGCAGATCGGCCAGCTCTACGCCGGCGAGACGCTCGACCTCGACGAGGCGGCCGGGCTGCCCTGTCACACCGGTCTGGTGCTGCACTCGGCGCGTGGCTCGGCGCTCGGCCGGGTGCTGCCGGACAAGTCGGTGCGGCTGGTCCGGGGCGATCGGGAGGCGTTCGGGCTGCACGGTCGCTCGGCCGAGCAGCGGATCGCTCTCGACCTGCTGCTGGACGAGTCGATCGGGATCGTCTCGCTGGGCGGCCGGGCCGGCACCGGCAAGTCGGCGCTGGCGCTCTGCGCCGGGCTGGAGGCGGTGATGGAACGTCGCAGGCACAAGAAGGTGATCGTGTTCCGCCCGCTGTACGCGGTGGGCGGCCAGGAGTTGGGCTACCTGCCGGGCTCGGAGTCGGAGAAGATGTCGCCGTGGGCGCAGGCGGTCTTTGACACGCTCGGCGCGGTGGTGCACGAGAACGTGCTGGAGGAGGTCACCTCGCGGGGCATCCTGGAGGTGCTGCCGCTGACCCACATCCGGGGGCGCAGCCTGCACGACGCCTACGTGATCGTGGACGAGGCCCAGTCGCTGGAGCGCGGGGTGTTGTTGACGGTGCTGTCCCGGATCGGGCAGGGCTCGCGGGTGGTGCTCACCCACGACGTGGCCCAGCGGGACAATCTGCGGGTTGGTCGACACGACGGCGTGACGGCTGTCATCGAAGCGCTCAAGGGCCATCAGCTCTTCGCGCACGTCACCCTCAGCCGTTCGGAGCGGTCTCCGATCGCCGCGATGGTCACCGACCTCCTGGAGGACATTCCGATCTGACGGGCGCTTTACGGGGATTCGTCCCTATTTTTGATGTGGTGCAGATCACAAACGGCCCGGTTGGTTTCCCATCAGCCTCACTGTGCGCAATCGTGTCCCACGAGCGTCCACGCACCAGAGGAATCGTTGGTGATCGTTCGTCCCGAGACGGACGACATCAGTGAAGATCGGTGCGTCAGCGCGACCGGCAACCGGTCGGGGCGCTCGTGGCACGGCTGACGGCCCACCTGCGGCCCGCGCCGCGCCACGTCCTTGCTCCCGACGAAGGGACCACTTCGTGAGTCGGCTGTGGAGCCGGTTGGGCGCCCGTACGGCTGCTGTAGCGCTGCTCTCCGTGGGCGTTGCCGGTGGCTTCTACCTGGGCGAAGACCGGGAAACCCAGCAACAGGGCCTGACCGACAAGGTCAGCGTCGAGGTCGACCGGGCCGACCTCGCGTACCAGCGTGAGCGGCAGGCCGCCCACCAGGTGCAGTTCTCCAAGCAACGCGCCGCCGAGTACCAGGCGAAGCTGCGGGCGAAGCAGGCCGCGAAGGAAGCCGCCGAGCGGGCGCGCCAGGCCGAGGCTGCCGCGGCGTCCCGTAAGCGGGAACGCGATGCGGCGAACGCGGCCGCCAAGCCGTACGACGGGCCGATCCCGGCGTCCTGCGCCGAGTACAGCGGCAACCGCAAGATCGGCTGCGCTCTGATGATCGACAAGGGCTTCGGCATCGCCGAGTTCCCCTGCCTGGAGAAGCTCTGGACCAAGGAGAGCGGCTGGAACCACAAGGCCAGCAACTCCTCGTCCGGTGCGTACGGCATCCCACAGTCCCTGCCGGGCAGCAAGATGGCCTCGGTCGCCTCCGACTGGCGCACCAACCCGGCCACCCAGATCACCTGGGGGTTGGGCTACATCAAGGGCAGGTACAAGACGCCCTGCGGTGCCTGGACCTATTTCCAGAACAACGGGCACTACTGACGCTGTCGACGCGGGGCGGGTGGGCGACCACCCGCCCCGCTGTCGCGCGTCACCCGGTCGGGACGTGAGTGGCGGTCGGCCGCTTTTGCTGATAGCAGTTGTGGGGTGACCCTGCACCCGTCAAGCGGCGACCCGTTCCGGTTCGGCACCGAGGCGTTCTACGCCGCGCTCGGCCGGGCGTTCGTCGCCATGTGCGCGGTGGTCCCGTTCCTGTTTCTCATCGAGGCCGTCGACCAGGGGCTGGCGTTCGGCCTGGACGCCACCGCCGGCATCATCCCGCAACGCATCGACGGGCTGGACGGGGTCTTCTTCTCCCCGTTCCTGCACCACGGCTTCGACCACCTCTACAGCAACAGCATCCCGCTGATCCTGCTGGGCACCTTCGTCCTCGCCGCCGGCGCCCGCCGGTTCCTCTGGTCGACTCTGATCATCATTCTGGTCAGTGGGCTCGGCGTGTGGTTCACCGGCTCGCCGAACTCGGTGGTGGTCGGCGCCAGCGGCGTCATCTTCGGCTACCTGGGCATCCTGCTCACCCGGGGCATCGTCGAGCGCAGCTGGTGGAACTTCGCGGTCTTCCTCCTGGTCGGCCTGCTCTACGGCTGGCAACTGGTCGGCATCCTCCCCACCGACGAGCGGATCTCCTGGCAGGGCCACCTGTTCGGCCTGCTCGGCGGGGTGGTGGCGGCGATCCTGTTCCGGCGGCGGCGCCCGGCGGTGGACGGCCCGGACTACTCAGGTTCCACGCTCAGCCTGCCCTGAGCCGATTCTCCGGCGCGCCTCTGGGACGTGCTTGCCCGACTGTCGCCGCCCGCCTACGGTCGAGATCAGCACGCGTTGATCCGTAAGCGGAAAGCGACGGTACGCCATGCGCGAGGTCGATGTTGCCGTGATCGGGGCCGGTCCGGCCGGCCTCTTCGCCGCGTACTACGCCGGGTTCCGGGGGCTGTCGGTGGCGGTGATCGACGCGTTGCCCGAGCCGGGTGGCCAGGTCACCGCCATGTACCCGGAAAAGCTGATCCTCGACGTCGCCGGCTTTCCCGCCGTCAAGGGCCGTGATCTGGTGGCCAACCTGGTGGCCCAGGCGGCACCGTTCGGTCCGCGGTACCTGCTCGGCACCCGGGCGGAGAAGCTCTCGTACGCTGACGGCCGACCGGTTCTGGGCCTGGCCGACGGTGAGCAACTCGCCTGCGGCGCGGTAGTGGTCACCGGCGGGCTCGGCAGCTTCAGCCCTCGGCCGTTGCCGTGCGCCGACGGTGCGCCCGGCTCGGGGATCGTCTACTTCGTGACCGAGCCGACCGAGTTGACCGATCGGGACGTGCTGATCGTCGGTGGTGGCGACTCCGCCTTCGACTGGGCGTTGGCCCTGCAACCGCTGGCTCGGTCGGTGACCCTCGTACACCGACGGGAGAAGTTCCGGGCGCACGCCTCGACGGTCGCCCGGGTGCTCGCGCTGCCGGTGCGGGTCGTGGTCAACGCCGAGGTCACCAGGCTGCTCGGGGACGGCACGGTGACCGGTGCCGAGGTGACAGTGCGCGGCGGCGCGACCGAGACGCTGCCGGTGGACGTCGTGGTGGCCGCCCTCGGTTTCACCGCCGACCTGGGCCCGCTCGCCGAGTGGGGGCTACGGCTGGACCGCCGCCACATCCTGGTGGACAGCGCGATGGCCACCAACCTGCCCCGGGTCTTCGCGGCGGGCGACATCACCGAGTACCCGGGCAAGGTCCGGCTGATCGCCACCGGCTTCGGTGAGGCGGCGACGGCGGTCAACAACGCGGCGGTGGTCATCGACCCGAGCGCCCACCTCTTCCCGGGGCACTCCTCCGACGCCGGCTGAGCGTCGGTACCGGACCCAGACCGACCTGAGTCCGGATCGAGACGGGTCGACCCGATCCTGAGGGGATGACGGGCTCCGCCACTCCGCAGGACGGCGCACCCACCACGCTGTCCTGGCTGTGCCACCCTGCCACGCTGGTCGCGCTGGCCCTGCTGCTGGTCAACGATCATGTGCTGAAGGCGGCCTTCCCCGGCCCGGTGACCGGCAAGCTGAGCGACGTCGCCGGGCTGGTGCTCGCCCCACCGCTGGTCGCGGTGCTGCTGACCCTCCTGCTGCCACGACTGCCGGCCCGGAGGGCCGCGTCGGTCGCCCTGACCGCTGTGGGTGCCGGGTTCGCGGTCGTCAAATCCAGCGGGTACGCCGCCGAACTCGCCTCCTCGGCCTGGACCGTGCTGGCCGGGCCGTCGCTGGTCCGGGCCGACTGGACCGATCTGCTCGCCCTGCCGGCGCTCGGCCTGGCCTGGTGGAGTTGGCGGCGATCACGTGGCCGCCCGGTACGCCGACGGACCGCCCGACTGGTCCGGATGCTGGTGGTGCTGCCACCGGCGGTCTTCGCAGTGGCCGCCACCAGCCAGTACCAGTACCCGTACGCCGTGGGCACCACCCTGCTTGACGGTCACCCGGCGGTCTCGATCGGCGTGGGATACAACGATCGGACCTGGCCGGACGGGCCGGCTGACGGTCATTGGTCGATCAGCCAGGACGGGGGGAACACCTGGCGGCCCGCTACTCACGTCGAGGAACTGCGGCTGTCCCGCCAGGGCCCCGGGCAGCGGCAGGCGTGTGTGCCCACCGAGCCGCAGCGGTGCTACCGGGCGGTCGCCGACCACCTGCGGGTGGAGCAGAGTGACGACGCCGGCGTGACCTGGCAGGTGGCCTGGGAGGTGTCGGACGCGCGCCGTGAGGGGATGGCCCGCCGGTTCGCCAACCCGGGTGACATCCGCCGGCACTTCGCCTCCCGCGATCTGATCGTCTATGAGGCTGCCGACGGCGGCCACGAGGTGCTGGTCGCCAACGGGCGCGACGGCATCCTGCACCGGAGAGCTGACGGCGGATGGCAACGCGACGGCTTCCGCCAATTTGCGGGACCGGACGACGGACGCTGGTATGAGCTGCCCCCGCGGGACGGTGGGTTGTCCAGCCGCGACACGGACCTACAGCTCGCCCTCGCGCTCGCGCTGACCCTCGGCGTTGCGGTCACCGTGCTCGCTGGTCACCTGGCGATCCGCCGCAGTGACGGTCCGCGCGGGTGGGGGTTCGCCGGCGGTGGGGCGATGCTGGTGGCGGGGATCGTCTTGGCGTGGGCCTGGGAGCGCAACGATGACTCCTCGACGGGTATGGCCCTGCTGTTTGTCGTTCTGCCCATCGGCGTCGTGACAGCGGTGGCCATGATCTTCGGAGCCTCCCACGTGGGCGTGCTGACCCGATGGATCGGGTGGGCACTCACCGGCCTGCTGCTCACCGCGCTCCTGTCCCTGGTGCCGCTCGTGGGTTGGCTGGGCGGGAGCCCTGCGCAGAGTAGGGTCGCGGTGGGGCTTTCCGTGCTGGCCCTGGTGCCGGGGGTGCTGTTCGCCGTCCGGATCGCCAGGCTGGTCGACCCGGCTCAGGCGTTCGATGGCCGGCACCTGCCGGACCCGCCCTATCCGGCGCGCCCGCGTGCGGTGTTCGATCCGTCCTACCCGTCCTACCCGTCCGAACCGCCGGACCGGCTGTGGTCCGGGACGCCCCCAGCACCGCCCCCGCCGACGCCGCCCCCGCCCCCGCCGCCGTCCCCGACGCCAGAGCCGTCTCATCCGGTGCTCCGGCCTGCCGTGCCGGATCCGTCAGCCGAGCCGGGATAGGCCGATCAGGTTGGGCAGCAGTCCTACCCGGCGGTCGACGTACGGTTCCCGCTTCGCGGACGGTGACCGCCGGGGCCCTGCGCGGCCGGTCTGCCGACCTCTCAGCGGCGGGCCGGCGGGGCGAGCGCGGCGATCAGCACTGCCACCATGGTCAGCGTCGCCCCCAGCAGGGTGTTCACCCCGGGGTGCGAGGCCGCCGTGGGGAGGACCAGGTCCAGCAGGACGGCGCCGACGATCTGCCCGGCGATGGTGGCCAGGCCGAGCAGCAGCACACCGGTGAAGCGCACGATCGCGGCGGCGATCGCGATGAACACGATGCCGATCGGGCCGCCCAGGTAGAGCCACGGCTCGGTCGGCAGGTGGCCGCCGGGCCAGCCGCGTACGGCGATGTCGATCGCGAACGCGACCAGCAGGGTGACGGTGCCCACGGCGAAGTTGACGAGTGTGGCGGTCAACGCGCTGTCGGCCGCCGCCCGGACCCGACCGTTGACGGCCTGCTGCCAGGCGATGCCCACCCCGGCGAGCAGCGGCAGCAGGGCCAGCGCCAGCGCCCCCGGGTCGCCCAGGCGGTCACCGACCGCCAGGCAGACCGCCAACACGGTGAGCACCGCACCGGCCAGCCGCTGCCGGGTGACCGGCTGTCGGCCGGTCGGCCCGATCCCGGCCCGGTCCACGGCGAGGCTGCTGCCGCTCTGGCCGGCCACCACCGCCACCGTGAAGACCGCCACGCCCAACGTGCCGATGGTGAGCCCCTGGGTGGCCACCAGGAACGCCCCGCACATGCCACCGAGGCACTGCCACGGCCGCAACGCGCCTGTCCGCAGGGCCCGCCGCGTCGCGACCAGCCCGCGTCGGCCACCAGGGGTCGCGGGCACCAGCACCAGCAGCACCAGCAGGCCGAGGCCGAACGACACCACAGCGGCGGCGAAACCGTCGTCGAGGCGTACCCCCAGCTCGCCGTTGATCCGCGACTGCACCGCCACCGCGACCCCGGAGGCCGACGCCAACGCGACGCCGGTGATCCGGCGGGCGGCCGACAGGGTCTGCGGGGTCGCCGTGTCGGTGGCTGTCACTCCTGTTCAGCCAACGGACGACCATCGAAGTCGACAGCGGAGTAGAGCGCCAGCTTCTCCAGCCGGTGGTACGAGTCGATCACCCGGATGGTGCCGCTCTTCGAGCGCATCACGATCGACTGGGTGTACGCCCCGCCGGCCCGGTACCGCACGCCGCGCAGCAGGTCGCCGGAGGTGACCCCGGTCGCCACGAAGAAGCAGTTGTCGCCGGTGACGAGATCATCGGTGCCCAGCACCCGGTCCAGGTCGTGCCCGGCGGCGATCGCCTTCTCCCGCTCCTGCTCGTCGCGCGGCCAGAGCTTGGCCTGCATCGCACCGCCCATGCACTTGAGCGCGCACGCGGAGATGATGCCCTCCGGGGTGCCGCCGATACCCATCAGCACGTCCACGTCCGACTCGCCCCGGGCTGCGGCGATGGAGCCGGCGATGTCACCGTCGGAGATGAACCGGATACCCGCCCCGGCCCGGCGGATCTGCGTGACCAGGTCGTCGTGGCGGCTGCGGTCCAGCACGCAGACCGTCACCTCGGAGACGTCGGTGCCCTTGACCTTGGCGATCCGGCGCAGGTTCTCCGCCACCCCGGCGTTGATGTCGATCACATCGGCGTACGCGGGCCCGACGGCGAGCTTCTCCATGTAGAACACGGCGCTGGGGTCGAACATCGCACCCCGCTCGGAGACGGCGAGCACCGCCACGGCATTCGGCATGCCCTTGCTCATCAGCGTGGTGCCGTCCACCGGGTCGACGGCGACGTCCACCTCCGGGCCCGTGCCGTCGCCGACATGTTCGCCGTTGAAGAGCATCGGGGCGTTGTCCTTCTCGCCCTCGCCGATCACCACCACACCGCGCATCTGGATCGAGTTGATCAGCTTGCGCATCGCGTCGACAGCTGCTCCGTCGCCGCCCTCCTTGTCGCCCCGACCGACCCACCGGCCGGCGGCCATCGCCGCGGCCTCGGTGACCCGGACCAGGTCGAGGGCAAGGTTTCGGTCGAGATCCTGTGGGATCCGCGTCCTGGTGTTCGTCATGACGGCTACTCCTCCTCGCGACGGTGCGGGGACGACCGGCCGCGGGGAGGCCCCCACCGCCGGCTTTGTCGCTGATCCTCACACGATGGCCGACGGGGCGTCGGCGCGGGGCGGTGATGGCCCGGATACCGCCGGTCGGGCGGCTGCGAAGATAGCGGGGTGGAACCCGCACAGCCAGCCGACCGCGTACCTGCCGACCGCACGCCGCCCGACGGTCAGTCGCCGGCCGACGTCCCCGCCGGGCACGGTGCTGAGCCCGCCGCGACCGATCCGACCCCGAGCCCGACCCCGCCGCCAGCGGCGGCGGCCGGCAAGTCCGAGCGGTCGCCGAAGGACATGGCGATCTCGTTGCTGGTGCTGCTCGTCCCGATCGCGCTCCTGCTGGCGTTCTACCGGGGATTCCTCGGCGGCGACCAGGCCACCACCGTCGATCCGGCGCCCGCGATCGAGCAGGCCCGGTCGGCGAACGTCTTCCCGGTGAGCCAGCCGCAGGGGCTCGGCTCCGACTGGAAGACGGTCAGCGCCCGCTACCAGACCGTCGAGAACGGCGCGAACCTGCGGCTCGGCTACCTCACCCCGGAGGGGCGCGGCGTCCAACTGCTGCAGAGCAGCGTCCCGGCGGACCGTCTGCTCCCCGCCGAGCTGACCAGCCAGGGCCAGCCGCAGGGTCCCACCGAGCTGGCCGGACGCACCTGGCAGCTCTACACCGCCCGGGGCAACCAACAGGCGCTGGTCCTGCTGGAGCCGACCCGCACGGTGATCGTCGTCGGCGACGCCCGGGACAACGAACTACGCGAACTGGCCGGCTCACTGCGCTGAGGGGACCCGGCGATCGATGGACCCGCCGGGGCCGAATCTGGGCAACCAGCCCGAAGGGTGATTGTCCGACGCGTCGACAGGGAACAAGGAGGGAGTGATCCGGGCGCGCTGCTCGGCCCGGATCGCGCGACGCAGCCGACGGTGCTGCTGCGTCGCCCGGTTTCCGGCGCCGTACAGGTCGTCGGGTGACCCCCTTGGGAGACACGTATGACTGTTCGACGACTTGGCGCCGGCCTGGTAGCCGCCGCTCTGATCACGCCCGCACTGGCCGCCTGCGCCAGCGGAACCGGCACCACCGGATCGACGCCGTCCCCGACGGTGACGGCGTCCGGTGCGCCGAGCCCGTCCGGTGCCCCGGTGGCGGGCGACGCCAAGCAGGCCCTGCTCGACTCCACCAAGGAGATCAGCAACGGGAACTTCCGGTTCACGCTGGCCGGCGCCGGCTCGACGGCGGAGGGGCTGGTGCACCAGCCGAGCCAGAGCGCGGCGTTGAAGATCGCGATCGGTGGTCCCTCGTCCGACCTGGCGATGAAGCTCGACGTGATCCACTACAAGCCGGACAGCTGGGTCAAGCTGGAGCTGACCGGCCCCACCGCCAACAGCCTGCCCGCCATCAAGCAGCTCAACCTCGGCAAGTACCAGCACCTGGACCAGAACCGGATCAAGGGCAACCGCAACCTCGGCTTCGACTTCGACAAGGTCGACCCGGCCGGCAGCGCGGTGCTCACCCAGGGCATCACCGAGGTCCGCAGCACCGGCACCGGCACGTACGCCGGCACCATCGACGTCACCAAGGCCGCCGAGGCGGGCTCGTTGAACGCCGCCACGATCGCCGCGCTCGGCACCCAGGCGAAGACCGTCCCGTTCACCGCGAAGGTGGACCCGCAGGGCCGGCTCAGTGAGCTGGTGCTGCAACTGCCGGCCGCCGGGCAGACCGCCGCCCAGGAGATCCGGATGACGTACTCCGACTACGGTGCCGCCACCGCCGCGCAGAAGCCGCCGGCGGACCAGGTCGTCGAGGCGCCGGCCGAGCTGTACAGCTTGTTCAACTGATCTGCCCCGGTGGGGCGGCTCCGGCCGCCCCACCGGCGGTCCCAGCCGCCGCGGCCACGGTTTCCGTGGCCGGCTGCGGTACGAGTCGTCGCGGCTGCGGTCAGGAAGCGGGTTCCTGCCGGGCGGCGTCGATCCGCGCCCGCGCACCGTCCAGCCAGCGCTGACAGATCACCGCCAGCGCCTCGCCGCGCTCCCAGAGCGCCAGCGACTCCTCCAGGGACGTGCCGCCGGCCTCCAGCCGCTCCACCACCGAGGCCAGCTCGGCGCGGGCCTGCTCGTAACTGAGCCGCTCGTCCGGCCCGGCCTTCGTGTCGTCAGTCATCGCGTTCATCTCAGCACACCTCTCCCCGCCTCGGCGCGCCGCCACTCAGCCATCGACTGTGGCGGCCAGCTCGCCGTCGGCCAGTCGTACCCGCAGCGGGTCGCCCTTGCCGACCTCCGCCGCCGCGCGGACCACCTGGCCGTCCGCGCGCTGCACGATCGCGTACCCCCGGTCGAGGGTGGCGGCGGGGGACAGGGCGCGCAGCCGCGCGAGGGTGTGCCGCAGGTCATCCCCGGCGGCGGCGAGCCGGTGCTCCAGGCAACGGCCGGCCCGCTGCCGCAACGCGGTCAGCTCGGTCGCCCGGTGCTCCACCATCACCTGCGGCCGGGCCAGCACCGGCCGGGACCGCAGCCCGTCGAGCCGGTGCGTCTCCCGGTCGACCAGGTTGCGTACCGCCCGTTCGAGGCGGTGTCGGGCCTGACCGATGAGGCGTACCTCCTCGGTGAGGTCGGGGACGACCCGCTTGGCCGCGTCGGTCGGGGTGGAGGCGCGGACGTCGGCCACGTAGTCGATCAGTGGCGCGTCCGTCTCGTGGCCGATCGCACTGACCACCGGCGTACGACAGCCGAACACCGCCCGGCAGAGCGCCTCGTCGGAGAAGGGCAGCAGGTCCTCGATGCCGCCGCCACCCCGGGCGATGATGATCACGTCGATGCTCGGGTCGGCGTCCAGCACCTTGAGCGCGTCGACGATCTGCGGGACCGCCGACGGGCCCTGGACGGCCACGTTGACCGTCCGGAACTCGACCGCCGGCCAGCGTCGTCGGGCGTTGGTCAGCACGTCCCGTTCTGCCGCCGACGCGCGACCGGTGATGAGCCCGATCCGGCCGGGCAGGAAGGGCAGTCGACGCTTGCGGGCGCGGTCGAAGAGTCCCTCGGCGGCGAGCAGCTTCTTGAGCTTCTCCAGCCGGGCCAGCAGCTCGCCGAGACCCACCTGGCGGATCTCGTCGGCGCGCAGGCTCAGCGTGCCCCGGGCGGCGTAGAACTCCGGTTTGGCGTGCAGCACCACGCGGGCGCCTTCGCGCAGCTCGGGTGCGCCGGCGTCCAGGACGTCCCGGTTGGTGGTGACGGTGAGGCTCAGGTCGGCCGACGGGTCGCGCAGGGTGAGGAAGACGGTGCTGGCTCCGGGGCGACGGCTGATCTGCGCCACCTGCCCGTCCACCCACACCCAGCCCAGTTTGGCGATCCAGGCCCCCATCTTCTGGCTGACCACCCGTACCGGCCAAGGCTCCTCAGCGCTGCTGGCCCCGCTGCTCCCCACCCGCGCTCCACCCTCAGTCACCCGCCCACCCTACGACCCACTCCATCCGGCCCGTCGATCATGAAGTTGTTGCCCTCCGTGCCGGCGTGTCGGGGCAACAACTTCATGATCAACGCCGTGCGGGGGTGGGGTCGCGGCCCGTGCCGGTGGGAAAGCCGACACGTACGATGGGGTGGTGACTGAGGCTCAGGCGACTCACCGGACCGGCAAGCGCGTGCTCCTGGCCAAGCCCCGCGGCTACTGCGCGGGCGTCGACCGCGCGGTGCAGACCGTGGAGGAGGCGCTGAAGCTCTACGGTGCCCCCATCTACGTGCGCAAGCAGATCGTGCACAACAAGCACGTGGTGCAGACCCTGGAGGCCCAGGGCGCGATCTTCGTGGAGGAGAACGAGGAGGTGCCCGAGGGCGCCACCGTCATCTTCTCCGCGCACGGCGTGGCGCCGGAGGTGTACGAGCAGGCCAAGGCGCGCTCGCTGAAGGCGATCGACGCGACCTGCCCGCTGGTCACCAAGGTGCACCACGAGGCGCGGCGCTTCGCGGCCGAGGACTACGACATCCTGCTCATCGGCCACGAGGGGCACGAGGAGGTCATCGGCACCGCCGGTGAGGCCCCCGCGCACATCCAGCTGGTGGACGGCCCGGACGACGCCGACAAGATCACCGTACGTGATCCGGAGAAGGTGGTCTGGCTCTCCCAGACCACGCTCTCGGTCGACGAGACGCTGGAGACGGTGGCCCGGCTCAAGAAGCGGCTGCCGCTGCTGCAGTCCCCGCCCAGTGACGACATCTGCTACGCCACCTCCAACCGGCAGCACGTGGTCAAGGAGATCGCCGCCGACTGTGACGTGGTGATCGTCGTCGGCTCGACGAACTCCTCCAACTCGGTGCGCCTGGTCGAGGTCGCCCTGGACGCCGGCGCCCGCGCCGGTCACCTGGTCGACTTCGCGCACGAGATCGACGACGCCTGGCTGGAGGGCGCCACCACTGTCGGTCTGACCTCGGGTGCGAGCGTCCCGGACGACCTGGTCCAGGAGGTGCTGGTCCACCTCGCCGCGCGCGGTTTCGCCGACGTGGAGGAGATCACCACCGCCAACGAGCGGCTCACGTTCTCGCTGCCGCAGGAGCTGAAGCGGGACATGAAGGCCGCCGCGGCGCGCGGCTGAACACGGGAACGAACGCGGCTCGGCGTACGTCAGATTCGGCATGAGGACTCTTCGGTTCGCCGTCCCCGCGCTTGCTGTCTGCGTGGCGCTGAGCGCCTGCGGCAACCAGGGCGGCGTGGGCGGCACACCAACCCCCACCCCGACGGGAGTACAGCCGGTGACCAGCCAGCCCACCCCCACGCCCGACCCGACCGCCTCGCCGGAGACCGTCACCCCCACCGCGCGACCCGGGGTGAAGACTCCGAAACCGGGCGGCCCGAGCACGCCACCGGGCGTCGGGGCCACCACACTGAGCGGCACCGTACAGGGCGGCGTGGAGCCCGGCTGCGTCCTGCTCGACGGTTACCTGCTCCTCGGCGGCCCGCGTGACGTGCTGACCCCGGGCACCCGGGTCGAGGTCACCGGTCGGGTGGAGCCCGGCATGATGACCACCTGCCAGCAGGGCACCCCGTTCGTCGTCACGGCCGCCCACCGGTCCTGAGCACCACCCCTGACACGCGGGAGCCCGCCCCCGGACGCGGGGGCGGGCTCCTGCCGTGTTACCAGCGGATCAGTTCACGGCCCCGATGGACACGTTGCCGCGACCCACGATCGCGCCCTCGGACGTGACGATCGCCAGTTCACCGGAGAGCTGACGCCCGTCGGCCGGCACGGCCACCGCGGTCACCGTGCCGGTGATGGTGGCCGACTCGCCGTGCATCAGCGGCACCGCAACGGCCGGGGCGGTGATCGTGCCCAGCGACGCGGACGCGAAGGCGTCGTAGTAGTCGTAGGCGGTGCTCGTCCCCGGCCCGTCGACCCCGTACGGCTCCACCACGACGCGGTAGGTGCCGGCCGGCGGGTTGGTCAACGTCACCGCCTCCTCCGAGTCGCCGTCGGCGGCCCGGCCGACCTCGGTGGCACCCCGGTAGACGAACAGGTCCAGGTCGGCGCCCGCGTTGGCGGGGTTGCCGATCCGGGCGGTGAACGTCGAGGTGCCCGCCGGGATCTCGACGGTCCACTCCTGGTTGGGGCCGCCCTCGGTGATGGTCGGACGCTCGGTGCGGACACCGGTCAGCGCGCCGCTGCGACCGCTGACCGAGACCGGACCGAAGGCGTTGGTGACGTTCCAGCTCACCGGGGTCGGCTCGCCGGCCTCGACGCTGGGCAGCTCGACCAGTGCCGGCTCGACCGTCAGGCCCTGCACCCGCACCTGGAGCTTGAACGGGTTGTTCAGCGCCGGGGACGTGCGCCGCGACTCCACCTCGATCTCCCAGACCCCGGGAAGCGGGTTCTGGTAGTCACGCTCCTGCGGCTTGCAGACGTTGACGTCGGAGAAGTTGGTGTAGCAGACGGTGCTCGTGGTGGCCTCCACCGGCACACCCAGCGGGTTGATCGCGATGAACCGGGTCTGCGAGCCGGTGGCGATCCCGGAGAGGTTCACCTGGAGGGCCTTGGCGCCCGCCGGCACCGTCACGAAGTACGACGTGAAGCCGTTCCGGTCGACCGAGCCCTCGTTGGCGTACGAGAAGCTGGGCTTCTTCACGTCGTTCGAGGCCACCACCACCGTGGACACCTCGAAGTCGACGACGTTGGTGGCCGGATCGTCGATCCGCATGATCGCCCCGTGCGCACCCTCGGTGGCCGGCTTGGCGGCCACGTTGACGGTGACGGGCTTGTTGAGCGGCAGTGCGACGGTCTTCGGCGCCTTGAAGGTGCCGTCGTTGCCCTGGAGCGTCACGGTGTGCTTGATGGTGCCGGCCGGGCCGCTGGTGCGGGTCAACGTGACCGGGTAGGTGATGCTCTGGCCGATCTTGTGGCCGCCCGCTGCCGCAGCGCAACGGTTGTAGACGCCGGTGCCCCGACCGGGGTTCGGCACGAACTTCACACCGTTCCAGATGGTCAGCTGGTCGGACAGCGGGCTGCAGACCGGCGCGTCCGAGACGTACGACCGGGTTTCGACGCCCTGACGCAGCATCTGCCAGGCACCCGGCACGTTGACCATGCCGTAGCCCTGCGCGTACGTCGGCACGTCAGCGATCGGCTTGGCGGAGCTGAACAGCGCCCGCCGCAGCGCGGCCGGGCTGACGCCCCGATCGGTGGCCTTGGCGGCCGACAGCAGCAGTGCGCCAGCGCCAGCGGTCTGCGGGGACGCCATCGACGTGCCGTTCAGCATCGCGTAGCCCGGGGGCAGCGCGTATCCGGCCTCGGGGACCGGGGCGCCGAGCTGCCAGGTCGGTGCGGTGGAGATGGCCGAACCGGGGGCGGCGATGTTCGGCTTGAAGCCGCCGTCCTCGCGCGGCCCACGGGAGGAGAAGTTGAACAGGGCGTTCTTCTTCTTGACGACCGAGCCGTAGTTGGTCAGCCAGGTGTCCTTGCTGATGGAAGCGGCAACGCTGATCACGTTGCTGGCCACCGACGGGTCGCCGACGGTGTTGAGACCCGGGCCGGAGTTGCCGGCCGAGATGACCAACTGCACGCCGTACGTCTCGATCAGTTCGTTGTAGAGGTTCGTCCGCGCGTTGTTGCCGTCGTTCAGACCCGGCAGGCCACCGATCGACATGTTGACGATGTCGACGCCACGGTTGGCCACCAGGTCGATCATGCCGGTGGTGAGGGCCGCCGCGGTGCAGCCGCCGCCCCAGGAGCAGGCCCGGGCGGAGACCAGCTTGGCGCCGGGCGCGGCGCCGTCGAAGGCCCCGTTGCCGAGCATGTCGTTGGCGGCGGTGATGCCGGCGACGTGGGTGCCGTGGGTGCTCTCGACGATGCCGATGTTGACGTAGTCGTAGGTGCCGGGCAGCCCGATCGGCGTGGTGTTCACGTTCTTGCGGAACTCGACGACGAAGGGCTGCCGCTCGGCGACCGGCGTCGCCGGGTTGTCGGTGCCGAAGTAGCCGATGTCGTACTTCTCCTTGTACGGCCGCATGATCGGGTCGTCGGTGAAGTTGAGGTTCTGGTTGGCGTCCACCCGGATGTTGTTGGTGGCCGGGTCGTAGAGCACACCCCAGGTGTCGGTGGTGTCGCCATCGCGGTTGACGTCACCCCGGGCGTCGCTGTTGGTGGTCACCGACTCGCTGAACAGGTTGAACCGGTACGTGCCGGCCGGCGCCGTCCAGGTGCCCCCGGCGATGGTGAACGACGGGCCGGCGACCTCGGCCTGCATCCGCCGCCAGGTGCCGTCCTCCAGCGGATCGGTGGCGGTGACCCAGTCGACGATCTTGCGTTCGCCGGTGGTGGTCTGCTGCAGGGCCGGGTGGGCCAGGTCCACACCGGAGTCCATGATGCCGATCGTGACGCCCCGGCCGTCCCACTCGGGGTGGGCCGCGGTGAACGCCACCGCACCGGTCTCGTTGGTCGGCATGTACGGGTTGTCGGCCGGGGTGGTCGCTCCCGGCGCCCCGACGGTGGCCTGCCGAGCGCCAGCGGTGCCGGTGGTGGTGCGTTCCGGGGTCGGGTCCGGCAGGTGGATGACCTCGTCCAGGTCGACGGCCGAGACGCCGGGCAGCCGCGCCGCCTTGAGAACGCTGTCGGTCGGGACCTTGGCCAGCACGAAGCCGACCCGGTCCTGCCGCTGGCTGACCGTCCCGCCGAGCTTGGTCAGGCTGTCGGCGACGTCCCCCGCCTCACCCTTCTCGGTGGCGACGATCAGGGTGACCGTCGGGGCCTTCTTGGCGCGGGCTTCGCCGAGCAGTTTGGCGTCGTGCGCGCCCAGCGTCTCGGCGGCGGTGGCCGGGGAAGCGTCCGGTGTGGTGGCGGGAGCGGCGGCCGCGGTGGCGGCACCGCCGACGGCGGTCGCGGCGCTCGCCGCCAGGACCGACGCGAAGAGCGCGGCTGAGGTGCGCCGGCTCAGGTTTCGGAGTCTGCTCACGTTCTCTTTACCTCCAGAGAACAGGGCCCCTCAGAGAAGGGCGCTCGGGTGAGCAGAATCTTTCGTGGTATCGATGAACACTGTCACTACCGGTCAGTCCCTTGTGACCACTTCGTGACATGAGGGCACACGCACTGTCACATAGCTGGTGATCGGGCCTCGACCTCGCCGTCGGCCGGATCGACCAACTCAGGTGCCTGCGGCTGCCGGGGCGTCAGCTCGACCTGGGCCGGCGTGGCCAACTCGTCGTCCGAGACACCCAACTCGGCGAGCTTGCGGGCACTGACCAGCACCCGGGCCTCCAGCGAGCCGACCGCCCGGTTGTAGGCGGTCACCGCACCCGCCAACGAGGACCCGAGCTTGCCCACGTGATCACCCAGGGTGGACAACCGGCCGTACAACTCCCGGGCGAGGGTGTGCACCGCGAGCGCGTTTCGGGCCAGTGCCTCCTGCCGCCAGGAGTAGGCGACGGTGCGGAGCAGGGCGACAAGCGTGGCCGGCGTGGCCAGCACCACGTTGCGGGTGAACGCGTGCTCCAGCAGCGTCGGGTCGCGCTGGAGCGCGACGTCGAGGAACGGGTCGGCGGGAACGAACAGCACCACGAACTCGGGTGCGCTGTCGAACGCCGACCAGTAGGACTTGGCGGCCAGCGCGTCCACGTGCCCCCGCAGGTGCCGCGCGTGCGCGTCGAGGTGGGTGTCCCGGCCCCGCTCGTCGCGGGCCTCCATGGCGGTCAGGTACGCGTCGAACGGCGCCTTGGCGTCCACCACCACCGAGCGGCCACCGTGCAGCCGGACCACCAGATCCGGTCGGACGACCTGCTGGTCGGTGGCGGCGGTGACCTGCTCGGCGAAGTCGCAGTGCTCCAGCATGCCGGCGGCCTCGACGATCCGGCGCAGCTGGTGCTCGCCCCAGCGACCCCGCACCTGAGGTGCGCGCAGCGCCGCCACCAGCTGTTTCGTCTCGGTGCGCAGCTCACCGGAGACCGCGGTCATGGAGCGGACCTGCTCGCGCAGCTCGGCGTACGCGTCGACGCGGTCGTGCTCCAGCTCGGCCACCCGCTGCTCGTAGCGGCGCAGGGTGTCGTGCAGCGGCGCGACCGCCCGAGCCACCGCCTCCTGGGACTGCGCGGTGGCCTCGTAGCTCAACGCCCGCATGGACTGCTCCAGCCGGCCCTCGCCCTCCCGGGTGGCGGCCAGGGTGGCATCGAGGCGGGCGATGTCGGCCGCCGAGCGGGACCGGGCCGCGAGCCAGCCCACCGCCCCGCCGACACCGAGGCACACGATCACCAGGAGCAGCGTCGAGACGTCCATCACCGGAGCTTGCCAGACGGATACGACGTGACACCCGGGGGTACGTTCGATGACATGGAACTTCTGCTCTGCCTCGCCGTTGTGCTGGTGGGCGCGCTGGGCGCCGCCGCGCTCATCCGCGCCCAGGCCGGTGCCCGCCGACGCACCGAGCTCGGCGACGCCCGCGCGGAGGCGCAGCGGTGGTATGAGCGCCTCGGCGGCCAGTTGATGAACCTGCACGGCGACGAACCGGCGGTGCGCCAGGCGCTGGCCGACGCCGGTGAGCGGTACAACGCGGCGGGCTCCCAGCTGGAGCAGGCGTCCACGCCGCACCAGTTCGCGCTGGCCCGGGAGACCGCGCTGGAGGGGTTGGCGTACATCCGGGCGGCGCGTACGGCGCTGGGCATCGACCCGGGCCCCGAGCTGCCGACTCTGGCCGCCGCCCGGGGCGTGGGGCAGCTCACCAAGGAGCGCGAGGTCGACGTGCAGGGGCAGACCTTCCGGGCCGGGCCGCAACCCGGGCGGGAAACGCCCTACTACTACCCCGGTGGGCGTTATCAGGGTCGACCGGTGCCCGCCGGCTGGTATTCGACGCCGTGGTGGAAGACAGCGCTGGGCGCCGGTGCCGGCGTGCTCGGCGGCATCCTGATCGCCGACGCGCTCTTCTCGCCCGCCTTCGCCGACCCCGGTTACGGCTACGACGCCGGCTACCAGGAGGGCTTCGGTGACGGCGTCGACCAGGGCGGCGGCGACCAGGACTTCGGTGGCGGCGACCAGGGTGGGGACTTCGGCGGGGACTACGCCGGTGGGGACTTCGGTGGTGGGGACTTCGGCGGCGGCTTCGGCGGCGGTGACTTCGGCGGCGGTGATTTCGGGGGCGGCGACTTCTGAGTGTCGTTCCGCCCACCGACGACGACGGGCCCCGGTCGCAGTGACCAGGGCCCGTCGTCGTACCTGCTGATCAGCCGGTGTTGCGCATTCCGGCGGCGATGCCGTTCACCGTGGTGAGCAGCGCGCGTTCCAGGGCGGTGCCGTCGCTCGGTGCGCGTCGACCACCCGGGGCGGTGGCGATGGCCCGCCCGGCGGCACCCGACTCCCGGTACTGCCGCAGCAGCGCCACCTGCAGGTGGTGCAGCGGCTCCAGGTAGGTGTCGCGGACGGCCAGGGTGCGCTGGAGCACCGGCGAGTTTTCCAGCAGGGCCGGTGAGGCGGTGACCGCCAGCACCTCCCGCTTGGTCAGCTCGTACTCCCGCTCGATCTGCTCGAAGATCGGGTGCAGCTTCTTCGGCACCAGCGTCTCGACGTACCGGCGGGCGATGCTCAGGTCGGTCTTGGTCAGCATCATCTCGACGTTCGACAGGAACGTGCGGAAGAAGTGCCAGTTACGGTGCATCTCGGCCAACACGTCAGCGAGCCCCGCCTCGCGGGCGGCGGCCAGCCCGGACCCGACGCCGAACCAGCCCGGCACGATCTGCCGGGTCTGCGTCCAGCCGAACACCCACGGGATGGCCCGCAGTCCGGACAGCCCCGCGCCGGTGTTCGGGCGCTTCGCCGGCCGGGAGCCGATGTTCAGGGCGCCGAGCAGTTCCGTGGGGGTGGACGCCCAGAAGTACGCCGGCAGGTCCGGGTCCTCGACCAGCGACCGGTAGGACCGGAACGCCGACTCGGAGACCACGTCCATCGTCGCGTCCCAGCGCTCCAACATCTCGGCCGGCTGCCGGGGCGCGGTGTGCAGCAGGGTCGCCTGGAGCACCGCGGCGAGGGTCAGCTCCAGGTTCTCCCGGGCCAGCGAGGGCAGGGTGTACTTGTCGGAGATCACCTCGCCCTGCTCGGTCACCTTGATCGCGCCGTCCATCGTGCCGTACGGCTGCGCCAGGATCGCCTCGTGCGTCGGCCCGCCACCACGCCCGACCGTGCCACCCCGGCCGTGGAAGAGCCGCAGGTGCACGCCGTGCCGGGCGGCCACGTCGCGCAGTGCGCGCTGCGCCCGGTGGATCGACCACTGGCTGGTGGTGATCCCGGCCTCCTTGTTCGAGTCGGAGTAGCCGAGCATGACCTCCTGCACGTCGCCGCGGGCGGTCACCAGCGCCCGGTACGCGGGCAGTGACAGCAACTCGTCGAGGAGCTCACCGCCGGCGTTCAGCTCGGCCGGGGTCTCCAGCAGCGGCACGAACCCGATCCGGGCCCGCCCGCTGTGCACGTCCACCAGGCCGGCCTCGCGGGCCAGCACCACGGCGGCCAGCACGTCGTCGACGCCCAGGGTCATCGAGATGATGTACGACTCGATCACCTCCGCGCCGAACCGGTCCTGTGCCTCCCGGATGGTGCCGAACACGTCGAACGTCTTGCGGGCCGGCTCGGTGAGCGACGTGTCCAGCGTGGACAGCGGGCGGCGGCCGGTCAGCTCGTCGGCGAGCAGCTTGGTGCGTTCCAGCCGGGTCAGCGCCGGGTAGTCGGAGACCTCGCCGACCGCCTCGTAGAGCTGCGCGAGCACCGCGTGGTGCGCCTCCGCGTGCTCCCGGACATCCATGGTGGCCAGGTGCAGGCCGAACGCGGAGACCGTACGGATGGTGGAGGCCAACCGGCCGACCGCGGTGAGCTGCCCGGAGTTGCGGGCCAGCGAGGCGCGCAGCAGGTCCAGGTCGGCGACCAGCTCGGCGGAGCCCCGGTAGTCCCGACCGGGCACGTGTGCGGTGCCCTGACGCAACCGTAGCCGGGTGTTGGCGAGCTTCGCCTTCACGCAGCGCGCCTTGAGCCGGTACGGCTCTTCCGCGTTGACCCGGCGGAAACGCTGCGCCACCTCGGGCAACGCGTCCAGGTCGGCGGCGAGGCTGGCGGAGAGGTCCAGGGACACCCCGCGCAGTCGGCGCGACACCGAGACCTCGTTGATCAGGTGGTCCATCGCCTTCTCGGTGGCGGCGATGCCGTGCTCGTGCTGGATGGTCAGCACCTCGCGGGTGACGGCCGGGGTGACGAACGGGTTGCCGTCGCGGTCGCCGCCGATCCAGGTGCCGAAGCTCAACGGCCGGGCCGTCGGTGAGGTTTCCACGCCGAGCGTGCGCAGCGTCTCGGCCAGGTCGTCGAGCACCTGCGGGGCGGCCTCCGCGTACAGGTCGCGCAGGTAGTAGATCGCGTTGCGGGCCTCGTCGGTCGGGTCCGGCCGGTCGAGCCGCAGTTCGTCGGTCTGCCACATCAGGTCGAGCAGCTCGGCCAACCGGCGGTTGGCCGGGCCCTCGTCGCTGGCGCCGTAGAGGATCGCGTTGGCGGTCTCGGTGTCCAACTCGTCGGCGATCGCCCGCAGCTTGGACAGGATCGACCGGCGGGCCGCCTCGGTCGGGTGCGCGGTGAAGACCGGTCGTACCGCGAGCCGGCGAGCGGCGTTGGCGATCTCCTCGGCCGGCACCCCTCGCTCGGCGATCATCTTGGCGGCCTGGTCCAGCCAGCCGCCCTGCACCGCGCGGCGACGGCGCAGATCCCGGGCGCGGTGCACCTGCTCGGTGATGTTGGCCAGGTGGAAGTAGGTGGAGAAGGCGCGGGCCAACTTGGTGCCGGTGGTCACGTCGAGCCCGCCGAGGCGCTGCGCGGCCGCCGGGGCGTCGCTGCGGACCTGGGCGCGGATCTCCTCGACGAGGTCGAGCAGCGGGCGACCCTCCTGGCGGGCCAGGGTCTGGCCGAGCAGGGTGCCGAGTCGGCGGATGTCGGCGCGCAGTGCGGCGTCCGGGCCGTCGTGGTCGTGCTGGTCGGTCACGATGCGCTCCCTTGCGTGGATACGAAGGACAGCGCTGTCCGACTTACTGGATGGTATCCGCGCGGACCGGATGTTCGGAGGGCCCCCGCGTGATCCACTGCCTCCGGACGTGTGTTTTGCGACGTGATCTCAACCACCATGATCGGTCCGTGCGGGCAGACGGCGGTGTGCGCCGGGACCGGAACATGGGGGAGCGAGACCTGCTCGCCGCCTTTCGGAGCCATCGTCGTCGGTTGGCCCCAGGCGAGCGCCGGACCGCGGTGCGTTACTGAGCAATTTTCTTCAAGACGCGGCGGCCAGACGGCCCGAGGATGGTTCCTGCCGGACCGGAGGCCGTCCTGGCGACGGGGGCACGCGGGCCTGTTCGGGGAGGCCCGACGCCCCCGGTCGCGCGTGCTCGAGGGGCGCCGCAGGTCCGCTGACGGGGCCTCATCGACGGTGTCCGCAGCCGCCGGCGGGTCAGCCCGACCCGGTCCGGGTCTCGCCCGTGGGGGTGAGCAACCGGCGCAGGCGGGCCGGTGGGTGGCCCACCTGCTCCCGGACCACCCGGGTCAGGTGTGCCTGGTCGGCGAACCCGTACTCGGTGGCCAACGCACCGAGCGGACGACCGTCGGGCTCGGCGAGGGTGTCCAGCACCGCCCGTACCCGCAGTCGGTTCCGGTAACTGGTCAGGCTGCTGCCGGTCATCCGGTGGAAGACTCGGCTGAGGTGGTGCGGCGAGCTGCCCACCTCCCGGGCGACCTCGTCCAGGCTCAGCGTGAAACCGGAGTTGGCCAGCACCTCCCGGGCCCGGTCGGCCAACCGCCGGTGGGCGACCAGCGTCGCCGGTCGACGGCGGACCGTCGGGTCGAGCCCCTCGTCCGCGCCGAGCGGGCTGTGCCGCAGCAGGTGGGTCAGGAACCGGTGCAACCGCTCGGCCATCTCGAACCCGTCCAGCCCGCGCCGGAACTCCGCCACCAGAAGCCGGTGCGCCAGGTCCAGCGTCGCGTCGGAGGATCCGGACCACCCACCCCGGTCCAGCCAACCCTCCGCGTCCGGGCGGGCCGCCAGCACCACCGGGTCGATCTCCAGGCAGGTGTACGAGTCACCGCAGCCGAACGGGTGGGCCACGGCGAGTTCGTCGCCGGGGCGGGTGAACAGCACCGAGGTGGCGTCGGAGATCTCGACCCGACCGTTGAGCCGACGCCGGTACGCCCCGGAGCGGCCCAGGATGACCTTGTGCCGGTCCACGACGGTGGACTCCGTCCAGCCGTGGTCCTCCACGATGCACCGCGCCTGGTAGACGAGCAGCCCCTCCGGGTGCCCCAGCACCCGCCACCGGGCGGGTGTGGTGCGGCGACGTGGATCACTGCCGACTCCCTCGGCGGGCATCGTTTCCTCCCCAGGGGTGACGGTGGTGGGTCAGGTGTCGCTGGTGTCGGGCCTCAGGTGCCAGCGGAGACGACGGCGAAGGCGCGAACGGGGAAGGTGCCCATGCCGGCCACCATCGGCGGGGCCGCCGTGAACCGGAACCCGTTCGGCGGCAACGCGCCCAGGCCGGTCAGGTGCTCCACGATCGGGATGCCGGCGGCGAGCAGCGCGCTGTGCGCGGGGCGTACGCCGGCGGCCGCCGGGGTCATGTCGTCGATGTTGATCGAGTCGATGCCGACCAGCGCCGCCCCAGCCTCGACAAGCGCCTGGGCGCCGTCCCCGGTCAGGTACGGCGCTTCCGGCGCGCCGTACCGCTCGGCGCCGAAGTGCGCATCCCACCCGGTGTGCAGCAACACCGCCCGACCGGCCACCTCGTACGGGGCCAGCATGAGCCGGTCAACCGCGCGGATGCCGGCCGGCACCCGGACGACCACCCCCGGTAGGTCGGCGAGACGGTCCAGCGACACGCCGGTCAGGTCGTCCCCGCCGGCCCAGCGGTGGGCGGGCGTGTCCAGGTACGTGCCGGTGTTGGCGATCATGTCGATTCGGGCCACGTGGAACTCGGTGCCCGGGGCGTACCGGTCCCGGGACGCCGCGAGAGTCAGCCAGTCGGTGATCTCCGGCGCCGGCCAACCGGGCAGGGTGGTCATCCCGTCGCTGATCACATGACTCAGCTCGACCAGCCGGCGATCGGAGCCGGACTCGTCGGCGGCGACACCCCGGCCGCCCTTGTGCGGCTCTTCGATGATCGTTTTCGCGCTGAGTCGGACCTCGGCGACCATCAGCAGTCCGAGGTGCCGCACGAACAACGCCGCCAGGTCGTTGTCGGTGATCTGGGGACCGGGGATGTCCAGCCGGAACCCCTCGGTGTTCAGCCCGCCTCCGTTGGCGAAGCTCACCTCCGCGTCGAACTGTGCCCGCCACTGCTCACCCATCCCGAGACTCGACCACGCCTCCGGTAGCCGGTCAAGATCCGTGTAGGTGCCACGGGTGAAGATTCGCGTGGGCCGTGCGGTGGAGATCCGCGTGGGGCCGCGCGCGGTGAAGGTCCGCGCAATTTCAGGGGGAGGTGTTGCCTCATCGTTGCGGCGTCTCCACTCTCCCTGAAGTTGCGCGGATCTTGCAGTGAAAGGGGTGTGTGGATCGGTCGGGTTGGCGAGGTGCTGCGCCGGATCTCGGCACGTCCCAAGAGCACGAGCTGGGAGCGGGGAGTGCCACGAGAACGGCTCGGTAGATCAGCCCGGTGGCGACGACCGATGCCGCTGCCCACGCCGAGGTTTCCCACGTCGGCAAGATTCGCCGACCGGTCATCAGGTCGTCCTTCGGGCAATGGGCACGGGGCAGTATCCAACTCCCATCCGTCTTCGAATGCGTGATACTCCTGTCGCGAGTGCGCACCGATCCGGTTTCCGGGATGCGGAAATGGTTGCCGGATGTCGTGATTCAGACTCATGTTGAAGTGGGGGGATAATTATCGCGTCGATCTAATAGAGTGGCCTCCGTGATGGTTGTCTATTGGTAAAGGTGTCCGGTAGTAAGCGTTGAAAGTCGCGGAGGAGATGGTCATGGAGAAAGACGCACGCGCAAAGGCGCATCCTGGGCGCCTCGCTGTGTCGGCGGTTGCCGACCTCGGCGAAATGCCTCTCACGCCCCGGGAGCGCCGCATCGTGAAACTGCTGGCGGCCGGCTGTACGGACGAGGCTGCGGCCCGCGAGTTGGAGATCAGCCGGCGGACGGTCTGCTATGCCGTGCAAGGGCTGATGATGCGGATGGACGCTGGGAGCCGGTTTCAACTCGCCTGGCTGCTGGGGTCGATGGCGCACCGTAGTCGAGACGGCCGAACGCCAGGGGGGCGCGCCAGCGCGCCGCGCCCCCCTGGTCAGCAGGGTCACACGTAGTAGCCGTGCACCCAGTAGCTGATTCGTGACGTCCCGCTCGGGCAGGTTCCGTACGAGCGGCGCTGATCGCCCGCCCAGCGCTCCGGCCCCGAGTAGCTATACCCGTTGCTGCAGTCGACCCATCCCCGATAGCGGGCGTCCGGCCCGTTGCCGTCGCACCACCCGCCGCCGCTGCGCGAGTTGTTGGGATTCGGGTAGGGGCGGCAGGTGCCCAGCCACCCGGCGGCCATCGTCCCTGCCCTCGATTCGGTGGCCCCCGAGCGGAACGGCAGTTCCGCAGTGGGGATGCCGGCGGCGCTGTCCGCACCGAGCACAACCGCCGCAGCCTGGTCGGACTCGGTGCTGGCGGCGGACGCCGGCACCGCCAAGCCCACGACGGCGACACCAATGGCAGCCGCGGCCACCCCCACCCTTGCCTGCATTCTCTTCACGGTCTTTTCTTCCCCTCTCCCGTGCCCCCATGGGCTCGATCATCAGTCGTCGTGACGACTGCATTCACGCTAGCTATCCAAATCGAGAATCGACTATTGATCTGCGCAATTGTGCTGCGCAGGTGTGCAGCCGGAACTGTGCAGTCAGCTGTCTTCTGTTCCGACTGTCGGCGGCACGGAAGTCATCCGACCGTCAGCGGCGCGCTGTTCCGGCTTGAGCTGGGCCTTTCCAAGCGACGATCAACCTCGCCTGGTCCAGCTGGCGGCCGCGTGCCCTACCGGTACCGAGGACAGCGGGACGAGTCAGTCCGACGGACGGCGTACCCGCTGACGCTGCAGGTGGCGGGTAACGGGAGATGGTCGGTCGACGGAGATAGGCTTGCCGGGTGCACCCCCCGTCCGTCCTGGACGCGGGGTGATCGTCGTGCCATCCGTGGGAAGTGATCTCGCATGCTCACCGGTCTGTTCTCCGCCGCCCTGGCCGACCCCGGGCTGGCCCGGGCGCGTGACCTGGCGCGCTCCGGTGCCGCCCAGGTAGACGGCCTCGACATCACCGCCCCGGCGGCGCTGCGCCCGTTCGCCGTCGCGGCTGTCGCCGCCGACAACGACGGGGCCGGGCGCCCGGTGCTCGCGGTGACCGCCACCACCCGGGAGGCCGACGACCTGGCCGCCGCGCTCGGCGGGCTGTTGCCGGCCGAACAGGTCGTGGTCTTCCCCTCCTGGGAGACGCTGCCGCACGAGCGGCTCTCCCCACGCTCGGACACCGTGGGTCGACGGCTGGCCGTGCTGCGCCGCCTCGCGCACCCCGAGTCGGCCGACGCCCACGGCCGGACCGGGCCGCTGCGGGTGGTCGTGGCCCCGGTGCGTTCACTGCTCCAGCCCCAGCTCAAAGGGCTCGGTGACCTGGAGCCGGTGCAGCTCGCCGCCGGCGAGGAGGCGGACCTGGAAGAGGTCGCCCGCCGGTTGATCGACATGGCGTACGCCCGGGTCGACCTGGTCACCAAGCGCGGCGAGTTCGCGGTACGCGGCGGCATCCTGGACGTCTTCCCGCCCACCGACGAGCACCCGTCCCGGGTCGAGTTCTGGGGCGACGAGGTGGAGGAGATCCGCACCTTCGCCGTCGCCGACCAGCGGACCATCGAGCAGGTCCCGCTGCTGTGGGCGCCGCCCTGCCGTGAGCTGCTGCTCACCCCGGCGGTGCGCGACCGGGCCGCCGCGCTCGCCGAGCAGCACCCGGAGCTGGCCGAGATCCTCGACAAGCTGGCCGAGGGCATCCCGGTGGAGGGGATGGAGTCGCTGGCCCCGGTGCTGGTCGGTCCCGACTCGCTGGAGCTGCTGCTGGACGCCATGCCGGCCGGCACCCACGTCCTGCTCTGCGACCCGGAGCGGATCCGCACGAGGGCGCACGACCTGGTGCGTACCTCGGAGGAGTTCTTGCAGGCCAGTTGGGCCGCCGCCGCGGTCGGCGGCCAGGCCCCGGTGGACGTCGGCGCCGCCGCCTTCCGCACCCTCGGTGAGGTACGCGCCGCCGCCGGCAAGCTCGGCCAGCCGTGGTGGACGCTCTCCCCGTTCGGATTGGTGGAGGGGGAGACGGCTGAGACGCGGCAGCCCTGGGAGGACGCGCCGGAGCAGGCCTCCGTCACCCCGGACGACGCCATCGCGGTGACCCTCGCCGCCCAGCCGGCCCCGCTCTACCACGGTGAGACCGCGCGGGTCGTCGAGGACCTCAAGCGTTGGTCCGGCGACGGCTGGTCGATCGCGCTGGTCTTCGAGGGGCACGGCCCCGCCCAGCGGGCGGTGGAGGTGTTGCGCGACGCCGGCCTCGGCGCCCGGTTGGTGGAGGAGGTGCCGACCGCGCCCGTCCCCGGCGAGCTGGTGGTCACCTGCGGCGCGCTGGGCAGCGGGTTCGTCGACGAGGCGTCCCGCTTCGTGCTGCTCACCGGCAATGACGTGACAGGCGGTCGGGGCACCTCGACGCGGGACATGCGCAAGATGCCGAGCCGGCGGCGCAACACCATCGACCCGCTTGAGCTCAAGGCCGGCGACTTCGTGGTGCACGAGCAGCACGGCATCGGCCGCTACGTCGAGCTGGTGCAGCGGACCGTCAACGGTGCCAGCCGGGAATACCTGGTCATCGAGTACGCGGCCAGCAAGCGGGGCCAGCCCGGCGACCGGTTGTTCGTCCCCACCGACCAGCTCGACCAGCTCTCCCGCTACGTGGGCGGTGAGCAGCCGACCCTGCACAAGATGGGCGGCTCGGACTGGCAGAAGTCCAAGGCCCGGGCGCGCAAGGCGGTCCGGGAGATCGCCGCGCAGCTCATCCAGCTCTACGCCGCCCGCAAGGCGTCCAAGGGTCACTCGTTCGGCCCGGACACGCCGTGGCAGCGGGAGCTGGAGGACGCCTTCCCGTGGCAGGAGACGCCGGACCAGCTCGCCGCGATCGAGGAGGTCAAGCGGGACATGGAGCAGACCGTCCCGATGGACCGGTTGATCTGCGGAGACGTCGGCTACGGCAAGACCGAGATCGCCGTCCGGGCGGCGTTCAAGGCGGTGCAGGACGGTAAGCAGGTGGCGGTGCTGGTGCCGACCACGCTGCTGGTGCAGCAGCACTACAACACGTTCGCCGAACGGATGAGCCAGTTCCCGGTGCAGATCCGGCAGCTGTCCCGGTTCCAGACCGCGAAGGAGACCGAGCGGACGCTGGAGATGGTCGCCGACGGCACCGTCGACATCGTCATCGGCACCCACCGGCTGCTCCAGACCGCCACCCGGTTCAAGCAGCTCGGTCTGGTGATCGTCGACGAGGAGCAGCGCTTCGGTGTCGAGCACAAGGAGCACCTGAAGACGCTGCGCGCCTCGGTCGACGTGTTGAGCATGTCGGCCACCCCGATCCCGCGGACCCTGGAGATGGCCATCACCGGCATCCGGGAGATGTCCACCATCGCCACCCCGCCGGAGGAGCGGCACCCGGTGCTGACCTTCGTGGGTGCGCAGGACGACCGGCAGGTGGCGGCTTCCATCCACCGCGAGTTGCTGCGCGACGGGCAGGTCTTCTACCTGCACAACCGGGTCGAGTCGATCGACCGGGCAGCGCGGCGGCTGCGCGAGTTGGTGCCCGAGGCGCGGGTCGCGGTGGCGCACGGCCAGATGACCGAGGACGCCCTGGAGAAGGTCATGGTCGGCTTCTGGGAGAAGGAGTTCGACGTCCTGGTGTGCACCACGATCGTGGAGTCGGGCATCGACATCCCGAACGCCAACACCCTGATCGTGGAGCGGGCCGACCTGCTCGGCCTGGCTCAGCTGCACCAGATCCGGGGCCGGGTCGGCCGGGGCCGGGAGCGGGCGTACGCGTACTTCCTCTACCCGCCGGAGAAGCCGCTGACCGAGCACGCCCATGAGCGGTTGGCGACCATCGCCCAGCACACCGAGTTGGGCGCCGGCATGTACGTGGCCATGAAGGACCTGGAGATCCGGGGCGCCGGCAACCTGCTCGGCGGCGAGCAGTCCGGCCACATCGAGGGTGTCGGCTTCGACCTGTACGTGCGGATGGTCGGCGAGGCGGTCTCCGCGTTCAAGGGTGAACGGCCGGAGGAGGAGACCGACGTCAAGATCGACCTGCCGGTCGACGCGCACCTGCCGCACGACTACGTGAGCGTGGAGCGGCTGCGCCTGGAGATGTACCGCAAGCTCGCCGAGGCGCGCGACGAGGAGCGGTTGGGCGAGGTCATCGCCGAGATGACCGACCGGTACGGCGAGCCGCCGGCCCCGGTGCAGAACCTGGTGGAGGTGGCCCGGTTCCGCCTGTTGGCCCGCCGCTACGGCCTGACCGACGTGTCCATGCAGGGCAAGCACGTCCGCTTCGGGCCGTTGCCGTTGCCGGACTCGAAGCAGTTGCGGCTCAAGCGCTACCACCCGGATGCCGTCTACAAGCAGGCCACCGACCAGGTCAGCGTGCCCCGACCGACCACCCGGCGGATCGGCGGCGAGCCGCTGCGGGACCAGGCGCTGCTGCAGTGGTGTGCGCAACTGCTCTCCGATGTGCTCGGTGCTCCCGCCCCGCTCGCCGTCGCGGCGGGTTGAGGCGGGTCCGCGGTGTGGTGGGGGCCGTCACAGCCTGGGGGAGGGCATGAGAGAGTGACGGGTATGCGTGCTCGCCGTGTGATCGCCGCCGCCAGCGTCGCGGCCCTGGGTGTCCTCTCCCTCGCTGCCTGCGGCAAGTCCGCACCGAACATCGCCGCTTATGTCGGTGACACCGCCTACTCCGTGGACCGGGTCGACGCGATCTACGACGACGTGCAGACGAAGTACGGCGACGCCGTCCGGCGGGAGGCCGGTCAGGCGGGGGCGACGCCGTCTCCGGAGCAGTTGCGTGCGGCGGTGACCCGTCAGGACGTGGTCAACCTGCTGGTCAGCCTGGACCTCGGCAAGCGGGTGGCCGCGGCGAAGAACATCCAGGTGCCCGACGAGGTCAGCCCGCAGCAGCTTGAGCAGAACCTGCGGGTGCCGGCGAGCACCGAGTACGCCAAGCTCTGGGGTGACTGGATCGACCTGCTCCAGGTGCTCAACCAGCAGCTTCCGCCGGCTGAGCTGAGCGACGATTCGCTGATGGCCGTCTACGACGCCCTGACCAAGACCGGGGCGATCGACGCCGGGATGTCGGTGGCCAACGTCCGTCAGGCGTTCGGCGACGGCGGCTTCGTGCGCAGCGCCACCGCTCTCAGCACCGCGCTCGAGGAAGAGGCGCGCCGGGTCGACGTCACGATCAACCCGCGCTACCGGGCGGTGGGCGTGCCGTCGGTGGTGAGCACCGGCCAGTCGCTGGTCTTCTACTCGCTGCCGTACATCAACGAGGCCGGCCCGGTCACCGACATCTCCACCCCGGAGCCGCTGCCGTCGAGCGGCGCGCCGGGCGACGAGGCTCCCGCACCGGAGCAGGGCACGGCCAGCTGAGCATGTCGGCACGGATCGTCCTGCTGGTCACCTCGCCCCGGCTGCCGGCCGGCCTGTTGACCGCCGCGGCCTGGGACGTCGTACGCCAGCACCCGGTGTTGACCGGCTCGGACGGTGAGATGGTCACGGCCGTGCGTCAGGCGGGCGCCGAGGTCACTGTGGTGGACGGCCCGGCCACGCAGCCGTTGCTGGACGCGGTGGCGGCGCACGGCACTGTGGTGTGGTTGGCCGGTCCGACGGGTGACGAGGCGCTGGCCCGGGAGTTGGGCCTGCGGCTGGCCCGGCAACCGGGGTTGGCCGAGATGGAGCTGATGTACGGCTCGTGGGATCCGCCGGGTGCCCGGCTGCTCGACGCGGTGGCCGTGCTGGACCGGCTGGCCTCGCCGGGTGGCGACCCGTGGAAGCGGGCGCAGACGCACCGCAGCCTCGCCGGTTACCTGCTGGAGGAGAGCTACGAGGCGTACGACGCGATCAGCGCCGACGACACCGACGCGCTGCGCGAGGAGTTGGGCGACGTGTTGTTGCAGGTGGTGCTGCACGCGCGGCTCGCCGAGGAGTTGCCCGAGGATGAGCGGTGGTCCATCGACGACGTGGCCGGTGGGCTGGTCGACAAGATGATCCGCCGTAATCCGCACGTCTTCGCCGGTGCCGAGGTGGGCACCCTGGAGGAGATCACCGAGAACTGGGAGCGGATCAAGCGCGCGGAGAAGGCCCGGAGTTCGGTGCTGGACGGCGTGGCCCTGAGCCAGCCGGCGTTGGCTCTGGCGGCGCAGATCCTGGACCGTGCCGCCCGCCGGGGCATCGAGGTCCCGCCGCCGCTGCCCGACGCCCAGCAGGACGCCGAAGCGAGGCTGGGAGCCGGCCTGCTGGCCACCGTGGCGGCGGCCCGCGAGGCGGGCCTCGACCCCGAAGCCGCCCTCCGCCGCGCCACCCTGGCCCACGCCGAGCTCATCCGGACCGCCGAACCCCCACCTCCGGCCCTCCGTTGATCATGAAGTTGTTGCTCCGACACGCCGAGGCGAACGGCAACAACTTCATGATCGACCCAACGGGGCGGAACCGGCCGAGCCCGATGGGGCGGTCGGTACTGTGGGCGGGTGGAAGCGTTTGGGGTGCTGGCTGAGCGGGTCGTCGAGGCGTTGCTGGAGTCGCGGCCGGGGGTCGCCACCGCTGCCGGGGACCACCGGTTCGACGACCGGCTACCGGACCTGTCCGCCGACGGGCTGGCCGCCGACCGGGCGATGCTCTCCGACGCGGCCAACGCGCTGTCCGAACTGGACCCGGACTCCCTCGACGTCGACGAGCAGGTCGACCACGCGCTGCTCACCTCATTCGTGGACCGGGAGCTGTTCGAGCTGACCGAGATCCGGTCGCACGAGTGGGATCCGCTGCGACACAACCCCGGCCCGTTGCTGCACCCGCTGCTGGCTCGCCCGTACGCTCCTGCCGAGGTGCGGCTGACCCAACTGGCCGGCCGGCTCGCCGCCGTACCGGACGCCCTCGCCACCGCCCGCGCGACGCTGCGGGACATGCCGCGGATCCACGCGGAGACGGCGGTCGGGCAGTTCACCGGCACGGCCGCGTTGATCCGCGACGAGCTGCCGGCGCTGCTCGCCCAGGCGCCGAGCCAGCTCGACCGGGTCGAGCCGGCGGCCACCGCCGCGATCGCCGCGCTGGAGGAGTTCGTCGCCTGGCTGCGTGCCGGCCTGGCCGCCGATGCCGGCCCCGGCCGTGACCCGCGACTGGGCCGGCGTCGCTGGGAGGCCCGGCTCTGGCACACCCTCGACACCGAGCTGGGCGCCGCCGAGATCCAGCGGCGCGCCTGGGCCAACCTGGACCGGGTCACCGCCGAGATCCGTGAGGCGGCCGTCGAGCTGGTCGGCGGGCCGGCCGACGACGCGTCCGTACGCCGGGCGCTGGACCTGCTGGCCGCCGAGCACCCGAACGACGCGACGATCGTCGAGCTGGCCGCGGTGACACTGGACGAGGCCACCGACTTCGTCCGCGCACACGACCTGGTCACCCTGGTCGACGACCGGTGCGTGATCCAGGAGATGCCGGAGTTCGCCAGGGGCGTCGCGGTGGCGTACTGCGACGCGCCCGGCCCGCTGGAGACCGCCACCGTGCCGACCTTCTACTGCATCGCGCCCACTCCGTCGGACTGGCCGGCGCACCGCGTCGAGTCGTTCTACCGCGAATACAACGACCACATGATCCGCAACCTGACGGTGCACGAGGCGATGCCGGGGCACTTCCTCCAGCTCGCTCACGCCCGCCGCTACGTCGGTGGCACCCGGGTCCGCGCGCTGGCCGAGTCCGGCCCGTTCATCGAGGGCTGGGCGGTCTACGCGGAGGAGGTGATGACGGGTCTCGGCTTCGGTGGTCTGCCGGTGCGGTTGCAGCAGCTCAAGATGCAGCTCCGGATGACCATCAACGCGTTGCTCGACCAGTTGGTGCACGCCGAGGACCTGCCCGAGGCCGAGGCGATGGCGTTGATGACCGGGCGCGGCTTCCAGGAGGAGGGCGAGGCGGCCGGCAAGTGGCGGCGCGCGCAACTCACCTCGACCCAGCTCTCCACCTACTTCGTCGGCTACAGCGAGGTGGCCGACATCGCCGCCGCCCGCCCGGACGGGGTGTCGGTCCGCGACTGGCACGACGCGATGCTCGCCCACGACTGCCCGCCCCCGCGTCACCTGCGCACCCTGCTCGGGGTCTGAGCAACACCGGCGCCCGCGCCGTCACCGCGTCCCGCCTCAAGATCCGCACAACTTCTCGGATGTTGCTGCTTCCAGCGCCCAGGAGGCAGCAACATCCCCGAACTTGTGCGGATCTTGAAAGCACCGCACCGGTCACGAGCCGCCGGGGCGGCGGTCGACGACGCCGGCGCCGGCGGGCGGCTCGAACGCGGCCTCGTCGACGGTCGTGGAGTAGTCGCTCAACGCCAGCTCCACCGGCTTGCCGTCGACCGGCCCGGTGAAGCTGCCGAGCACACCCTCGGTGGTGACGCAGGCGGTGAAGTCGCCGGACGAACTCTCCACCGCCACACAGGCGGCGTGGTGCCCGGCGACGGTCGTGTCGCTCTGCTTGATGACCGCCTGCGGGTCGAGCGCGGCGGCGGTGAGCAGGCCGACCACCACCGGCGGCGTGACGAGGCCCTGCCGGTTGGCCTCGCCGAACAGCGTCACGGTGGGCTTGCTGCCCGGGGTCGGCGGGGCGACCAGCGTGCACTCGGGGCGGGCGCCGGTTGTCGTGCACCGGGTGATGGCGTCCGGGGTGACGGTGAGTTGCCCGCCCGGGTAGGTGTACGTGGATCGCGTCGGGTCCTGTGCCTGCACGATCGCGGCGCGCTGGCCGCCGGGCAGCTGGTAGGTGGCCGAGTAGGTCAACTCCAGTGCCCGGTCGAGTCGGGCGGCGAGATCGTTGACGAGTTCCGAGCGGCCCATGGCGACTCCGGCGTCCTCGAATGTCTGACAGCCGGTGACCGTGAGCGACGCGATGACCGACACGGCGAGCATGCGGAGGGTGGTCGAGGCGGCGGGCATGGCGACCAGCCTGGTGGATTTGGTCCGCGCAGCGCAAACCCGTTGCCGGTTGACGCCCGGAAATCCGGGAATGTCCGTCAACGCGGGGTGACCCGGGTGCGCGGGCGACGCCGTGCCCGTTCGCGCCGCCCGATACGCTGCGTTCAACACCTGCCTCAGCCGCACCGTCGCGGCCCACCCACGGACCGGATAACAACAACGAGGAGCGACTTAGTGGCAACCATCGAGGGAATCGTCGCCCGGGAGATTCTCGACTCGCGGGGCAACCCGACGGTCGAGGTCGAGGTCGGTCTGGACGACGGCACGGTAGCCCGCGCCGCCGTGCCCTCCGGCGCCTCCACCGGCGCCTTCGAGGCGATCGAGCTGCGCGACGGTGACGCCGACCGCTACCAGGGCAAGGGCGTGGAGAAGGCGGTCTCCAACGTCGAAGACAAGATCGTCGACCAGATCATCGGGTACGAGGCCAGCGAGCAGCGGCTGATCGACCAGAAGATGCTCGACATCGACGGCACCGACAGCAAGTCGGAGCTGGGCGCGAACGCCATCCTGGGGGTCTCCCTGGCGGTGGCGAAGGCCGCTGCCGGCAGCGCCGAGCTGAGCCTCTTCCGCTACCTGGGCGGCCCGAACGCGCACCTCCTGCCCGTGCCGATGATGAACATCCTCAACGGTGGCGCGCACGCCGACTCGAACGTCGACATCCAGGAGTTCATGATCGCGCCGATCGGCGCGCCCACGTTCCGGGAGGCGCTGCGCTCGGGCGCGGAGGTCTACCACGCGCTGAAGTCGGTGCTGAAGAAGAAGGGCCTCTCCACCGGGCTCGGCGACGAGGGTGGCTTCGCGCCGAACCTGCCGACGAACGCGGCGGCCCTGGACCTGATCGCCGAGGCGGTCGAGAAGGCCGGTTACCGGCTCGGCACCGACATCGTGTTCGCGCTCGACGTGGCGGCCACGGAGTTCTTCGACAACGGCACCTACACCTTCGAGGGCGCCGCGAAGTCCGCCGAGGACATGAGCACCTACTACACGAAGCTGGCCGACGAGTACCCGATCGTTTCGATCGAGGACCCGCTGGCCGAGGACGACTGGAGCGGTTGGCAGACGTTGACCGCCTCGATCGGCGACCGGGTGCAGATCGTCGGTGACGACCTGTTCGTGACCAACCCGCAGCGCATCGCCCGCGGCATCGCGGAGAAGGCGGCGAACGCGGTTCTCGTCAAGGTCAACCAGATCGGCTCGCTGACCGAGACCCTGGACGCCGTGGACCTGGCCCACCGGGCCGGCTTCAAGTGCATGATGAGCCACCGTTCCGGCGAGACCGAGGACACCACCATCGCCGACCTGGCCGTGGCCACCGGCTGCGGCCAGATCAAGACCGGCGCGCCGGCCCGTTCGGACCGGGTCGCCAAGTACAACCAGCTGCTCCGGATCGAGGAGGAGCTGGCCGACGCGGCGCGCTACGCCGGCGCCGGCGCGTTCCCGCGCTACCGTTCGGCCTGAGACGCACGAAGCCTCGGGGGAGGGGTGTGACGATGCAGCAGCGCCGCACACCGGGTGGTCAGCGTCCCGCCCGCCGGCCGGGTCAGTCCGGTCGGCCGGGCGGCGGGCGAGCCACGCGGGGATCGGTCCGGGAGGCCGGCGTACGCGCCGAGCCGCGCGCGGCCGGTCGCGCTCCGGGTGCTGCCCGGGGCGCCGAGGGCGTGCGCTCCGCGAACCGTCCGGCCGCCGCGCGGCGTACCGCCGCCGGCGGTGCCGTGAAGCGGCTCGCCGCACCCCACCCCCGTCGCTTCACCGGTCGGGCCACGGTGCTGTTCGCGGTCCTGATCGCGCTCGCGCTGGCCTACACCTACCCGGTCCGGGTCTACCTGGACCAGCAGGCCGACATCGAGCGGATGGAGGCCGCCCAGGCGGCACAGGAGGCGGAGATCGCCAAGCTCGCCGCCGAGGCCGCCAACTGGAAGGACCCCGAGTACATCAAGACGCAGGCTCGGGAACGGTTCTTCATGGGCCCGCCGGGCGAGAAGATGATGGTGGTGCTGCACGACCCGGAGGGCGCCGCCCGGGACGCCGGGAAGCCGGCCGGCTCGGCCGCCCCGGCCGGGCCGGTGACCTGGTACGACACGCTCTGGTCGAGCGTGCAGGCGGCGGACAGCCAGCAGCCGGGCAAGTGAGCCACCGACCACCGCACCGCACCGCACCAGGAGAGATGGCACCGTGACTGTCGTACCACCGTCGGAGCCGGCGGCGGATTCCGTACCCCTGCCGCAGCGCGAGCCTGCCACCGAGGCCGACCTGGCCGCGGTGGCCGCGCAGCTGGGCCGGACGCCCCGCGGCACCCGGGCGGTCGCCCACCGGTGCCCGTGCGGCCTGCCGGACGTGGTGGAGACGACCCCCCGTCTCGCCGACGGCACCCCGTTCCCGACCCTCTACTACCTGACCTGCCCCCGGGCCACCGCGGCGTGCAGCCGACTGGAGTCGGCGGGGCTGATGAAGGAGATGGCGGACCGGCTGACGACGGACCCGGAGTTGGCGGCCCACTACCGTGCGGCGCACGAGGACTACCTCACCCGCCGGGAGGCGATCGGCGAGGTGCCGGAGATCGCCGGCATCTCGGCCGGCGGGATGCCGGGCCGGGTGAAGTGCCTGCATGTGCACCTGGGCCACGCGTTGGGCGCGGGCCCCGGGGTGAACCCGTTCGGCGACGAGACGTTGGAGCTGGTCGAGCCCTGGTGGTCGACGGGGCCGTGCGTGGACGTGCCGGCGGGCGAATGAGCACGCCGACTGCGGATCAGATCACGGTACGGCGGGCGCGCACCGCGGACGTGCGGGGCATCCGGCGACTCGTCGACACCTACACCGACGACCGCCGGCTGCTGAGCAAGGCCACCGTCACCCTCTTCGAGGACGTGCAGGAGTTCCGGGTCGCGGTCCGGGCCGAGGACGACGTCGTGGTGGGCTGCGGCGCGCTGCACGTCATGTGGGAGGACCTGGCGGAGATCCGCACGGTGGCGGTGGACCCGTCCTGCCGGGGCCGGCGGATCGGTCACCGGCTGGTCGGTGAGCTGATCGACGCGGCGCGGGAGTTGGGCGTGGCCCGCATCTTCGTGCTCACCTTCGAGACCCGGTTCTTCGCGTCGTTCGGCTTCCGTGAGATCGACGGCGCGCCGGTGCCGCAGCCGGTCTACGAGCAGTTGCTGCGTTCGTACGACGAGGGCGTCGCGGAGTTCCTGGACCTGGAGCGGGTCAAGCCGAACACGCTGGGCAACACCCGGATGCTGCTGCGCCTCTGATCAGCCCCTGCGGGGGTGGGCGGCGAAGAAGTCCCACATCAGGTCGGTGGCGGACAGCCCCGCGGAGGTCGCGGCGAGTTGGCCCGCTGTGGCGCCCGGCCAACTGTGACCCATGTCGGCGAGGGTGTAGACGCTGACCTCGCTGCCGTCCGCGCAACCCGCCACCGTGTGCGTCACACCCTTCACCCCGGACGCCTTCGGGCTCGGCCGGCAGGTGAGCCGCTGCTGCCAGGTCCGCATCCCGGTCTCGAAGATCGAGGCGTACCGGTCCTGACCGCCGATGAAGGTGATCACGGAGACCGGGCTCTTCGGCACGTAGCTGTCGGCCGTGGTCAACTCGCCGCTGTAACCACCACTGACCACCCCGATCGCGGCGAACGTGCCGGTGCTCTCCACCGCCGCCCGGAAGCTCATGTCGCCGCCGTTCGAGATGCCGGTGAGGAATACCCGGTTCGGGTCCGCGTGCCAGGTCTGCACCAGATGGTCGGTGAGGGCGTCGAGGAAGCCGACGTCGTCAGCGCTGCCGCAGCAGATCAGCGCGTTGAAACCGCCGCCCTGCCCGTCGGGGTAGGCGACCAGCACGTTGTCCCTGTCGGCCCTGGCCTCCAGGCCTGCCAGCTCCCGCATCGCGGAGCCGGTGCCCGGATAGAAGTGCAGCGCGATGACCAGTGCGGATGACCGGGCCGGGTCGTACCCCGCCGGCGCGTGCAGCAGGTAGGTGCGGTCGAGCCCGTCGTGTTTCAGGGTGAGCCGGTGGTCGCCGGCCGCGGGTCGTTCGCTCGACGCGGACGGCGCTGCTGGCGGGGTCGACGAGGGTTGCCCCCGCTCACCACAGGCTGCGGCCACGACCATGAGGCAAAGCCCCGTCAACACTGCCACCGATCGCCGCACGCCGGTCACCCCCCGTCGACCCCGCCGTCCACACTGGAGGGCCCTCGGCCGGTAGACAACCCTTTCGGTCCTGGCCGAAGGCGGGCAGGCTGTTGTCATGCTTCGCCTCAAGCTCGGGTCGGCCGACCTGTGCCGGGTGCGGTTCGCCGACCGGCTGCATCCGGTCGGGATCGCGCTGCTGGCCGGTCAGTGGCTGCGCGATCCCATGGTCGCGGCGCTGGCGCCGACGCTGGCCGAGCGGGCGGCGGCGGCCGAGGGCACGGCTGCCGCCCAGGCCGCCACGGCGATTCTGCGGCACCTGCTGCCCGATCGGGGGCGGCTGCCGGACTTCGTGACACCCTTCGACGGTCTGGAGTCGGTGGAGGCCGGTCTGGAGGCGATCCGGGCCACCCCGGCCCGGCGGGTCCGCGCCGAGGTCACCATGGCGTACGCGGACACGTCGGTGAGCCCGCTGCGGCGGCGGTTCGCGGCAGCCGACCCGGAGGTGCTGGACCTGTTCGGCGGGGCCGTGCGGACCTGGTTCGGCGCGGTGCTCGAACCACACTGGGCCGAGCTGACGTCGGCGTACCACCAGCAGGTGGCGGCTGCCAGTCAACGGCTGGCACACCATGGTGTGGCCAGCCTCTTCGCCGGTCTGCACCCGTCGATCCGGTGGCGGGAACCGGTGCTGGAGGTGCGCACGTGGTGGGACGGTGACCTTCCCGGCACCGGCCATGGAATGATCCTGCTGCCCTCCCCGCTGGCCGGGCCACGTCCCCGGGTGCTGGTCGAGCAGGGTCACCCGGTCCTGCTCGTCTATCCGGTGGTCATGCCCACGCTCGGGGCCCGAGCCGACCACGATTCGCTCGGTCGGCTGCTCGGCGTCACCCGGGCGCTGGTGCTGCGCCGGCTGGCGGCCGGCGGCGGGTTGACCACCACCGTGTTGTCCCAGGCGGCCGGGATCAGTCTCTCCTCGGCCTCGGAGCACGCCTGTGCGCTGCGGACGGCCGGTCTGGTGGCCAGCGCGCGGGAGGGCGGGTCCGTTCGACATCACCTGACCGCGCTCGGGGCGGAGTTGTTGCGGGGCCCGTCGGGCGACCCGCGCGAGTCGTGGCCCACGGCCGGCCAAGCCGGCGGGTGACCGCCGGTCCTGCCGTAAGGTTGCTGCCGTGACGACGCGTGTGGCGGCCATCGACTGCGGGACCAACTCGATCCGACTGCTGGTCGCCGACCTGCCCGAGGCCTCGGCCGGGCCGCAGGCGCCGCTTGTCGACCTGACCCGGCGGATGGAGATCGTCCGGCTGGGGCAGGGCGTGGACCGCACCGGTCGACTGGCGCCGGAGGCGATCGAGCGGACCCGGGTGGCGTTGGCGTCGTACGCCGCCGACATCGAGAAGCTGGGTGCCCAACGGGTACGCATGTGCGCCACCTCGGCCTCCCGCGATGCCGCCAACGCCGCCGACTTCACCGCGATGGTGCGGGCCACCCTCGGTGTCGAGCCCGAGGTGGTCAGCGGGGACGAGGAGGCCCGGCTGTCGTTCACCGGCGCGGTGCGCGGGCTGCCCGCCGACGCGAAGGAGCCGGTCCTGGTCGTCGACATCGGTGGTGGTTCCACCGAGTTCGTGGTCGGTGACCGGGCCGCCGGGGTGCGGTCGGCGATCTCGGTGGACATCGGCTGTGTCCGGATGACCGAGCGGCACCTGCCCGGTGACCCGCCGACGCCCGAGCAGGTCGCGGCCGCGCAGGCCGACATCGCGGCGGTGGTGGACCGGGCGCTCGCCGTGGTGCCCGGCCGTGAGGCGGCCACCCTGGTCGGCCTCGCCGGGTCGGTCACCACTGTGGTCGCGCTCGCGCAGGGCCTGCGGGAGTACGACCCGGAGCGCATCCACCACGCCCGGGTGTCGTACGAGGAGGTCGCCCGGGTGACCGCTGAGCTGCTGGCTCAGACCCGCGAGCAGCGGTTGGCGAACCCGGTGATGCACCCGGGCCGGGCCGACGTGATCGGCGCGGGCGCGCTGGTGCTTCGGGTGATCATGGAACGGGCCGGGATGCCGTCGGTGGTCGCGTCCGAGCACGACATCCTCGACGGCATCGCCTGGAGCCTCCAGCCAGCCGCGCGCTAGCTAGCCTGATCAACTCGCCTTCATTGAAACCGCGCTGTCCGGGCAGCTCGGATGCCCCGACTTCCTGAAAACCGAGTCGATCGACGATGCGTCCTGCGTGTCGCTGGCGGATTCGTTGACGCTATTTCGCATTACACAGTAGTGTGCAGTGCGTGGACACCACACAGTTGCTGAAGGGCGTGCTCGACATGGCCGTCCTGGCCGTGCTCCGGGAGGAGGACGGCTACGGTTACGACATCCTGCGCCGGTTGCGCGAGGCCGGCCTGGAGGAGGTCGGCGACGCCTCGGTCTACGGGACGCTGCGTCGCCTCTTCGCCGCCGGCCTGCTCACCACCTATGTGGTGCCGAGCGAATCCGGGCCGCACCGCAAGTACTACTCACTCAACGCCGCGGGGCGCGACCAGCTGACCCGCTCCGGCAAGCTCTGGCGCTCGTTCGCCACCACCATGGACAGTCTGCTCGACGATCGGGGGATGGCGGCATGACCGTCACGGAGCAGGAGATCACCGACTACGTGGCGCGGGTCCGGGCCGCTCTGGCCGACCTGCCGACCGCGCAACGCGACGAGCTGACCGAGGACCTCGCCGACCACCTCACCGAGGTCGCCGCCGAGGCCGAAGGCACCCTTCTCGAGCGACTGGGCGAGCCCGAGACGTACGCCGCCGAGCTGCGCGCCGCGGCCGGCGCCGCACCGGGCGGCGGGCGCAACCTCGACCAGCGGGTGGCCACCGCGATGGCCCGGGTCCGCGGCCGGCTGCGCACCCTGGACACCCGTCTCGGCCCACCCCTGGGGTACGCGACGGCCAGCGACTTCCTCCAGCTGCTGCGCCCCGGCTGGTGGGTGCTCCGGGGCTACCTGGCGGCGATGCTGGTCACGGTGATCAGCACCGGCGGCAGCTTCGGGTTGCTGCCGAGGTTCGGCGGTGAGTTGCTCGCCGGCATGATCATGCTGATCGGTTTCGTGGTCGCCTCCATCTGGATCGGCCGCCGCTCGGCTCAGCTGACCCGCTGGCCGCGCTCGGCCGTGCAGGTCGGCAGCGTGGTGCTGGTGATCTTCGCGTTCGCCGCGCTGATGCAGGCCGAGGATCGGATGCGCTACGGCGACTACGGCTACGACCAGACCTCGGTCGACAGCCAGTACGACCGGGTCCGGGACGTCTTCGTCTACGACAGCGAAGGCCGACTGGTGGAGAACGCCCGACTCTTCGACCAGAACGGCAATCCGATCCGGCTCGGCTACCCGGACTGCTCGGAAGAGGTCTACGACAAGCCGAACCTGCGGGCGTACCCGTACTGCCCGGAGCAGGCGCCCTTCGTGCCCCGCGCGCCGGGCGGACTCTTCCCGCCCGTGTCACCGACCAGCACCCCGGACCCGACCAGCGCCGCGGACCCGACCGGCACTCCGGACCCGACCGGCGCACCCGGGTCGACCGGGACGCCGCTGCCAGCCGGTACGCCCACCGCAGTGCCGCCGAACGGGACACCAACCCCCACCCCGACCCGGTGAACCGAGGTGTGAACTGGATCATGCGGGTGAAGCTGGGAAATAGCTGAACGGACGAGGCGAGCGGGACGGCACCGGAAATCAATGATCGTTACGGTGTCGTCTGCTCATCAACCCCTCGGAAGGAACCCCCGTGTCAGAGCAGGTCGCACCGCCCCCCGCGTCCGACGCCGCAACCCCTGAGCCGGCCGTCGAGACGCCGCAAGCGGCCGCGCCGCAGCAGCCCGCTGGCGAGTCGCCGCAGGCGACCGAGCAGCAGCCAGCCGAGCCGAAGGCGGAGAAGTCCGGTGGCAGGAAGGCCCTCGGCATCGTCGGTGCGGTCCTCGCCATCGTCGTCATCGCCGGCCTGAAGTTCGGCGTCGCCTCGGCGATCGGCAACTACTTCAACAAGGACGAGACCGCGGACGCCAAGACCGGCGACTGCATCGCCGAGCTGCCCGAGATCACCGGCACCGAGCAGGAGGAGGTCGACGGCGCCAAGGTCGTCGAGTGCACCTCCACCGACGCGGCGTACAACGTGGTCGGTCGGGTGGACGGCCAGAGCGAGGCGCAGGCCAAGGCCGACACCACCTGCACCCAGTTCTTCAAGGAGGGCGAGGAGGGGTACATCTTCTCCAGCATCGAGCCGGGCAAGACGGGCTACGTGCTCTGCCTGACCAAGAAGGTCTGACCGGAGCGGCGGACCGGTGTCGACGGCGGCGGGAGACATCCCGCCGCCGTCGGCGTACCCGGAGTCACCAGGGGGCGAACAGGAGGTGAATGCCACTGTTCCGGCGTCTTCCCGACGGCCGCGTGGCGTGGCAGGCTACCGGCACGTAGGACCACTGGGCGACCAGCCAACGATGACTGACCGCTAGGAGGACGGCCCATGGGCGAAATGGTGAGCTACCGCAGCAACGGGGGCACGAGCGAGGGGTATCTCGCGATACCCGCCAGCGGCACGGCCAGCCCCGCCGTCATCGTCATTCAGGAGTGGTGGGGTCTGGTCCCGCACATCCGGTCGGTGGCCGACCGGTTCGCCGAGGCCGGTTTCGTGGCCCTCGCCCCGGACTTCTACCACGGTGAGACGACCGGCGAGCCGGACGAGGCGCAGCGGCTGCTGCTGGCGATGCGGATGGACGAGGCGGCGAAGGACATCGCCGGAGCGGCCGACTATCTCGCCGGGCGGCCCGAGGTCACCGGTAAGGTCGGTGCCGTGGGCTTCTGCGCCGGGGGCAGCCTGGCCCTCTGGTCGGCCACCATCTCCGAGCGGATCGTCGCCACCGCCGGGTTCTATCCCGTGCTGCCCTGGGAGTCGATGCGCCCCGACTGGGCCGACTACGCCGGCAAGGCAGCGGTCATCCACTGCTCCGAAGAGGACGGCACCTCGACCGC
Source organism: Micromonospora sp. NBRC 107095 (assembly GCF_030269705.1). Lineage (NCBI taxonomy): Bacteria > Bacillati > Actinomycetota > Actinomycetes > Micromonosporales > Micromonosporaceae > Micromonospora > Micromonospora sp. NBRC 107095. The sequence continues at coordinate 1,106,474 of NZ_BSTU01000001.1, forward strand.
CGAGGGCGTACAGACCGCCCGTCGGGCCATCGAGGAGGCCGGCGGTGACTGCCACCTCTACGACTACCCGGGCACCTCGCACGCCTTCTTCAACGACGACCGGCCGGAGGCGTTCGACCAGCGCGCCGCCGCCAGCGCCTGGGCCCGCACCCTGGAACTCTTCCGGGCCAAGCTTGGCTGAGACGCGTACCCCCGAACAGGTGGTCGCCCGCGCAGCGCGGGCGACCGACCTGGCCGACCTCGACGCGGCGGTGAGCGACTGTTTCGCCTGTCCACGGCTGGTCCGGTGGCGGGAGGAGGTCGCCCGCACCCGCCGGGCCGCCTTCCGCGACCAGGAGTACTGGGGCCGGCCGGTGCCGGGCTTCGGCACCGGGGACGCGCGGATCGCCATCCTCGGGTTGGCGCCCGCCGCGCACGGTGGCAACCGCACCGGCCGGATCTTCACCGGTGACCGGTCGGGCGACGTGCTGTTCGCCGCGCTGCACCGGGCCGGGCTGGCCAACCAGCCGACGAGCGTGGCCGCCGACGACGGGCTCGCCCTGCGGGACCTGCGGGTCTTCGCGGCCGTCCGGTGTGCGCCACCGGACAACAAGCCGACCCCGGCGGAACGGGACACCTGCGCGCCCTGGCTGCACCGTGAGGTCGCGTTGATCCGGCCCACGCTGCGGGTCGTGGTCGCGCTGGGCGCGTTCGCCTGGGCCGCGTGGTGGCCGGTGCTCCGCGCGGTGTACGGGCAGCGCCCGCCCAGCCCGCGACCGGCGTTCGGTCATGGGGCACACTGGTCCGGCACGGACGCCCCGGACTTGCTGGGCTGTTACCACGTCAGTCAGCAGAACACCTTCACCGGGCGATTGACACCAGGGATGTTGGACGACGTCTTCGGCCAGGCTAAGCAGCTGGCCGGAGTGGACTGAGACGACGCGTGGGGTGGTGGCGATGACAGACGGAACCCGCCCGCCCGCGCCCGCGCCGTCGGCCGAGCCGGCGCTGCGTCCGGTGCTCGGCCTGCTTCGCCGGTGGTGGCCGGTTGGCGCGGTCGCCGTCCTGCTCGCCGGTGCCGCGCTGGCGTCCGCCCACTCGTCGATCGGGGCCAGTCGGATCCCGCCGGCCGCGGACAACGTTCCGTGGGTTCCGGAGTACCCGACCGTCGAGCCGTCACCGTCGATCCCGGTCGAGCCACGTGACGCGGGCGAGGCCACCCAGGCGCACATTCCCGAGTGGGTCGGCAAGGTGGCCGTTGCCCTGCTCGGGTTGGCCATCCTGACCGCGCTCGGCTACCTCTGCTGGGTCCTGGTCCGGGGCGCGCTGCGCCGCACCACCCGGGCGCTACCGGCGCAGCGGGGCCGTCGGACCGCCGAGGGCACCGCCCGCGAGGTCGTCGCCGCCCTCGACGCCGGCCTGGTGGAACTCGACGACCGGGACACCGACCCCCGGGTGGCGGTGATCGCCTGCTGGGTGCGGCTGGAGGAGACCGCCGCCGCGGCCGGTGTGCCGAGGCTCGCCGGGGACACCCCCACCGACCTGGTCGGCCGGCTGTTGCAGGGCGACCCGGAGGCGGGCGTGCCGGCCATCGCCAGCACCGACGTGCTGGCCGAGTTCGCGCACGTCTACCGGGAGGCCCGGTACGCCACCCATCCGGTCGACGAACGCACGCGGGACCAGGCCCGCGCCGCACTTCGCCGGCTGCGCGGAGAGCTCACCGCGGTGGTGACCTCATGAGCAGCACCAGCATCGACGATCTGCTCGCGTTCGAGGAGGAGGCGGCGCCGACCGGTCCGGGGGCGCGCGACTCCCGCTGGCGTCCGGTGCTGCGCTCGCTCGCCTGGGCCGCCGCGCTGGTCGCGGTCCTGCTCGTCGGCCTCCGCGCGGTGGGCCTTCAGGTCTCGCTGCCGGTACTGATCGCCGGGGTGCTCGCCGTGCTGGCGGTGCGCCGGGTCACCGCACTGCTCGCACCGCCGCCCCCGCCGCCCGGCGGTGCCCGGGTCGGCACCGGCGAGGAGGACGGCAGCTACAACTGGGGTGCCCGCGACGCGCTGCGCAGCGCGATCAACAGGTGGGAGTGGCCCCTGGACTGGTCCTCGACCCGACCCGAACGGTTCACCGGGACGGTCCTGCCCCGGATCGGTGAACTGGCCGACGAGCGGATGCGGCTGAAACACGGCGTGACCCGTGAGTCGGATCCCGCCCGCGCTCGCGCCCTGCTGGGTGAGCGCCTGTGGACGTTCCTGGAGACCCCGCCTCGCCGCACCCCGTCGCCGCGCGACCTCGCGGTGATCGTCGCCGAACTGGAGAGTATTTGATGAACGACGTGGACCGGAGCATTGCCCCCGCCGAGGTCGGGCACCTGGCCCGGGCGGTCCTGGATGCGGTCGGCACCGTCGTGGTCGGCAAACGGGACGCGTTGGAGTTGGTCCTCGCCGGCATCCTCGCCGGCGGGCACGTGCTCCTGGAGGACCTGCCGGGGCTCGGTAAGACGCTCACCGCCCGCTCGTTCGCCCAGGCGCTCGGGTTGGACTTCCGTCGGTTGCAGTTCACCCCCGACCTGCTTCCCGCCGACGTCACCGGCTCCTTCCTCTACGACCAGCGCAACGGGGACTTCAGCTTCCGGGCCGGCCCGGTCTTCACCAACCTGCTCCTCGCCGACGAGATCAACCGGACGCCGCCGAAGACCCAGTCCGCGCTGCTGGAGGCGATGCAGGAGAAGCAGGTGTCGGTGGAGGGGGTGACCTACAAGCTCGACGAGCCGTTCCACGTGCTGGCCACCGCCAACCCCATCGAGTACGAGGGCACCTACCCGCTGCCCGAGGCGCAACTGGACCGGTTCCTGCTGCGGGTCTCGTTCGGGTACCCGCAGCACGAAGAGGAGTGGGAGGTGCTGCGCCGCCGGATGGGCCGTCGCCGGGAGGAGGCGGACATCAAGCCGGTGGTCGACGCGGCGACGCTGCGGGCCATGCAGGCCGCCCTGGAGGACGTGGTGGTGGAGGACTCCATCGGCCGCTACATCGTGTCGCTCACCGCGGCCACCCGGGAGCACCCGTCGGTGCTGGTCGGCGCCTCACCTCGTGGTTCGCTGGCGTTGCTGCTGCTGGCCCGGGTCCGCGCGGTGTTCGGCGGCCGGGACTACGTGGTGCCGGAGGACGTCAAGTCGGTGGCCGCGCCCGCCCTGGCACACCGGATCACCCTGCGCCCGGAGATGTGGTTGCGCCGGGTCGACCCGGCGTTCGTGGTGGGCGAGGTGCTGGAGGCGACTCCCGCCCCGGCCAGTGGCGCGCTGCCCAGCTACGCCGCCGGCGGGCCCCGGCACTGATGACCGGACCGACAGTGTCGAGGGCCACCGAAGCGGAACCGGCCGCCGGTTGGGCGCCCACCCCGGCGCTCGGCCGCGCGGTGCTGCTCGCCGGCCTGCTGCTGGTGGCCGGCGTACTGCTGGGTCGGGTGGACCTGATCGTGCTGGCCGCCCCGTTCGCGCTGGGCACCGCGTACGCGTTGCGTCGACGGCCCACGGCGTTGCCCCAGGTCTGGATCGCCCAGGGTGACGGCGGGCCACTTGTCGAGGGCGGTGACGTGGCGGCGGCGGTGAGCGTCGGCAACCCGGACACTGTCGACTACGACCTGGTGGTGATGCGGTCCCGGGTGTCGCCGTGGCTGCGGATCGACAGGGCCGGCTTCGCCCGCGACGAGGCCGCCGACGACGGGGCACAGAGTGTCGTCCCGGCGACCGGTGTGACCGCTCCGGGTAACAACGGGGGGCGTTCCGTCGCCGACCGACCGTTCGTGACCTCGGTGCCGGTCGGTGCCGCTGTGGACCTTGAGTTGGCCGGCAAGGCGCTGCGCTGGGGCCGGCACCCGATTGGCCCCGCCGGTGCCCGGGTGGCCACGGCGGGCGGTCTGCTGGTCTCCCGTGCGGTCATCACCGAGCCGGTCCGGGTGCGGGTGTACCCGCGTACCGAGCCGTTCGAGGCGGTGGAGGCGATGCCCCGCGCCGCCGGCCTGGTCGGGGCGCACCACTCCCGTCGACCCGGAGAGGGCGGCGAGTTGGCCGGCGTACGCGTCTTCGCTCCCGGTGACCGGCTGCGCCGGGTCGACTGGCGGGTCTCGTTGCGGGCCCGGCAGCTGCACGTGGCCGCCACCCTCTCCGACCGGGACGCGGAGGTGGTGGTGCTGCTCGACGTGCTCGCCGAGGCGGGCCGCTCCGGTGGGGTGGACGGCGCCGCCTCGGTGCTGGACACCACCGTCCGGGCCACCGCCGCGATCGCCGAGCACTACCTGCACCGTGGCGACCGGGTCTCCCTGCTGGAGTACGGGCCGGCCGCCCGCCGGCTCCGGCCGGCCGCCGGGAGGCGGCAGTACCTCACCGTCCTGGAGTGGCTGCTCGACGTCCGGGTGCACGCGTCCGCGCACGAGCCGTACGACCAGGTCTTCGGCCCACAGTTGCTCTCCTCGGACGCGTTGGTGGTGGTGCTCACCCCGCTGCTGGACGAACGGTCGGCGCAGATGCTCGCCCGGTTGGCCCGCGGCGGGCGGTTCGTGGTGGCGGTCGACACGTTGCCGACGGACCTGGCGTCGCCCAAGGACCGGGGCTGGGCCGAGGTGGCGTACCGACTGTGGCGCCTGGACCGGGAGATCATGATCGGGCAGCTCCGCGAGCACGGCGTACCGGTGGTGCGCTGGGCGGGCGCCGGCAGCCTGGACCAGGTGTTGCGGGACGTGGCGCGGTTGGCGACGGCCCCCAGGGTGGGTAACCGGTGAACGAAAGGTCAGTGCGGTGAACCCGGTCGTGGAGCGGGCTCGGGCGACGCGGAACGCCGTTGCCCGGATCAGCGTCGCCCCGCTGCTGGTGCGGGCGGCGATCTTCGTCATCGTGCTTGCCGGGTTCGCCCTGGCGTTTCCGGCGGAGGTGCTTTCCGGCCGGCCGATCCTCTTCCTGGCGTTCGCCGCCCTGTTGCCCGCGTTCGGGCCACGGCGGCTGTGGGCGACCTTCACGGCGTTGGTCACCGTCGGGGGTTGGTTGCTCGCCACCGACGGGTATGGCCGTCCGGTCGCGCTCTGGCGGCTGCTGGCCGTCGCGGCCCTGCTCTATCTGGGACACACCCTCTGCGCGTTGGCCGCGCTGTTGCCCTACGACGCGGTGGTTGACCCGGAGTTGATCAGCCGTTGGTTGGTGCGGTCGGCCGCCGTGCTGTTGGGTGCCGCCGTGTTGGGCGTGCTGCTGTTGCAGGTGGCGGGGACGGGTGGGGGAGCCGGATACCAGTGGGTCACCGTGCTGGGGTTGCTGGTGGCAGTGGGGACGGCAGCGTTGCTCGGTTGGCTGCTGCGGCGTCGGTGACCGCTGTGACCTGAGGGTTACGCAGGTCACATGGGTTGTGCTCCGTCACAGATGGGGGGCGCGAGCGGGATTACCTGAGCCGGCCGGGGAAAGATAGACAACGTGAATCCGAAGCGGATCCTTGTGGTTGGTGCCGGGCACGTCGGTCTGTACGCCGCCCTGCGCCTGTCGAAGAAGCTCAGCTCCCGTGAGGCTGAGGTCATGGTGGTGGACCCCCAACCCCACATGACCTACCAGCCGTTCCTGCCCGAGGCGGCGGCGGGCAACATCTCCCCGCGGCACTCCGTGGTGCCGCTGCGGCGGGAGTTGCGCCGGTGCAAGATGGTGGCCGGCACGGTCACGCGGATCGAGCACGACCGCAAGGTGGCCACCGTGCAGCCGATCAGCGGCCCGGCCCGGGAGATCACCTACGACCACGTGATCGTGGCCCCGGGTTCGGTCTCCCGCACCCTGCCGATTCCCGGCCTGCACGAGCAGGGCATCGGGTTCAAGACCATCGGTGAGGCGATCTACCTGCGCAACCACGTGCTGGATCGGCTCGACGTGGCGGCCGCCACGCCGGATCCGGACGTCCGCCGTTCGGCGCTGACCTTCACCTTCGTCGGTGGTGGGTACGCCGGCATCGAGGCGCTCGCCGAGATGGAGGACATGGCTCGCGACGCCCTGCGCTACTACCCGGAGCTCAAGCAGGACGAGGTTCGGTGGGTGCTGGTCGAGGCGACCCAGCGGGTGCTGCCCGAGGTCGACCGGGACATGGGTGCCTACACCGTGCAGCAGCTGCTGAAGCGGAACATGGACATCCGGCTGGACACCCGGCTCGAGTCCTGCGTCGACGGGGTGGTCAAGCTCTCCGACGGTGACAGCTTCCGCTCCGACACGATCGTCTGGACGGCCGGTGTGAAGCCGTCGCCGATGCTGGACGCGACCGACTTCCCGCGCGACGACCGTCGGCGGATCACCTGCCTGCCCACCCTTCAGGTGGTCGACGGTGACCAGGTGGTCGAGGGTGCCTGGAGCGCCGGTGACTGCGCCGCCGTTCCGGACCTGACCAAGGAGCCGGGCAACTTCTGCTCGCCGAGCGCCCAGCACGCGGTGCGTCAGGCCGCCCGGATGGCCGACAACATCGTGGCCGTGGTCCGGGGCCGTGAGCCGGTGAACTACAAGCACAAGCACGTCGGCAGCGTCGCGAGCCTCGGCCTGCACAAGGGCGTGGCCCAGGTGTACGGGATCAAGATGACCGGTTGGCCGGCCTGGGTGATGCACCGGACGTACCACATGAGCCGGATCCCGTCGTTCAACCGCAAGGTCCGCGTGGTGGTGGACTGGTCGTTGGCGTTCTTCCTCAAGCGTGAGGTGGTCGCCCTGGGTCAGTTGCACGACCCGCGCGAGGAGTTCGTCGAGGCATCCCAGCCCGTCGGCGCGCCCCGCGTCTGACCATCAACTGCACAAGGGGCCCGTTCCTACCGTCTCCGGTAGGAACGGGCCCCTTGTCGTCGCACCCGTTGCGTCGTCGGCAGAGGCGCCGGTTCACGCGAGGCGTGCTCAGACCCGCCAGGTCCAGGCGTCGGCGATTCGGGTGGGCGGGCCGTAGAGCTGTTCCAGGGTTGCCCGCAGGCTCTCCGCGTGCGGGGCGTCGTCGGTCAGCGCCACACAGGAGGCACCCCAGAAGTCCGCGTCACGGGCGGCCTGGCGGCGCTGCTCATCGCCGATGGCCGGTTGGTCGCCGCGCCGGGCGACATCAGCGAGCAGCGCGGAGGTGGGCTGTTTGAAGGTGCCCATCGCCGCGGTGCCGCGCCTTCCGTACGGGCCGATGAAGAAGCCTTCCGGCAGCCCGAAACCGGCGTCGGCGGCGGTCGCCCAGCGCATCGGCCAGGGCTCCTTCGGCGTCGGCAACGGCACCGGGACCAGCACCCCGCCCGGTGGTACGCACTGCCGCCAGTGGCCGCCGCTGATGAATGTCGGCACGGCTGGTCGTCCGGCGGTGGGCAGCGGGGCCGGGAAGATCGGCAGTAGCGCCACCCCGACGGCCAGTGGCACCAGCCGCCGTGCCTGCCCGGAGCTGCCCAGGGCCCGGTCGACCGCGAGCACCAGCAGCGTCGCGACGATCGGCAGCAACGCCAACGCGAACCGCATCGGCAACGCCCCGTCCACCACCGGCAGCCCGGCGATCAGGGCGTACGGACCGGGGATCGCCGTCCTGGTGCCGCCGAACACCACCTCGGGGCCGAGCGAGAGCGCCCCCATCACCAGGCCCGCCACGACGCAGGCGAAGACCAGCCGGCGTCGCCCGGCCCAGATCGCGCAGGCCGCGGCGACCAGCAGCAGTGGCCAGCCGAGGAACGTGTTGTACTCGGCGGGGCCGGTGGTCAGCCGGGCGGATTCGTCGCTGCCGGCCACCGACAGTGGGGAGAGGGTCCACCAACTGCTCAGGTCGGCGGAGAAGTAGGCCGGGGTGAACATCCCGTCGGCGACTCCCTGCGGCCCGGCGAACTGGAACCACAGCGGATAGCCCAGCACCAGCAGCGCGAGCCCGGCGGTGATCGCCAACCCTGCGGCGAACCCGGGGAGCGCCCGGCGGGCCAGGTCCCGGTCCACCATGGCGTAGCTGATCGACATCACCAGCAGCGTGATCGCGGCGAGGAAGAGCACCTCCTCGCCGATGAAGACCTGCGCGGTGACCGCGCCGGCCAGCCCCGCCGCGGAGGTGAACAACCGTCGACGGTCCGGCCCGGTGGTGCCGGTCCCGTCGGCTGACCCGGGCCCCGGGTCGGCCGCCCGCAGCAGCCGGACCACCAGCCAGACGATCACCGGCACCAGCCACTGGGCGGTCATGTGCAGGTGACTGTTGGTCTGCGAGACCATGCCGGGTCCGAAGCCGCACAGCCCGCCGCCGAGCGCGGCGGCCAACCGGCGGGCGCGCAGCGTCCGATGGAACAGCAGGTACCAGGCGAGCGCGGTGCCGGCGAGGTTGGCGGCGGCGATCAGCGCGAAGGTGACCGGTGCGCCCAGCAGCAGGGTGACCGGCGCGAAGATGACGCCCAGCGCGATCACCGTGGTGTTGGCCATCAGGTTGACCCCGTCGGGGGCGTTGAGCCGGTCGGTGAGCAGGTCGAAGTCGCCGAGCAGCGCGCGGGCGTCCACTGCCAGGAACCACTCGTAGAGGGTCTGGTCCTCCGGGTTGAGCGCCAGGGTGCGGGCTCCCGGGTCGGGCCACAGCCCGTGGGTGAGCCAGCCGGCCAGCGCCGCGAAGATCAGAGCGGCCAGCAGATCCGCCCGATGGCGGCGGACGGCGGCCAGCAGCCGGGTGGCCCGGGGTCGGCGGTTGACCTGATCGGCGAGGCGGAATGCCTGCTCAGGGGCGGCGTCGGGGGCCGTGGGGGCTGCGCTGCTCACGGCATCGACCCTAATGTGGCCAGGCCGGCGGGGTACGCCGGGTCGCCGCAGACCGGCTACGGTGACATTGCACCAGGCGTGTCGGCGCGCCGGTGTCACTCGCCCGGGTGGTGGAACGGCAGACACGGCCGCCTTAAAAGCGGCTGCCGAAAGGCGTGCGGGTTCGACCCCCGCCCCGGGCACCGGTCGACCTCACGCATTCTCATTCGTGATCTCCAAGACGTGGCTGCGCCGTTTACTCTTGGAGGGCACGTTCACGTGCACACGACCCCCTGAGGGAGGCCAGACAGTGAAGACCTCGAACCCGGTGCTCGCCCGGCTCGGCCAGGCGGCCGAGCGGGAGCGCTCCGCCGGGTACGCCCCGGCCGGGCCGTACGGACAGCCCGGCATTCCCCAGCAGTACCCGTCCCAGGCCGGTTACCCGGCCGCGCCGCCGACCGTGGCGCCGATGACCGTCGACGACGTGGTCGTCAAGACGGTCGCTCTGCTCGGCATCCTCGGCATCTCCGCCGCGGCCGCCTGGGTGCTCGTGCCCGACGCGCTGGTCGGTACCGCCTGGATCGGCGCGGCGGTGGTCGGCCTGGTCCTGGGCTTGATCATCTCGTTCTCCCGGATGGCCAACCCGGCGCTCGTGATCGCGTACGCGGTCGTCGAGGGTGTCTTCGTCGGCATGGTCAGCAAGGCGTTCGAGACGGCCTACGACGGCATCGTGCTCCAGGCCGCCGCGGCCAGCTTCGGCATCTTCTTCCTGATGGCGATGCTCTACCGGGCGAAGGTCATCCGGGCCACCCCGGCCTTCGTCAAGGGCATGATCGCCGTGATGGTCGGTCTCTTCGCCGTCATGATGATCAACCTGGTGCTGGCGCTGTTCGGCGTCAACACCGGCCTGCGTGACGGCAGCCCGCTGGCCATCGGCTTCAGCCTGGTCTGCATCGTGGTCGCCTCGCTGAGCTTCGTGCTCAGCTTCAAGGAGATCGAGGACGGCGTCCGGATGGGCCTGCCCCAGCGCTACTCCTGGACGGCCGCGTTCGGCATCCTGGTCAGCCTGGTCTGGCTCTACATCGAGATCCTGCGCCTGCTGAGCTACTTCCAGGGCGACGACTGACCTCGTCCGCACTGCGACCGACGCCCGCCTCCAACGTCGTTGGGGGCGGGCGTCGTCGTCCGCGCCGTTTCCCCGCCGCCGCCGGCCCGCCCGGGGCAGAGTGACTGCGAGGCTTTGACACAAGCCCTGGGGTACGCGGGCGAAGGAGGCGACGGTGCGCAGCAACAACCCGGTGCTCAACCGGCTGGACGAGGCCGGCCGGGTGGAGGCCCGGGTGCTCGGCTCCCGTGACGTCGAGCCGATGACCGTCGACGACGTGGTGGTCCGTACCGTCGGGTTGCTGCTGGTGACCGGCGTCGCCGCGGCGGTGTCCTGGGCGGTGATTCCCGACGCCGTGTGGCTGGGCGCCGCGCTGGCCGGCAGCGCGCTCGCCTCGATCGCGCTGGTCCTGGTCATCTCGTTGCGGGGAATCACCAACCCGGTGCCGATCGTCGGCTACGCCATCCTGCAGGGCCTGCTGCTGGGGGTGGCGAGCCGCACCTTCGAGCAGGTGTATCCGGGCATCGTGGTGCAGGCGGTGGCCGGCACCTTCGGCGTCTTCCTCGGCATGGCGGCGCTGTACCGGGCCCGGGTGATCCGGGCGACGCCCCGGCTGGCCCGCCTGGTGATCGGCACCCTGCTCGGCATCGCCGTGCTCAGCGTGGTCAACCTGGTGTCGTACCTGATCACCGGGAGACCGGGCCTGGCGGGATACAGCGTCAGCGGGGAGGTCGGCTGGCTGCCGTACGCCATCTCGGTGGTGGCCATCATCGCCGGGGCGTTCAGTTTCATCCTCGACTTCGATCTCGTCGAGCGGTCGGTGCGCGACGGTCGAGCCCGTCGGTACGCGTGGTTGAGCGCGTTCGGCCTGCTCACCGGGTTGGTGTTCCTCTACTGGCAGCTGCTGCGGCTGCTCAGTTACCTGCGCCGCTGACCGGCCCGACGCGGACCGGGTGGTGCCGGCCGTAGACTCGGCGGCGATGAGCGCAGCGGAGTTGGACAAGGCCGTGCGGTTGCTGGTCGGTCAGATCGCGCACTGGCAGCAGCCGCGGTGGGCGGCGGCCGCGACCGCCGGCAACGTGTCCCGCGCCGACCTCGTGCACCGCCTGGTGCAGGAGGTCGCCAACCTGGCGGCCGACGCCGAGGGGCAGCCCCGGCGGGTGGTGCCCCGGCTCGACAACGACCTGGCCCTGCCCGACCAGCTGCGGGTGGTCACGGCGGATCTGTTGGCCGCCGACCCGGGGGCCGAGGCGCTGACCCGGGCCGCCGCCGAGGTGACGGCGACCCGCGGCGCGCTCTGAGGGCGGCTCAGAGGCGTTCGAGCACCATGGCCATGCCCTGGCCGCCGCCCACGCACATGGTCTCCAGACCGATGGTCTTGTCGTGCCACTCCAGCGCGTTGAGCAGGGTGCCGGTGATCCGCGCGCCGGTCATGCCGAACGGGTGGCCGACAGCGATGGCCCCACCCATCACGTTCAGCTTCTCCTCGGGGATGCCCAGCTGGCGGTAGGAGGGGATGACCTGCGCGGCGAACGCCTCGTTGATCTCGACGAGGTCGACGTCGTCGATCGTCATACCGGCTCGGCGCAGCGCCTGCCGGGACGCCTCGACCGGTCCGAGGCCCATGATCTCCGGCGACAGGGCGGTCACACCGGTCGAGACGATCCGGGCCAGCGGGGTGATCCCGAGTTCCTCGGCCCGCTGGGCGCTCATCACCACCACTGCTGCCGCACCGTCGTTGAGTGGGCAGCAGTTGCCGGCGGTGATCCGACCGTCCGGGCGGAACACCGGCTTCAGACCAGCGACCGCGTCGAGGGTGACGCCGGCCCGGGGCCCGTCGTCGGTGCTCACCACTGTGCCGTCCGGCGTCGTGACCGGGGTGATCTCCCGGGCCCAGAAGCCGTCGGCGATGGCCTTCTCGGCGAGGTTCTGGCTGCGTACGCCGAACTCGTCCATGTCGGCGCGGGTGACGTCGTACACCTGGGCCAGGTTCTCCGCGGTCTGCCCCATGGTGAGGTAGATGTCGGGCAGCTCACCGGCCTCGCGCGGGTCGGTCCACACCTCGGCGCCGCCCTGCGCGCGGCGCTTCGAGCGCTCGCCGGCCGACGCGAAACGCGGGTTCTCCCAGCCGCCGCCGACCAGGGCCTGCGCCTCGGGCGGCAGCCCGTCGGAGCTGCCCCGGGCGTAGCGGGAGACCATCTCCACGCCGGCGGAGACGAACACGTCGCCCTCGCCGGCCCGGATCGCGTGCATCGCCATCCGGGTGGTCTGCAACGAGGAGGCGCAGTAGCGGGTCAGCGTGGCACCGGGAACAGTGTCCAGGCCGAGGAGGGTGGACACCACCCGGGCCATGTTGAAGCCCTGTTCGCCGCCGGGCAGGCCGCACCCGAGGTAGAGGTCGTCGATCGTGGTCGGATCGAGCGCGGGGATCTTGTCCAGCGCGGCTCGGACGATGGTCGCGGCGAGGTCGTCGGAGCGGACATCGCGCAGGGAACCCTTGTGCGCCCGGCCGATGGGGGAGCGGGCGGTGGCGACGATGACGGCGTCGCGGGACGACTCAATCGGCATGGACCAACGTTAACCCGCCGGTAACATGCGCGGAAGAAGCCGGCACAGCGGGAAATGTCACCAGTGGCCGGCGACGATCTAGCGCCGGGTGGTGGCCGCCGCCGCGGCGACGATGGCGGGTAGCAACGCGTGCGCCCACACCCGGTAGCCATCGGCGGAGGGGTGGAAACGGTCCGGGCAGAGCGTCCCCGCATCGGCCCGGAACACCGGCCCGGTCTCGGTGCCCAGGTCGACCACCGAGCCGCCCGCCTGCAACACGGCGGTGGTCTGCGCGCGGGCCACCCGACGCCCGGACCAGCCGACCACCTGGCGCAGCGGGGGAGCGATCGCACGCACCGCGCCGAGGTCGGGGCAGGTGCCCACGACCACCTCGACGCGCGCCTCACGCAGCCGGTGCACCGCCGCGCCGAGGTAGGCCGCCGCGTCGGCGGGCCGCCGCAGCCCGGTGGCGTCGTTCGCGCCGATCAGGATCAACGCCACGTCGGGCCGCTCACCGAGCAGGGCCCGGGCCACCTGGGTGGCGAGGTCGGTCGAGCGGGACCCGGACACGCCGACGCTGGACAGGTGCACCCGGCGGCCGGTCGGGCCCTCGGCGAGCAGGTTGGCCAACTGCCCGCCGATGGTGTCCTCCAGCCGGTCCACACCGACACCGAGTGCCGACGAGTCGCCCAGCAGCACCAGTCGCAGCGGAGGAGCGCCCGCCCGGCCGATCGTGGCGCGCAGGGCCAGGCCGAGCTCCGGTTGGGCGTAGCGTCGGTGCCGGGCGACGAACGCCTCACCGGCGAGGACGGCGGCGCCCCCGACAGCGCCGGCGAGCAGTGAGAACGCCGCCGCCCGACCCACTCGGCCGGCGAGGCCGGAGGTCACGCTCCGCGCGCTGCGCTCGTTCATGCCAGTCCCTCCACTGTCGAGGTGTCCGAGGCGGACCCGTGCTGCGGCACCGCACCGACACCGAAGAACGCCCGTCGGCGCAGCTGCGCCCACCGGCCGGCCGGCCCTCGGTCGCGGCCCCGCACCTGGACGCCGCTGACCTCCGTGCCGGCGTGTCGTGCCGCCTCCTGCGCGGCCTCCGGCAGCGACCGTACGCCGTCGCCGCGCATCGGTGTGGCCCGTCGTTCCGGGGTCGCGCCGAGGGCGGAGAGCATCGTCGGCAGGAGCGCGGCGGCAGCCATCGCGTACCCCTCGGCGGAGGGATGGAAGCGGTCCCAGGCGAACATCCGGGTCGGCTCGGCCGCGAACCGGGGGCCGAGCAGGTCACCGAGGGAGACCGTCCAGCCGCCCGCCTCGACCACTGCCACCGTCTGGGCGGCGGCGAGCTGGCGGCTCCAGCGGTGCGCCAGCCAGCGCAGCGGTGGCTGGATCGGGCGGATCGCGCCCAGGTCGGGGCAGGTGCCGACGACCACCTCGCAGCCCGCGTCGCGCAGCGTGTGCACCGCCTCGACCAGGTAGCGCACCGCGAGGCCGCGCGGGGTGCGATTGGTGATGTCGTTGCCGCCGATGAGGATCACCGCGATGTCGGGACGGCACTCCAGCGCCGCCTCCACCTGGTGGCGTAGCGCCGCCGAGATGGCACCGACCACCGCGAAGCGGTGCAGCTGCACCGGCCGGTGCAGTCGACGGGACAGGCCGGTGGCGAGCAGCGCCCCGGGTGTCTCCCGGCGGCGGTGCACGCCGTAGCCGGCCGCCGACGAGTCACCGAGCACCACCATGGTGAGCGCCGGGCCGGGAAACTTCGCGCCGTACATCCCATCGCAGCGGGGTGGCGGCGCCTCGGCCATCGGGATGGTCCGTCGAGCCTGCCGGGCCTGGCCGACCAGCACCCCGCCGGTCGCCACCGCGGCCGCCGCGGTGGCGCCTGTCCCGATGGCTGCCAGCCGGACGAACCGCCGGGCCTGCCGCCAGCGTTCACCACCGGGTACGACGGAATCTGCCACCCCCATACCGCGACATTATCGCGCTGGTCCGACACCCCGCTGTCGTCGTGACGGCACCCGGGTGCCTGGAACCCGACGCGACGGGGTACCTGACTGGGAGAGGCCGGCCGACTTGCGCCGACCCGCCACGCTGATCCGGCGGAGAGGAGCGCGACGATGGGTAAGACACTGAAGCGCAGCGCGGCGTTCACGGCCCTGGCGCGGGCCCTGGCGGCGGGGGCGCGCAACGGGCCGTCGATCGGCACCCGGTTGGCCGCGTTGCCCCGGATGATCCGAGCCACCGCCAAGGGGGAGTACGACGGTGGCCTTCGGCTGGCCCTGATGACCGCGGCGACGGCGTACATCGTCTCCCCGATCGACCTGCTCCCGGAGATCCCGTTGGCGATCTTCGGGCTGGCCGACGACGCGGTCATGGTCACCTGGCTGGCCGGCAGCGTGCTCGCCGAAACCGATCGCTTCCTGGAGTGGGAGGCCCGTCGCAGCTCAGTCATCCCCGGGGGGTTGGTGCCCTGACGACACGTACGCTGGGCGACGAGGAAACGTCTTCCCGGTCGCCACCGTCGGCGCCGCAACGAAGGGCACACCGTGCAGTACTACGACAACGTCGTCGACATGATCGGAAACACCCCGCTGGTGCGTCTGCGTAACGTCACCGAGGGCATCCAGGCCACCGTGCTGGCCAAGGTGGAGTACGTCAACCCGGGCGGTTCGGTGAAGGACCGGATCGCGCTGCGCATGGTGGAGGACGCCGAGGCTGCCGGTCTGCTCAAGCCCGGCGGCACCATCGTCGAGCCGACCAGCGGCAACACCGGTGTCGGGCTGGCCCTGGTGGCCCAGCTCAAGGGCTACCGGTGTGTGTTCGTCTGCCCCGACAAGGTCAGCCAGGACAAGCAGGACGTGCTCCGGGCGTACGGCGCCGAGGTGGTGGTCTGCCCGACCGCCGTCGCGCCGGAGGACCCGCGCTCGTACTACAACGTCTCCGACCGGCTGACCCGGGAGATCCCCGGCGCCTGGAAGCCCAACCAGTACAGCAACCCGGCCAACCCGCGGTCGCACTACGAGACGACCGGCCCGGAGCTGTGGAAGCAGACCGACGGCGGGCTGACCCACTTCGTGGCCGGCGTCGGCACCGGAGGCACCATCTCCGGCATCGGCCGCTACCTGAAGGAGGCCTCCGAGGGTCGGGTGCGTGTCATCGGGGCCGACCCGGAGGGCTCGGTCTACTCGGGCGGCACCGGCCGGCCGTACCTGGTGGAGGGCGTCGGCGAGGACTTCTGGCCGGAGACGTACGACCGGGGTGTCGCCGACGAGATCGTGGAGGTCTCCGACAAGGCGTCGTTCGAGATGACCCGGCGACTGGCCCGCGAGGAAGGGCTGCTCGTCGGCGGTTCCTGCGGGATGGCGGTGGTCGCCGCCCTGGAGGTCGCCCGCAAGGCCGGCCCGGACGACGTGGTGGTGGTCCTGCTGCCGGACGGCGGCCGAGGCTACCTCTCCAAGATCTTCAACGACTCGTGGATGGCCCGGTACGGCTTCCTCGACAACTCCGGCGCCGAGCCGACGGTGGCCGACGCGCTGGCCAGTAAGCCGGGCGGGCTGCCTGAGCTGGTGCACGTGCACCCGACCGAGACGGTCCGCGACGCGATCGACTACATGCGCGAGTACGGCGTCTCGCAGCTGCCGGTGCTCAAGGCCGAGCCGCCCGTGGTGACCGGTGAGGTCGCCGGCTCGATCGCCGAGCGGGACCTGCTCGACGCGCTGTTCACCGGTCAGGCTCACCTGCACGACACCATCGAGCGGCACATGGGCGACCCGCTGCCGATGATCGGTGGGGGTCAGCCGGTGAGCGAGGCGGTCGGCATGCTGGAGAAGTCCGACGCTGCGTTGGTCCTGGTCGACGGCAAGCCCAAGGGTGTCCTGACCCGCCAAGACCTCCTAGCCCACCTCGGCGCCCACTGAGTCCCGTCCCGGTGCCCCGCCTGCGGGCGGGGCACCGGGCCACCCTGTCGCGCCCTTTGCTCTGCATACGCATACGCACCACCCACGGTCACGGTCACCGCTGGTGCTTATTGATAAGCAGAGCAAAGGTGCGGGCGAGGACTGCTCAGAGAGGGCGGCCGTAGCGCAGTTGGAGGGTGGGGGCAAGGCCGATGTGCTCGACGCGCTCCGCGCCGGTCGGGGTCCAGCCGCCGCGCTCGTAGAAGGCTCGGGCGTGGGCGTTCTCCCGGAGCACCCACAGCACGGCACGCCGCCAGCCCCGCGCCCGCATGGCGTCCAGCGCGTCCACCATCAGGGTGCGACCCACGCCGCGGCCCTGCTCGGCCGGGTCGAGGTGGATCGCGTTGAGCAGCCCGGTGGTCGGGTCGTCCTCGTCGTCCGGGCCCAGGTGGCTGAACCCGACCAACGCCCCGGCCCGCTCGGCCACCGTCATCCGGTGGGTGTCCCGCTCCCACAGCCACCGCTCGACCCAGTACCGACCCATCGCCTCCGGTGTCGGCTCGGCCAGCGCCTCGGCCGGCAGGAACGCGGAGTACGCGGCGACCCGGGAGCGTTGGTGCAGGGCCCCCACCGCCATCAGGTCGCCTTCGGTCGCGGAGCGGAGCGTGATCGTCACCCGGCCGAGGCTACCCGGCGCGGCGGAAGCTGCACCGTGGTCAGATCCTCGGCGACGATCAGCTCACCGTCGAAGTGCGCGCGCGCCTCGTCGTGGAACCGGCGCGGGTCGCTGTAGCGCTGGGAGAAATGGGTGAGCACGAGTCGGCGTACCCCGGACTCGGTCGCCACCCGGGCGGCCTGCGCCGCGGTCAGGTGGCCGACCTCGGCGGCCAACGCGGCCTCCGACTCCAGGAACGTCGACTCGATGACCAGCAGGTCGGCGTGCTCGGCGAGGGCGTAGACCCCGTCGCAGAGGCCGGTGTCCATCACGAACGCGAACCGCTGCCCCGGTCGGGGCACGCTCACCTCGGCCCGGGTGACGCGGCGTCCGTCGAGGTCGAGGTGCCCGACGCGGATCAGCTCGCCGACGGCCGGACCGACGATGCCGTACGCGGCCAGTTTCTCCGGCAGCATCCGGTGCCCGTCCGGCTCGACCAGCCGGTAGCCGTACGTCTCGATGGGGTGCCGGAGCCGGCGGGCCTCCAGCGTGCCGCAGCGCAGGGCGATCCGCTGCCCGTCGGCCTCAATGGGCTCGACCCGCAGCTCGGCGGTCTCGTAGAAGGAGGTGGCGTGCCGCAGCCGGGCGAAGTATTCGGCGCCGCCGGCCGGAAAGTGCACGGCTACCGGGTGCGCCACCCGGTCCAGGGAGAGCCGTTGGATGGTGCCGGGCAGGCCGAGGCAGTGGTCGCCGTGGAAGTGGGTGACGCAGATCCGGGTCAGGTCGGTGGCGGTGACCGTGGTGTGCAGGAGTTGGCGCTGACTGCCCTCGCCCGGGTCGAAGAGGATCACCTCGTCGTCCCAGCGCAGCACGTACCCGTTGTGGTTGCGCTGACGGGTCGGTGCCTGGCTGGCCGTCCCCAGGACCACCAACTCGCGCATGGACATGGCCACTCCTGCGGATATGGAGCGACCCCCGGGGCGCTCCGCGCTGTCGCACGGGCCGGCTGGACTGGGCCGGCGCCCCGGGGGTCGGGTGGCTGCCTGGAATTCGCCGCACCGCTGCCACACGGTCTCGACGATGGTGCTGTTGCCCGCCTCGCGACGGGCCGATCACTGTCGAGGACAGCGGCTAGCTGACAGCCACCTCACGAGTCCGATTGCTATACAAGTCTGGACCACCTCCTTTCACGTGTACGGCCACGTTATCGAGTTCCCTTCGGGCTCGGCAACGGATTTCGATCACAGGGCCGAACGGGAATGCCCGCGACGGTCAGCCGCCGACCCGGGCCACGCCGACCGGGCAGCTCAGCCCGTTCGGGCCGTGGTTGCAGTACCCGTTCGGGTTCTTGGTCGGCGCCAGGTACTGCTGGTGGTAGTCCTCGGCGAAGTAGTAGCTGCCGAGCGGGGCGATCTCGGTGGTGATCTCACCCTTGCCGGCGCGCGTCACGATCGGCTGGAACGCGTCCCGGGACGACTCGGCGGTGGCCCGCTGCTGGTCGGTGGTCGTGTAGATCGCCGAGCGGTACTGGGTGCCGACGTCGTTGCCCTGGCGCATGCCCTGGGTCGGGTCGTGGTTCTCCCAGAAGACCTTCAGCAGATCCTCATAGTTGATCTTGCTGGGGTCGTACACGACCTGGACGACCTCGGCGTGCCCGGTCCGGCCGGAGCAGGTCTCCTCGTACGTCGGGTTCTTGGTGATGCCACCCGCGTAACCGGCGGAGGTGGTGTAGACACCGGGCAGCGTCCAGAACAGCCGCTCGGCGCCCCAGAAGCAACCCATGCCGAAGACCGCTACCTGAAGGCCCTCCGGAAACGGGCCCTTCAACGGGGTGCCCAGCACCTCGTGGCGGTCAGCGACCGGCATGGCGATCGGGCGGCCCGGCAGGGCCTGGTCGGGCGTCACCATTTCGGCCTTCATGCGGCGCAGAAACACGGTGGGGATCTCCTCTCGTACCACTCGCAGCGTGCAACGCCAGAGGGTCCTGCTTCCTTACCCGCGTGACGATGACTCAGGCCCCGGCCGGGAACGCCGCCGCGATCCGGTCCGCGTAGCTCCGGGCCTCGGTGTCGTCGTCGTACCGGGTGCGCGGCCAGAAGAAGCCCCGCAACCTGTCGCCCTTGGTTCGCGGGACCACGTGGGTGTGCAGGTGGGGCACCGATTGGGACACTTTGTTGTTCATCGCCACGAACGTCCCACCGGCGCCCAGGGCGGTCTCCACCGCCACCGCCAGCCGCTGGACCAGGGTGAAGTAGCCGGGCAGCAGGTCGGCCGGCAACTCGGCGAGGGTCACCAGGTGCGTCCGGGGCACCACCAGCACGTGCCCCTTGAACACCGGCCGGGTGTCCAGGAACGCCACCCCGTCGGGGGTGTCGGCAACCCGGAACGCCGGCACCTCGCCCGTCACGATCCCGCAGAACACGCAACCGCTCATCGGGCCAGGCTATGCCGGCGGCCGGCCGGGACCCGGTACCCCCGCACCCGCACCGACTGTGCTATTCATTCATATGAATGGATCAGCGCGGGGATGACGTGCTGCGGCGGCGGTGTCGCCCGGCCGGTCGGTCGCGGTGGCCCGCCGCCCGGCGGATGCCGTCACACCGACGATCCGACTCCCCGCTGCGCCCTGACGACCGCGGCCATCGGCGTACGCGTCGATGCTCCGAAAGGACGAACCCTTGCAGATCAGAAGAGGCTTCACCCTGGCGTTCGCGGCGCTGACCGCCGGGCTGCTCGTCGGCGCGGTCCCGGGCCACTCCCAGGCGGCCGTGGCACCGACCGTGACGCCACTGCCGTTGAAGACGGTGGGCGACGTGGTGTCGGCCGGTGACCGCGTCTTCGTCAGCGGTGGCCGCTCGTCGACCGACGTCGTGGTGACCAGCGCGACAGGCGCTGTGGTCGGCACCCTGTCGGGCCTGCCCGGCCCCACCGACCTGCTACTCAGCGCCGACCGGCGGACGCTCTACGTGGCGCTGCCCAGCGCCAACGCCATCGCCGCCTTCGACACCGGCTCGCTGATCGAGTCGGCCCGGTACGACACCGGCGCGGGCGAATGCCCGTCGTCGCTGGCGTTGACCGGCCGGTACCTGTGGTTCGGCTACGGCTGCGACCAGTGGGGCGGCAACATCGGCCAGATCGACCTCGGCCGCCAGCCGGCCCGGCTGAGCACCCACGTCGCCGAGCAGGACTTCCACGACTTTCCGCTGCTCGCGGCGGCCGGCCAGAACCGGTCGGTGCTGCTCGCCGGGCAGCCGGGGTTGAGCCCGGCGTCGGCGTACGCGTACGGCATCGGCGCCGCGGGCACGTTGACCACCCTGCGGACGAACGCCTGGTCGGCGCTGGGCGACAACCTGCGGGACATCGCCCTCGACCCGACCGGCACCACCCTCTACACCGCCGCCGGGGCGCCCTACGAGGTGCAGGCGTTCCCCTTCGCCGACATCAGTACCCCGTCCGCCACGTACCGCACCGGCGCGTACCCGAACGCCGTCGAGGTCTCCCGCGACGGCACCCGGATCGCCGGCGGCGCGGACGCCAGCTACGACCCGGACGTCTTCGTCTTCACCCCGGACGGCACCGAACTGGCCCGCTTCGAGCTCGGCGACGAACTCAGCCCCGGCGCGCTGGCCTGGTCGCCGAACGGCGCACGCCTCTACGCGGTCGCCTACGACTGGACCGGCGCCAACCAGGCCACCCTGCACGTCCTGCCGGTCCCGGCCACCTGACCGGCAGGTCCGTCGATCCGTGGGCGGAGGCCGGCCCAGACGGTCCGTCCTCCGCCCGGGAGCGCGGGTTCCGTTCCAGCCCTCTCCGACGGGGCACTAGCCTCACCAGAATGAGTCACGGCTTCGAGACGCTCGCCATCCACGCCGGCCAGGACCCTGAGGCCCGCACCGGTGCGGTGATCCCACCGATCTACCAGACCAGCACGTACGCCCAGGACGCCGTCGGCGCACCCCGTCTCGGCTACGAGTACAGCCGCTCCGGCAACCCGACCCGGGACGCGCTCCAGGAGTGCCTGGCGGCGCTGGAGGGCGGGCCGGTGGGGCTGGCCTTCGCCAGTGGCCTGGCCGCGGAGGACACCCTGCTGCGGGCCGTGTGCCAGCCCGGTGACCACGTGGTGATCCCGGACGACGCGTACGGCGGCACGTACCGGCTCTTCGCCCGGGTCGCCCAGCGCTGGGGCCTGGAGTTCACCCCGGCCAAGGTCTCCGACCCGGCCGCGATCCGGGCGGCCGTCCAGCCCGGCCGCACGAAGATCGTCTGGGTGGAGACGCCGACCAACCCGCTGCTCGGCATCGCCGACATCGCCGCCCTGGCCGCCGTGGCACACGACGCTGGCGCCCTCCTGGTGGTGGACAACACCTTCGCCTCGCCGTACCTCCAGCAGCCGATCGCCTTCGGCGCGGACGTGGTGGTGCACTCCACCACCAAGTACATCGGTGGGCACTCCGACGTGGTCGGTGGCGCGCTGGTCGTCGCCGACGCCGGTCTCGGTGAGGAACTGCGTTACCACCAGAACGCGATGGGCGCGATCAACGGCCCGTTCGACGCCTGGCTCACCCTGCGGGGCATCAAGACCCTCGGGGTACGCATGGACCGGCACTGCGACAACGCCGAGCGGCTCGCCGCGTACCTCGACGGGCACGCCAAGGTCGCCCAGGTGATCTATCCGGGGCTGCCCTCGCACCCCGGTCACGAGGTGGCCGTCAAGCAGATGCGCCGGTTCGGCGGCATGATCTCGTTCCGCGCCGCCGGTGGTGAGGAGCACGCCGTGGATATCTGCAACCGGGCCAAGCTCTTCGTGCTCGCCGAATCGTTGGGCGGCGTGGAATCCCTGATCGAGCACCCGGGCCGGATGACACACGCAAGTGCTGCCGGCTCGCCGCTTGAAGTTCCCGGCGATCTCGTGCGACTGTCTGTCGGCATCGAGACGGTCGACGACCTACTCGCCGATCTGGAGCAGGCGCTGGGCTGACCGCTGGGGAAGGATGGCCGTGCAGGACATCATGGCGACCTGGGTCGGAGCGACCGCCAAGCAGATCGCCCGGGGTGTACGCCGAGGTGACGTCTCGGCGACCCAGGTCGTCGCCGACCACATCGAGTACATCTCCCGGGCCGACCGTGAGCTGGCCGCGTTCCGCGCCGTTCGCGGCGGTGAGGCGATCACCGAGGCGGAGAAGGTCGACGAGCAGGAGGACCTGGCGAACCTGCCGCTGGCCGGGGTTCCGGTGGCGGTCAAGGAGAACACCCCGGTCGCCGGCCTGCCCACCTGGAACGGGTCGGCCGCCGCCCGCACCGACGTCGCGGAGGCCGACCACGAGGTGGTACGTCGGCTGCGCGGTGCCGGCGCGGTGATCCTCGGCGTGACCCGGATGCCGGAGCTGGGGCTGTGGGCACTCACCGACGACGACAGCGCGGTGACCCGTAACCCGTGGGACAGCACGCGTACCCCTGGTGGGTCCTCGGGTGGTTCGGCCGCCGCTGTCGCCGCCGGGCTGGTGCCGATCGCGCACGCCAACGACGGTCTCGGCTCGATCCGGATTCCCGCGGCCTGCTGCGGGCTGGTCGGGCTCAAGCCCGGTCGCGGCGTGGTCCCCTGCCAGCTCGGTGCCGACGACTGGTTCGGTCTCACCGAGCACGGCATGCTGACCAGCACGGTCGCCGACGCGGCGGTCGGCTTCTCGGTGCTCGCCGGCCGGCGTCCCGAGAAGCTCGTCCCACCGCAGCGGCTGCGGGTGGGCGTCTCGTTGCGTTCCCCGGTGCGCGGTGTCGCGCCGGACGCGCCGAACCGGGACGCGGTCGCCGCCGCCGGTCGGCTCCTCGCCGCCGCCGGGCACGACACGGTGCCGGCGGATCCGGTCTACCCCACCGCGCTCGGCCTTCAGGGCATCGCCACCTGGCTGGCCGCGGCCGCCACCGACGTCCGGGCGTCCGGCCTGGACCGGCGCGGGCTGCAACGGCGTACCCGGCGGCACGTCGCGCTGGGCGAGTGGGCGCAGCGCCGCGGCTACGTGCGGGAGGCGGACCGGGCCGCCTGGCGGCAACGGTCGGTCGACTTCTTCACCGACCACTCGGTCGACCTGCTGCTCACCCCGGCGCTGGCCAGCGCGCCACCGGAGGCGGCCCGCTGGTCGGAGCGGTCCTGGCGGGCCAACATGGCGGCCAACATCCGGTACGCCCCGTACGCCGCGCCCTGGAACATCGCCGGCCTGCCGGCGGTCGTCGTGCCGGTCGGCCGCCGCCCGGACGGCCTGCCGGTCGCCGTGCAGCTGGTCGGTCCGCCCGGCTCGGAACTGCTGCTGCTCGGTGTGGCCGGCCAGTTCGAGATGACCGCCCCCTGGACACGCCACGCACCCGGCTACCCCCGGGTCGGAACGGGGTCGCCGACCTCCGCATGATCGTCTACGGTGTGCGCGCATCGTCGCGTGGACCGGGGGACACCAATGCGCTGCCAGACCTGCGGGGACGCCATGTCCCCCGACAACCAGTACTGCCCGCGGTGCTTCACGCCGCTCGGCCAGCCCGCCGTCACGCCAGGGCTGCCGACCTACCGGGTACGCGGGATCGGCCTGGCGGCGATCGTCGCCGTCGGCGCGACCGCCGTGCTCTACCTGGCGGTGGTGCTGTCCTCGCTGATCGGCATGGCCATGGCCCGGCGGGCCATGGCCAGCGAGAACCCGGACCTGCTGCGCCTCGCGGCGATCATCGTCGCGGTGATAGCGCTGATCATGACGGTGGTACACCTCACCGCCGCCGTACTGGTGATCATCTGGACCTGGCGGGCCCGCAAGAACACCGACGCCTTCCCCGGCGCCGAGCCGGCCTTCGGGCCCGGCTGGGCGATCGCCGGCTGGCTGGTGCCCTTCGCGAACTTCGTGGTGCCGGCCCGGGTCGTGGCGGCAGTGGCCCGGGACAGCCTCTGGCGGCGGGCCACGCCAGCGATCGTGGCCGTCTGGTGGTGCTCCTGGCTGGTGTTCAGCGTCGGTGAGCGGCTCGCCAGCCGCGCCGACGACCGGGCGTACGAGAAGCTGCCGGAGATCCCGTTCGACGACGCCGGCTACCAGGCGTACGCCGACATGTACCAGGACTCCCTGCTTCGCAGCGCGCTGCCCGCGCTGGGCTGTGTGATCGCGGCGGTGACGCTGATCCTGTTGATCCGACGGATCTCCGCTGCCCAGGAGGCCCGGATCGCCGGCGCCACTCCGCAGTGGCCGACCGGCCCGGTCTGGCCGGCCCAAACCTGGCCCGCCGCTGGGGCGGGTCAACCCGCTGCGGCGGCTCAGTCCGCTGCGGAGGTGCCGAGGGCCGCACCACCTTCGTGATCCACTCGGGATTCATGAAGTCGCGTTGTCCGGGCGGCCCGGATACCGCGTTTTTCAGGACCCCGAGTGGATCAACCCGGTCCGGTCGGCCGTGCCCCGGTTGGCCCGTGCCCCGGCTGGCCCGTGCCCCGGCTGGGCCGTGCCCCGGCTGGGCCGTGCCCCGGCTGGGCCGTGCCCCGGCTGGGCCGGGCCTGGTTGGGCCGGGCCTTGGTTGGGCCGGGCCTGGTTGGGCCGGGCCTTGGTTGGGCCGGGCCTCGGTTGGCTTGGCCCCTGGGTTGGTCGGGGAGCGCGGGTGGCACGATCGGGGCATGACGGAACTGGTCGGTCTCGACGACGTGCGGGCCGCACGGGAGTTGCTCGCCGGGGTCACCCGCACCACCCCGCTGGAGCCCTCCCGCCCGCTCAGCGCGGCCCTGGGCGGGCCGACCTGGCTCAAGTGCGAGAACGTGCAGCGCGCCGGCTCGTACAAGGTCCGGGGCGCGTACGTGCGGATCTCGCGGTTGTCGGCGGCGGAGCGGGAGCGCGGCGTGGTCGCGGCGAGCGCGGGCAACCACGCGCAGGGTGTGGCCCTCGCCGCCGGCCTGGTCGGCACGCACGCCACCGTCTTCATGCCGGTCAACGCGCCGCTGCCGAAGGTGGCCGCCACCAAGGGGTATGGCGCGCAGGTCGAGCTGGCCGGGAACACCGTCGACGAGTCGCTTGTGGCCGCGCACACGTACGCCGAGCGCACCGGCGCGGTGCTGATCCACCCGTTCGACCACCCCGACGTGATCGCCGGGCAGGGCACGGTGGCGCTGGAGATCCTCGAACAGTGCCCGGACGTGAAGACGATCATCACCGGGGTGGGTGGCGGCGGCCTGATCTCGGGCATGGCGGTGGCCGTCAAGGCACTGCGACCGGACGTCCGGATCATCGGTGTGCAGGCGGCCGGCGCGGCGGCGTTCCCGCCCTCACTGGTGGCCGGGGAACCGGTCCGGCTGCCCGCCTTCGCCACCATCGCCGACGGCATCGCGGTCGGCCGGCCCGGCCAGATCACCTTCAACCACGTGCGCAAGCTGGTCGACGAGATCGTCACGGTCTCCGAGGAGGACATCTCCCGGGCCCTGCTGATGTTGCTGGAACGCGGCAAGCAGGTGGTCGAGCCGGCTGGGGCGGTCGGGGTCGCCGCGCTGCTGGCCGGCGTGGTCGAGGTCGAGACGCCGGTGGTCGCCGTGCTCTCCGGCGGCAACATCGACCCGTTGCTGATGCTGCGGGTGATCGAGCACGGGTTGGCGGCGGCGGGTCGCTACCTGCGGGTGACCGTCCGCTGTTCGGATCGGCCGGGGCAGCTCGCGTCGTTGCTCAGCCAGATCGCCGAGCACCGGGCCAACGTGGTCGACGTGGAACATCAGCGGGCCAACCCGCACCTCAGCCTCGGCGAGGTGGAGGTGGCGCTGTCGGTGGAGACCCGGGGCGTCGAACACTCGGACACGCTGATCAGCGCCTTGCGGGCCAGCGGCTACCAGGTGGTCTTCGCGGCCGAGGCGTGACACCGGCAGGGTGCCACGCCTCGGATACGCGCTGTCTCGGTGCCGGCGTCGGTCACCCCGGCCGGCCGCTGTCGGCGACGGGTCAGCCGGAGAACGGCTCGAAGCTGACCACCGTCACCTTGATGTCGGCGCCGCTGGGCGCCGTGTAGGTGCAGGTCTGCCCGGCTCGCCCGCCCAGGATCGCCTTGCCCAGCGCGGACTCGGGGCTGTAGACGGTCAGGTCGGTCGTGGCCGCGATCTCCCGGGAACCGAGCAGGAACGTCTCGGTGTCGTTGGTGTCGTCGTCGAAGTAGATCGTCACCACCATGCCCGGCGACACCGCGTCGGCGGACGGGGCCTCGCCGACCTTCGCGGTGCGCAGCAGCTCCTGCAGGTAGCGGATGCGACCCTCGGCCTTGCCCTGCTCCTCGCGGGCGGCGTGGTAGCCGCCGTTCTCCCGCAGGTCGCCCTCCTCGCGCCGAGCGTTGATCTCGGCTGCGATCGCCGGACGGTTGGCGATGTGCTCGTCGAGCTCGGCCTGGAGGCGGTCGTACGCGTCCTGGGACAGCCAGGTGGCGGGCGCCTCGTTGCCAGTGGACACAGGCGTTCTCCTCAGTTGTGCGTGGCTGGCTGACAGGTGAACTACCAAGTTACCAGTGCGGTACGACACAGGGTGTCGGCCATCACCGCCGGTGTCCGGATCCGACACCCGCGGTAGGCGCTCGATCGAGGCCGTTTCCGGTGCTGTTCGGGCAGCTCAGGACGGTGACTGGCAGCGCAGGACCTCGCCGATGAACGGCCGCGCGGTGGTGGTCAGGCGGTGCCGGGTCGTGACGTGCCGATCCCCGGGGGCGGCGGTCACGGTGACCTGTTCGCGGGCCACCTCGGCACCGGCACGGTCCCGGGCCCGCAGCACGCAGACCGCGGAGCCGCCCGGCGGGACGGTCACCCGGAAGTGGACGAGCACCTGCTTGTCCGTGATGTCGGTGTACGTGATCACCTGGGCGTCGTAGACCGGGTCGCCGTACTGGCGGTAGAGCCGGAACGAGATCACGGTCAGCGTCGCCACCAGCGCCAGCAGCGCCAGCGCGGCCAGCAGCGTACGGCGGCGCTTGCCACCCGGTGCCCGACGACGGCCGTAGCGCCCGGCCGGGAATTCCGGCGCAGCTGGTGAAATTGTGGCGTGCGTCTCGGTCACCGGCGGGTATCTCCTGGCGTTGTTGTCGGCGGCATCGGCAAGAATGACAGAGCCCCATCCTCCCACCCGGTCCAGCGGCAGGAATGGCAGGTCATGCCTGGCGCTACCGGCCGGCGACAGGGTGTGGCGAGAAGATCCCGGCAGGTCAGCCGGTTGAGCCCGGTCGGGTCCACCGTCCGGCACAGACGAGGAGCGCCGAAGTTGGCAGAGCAACTGCGTCTCATGGCCGTGCACGCGCACCCGGACGACGAGTCGAGCAAGGGCGCGGCGACGACGGCGAAGTATGTCGCTCAGGGGGTGGACGTCCTGGTCGTGACGTGCACGGGCGGCGAGCGCGGGAGCGTGCTCAACCCCAAGCTCGACCGGCCCGACGTGTGGGCCAACATCGGTGAGATCCGGCGGGCCGAGATGGACGCCGCGCGGGCGATCCTCGGCGTCGACCAGGCCTGGCTGGGCTTCGTCGACTCGGGCCTGCCCGAAGGCGACCCGTTGCCGCCGCTGCCCGAGGGCTGTTTCGCCCTTCAGGACGTCGAGGTCGCCGCCGGGCCGTTGGTGCGGCTGATGCGCGAGTTCCGTCCGCACGTCGTGACCACCTACGACGAGGAGGGTGGCTACCCGCACCCGGACCACATCATGTGTCACAAGGTGAGCGTGGCCGCCTTCGAGGCCGCCGGTGACCCGGAGCGCTACCCGGAGCTGGGCGCGCCCTGGCAGCCGCTGAAGCTCTACTACGACATCGGCTTCTCCAAGGGCAAGATCATGGCCCTGCACGAGGGCATGCTGGCCGCCGGGCTGGAGTCGCCCTACGAAGAGTGGCTCAAGCGGTGGGAGGATCGCCCCGACAAGGGCCCCCGGATCACCACCCGGGTGGAGTGCGCCGACTACTTCCCGGTCCGCGATGACGCGCTGCGCGCCCACGCGACCCAGGTCGACCCGGACGGCTTCTGGTTCCACGTGCCGATGGAGTTGCAGCAACGCGCCTGGCCGACCGAGGATTACGAGTTGGCCCGCTCGATGGTCGACAGCCCGCTGCCCGAGTCCGACCTCTTCGCGGGGGTGCGGGAGACGGCGCACGCGCGCTGATTCCCGGCAGGGCTACCCTGGTTACCAACCGCACTTCGGAGGAACGCCATGCTGACCGCTGCCCAGGTGCTCGCGGAGAACAACTTCGGGGACACCCGCACGGGTGGTCTGGCCGGGCCGATGGGCCTGTTCCTCATCCTGCTGCTGGCGACCGCGACCGTCCTGCTGATCCGCAACATGAACTCTCGGCTGCGCCGTCTGCCGGACCGTTTCCCCCAGCAGTCCGGGGCGGCCGACCCGACCAGGGCCGATGCGTCAGTCGTCGATCCGACAGACGGGACCGGCGGGCGGGATTCATCCACGCCCGCTCCCAACGGGCACCAGCAGCACCTGAACGGGTAGCCGGCGCATGAATCACGCCGAACCGGGTGGTCGCCCCCTGTTGCGACCACCCGGTTTGGCTTAGCCTTCCGCCGGGGGGACCAAAAGTCTCCGAGCCGTGTGCGGGAGGGGGCGCCGATGACCAGCACAGCACCGGCCGCCCGCCGCGACGTCGGTCGGTCGGCTGACGGGGGAGGTCGATGACCTCCGGTCCGGCCGACGACCCGTTCGATCGGCTCGGGGTGCGTGGCACACCGGGCCGGTTGCTCGTGCTCACCGCCGCCGTCACGTTGACCGCCCTGGCCGCAGCAGTGGTCGGGTTGACCCTCCCGGTCCGGCTGCCGGCCGACGACCCCCTCGGCGGTCCGGCCCGCTTCGGCATCGCCGTCGCCGTCCTGGCCCTCGCCCAGTTCGCCCGGCTGCGGTTCCGCTCGCCAGCGGGCATGGTCAGCATCACCTGGGGCGAGGCCGCCCTGATCGTCTGTCTCTACCTGACCCCCGCCGGCTGGCTCCCGGCCGCCACGCTGCTCGGTACCGGGCTGGCCTGGACGATCCTGTCCCTGCACAACGACCGCCGTCCGGCCCTGGAGATCGTCCGGATCGCCGCGTCGCTCGCCGCCGCGTCGGCACTGGCGGTGTCCGTGACCACCGCACTCGGGCGGCCGCTGCTCTCTGCGCCCACCCCGATGCTGGCGCTGGCCGTGATCGCCGGTTCGGTGACGTACCTCCTGGTGACCGCCTGGCTCGGCGGCGTGACGGTGGGTCTGCGGCACGGGCTGCCCATCGGGCCGCCGCTGCTCGCCGCGCTGCGCGGCAAGCTGCTGATGTTCGTCGGCAACGTGGCGGTCGGCCTCGTGGTGGTCGCGCTGCTGGAGCTCGACCCGCGCTGGTTGCTGTTGTTGCCGCCGCTGCTGTGGCTGCTGCAGCAGACCTACCGTTACCGGCTGCGCTCGGATCAGGAGCGCCGCACCTGGCGGGCCTTCGCCGAGGCCACCGCGGCTCTCAACCAGCTCGACGAGCGGGGGGTGGCCAGCGCGGCGGTCACCGGAGCGCTGACGCTGTTCAACGCCGAACTGGTGGACGTCGACGTGGCCCGGCCCGACGGCCGGTGGCACCGCTACCGGGGCGACGCCGGCGGTCAACTGGTCGACCGCGAGACCGGCCCACCGGAACAGTCCGAACCGGACGAGCATGAGCTGAGCCGGGCGCTGTCGGTCGGCGCCGCGCCGGTCGGTCGGCTGCGGGTGCGGTTCCCCCGCTCGGCCCCGCCCACCGCCCGGGAACGCGACGCGGTGGCCGCGTTCGGCGACGCGCTCGCCGCCGCGCTGCACGACGCCGCCACCCACCACGAGCTGCGGCTGGTGACCGCCCGTTCGTCGTACGACGCGGTGCACGACCCGCTCACCGGGCTCGCCAACCGGGCGGCGCTGCTGAGCAGGGGCGACCAGTCGCTGCGACAGCTCAGCCACGACCACCCGGTGGCGCTGCTGCTGCTGGACATCAACCAGTTCAAGGAAGTCAACGACACCCTCGGTCACGCGGCGGGCGACCAACTGCTGCGGCTGACCGCGAACCGACTCAACGCGCTGGTCCGCACCGGGGACCTGCTCGGTCGACTCGGCGGTGACGAGTTCGCCCTCCTGCTCACGGCGGTGCCGGTGCTCGGCGACCGGGCCGCCCCGATGGCCCACGCGCTGCGCCAGGCCCGCGAGATCGCCGAGCGGCTGGCCGCGCCGACCGAGGTGGCCGGCGTACGGATGTCCATCGAGGTCTCGGTCGGTGTGGTGGTGGCCGCCGCCGGCACCGCTGACCTGACCGAGCTGCTGCGTCGGGCCGACATCGCGATGTACCAGGCCAAGGAGGGCGGTGGCAACGTCGCCGCGTACGACGGCGCGCGCGACGCGGCCAGCACCGACCAGCTCGCCCTGCTGGCCGAGCTACGTGAGGCGTTGACCGTCGACGATCAGCTGGTGCTGGCACTGCAACCGGCGGTCGACCTGGCCACTGGTGCGCCCACCGGCGTGGAGGCGCTGATCCGGTGGCAGCATCCCCGGCGGGGGTGGCTGAACCCGGCCGACTTCATCCGGCCGGTGGAGAACAGCGAGCAGCTCGGCACCTTCACCCGCTACGTGCTGAACAAGGCGCTCAGCGTGGCCGCCGGTTGGGCCCGGGAGGGGTTGGACGTCCCGATCTCGGTCAACCTGTCGGCGCGCAGCCTGCTGGACCCCCGGTTGCCGGTGGAGATCGCCGACGCGTTGCGCCGGCACCAGGTGCCGCCGCACCGGCTCGTCCTGGAGATCACCGAGACGGTGGTGATGAGCGAGCTGGAGGTCATCGACGAGGTGTTGGCGACGCTGCGGTCGATGGGCGTGCAACTCGCTGTCGACGACTTCGGCACCGGCTTCTCGTCGTTGACGTTCCTCACCCGGATCGCCGTGGACGAGCTGAAGGTGGACCGCTCCTTCGTCATCCGGATGGCCGACTCGCCGGAGGCCGCCGCGATCGTCCGGACGACCGTGGGCCTCGCCCACGAGCTGGGGCTACGGGTGGTCGCCGAAGGGGTAGAGACCGCCGAGCAGCGGATGGCCCTGGCCGAGCTGGGTTGCACCTCCGCGCAGGGCTACCACTTCTTCAAGCCGATGCCGGCGGACAAGATCGGCGCGGTGCTCGGGTCGCTGCGCGACTCGGCGGAGTCGAACGTGTTCCGGCTCCGCGCCGACGGCGCATCCTGACCGACCGGCACGGCCTGACCGACCGGCACGGCCTGACCGACCGGTCTCGGGTGGGACGTCCGGGTGGAGGCCGCGCGGTCCACGCCGGGGCTGGCTATGGTCGTCAGGTGAACCGACTCGTCGACGCCACCAGCCCGTACCTGCTCCAGCACGCCGACAACCCGGTCGACTGGTGGGAGTGGTCGGACGAGGCGTTCGCCGAGGCGAAGCGGCGGGACGTCCCGGTGCTCATCTCGGTGGGTTATGCGGCGTGCCACTGGTGCCACGTGATGGCGCACGAGTCGTTCGAGGACGCGCAGGTCGGCGCCCTGATGAACGACAACTTCGTGTCGATCAAGGTGGACCGGGAGGAGCGCCCGGACGTGGACGCGGTCTACATGACCGCGACCCAGGCGATGACCGGTCAGGGCGGTTGGCCGATGACCGTCTTCGCCACCCCGGACGGCACCCCGTTCTTCTGCGGCACCTACTTCCCGCGACCCAACTTCATCCAGTTGCTCCAGTCGGTCGCCACCGCCTGGCGGGAGCAGCGCGAGGCGGTGCTGGGCCAGGGCGCCGCCGTGGTCGAGGCGATCGGTGGCGCGCAGGCCGTGGGCGGCCCCACCGCCCCGCTGGACGCCCCGCTGCTCGACGCCGCGGCCGCCAAGCTGGCCAGCGAGTACGACGCCACGAACGGCGGGTTCGGCGGGGCCCCGAAGTTCCCGCCGCACATGAATCTGCTCTTCCTGCTGCGCCACCACCAGCGCACCGGCGATCCGACCAGCCTGGAGATCACCCGGCACACTGCCGAGGCGATGGCCCGGGGCGGCATCTACGACCAGTTGGCCGGCGGTTTCGCCCGGTACTCGGTGGACGCGCACTGGACGGTGCCGCACTTCGAGAAGATGCTCTACGACAACGCGCTGCTGCTGCGGGTCTACACCCAGCTGTGGCGACTCACCGGCGACCCGCTGGCCCGCCGGGTGGCCCGGGACACCGCCCGGTTCCTCGCCGACGAGATGCACCGGCCGGGGCAGGGGTTCGCGTCCGCGCTGGACGCCGACACCGAGGGTGTCGAAGGGCTCACCTACGCCTGGACGCCCGCGCAACTCGTCGAGGCGTTGGGCGAGGAGGACGGCCGGTTCGCCGCCGACCTGTTCACGGTGACCGCCGACGGCACCTTTGAAAAGGGCATGAGCGTGCTGCGGCTCGCCCGGGACGTGGACGACGCCGCGCCCGAGGTCCGCGCCCGCTGGCAGCAGGTGGTCGGACAACTGCTCGCCGCCCGGGACACCCGCCCGCAGCCGGCCCTCGACGACAAGGTGGTAGCCGCCTGGAACGGCCTGGCGATCACCGCTCTCGCCGAGTTCCAGCAGGTCGCCGCCGGGCACGTGTCTCCGCAGGACGCGGACGCCAACCTGATGGACGGCATCACCATCGTGGCCGACGGGGCGATGCGCCAGGCCGCCGAGCATCTGGCCACCGTGCACCTGGTGGACGGCCGGCTGCGCCGGGTCTCCCGGGACGGCAAGGTCGGCGAGCCGGCCGGTGTCCTGGAGGACTACGGCTGTGTGGCCGAGGCATTCTGCGCCCTGCACCAGCTCACCGGCGAGGGCCGCTGGCTCACCGTGGCCGGCGAGCTGCTGGACACCGCCCTGGCGCGCTTCGCCGCCCCCGGTGGGGCCTTCTACGACACCGCCGACGACGCGGAACGGCTCGTTGCCCGCCCGGCCGACCCGACCGACAACGCCACCCCGTCGGGGCGGTCGGCGTTGATCGCCGGGCTGGTGGCGTACTCGGCGCTGACCGGGGAGACGCGTTACCGGGAGGCAGCCGAAGCGGCCCTCGGCACTGTCGCGCCGATCGTCGGGCAGCACCCCCGGTTCACCGGGTACGCGGCCACGGTCGGCGAGGCGTTGCTCTCCGGGCCGTACGAGATCGCCGTGGTCACCGACGACCCGGCCGGCGACCCGCTGGTGACCGCCGCCCGCCGGCACGCCCCACCCGGAGCGGTGGTCGTCGCCGGGCGGCCGGACCAGCCGGGTGTGCCGCTGCTCGCCGATCGCCCGTTGGTCGAAGGGCGGTCCGCCGCGTACGTCTGCCGGGGTTTCGTCTGCCAACGGCCGGTCACCTCCGTGGAGGAGCTGATCGCCGAGCTGGGCTGATCCGCACGGCCACGCCCGGTAGTCGCCCGTACCGCCCGCCCGGTGGTCCTCCCGCGCCCGCGCAGGTGGATCGCCGGCCCTCCGGGTGGGCGCGTCGGCGGCCCGGATAGGCTGGCCGCGCTATGGATTCCCGTACCGGTCTGCCAGTTGTCGGCATGGTGGGTGGCGGCCAGTTGGCCCGGATGACCCACCAGGCCGCGATCGCCCTCGGCCAGTCACTGCGTGTGCTCGCGACCGCCCCTGACGACGGTGCGGCGCTGGTCGCCGCCGACGTCCAGTACGGCGATCACACCGACCTGGCCGCCCTGCGTACCTTCGCCAAGGGTTGCGACGTCGTCACCTTCGACCACGAGCATGTGCCCTCCGAGCACATCCGCACGCTGGCTGCGGAAGGGGTGCCTCTCTACCCGCCGGCGGACGCGCTGCTGCACGCCCAGGACAAGCAGGTCATGCGGGAACGCCTGACCGAGCTGGGCGCGCCCAACCCGGCCTGGCGGCCGGTCGGGGAGCCCGCCGACCTCGTCGGCTTCGGCGAGCAGGTCGGCTGGCCGGTGGTGCTGAAGGCGGCTCGGGGCGGGTACGACGGTCGGGGCGTCTGGATGGTCGACGACGCCGCTCAGGCCACCGAGCTGGCAACCACCCTGCTCGCTGGCGGCACCCGGCTGATCGTGGAGGAGCGGGTGCCGCTGCGACGGGAGCTGGCCGTGCAGGTGGCCCGCTCGCCGTTCGGTCAGGTGGCCGCGTACCCGGTGGTGGAAACGGTGCAGCGCGACGGCATCAACGTGGAGGTGCTGGCCCCGGCGCCCGGCCTGGACGAGGAGCTGGCGGTCTCCGCCCAGCAGCTCGCCATTGACCTGGCCACCGCGCTCGGTGTGGTCGGTCTGCTGGCCGTGGAGCTGTTCGAGGTGCGCGACGACGCCGGTCGCCCGGCGATCGTGGTCAACGAGTTGGCGATGCGTCCGCACAACTCCGGGCACTGGACCATCGAGGGTGCCCGGACCTCACAGTTCGAGCAGCACCTGCGGGCCGTGCTGGACTACCCGATGGGTGACACCGCGTTGACCGCCCCGGTCGTGGTGTCGGCGAACGTGCTCGGCGGTGAGCCGGGCGGGATGTCGATCGACGAGCGGTTGCACCACCTCTTCGCGGCCGAGCCGGGTGCCAAGGTGCACCTGTACGGCAAGCAGGTGCGACCCGGCCGCAAGATCGGGCATGTCACCGTGCTCGGCGATGACCTGGACGACCTGCGGGCGCGGGCGGCACGGGCCGCGCGCTGGCTGCGCGAGGGCCACGAGTGAGCCACGATTTCGCCGACGACGAGAGGGCCGCAGTGAGCACGGTTGGGCTGATCATGGGCAGCGACTCGGACTGGCCGACCATGCGGGCCGCCGCCGAGGTGATGGACGACTTCGGCGTGGCGTACGAGGTGCGGGTGATCTCGGCGCACCGGACTCCGGTCGCGATGATCGAGTACGGGCGCGACGCCGCCGACCGAGGTCTCAAGGTGATCATCGCGGGGGCCGGGGGTGCCGCCGCGCTGCCCGGCATGGTCGCCTCGGTGACGCCGCTGCCGGTGATCGGTGTTCCGGTGCCGCTGAAGCACCTCGACGGCATGGACTCGCTGCTGTCCATCGTGCAGATGCCGGCCGGGGTTCCGGTCGCCACCGTGTCGATCGGCAACGCCCGCAACGCCGGCCTCCTGGCCGTACGGATCCTCGGTGCCACCGACGAGGACCTGCGCGCCAGGATGACGACCTACCAGCAGAACCTGGAGAAGCTGGTGGCGGACAAGGAAGCCGCCCTCCAGGCCACCCTGCGGTAAGCCAGCCGGCGGTACCCGCCCCGCGAGCAGTGCCCGATCGGCCGTAACCGACCGACGAGCCGTGCCCGTGGACCGTCATCGACCCGCGAACCGTGCCCGTCGGCCGTCATCGACCCGCGAACCCGGCCCACTCACGCACCCCGCCGTGACCCTCCGCCTCATCTCATGCCGCGGAGGGCGGTCTGTAGGCGTTCCTGGGCGCGACGGCGGCGCTCGTTGCTCGCGCCGAGCACCAGCAGCAGGATGCCCACCGGGATCAGCGCCAGCCACGGGCCGAGGCTGAACAGGGCGTGGATCGCCGTGATCGCGGTGACCGACGCGCCGACGATCACCGGGGCCTGCTGCCGACTGGACGAGCCGAAGATCAGCACCGCGACCGCGCCGAGCAGCAGCAGCATCTGCCGCATCGTGCTGGACTCGGTGGCCAGCACGATGGCGAGCGTCGGCACGAACGCCGCGACCAGCGCCGGACCGTACGCCACCCAACTGCTCATGTCCGGTCGGTGGCGCAGCTCCAGGACGCCGACGAGGAGGGCCAGCGCGGCGAACGGCAGCGTGTACGCCTCGGGTAGCGC
Organism: Micromonospora sp. NBRC 107095; assembly: GCF_030269705.1. Taxonomy (NCBI): domain Bacteria; kingdom Bacillati; phylum Actinomycetota; class Actinomycetes; order Micromonosporales; family Micromonosporaceae; genus Micromonospora; species Micromonospora sp. NBRC 107095. The sequence goes on from NZ_BSTU01000001.1 coordinate 1,142,077, forward strand.
CACGTCGGCGACCCGCATCAGGATCCACCACGCGGTGATCTCACAGAGCACCACCGCCCAGAACAGGATCCGGCGTTCCATCGGCCGACGGCCAGGCCGGGTGGCCGCCACGCCGAGGACAGCGCCCCAGGCGGCCAGCAGGGCAGCGATGTGTCGGGGCGAGTCGAAGGCAAGGGCCAACGCGATCAGCGCGGCGGCGTAGCCGGTCCACTCCACGGTGGAGGCTTCCCGCTGCGACTCGGGGCGGCGCAGCCGGGGCAGGGTGGCGGCGAGCACCTGGAGAACGGCACCGACGGCCAGCACCCCGAACGCGGACCAGACCGCCGCCAGCCCGGCGACCAGGCCGGCGGTGAGCACGAAGAGCTGCGCCATCAGTGAGGCGAAGAGCCAGCCGAGGATGCGCGCCCGCTGAGTGGTGCCGTACAGCGCCGCCACCGCGCCCACCCCGACCGCGCTGCCGAGGGTGAACAGGGTCATCTGCCGGTCGGCCAGGCTGCCGGCGAGCCCGGCGCTGCCACCGGCCAGACCGATGGCGAACACCAGCACCCGGGCCAGCCGCAGCGAGCGGGCCCGCTCGACCAGCGGCGGTGGTGGGGTCAGCGCGAGACCGAGCATCGCGATGGTGAAGACGGAGAGCGCGGCGATGGTGCTGGCGGGCCAGCCCTGGCCCAGCGCGATGGGTGCGATCAGCAGCGTGACGGCGGCCCCGGGCAACACCACCGGCACGGCCCGGGACCGACGTCCGCCGCTGAACCCGGTAGCGGCCAGCGCGGCGGTCGCGGTGAGCAGCAGCGCCGTCAGCACGTGGGTCGGATCGACCACGTCCGGCGGCGGGGTGAGCAGCTCCGGCGGCGGGCCCTGCCAGATCCGGGTCAGTGTGCGGTGCGGCTCGACGAGGGCGGTGACCAGCGCCGGCCCGATCGAGGCGAGCGCCAGGGCGGTCGGTAGCGCTGCGGCCGCCAACGCGCCGGCGGCCGGGTTGACCCGCCACCGTCGTCGCTCCGGGTCGTCCGGCAAGCGTCGTAGGGCGCCGTCGAGTCGTACCGCCCAGCGCCGGACCGGCTGGGCGGCGCCGGTGGGCGGCACGGTCGCCGCGCGGATCAGTTCGGCCAGCACGCCGAGCAGGGCGGCAGCGGCCGCGTAGACGCCGGCGGCGAGGCCGGTGGGGATGGCGGCGAGGGCGCTGATGGTGGCTCCGCCGACCACCGCCACGCTGACCCAGGGCAGGTACTGCGGCACCTGCCGCCGCACCGCGGCCACGGCGGCCAGGCCGAGGCTGGTGGCCGCCAGCGCGGCGGTCAGCACCACCTGCGCCGAGTGTTCGAACTCGGCGGCCAGTGCCGCCACCGCACCGGGCAGGGCCAGCAGGGCGGCACCGATCGCCGCGCCACCGATCTGCGCCAGGTGTGGCGGCATCCCCTCGGTGTCGATGTCGGTGACCTGTGGGTCGGCGAGGACGCGGGCCAGCGTGGCCACCACCACGCCGATCAGAGCGATGCTGCCCAGCGCCAGGGCTGTGGTCCAGGGGCGGACCAGCCCGGCTCCGGCGGCGTGCAGCGCGACGACTCCGGCCACTGTGGCCCGGGACAGCCCGGCGCGCGCCTCCTCGGTGGCCACCGCGGCCATGCCGAACACGGTGGCGACCATTCCGCCGACCAGGACCGGCGACCACCAGGCCAGATCGAACGCGGCCGGCGCGCCGATGGTGGCGAGCACCACCGCCACTCCGGACACGTCCCAGCGCCACGGCGGTGGGAGCAGAATGCCGGCGGCGAGGGCCAGCAGCGCCAGCGCGACCGGTGCCTGCCAGGTGGCACCGCCGACGGGGGCGGCCGGCCAGTCGCTCAGGTCGCCCCTCCAGATCGGGCCGGGGGTGGCCAGCACGCCAACCCCACCGCGCACCGCCGACCAACCGGCGAGCACCCCGATCAGGGCGCCGCCGACGGTGAGGCCGAGGATCGGCCCGCGTCGCCACTCCTCCGGCATGCTGCGGGCGGCCACGGCTACCACCAGGAGCAGGGCGGCGGCCACCGCCAGCTGCGCACCCGGGGCGAGGACCGCCCCGATCCGTACCAGGGTGGCGATCAGGGCGGTGGTGACCGCCGCGGCGGCCAGGTCCGAGCCGTCGAGGGTGAGGTCGGCGCGACGGCCGGCGTCGATGGAGGGGGCAAGGAAGAGCAGGACCGCGGCGACCAGCAGGAGCGCGCCGACCCAGGCGTCGGCGACGGTCGCGCCGGGCGCCCCGAACGCGGCGGCGGTGACCACCAGTGCGCCCAGCCCGGTGCCGACCGACAGCGGCGCGGGGATGTGGCGCTGGGAGACCTGCACGACGGCGGCGTAGCCGAGGGTCACACAGACCGCCAGGAAGCTGGCCGCCAGGATCGGGACGGTCACCTCTCGCAGGCTCGCCGGAGTGGGGGTCGGGTCGCTCGGCATGGTCGCGGCCACGAACGCGGCCACCGCACCGGGCAGCGCGAACGCGGCGCCACCGGCGGCCCAGGCGGTGACCGTGTCGGCGGCGGCCGAGGCGATCCGGATCCGGGGCGCCAGCGCGACCAGCGTGCCGGCCGCGAACAGGGTGATCAGGACCGCGGCCGTGAGGGTGGGGCTGGACAGGCTGGCGCCCGCACCGAAGAGGCCGACCACTGCCGCCCCGACGGCGTGCGCCAGAGCGGCCCGGTCGGTGCGGGCGGAGAGCCCGATGACGCCGATGCCGATCGCGGTGATCACCATCGGCCACGGTGCCGTCGCCCAGCCGAGACCGAACGAGGCCGGCACGGCGAGCGCGGTCAGCGCCGCTCCGGCCACCGCGAACTCCCGGCGGATCTCGGTGGGCAGGGCCAGCACCGCCGCGATGGTGAGCAGGAACGCGGCCCCCGCGAGCTGCCAGCCGGTCGGCCCGACGGCGGCGGCCAACTCGCCCGGGTATCGGCTGAGGTCCGGGTCCCAGGCGGGCAGCGCCGCCCGTACCGGTGCCACCCCGGCGCGGAGCGCGCCACCGGCGACCACCAGACCGCTGACGGTCAGTGCCACCGCGGACGCGATCTGCGGGCCACGTCGGGCCGCCTCCGGGACGGCGCGTACCGCCAGCCCGGTCACCGTGATGACCGCCGCGATCAGCAGCAGCGCCCGGCCGGGGAGGGCCACCGAGGCGATGCGGCTGAGCGCGCCGATCACGGCCAGGGTGACGACGCCGGCCGCCACGTCGGGCAGCGGCGGGCGACGCAGGACCAGTGCGCCGGCCAGCCCGATCAGGGCGGCCAGCAGCAGCACCACCCCGGCGCCGGTCGCGGTCGGCACGGCCTGCGCCCGCAGCAGGGCGGTGACCGCGTACGCCAGTGCGACGGCGACCGCCAGAGCATGCAGCAACCAGGTCAGCTCCGGCAGGCCGGGCACCGGGCGGGCCGGCTCCGGGTCGGCGGAGCCCGCGCCGGCGTCGATCAGCTCGGCGGCCTCCTCCGGGTCGCCCTCCGGCCGGCTCTCGGCATCACGTCGGCTGGGCGCTGACGGAGATCCCGGCGTTGGCAGGTCCTGCCGGACGGGGCGTTCTACTGTCACGCTGGAGCGGGCCAGGCCGAGGTTGACGAGAGCGACCACCGCCAGCACCAGTGCCCAGCCGCCCGGGCCGGTGATCTGGTCGTACGCGAGCAGCGGCAGCACCGGCTGCGCGGCGAGCACTGTCGCGAAGCGGGGCGCGCGCAGGCCGGTCCAACGGGCGTACCCGAACGCGACGACGGCGGTGACCGCGAAGATCACCCCGGCGAAGACGGTGCCGGAGCCGCTGTCGGCGCCGATCCGGTCCACCGCCCAGAGGGCGTTGCCGGCGAGCGGCACCAGCAGCAGGCCGACCGCGGCGATGGTCTCGGCGGTCGAGGTGAGCCCGCGCCGGGCCAGCGCCGGTGGGGCCAGCAGCATCAGCACTGTGGCCAGCAGCAGGATGCCCAGCCGGGCCAGCGCGTCCATCGAGCTGGTGGCCACGGCGGCGAAGACCACCGCGGCCACGCCGAGCAGCAGCGCACCCAACCCGAGAGGGATGTTCTGCACCTCGCGTGACGAGGCCTCTGGCGGGTTTTCCGGGTCGTCCACGTCCAGCCAGGTGGCCCGGGGCGGGGGCGGCGGATCATCCGGGGCGGTCGGAGCGCCCTGGCGGGGCACCCGGGGCGGGGCGCCCATGGTGGCGGTCGGTGGCCGCCGGCCGGGACGACGGCGGAGCACCCGGCGTGGCCGGGTGGCCTGCTTGATGCGCTCCTCGCCGGCGTGGGCGAGGATGTCCCGCTGGAAGAGCGCGGCCTGCATCTTGGCGGCGATCTGCCGCTGCTCGCGCGCGATGGCGGCGTCGCGCGCCTTCATCTCCGCTATCGAACGCTCGATGTCGGCCAGGTGCTCGACCCACTGTGGTTGATCTGCCCCACAGTGCGGGCATCGGACGGCCGGCTTGATCTCCCGGCCGCACGAGGAGCATTGAAAGGTCGCCACGACACCCCTCCACCCGCACTGTGGACTCCCACTGTCGCAGCATGCCCAAAGCTGGCGCGGATTTCGACTCTTGTCGGCGGGTCCCGGGCAAACAACGACACCGGCCGGCCATCGAGATGCTCGATGGCCGGCCGGTGGGCGTCGGTTCCGTCAGGGGCGGCCCATGCCCCGGTACTCCCAGCCGGCCTGGGTCCACAGTGCCGGGTCGAGGCAGTTGCGGCCGTCGACGACCTTGCGGCCCTTGACGAACTCGCCCAGGGCGACCGGGTCGGCGTTGCGGAAGTCGGCCCACTCGGTGAGCACGCAGACCAGGTCGGCGTCGGTGACGGCCTCGTTCATGCTGGCCTCGTAGGTCAACTCGGGAACGGCGCGGCGGGCGTTCTCGGTGCCCTGCGGGTCGTACACGTGCACGTCGGCGCCGGCCTTCTGCAGCAGCGCGGCGACGGCGAGCGCCGGGGCGTCGCGGACGTCGTCGGTGTTGGGCTTGAAGGTGGCGCCGAGCACGGCGATCCGGGTGCCGGCGAAGTCCGGGCCGGCCGGGCCGGAGCGGCGGCCGAGCAGGTCGGCGGCGAGCTGAAGCACCCGGGTACGGCGGCGCAGGTTGATCAGGTCGACCTCGTGCAGGAAGCGCAGCGCCTCACCGGCGCCCAGCTCCTGGGCGCGGGCCTGGAAGGCCCGGATGTCCTTGGGCAGGCAGGCGCCGCCGAAGCCGAGGCCGGCCTGGAGGAAGCGGTTGCCGATGCGGGGGTCGTACCCGATCGAGCGGGCCAGCTGGGTGACGTCGCCACCGGCGGCCTCGCAGACCTCGGCCATCGCGTTGATGAAAGAGATCTTGGTGGCCAGGAAGGCGTTCGCGGCGACCTTGACCAGCTCGGCGGTGGCGAAGTCGGTGACCACCAGGGGTACCTCGCGGTCCTCCGTGGCGGCCAGGTCGAACACGCCCTTGTGTGCGGCGTAGAGCATGCCGTTGGCCCACTCGCTCTTGACGCCGACCACGATCCGGTTGGGTCGCAGGACGTCGTCGACGGCGAAGCCCTCCTGGAGGAACTCGGGGCTCCACGCCACCTCGACGTTCAGGCCGTCGGGGGTGTGCTTGTCGACGAGCTGCTCGACCCACTCGGCGGTGCCGACCGGCACGGTGGACTTGCCGACGATCAGGGCCTTGCGGGTCAGGTGCTGCGCGAGACCGGTGACCGACGCCTCGACGTACGACAGGTCGGCGCCCATGCCGTCGGCCCGCTGCGGGGTGCCCACGCAGATGAAGTGCACGTCACCGAAGTCGGCGGTCTCGGCGATGTCGGTGCTGAACCGCAGCCGGCCGGCGGCCAGGTTGCGCCTGAGCAGCTCGTCCAGGCCGGGCTCGTGGATCGGCACCTGGCCCGCGTTCAACATTGCGATCTTGTCGGCGTCGACGTCGAAGCCGAGGACCTCGTACCCCAGTTCCGCGTAGCAGATGGCGTACGTCGCGCCGAGGTAACCAGTTCCCAGGAAGGTCACCCGCGGCCGGGGAGCGCCCGAGGGCGGAGTCACCGCGGCGATGGCGGGGGTCGGCTGGATGGTGGGGTAGGGGATCGTCACGCCTGTCTTCTCCGCTCGCGCTGGCCTAGCTCACTGTCTCGGTCTTCATCATCGCTGAGCGCGTCGGGTGCACCATCTTGCCCATGCCTACGCGCCGGTAACATCACCTGAACTGCAGTCGCTAGTCTTCAGTCTGCGCGGTCGGCGGTCAGGAGTCGTCACAGACTGCGCATGATAGCGGTGAAGGGGAGGGCCGAGATGGCCGCAGGGGAGTCGTTCGACGTCTACCGGTTGCCCGAGGAGCACCAGGCGATCCGGGAAGCGGTGCGTGAGGTCTGCGCCGCGAAGGTGGCTCCGCACGCCGCCGAGGCCGACGAGACCGGGGAGTTTCCCAAGGCGTCCTACGACGCGTTGCGGGCGGCTGACTTCCACGCACCGCACATCCCCGAGGAGTTCGGCGGCGCGGGCGCGGACGCGCTGGCCACCGCCATTGTGATCGAGGAGGTGGCCCGTGCCTGCGCGTCCTCCTCGCTGATCCCGGCGGTGAACAAACTCGGCACGATGCCACTGCTGCTGGCCGGCTCCGCCGACCTCAACAGGCGCTACCTGACCCCGGTCGCGGCCGGTGACGCGATGTTCTCGTACTGCCTCTCCGAGCCGGAGGCGGGCAGCGACGCGGCGTCCATGACCACCCGGGCGGTACGTGACGGGGATCACTGGGTGCTCAACGGCGTGAAGCGGTGGATCACCAACGCCGGCGTGTCCGAGTTCTACACGGTTTTCGCCGTCACCGACCCGTCCGCCCGGTCCCGTGGCATCTCCGCCTTCGTGGTGGAGAAGTCCGATTCCGGGGTGAGCTTCGGCGCGCCGGAGAAGAAGCTCGGCATCAAGGGTTCGCCCACCCGCGAGGTCTACCTCGACAACGTGCGGATCCCGGCCGACCGGATGATCGGCGCGGAGGGCACCGGCTTCGCCACCGCGATGAAGACCCTGGACCACACCCGGGTCACCATCGCCGCGCAGGCCGTCGGGATCGCGCAGGGCGCGCTCGACTACGCCAAGGGGTACGTGGCCGAGCGCCGACAGTTCGGCAAGGCGGTCGCCGAGTTCCAGGGCATCCAGTTCATGCTCGCCGACATGGGCATGAAGCTCGAGGCGGCCCGGCAGCTCACGTACGCGGCGGCCGGCAAGTCGGAGCGCGGCGACGCGGATCTCACCTACTTCGGAGCGGCGGCGAAGTGCTTCGCCTCCGACGCCGCCATGGAGATCACCACCGACGCGGTGCAGCTGCTCGGTGGCTACGGCTACACCCGGGACTACCCGGTCGAGCGGATGATGCGGGACGCCAAGATCACTCAGATCTACGAGGGCACCAACCAGGTGCAGCGGATCGTCATGGCCCGGCAGTTGCTGGCCGACGTCGTCTAGGGCGCGTTCCGATGCTCCGGGGTCTCCGGAGCATCGGAACGTCCCTCACTGGTCGGGGGACGTCTCGCTCACCGGCCGCACGGGGCAACCCCGCACCGCGTACGCGAGCAGTCCGGTCACCGCCAGCACGACGGCGCAGGCGGTGGCGGCGGTGGTGCCGGCGGGTTGGATCAGCCAACCGGCGACCTGCGTCTTCACATCCCGGCTGGGCACCATGATCGGCAGTACCGCGATGAGCGTCCAGGTCAGCGGGGCGATCCAGGACAGGGCGGCACCCAGCACCGTGGCGCCGAGCGCGGTGAGCCCGAGCAGCCCCGCGGTGTTGCGCACCATCACCGCGAACGGCTCGTAACGCGCGTCGGTGACCATGCTGAGGGACAGCAACGCGGTGATCACGACGGCGGCGAGCAGCAGATGACCGGCGCGCCGTACCGGCCAGTTGACCGCCATGGTGTGGTCGAGGGCACCGTCCGCGCCGTCGAGCGTGCTGCCGACCGCGACCACCGCCAGCATGATGGCGAGGCTGGCCGTCCGGGCGTTGATGGTCGCCGAGTCGGTGTAGGCCAGCGACAGCGCCCAGGCCAGTGCGATCAGCGTGGTCACGATGGCCAGGGCGAGGGGTACCCGGCGGGAGCGCAGGTGCAGCTGGAGGAACCTCACGGCCGGCCCGTCGGCACGCTCGCCACCAGCTCGTCGTCACGGCAGGCCAGGGCGCCCTCGCGGGCCGCTGCCATCCGACGTCGTTGTTCGACCTCCGGGAGGCTGACCAGCGACTGGTACGCGCTCTCCAGCCGGGCCATCTCCGACGGGTTCCACCCGGGCTGCGGGGCCGGTGGCCGACCGGTCAGCCAGGCGGCGGCGACCATCCGGGCCTCGTACACGTCACCCCGAACCCGCTGGTCGCCGCACTCCTGCCGCCAGGCGGCCTCCAGCAGGGCCGGCAGGAAGTAGTCGCCGGACAGGTCGGCGCGCCCCACCCGGTTGATGGTGGGGGTGTCGAAGACGATCGTGTCGGCGGAGTGCCGGGCCGGGGCCGCGTCCGGGTCCGGCCGCGCCCAGTAGGTGACCTGTTGCGTCTGGACCGCCCGGACCGGTGCGTTGGGCAGCTTCGCCGCCATCATGGCGAGCGCCTGCCGGGCCGGGCCCACCACGTCCGGCAGCAGTGCGGCGTGCGTCCGCGTCACGCAGACCTGCGGGCCGTCGTTGTCGCACACCAGCTCGACGGCGACCGGGTCGACGACCGCCGCCCCGCGGGCTCCGCCGACGGGCAGGAGCGGTAGGGCGACCGCGACGCCGAGCAGCGCCGGGAGCACGGCGAACGCGACGGCGCGGCGACGGACCGCGCCGAGCAGCAGCAGGCCGGTCGCGGCGAGAGACACCAGCCACAGCGCCTGCAGCAGGCTGACCCGGGTCGCGATCGTCTGGAAGTCGTCCAGGCCGGTGAACGTCGGTAGGAGCAGCACCCCCGCGGGTTCCGGCCGGAACTGCCCGATCTCCGCGCCCGTCGCGGGTGCCGCGATCCACTCCGGCACCAACGCCACCAGGACGAACCCGAGCACCGCGAGGACCGGTGCGGTGATCACCCGTGGCACCGCCCGGCCGGCGGCCATGCCCAGCCAACCGGCGGCGATCAGCGCCGGAACGCCGACCGCGGCGACGACGATCGTCGCGCTCGGGAAGTATCCCGCTGTCGGCACCACCCAGCCAGCGGCGACCAGGAAGACCACGACGTACGCGGCGACCACCGAGACCGCGAGAGCGCTGGCGGTCGGCACGACACGCTGCCACCGTGGCCGGACGGTACTGGCGAACAACTCGTTGACGCGGCTGCGCGCGTCGCGCCGCCCCAGCCACGCCCCACCGGCCAGCGCGAGTGGCAGCAGCATGATCAGCGTCGACCGGGCGAGCACCGCCAGCTGCATCCACCGCCCGGCGAAGAACTGGGTGGACGACAGCAGCAACGCCGCGCCGGTCACCAGCAACAACAGGCCGACGCCCAGCGCGGCCGACCGGCGTAGCTCGATGCGGAGGATTCGTCCGGTCACGCCGACACCCGCTCCCGGTAGGCGCGCAGCAACGACGAGTAGCCGCGTTCGGCGGCGCTGTCGCCGGCGTCGGCGGCGCCGCCCTGCGCGGCCAGCTCTCCCGTGCTGCCCTGCCACACCAACCGACCCTCGCTGACCAGCACCACGTCGGTGCAGGCCACCGCGACGTCCTCCACCAGGTGGGTGGAGACGAGTACGCAACTGTCCAGGCCAATTTCCCGTAGCAGCTCACGGAAGTCGAGGCGTTGCTCCGGGTCCAGGCCGACCGTCGGCTCGTCGAGCAGCAGCACCGTCGGGTCGTTGACGATCGCCTGGGCGATGCCGGCGCGGCGCAGCATCCCGCCGGACAGCGTCTTCATCCTGGAGTCGGCGCGGTCCGCCAGGCCGACCCGTTCGACGGCCCGTTGCACAGCACCAGGGATGACCGCCTTCGGCATCTCCTTGAGCCAGGCGATGTACTCGACGAACTCGCGGACCGTGAAGCGCGGGTAGAAGCCGAAGTGCTGCGGCAGGTAGCCCAGGCCGCGGCGTACCTGGCGCAGGTCGGCACCGGCGGTGACCTCCTCACCGAGCACTGTCAGCCGCCCGCCGGCCGGTTTCACCACGGTGGCCAGGGCTCGCATCAACGTGGTCTTGCCGGCGCCGTTGGGGCCGAGCAGCCCGTGCACACCGGTGCCCAACCTCAGGTCCAGACCGTTGACCGCCAGGTGTCGGCCGGCCCGGACCCGCAACGTCTCGGCGTGCACCGCCCACGCGTAGGTGGACGGCGCGGTCTCCGCCACGCTGACCGTACGCATCATCGTGTCTCCATTCGGTGCTGGCTGGATCTCGTCATCGGAACGTGCTGGTGGGCAGCTGCGACCGCCATCGGGCCTGGACGAAGACCACGGCCAGCAGCAGCACTGTGGCGAGGGCCCAACCGGTCAGGTTGCTGCCGGCGAGGACGGCCGGTAGTCGCCCGCCGACCAGGCTCGGCGCCACGACAACCAGGCACCAGGCGAGCGCCAACCCCAGTGCGGCCCGGTCGATACCCACCACGGTGCCGAGCGCCAACGCCCCGGCGGTGAAGCCCAGAGCTGGCAGCAACCAGAGGCCGGGGGAGTGCCCGGTGCCCCAGCCGGCCACCGCGAGCACCGGCAGGACCGCGACCAACGCCCCCAACGAGCGGCGCATCAGGAGTGGCAGGCCGGTACGGGGTGTGGTGGCCGCCACCTCCCACACCGGGTCGCCCCGCCGACTCCAGACGGCGGCCACCGGCAGCAGCGGCGCGACCGGCGCGGCCAGCAGCACCAGCGACGGCAGGCTGGCGAAGGTCTTCTCGAACAAGACCGCGGCCAGCATCAGCCCGGCGGCGGTGGCGAGCCAGGGCAGGATCCGGGCGGCGACCCCGGTACGCGGTAGCCGCCGACGACGCACCGGCGCAGGGCCGGTGGCGATCCCGGCGGCCACGGCGGCGGCCACCCGGTCCAGCAGGTCACGCGTGCCCGGGTCCACGGTGTGGGTCAGCAGCGCCCGGCAGTCGGGGCAGGTCTCCAGATGCGCCTCCACCGCCCAGATGGTCGCGTCGTCGACGCCCACACCACCCGAGGCGTAGTGGGACAGGAGAGCGGGCGTGGGGTGAGCGGTCATGACAGCGCCTCCCGGAGTGCGATTCGGGCGCGTCTCGCGCGGGTTTTCACGGTCCCCTCCGGCATGCCGAGCAGCAGCGACGTCTCCCGGGCGGTCAACCCGTCGAGGACCATCGAGCGCAGCACCTGCCGCAGTTCCGGGGGGAGCGCGTGCAGGGCGTTCTCCAGGTTGGCGTCCATCCCGCCGGCCAACGCCTCGTCCTCGGCGGCCGGGGCGACGGGCTCGAAGGTCCGTACCGTCGGGATCCGCTCGCGTCGGGCCCGGTGGCGGAACGCGTCGATCAGCCGGTGCGCGGCGATCGTCCACAACCAGCCCACCGCGCTGCCGGAGGTGGACTGCGCCTGGCTGCCGGCCGACCGCCAGACCGCCAGGTACGTCTCCTGGAGCACCTCGGCCACGATGTCCTCGTCGGCGCAGCGTCGGCGCAGCCGCGCGGTCAACCACGGGGCGGTGCGCCGGTACAGCGCGTCGAACGCGCGCCGGTCGCCCCGGGCGACGCGGCGAAGGAGTTCACCCTCGTCGAGCCCGTCCAGACTTCGCTTCACACCAGGCAAGACGACGCGTACCCCATCCCCGGTTCTGATCCTGCTGTGATGGCAGTCACAGGCGTTCGGTCGGACGGGGCGGGGTGACCCCCAACACACCGGGAACGCCGCACACCGCCGAGGTGTTGCCGACCTAAATGATGAAGCAGTTGGCGGAGAAGACCGGACGCGATTCCGCCGTCGCACACGAGGTACCGCCCGGCGACCTGATGACCAATCGTCAGCGGGCACAACTCGTCCTCGTGCTGGGCGCGTTGATCGCGATCGGGCCGCTGACCATCGACATGTACCTGCCGGCCCTGCCCGCCATCACGGCGGGCCTGCAGACCACCGAGACCGCCGTGCAGTTGACATTGACCGGCACGCTCGTCGGCCTCGCGCTGGGCCAGTTGCTGATCGGGCCGCTCTCCGACGTGGTCGGGCGGCGGGTGCCGCTGCTGGCCGGTCTGGCCGCGCACATCGTGGCGTCCGTGCTGTGCGTCTTCGCACCCAACATCGCGGTGCTCGGCGGGCTGCGCGTACTCCAGGGGCTCGGTGTCGCGGCCGCCACAGTGGTCGCGACGGCAGTGGTCCGTGACCTGTTCAGCGGGGCTTCGTTCGCCCGGATCTTCTCCCGGCTGATGCTCGTCATGGGCCTGGCGCCCATCCTCGCGCCGACGCTGGGCAGTGGCCTGCTGAGCTGGACCGACTGGCGGGGTGTCTTCGCCGCGTTGGCGGTGCTGGGTGCGCTGCTGATCGTCGTGGCCGCGTTCCGGCTACCGGAGACCCTTCCGGTGGCGCGTCGGCGGCACGGCGGGGTGCGCGCCACCCTGCGCGACTACCGGGGATTGCTCAACGACCGGGCGTTCGTCGGCCTGGTGCTGGTCGCCGGGCTGGCGATGGCAGCCCTGTTCGCGTACGTCTCGGGTTCGTCGTTCGTGCTCCAGCAGGAGTACGGCCTCGACGAGCAGCAGTTCGGCATCGCCTTCGGGGCCGGCGCGGTGGGGCTGATCGGAGCCACCCAGTTCAACGTGCGGCTGCTGCGCCGCTACACCCCGCAGCAGATCCTGGTCAGCGCCCTGATCGCCGGAACGGCTGCCGGCCTGCTGCTGGTCATGTTCGCGGCGACCGGCTTCGGTGGCCTGGGCACCCTGCTCGCGTCGTTGTGGCTGGTCCTGGCCGCCGCCGGGCTGGCCCTGCCGAACGCTCCGGCGCTGGCCATGAGCCGGCACAGCGAGGCCGCTGGCACCGCCGCGGCGCTGCTCGGCGCGGTGCAGTTCGGCATCGGGGCGGTGTCGGCGCCACTGGCCGGTCTGTTCGGCACGGGGAGCGTACCGATGGCGATCGTCATCGCGGGCGGCATGGCCGCCGCGCTGATCGTCATGCTCGTTGTCGTTCCGCGCGCCAGCCTCGGCACAGTCGACCCGGACCTGGCCGTTGCGCTGCACTGACAACGCCCGGCGGTCGCGCCGCAGCGGGCCCCGTCGCCGCGCGGGAGAGACGGAGGGCGGGCCGGTGAAACCGGCCCGCCCCGACGATCAGCGGATCTCGGTGGTGTCCTCGGGGCGCGGCTGACCGCGCGGTGGGGCGGACCAGGGTGATTCGCCACCCACCCGGCGGGGCAGCGGTTCGGTCGGTGTCGAGTCGGCCGGGTAACCCAGAGTGAGCGGCGCGGTGTCCCGCTCCGCAGCCGCGGGGGGCGTCCAGTCGGTCAACGTGAAGTCGTCGTTGCGGGGGCCTCCGTCGGACGCGGGGGCGGGTGCTGTGGCCGGAACGGCCGCCGGGCTCGGCCACTGCCGCCAACGCTGTTGGCTGAAGGTCGCCATCAGCAGCAGCATGCCGATCAGGAAGAGGGTGCCGTTCTCCACGGGCAGCCGCAGTGGCAGCGGGTCGCCGAACACCTTCCACTCGTGCGGGATCGCGTCCCGCACCGAGAAGGGCGCCACGAACATCCCGATGTACGGGGTGACCAGCAGCGCCCCCGCCACCAGCGGGCCCAGCGGTGAGAAGCGCAGCGTGCCGAGCAGGCCCAGCAGGACACCGCCGACACCGAGGTACACGGCCGGCTCGATCAGGTTGGCGGTGTTGAACGTGCCGATCTCCACCCAGCGGTCGACCGTCCGGCTCGACCCGTCCTGCCCGAGTGTGACCAGCACCCAGGTGATGGGTGCCACCACCAGCCCGGCGAGGAAGCTCCAGAGATGTCGCATCCGCGCACCGTACCGTTTTCGACATGACTGAGCACCTCTCCGCCGCTCCGAACGGCAAGCCGACGTCGTACTCGCGCGTCACTCTCAGCAAGATCATGACGGCGGTGGACGTCAACCTCTACGGCACCGTGCACGGTGGGGTCCTGATGAAGTTCGTCGACGACGTGGCCGGGGCCGCTGCCGCCCGGCACAGCGGCGGAACGGCGGTGACCGCGGCGATCGACGAGATCGTCTTCTCGGAGGCGGTCCGGGTCGGCGACCTCGTGCACGCCCACGCCCAGGTGAACTGGACCGGCCAGACCTCGATGGAGGTGGGCGTGCGGGTGGTCGCCGAGCGGTGGGACTCGGCCGAGGACGCGCCGGTCCGGGTGGCCACCGCGTACCTGGTGTTTGTCGGCGTGGACGTCGGTGGTGCGCCGCGCGCGGTCCGCCCGGTGCTGCCGGAGACCGCCGAGGACGAGCGGCGGTACAAGGAGGCGGAGATCCGCCGGGCGCACCGCCTCGCCCGCCGTCGAGCCATCCAGGCCCACCGCGCTGGCTGACCCACATGAGATGGCGGGTTGGAGTGTGGGACGGGCACGCGTCGGTCGGCCTACCCGGTGCGCAGAATGGCGCTTCGAGGTAGGGCAAAATGGCGCCACGGCCCAGTCACAGTGTCGTGTCGGGCCAGGGGGAGGGTGGACCAATGGGTGACATGCTGTGGGCGCCGCCGGCGGACGTACGCGAGCGGTCCCGGATCGGTGCCTACCTTCGCTGGCTGCGGGAGCACCGCGGGTTGGACTTCGGTGACTACGACGCGTTGTGGCGCTGGTCCACCACCGATCTGGACGGGTTCTGGCGCTCGATCTGGGACCACTTCGAAGTGATCGCCCACACCCCGCCGACCGCGACCCTGACGCAGCGGGTGATGCCGGGGGCCCGCTGGTTCCCCGGCGCCACGCTCAACTACGCCGAGAACGTGCTGCGGATGCCGGGTCGGGGCGACGACGACCCGATGGTGATCTCCCACGGGCAGACCCGCCCGCCGGTCACGCTGACCGCCGGGGAACTGCGCGAGCAGGTCCGCCGGGTGTCGGCCGGGCTGCGCCGGCTCGGCGTCACCACCGGTGACCGGGTGGCGGCGTACGCCCCGAACATCGGCGAGACGTACGTCCTGCTGCTGGCCACCGCCAGCCTGGGCGCCATCTTCTCGTCCTGCGCCCCCGAGTTCGGCACCCGCAGCGTCACCGACCGCTGGCAGCAGATCGAACCGACGGTGCTGGTCGCCGTGGACGGCTACCGGTACGGCGACAAGCCGGTGGACCGCCGCGCCGAGGTGGCCGCCATCCGGGCCGCCCTGCCGTCACTGCGACACACCGTCAGCATCGGCTACCTCGACCCGGCGGGCCCCGCGCCCGACGGCGCGCTGAGCTGGGCCGAGCTGGCCGCGCCCGTGGACGAGCCGTTGACGTTCACGCCGGTGCCGTTCGACCACCCGCTCTACGTGCTCTACTCCTCGGGCACCACCGGGTTGCCGAAGCCGATCGTGCACGGCCACGGCGGCATCCTGCTGGAGCACCTGAAGATGCTCGCCCTGCACCACGACCTGGGCCCGGCCGACCGGTTCTTCTGGTTCACCACCACCGGGTGGATGATGTGGAACTTCCTGGTCTCCGGGCCGGCGGTGGGTGCGAGCATCGTGCTCTTCGACGGCAACCCGGGCCACCCGGACCTGGGCGGGCTGTGGCGGATGGCGGCGGAGACCGGCACCACGTACTTCGGCACGTCCGCGCCGTACCTGCTGGCCTGCCGCAAGGCCGGGCTTGTCCCCCGTGACGTCGCCGACCTGTCGGCGGTACGCGGGGTGGGTTCCACGGGTGCGCCGCTGCCCGCCGAGGGCTTCCGCTGGGTGTACGAGACCGTCGGCGACCGCCTCCAGCTCCAGTCGCTCTCCGGCGGCACCGACGTGTGCACGGGTTTCGTCGGCGGGGTGCCGCTGCTGCCGGTGTACGCCGGTGAGATCGCCTGCCGGGCGTTGGGCGCCAAGGTGGAGGCGCGCTCCGCCGACGGCACGCCGGTCATCGGCGAACTGGGCGAGCTGGTGATCACCGAGCCGATGCCGAGCATGCCGGTCGGCTTCTGGAACGACACGGACGGCACCCGCTACGCCGAGGCGTACTTCGACGTCTACCCGGGTGTCTGGCGGCACGGCGACTGGATCACCATCAACGAGCGGGGCGGGTGCGTGATCACCGGCCGCTCCGACGCCACCCTCAACCGCGGTGGGGTCCGGCTGGGCACCGCCGAGTTCTACTCCGTGGTCGAGGGGCTCGACGAGGTGCTCGACTCGGTCGTCGTGCACCTGGAGGACGATGAGGGCGGCGCCGGTGAGCTGCTGCTCTTCGTGGTGCTGGCCGACGGCCTGGAGTTGGACGACCCGATGCGTACGAAGATCTGCCGTGAGCTGCGGACGGCGCTCTCACCCCGACACGTGCCCGACGAGATCCATCAGGTGCGGTCGGTGCCCCGGACCCTCTCGGCGAAGAAGCTGGAGGTGCCGGTCAAGAAGATCCTCACCGGCACCCCGGTCGACCAGGCGGCGGCCAAGGGCGCCCTGGCCAACCCCGAGTCGTTGACCGCCTTCGCCGCCCTGGCCCAACGCCGCCCGCCGCACCCGACGCCCGCCTGACAGCGGGCGCTCCGGGCGTGGGCCCCGACCGCGCCGGAGCGGAAACGGGAGCTAGCGGAGGGAGTGGGTGACTTTTTCCGCAGTCAGCCGGGAGGCCAGGCGGGCCGGGTCCGGGTTGGCGCAGAGGACCACGGTGGCGGCCCGGGTCAGCGGGGCCAGCAGCCAGTCGACCGGATCGGGGTGGCGGGTGGCGTCCACGAGGACCCGTGCGCCGGACTCGATGCCCAATTCGGTGGCACGGGCCTCGGCGTGGCTCAGCAGGTGCGCGTCGGTGGGGCCTGGACCGGACTGCGGCGTGAAGTGGTCACCGTGTCCGCGTACCTCGACGACGTAGTCGGCGAACCCGGGCGGCACCTGCCGCAGCGGGGCGGCGAGCGGGGCCAGCCCGAGGGCGTACCGCTCGTCGGCGGGCCAGGACTGCGCCTCGTCGAACTGGTCCACGGCGGCGAAGAGCACGCCCACGTCACCCGGTGTGTCGACCACGCTCAGCTTGGCCGACCAGCAGCCCAGCAGCACCGCGGCGGTCTGCCAGTGTGGCGGCAGCAGCACAGCGGCCGGGGTGCCCGGCGCGAGGCCGACCTCGTCGACGAGAAGGTTGGCGGTCTTCGCCACCCAGTTCGCCAGCGTGGCGCCGGAGAGTTCGGTGCGGTCGCCGGTGGCGTCGTCGTACCAGGTGAGCAGCGGTCGGGTCGGGTCGGTCGCGATCGCGTCGGCGAACACCCGGGCAATGTTGTCGGCCATCGGCGCGAACGATACGCCAGTGCGGGCCGTACTCAATGACGATGACAAGTCGGCGTACCGTCGGGTCGCAGTCAGCGTCGGCCCCGCGCCCCGGCGTAGGCTTGACCCCCGGAGTGTTGTTCCCCACAGACCCGCCAGTACAAGGAGTCGCCCCGTGACCGCCGGTCGCCCGCCCCGCGTGCTCATCGACGCCACGAGTGTCCCCGCCGACCGTGGTGGTGTCGGTCGATACGTCGACGGTCTGCTCGGTGCCCTCGGCAAGGTGTGCGGGTCGGGGGTGGAACTGGCGGTGGTCAGTCTCCGCACCGACCTGGAGCGTTACACCCGCATGCTGCCCGGCGCGGAGATCATCCCCGCCCCGGCCGCCGTGGCGCACCGTCCGGCCCGGCTGGCCTGGGAGCAGACCGGCCTGCCGCTGCTCGCCCAGCAGGTGGGCGCACACGTGCTGCACTCGCCCTTCTACACCTGCCCGCTGCGGGCCGGGTGTCCGGTCACGGTCACCGTGCACGACGCGACGTTCTTCACCGAGCCGGAGCATTACGACAAGTCGCGCCGCACGTTCTTCCGCAGCGCCATCAAGACCTCGCTGCGCCGCGCTGACCGGGTGATCGTGCCCAGCAAGGCCACCCGCGACGAGCTGATCCGGCTGCTCGACGCCGACCCGACGCGGATCGACGTGGCCTACCACGGCGTCGACCAGGCGGCCTTCCACGCTCCCACCGAGGAGGAGAAGGCCCGCGTACGCGCCCGGCTGGGGTTGGGCAACAGCAGCTACGTCGCGTTCCTCGGTGCCAAGGAGCCACGGAAGAACGTGCCCAACCTGATCCGTGGGTGGGCGCGGGCGGTGGCTGACCGGGTCGACCCGCCGGCCCTGGTGATCGCCGGTGGGCAGGGGCACGACGACGACATCGACCGGGCGGTGGCCGAGGTGCCGTCGCACCTGCGTCTGCTGCGTCCCGGCTACCTGCGCTACGCCGACCTGCCGGGTTTCCTCGGTGGCGCGCTGGTCGCCGCGTACCCGTCCTACGGCGAGGGGTTCGGGCTGCCGATCCTGGAGGCGATGGCGTGCGCCGCCCCGGTGCTGACCACGCCCCGGCTCTCCCTGCCCGAGGTGGGCGGCGACGCGGTCGCGTACACCTCGGAGGATCCGGAGCAGATCGGCATCGACCTGGCCGCTCTGCTCGACGACGAGCAGCGGCGGTTGTCGCTGGCGAAGGCGGGGGTCGACAGGGCCAAGGAATTCACCTGGGAGTCCAGCGCCGAGGTGCACATCGCCGCGTGGAGCCGCGCCCGCTCCTGACCCGCCGCGCCACTGCTGGTGACCCGGGCCACTTTGGGTAGGTACGTCGGGCATGATGTGCGGATGCTCTATGCGGTCATTCCGGCAGGTGGCAGCGGCACAAGGTTGTGGCCGTTGTCCCGTGCCGGCCATCCCAAGTTCCTCCACCCGCTCACTGGCACCAGCGCCTCGCTGCTCCAGGCGACAGTGGAACGGCTCGCGCCGCTGACCACACCGGATCGGACCCTTGTGGTCACCGGCGCCGCGCACGTCACGGCGGTGGCACGGCAGCTGACTGTTCTGCCGGAGGAGAACATCCTGGTCGAGCCCTCTCCCCGGGATTCCTGCGCGGCGATCGCGCTGGCCGCCGCGGTGATCGCGACGCGCGATCCGAACGCGGTGATGGGTAGCTTCGCCGCCGACCACCTGATCCGCGACCCGGACAGCTGGGTCTGCACGGTCCAGGAGGCGGTCCACGGGGCCGAGCAGGGCATGCTGATGACCGTCGGGATCACCCCGACCCGCGCGGAGACCGGCTACGGCTACCTGGAGACCGGCGACCCGACCGACGGTGTGCCGTGGCGGCCGGTGACCGAGTTCAAGGAGAAGCCGGCCGCCGAGGTCGCCGAGGCGTACGTCCGTTCGGGCCGGCACCTGTGGAACGCGAGCATGTTCGTGTGGCGGGTGGACGTCTTTCTCGCCGAGTTGGCCCGCCAGCAGCCGGCGCTGCACGCCGGTGTCGCCGCGATCGCCGCCGCCTGGGGCACACCGGAGCAGGACGACGTCCTGGGCGCGATCTGGCCGACGCTGCCGAAGATCTCCGTCGACTACGCGGTGATGGAGGGCGCGGCCACTGCCGGTCGGGTCGCGACAGTGCCGGGCGACTTCGGCTGGAACGACGTCGGTGACTTCCACACCCTGGGCGACGTGTTGCCGACCGACGAGACGAACAACGTGGTGCTCGGCACGGAAGCCAAGCCGGGCGTGCTCCTGCGGGACAGCACCAACCTCGTGGTCGTGCCGCAGTCGGGTCGGCTGGTGGCCGTCCTCGGGCTGCACGACCTGATCGTGGTGGACACCCCCGACGCGGTGCTCGTCTGCCCGCGCGACCGGGCGCAGGACGTCAAGGCCCTGGTCGACGAGCTCAAGGAGCGAGGCGAAGAGGGCTACGTCTGAGGGCCGCGAGGGCCGGCGCGACCAGCTGCACGGTCCCGCCGGCCAACGGCTCGGGCAGCTGGTCCGCCGGGAACCAGCCCAGCGCCTCGGACTCGTCGCTGACCTGCTCCACCGCCGAGGGCGGGGCGAGCACGGCGAACCGGACGTCGTGGTGCGCCGAGCCGCCCTGACACTGCACCTGGTGCACGTCCACGTCGATCGGCACCGGGTCGATGCGCAGGCCGGCGATCCCGGACTCCTCGGTTGCCTCGCGCAGGGCCGCGGCGACCAGGGTCTCGTCGGTTGGCTCGCAGTGCCCGCCGAGCTGCACCCACCGCCCGAACTTGCCGTGCAGGCAGAGCAGCACCCGGGAGCCGGTGGCGTCCAGCACCAGCGCACTGGCGGTGATGTGTCCCGGACGGTGCTGCCGGCTCATCGCGACCGGACCGGCGGCGAGCAGGGCGAGGGTCCGGTCCCGCGCGCCGGCCGCGTCCGGGCTGGTCGGCTGCCAGCCCTCCAGCAACGCGGTGGCGTCGGCGTGCAGCGCCGCGTACGCCTCGGGGTTGGTCGGTTGAGCGGTCGGACCGGTGATCACGGTGTCGGGCACCACGCCACTGTACGAGCGTCCACCCGGTGGGCCGGCCTCGGTGACCCGCGTCGCGTCGAATTCCTGGTGGCCGGCTGATCCCACGGTGCGGATGAGAACCATCGGTCGCGCGCGGTGGCGGCTGGGCCGGCGTGGGGGCGGGATGACCGGACGGCACCTCTGCGGAGCAAGGGCCGCAGACCCTCGTGGTGCCGTCCGATCACCGGGGCCTCCCCGGTCCCGGTGCCTCGGCGGCGCGGGCGTCCAGGACGCGCGGCGCCGTGTTCGGGCAGTGGAAGCATGCCGAACCGGCCCCGGGGGCGTCGAGGTTTTTCAGTTCAGGCTTAAAGATGGAGATTACTGCCGTCCAGGTAGAGTCGAACGGTCAACCGGCATCCCCCTGCCGGCGACACGGGAGCGCTCCATGCTGAAGATCCACTTTTCTGGGGAGGACATCCTCCGGACCCGGGTGGCGCCGGCGGCGGACCCGGTCTGGGAGCTGGTCCTCAGCCTGCACGTGCTGCGCGGCCGCACCCGCGATCCGCTGACGGCCAACTGGCGGCGCAGCGTGTCGTGGGCGCTGCGCCAGGACGCCGCCTCCGAGCAGCTCAGCCTGCTCTTCGCGTTGAATCCGCCGCGCGGTTACTTCCCCGACTTCCTCACCCCGTACGCCAGCGTCGAGGGCTTCGAGGCCGGGCTGGACGCGCTGCGCCGTACACCGGTCGAGTCGCTGCACCGGGACCTGAGCGTGCTGGCCACCGAGAATCAGCTGCCCTCCTCGGCGACCGCGCTGGCCCGGGGTGAGGTGTCGGTGCTGCACCACCTGGCCGAGTCGATGCAGCAGTACCGGTCACTGGCGATCAGCCCGTACTGGGGTCGGATCCAGGCCGCGGTGGCGGCGGACCGCGCGCGACGGGCCCGGGCGCTGCTCGACGGCGGTGTCGAGGGCCTGCTCACCAGTTTCCGGCCGGCGATGCGCTGGGACAGTGGCGTGCTGGAGATCCGCAGCTACCCGCACAGCCGGGAGCTGCACCTGGACGGCCGCGGGCTGCTGCTCGTGCCCTCGTTCTTCTGCGCGGCCATCCCGGTCGCACTGCTCGACCCGGCACTGCCACCGGTGCTGGTCTACCAGGTAGACCGGCTGGGCGGGCTGGTGACGACCGACGCCAACGGTGCATTCGCGCCCGGTGCCGGCCGCGAATCACTCGCCGCGCTGCTGGGCCGCACTAGGGCGGCGGTGTTGCAGGCCAGCGACGAGGGCTGCACCACCGGCGAGGTCGCCCGCCAGCTCAACATCTCACCGGCCGCGGCGAGCCAGCACGCCACTGTGCTGCGCAACGCTGGCCTGCTGGTCAGCCACCGGGAACGCAACAGTGTGCTGCACACGCTGACCCCGCTGGGCCGGGCCATGCTGGACGCGTGACCCGGCCGTCTCCCGCCGGATGAGGCATTCGCCGGCACCCCAGCGCGCCGGCGGCACCCGCCGGGCTACCGGGCGAGGGCCGCGCCCCGCTACCTGGCGTCGGCGGCGGCCGCCCCGCTACCTGGCGTCGGCGGCGCTCGCGGGACTAGCGGGCGGGGCGGTGCTCGCGGGGCTACAGGGCGAGGGCAGCGCTCGCCGGGCTGCCGGGCGGTGGCGGCAACAGTGTCGACCCGATGCCCTCGGCGGCCAGGGCGACGCGCAGTCGGTGCAGGTCGGCGCCGAAGCGGACCAGACCCATCGGCTCGACGGGGGTCGGGGCCGAGCCGAGCAGCAGGGCGGCCCCCTCCGGCCACCCGGGCATCTCGGCGACCAGACCAGCGCGTACCTCGGCCTCGTCGACCACGGTGAAGACCGTGCCGGGGGCGACCACCCCGGCGACCGCGTCGATCGCCCGTCGCACCGCGGTCAGGTCGGCTGGCAGCGGACCGGGCCCATCGGCGAGGGTGGCGGCGTCGGCCAACCCGGCGGCGCGGGCCTCGGCGGTGCCGAGCGAGAACAGATCCTGTGCCGCGTCGCGGATCAGCGCTTGCGCGCCACCGGCGTCGTCCGGCTCGCTGGCGGGCAGGTAGCCCCGCACCACCGCGACCGGGACCTGATCACACTTACCCTTGATCAGCTCGCCGGCACCCGCCAGCTCGTCCACCACGGCCATCTGGGTCAACTGCAACTCGTTGCCGTACGGGTCGACCTCGCCCCGGTGATCACGAATGGCCGGCATCCCGGCCACCCCGAGCGCCACGTCGGTGAGTCCGTTGCGCCAGGGTCGACCCATCGTGTCGCTGATGATCACCGCCAGGTCCAGGTCGTAGCGCTCCCGCAGCGCGTCCCGCAGGGCCCGGGCCGAAGCGTCCGGGTCGACCGGCAACAGCACCAGTCGGGTCTTGTCCACGTTCGACGCGTCGATCCCCGCCGAGGCCATCACGAAGCCGTGATGGGTCTGCACGATCCGGGTCGCACCCCGACTGGCCACCACCCGGGCGGTCTCAGCAGCCAAAACCTCGTCCCGGGCAGCAAGCCGTTCCGGCCCGTCCGCCGGCACGTCGACCAGCCGCCCCTCCGCCTTGGAAACGATCTTGCTGGTGACCACCAGCACGTCGCCGTTGCGCAGCCACGGCGCGGCGGTCGCGATCAACGCCGCCAGGTCGTCGCCCTCGGTCACGTGGCCGATGCCGAGCACCGGCAGAATCTCCAACCTCACGTCAACTCCACCGCGGCGCGGACCATGGCCGCCGTCGCCGCCTCGTCGGTCATCCGCAGCGGCACCGCGCGGACCGTCACCTCGGGCACGACCGTGCCCGCGTCCTCCTCGGCCACCAACCAACCGTCGAGCAGGCCGCCGCTGGCCCGACCGCCGTAGAGGCGGCCCACCCCCGCCGCGCTGCACTCGGCACCGAGCACGGCCAGACAACGGTCGGCCATCCCCCGCACCGGCGCGCCGCCGATGATCGGGGAGACGCCCACCACCGGCGCCGGTCCGCCCGCCACGGCCTCCCGCAGCCCCGGTACGGCCAGCACGGGCGCGACGCTCACCACCGGGTTGCTGGGCGCGATCAACACCAGGTCGGCCGAGGCGATGGCGTCCAGCACCCCGGGTGCCGGCTTCGCCGTCTCCGCGCCGACGAACACGAAACGGTGCGTGGGGATGTCCGCCCGGTACCGCACCCACCACTCCTGGAAGTGGATCGCCCGCTGCCCCTGGTCGTCCTCCACCACGGCGTGGGTCTCCAGCCGGTCGTCCGTCGCCGGCACCAGGCGCACGCCCGGCTCCCAGCGGCTGGCCAGCGCCTCGGTGACCGCGCTCAACGGGTAACCGCCGTTGAGCATCGTGCTGCGGACCAGGTGGGTGGCGATGTCCTTGTCACCGAGGCCGAACCAGGTCGGCTGTGCCCCGTACGCGGCCAACTCCTGCTTGACCGTCCAACTCTCGCCGACCCGGCCCCAACCCCGCTCCGGGTCGGCACCCCCGCCGAGCGTGTACATGACGCTGTCCAGGTCGGGGCAGATCTTCAACCCGTGTAACCACAGGTCGTCGCCGACGTTGACCACGGCGGTCACCTCCGCGCCGACGTCACGGGCGTACGCCCGGACCCCGAGCAGGAACCGGGCGCCGCCGATGCCGCCGGCCAGAACCACGATGCGCATGTCGACCATCCTCGCGCACGTGACGCCTCCGATCCGTCGGTGGCCCGCGAGACTAGGCTCACGTGCGCCCTGTCCGTTCCTGCCCCGAGGGGGAGCTCGTGACCAGCCCCACCGAGCCCGCGTCCGCTGACGCGACACAGGCCCGCCAGCTGACCAAGCCACTACGTGAGCTCGCCGCGCTCGCGCTGCTCGGCGCCAACGCCGTGTTCCTCTTCGTGGGCCTGCTCCGGTTGGTCGCCCCGAACGACTACAGCTCCTTCACCGATCGGGCGGGCAGCGCCTTCTACGCGTTCGTCGGGGTGGAGGCGGTGACTCTGCCCGTGCTGGCGGTGCTGCTGGCCACGCACATCTCGCCGGTGCTGGCGAAGGCGAAGCTGATCACCCAGGCCGCCCTGATCGAGTACGCGGTCAGCGCCCTGTTCGGCACGCTGACCATGCTGATCTGGACGGTGGGCCGGCTGGCCGAGGCCGAGGTGCTCGACGCGCTGCTCGGTGTGCTCACCCGGTTCGCCTGGATGGTGATCTTCGCGATCGCCGCCTGGGTGGTCTACACCATCTGGCGCGCCCACTACTACGTGCCGCGACCCAAGCCGCAGCCGGGCGTCTACGGCCAGCCGCAGCCGGGCTGGCCGCAGCAGCAGGGCGGGTGGCCGGCTCCCGGTCAGCCCGGTGGCCAGCCGCAGGGCGGTTGGCCCGCCCCCGGCCAGCCGGGTGGTTACCCGCAGGCCGGTCAGCCGGGTGGTTATCCCCAGGCCGGTCAGTCGGCCGGTTACCCGCAGGCCGGTCAGTTCGGCCAGCAGTCGCCGCCGTTCCAGGCTCCGCAGTCGGCCCCGCCGCACCCGCAGTCCGCCCCGCCGTTCCCGGCCGCGCCGCAGTCCGCGCCGCCGGCCAGCCCGGCCCCGCAGTCGCCGTCCCCGGCCGCGCCCCCGTTCGGGCAGCCGCCGTCGGCCGACCCCACGCAGGCCATCCCGCGCCAGTCGGCCGACCCGACCGAGGTCATCTCCCGCCCCGCCGACCCGGACAGCGACCGCACCCAGCACATCAAGCCGAACGACCACCCGGATCAACCCCGCTGACGTCACCCGATCAGCAGCCCTCGCGCGGTTGGTAACGGAGCTCGGCTCACCGAGGGGCACGGTCAGGCATCTCCACCCGCCCGCTCGCCCGCCCCGCCCGCCCCGCGCGGCCCGACCGGGCCGCGCGGGGCGGGGGAGCGGGCAGGCAACGTAGATCTTGGACACTTTCCGTTCCGAGCTGACGGAAACTGTCCAAGATTGCCAGCCGTGGGGAGCGAAGCGGCCCGGCGTGCGGTGACCGCCGGTGTGTGGTGACCTCCGGGTGCGGTGACCGCCGTGATCGACGAGGTCGGGTGGTTGACGGACGGCTGCCAGCGGGTTCCGTCACCTCCGGTCGCGGCAGGCGCCGCTGTGATCGTTCAGTGCCCTTTCCCACGGTGCGGGCCGGGACTGGTTGGGTGGCGCAGCGCTGCGCATAGGGTGAGCGGATGGTTGATCGCACCCACTCCGGTCCCAGCGAGGCGAGCGTGCGGCGGGCCCTGGGCCGGGCCGCCAGCGGGCGGGCGCTGGACGTCGACGAGGCGGCCGCGTTGCTCTCCGCTCGCGGTGAGGCTCTGGACGAGCTGCTCCGGTTGGCCGGTGGGATCCGCGACGCCGGGCTGCGGGACGCCGGGCGGCCGGGTGTGGTCACGTACTCCAAAAAGGTCTTCATCCCGCTGACCCGGCTGTGCCGGGACCGCTGCCACTACTGCACGTTCGCGACAGTGCCGCACCGCCTGCCGGCGCCGTTCCTGGACCGCGACGAGGTCCTCGCGATCGCCCGGGCCGGTGCCGAGCAGGGCTGCAAGGAGGCGCTGTTCACCCTGGGTGACCGGCCGGAGGAACGGTGGCCGGCGGCCCGGACCTGGCTGGACGAACGCGGTTACGACTCGACCCTCGACTATCTGCGGGCCTGTGCGGTGGCGGTGCTGGAGGAAACCGGCCTGCTGCCGCACCTCAACCCGGGGGTGCTGTCCTGGTCGGAGTTGCAGCGGCTCAAGCCGGTCGCGCCCAGCATGGGCATGATGCTGGAGACGACAGCCACCCGGCTCTGGTCCGAGCCGGGCGGCCCGCACTTCGGGTCACCGGACAAGGAACCGGCGGTACGGCTGCGGGTGCTCGACGACGCCGGCCGGGTCGGGGTGCCGTTCACCACCGGGATCCTGATCGGCATCGGGGAGACCCCGGCCGAGCGGGTGGACGCGCTCTTCGCGATCCGTCGCGCCCACCGGGAGTACGGCCACCTCCAGGAGGTGATCGTGCAGAACTTCCGCGCCAAGCCGGACACGGCGATGCGTGGCATGCCCGACGCGGAGCTGCACGATCTGGCCGCCACGGTGGCGGTGGCGCGGTTGCTGCTCGGCCCGAAGGCCCGCATCCAGGCCCCGCCGAACCTCATCGCCGGCGAGTACGACCTGCTGCTGCGCGCCGGCATCGACGACTGGGGCGGCGTCTCGCCGCTCACCCCGGACCACGTCAACCCGGAGCGTCCGTGGCCGCAGATCGAGGAGTTGGCCCGGCACAGCGAGCTGGCCGGGTTCACGTTGCGCGAGCGGTTGACGATCTACCCCGAGTACGTGCGCGCGGGCGACCCGTGGCTCGACCCGAGGCTGCTGCCGCACGTGAGCGCGCTGGCCGACCCGGCCACCGGCATGGCGGTCGAGTCGGCGGTGCCGCAGGGCCGCCCCTGGCAGGAGCCGGAGGAGACGTTCGGCGGCCGGACCGACCTGCACGCCACCATCGACACCACCGGCCGCACCGACGACCGGCGGGGTGACTTCGACAGCGTCTACGGCGACTGGGCCGAGGTGGCCGACAAGGTAACCCCGGAGGCGGCGGCGCGGCGGGCGGGCGTACCCCCGGTGGCGGCCGGCAGTGGTGCGGACCGGGACCTGGCGGCGGGTCTGCGGCTCGCCGCCGACGACCCGGCGGCGCTGCTCGAACCCGCCAACACCGACGCGGCGCTGGCGTTGTTCGCGGCGGACGGGCCGGCGCTCGACGAATTGTGCCGCCTCGCCGACGACGTGCGCCGCGACACGGTCGGCGACGACGTGACCTACGTGGTCAACCGCAACATCAACTTCAGCAACGTCTGCTACGTGGGCTGCCGGTTCTGCGCCTTCGCCCAGCGCGAGCGGGACGCCGACGCGTACCGGCTCTCCGTCGAGCAGGTCGCGGACCGGGCCGAGCAGGCGTGGGCGGCCGGTGCCAGCGAGGTGTGCCTGCAGGGCGGCATCGACCCGAAGATGCCGGTGACCGGGTACGCCGACATCGTGCGCGCCATCAAGGCCCGGCTGCCCGAGATGCACGTGCACGCGTTCTCCCCGATGGAGATCGTCACCGCCGCCGCGAAGGCCGGCGTGCCGGTCCGCGAGTGGTTGCTCCAGCTCCGCGAGGCCGGGCTGGACACCATCCCGGGCACCGCCGCCGAGATCCTCGACGACGACGTGCGCTGGGTGCTCACCAAGGGCAAACTCCCGGCCGCCGCCTGGGTCGAGGTGGTCAGCACCGCACACGAGCTGGGCATCCGGTCCAGCTCCACGATGATGTACGGCCACGTCGACCACCCCGGGCAGTGGCTGGCGCACTTCCGGGTGCTGGCCGGGGTGCAGGACCGCACCGGTGGGTTCACCGAGTTCGTGGCGTTGCCGTTCGTGCACACCAATGCTCCGATCTACCTGGCCGGGATCGCCCGACCGGGCCCGACCTGGCGGGAGAACCGGGTGGTGCACGCCATGTCCCGGTTGCTGCTGCACGGCCGGATCGACAACATCCAGTGCTCCTGGGTGAAGCTGGGTGACGAGGGCACCGTCGCGATGCTCCAGGGTGGTTGCAACGACCTCGGCGGCACGCTGATGGAGGAGACGATCTCCCGGATGGCCGGCTCCGACAACGGGTCGGCGCGTACCGAGGAGCAGTTGCGGGCCATCGCGAAGGCGGCCGGACGTCCGGCGCGCAAGCGAACGACCGCGTACGGTCACGCCCGGCCCTGACGTCGAACCTTTCCCCGCCGCCGGCCGTACCACGCGGTGCCGGTGGCGGTCACGGCGAGGACCGCCACCGGTGTCCCCTCAGGGGCCCGGCGGTGTCGCGAGGCGGCGTCGGACCCGTCCGTCTCCGCGGGCGCGTTGGCGCCACCGCCGGAAAGGTTGCCCATGACCAGTGATCAGCGGAAGCGGCAGTGGCCGCGACTGACCCGCCGGCAGACGTTGACCGCCGCGGCCAGCGCCACCCTCGGCGCCGCCGCGCTCACCGTGCCGGGCCTGTCGGCCGCGCAGAACGCCCCGGGTACGGCCGGGAGTGCCGACGAACCGATCGTCGTGCACCTGCGCGACTCCGCGACGATGGACATCTTCGTCGGTGAGGCGCGCATCGAGGTACGCGACCGTGGCCTCGCGGACCGGCTGCGGCGCGCCGCCCGGCGCTGACCCCGACAGTCCGCCCCGCCATCAGTCCCCGCCCAGTGAGGTTGGTCCGTCATGTCTTCCCACCGCGAGGCCCCGGAGATAGCCAAGGATCCGGTCGCCGACAGCTCCGACCTTTACGCGTTCGTCAGCCCCGACAAACGCGACACGGTCACGTTGATCGCCAACTACGTGCCGTTGCAGCTCCCTTCCGGGGGCCCGAACTTCTTCGAGTTCGGCGACGACGTGCGGTACGAAATCCATATCGACAACGACGGCGACGGTCGCCCGGATGTCACCTACCGGTTCGAATTCACCACCGAGATCACCAACCCGAACAGTTTTCTCTACAACACCGGTCCGATCGACTCGCTGGACAGCGAGAACTGGAACCGCCGGCAGTTCTACAGCCTGACCCGGGTGGCCGACGGCCGCGAGCACCGGCTGGCGCACAAGCTGCAGTGCCCGCCGTGCAACGTCGGCCCGCTGTCCACCCCGAAGTACGCCGACCTGGTGCGGCAGGCCACATACTCGCTCTCCACGGGGGAGCGGGTGTTCGCCGGGCAGCGCGCGGACGGGTTCTTCGTCGACCTCGGGGCGATCTTCGACCTCGGCACGCTGCGGCCGTTCCAGCAGCTGCACGTCGCCGGGAAGAAGATCTTCAAGGCTGAGGGGGAGCCGGTCAACGCCACCGACCGGATGAACGTGCACAGCATCGCGGTGCAGGTGCCACTGGACCGGGTGCGTCGACGCGCCAACCGGTACGGTGCCGCCGACCCGGCATCGGTGATCGGGGTGTGGACGTCGGCGTCGCGCCAGCAGGTGCGGGTGCTCGGCGACCGGGGTGGCGCGGACACCGCCACCGGCCCGTTCACCCAGGTCTCGCGGCTGGGCAATCCCCTGTTCAACGAGGTCATCGTGCCGATGTCCAAGAAGGACCTGTGGAACTCGCTGCCGCCGTCGGAGGACAAGCGGTTCGCGCGGTTCGTCGAGCAGCCTGAGTTGGCGGCGTTGTTGCCGGCGCTCTACCCGGACGTCTTCCCCAACCTCGACAAGCTCACCAAGGCGAAGAAGGTCCGAGCCGACCTGGTGGCGATCCTGCTCACCGGCGTACCGGCCGGGCTGATCGACGGCTTCACCAACGCCACCGGCGACGTGCAGGCCGACCTGCTGCGCCTGAACACCGCGATCCCGCCGGCCAGGCGTCCGGACCGGTTCGGGGTGCTCGGTGGCGACCTGGCCGGGTTCCCGAACGGGCGGCGGGTCGGTGACGACGTGGTCAGCATCGCGTTGCGGGCGATCGCCGGGGTCACCGTGCCGCTGGTCGACAAGACGTTCCGACCGGACGCGGCGGCCGCCGCTGTCACCCCGGGGCTGAGCGCCGCCGATGTGACAGCGCCGTTCCTCGCGAACTTCCCCTACCTGGGTACGCCGTACGACGGGTTCAACAACCCGTCGGCGGCGTCCTGACCGCGCAGGAGGGTGGGCGGATGCACGGGCATGAGTACGGGCCGTCGGAGACCGGGAGTGTGGTCCTGGATCTGGGTGGCGACACCGGTGCCCTGATCGTCTACACGGGTCGGGATCTGCAGGGACGGGAGATCGAGATCAGTCGCGACGGCGACCGGCGGGTCCACTCGGCGGTGCGCGAGCGCCGGGTGCGGGACGGCTCGTTCCACAGTGCGGTCTATCCCGGTCTGGCGAGCGGGATCTATACCGTCTGGTGGGACGACCGCACGCCCGCCGGCACGATTTCTGTCCATGGTGGAGAGATAGCTGAGTTCGCCTGGCCGAGCAGCGGTTTTGGAGCAACTGACTGATCTCGACGAATCGGTTCTACCGCCGCGCCCCGTCCACATCATGGACGGGGCGCGAGTGCTGTCTGCGGCTCGACAGGCGGTCTGTGCCGCGTCGCGTTAACCTGTCTCCCACCAAGATCAGCTTAGCGTTGGAGGTCTCCGGTGCCGTCCGGCCGGCGACTCGTCGGGGAAGCGCCACGGGAGAAAAGTCGGGCAACTCGCCGGAGAGGGCGTTACTCGGCCGGGGTCTGAATCGATAGGGCAGGTTGCGAGGCTGGACGGCCCGAGTGGGTCGGCCGAGGGTGTCGGGAGGGCGACTCCATTATCAAGTTTGGCTTGACGGCGCACGCATTACACGCGTGTAATTTGAATGGGGTTGTTCGCACGGAACGCAACAAAACGGGACCGGACGGACAAGCACGCCTTTCGCGTGGGGGGTTGCAGCGGCGATGACGCCGGTGCGCGACAAGGAGGCATTTGATGGACGGCCAGCTTGAGGTGGCCGACCTGCTCGGAAACGCGCCGGAGTGGCAGGAGCGGGCATTGTGCTCGCAGACCGACCCCGAGGCGTTCTTTCCCGAGAAGGGCGGCTCGACCCGCGAGGCGAAGCGGATCTGTTCGCGTTGCGAGGTCAAGACCGAGTGCCTTGAATACGCTCTGGGTCACGACGAGCGGTTCGGCATCTGGGGTGGGCTCTCCGAGCGGGAGCGGCGCAAGTTGAAGCGGCGGGCCGCCTGACCGGTCTGAGGTCGGGGCGGTGTGTGAGGTCGGGGCGGTGGGGGCCGCCCGACTCTCCGCTCGGAGGTCGGCTCAGGCGAGCTCGTCCGGGTCCACCCCGAGCAGGTTCGCCACCTGTTCGATGATCACGTCATGGACGAGATCGGCGAGGTCCTCGCGGTCCATCGCCCGGAACTCCAGGGGCCGTCGGTACAGCACGATCCGCGGCGGCATCTCCTGCCGGCCCGGGCGACCGGGCAGCAGCCGGGCCAGCGGGACCTCGCCATCCTCCAGCACATCCGAGTCGTAGACGTTCAGGTCCGGCGGGACGTCCTCGACCGCGAACTCAACACCCGCCAGCTCCTTGGCGAACCGACGCTCCAACGTCTCGACGGTGTCCAGAACCAGGTCGTCGAAGACCTCGGCCTTGGTCCGCGCCAGGGGCACGGTGGCCGGGACCAGCCGCCCGCGCAGGCCGCGCCCGTGCCGGTCCCGATGCGCACGCCGGCCCGAGCCGGGGCGGCGGTGTTCCGGGCTCGTCATGAGGCAAAGGGTAGCGCCCGTGTCGGGCTGGCCAGCGGCAGCGCCGATCCTGTGGCGCGGCGCGCCCAGGGCGGTCGACTGTGATCACCATGACGGGCGTGTCGCAACGCGAACCGATGCGCCGGACCCGGTAATGGAGATACCCTGCCGCACGTGAGGTCACCACGGCGCTGCTCCCGTAACGGCTGCCCCCGGCAAGCGGTCGCCACATTGACCTATGTCTACAACGAGTCGACAGCGGTGGTGGGGCCACTGGCGGCGTTCGCCGAGCCACACACGTACGACCTGTGTGAGCCGCACGCCCGCAGCCTCACCGCCCCGCGGGGCTGGGACGTCGTCCGGCACGAGGGCGAGTTCGAGCCGCCGCCGCCCACCACCGACGACCTGGTCGCGTTGGCCGAAGCGGTCCGCGAAGCCGCCCGCCCGGCCCCCCGCCCCCCGGAGCCGGACCAGCACCACTCGGAGAATCCCCACCAGACCGGCCGCCGAGGCCACCTCCGAGTAATCCCCCCCAACCACTAACCCCCCGGCCCTCCGCCGTTTCGGCGTTGATCATGAAGTTATTGCCCCTTGCCTCGGCGTGTCCTGGCAATAACTTCATGATCAACGGAGATGGGTGGGTGGGTGGGTTAGAGCTTGGTCCAGGCTTGGGTTAGGACTGTGCGGAGGGTCTGTTCGATCTCGTCGAAGTGCTGCTGCTCGGCGATCAGGGGCGGGGCCAACTGGATGACGGGGTCGCCCCGGTCGTCGGCCCGGCAGTAGAGGCCCGCCTGGAACAGGGCGGTGGAGAGGAAGCCGCGCAGCAGGCGCTCCGACTCGGCCTCGTTGAAGGTCTCCCGGGTGGTCTTGTCCTTGACCAGTTCGATGCCGTAGAAGTAGCCGTCGCCGCGGACGTCGCCGACGATTGGCAGGTCGTACAGCTTCTCCAGGGTGGCCCGGAAGGCGGCCTCGTTGGCGCGTACGTGCCCGACCAGGTCTTCGCGGGCGAAGACCTCCAGGTTGGCCAGGGCCACCGCGCAGGAGACCGGGTGCCCGCCGAAGGTCACCCCGTGGGCGAACATGCCGGTCTCGGTGAGGAACGGTTCCATCAGCCGGTCGCTGGCGATCATCGCGCCGAGCGGGGCGTAGCCGGAGGTGATGCCCTTGGCGGTGGTGATGATGTCCGGCTGGTAGCCGTAGCGCACCGCGCCGAAGTACTCACCCAACCGGCCCCACGAGCAGATCACCTCGTCCGAGACGAGCAGCACGTCGTGCGCGTCGCAGATCTCCCGTACCCGGTCGAAGTAGCCGGGCGGGGGTGGGAAGCAGCCGCCGGAGTTCTGCACGGGCTCAAGGAAGACCGCGGCGACCGTGTCCGGCCCCTCCCGCTCGATGGCCCGACCGATCTCGTCGGCGGCCCAACGGCCGAACGCCTCGGGGTCGTCGCCGTGCTCGGGCGCCCGGTAGTAGTTCGTGTTCGGCACCTTGATCGCGCCTGGGACCAGTGGCTCGAAGTCGCTCTTGATGCCGGGCAGGCCGGTGATCGACAGTGCGCCCATGGAGGTGCCGTGGTAGGCGATGTAACGGCTGATCACCTTGTACTTGTTAGGCTTGCCGGTGCGCTTGAAGTAGGCGCGGGCCAGCTTCCACGCCGCCTCGACGGCCTCGGAGCCACCGGTGGTGAAGAAGATGCGGTTGAGGTCGCCGGGGGTGAGCGTGGCGATCCGCTCGGCCAGCTCGACGGCCTTCGGGTGGGCGTACGACCAGAGTGGGAAGTAGGCCAGCTCGCCGGCCTGCTTGGCGGCGGCCTCCGCCAGCTCGGTGCGGCCGTGGCCGGCGTTGACCACGAAGAGCCCGGCCAGCCCGTCGAGGTAGCGGCGGCCCTGCGCGTCCCACACGTACGCACCCTCGCCGCGCACGATGGTCGGCACCTCGCCGGCGGAGTAGCTCGCCATCCGGGTGAAGTGCATCCAGAGGTGGTCGGTGGCGTTGGCCATGTCAGCCCCATCGGTCGTCGGGCCGGTCAACGGGGTGAGGCCGGCCGCTCTGCCAACGGTTATCGCACAGTTTCACGGTCCGAAGCAAGTGTTATCGGCGGTATCGCCGACCGTTGACGACGGATTCAGCGTGCGGCCGTCATGGACGCAACGGAATCCGTACTGATGCTGGCTGGTTCGTCGGTGGCCGGCGGGAGTCTTCGGCAGGGGTCGGAGGTGTGCTGGTGGCTGCCTTTGGAGCTGAATCGTTTGCGACATCACGGCCGCCGGTCGGGGTGCCGCTCAGCGGTCCGGGTCGCGCCCGCCCGCCGCTGAATCGTTTGCGACATCAACTCCAAAGGGTCTGACCGGTGGTAGCTCCCCCTCGGCCGCCGGCTCGATCCACTCGGGTTGACGGAAGCCGGGGCATCAGGGCGGCCCGGACGCCCCGACTTCCAGAAAGCCGAGTTGATCAAAGCAAGCTCAGGCCGTGCCCCAGGTGTAGGTCTGCTTGCGCAGCTTGAGATAGACGAACGCCTCGGTGGAGAGCACCCCGGGCACGGCGCGCAGCCGTTGCAGGATCTCCAGCAGGTGGTCGTCGTTGCGGCAGACCACCTCGGTGAGCAGGTCGAACGAGCCCGCGGTGATCACCACGTAGTCGACCTCCTCCAGCTCGGCCAGCCGGTCCGCGACCGCCTCCAGGTCGCCGTCGGTACGCAGGCCGATCATCGCCTGCCGGGGGAAGCCGAGCTGGAGCGGGTCGGTCACCGCCACGATCTGCATCACGCCGGAGTCGAGCAGCCGCTGCACCCGCTGGCGGACCGCCGCCTCGGACAGCCCCACCGCCTTGCCGATCGTCGCGTAGGGGCGGCGGCCGTCCTCCTGGAGCTGCTCGATGATCTGCTTGGCCACGTCATCCAGCAGAGCGTGATTGGCACCGTCACGGACAGCGACGCGTCGACCGCCGTTGCTGTTCTCGTGCTGCCGGTTTGTCATTGCCCGCTCCCCATATCCCGAATCGTGATGTCGCGCGTGTATCCCCGCGTAGTCTGGCGTATTTCGTCGTACATCGCTATTCCCGCAACGGAATCCCTTGTAAGGGAGGTCACCTCATGTCAGGATCAGTCGTCCATGGCACTTCATCCTCCCGACATTCCCGCCGGCGCGCCTCCCCGTCCCGCCCGCCGACGATGACCCCTAGGAGTCGTCATGCGTACTCCCCTCCGGCCCCTCTCCCGGCGTGGACTGCTCACCGGCACTCTCGGTTCGGCCGCCCTGCTCACCATGGGCGGCAGCCTCGCGGGCTGCGGCACCAAGGGCGCGCAGCAGACCGAAGCCGGGTGTGTCAGCGAGGACCTCTCCGGCGCCGAGAAGAAGCTCGCCTTCGCCAACTGGCCGCAGTACATGGACGTGGACGAGAAGGACGAGTCCAAGCGACCGAGCCTCGACGAGTTCATCACGAAGACCGGCATCCAGGTGACCTACACCGAGGACATCAACGACAACAACGAGTTCTTCGGCAAGGTGCAGAACCAGCTCGCCGCCTGCCAGAGCACCGACCGGGACATCATCGTGCTGACCGACTGGATGGCGGCCCGGATGATCCGGCTCGGCTGGATCCAGAAGCTGGACCCGGCGAACATCCCGAACGTGCAGGCCAACCTGCTTCCGTCGCTGCTCAACCGCCCCTTCGACACTGAGAACCGGATCTCCATCCCGTGGCAGTCCGGCCTCGCCGGTCTGGCGTACAACGGCAACGTCACCAAGGAACTGCGCACAGTGGACGAGCTGCTCACCCGCCCCGACCTCAAGGGCAAGGTGACAGCGCTCAGCGAGATGCGCGACACCATGGGTCTGCTGCTCGGGTCGAACGGACACGACCCGGCGAACTTCACCGCCGCCCAGTTCGACGACGCCCTCAACAAACTCAAGAAGGCCGTCGACTCCGGCCAGATCCGCAAGTTCACCGGCAACGACTACGCGCCTGACCTGGCCAAGGGTGACATCGCCGCGTGCATCGGCTGGTCCGGGGACGTCATCCAACTCTCCGGCGAGGACGAGAAGGTGCGCTTCGTCGCGCCCGACTCCGGCGTGATGCTGTTCAGCGACAACATGATGGTCCCCAACAAGGCCACCCACAAGAGCAACGCCGAAGCGCTGATCAACTACTACTACGAGCCGGCGGTCGCCGCGAAGCTCGCCGCGTACGTCAACTACATCTGCCCGGTCAAGGGCGCGCAGGCCGAGATGGAGAAGATCGACCCCGAGTTGGCCGCGAACCCGTTGATCTTCCCCGACGAGGCGCTGCTGTCGAAATCCAAGGTGTTCATGGCCCTGGACGAGAAGCAGGAACGGGAGTACGAGGGCAAGTTCCAGCAGGTCATCGGGGCGTGACGGGGATGGCGCGCGAGACACCCGCCGGCGACCTGCGCCTGGCCAACCTCACCAAACGCTTCGGCGTCTTCACCGCCGTCGACGACCTCAGCCTGACCATCGAGCAGGGCTCGTTCTTCGCGCTGCTCGGCGCGTCCGGCTGCGGCAAGACCACCACGTTGCGGATGATCGCCGGCCTGGAGGAACCCACAACCGGCCAGGTGCTCCTCGGTGACCGGGACATAGCCCGGCTGCGGCCGTACAAGCGACCGGTCAACACCGTCTTCCAGAGCTACGCGCTCTTCCCCCACCTCAGCATCTTCGAGAACGTCGCCTTCGGGCTGCGCCGACGCGGCATCCGCTCGGTCGACGACGAGGTCACCCGGATGCTGTCCCTGGTGCAGCTCGACGGCTACGGCAACCGCCGTCCGGCCCAGCTCTCCGGTGGTCAGCAGCAGCGGGTCGCGCTGGCCCGCGCCCTGATCAACCGGCCGCAGGTGCTGCTGCTCGACGAACCGTTGGGCGCACTCGACCTGAAACTGCGCCGACAGATGCAGATCGAGCTGAAGCGCATCCAGACCGAGGTCGGCATCACCTTCCTGCACGTGACGCACGATCAGGAGGAAGCGATGTGGATGGCCGACACCGTCGCCGTCATGAACGCCGGCCGCATCGAACAACTCGGGGCTCCTGTCGACATCTACGAGTACCCGGTCAACCCGTTCGTGGCCAACTTCCTCGGCCAGTCGAACCTGATCTCGGCCGAGGTGTCCGGGCCGTCCGGCGTCGACCTGCTCCTCGGCGCGTACGGGGGCCGTTTCGCGGTCCCAGCCACCCGTGCCCGGACCACGCAAGGCTCTGTCTGGCTCGGTGTGCGGCCGGAGAAGGTGCAGTTGGTGGCGGATGCGGGGCTGGTGCCCGAGGGCAGCAACATGGTCCACGGCGTGCTCACCGACATCTGCTATGCGGGGGTCAGCACCGAATACCTGCTGCGGACCGCGTGGGGGCAGGAGATGTCGGTCTTCACCGCGAACGCCGACCCGGCCGTGCGGTTGACGCCCGGTGCCGAGGTGGTCGCCTACTGGCACCCGGCCCACTCCTTCGTCCTGCCCCGCGCCGGAGACGAGGACGGGGAGCAGACAGTGGTGCCGGCGGAGCCGGTGGCGGACCCTCTGGGAGCTGCCCGGTGACGGCCCTGGCCCACCGGGGTGGCAGCGCGGCGCCCGCCTCGCCGCCGACGCCACCGGCGGCCCGGTCCGGGCGGAACCGGCTCCTGCCGTACCTGTTGCTGCTGCCCGGCGCGGCCTGGCTGCTCATCTTCTTCGGCGTGCCGCTGGTGCAGTTGGCGGCGGCCAGCCTGTACGACCCCAGCGGCTCGCTCTCCACCGGGTACGCGATGACCTGGGCGTTCGGCAACTACCCGGATGTGGTGCAGGCGTACTGGCCGCAGTTCCTGCGTTCGTTCGGCTACGCCGGGCTGGCCCTGGTGCTGGCGTTGCTGCTCGGCTACCCGCTGGCGTACGCGATCGCGCAGAAGGCCGGCCGGTGGAAGAACCTGCTGCTGGTGTGCGTCGTCGCGCCGATGTTCACCAGCTTCCTGGTTCGTACGCTGGCCTGGAAGACGATCCTGTCGGACAACGGCGCGCTCGTCGGTCTGCTGCGTGACGTGCACCTGCTCGCCCCGGACGGTCGGCTGCTGGCCACGCCGTTCGCTGTGGTGCTCGGCCTGACGTACAACTTCCTGCCGTTCCTGGTGCTGCCGCTGTACGCGAGCCTGGAGCGGTTGGACCACCGGCTGCTGGAGGCTGCCACCGACCTGTACGCCAGCCCGGCGCAGGCGTTCCGTCGGGTGACGTTGCCGCTGTCCATGCCCGGCCTGGTCGCCGGCACGCTGCTGTTCTTCATCCCGGCCAGTGGTGACTACATCAACGCCGAACTGCTCGGCACCCCGAACGAATACATGATCGGCAACGTCATCGACTCGGCGTTCCTGGTCCGGCTGGACTACCCGCAGGGCGCCGCACTGTCGTTCCTGCTGATGGCGGCGATCCTCGCGGTGGTCTTCGGTTACCTGCGTCGAGCCGGCACGGAGGAGGTCCTGTGAGCGCGAGGAGTGCAGCGCAGCGGAGCCCCGCAGTCGCGAACGAAAGGCGGGACTGATGCGACTCTCGCGCTGGCTGGCCGACCGCTGGGTGATGATCGTGGCGCTGCTGGTGCTCGGCTACCTGGCGCTGCCGATCCTGGTGGTGGCCGCATTGTCGTTCAACCGGCCGTCGAGTCGGCTGTCGTACGACTTCAATGAGTTCACACTGGACAACTGGCGGCAGCCATGTGCCACCTCGGACATGTGTGACGCAGTGGTGCGCAGCGTGCAGATCGGCTTCCTCGCCACGGTGGTCGCCACGGTGCTCGGCACCCTGATGGCGTTCGCGCTGGTCCGGCACCGCTTCCAGGGCCGGTCCGGGATCAACGTGCTGATCTTCCTGCCGATGGCCACCCCGGAGTTGGTGATGGGCACGTCGCTGCTGGCGCTGTTCGTGTCGGCCGGCGTACCGCAGGGCTTCTGGACCATCCTGATCGCGCACGTGATGTTCTGCTTGTCGTTCGTGGTGGTCACCGTGAAGGCGCGGCTCGCCGGGATGGACCGGCGGCTGGAGGAAGCCGCCATGGACCTCTACGCCAACGAGTGGCAGACCTTCCGCCGGATCACCCTGCCGCTGGTGCTGCCCGGCATCGTGGCCGCCGCGTTGCTGGCGTTCTCGCTGAGCTTCGACGACTTCATCATCACGAACTTCAACGCCGGCACCACCGTCACGTTCCCGATGTACGTCTGGGGCGCCGCCCAGCGTGGCATCCCACCGCAGGTCAACGTGATCGGCACGGCGATGTTCGCGGCTGCGTTGCTGCTGGTGGGGCTCAGTTCGTTGCGGGGCCGACGGGCCCGTCGCGCCGCTCTGCTGACCGAGCGGTCATGACGCTCCCTGATACCGGCCGGGCGTTGGCCGGCGCGGCACCGGTGCCGTACTGGCTCGACCGCCCCGACCGCCCCGACCCGCTGCCGGCACTGGTCGGCCGGCACTCCGCGGACCTGCTGGTGATCGGCGGCGGGTACAGCGGGCTGTGGGCCGCGCTGCTGGCGAAACAGGCCGACCCGGACCGTGACGTGCTGCTCGTCGACGCCGGGACCTGCGGTTGGGCCGCGTCCGGGCGTAACGGCGGGTTCTGCGCCGCCTCGCTGACCCACGGCCTCGCCAACGGCGTCGACCGGTTCCCCGACGAGGTCGGCGAGTTGGAACGCCTCGGCCGGGACAACCTGGACGCCATCGCCGCCACCGTCGCCGCGTTCGACATCGACTGCGACTTCGAGCGCACCGGTGAGCTGGCCGTCGCCGTCGAGTCGTACCAACTCGACGGGCTGGCCGCCGACGCGGACCTGGCCCGTCGGTACGGGCACCGGGTGCGGCTGCTCGACCGGGACGAGGTGCGCGCCGAGGTGCACTCACCGACGTACCTGGGTGGGATGTTCGACGCCGACCGGGTGGCCATGGTGGACCCGGCGAAGCTGGCCTGGGGGTTGCGCCGCGCCTGCCTCGACCTCGGCGTACGCGTGCACGAGCACACCCGCGTCACCGGGCTGCGCGCCGACGGTGCCGCACTGCACGCCAGCACCCTGGGCGCCGAGCCCACCGCCCACCCGGCCGACACCCGGGCCGACGGCCGGCCCGGCTCGGTGCGGGCGCGTCGGGTGGTGCTGGCCACCAACGCGTTCCCGCCGTTGCTGCGCCGACTGCGGGCGTACCTGGTGCCGGTCTACGACCACGTGCTGATGACCGAGCCGCTCACCCCGGCTCAGCGCGACGCCATCGGCTGGCGCAACCGGCAGGGGCTCGCCGACACCGGCAACCAGTTCCACTACTACCGGATCACCGCCGACGGGCGGATCCTCTTCGGCGGCTACGACGCCGTCTACCACTACGGCAACCGGGTCGCACCCGAGCTGGAGCAACGACCGGCCACCTTCACCACCCTCGCCCGCCACTTCTTCACCACGTTCCCGCAGCTCGCCGACGTGCGGTTCAGCCACCGCTGGGGCGGCGTCATCGACACCTGCACGCGGTTCTGCCCGTTCTTCGGCACCGCCTACGGCGGCCGGTTGGCGTACGCGGCCGGCTACACCGGCCTCGGCGTCGGGGCCACCCGTTTCGGCGCCCGGGTGCTGCTCGACCTGCTCGACGGCGGGAACACCCCGCTGACCCGACTCGACCTGGTTCGCCGCAAGCCACTGCCGTTCCCGCCGGAACCCGCCCGCGCGATCGGCATCAATCTCACCCGCTGGTCACTGGCCCGCGCCGACGCGCGCGAGGGCCGGCGCGACCTCTGGCTCCGTACTCTCGATCGTTTCGGTTTGGGGTTTGATTCCTGATGCGTGTCCTCCTCGTCGGCGCCGGTGGCGTCGGCTCCGCCGCCGTAGCCATCGCCGCCCGACGGAGCTTCTTCGAGACCATGGTGGTCGCCGACCACGACCCCGCTCGCGCCCAGCGGGCGGTCGCCGGGCACGGTGACCGCTTCGTCGCCGCCCAGGTGGACGCCGCCTCGGCGGACGCGGTCACCGCGCTGTGCCGGGAGCACCGGGTCACGCACGTGCTCAACGCCGTCGACCCGCGCTTCGTCATGCCGATCTTCAATGGCGCGTTCGTGGCCGGCGCGGACTACCTGGACATGGCGATGTCGCTGTCGCACGCCGAGACCGGCGTGAAGCTCGGCGACGAACAGTTCGCGATGGCCGACACCTGGTCGACTGCCGGTCGGCTGGCGCTCTGCGGTATCGGGGTCGAGCCCGGCCTGTCCGACGTGTTCGCCCGGTACGCCGCCGACGAGCTGTTCAGTGAGATCGACGAGATCGGCGTCCGGGACGGGGCGAACCTCACCGTCGACGGGTACGACTTCGCGCCATCGTTCTCCATCTGGACCACCATCGAGGAGTGCCTCAACCCGCCGGTCGTCTGGGAACGGGATCGGGGCTGGTTCACCACCGAACCGTTCTCCGAGCCGGAGGTCTTCCACTTTCCGGAGGGCATCGGGCCGGTCGAGTGTGTCAACGTCGAACACGAGGAGGTGCTGCTCATCCCGCGCTGGGTGAACGCCCGGCGGGTCACCTTCAAGTACGGCCTCGGCGACGAGTTCATCAAGGTGCTCAAGACACTGCACAAGCTCGGCCTGGACGCGGTCTCCCCGGTGCGGGTCCGCGGCGTCGAGGTCTCCCCGCGTGACGTGGTGGCCGCGAGTCTGCCCGACCCGGCCACGCTCGGCGCCCGGATGCGCGGCAAGACCTGCGCCGGCACCTGGGTACGCGGCCTCGACCCGGACGGGCGCCCCCGCGAGGTCTACCTGTACCACGTGGTCGACAACGAGTGGTCGATGCGGGAGTACGGGCACCAGGCGGTGGTCTGGCAGACCGCCGTCAACCCGGTCATCGCGTTGGAGTTGCTCGCCACCGGCGCGTGGGCGGGTGTCGGGGTGCTCGGGCCGGAGGCGCTGTCCCCGATGCCCTTCCTCGATCTACTGAACGGCTACGGCTCGCCCTGGGCGATGGAGGAGCGCTGAAGCTGCCGCACTGACGGCATCGCGACACTCTCGTCGTCGCCATGCGACATCCGATCGGGTGTCGATCCGATGCGTGTTGATCTGCGGCTTTTGTTGGTGCTGATCCCCGCACGATCGGCCCTGCCCTGCCGGACTGGTGGGTCGCCGCACCTGCCGACTCGTCGTCAGCGAGCGCGCCCACCGACCTTCCCCGCCGAGCGAAAGGCGCAGGTGACGAACGCGAAGGCGGATATCGCACACGGTATTTGCGACGACACTCATCGCCGTGACCATGCAACCACCACAGAACCCGGGACCGCCGTACCCACCTTCGTTCGGCCAAGCGCCCCGCCCCAACTGGTTCCGCCGGACCACGCCTGCCGGTCGGGCTGCCGTGATCCTCGGCTCGGTGACCCTGTCGATCCTGTTGCTCTGCTGCACCGGCACCGCCATCGTCAGCGCGTTGACCGGCGAGCCGAAGCCGACCCAGACCGGCACCGCCGCCGAGCAGCCGCAGCAGCCCATCCTGGCGACACCCGGCGAGCCGACCGAGGAGGCGTCATCGGCGGCTGCCACACCCTCCACCGTGCCCTCGTCGGCGCCCCCGTCGGTGGAAGCCAGCCCGAGCAGCGCGGCAGCCGCGCCCGTGGTGCAGGTCACGACAGTGACGGAGCGGGCCACGATCCGGTACGGCGAGCGGACCGTCA
Source organism: Micromonospora sp. NBRC 107095 (assembly GCF_030269705.1). NCBI lineage: Bacteria > Bacillati > Actinomycetota > Actinomycetes > Micromonosporales > Micromonosporaceae > Micromonospora > Micromonospora sp. NBRC 107095. Next base: position 1,184,097 of record NZ_BSTU01000001.1, read on the forward strand.
AGGACTCGTCACTGGCCCAGGGCAAGCGGGTCGTCCGCACCAAGGGCGTGAACGGCGTACGGACCCTGACCTATGAGGTGACCACCACCGACGGGGTGCCGACGGGCAAGAAGCTCGTCAAGTCCGCGGTGACGAAGCAGCCGGTGACCCAGGTCGTCGCCGTCGGCACCAAGAAGCCGCAGGCGTCGAAGTGTGACCCGAACTACAGCGGCTGCGTCCCGATCGCCAGCGACGTCGACTGCGCCGGTGGCAGTGGCAACGGTCCCGCCTACGTCAGCGGACCGATCGAAGTGATCGGCAACGACATCTACGACCTGGACCGAGACGGCGACGGCACCGCCTGCGACTAACCCCCCACCCCCCACCCCCCACCCCCGTCCCCGTCCCCGCGCCCCGGTCGGGTGGATCATGGAGTTGTGGTGGAAGGAATGTGTTATTCCAAGTCTTTGGTCCACCACCACAACTTCATGATCCACCCAGACGACTGACTCGTCGCATAGCACGTCGGGGACGGCTGCGGTGGTTGTGCACAGGGCGGTTGGTTATCCACAGGACGCTTTGTTGGGGTCGAGGGTGACGATCTGGTGCTGCAGATTTCTGCGGTATGGCAGAGCCTCTGTATCGATACTCGGAGTTACTCGCAGCTGGCCTCAGTCGGGAACAAGTACGCAGGTTGACCGAGCTCTCCCGCCTGCACCGGCTGTCGCGGAGCGTCTACGCGTCCTCGGCCGACGAGGCTGCACGCCTACCGGCGATCTTCCGCCGGCTGCCAGCCAATGCCGTCGTCGGATTTCACACCGGCGCGCAGCTGCACGGCTTCGGTGACGCGCGAAGCCCTAACGTGCACGTGATCGTGCCGGCGGGAGAGAACATCCCGCGTATTCGAGGCGTCGTGACCCATGAGGCGGTGCTGCCGGTGCGTGATCCGGTGCTGCTGGCCGGAGTGCCCTGTGCGCCCGCAGCCAGGTGCGCGGTGGACCTGGCCCGCTCGTTGCGTCGGATGGAAGCGATGCCGGTGCTGGATCTGTGTCTTCGCGTAGGCGCCTGTCGGCCGGAGGAGCTTGGCGTCGAGGTCGCTCGGCACGCCCGTCTGCGTGGAGTCTGTCAAGCGCGCGATCTCGTGCCACGCGCCGATCCTCGGGCAGAGTGCCGGCAGGAGAGCCAGCTGCGCCTGGTGCTGATGGACGGCGGACTGCCCACGCCCGAGCCGCAGATCTGGGTTCGGGACAGCAATGGGATACCCCTCTATCGCCTGGATCTTGGTTATCGGCGACGCCGCGTCGGTGTCGAATACGACGGATCGTCCCATCTGGACCGTGTCCGACTCCGGCATGATCGAGCTCGGACCAACTGGCTCGCCGCCAACGGCTGGCAAATGCGCCACTTCACAGACCAGGACCTTTACCGTCGCCCGACCTATATCGTCCGAACCTTGCTCCCCCTCCTCCACCCGTAGCTGACAGCCGCCCGCCTCACCCACGCCGACCCGCCCCGGGCAGGCACCTGTATCGATCATGAAGTTGTGGTGCCTCGCAAAAGGTGCGAAAAGGTATGCAGCGCCCACCATAATTCCATGATCGACGCGGCTGGGCCGATCGACGCGGCTGGGCCGATCGGCGCGGCTGGGCCGATCGGCGCGGCTCCGCCGGATCGACGCCGAACTCCAGGGCGAGCCACGGGTCAGCCATCGGGCGACCTCCTCGGCCCCCATCGTGACGCAGCTCACCCCCGAGCGCCAACCGCCGTGCTCGTCGGGGACGGACCACGCAGACGACGTGAGCCGGGAACGAAGCCGACATCCGCTGGCTTGCGATGGTTTGCCCGCTGGACACTCCCGTGGAGGATGGCTGCGGCGGGTGCTTACAGAACCCTTAACCCGGGCCTGCGACGGTATGCCGGGCAAGCCGAATGGGGGAGCGGACAAACGTGCGGGTGCTGGTGGCGGACGACGAACGGTTGTTGGCGGACACGGTGGCCGAAGGGCTGCGTCGCCTCTCGATGGCCGTCGACGTCTGCTACGACGGTGACGGTGCGTTGGAGCGGGTCGGGGTGAACCGGTACGACGTCGCGGTGCTCGACCGGGACATGCCGGGGCACACCGGTGACGAGGTGTGTCGCAGCATCGCCGACTCCCAGGTCGGCACCCGGGTCCTGTTGCTCACCGCGGCGGCCGGCATCCGGGACCGGGTGGAGGGGCTCGGCCTCGGCGCGGACGACTACCTCACCAAGCCGTTCGCCTTCGCCGAACTGGTGGCCCGGGTGCAGGCCCTCGGGCGGCGGTCCACGCCGGCGTTGCCACCGGTGCTCTCCCAGGACGGTCTGGCGCTGGACGTGGGCCGGCACGTGGCCACCCGTGACGGCCGCCCGCTCGCGTTGAGCCCGAAGGAGTTCGCGGTGCTGCACGTGCTGCTGCGCGCGGATGGTCAGGTGGTCAGCGCCGAGGAGTTGCTGGAGCAGGCCTGGGACGAGTTCGCCGACCCGTTCACCAACGCCGTACGGGTCACCGTGATGACCCTGCGCAAGAAGCTCGGCGACCCGGCGATCATCCACACCGTTCCGAAGGCCGGCTACCGCATCGGCGGTCCGGCGTGAGCTGGACGCCCCGACGCCGGGTGCTGCTGGTGGGTCTGCTGGCGCTGCTGGCCGGGCCGGTGCTGCCGAGGATGGGCAAGTGGCTGGCGGGGGTGACCTGGATCTGGGGGCAGCAGTTCTGTGACCTGCCGGTGCCCGGACTGAGCACTGTCTGCGCCGACGTGCGACCGACAGCGTTCGCGCTGCCCCTGGCGGCCGTGCTCCTGGTGACCCTGTCCGCGCTGGCGGCGCTCTGGTTCGGCGCGGCGTGGTGCCTGCGCCCGGTCGCCGACCTGGCCGGGCCGATCGGCCACCTCGGCCCGCAGAACCTCGGTCACCGGATCCGGCCCCGGGGCCGCGACGAGCTGGCCCGGCTGTCCCGGGCGATCGACGAGATGATGGAACGCGTCTCCGCCGGGTACGAGGGGCAGCGGCGGTTCGCCGCGAACGCCTCGCACGAGCTGCGTACCCCCCTCGCCGTGCAGCGGACGCTCATCGAGGTCGGTATGGCCCGGGCGCTCAGCGACGAGCAGTTGGAGTTGTTGACCAGCCAGCTGCTGGAGACCAACGAGCGCAACGAACGCCTCATCGAGGGTCTGCTCGCGCTCAGCGAGAGTGACCAGGGCCTGCGCTCGCGGATCCCGCAGCGGCTCGACACGATCGTCGAGGCGGTGCTGGCCGGCTACCGCGACCGCGCCCGGGAGGCCGGGGTCACCGTCGACACCCACCTCGCGCCCCGGATCGTCGTCGGCGAGCGGGTGCTGCTGGAGCGCCTGGTCACCAACCTGGTGGAAAACGGCATCAAGTACAACCGGCCGGGCGGCTCGCTGACCGTCGTGGTGAGCGGCGTGCCCGCACTGTCAGTGGTCAACACCGGTCAACCCGTGCCGGCCGAGGCGGTGGCAGGTCTGTTCGAGCCGTTCCGCCGGCTCGCCCGGGACCGGACCTCGCAGGGCGGCGGGGCCGGCCTGGGCCTGGCCATCGCCCGCTCGATCACCCAGGCGCACGACGGCATCATCGCGGCCCGGCCCGCCGAACACGGCGGCCTGCGGGTCGACGTTCAGCTACCCACAGTGACCTGACACTTCCACCCACCTTCCCGGGGTCCACGTACCGCTGGATCCCGCCCGTGGTGTGCCCGAAAAAGGAGAGACGATGTCACGCACCGTTGGCCAGACCCGGGCCGATGTCGAGGAGGCCAGCCGCTGGCTTGCCGGCCGCGTGGTCCGCACACCAGTGCTGCGGTCCCCGGTGATCGACGAACTCGCCGGGGCCCGGGTCCTGCTCAAGGCGGAGAACCTTCAGCACGGCGGCTCGTACAAGATGCGCGGCGCGCTGCGCGCTGTCGGTCGCCTCGCCGCGGCCGGCCACACCGGGGTGATCGCGCAGAGCACCGGCAACCACGCGGTGGCGGTGGCGTTGGCGGCCCGACAGCACGGGCTCGCGGCGACAGTGGTGCTGCCCGTCGACGCGGCACCGACGAAGGTCGAGCGGGCCCGCGCGGCGGGGGCGCGGGTGGTGTTCGCCGGCACCGCCGTCGAGGAGCGGGTGGCGGTGGCCGACGGGCTCAGCGACGACAGCGGTCACCCCGTCGTCGACGCGTACGACCATCCGGACGTGATTGCCGGGCAGGGCACGGCGAGCCTGGAGCTGATCGAGGACGCCGAGCGCGCGGGGACACCGTTGGACATGCTCGTCGTACCGGTCGGTGGTGGTGGCGGGGTGGCCGGCGGGTGCCTGGCCGCCGCCGGCACCGGCATCGAGGTGTACGGCGTGGAGCCGGTGGGCTGCGACTCGCTCGCCCGCAGTCTGGCGGCGGGTGTTCGCGTGCCGGTCGCACCGGCGCCCACCATCGCGGACGGGCTGCGGCCGTCCTGCGTGGGGGAGCTGCCGTTCGCCATCGTGCGGGACCGGCTGCGCGGCGTCGTCCGGGTCGACGACGACGAGATCGCGGCGGCGTTCCGGCTGATCCTGACGGAACTCAAGGTGCTCGCCGAGCCGTCCGGCGCGGCGGCCCTGGCCGGCGCCCTGCGCCTTGCGCCGGTGAAAGACCGGCAGCGGACGGTCGGCGTGGTGCTGACCGGCGGAAACGTGGAGGCGGCGTTGGTGGCCCGGTTGATGGCACCCCGGTCCGCCGACCTGGCCCGGGAAGGGGCGGCGGCGTGAGCGCGCCAGTTCGGATCGGCATCCTCTTCGGTGGGCCGTCGGCGGAGCACGAGGTGTCGTGTGCGTCCGCGCTCGGGGTGGCCCGGGCGCTTGCCGGTGGCGGCTACCGCACTGTCGCCATCGGTGTCACCCGCGGCGGCGGTTTTCGGCTGATGCCCGACGCGCTGCTGGCCGAGTTGCGCGACCGGCCGGCCGGCGAACGGGCCATCGACGACCAGCTGGTGGTGAGCGGGCCGGCCGTCGAGTTGCGGGCCGGTCCGCGTCCGGGGGTCGTGCAGGTGACCGCCGGTAACGCCCCCCGCGCTGTGCACGCCGAGCTGGACGTGATCTTCCCGGTGCTGCACGGCCCGTACGGGGAGGACGGTGTGGTGCAGGGGCTGCTGGAGTCGCTGAACGTGCCGTACGTGGGGTGCGGCATCCTCGCCTCGGCGGTGGGCATGAACAAGGTGGCGATGAAGCGGGCGCTGCGCGCCGAGGGCATCCCCGTCACCCCGGACGTGGCGTTCGACGCGCACACCTACCGGACTGTCGACGACCCGGAGAAGCTGGTGACCGGGCTGAGCCGGCCGCTCTTCGTCAAGCCGGCCAGCATGGGTTCGTCGATCGGCATCTCCCGGGTCGGCGAGGGCGACGATCTGGCCGCCGCCGTGCGGGAGGCGCTCCGCCACGACCAGGTGGTCATGGTCGAGCAGGGGGTCGCCGGCCGGGAGCTGGAGTGTGCGGTGCTCGGTGGCTGGCGTCCCGAGGCGTCGGCGGTGGGCGAGGTGCGGGTCACCGGCGGCTGGTTCGACTTCCAGCAGAAGTACTTCGGCGACGCCGACCCGATGATCGTCCCCGCCGTGCTGCCGGACGAGGTGACCGCGCGGGTCCGTGAGCTGTCGCTGCGCGCGTTCGCCGCGATCGGCGGTTGGGGGCTGGCCCGGGTCGACTTCTTCTACGCCGAGACGACCGGCGAGCTGTACGTCAACGAGCTGAACACGATGCCCGGCTTCACCGCGCACTCGATGTACCCGAAGGTGTGGGCCGCCGTCGGGGTCAGCTACCGGGAGGTCGTGGACCGTCTCGTCGAGTTGGCCCGGGTCCGGCACGCGGAACGGTCCGCGAGCACGGTGGGGAGCCTCGGATGATCCTGCTCTCCGATCCCCGGGTGGCGGCAGTGCCCAGCGCCGACGACGGCGACGAGTTCGTGGACCTGCGGGAGGTGCCGCAGCTGCGGCTCGACGGTCGGGCGGCCGATCCGGCCGGGGCGTACGCCCGGCTGCGCGCCGGTGTGGTGGACCGCCTGCTCGCCGCGCAGCGTGCCCTGCCCGGTGGGCTGCGCCTGCTGGTGGTCGAGGGGTACCGGCCGTACCGGGCCCAGCTGGCCATCTTCACCGGCTACCGGGACGAGCTGCGCCGACGACACCCGGACTGGTCGCCGGAGCGGCTGCACCGGGAGACCACGAAGTTCGTCTCACCGGTCGAGGTGGCTCCGCACAGCACCGGCGGCGCCGTGGACCTGACGCTCTGCACCGACGACGGAGTGGAGGTGGATCTGGGCACGGCCATCGACGCCACCCCGGAGGACAGCGCCGACGCCTGCTTCACCGACGCCCCGGCGATCGTCGGCACCGCCCGTCGGCACCGGCAGATCATGGTGGACGCGCTGGGCGGCGCGGGAATGGTGAACTACCCGACGGAGTGGTGGCACTGGTCGTACGGCGACCGTTACTGGGCGCTGATCACCGGCGCGCCGTGTACCCGGTACGGGCCGGTTGACCTGGCCGCCGCCCGATCGGTACGCGTGCCGGCTGAACGGTAGGGCGCTGCGGCCCGTACCAGGTGGGTGAAGACACCACCGAGGACGGGAGTGACGGCGATGAGGGTGCAGCGCAGGCACGTGCTGGCGGCGAGCGTGGCGGTGCTCGCCGCGGTGGGTGTGTCGGTGGGGACCAGCTTCGGGTTCGCCGACACGTCCCCGGCCCGGTCGTCGGTCTGCTCCGGCTCGGTCACCTTCTCGGCGGAGGGCGGGGCGCCGGCGGCGACCAGCGACCGGTTCCCGGTGGGTACCCGGCTGCGGGTGACGAACCTGGACAACAACCGGGCGGCCACGGTGACGGTGACCGGCCCGTCGGGCAGTTGTGTGCTCCTCAACGCGGCGGCGATGGAGCTGGTCCGGGAACCGGGGAAGAACGTGATCCGCCGCAACGTGGTGGAACGCGTCGACGGCGCCGCGCCGCCCGCCGGCGCTCCGGCCCCCGGCACGGTCCGCCCCGGCGCGGCGTCGCCCGGCGCGCCGGGCCCGGCACCCCGCTCGGCGTGCACCGGGGCGATCACCTTCTTCGAGGAGGCGGCCGGGCCGGCGGCGACCAGCGGGCAGTTCCCGGTGGGCACCCGGCTGCGGGTGACCAACCTGGACAACAACCGCTCCACCACGGTGACGGTGACGGGCCCGTCGGGCAGTTGCGTGCTGCTCAACGCGGCGGCGATGGAGCAGATCCGCGAGCCGGGCAAGAACCTGGTGCGCCGCAACACCGTCGAGGTGCTGCGCTGACCCCCGGGGTAGGGGCCCGCGCGTCGGGCCCCTACCCGCTCAGCCGAACGCGGCGTCGAGCAGGTCCGCGCCCCGGTTGAGTTGCTCGTCCGAGATCACCAGCGGGGGTAGGAGGCGCAGCACGTTTCCGTACGTGCCACAGGTCAGGGTGAGCAGGCCGGCGGCGTGACAGGCCGCCGAGATCGCCGCGGTGGCGACGGGGTCGGGGGTGAGCGTGCCCGGCAGCACCAGCTCCACGGCGAGCATCGCGCCCCGGCCGCGTACCTCGGCGACCCGTGGGTCCCGCGCGGCGATGGCCCGTAGTCGGGGGAACAGCACCGATTCGATCCGTCGCGCCGCGCCGGCCAGGTCCAGCTCGTGCATGGTCTCGATGGTGGCGAGCGCGGCGGCGCAGGCGAGCGGGTTGCCGCCGTACGTGCCGCCGAGCCCGCCGACGTGCACCGCGTCCATCAGCTCGGCCCGACCGGTCACCGCGGCCAGCGGCAGGCCACCGGCGATGCCCTTGGCCAGTGTCACCAGGTCGGGTTCGACGCCCTCGTGCTGGCAGGCGAACCAGTCACCGGTACGGCAAAAGCCGGTCTGGATCTCGTCGGCGACGAGGACCACCCCGGCCGCCGTCGTCCAGGCACGCAGCGCGGGCAGGAAACCCGGCGCGGGTACGACGAAACCACCCTCACCCTGGATCGGCTCGATGAGCAGCGCGGCGACGTTCTCCGCGCCGACCTGCTTCTCGATCATCTCGACGGCCCGGGCCGCGGCCTCCGCTCCCGATAGCCCACCGTCGCGCAGCGGGTACGACATCGGCACCCGGTAGATCTCCCCGGCGAACGGCCCGAACCGGTGCTTGTACGGCATGTTCTTCGCGGTCAACGCCATGGTCAGGTTGGTCCGGCCGTGGTACGCGTGGTCGAACACCACCACCGCCGGCCGACCGGTGGCGTGTCGGGCCACCTTCACCGCGTTCTCCACCGCCTCCGCACCGGAGTTGAACAACGCCGAACGCTTCTCGAACCCGCCCGGCGTCAGCGCGTTGAGGTGCTCGCACACCGCCACGTACGACTCGTACGGCGCGACCATGAAGCAGGTGTGGGTGAACCGCTCGACCTGCGCGCGGACCGCCTCGACCACCTTCGGGGCGGAGTTGCCGACGCTGGTGACGGCGATGCCAGCGGCGAAGTCGATCCACTCCCGGCCGTCGACGTCGGTGATCGTACCGCCGGAGGCACCGTCCACGTAGGACGTGATGACGCTGCCGACACCCCGGGCCACGGCCGCGCCACGGCGCTTGTGCAACTCCTCAGACGTCGCCACCGCGCCGCTCTTCGTTCGCGACTGCGGGGCTCGCAAACCCGGCTCACTCCTCGCGCTCACCGGTCAGCCCTCGATGTTGTGCATGACGTGCTTGATCCGGGTGTAGTCCTCCAGGCTGTAGACCGACAGGTCCTTGCCGTGCCCGGAGTGCTTGAAGCCACCGTGCGGCATCTCCGAGACGAACGGGATGTGCGTGTTCACCCAGACGCAGCCGAAGTCGAGCCGTCGGGTCATCCGCATGGCCCGGCCGTGGTCCCTGGTCCAGACCGAGGCGGACAGGCCGTAGTCGACGCCGTTGGCCCAGCGCACCGCCTCGTCCTCGTCGGTGAAGCGCTGCACGGTGATGACCGGACCGAACACCTCGTCCTGGATGATCTCGTCGGCCTGCCGCAGCCCGGAGACCACGGTCGGCGCGTAGAAGTAGCCGCGCTCGCCGTGGCGGGACCCACCGGTCTGGATCGCCGCGTGGTCCGGCAGCCGGTCCACGAAACCGCTGACCCGGGCGAGCTGGTTGGCGTTGTTCAGCGGGCCGTAGAGCACGTCCGCGTCGTCCGGCGCGCCGGTCTTCGTGTTGCGGGCCTGCTCGGCGAGCGCCGCCACGAAGTCCTCGTGGATGCCCGGCCCGGCCAGTACCCGGGTGGCCGCCGTGCAGTCCTGCCCGGCGTTGAAGTAGCCGCCCAACGCGATGGCCTCGGCCGCCGCCGCCACGTCCGCGTCGTCGAAGACGACCACCGGGGCCTTGCCGCCCAGCTCCAGGTGGGTCCGCTTGAGATCGGGCACCGCCGCGGCGGCAACCTCCATGCCCGCGCGGGTCGAGCCGGTGATCGACACCAGCTGCGGGGTCGGGTGCGAAACGAGGGTACGACCGGTGTCCCGGTCGCCGCAGACCACGTTGAACACCCCCGGCGGGAAGAACTCGGCGGCGATCTCGGCGAGCAGCAGCGTCGACACCGGAGTGGTGTCCGACGGCTTGAGCACCACGGTGTTGCCGGCCGCGAGCGCCGGGGCGATCTTCCAGACCGCCATCATCAACGGGTAGTTCCACGGCGTGACCTGCGCACAGACACCGATCGGCTCCCGCCGCACGTACGAGGTGTGCCCGGCCAGGTACTCCCCGGCCGAGCGCCCCTCCAGCATCCGGGCGGCACCGGCGAAGAACCGGAACTGGTCCACCGCCGGGGGAAGCTCCTCCTCTGCGGTGAGCTGCCGGGGCTTGCCGGTGTTGCGCACCTCGGCGTCGACCAGTTCGGCGGCGCGCGCCTCCACGGCGTCGGCGAGCTTGAGCAGCGCCCGCTGCCGTTCGGCGGGGGTGACCTCCCGCCAGCTCTCGAACGCGGTGGCGGCGGCGCTCATCGCCGCGTCCACGTCGGCAGCCCCGGAGACCGGGGCCTGGGCGAACACCTCACCCGTGCAGGGGTCGACCAGATCGGCGTAGCCGCCGTCGGCCGGGTCGACGTAGGAGCCGTTGACGAAGTTGCGCAGCTGCTGCTGGTCACTCATGAGGGTTCACTCCGAGGGGGCCGGGGGCGCGGTTCTGCGGCGGTTATCGCAATCTCTCTGCCATCTTCGCTACCGAATTCGCGGCAGACAAGGGTTATCGCGACTGTTTCCGTCGGCTAGTCGCTCGGCTACGCTGCTCGGCGTGGAGCCCGCCCCCTTCTTCGTCGCCTCCCGACCCGCCACCGGCGAGGGTGAGCTGACCGTCCACCACCCGTACGACGGCCGCCCGGTGGGGCGTACCACATTCGCCGCGCCCGACCAGGTCGCCGCCGCCGTCGCCGCCGCGGCCGGGGTGGCCGCGCACGCCGCGGCCCTGCCCGCGCACGCCCGCGCGGCGGCCCTCGACCACGTGTCCCGTCGGCTCACCGAACGCGCTGCCGAGATCGCCGCACTGATCACCGCCGAGAACGGCAAGCCGCTCAAGTGGGCCCGCGCCGAGGTCGGTCGGGCCGTGTCGACCTTCCGGTGGGCCGCCGAGGAGGCCCGACGTTTCTCCGGGGAGCTGCAACGACTCGACACCGACCCGGCTGCCGGTGGGCGGATCGCGCTGGTCCGGCGGGTGCCGAGAGGCCCGGTGCTGGGCATCACGCCGTTCAACTTCCCGCTCAACCTCGTCGCCCACAAGGTGGCGCCGGCCATCGCCGTCGGCGCGCCGATCATCGTGAAGCCCGCGCCCGCGACGCCCCTGACCGCGCTGCTGCTCGGCGAACTGCTGGCCGAGACCGACCTGCCGGCCGGGATGTTCTCGGTGCTGCCGCTGCCCAACGACCGGGCCGCCGAACTGGTCACCGAACCCCGGCTGCCGGTGGTGTCGTTCACCGGTTCCGGTCCGGTCGGCGCGGCCATCCGCCGCGCCGCGCCGCAGAAACACGTGACGCTGGAGTTGGGCGGCAACGCCGCCGCCGTGCTCTGCGCGGACTGGACCTCCGACGAGGACCTGGACTACGCCGCGCAGCGCATCGCGACGTTCGCCAACTATCAGGCCGGCCAGTCGTGCATCGCCGTGCAGCGGGTGTACGTGCACCACGCCCGCTACGCCGACTTCCTGCCCCGGCTGGTGACCGCCGTGCGCGGGCTGCGCACCGGCGACCCCGCCTCCGAGCTGACCGACGTCGGGCCGATGGTGTCCGAAGACGCGGCCCGCCGGGTCGAGAGGTGGGTCGCCGAGGCCGTCGCCGCCGGCGGCACCGTCGAGGTGGGCGGCCTGCGCGCAGGTGCCACCTACCCCCCGACCGTCCTCACCGGCGTCCCGGTGGACGCCAAGGTCGTGGCCGAGGAGGTGTTCGGGCCGGTGCTGGTGGTCGCCCCGGTCACCGACGACCAGGCCGCGTTCGCCGCAGTCAACGACTCGGCGTACGGCTTGCAGGCCGGCGTCTTCACGCGGCGGCTGGACGTGGCCTTCGCCGCCGCCCGCGCGCTGGAGGTGGGCGGGGTGATCGTCGGCGACGTGCCGTCGTACCGCGCCGACCAGATGCCGTACGGCGGGGTGAAGGGCAGCGGTGTCGGTCGGGAAGGGCTGCGCAGCGCGATGGACGACTACACCGAGCCCCGGGTCATGGTGCTGACCGGCATCGCGCTCTAGGAGGCGGCCCGGCGCCGGGCTAGTCGGCCTGCCAGGTGCCGTCGTCGCGCACCCGGGCGGGGGCGCGGCCGAGCAGCAGGGTGGTCAGCGCGGCGTCGACGGTGTCGCCGAGGAACCACTCGCCGGCCTGGTCGAGCGCGAACACCCGGCCGCGCTCGTCCACCGCCAGGATGCTGTCCTGCTGCTCGGTGCCGATCGGGAAGAGGCGCGCGCCGAGCACCGCGCCGAAGTCCGCGAGGGTGTCGGCGGTGTGCGCGATGGCGTGCGGACGAATGTCGAACCGCGAGATCCACACCTGCTCGCCCCGGCCGCGCCGCGCCCCGACCAGACTGGGGAACGCGGTGAGCGCCTCCACTGCGGCGGGAAAGACCTCGTGCCGATGGTTTCGCCCCGGCACCGACGTGACGTCCCGTACGGCGGCGGCAGCCATGATCTGGTCGCCGATGTGTGGTCGCCACCCCGCCGCGACCAGCGCGTTCGCGACCGCCGGGGGAAAACGCCCAGGATCGGGATCCGGTGCCTCCGGCGCGGTCCAGGTTTCGGTGAAGGCGCGGGCCGACTCCGGTAGGACGTTCGCCCGGACCAGGAAGGCGACGCACGAGTCGCAGGGCCGCTCGGCCGGCCCACCAGCGGGATCACCCGGCTCACGGATCCGGAAGATCTCGAAGCGGGCGTTCCCCAGGAGCGCCGCCGCCTCGGCCCTCCCCATCGGAGCGATGCCCTCGGCGGCGCGGCGGTGGTCGTACTCGTGCAGGACGTCGGAGACCACGATCAGCTCGGCGTGAGCCTCCCCGCCGCGGACCAGCTCGCCGGGCGGCAGCTGGGCCAGGTAGTCGCGGACCAGCGGGTGGTGGTTGAGTGGCACGTCGGCCCTCGTGCCCTGGGCCGTCCAGATCCGACCGTCGATGGTCAGGTGCGCGGCGGTGTTCGGGGTGACGCCCCGGCTTATCTCGCGCAGCAGCACTGTCGACGGGTCGACGGTGCGGGGCGCGGTCGGCCCGGCGGGCTGGCTACGCCGGTACATCTCCGCCACCACAGTGCTCGGCACCCGGGGCCAGGTGGTGACAGTGCCGGTCTGCTTGTCGATGACTGTCGTCGGCAGGTCGCCCGGCACCGTGCGCACCTCGCCGGGCACGACGGACGTGATGACGTAACCCAGGTCGAACTCGTCGACCATCGCGCTGCACTCGTGGCCGAGCCGCTGCGAGTCGCGGCGGGCCCAGGTGGCCGCGAGCTGCTCGGCCTGTTGACGGTCGATCACGCATTGAAACTACCGGACTACACGGATCGATGGCAGCCGGTATCGTTTCGCTCTACCGACGGTGACGGGAGGGGCGGCGGTGGAGGCACAGGCGGACCGCGACGTCAATCGCGAGCTACGGGCCCGATTCGACGACATCTATGGGCAGTACCAGCAGCTCAGGTCCGGTTTGGACACCCTTCAGGCGCGGCTCGAAGCGCTGCGGGTGACCCGGCGGTCGGCCGACGGGCAGGTGACGGCGACCGTCGGCGCACAGGGCCAGTTGATCGAGGTCGAGCTGACCACCGCCATCTACCGGGACCGGGACGCCGGGGCGCTCGGCCGAAAAATCACCGAAACGATCCGGGCCGCCGCGGCCGCCGCCGCCGACGCCACCAGCGACCTCGTCGCCGAGAGCATGCCGTCCGGCTCCGGGGCCATGGGCTTCCTCAGGACCGGCGACTACGCCGCGCTGCTCGGTCGGGCCGACGCCGTCCTCGGCAAAGGTGAGGCGACGGCATGACCGACGGGCAGCTCTGGCTCGATCCGTCCCGGGCCCGCCGGGGCGGCGCCGACCTGGCGCTCGTCGGCGAGGCGGTGACGGCTCGTCGTGCGGTGGAAGGGGGCGCTGTCGAGGCCGCCAGCGGTGCCCGGCCGTGGGGGCGCGACGACATCGGCGCCGCCTTCGAGCGCAACTACCGCGGGTTCGAACAGACCGTGCTGCGCGCCTGGGCGGGCATCGGGCACCGGCTCACCGAGCTGGGCGGCGACGTGGTCCAGTCCGTCGACGCGAGCGTGCAGACCGACGCCGCCAACGCCACCCGCCTCGGGCGGGCCGTCGACCGGCGCTGACAACCGGCGATCTGAGATGAGCGTGCTGCCGAGTCCCATCCCGCACCCACTGGACCACGCTCCGTGGGACGTGCCCGGCTGGATCTACGAGGCCCTCGACTGGGTGGTCGGCGTGCAGTGGCCGGAGGGCAACGAGCGGGCCGTGTGGGACGTCGCCGACCAGTGGTACGCGGTCGCCTCCGTGCTCGCCGGGCCGCACGCCGACGCCGCCACGGCCGCCGCCGAGGTGCACAGCGGATACGGCGGTGTCGGAGCCGTCGGCGCGGCGTTCGAGACGGCCTGGCGCAGGCTCGCCGAGGACACCGACGCGCCGCTGCCCGTGCTGCTCGCCGTCACCGCCGACCTGGGCCGACTGGTCGAGGAGTGCGGGTGCGACATCGAGGGCGCCAAGCTGGAAGTCTGGATCGAGCTGGGCATCCTCGTCATCGAGTTGCTCACCGTGGCGGTGGCGGCGGTGCTGACCGCCGGTGCCGCAACCCCGGCCGCCGGCGCGGCGATCACCGCCACCCGGCTGCTGGTTCACCAGATCTTCAAGCGGCTGATGGGCCAACTGGCCAGCAAATCCCTCAAACACGGGCTCAAGGAGGCCGGCGAACGGGCCGCCAAGGAGGTCGCCCGCGGGGGCGCGCGCGGGTTCGCCAAGCGGGCCGCCCGCGAAGGGCTGGAGGAGGCCACCGAGGAGGCCGGGGTCACCCTGGCCACCCAGACGTACCAGAACTCCACCGGGCGGGCCCACGGCCTGGACCTGACCGATCTCGGTGCCTCGGCGGTCGGTGGGCTCGCCGGCGGGGCGGTGGCCCCGCTGGCCGGCCTGGGCCGGCACGCGACCGGGCGGGCGGCGCGAGTCGGGGAGCACCTGGGGCGGGAGATGACCGGCGAGGTGCTCGCCGAGGGGGCGGCGAGCCTGGCCACCGGTCAGGGCCTGACCTCGATGGAGGACGTGGCGCGCGCCGCCGCGTCCGGGGCCACCGGTTCGGCGACCGGCCAGACCGACCACGCGCTACGCGCCCGGCTCGACGCCCAGGCGAGTGCCCTGGCGGGCGCATCGCACGCTGGTCCATCCCTCCCGTCCGTGCTGCCCGGTGCGGAGGATGTGGCCTCTGCGGGGGTGTCCTCCTCCGTGGAGGCCGCGTCCACGGCGGCGGTGCCCTCTGCGGCGGCGGTGCCCTCTGCGGCGGGGGTGCCCTCTGCCGCGGGGGTGCCCTCTTCGGCGGCGGTGCCGTCTTCGGTGGGGGCCGCGTCCTCAGCTGCTGCCAATGGTGTGGCTTCGAGTGGTCCGGTTACGGCTGCCGTCGTACCCGTGCAGGCCACGGCGTCCGTCGACGTGTCGTCGCCGGACCAGTCGGCTGCGCCGACGTCCCCGGGCACCGAGCAGTCGCCGGCGTCACCTGTCACGTCCGGCGGGCAGACGTCGTCACCGCTCCCGGTCGATGTGGTGTCCGAAATGGACGCGTCGGCACGGTCGACCGAGGCAGCGCCGTCCACTGCCGCGCCGATCGAGGCGCACCCGGCCACGGCCGACCCCACGCTCTCCGCGGCGGCTGCGCCAGTTGCCGGCCCTGTCGAATCGAACGGTGGCCCGGCTGCCACCGGTGGGTCCCCGCCGCACCCCGGCAACTCGCCGCACGCCACCACCTCCGGGCCGACCGCCTGGTCTTCGACGACCGGCCCCTCCGCACCGACGCTCACCCCCGGCCTCGCGACGCCCGTCACCTACGGCGTCCAGAGCACCACCAACGCGTCGCCGCCGGTCGCCCCCACCCCGGTGGTGGGGGGTCGATCCGCCGTGCCGCCGCGCGCCCCGACGCGGGAGACACCAGCACCGGTGCGCGCACCCGAGCACCCGGCCCGGGGAAGGGCGTCGGTCCCGGTCGACGTGGCGGCGTTCGGTGCCCCGTCGGTGCCGGATCCCGACCCCGACGACTCGTACGCGGCGCAGTGGGCCGCCGCGGCGGAAGCCGCCGAGCGGCGGCGCTACCAGGACCACTACGAATCACTGCGCATCGGGTTCGAGGCCAACCGCCGGCAGACCGAAGCCGCCCGTCTGCGCACCCGCTCCGTGGAGCACGATCGCCGCACCGTCGAGTACGCCACCTACGCCCGACAACTGCACCAGGCCGGCAACCGGCTCTGGGCCGACGGCTGGCAGCGCGCCGCGAACGAGGAGGCCCGCGCGTACGCCGAATGGCGTGACCTGGCCGACGCGGTGCTGGCCGGCAGCGCCGCCCCGTCGGTGGTGGACATCAGCGCCACCTTCGAGTACGCCAACCGGGACGTGGGCGCGCTCGCGCTCGGCGCGGTGGAGACCGCCGGCCCGTCCGGGCTCACCGGCGACGACGATCCGCCGCCGATCGACGACTCCCGCCCGTACGGGCAGCCCGGAGGACTGCGTCCACCGCTCGCCCTGCACCAGGTCGACGTGGAACGGCAGATGCCCCGCGAACCGGACGGCACCGTGATCCGCACCGCCGACCCCCGGCAGGGCGGCTGGTTCCGGCTCCTCAACGACGGCGGTCCCGCCGCCGACGCCACCCGGGGCATCAACTGCCTGGACTGCACGCTGTCGCTCTTCGAGACCTGGGTGCACGGGCGGCCCCGCGTTTCTGCACCGCGCACCTTCGACGGCTACCTCGACGGCGACATCAGGCGTCCCATCCGTGGCGAGGCGGGCGGCCCCGGCCGGGTCGAAGACGTGACCGGCGGGCGTTTCCAACAACTCGTTGCCCCGACGTCCGGCCAACGAACGGACGCAGCGCAGGCGCGGCAGGCCGCCGACCGGGGCTACCGCAACCTGCACGACCAACTGCTGCTGGGCGGCCACGGCAGCTACTCGTTCCTGGTCACCGAGTGGGCACACGGTGGTTCGCACGCCTGGGTGGCGCTCAACCAGAACGGCACGATTCTCTACGTGGACCCGCAGAACGGCACGGTCCGGGACCGGCCGCTCTACCCCGACGTGGTCGGCATCGACGCGCTGGTGCTGAGCGGGGACGGCCGACCGATGCCGCTCGGCGGCCTGCCCCGGGGCCGGTTCAGCGAACGGCCCGACCTGCCGGATCACCCTCCGACGTACGACGACGGCGGGCACGGCGACCCGTACATCAACCGGATGTACCTGCTCCTCGACGGCCCGGGCTCTTCTGGTGCAGATTTCGACAGGGCAGAGCCACGTGGCGCTACTCGACCAACGCCAAACCTCGCCCAGCTCACTAGCCCTGAACTGGCTGTGCTGACGGAACTCCGGGAGCGTGCTGTGAGCGCTGCAGACCGGGTCGAGAGTGCCTTGGCTCAGATTGGGCAGTACGTGACCGGCGCGCTCGATCTGAGCGACCCAGTCCGCCTACGAAACCGCGAGTTTCGCGTCAAAGGGCTGGAATCGCTGGCTCGGAAGTACCTCGACGAGGCCCGCGTTGCCACGATCGACGTAACGGACTTCGCGGCAAGCGTCAATGACGTCCTGAGGTTCTGCCTCGAACTGCCGTCTGGCATGCACTACAGCAACGCCGTCGACCTGGTCCTTGCCGGCCTGACCGAGGCCGGCTTCTCGGTGCCAACTTCGGCCTGCAAGAACTTCTGGCGTCAGGGAAACCGTTTCTACGGATTGAACTGCACACTCCGATCGCCGGACGGGATGCTGATCGAGTTGCAACTGCACACTTCGGTGTCGCGGGAAGCGTGGCTGGCTACCCATGATGAGTACGAAATTCTGCGGCGCCCGTCGAACAGCCCCGAACGACGAGTCGACGCGCTTCTGCGGATGCTCGGTGCTAACCGGGCTCGCGGCCTGCCGGATGAGTTGCCGGACGGACTCGATCTCCGTTTCCCGGCCAAGGACGCCACCTTCGCCAAGTGGGTCAGCCAGAACATCGACGTATGGCGCGAATACCGCGCCTGGTTGACTCGCCAGGGGGCAAGTCTCGAGCAGGTGGTGCAAGGGCTGGGCTTAGGGTCGCGTGACTTCCCCATAGCGCCGCAGGTCGCCGAAGAGTTGGAGCAGGAGATTGTTGAGCTACTACGTGATCTACCGTACCGATGAGCAGAGCGAGCCGGCTGGCCTCTTCGTCATGGATGTGGGCGTAGGGCAGGCGGTTCTCTGGGATCATCGGGCCCGAGCGTGGGCCTACGACCCTGGCCTTGTAGTCCGTTTCCTCGATGACTATCGGAATGCGGACCGTTACAACAACGTGAGCCGCGCTGACGCTGAGGCGGTGGTTGAAGCAGTTACCGGTGGTGAGAAGTTGCCTGACGAAGGCGCGATCCGCGCCATGTTCGAGGATGGCGGCGGTGATCGCTGAGCATGCGGTACGAGCACGCGGGTGATCGACTCGGGTTTCTTGAAATCGGGGCATCCGGGGCCGGGGGATAGCCCGACTTTCATGATGTCGAGTGGATCATGGCGGGTCGCGCACGCGGCGCGCGCAGAGCCGGCCGTGTATGGCGCTGGGACAGTGGCGCCGGGCAGTGTTGCCGAGGCGGTGGCCGTACAGGAGGAATTGCGGCCGCTGGTGGACCTGGTCGGGCCGGGGCCGAGCGCGCCCGCGACGGTGGCCGGCCTGGACGTCGCGTACGCCGAGGGTGGTGACCTGCTGGCAGCGGCCGTGACGGTCCTGGATGCCCGGACCCTGGCGGTGGTGGACTCCGCTGTCGGCGTGGGGCGACCCGCGTTCGATTACGTCCCGGGGTTGTTCGCGTTCCGTGAGGTGCCCGCGTTGCTCGGTGCGCTCGACCGCCTGACCACCATTCCGGACCTGTTGGTCTGCGACGGGCACGGGCTGGCCCATCCGCGCCGGTTCGGGCTCGCGTGCCACCTCGGGGTGGTCACCGGGTTGCCCGCGATCGGGGTGGGGAAGACGCCGCTGGTCGGGACGTGGGATCCGCCGTCCGCCGAGCGGGGTTCCTGGTCGTCGTTGCGGGACGGTGGTGACGTCGTCGGTCGGGTGCTGCGGACCCGGGACGGGGTGAAGCCGGTCTTCGTCAGCGTCGGGCATCGGATGAGCCTGGAGAACGCGACAGCGCAGGTGCTGGCGTTGACCCCGCGCTACCGCCTGCCGGAGACCACCCGCACCGCCGACCGACTGTGCCGCGACGCCCTCGCCGAGGCGGAGCGGGCCCGCTGACGCCGGGAGCAGCCCCTGCCCCGCCGAGGCGGAGCGGGCCCGCTGACGCCGGGAGCAGCCCGGCCTGTCGGGGCGGAGCGCGCAGGCGGACGCAGAGGCAGGCCACCGGGCCGGAGCGGGCCGGCTGGCGCCCGGAGCGGCGGGCTGATCGGCTGGTCAGCCGAGCCGGCGGGGCGGGCGCTAAACCGTAACGCCGCACACATCCGGGCCGCTCTATGACCGATGGGGTGGGCCGGCCGGTAGTAGCCTGACCTGCGGACCCCACCCGGGGAGGACGGCGAGGTGATCATGACAGTGCGTCGACGCGTGGCACGGCTGGCGACGGTCTGCGGTCTGGCAGGCGGCCTGGTGCTGCTCGGTGCGTCGCCGGCGCTGGCCGACGAGGACTCGGTCCGGGTGGGCGCGGCCAGCAGCTTCGCCGCTGGTGGTTCCGCACAGGGGGTGAACGTCGCGGTGCGCAAGCGCACCGACGGGTGCGTCCTGCTGCGTACCGCGCTGGGCTTCACCATGGAGGGTCTTCAGCCGAGCCAGGTGAAGGTCCAGGTCAGCGCGGACGGGCGTTGGTTGCCCGTGGCCGTCACCGGAGGCGGCGGCAACGTGTCGACCGTGCAGACGTCGCCAGCGAAGCCGAGGCTGTGCAAGGGCAAGGGCATCACGGTGCGCTACCGGGTGGCGTTCGCTGCGGGTACGCCGGGCGGCCGGCTCGTGGTCACCGGTGCGGGCATCAGCGCGGCCGGCCAGACGTTGGGTCACGCCACCGACGCGGCGCGGCTGACCGGCGCGCGGGTCACCCCGTCGCCGACTCCGTCGCGGTCGACGAAGCCGACGCCCACCCCGAGCCCGTCTGAGGTCGCGACCGTCGACGAGGCGGTGAACCCGGCGGCGTTGTCCAGCGCACCGAACACCAGGGCGACCGCCGCCGAATCGTCCGGAGGAGGTTCACCAGTGATGTTCATCGGCATTGTGTTGGTGGCAGTCGGACTACTGCTCATCGTGCTGCTGATCCGTCGCTCGCGGCAGGACCGGAAGCCGTCCGACGACGGGCCAGCCATCCTGCCGGGCAACCCCGGCGGCACCACCTACCGCGCCGGTGGCGGGTTGCCGGCCGCGCCCGGTCGCCCCGGTCAGGTGTACGGCCAGCAGCCGCCGGCCGCCGGTTGGGGTGCGGTGCCCGCACCGCGTCCCGCTACCGGCGGGGTCTACGGTGCCCGGCCGGAGACCCCTGCGCCCCCGGAGGCGACGCAGCCGATGCCGGGCCGGCCCGACGGTCGGCCGTTGCCCGGTGACCCGCCCACCGACGGCGGCGGCCACACCGCGTTCATACCCCGGCTCCCCGGCTGAGCGGAGTACGACCCGCCCCCTCCGTTAGGCTCAGGATCGGTGTCTAACCTGCGGCCAAGGAGTGGAACACGTGTCTGATCTGTCCCAGATCGTGAAGGCGTACGACGTCCGCGGGACGGTGCCGGACCAGTGGGACGAGCGGGTCGCCGAGGCACTGGGAGCCGCGTTCACCCAACTGCTCAATTCCACCGACGAGCCGGGCGACGCAGTGGTCGTCGGGTACGACATGCGGGGCACCTCGCCCGGCCTGGCAGCCGCCTTCGCCACCGGCGTACGCGCCGAGGGGCGCTCGGTGATCGAGATCGGTCTCGCCTCCACCGACCTGCTCTACTACGCGTCCGGCTCGCTCGACCTGCCCGGCGCGATGTTCACGGCCAGCCACAACCCCGCGCAGTACAACGGCATCAAGATGTGCCGCTCCGGTGCCCGCCCGATCGGCCAGGAGAGCGGTCTGGCTGAGATCCGGGACCGGGCCCAGGCCATGCTGGACTCGGGCGACGCCCGTCCCGCCGGTGCGCCGACCCGGCCCGCCGAGCGGCGCGACCTGCTTCCCGACTACGCCGGCTACCTGCGCAAGCTGGTAGACCTCTCGGGCATCCGCCCGTTGAAGGTGGTCGTCGACGCCGGCAACGGCATGGGTGGCTTCACCGTTCCGACAGTGCTGGGTGACGCGGCCCTGTCGCCGCTGCCGCTGGAGATCGTGCCGCTCTACTTCGAGCTGGACGGCACCTTCCCCAATCACGAGGCCAACCCACTGGACCCGGCGAACCTGGTCGACCTGCAGCGTGCGGTGGTCGAGCACGGGGCCGACATCGGCCTGGCCTTCGACGGCGACGCCGACCGGTGTTTCGTGATCGACGAGCGCGGCGAGCCGGTCTCACCGTCGGCGATCACCGCACTCGTCGCGGCCCGGGAGCTGGCCAAGCACCCCGGTTCCACGGTGATCCACGGTCTGATCACCTCCAGCGCGGTTGCGGAGATCATCCGCGAGCACGGCGGGAAGCCGGTCGTCGCCCGGGTCGGGCACTCCTTCATCAAGGCGGAGATGGCCCGCACCAACGCCGTGTTCGGCGGCGAGCACTCCGCGCACTACTACTTCCGGGACTTCTGGTTCGCCGACACCGGGATGCTGGCGGCGATGCACACGTTGGCGGCGCTGGGCGAGCAGTCGTTGCCGCTGTCCGTGTTGGCGGGTGAGTACGAGCGCTACGTCGCCTCCGGCGAGATCAACTCGACGGTGGCCGACCAGGCGGCCGCGGTGGCCGAGGTGCGCGCCGCGTACCCCGACGCGGTGGCCGACGAGATGGACGGGCTCACCCTGCGTTTCCCCGACGGCGCCTGGTTCAATCTGCGCGCCTCCAACACGGAGCCGCTGCTGCGGCTCAACGTCGAGGCGCCGACCCGGGATCGGATGGTCTCGCTCCGGGACGACGTGCTCGACCGCGTTCGCCGATAAGATCGCCTGCGCCGGTCGGCACCGCCGCCGGTCAAGCCGCACACGTGGAAGGAGCCGTGCCATGGCCCTGGATCCGCAGTTGCTCGAGATCCTTGCCTGTCCGGACACGCACCACGCCCCGCTCAGCTATGACGCCGAGGCGCAGACGTTGACCTGCACGGAGTGCGGTCGGATCTTCGAGGTCCGCGACGACGTGCCGGTGCTGCTGCTCGACGAGGCGCGCGGCGGCCCCGGGCAGCCGTCATGATCGACGGTACGGCCGGGGTCAGCGGACGCCGCGACGCCGACGAGGCCCTGCTCGACAACGCGCAGGCGTTGGCCGAGGCCGACCCCGGCGGCATGCTCCGGCACACGGCGTCGGCCGGTGCGCAGGTTCGGGAGAGCGCCGCGCTGGCGGCCGAGGCGAACCTTGCCGTGCTCGCCGACGACGGGCGGCCCCGAGCCGTCGTGATCGCCGGCATCGGCACGGCGGGGCGTACCGGGGACGTGCTGGCCACTGTCGCCGGGCCCCGCTGCCCGGTCCCGATCATCGGGCACCGCTCCGCGGGCGTACCCGGCTGGGTGGGCGCTGCCGACGTGGTGATCGCGGTGAGCGCGTCCGGACGGAGCCCGGAGGCGCTCGGCGCCGCCGAGGCGGCCCACCGCCGCGGTGCCCGACTCGTCGCCGTGGGTGCTCCCGACTCGCGGTTGCAGTCGATCGCCGAGCAGGCCCGGGCGCCGTTCATCCCGGTGCCCCGGCGTGCCCCGGCCCGGGCCAGCCTCTGGGCGCTCACCGTGCCGGTCCTGCTCGCCGCCCGTTCCCTCGGGCTCGTGAAGGTCAACGAGGCGGACCTGGCGGAGACCGCGGCCCGGCTCGACGCGGACGCGGACCGCTGCCGGTCCGCCGCCGAGTTCTTCGTCAACCCGGCGAAGTCACTGGCGCTGGGTCTGGCCGGCTCGATCCCGATCGTGTGGGGTTCGTCCCCGCTGGCCACGGTGGCGGCCCGCCGGTTCGGCGACACCCTGTCGGCCAACGCCCGCTACCCGGTGGTCACCGGGGCGCTGGGTGAGGCCGGGCGGGGTCGCGTCGGGCTGCTCGACGGCGTCTTCGGCGGCCTGGCCGAGGGGGAGCGGGACATCTTCGCCGACCCGGCCGAGGACGACGGCGAGGGCACCCGGCTGCGGCTGGTGCTGCTGCGTGACGGCGGGCTCAACGCCGAGGACGACACCGACGAGCCGCTCGCCGTGGAGGAGCGCCGTGCGGACGCGGTGCAGACCCTCGCGGAGCGTCGTGGCGTGCGCTGCGACGTGGTGACCGCCGAGGGCGGTTCCGCCCTGGAGCGGCTGGCGTCGCTGATCGCCGTCCCGGATTTCGCCTCGATCTACCTTGCGCTGGCCCACGGGCTGGACCCGATGGCCGTTCCAGCCATCACCGAGATGAAGGAGCTGTCGAACCAGTGAACGAACGTAGGGGGCGGCGCGCCATGCGCGGACCGGTCGGCTTCGCGCGGCGAAGCGGAGCGGTGGCATGAGCGCCAACGGGGGGACGAAGGCGATCGTCGCCGCCCTGCTGGCCAACGTCGGCATCGCCGTCACCAAGTTCATTGCGTTCCTGCTCTCCGGCTCGTCGTCGATGCTGGCCGAGGCGGTCCACTCGGTCGCCGACTCCGGCAACCAGGGCCTCCTGCTGCTCGGCGGCAAGCGGGCGAAGCGGGCGGCAACCCCGGAACACCCATTCGGGTACGGCCGGGAGCGCTACATCTACGCGTTCATCGTGTCCATCGTGCTGTTCAGCATCGGTGGCCTGTTCGCCCTGTACGAGGCGTACCACAAGTGGCACGACCCGCACGGCATCGACTCCTGGCAGTGGCTGCCGGTGACAGTGCTGGTGGTGGCGATCGTGATGGAGTCGTTCTCCTTCCGGACCGCCATCAAGGAGTCCAACCACATCCGGGGCAACCAGTCCTGGGTGCGGTTCATCCGCCGGGCCAAGGCGCCGGAGCTGCCGGTCGTCCTGCTGGAGGACTTCGGCGCGCTGATCGGTCTGGTGTTCGCCCTGTTCGGCGTCACCATGACCCTGATCACCGGTAACGGCGAGTGGGATGCCGCCGGCACCGCGATGATCGGCATCCTGCTGGTCGTGATCGCGGTCGTGCTGGCCATCGAGACGAAGAGCCTGCTGCTCGGTGAGGGCGCCGAGGCGTCCGAGCTGGCCGCCATCGAGCGGGCCGTCACCGACGGCCCCGAGGTGGAGCGGATCATCCACATGAAGACGCTCTACCTGGGCCCGGAAGAGCTGATGGTGGCCGCGAAGATCGCCGTTCCGAAGTGGGAGAACGCCCACGACCTGGCGCGTGGCATCAACGCCGTGGAGGCGAGGATCCGGGCCGCGGTGCCGATCGCCCGGGTGATCTATCTGGAGCCGGACGTCTACAGCGTCGCTGCCGCCAAGGCCGGGACCGGTGCCGCCGCCGACACCGCCGTGCCGCAGCCAGAGGACGCGTCGGGCGAGGCGGCCGGGCGGCCCGGGGGCTGACGGGTGGAGCCACTGTACGGGCCGATCCGGGACTACGCCTGGGGTTCGCGCTCGGCCATCGCTCTCCTTCAGGGGCGGTCGGTGCCGAGCGCGGGCCCGGAGGCGGAGCTGTGGCTGGGGGCGCACCCGGGCGCCCCGGCCCGCGTGGATCGCGCCGGTCAGCGGGTGAGCCTCTGTGATCTGGTGCGGGACGAGCCAGGTCAGTGGCTCGGTCAGCGGGTGTCCGAGCGGTTCGGCACTCGGTTGCCGTTCCTGCTCAAGGTGCTCGCGGCCGACGCACCGCTGAGCCTGCAGGCCCACCCGGACGCCGAGCAGGCGCGGGCCGGCTTCGCGGCGGAGGCGGGGCGTCCCGACGGGCAGCGCAACTACGTCGACCCGCACCACAAGCCGGAGTTGTTGGTCGCGCTCACCCCGTTCGAGGCGCTGTGTGGGTTCCGTGATCCGGCGGAGTCGGCCGAGGCGCTCGCCGCGTTCGGCGTACCGGCGTTGGCGCCGGTGGTCGCCGCGTTGCGGGCCGGGCCGGGAGGGCTGCGGACGGCGGTGCGGACGCTGCTCGGCTGGCCGGTCGCCCAGCGTCACGAGCTGCTGGCCGCCGTGGTGGCGGCTCCGGCCGACGGCCCGGACGCGGAGCTGGTCCGCCGGCTGGCCACGGCGTACCCGGGGGATCCGGGCGCGCTGGTCGCGTTGCTGCTGCACCACGTGCGGCTGGTGGCGGGGGAGGGGATCTGGATGCCCGCCGGCAACCTGCACGCCTACCTGAGCGGCTGCGGAGTGGAAATCATGGCGGCCAGCGACAATGTGTTGCGCGGGGGCCTGACGCCGAAGCGGGTGGACGTCGACGAGTTGTTGCGGGTGTTGCGCTTCGAGGTGCTCGACGATCCGGTGCGGGCCCCGGAGACGGTCGGTCCGGGCGTGGACTGGTGGCCGGTCCCGGTGGACGATTTCGCGCTGCACCGGGTGCGGGTCGACGCGGCGGTGCGCTCGGTGTCGCTGCCGCTGCCGGGCCCCCGGGTGGTGCTCTGTGCTGGCGGCTCGATCACCGTGGACGACGGGGCCGGCGCGTTGACGCTGGTCTCCGGTGAGGCCGCGATCGGTACGGCATCCGATGCGCCGCTGCGGATCGACGGCGCCGGTATGGCGTACGTGGCGACGTCCGGGCTGCGCTGACCGCTCGCCGGGCGACGACACAAGTCCGACTTTCCCGGAATAGCTTGACGTGATCCTGGCTGAGTGTGACTCTATGAGTACGCAGCGTTATCGCGACGACGGTCCGAGAACGTGCGGGGGAAACCAAACCGGGGGGATGCACGGGGCGGGCGGGAGATGGCGGGAAGGTCCGTCCATCACCGACCGCCCCGTGCGCTGTCCGCGGACCGTGCCTGAGGCCCGTCGCCGACGCGCGTAAGGTGGAGGGTCGGCGCAGACATCGTTCGACAGGAGCTTTCATGACCAGCACCCTCCCGGCGTCCGCCAGCGGCACGCCGTCCGAGGCCCGGCCGAGCACGCTCGCGGACGGCGACTTCAAGGTGGCGGATCTGTCGCTCGCCGAGTTCGGGCGTAAAGAGATCCAACTCGCCGAGCACGAGATGCCCGGCCTGATGGCGATCCGTCGGGAGTTCGCCGAGGCGCAGCCGCTCGCCGGCGCGCGGATCACCGGCTCGCTGCACATGACCATCCAGACCGCCGTGCTGATCGAGACGCTGGTCGCGCTCGGCGCGCAGGTGCGCTGGGCGTCCTGCAACATCTTCTCCACCCAGGACCACGCCGCCGCGGCGATCGTCGTCGGCCCGAACGGCACCCCCGAGGCGCCCGCCGGGGTCCCGGTGTACGCCTGGAAGGGCGAGACCCTGCCGGAGTACTGGTGGTGCACCGAGCAGGTGCTCGACTGGCCGGACGGGCAGGGCCCCAACATGATCCTCGACGACGGCGGCGACGCCACCCTGCTGGTGCACAAGGGCGCCGAGTTCGAGCGGGCCGGGGCGGTTCCGCCGGTCGAGTCCGCCGACTCCGAGGAGTACGCGGTCATCCTCGAGCTGCTGCACCGCTCGCTCGGCGAGGACAACCAGCGCTGGACCCGGATCTCCACCGGCATCAAGGGCGTGACCGAGGAGACCACCACCGGCGTGCACCGGCTCTACGAGATGCACCGGGCGGGCACCCTGCTCTTCCCGGCCATCAACGTCAACGACTCGGTGACCAAGAGCAAGTTCGACAACAAGTACGGCTGCCGGCACTCGCTCATCGACGGCATCAACCGGGCCACCGACGTGCTGATCGGCGGCAAGATGGCGGTCGTCATGGGCTACGGCGACGTGGGCAAGGGCTGCGCCGAGTCGCTGCGCGGCCAGGGCGCCCGGGTCGTGGTGACCGAGGTGGACCCGATCTGCGCGTTGCAGGCGGCGATGGACGGCTACCAGGTCGCCACCCTGGACGACGTGGTCGAGCAGGCCGACATCTTCATCACCGCCACCGGCTGCTTCGACGTCATCACCAACGAGCACATGGCCCGGATGAAGCACCAGGCCATCGTCGGTAACATCGGCCACTTCGACAACGAGATCGACATGGCCGGGCTGGCCAAGCGTTCCGACGTCGAGCGGGTCAACATCAAGCCGCAGGTCGACCTGTGGCGCTTCGCCGACGGGCACGCCATCATCGTGCTGTCCGAGGGTCGCCTGCTGAACCTGGGCAACGCGACCGGGCACCCGAGCTTCGTCATGTCGAACTCGTTCGCCAACCAGACGATCGCCCAGATCGAGCTCTTCACCAAGACCGAGGAGTACCCGATCGGCGTCTACGTGCTGCCCAAGCACCTGGACGAGAAGGTGGCCCGGCTGCACCTCGGCGCGCTCGGCGCCAAGCTGAGCACGCTGACCAAGGAGCAGGCCGACTACCTGGGCGTCTCCCCGGAAGGTCCGTTCAAGCCGGACCACTACCGCTACTGATCGACGTCTCCGGCCCGGGTCGGCTGTTCGCAGCCGGCCCGGTTCGGCGTCTCCGCCGCCGGCTTCGGCGGGTCAGCGTCTCCGCCGCCGGCTTCGGCGGGTCAGCGTCTCCGCCGCCGGTCTCGGCGGGGTCAGCGTCTCCGCCGCCCGCTTCGGCGGGGTCAGCCTGAACGGGGGCCGCGCCGGGTGGGCCGGAACCACGTCCAGACGCACCAGACCAGCCAGCCGACCGACACGATGGTGGCGAGCGCGCGCAGGCGTAGCGCGCTGAGCAGCAGCACCACCGCCAGCACCGCCAACCACGGCAGGAATCCCCTCACGGCGGGGATCCTTCCACAGCCGGGGGTGGGTACGCGTCAGCGAGGAGCGCCGGGGGTGTGGGCTGTTCGGTTGGCCCGTGGTCCGGATGGCGACAGTCGGGTCGGCCCGGCCTGTGGTGGCGCCGGGCGGCGCTCCCGGGGGATCATGGTGGCAGCCTGACCACGGCCATCCGTGCGCCGGGCACGCAGCTCGTGGCGCCGCCGCCGCGGACCGCGGTCACCCGGTTCGACGGCGGCGCGAAACAGCTACCGGCAGACGCCGGTCCCACCGAACTGAATGAGGATGCAATATTAATCCCATGAGAGCCCGCGTACTGGTGGTCGACGATGACCCCGCGCTCGCCGAGATGCTCGGAATTGTGCTGCGCAGTGAGGGTTTCCTGCCCTCGTTTGTGGCGGACGGCGAGCGGGCGTTGGCCGCTTTTCGCGACAGTCGTCCCGATATCGTGCTGCTTGACCTGATGCTTCCCGGCATGAGCGGTATCGACGTCGCCCGGTCGATCCGCGCGGAGTCTGGCGTGCCCATCGTCATGCTGACCGCCAAGAGCGACACCGTGGACGTTGTGCTCGGCCTGGAGTCCGGTGCCGACGACTACGTGGTCAAGCCGTTCAAGCCCAAGGAGTTGGTGGCCCGGATGCGGGCCCGTCTGCGCCGAGGCGAGGACGTGGCTCCCGAGATGCTCACCATCGGGCCGCCCGACAACCAGATCACCATCGACGTGCCCGCGCACACCGTGAGCCGCAACGACGAGGAGGTGAAGCTGACTCCGCTGGAGTTCGACCTGCTTGTCGCACTCGCCCGTAAGCCTCGTCAGGTCTTCACCCGTGAGGTGCTGCTCGAGCAGGTGTGGGGCTACCGGCACGCGGCCGACACCCGTCTGGTCAACGTGCACGTCCAGCGACTGCGGGCCAAGATCGAGCCGGACCCGGAGCGGCCGGAAATCATCCTCACCGTGCGGGGCGTGGGCTACAAGGCGGGGACCGGATAGCCTGGTCGCACTGTGTCGACCTCGTCGCCCCTACCCTCCCCGAGTACGGCTGCCCGCCGGCCCAGCGCCGGCGGGGAGTTCTGGCGTGCGGTGAGTGTCCGGATCGCGGGCGTGCTGGGCCGGGCGCACCAGACCTGGCGCCGCTCGCTCCAGGTCCGGGTGGTGACCATCACGCTGGTCGCGTCCAGCCTGCTGGTCGGCGGGTTCGCGTTCCTGATCGCTGACAAGATCACCACCATCCTGCTCGACAGCGCTCGCAGCGATGTCCGACAGCGGGTGACCAGCGGTGCCAGCTACGCGGCCAAGCAGGTCTCCTTGTACCGGCAGCCGCAGGAGGCGCAACTCCAGGAGACCATCGACGGCACCGTCAACTACCTGGCCGGCGGCGACCCCCAGCAGACCAGCGGGGTGGTGGTGGCGATCACCGCCGACGACTATCCCAACGACATCCAGACCCGCACCTCCCCGTCCGCGAACGTCCAGTCGCTGATCAGCCCCGAGTTGCGCGCCGCGATCGCCGACGGCAAGGTGGCCAGCCAGATCCGCACCGGGCGACTCGCCGGCGAGACCACCAAATACCTGGTCTACGGCTCGCCGGTGCCCACCAGCTTCGGCCAGATCGAGCTCTACTATCTGGTCCCGCTGAGCCGGCAGGACGTCACCGCCGCCGACGCCCGAGCCACAGTGGTGGCCACCGGCGTCGCCCTGGTGATCCTGCTCGGCCTGCTCGCGGCGCTGGTCACCCGGCTGGTGGTCAACCCGGTCCGGGTCGCCGCACGGACCGCCCAGCGGCTCTCCGCGGGCCTGCTCGACCAGCGGATGGTGGTCAACGGTGAGGACGACCTCGCCCTGCTCGCCGCGTCGTTCAACCAGATGGCCACCAACCTGCAACGGCAGATCCTGCGCCTGGAGGAGATGTCCCGGTTGCAGCGCCGCTTCACCTCCGACGTCTCGCACGAGCTGCGTACCCCGTTGACCACGGTCCGGATGGCCGCTGACCTGATCTTCGCCGAGCGCGACGAGTTCGACCCGGCGGTCGCCCGCAGCGCGGAGCTGCTCCAGGCAGAGCTGGATCGATTCGAGGAACTGCTCACCGACCTGCTGGAGATCAGTCGGTTCGACGCGGGCTTCGCCATGCTGGACTCCGAGCCGACCGACCTGGTGCCGGTGGTGCACCGGGTGGTCGACCGGCTGGCTGGCCTGGCCGAGCGGGTGGGCGTACCGATCGAACTTGACCTGCCCGGCACGCCGGTGATCGCCGAGGTCGACCCGCGCCGGGTCGAGCGGGTGTTGCGCAACCTGGTCGGCAACGCTGTCGAGCACGGTGAGGCCCGCCCGGTGTTGATCACCCTCGGCATCGACGAGACCGCCGTGGCGATCACCGTCCGCGACCACGGTGTGGGGCTGAAGGTGGGCGAGGAGAAACTGGTGTTCAACAGGTTCTGGCGGGCCGACCCGTCCCGGGCTCGGCAGACCGGGGGCACCGGCTTGGGCCTGTCGATCAGCCTGGAGGACGCTCGGCTGCACGGCGGCTGGCTGGAGGCGTGGGGTGCTCCCGGCCAGGGTGCACAGTTCCGGCTCACCCTGCCGGCCCGTGCCGGCGATCGGCTGACCACCTCGCCGCTGCGGCTGGTGCCGGCCGACGCGACGCTGCCGTTCGGCGGACCCCGCGACGGTGGCTCCCGCGACGGTGGCCAACTTGCCATCGGCCCCGGCACCGGCGGGGCATTGGCGATCGGCCCGGCTCCGGCCGGAGACGGGCAGCGGACGGAGGTGCGCTCGTGAGACGGCCGACTCTGCTCGGGGCGTTCGGCGTGATGGTGCTGCTGGGCGCCGGCTGTGGCATCCCGGCGGCGTCCGACGTGCGGGTGGACGGCAAGGGCGGTGCCGCGACCGAGGCCGGCGTGATCAGTCGGGGCAGCGAGCCACCGACGCGGACGGCCAGCGGCAGCGACAACGAGGCGTTCGTCCGCAACTTCCTGTCCGCCGCCGCCGGCGAGCCGGATCGGGCGTACGAGCGGGTCAAGGCGTTCGTCGCCCCGGGGGACAAGATCCGCCTGCAGGAAAAGAAGGGCAGCGAGGTCGCGCTGAACGTGGTGCGGCTGCGCGAGGCGGCGGTCTTCACCCCCAACACCGACAGGACCACGACCGTGACGATCGCGGTGCAGCAGATCGGTGTGCTGCGGACCAACGGCACCCTGGCCCCGCCGGTGGCGACCGAGACGGAGTACGAGTTCGGCCTGAGCAGCGCGTCGTTCGACGGCGGTGTCGACGATGACCGCGCCGGCCTGTACATCATCAACCCGCCCAACGTCCTGCTGCTCAGCGACACCGCCCTTCAGCAGTACTACCAGAGCGAGACGATCTACTTCTGGAGTTCGGACCGCAGCCGTCTGGTGCCCGACCAGCGTTACCGACCGCAGGCGGTGCCGGGCGAGCGGCGGGTCAACGAGGTGGTGAAGTGGCTGGTCGGCGGCCCCTCCGACTGGCTGCGCCCGGGTGTCGTCGGGCTGCCGGACCGCACCGAGCTGATCAACAACGCCACCGGCGGGAACGGTCGGTGGGAGGTCAACCTGGACATGTCCGATGACGACCAGAACGGGATCGACCAGTTGATCACGCAGATCGCCTGGTCGTTGGGTGACCTGCCCGGCCAGCTGGAGTTGAAGATCCGCAACAACGCGCAACCGGTGGTGGACCTGGGCGAGCGCCGAAACTCCCAGGCGCTCTACCCGCACGCCGCCAGCCCGCTGCGTTTCGGGGTGTACGACGGCGCGATCCATCCGCTCGACTTCGAAGGCGAGCCCAGCGGCACCGTGCCGCTGGCGCCCGAGGTCAACCGCAACGTCGTCTCGGCCAGCCTCGGTCTCGCCAAGGACCGGCGGATCCTCGCGGCGATGGTGGTCAACGGCAGCAAGAACCGGTACCGGCTCGCTGTGGGCACGGGCGTCGAGCCGGTCTCCGTGCTCAGCCGCAGCAGCGCCGAGTACTCCTCGATCAGCCGACCGGTCTGGCTGCGGATGGTCGACTCCCGTCCCGGCCGCGGCCTGGTGGTGGCCGACGGACAGCTCTACCGGTTCGACGAGGCAGCCCGGATGTACCCGGTGCCGCTCAACCTGCCCTCCGCCGCGGTCACCGCGGTTGCTGCCGCGTTGGACGGCCAGCGGGTCGCGCTGATCGCCGGAGGCCGTCTCTACGTCGCCGCGGTCAATCTCGATGGCGGCGGGGTCTCCATCGGCCCGCCCCGAGAGCTGATCACCTCGCTGACCAGCCCGACGGCGGTCGACTGGGGCAGGGAGGACCAGCTGGTGGTGGCCGGGTCGGTCGGCCAGCCGGCGATCTACGAGATCAGCGTCGACGGCGCCCTGGAGACGCCGTTGCGGACCGACCTCGGTGCCAAGGTCACCCACCTGACCGCGTACCCGAGCAACCGCGGCGTGCGGGCGACCAGCGGTGCCTACATGTACGAGGCGAACGGGGTGGCCTACCGCAGCAGCCCGTTCGAACGCATCGAGCCCAGCCGGGTACGCGGCATCGCCCCGGTGCCGGCCGGCGTGCGACCGAGCAACCCGTCGGCCCCGTTCTTCCTCTACTGACCCGGTGCGCGGGCTCTGGGCGGACCTCGCCGACCTCGTGCTCCCCGCCGACTGCGCCGGTTGCCGCGAGCGCCGGCCCGGCCTGCGGCACGGGGTCTGCCCCGCCTGCGTCGCCGCGCTGAGCCGGTTGCGGCCACGGGCGGTGCGCCCCACCCCCGCCCCGCCGGGTCTGCCGTCCTGCGTCGCACTCGGCTCGTACGCGGGTCCGCTGCGTGAGGCTCTGCTGGCGTACAAGGAACACGGCCGACACGGCCTGGCCCGGCCACTCGGCGCGCTGCTCGCCGAGGTCGTCGCGGCGGCCGTCGGCGAACCTCGTCCGCTGGCGTTGGTTCCGGTCCCGGACACCGCGGCGGCGGCCCGGTCCCGTTACGGAGACCACCTCGACCGGTTGGCCCGGCACTGCGCGGCCCGGCTCAACCGGGGCGGTTGGGTGGCGCGGGTGCACCGGCCGCTGCGGGCGCTGCCCCGGCCCGACTCGGTCACCCTGGACAGCGCCGGGCGGGCGGCGGCGGCCGGGGCGGCCTTCCAACCTCGGTCGACCGGGCCGTCCCGGGGTGGTGTCGCGGGCCCGGCGCCGGTGGTGGTGCTGCTCGACGACATCGTCACCACCGGCGTGACCCTCGCCGCCGCGGGTGGAGTGCTGAGCGCGACGGGATGGGAGCCAACCGTCGCCGCGGTGCTCGCGGCGACCGAAAAAAGACACCAGTCGTAACCGATCGTGTTTCCGTTTCACCCGTTGGTGTATGAGCTGCGAAAAATTCTGGGCCGTCTCGGCAACATGGGGTGACTGCCGGGCAAACAGGAGTTAGCGTTTCGCTGTCGGGGGTAGGAGGTCGTTCCAACCGCCCTCGGCGGTGAGAGGAGGCGTAGCCGTACAACCGGTCGACGCCAGCGGGTCTCCCCACGGCGCGCGGCCGGGTAACCGGATCGAAGACCGTCCGAACAAGGGAGGTCACGTGGACATCGTGGTCAAGGGCCGTAACGTCGAAGTTCCCGATCATTACCGGGTACACGTAGCCGAGAAACTCGCGAAGATCGAACGCTACGACCACAAACTTATTCGCGTCGATGTCGAGCTGTTTCACGAGCGCAATCCGCGCCAAGCCGACCACTGCCAGCGGGTGGAGATCACCTGCGTTTCCCGGGGCCCGGTGATTCGGGCCGAGGCCTGCACGAACGACTTCTACAGCGCGCTCGATGCCGCCATCGCGAAGCTCGACACCCGGCTACGCCGCGCAGCCGACCGCCGCCGCGTACACCGGGGCCGGCACGCGCCGATCTCCGTCGCCGAGGCCACCGCGGGCCTGCCGGTCGCCGACCTGGTCTCCACCGCGCCAAGCGACGGCGCCCGCGCCGGCACGGCCGTCGCGGAGCGGGTCGAGGAGGAGTACGACGACCAGCAGCCGTGGCACATCGCCCGGGAGAAGGTGCACCCGGCGGAGCCGATGACCATCGACGACGCGTTGTTCGAGATGGAACTGGTCGGCCACGACTTCTACCTTTTCCAGGACAAGGAGTCCGGTCGTCCCAGCGTCGTCTACCGGCGGCACGCCTACGACTACGGGATCATCTCCCTCGCCACCTGACCCGCCCCTCTCGTTCGACCGGGGAGTTGTGGCGGGACGTCCCGCCACAACTCCCTGCCGCCGTTCTCAGCGCAGGTCGGTGGGGAGCAGCGCGAACGTCAGATCGTCCAGGCGGGTGCCGTCCAGGCCGGGCAGCCGGCCACGCTGGAGCCCCTCCCGCTGGAAGCCGACCCGCTCCAGCACCCGGTGCGACGCGGTGTTGTCCGGCACGGTGCCGGCGGTCACCCGGGCGATGCCCGTCGAGCCGAACGCCCACGCGGCGAGCAGCCGGACCGCCCGGGTCGCGTACCCCCGGCCCCGCCAGTCGGGAAGCAGCGCGTAACCGACCGAGGCCTCACCGCTGGCCGCGTCCGTGATCGACATCCCGCAACTGCCCGCCGGTTCGCCGCTGGCCGCGTCGACGATCAGCAGCCGGGCGATGACACCGGTCAGCCAGGCGCTCTCCGCGAGCAGGCAGCGCCGCTCGGTCGCGTCCCGGGTCGGCGGCACCGGCGGTGCCTGGTTGGCGACGACCTCCGGTCGGCTGTGCAGCCGGAACATCAGCTCCGCGTCATCCGGCGCGAGCCGGCGCACTGTCACGACACCGTCGGTGAGCAGCCCGCCGGGCAGGTCGGGCAGCAGGCGGGCGGTCGGGCCGGGCGGGTCGTCGGCGAGGCGTACCCAGGCCAGCAGGTCGTGCCGGTCCCCGCCCCGGCCGGATCCGGCCGACCGGCGCGAGCCCTCGTAGCGGTAGCCGGCGGCCAGCGCGACCCGCTGGCTCGACGCGTTCTCCGGCTCGGTGAGTAGTTCCAGGCGGGCGGTGCCGGCGGCGAACGCGTGGTCGCTCAGCGCGCGGGTCGCGGCGGTGGCGACCCCGCGTCCGCGCGCCGCCGGCCGCACCCAGTAGCCGATCTCGGCCTGCCCCCGGGCTGACACCGGGTTGTTCAACCCCACCGCGCCGAGCATCCGGTCGGTGGCCGGGTCGGCGATGGCGTACGCGGCGCCGCCGCCGGTCCAGGCCGCCGGAGCGCCCACCTCGATCCACCAGCGGGCGTCGACGTCGGTGTACGGGGCTGGCAGGTTCGACGCGAATCGCTGGCTGACCGGGTCGGCGCAGCCGTCGACCACGTCGGCGGTGTCCCCGGTACGGATCGGCCGCAGCCGCACCCCGTACGCCTCGACGACCTCCTGCGGGGTCATGCCAGGTCCTCGGCGAGCAGTGCGGCGATCCAGACGTCGGCCCGTTCGCCCCGGTGCGGTACGGCACCCCGGGCGGTCCCCTCGAACGAGAAGCCGGCCTTCTCCGCCACTCGACGGGAGGCGTCGTTGCCGACGTTCGCCCTCCACTCGATCCGGGCCAGACCCAGCGCGGTGAAACCCCAGGCGCTCAGCGCGAGCAGCGCGGCCGTCATGTAGCCGCGACCACGGGCGTCGGGTGCGGTCATGAACCCCACGTCGGCCAGCAGCGGGTCGGCCGGGGAGAGCCGCAGGTCGATGGTGCCCGCGTACGTGTCGTCCGGGTCGGCGATCACGAAGCAGGCGGCGTCGCCCCGGGCCCACAGCGCCTGGCAGTGCTCCTGGTACCACAGCGCGTCGGCGTGGTCGTACGGGTCCGGCACCGTGGTCCAGCGGATCGACTCCGGGTCCCGGCAGGTTCGCACCACGGCGTCCAGGTCCCGCTCCTCCATGGGCCGTAGCCGCAGCTCGCCCGCCCCGGTGCTGGCGAACAGAACAGGCTGCGGGCGGCCGAAGACGGCGGCCCGGCGGGCGGCGAGGGTGCCCGGCTGGGCCGGACCGGGCGACCCGGCGGCGGGCACCTCGCCAGGCAGCAGCGAACCGATCCAGCCGTCCGCCACGCCCTTCAGCGCCGGGTTGGCCAGCCGCAACCGGCCGTCGACCCGGAAACCGGCCCGCAGGGCCACCAGCCGGGAGGCGTGATTGCCCACCTCGGCCTGCCAGATGAGCCGACGAAGCCCGACGGTGTCGAAGGACCAGCGGGCCACCGCCCGGGTGGCCCGGACCATCACGCCCCGACCACGCGCCCAGGGAGCCGTCCAGTAGCCGACCTCGCCGGTGCCGTCCTTGTCGATGGAGATCAGCCCGCAGGAACCCAGCAGCTCACCGGTGCTCGTGTCGCACACCGCGAACGGTGCCCCGGTGCCCTCGGCCCAGGACTTCCGGCTCATCTCGGTGACAAATCCGTGCGCGTGTTCCGGCCGGTATGGGCGCGGTACGGTGGTCCAACGCTGAATGTCGGGGTCCTGGCAGGCTCGGTGGACGGCCTCGGCATCCGCCTCCCGCCAGGGTCGCAGCAGCACGCCGTCCTCGATGATCTCCACGGGCTCCACTCGTGCATCCTGCCGTAGCGTTCGCCGACGGCGTAACCGGATAACGTTTGGGGCGAGCGCAGGACGCGAGTTATGTCGGGTTCCGCGGGGTCGAGCACCGCCACCAGTGACCATCGCGCCGATGGAGCGCCTACGATGGTTCGAGACTGTCTAGGGGAGCGTTGATCCGTGTCGATTCTGGAAAAGGTCCTTAACGCGGGCGAGGGCCGCATGGTGCGCCGCCTCAAGGCGATCGCCAATGCCGTCAGCTCGATCGAGGACGACTACATCAACCTCACCGATGAGGAACTGGCCGGCATGACCGAGCAGTTCCGAGAGCGGCTCGAGGAGGGTGAAACCCTCGATGATCTGCTGCCGGAGGCGTTCGCGGTGGCCCGCGAGGCGGCCGCCAGGGTGCTGGGCCAGCGCCCGTACGACGTCCAGGTGATGGGCGGCGCGGCGCTGCACTTCGGCAACATCGCCGAGATGAAGACCGGTGAGGGTAAGACGCTGACCTCGGTCATGGCCGTCTACCTCAACGCGCTCTCCGGCAAGGGCGTCCACGTCATCACGGTCAACGACTACCTCGCCCAGCGTGACGCGGCGTGGATGGGCCGGGTGCACGAGTTCCTCGGGCTGACCGTCGGCGTGGTGCTGCCCAACCGGCCGGCCAGCGAGCACAAGGCCGCCTACGAGTGCGACATCACCTACGGCACCAACAACGAGTTCGGCTTCGACTACCTGCGCGACAACATGGCGTGGTCGAAGGACGAGCTGGTGCAGCGCGGGCACAACTTCGCGGTGGTCGACGAGGTCGACTCGATCCTGATCGACGAGGCCCGCACCCCGCTGATCATCTCTGGCCCGGCCGAGCACTCCGCCCGCTGGTACGGCGAGTTCGCCGGCGTGGTGGCCCGGCTCCAGCCCGGCACCGACGGCGAGGGCGACTACGAGGTCGACCACTCCAAGCGCACCATCGCGGTGACCGAGCGGGGTGTCGCCAAGGTCGAGGACCGGCTCGGCATCGACAACCTGTACGAGTCGGTGAACACCCCTCTGGTCGGCTACCTCAACAACGCGATCAAGGCCAAGGAGCTCTACAAGCGCGACAAGGACTACATCGTCAGCGACGGTGAGGTCCTGATCGTCGACGAGTTCACCGGTCGCATCCTGCACGGCCGTCGCTACAACGAGGGCATGCACCAGGCGATCGAGGCCAAGGAGGGGGTGGAGATCAAGCAGGAGAACCAGACCCTGGCCACCATCACCCTCCAGAACTACTTCCGCCTCTACGAGAAGCTGTCCGGAATGACCGGTACGGCCCAGACCGAGGCGAGCGAGTTCAACAAGGTCTACAAGGTCGGCGTCGTGACGATCCCGACCCACCGCCCGATGGTTCGCGAAGACCGGCCGGACGTCATCTACAAGACGGAAAAGGCCAAGTTCAACGCCGTCATCGAGGACATCGCCGAGCGGCACCAGATGGGCCAGCCGGTGCTCGTCGGCACCGTCTCGGTGGAAAACTCCGAGATCCTCTCCCAGCTCCTGCGCCGCCGGGGCATCCCGCACAACGTGCTGAACGCCAAGTTCCACGCGCGGGAGGCCGAGATCGTCGCCCAGGCAGGGCGTAAGGGCGCTGTCACCGTGGCGACCAACATGGCCGGTCGCGGCACCGACATCCTGCTCGGCGGCAACGCCGAGTTCCTCGCCGCCAACGAGCTGCGCCAGCGCGGCCTCGACCCGCTGGAGAACGAGGAAGAGTACGCCAAGGCGATGGAGGAGGTCCTTCCCAAGTGGAAGCAGGCCTGCGACGCCGAGGCGGAGGAGGTCGCCGCCGCCGGTGGCCTCTACGTGCTGGGCACCGAACGGCACGAGTCCCGGCGGATCGACAACCAGCTGCGCGGTCGCGCCGGCCGGCAGGGCGACCCGGGCGAGTCCCGTTTCTACCTGTCGCTGCAGGACGAGCTGATGCGCCGCTTCCGGGCCGGGGCCGTCGAGGCGGTGATGGAGCGCTTCAACATCCCGGAGGACGTGCCCATCGAGTCGAAGATGGTCACCCGGCAGATCAAGAGCGCCCAGGCCCAGATCGAGGGCCAGAACGCCGAGATCCGCAAGAACGTGCTCAAGTACGACGAGGTGCTCAACAAGCAGCGCCAGGTCGTCTACGCCGAGCGGCTCCGGGTGCTCAACGGTGAAGACCTCTCCGACCAGGTCCGCAACATGATCGACGACACCGTCGAGGCGTACGTGCGGGGTGCCACCTCCGAGGGCTACGGCGAAGACTGGGACCTTGAGCAGCTCTGGTCCAGCCTCAAGCAGCTCTACCCGGTCGGCGTGACGATCGAGGAGCTGGAGGAGGAGACCGGCGGCTCTCGGGCCGGCATGGACGCCGACTTCCTGGTCGCCCGCCTCAAAGAGGACGCCAACGCCGCGTACGACCGGCGTGAGGAGCAGCTCGGCACCGAGGGCGTTCGCCAACTCGAACGGATGGTGCTGCTCCAGGTCATCGACCGCAAGTGGCGCGAGCACCTCTACGAGATGGACTACCTCCAGGAGGGCATCAACCTCCGCGCGTACGCCCAGCGCGACCCGGTGGTGGAATACCAGCGCGAGGGCTTCGACATGTTCGCCACGATGATGGAGGGCATCAAGGAGGAGACCGTCGGTTTCCTCTACAACATCGAGGTCCAGGTCACCGAACCGGAGCCGGAGGCGGGAGCCGACGAGGTCACGCTGCTCGACAAGCCGGTCGAGATCCGGGCCAAGGGCCTCAACCAGGCACCGCGGCGGCAGGGCCTGCAATACTCCGCGCCCACCATCGACGGTGAGGCCAGCCCCGGTGCGGTCGCCGTGGAGCAGGCCGAGCAGCAGGCTCCGGCGCTCGGCGTTGGCCGACCGGCTCCGGGTGCCCCGGCGGCACCGGGGCAGAGCGCGCCGTCCGCTCCGCAGCGGCCGGCATCCGGGCTGCGTGGCCCGGCTGTTCCGTCGGCCGCCGCCCGGCGGACGGCACCCAACCAGGCGGAGGCGAGCAACGGCCCGTCCCGCAACGCGCCGTGCCCGTGTGGCTCGGGCCGCAAGTACAAGCGCTGCCACGGTGCCCCCAACGGCGGCAACTGACCGACAGCGTCCGCACCGACAGCGTCCGCACCGACAGCGTCCGCACCGACAGTTCCTGACCGACGGGTCCCGGCCGACCAGGCCGGGGCCCGTCGGTGTCTGCCAGCAACGCCCGCCCGCCAAACCACCTGCCTGGGCGGCCCTCCTCGGGTTACACGCACCCGCACACCGTGATCACCTCGCCTTTCAGAAAACCGGGCCATCACCGACAGCCGGACAACCCAACTTCCTGAAACCGGAGTGGATCACTCGGCTTCAGCCCTGGTCCTGGCCCTAGCCCTGGTCCTGGCCTGGCCCTGGCCTGGTCCTGGCCCGGTCCGGCTTGGCCCAGCCCGGCCCGGGCTGCCCGGCCCAGCCCGGCCCGCGCTGGCCGGCGTGGCTCAGCCCGGCCCGCGCTGGCCGACTTGGCTCGGCTCGGCCCGGCTCGGCTCGGCCCGGCCCGGCGTGGCCCGGCCCGGCGTGGCCCGGCCCGGCGTGGCCCGGCCCGGCGTGGCCCGGCCCGGCGTGGCCTGGCCCGGCCCGGGCTCGGATTGGAGCCGGCCTAGGGCCTGTCCTGTCGATCATGTCGATGCGAGGCGAAGCCCGGGCGGCTGTCCAAGACCTAGTGCGGCAGAACCGGTGCGAGCAGGTCCAGCAGGGCGTCATGGTGGTGACCGGTGCTGATCAGCGCTGTTCCGGGGCCGGTAAGTACCGGTCCGCCGCGAAGGTCGGTCACCCGGCCGCCGGCCTCTTCGAGGATTACAGGCATCGGCGCCAGATCCTCGTACCCCATCTCCGAGCCGGCGATCACGATCGCGTCGAGTGCCCCGGAGAGCAGTCCGCCGACGCCCCCGAGGTACCCGGTGATCGCGGTGTGTCGGTGCAGAGTGAGGAGCACGTCGGCCGGCCACCCATCGGGATTGACCAACTGCACGCGAGCGGTTGCGAGGTCGCCTGCCTCCCTCAGCAGGGGCCTCCGGTCGACGCCCCCGGAGCGAATCCGACAACCGAGTCCTCGACCGGCGTGGATCAACTGCCGGCCGACCGGTTCGTTGATGACAGCCAGGGCCGGTCCGTGCTCGTCCTCGAGCGCGAGGTTGGTGCCGAAGAGGGGGATGTGGTGTGCGAAGTAGGTGGTCCCGTCGATCGGGTCGATGATCCAGCGACGTCGTGACGTGCCGGCCGTTTCCCCGGCCTCCTCGCCGTAGGCCCCGTCGGCCGGGAACCGCCGCGACAGTTCCCGACGGATGAACGCCTCGACGGCGAGGTCGACGTTGGTGACATATGTTCCATCCGGCTTTGTGGACGTCACGAAGTCGGCGGCGAAGAACCGCTCGGTGGCGAGGTTGCCAGCGCGCTCGGCGATTTCGATCGCGAAGTCCAACAGGGCGCGGTCGACCGGGGGCGCTGCCATGCGCGAACAGTAACCGACGAACAGTCTCTCCCGTCAGCGTCACCTTCGACCGCGACGAGGGCTTGGCCTGTCGATCATGAAAGCCAGATGATGGTAGCGATGAGGACGAGGCTGGATCGGTAGAGGGATGCGCGTTTGGCGTAGCGGGTGGCCAGGTCACGCCACTGCTTGAGGCGATTGAAGCAGCGTTCCACGACGTTGCGCTTCTTGTAGATCACCTTGTCGAAGGCCGGTGGCCGCCCGCCGGCACTGCCCTTGGCCGCCCGGCGGGCGACCTGATCCGAGCGCTCCGGAATGACATGCCGGATCCCGCGCTGCCGCAACGCCCGCCGGGTCGAGTCGTGCGCGTAACCCTTGTCCGCGATCAGCACATCGGGGCGCTTGCGAGGCCGCCCGGGTCCAGGCTCGTTCACGGCGATCGCGTCGAGCAGGGCCAGCAGCTGTGGGTTGTCGCCGGCCTGACCGGGATTGAGCAGAATCGACAACGGTCGTCCGCGTCCGTCGACGGCAAGGTGGATCTTCGTGCTCAGCCCGCCTCGGGATCGGCCGATGGCCTCGCCATTCTGCGCACCAGGCGTCGCCGAACTTGTGGGGGAGCCCCCTTTTTGCGGGCGCCAGCGGCATGCTGGTGCGCCCGCACGATCGACGAGTCCACGCTGATCGTCCACTGCACCGGTGCCCCGTCGTCATGCACCTGCGCCGCGGCCAGAACCCGATCCCACGTCCCATCCGCCGCCCACTGGCGCAGCCGTTCGTGGCACGTCTTCCACGGCCCGAAGCGTTCCGGCAGGTCCCGCCACGGCGCGCCGGTGCGCAGCTTCCACAGAATCCCGTTGATGACCTGACGGTGATCCCGCCACCGCCCCCGACTGCTGCCCGGCTCCGGTAGCAGCGGGGCGATCATCACCCACGCCTCGTCGGTCAACTCACCACGACGCACCACAGGCACATCGTCAACGATCAACCGTTACAAGATCGGCAGGACACGCTCTAGGCGTGACAGGGTGACCGATTGGGCCGCGAGTGTGGTCAGAGCACGTGTAGGGCGGTGCAGAGCCAGCGGCCACGACGGTGCTCCAGGCGCACTGCCATCGCCCAACTTCGGCCGCCCGCGCCGGTGAGGACGGCTGCCGCCTCCACCGCGGTCTCCCGTGGCTCGCAGACTCGCAGGCGTAGCAGCCGAACCAGTGGTCGGCCGGTGCGACGGCGGGCTGTCCCGGCGCGGCCTGATGCGCGACCGAGTTCGGTCAGCAGGTCGGCTGCTCGGGCCGGGTCGAGCAGCGCTCGCACCTGGTTCGGCGAACGGTAGCCGTTGACCACCTCCACGCAGGTGCCGACGAAGCGGTGTGCGGCTCGGGTGGTCTCCGGAGCGGCCGCCGGCGGTAGTGACGCGACGGGATGGGTGGTGGGTCGGTTGGGCACCGGGCGCAGCGCTGTTCGGCGTTCCGGCGGCCGGACGGGGAGGGGTCGGGTGGAGGCGAACAGGTCGAGGGCGAGCTGCCCGTCGGTCGGTGCTGGCCAGTACGCCCCGTCGGTCTCGTCGACGTACGGCGGATCGAAGGGCGGGACGGGGCGCAGCCGCACGGCTGGTCGGGAAGGACCGGGTCGTGCTCCGCTCATCATGGCCCCCTTTGATCTTGCGTTTGCCTTCGTTTGCCTCCGACAAGTTCGATTGTGAGCGAGACAACTGCCTCGGTCAATGGCTCCCCGGTACCCGCGCCCGACAAAGGGCCTTGATCCACTCGAGATTCTTGATAGCGCGGTATCGCGGCGGCCTAGATGCCCCGACTTCCGTAAAGCCGAGTGGATCAAGGCAGGTCAGCGGCCCGACGGCTCACGGCCGGGCAGGCAGGAGGGCTGTGCGTGACGTGGTCGGGCCGGCAGTCAGGCAGGCTGGCGGGTGGCAGGCCGACCGGATGGGCTGGTCGCTACTCCGGGTCCCGGTCGATCAGCGGGTTGCTCTGCACCCAGTCTGCGGTTTCGTCGTATTTGCGCGCTATGTACTCTTCCAGGCGCGCGCGCTCGACGCGCCACTGGCCGCGCCCGCCGATCTTGATCGCCGGCAGTTCGCCGCTGCGCACCATGTGGTAGACCTGCGAATCCGACACGTTGAGCTCGGCAGCCACGTCGGAGAGCAGCAGGAACCTCGGCTCCACAGGAACTCCCGTTGTTGATGTCGTTTGGCTCAGTTTGCCACCGACAACGCTGGTCGCCCAGCACCGGTCCGGTCCGGCGTCCGACCGGCAGCGCGAGACACACCCGGGCGGGAGCTTCCTCCGGCCGGAGGCGAGGTGTATGACGGTCACGGCGTGCGGCATGATCTGCGCCCGTGCCGGCGGCCGCCGGTGGAGGACGACGCGGGGAGACGACCGGTGACCGACGAGCTTGTCCGGGTGTACGTGCCGGCGACCGTACCGATGCTGGCTCGGCTGCGTGAGGAGGGGCTCGCCGCCGACCAGGCGCACGCGGTGACCCCGGCGCTTCGCGAGTGGTACGTGGAGGGCGACGAGGAGGAGTTGGAGTACGTCGCGTTCACCCGGGCTGCCCAGGACGCCCTGCACCTGCTGCGGGCCGACCCGAGCGCGCCCCGTCGTCGCGTCGTCGTCTCGGTCGACCTGCCGTCGGGGGCGATCGGGAGTGGCGACGGTGAGTTGGGCTCCAGCACTGTGGAGTTGACCGGTGCCGTGCCGGTGGGCGCGGTGGCGGCCATCCACGTGGACGGCGCGGACGCGGTCGAGGAGATCGGCGCGGCGGCCGACGTGGTGGCCGAGGCGGCGGCTGGTGACCCCGACGCCCAGTTCACCGTCGACGGCGCCGAGGATCACGAGCTGGAGTGGTACGACGTGACGGAGCTGGACCAACTGCTCCGCGCCGCCACCTGAGCGGGACATCCGGCCGGAGCCGCCCGACGCCGGGCACGAGGCGACGCCGCCCGACTACGGGCGCGAGGCGGTGCCGCCGGACGCCGGCCGGGATCGCCGGACGCCGGCCAGCGTCCGACGATCGCTGGACACCGGCCTGCGGCGGGGGTCAGCGAGCCGGGTCCGCCTTTGCCGGGTCCGCGTCGACCGCCTGAGCGTCGTCGGAGGTCTCGGTCGGGTCCGCGTCGTACGCCTTGGCGTAGCCCGGCTTGTCGTCCGCGGGGTCGGCCTGGTCCGCGACCGGGCTTGGGCTGTCGGCTGGTTCGTCGTCGTCGGCATGGGCGGGGCTGAGCGTGCGGCCGAACGCGATGAGCGCGGTCAGCGCCCCCACGAACAGCACCCAGATGCCGTTGTCCACCCGGGAGGTGCCGAGTGAGGTCTGCGCCACCGCGTCCGCCTCACTGAGCGCGCTGGCGAGGTCGAGCAGCGACCGGCCGCCGACCCGGATGATCACCTCGGCGAGCAGCAGGAGGAGACCCGGTCCGGCGCCGGCGATCAGGTACGCGGGCCAGCGCAGCGCCGGGGCGTCGGGATCGCGGCGGACGGCTCGACGCCGTGCCCAGGTCAGGTAGCCGAAGGCCAGGAGGCCGGCCAGGATCCCGGCGACGAGCGATTCGGTGCGGGACACCCACTTGGCCGCGCTGATCAACGATTCCTGGCTGTCGCCCGCGCCGAAGAGGTCGAACAGCGGGTCGCGGGCGCGGCTGAACGCGACCACGAAGATCAGCGTGCCCAGCGCGGCGGTGACCACGGCACCGATTGCCGGGGCGGTCCGCGCGGCGGCCAGCGCGCCCCCGATGATCGCCGCCGCCGCCGTGGTGCCGGCGATCACGTTGGTGGTGGACGTGTCGAAGTAGGTGAGGTTGATGGCCACCGCGGCGGCGAGCCCGACCAGCATTCCGCCGCCGATCGCGCCGGCGAAGCGCAGGGTGGCCCAGTCACCGTACCGGCGGGCCAGCAGGTTGCCACCGGCCAGCGCGACGCCGGCCCCGGCCACCAGCGCGGCCGAGATCACGCCGGGCAGGGCGAACGCGGAGAGGCTGATCGCGGTGACCCCGGCCGCCGCCGAGGTGATGGCCTCCCGGGTGGACCAGAGCATGGCGGCCAGCC
Source organism: Micromonospora sp. NBRC 107095 (assembly GCF_030269705.1). Classification (NCBI taxonomy): domain Bacteria; kingdom Bacillati; phylum Actinomycetota; class Actinomycetes; order Micromonosporales; family Micromonosporaceae; genus Micromonospora; species Micromonospora sp. NBRC 107095. The sequence goes on from NZ_BSTU01000001.1 coordinate 1,228,564, forward strand.
ACCCGAGCGCCAGCAGCGCGAGCACTGTGGCGCCGGGCGCGGGCAGCGGCCGAGTGCCCGCGTTGGCCGCCGGCTCGTCCGACTCGGCGGCCGGGGGGCGGCCGGGCTGCTTGGTCATCGTCTCCCCTTCGAGGCGGCAGGTCACCGACCATTCAGGGTACGCGGGCCCGCTGGGCTGCCTGTCGCCCCGGGACAGCGGGACGGATCGAGGCCGGTCGGTAAGGGGGAGAGGGGCGGGGCGGTCCTTGGCGCAGGGCGGTGGCCGAGGTGGGTCGCGTGGCCCGTCGTGGGAGAATCACGGGAGGTCCCGCCGCTGCTCGGCCTCTCGTGCGGCGTCCGGTGTCCGGCCGTCCGGTCGGCGCCCGCGGGTCCGGTTTCGCCACTGCTGTCGAGATCGCCAGGAGCCCTGATGGATGCCGTGTTCTCCGTACCCGAGCCGCGCAACGAGCCGGTTCGCAACTACGAGCCGGGCAGCCCCGACCGGGACCGGCTCCAGCGGCGGCTGACCGAGCTCGCCGCCGAGCGCATCGACCTGCCGATGACCATCGGCGGTGAGCAGCGGATGGCCGGCGGTGACCCGATCAACGTGGTGCAGCCGCACAAGCACGCCCACGTGTTGGGTGTGACAGCGCACGCCACCCACGATGACGCCCGCACCGCCGTGAAGGCGGCGAAGGATGCCGCGCCGATGTGGCGGGCGCTGCCCTTCGAGGAGCGCGCCGCGATCTTCCTGCGCGCCGCCGAGCTGCTCGCCGGTCCGTGGCGCGACACCCTCAACGCCGCCACCATGCTCGGCCAGTCGAAGACCGCGATCCAGGCGGAGATCGACTCGGCGTGCGAGTTCATCGACTTCCTGCGGTTCAACGTGCACTTCGCGCGTCGCCTGATGGAGGAGCAGCCGGCGTCCTCGCCCGGCGTCTGGAACCGCTTCGACCACCGCCCGCTGGAGGGCTTCGTCTACGCGGTCACCCCGTTCAACTTCACCGCCATCGCCGGCAACCTGCCGTCGGCGCCGGCCCTGCTGGGCAACACGGTGGTCTGGAAGCCGGGCCCGACCCAGCAGTTCGCCGCGCACTTCACCATGCGGCTGTTCGAGGCGGCCGGCCTGCCGCCCGGTGTGATCAACATGGTCACCGGCCGGGGCGAGGAGGTCTCCGACGTCGTGCTCGCCGACCCGGATCTGGCCGGCATCCACTTCACCGGCTCGACGAAGGTCTTCCAGCAGTTGTGGCGAACCGTGGGCGACAACATCGCCCGTTACCGGGGCTACCCGCGCCTGGTCGGCGAGACCGGCGGTAAGGACTTCGTCGTCGCGCACACCAGCGCCGACGTGGACGCTCTGCACACCGCGCTGATCCGTGGCGCGTACGAGTACCAGGGCCAGAAGTGCTCGGCGGCGTCGCGGGCGTACGTGCCGCGCTCGATCTGGGACGGTGGGCTGCGGGACCGGCTGGCCGCCACCGCCGAGTCGTTGACCTACGGCGACGTGGCCGACTTCGGCAACTTCGGCGGCGCCGTGATCGACGACAAGGCGTTCGCCCGGCACACCGCCGCGCTGGAGCTGATCGCCGGTGACGACAGCTGCCGGGTGCTTGCCGGTGGCACCGCCGACGACTCGGTCGGCTACTTCGTGCGCCCGACGCTCTTCGAGTGCGGCGACGCCGCCCACGAGACCTTCACCACCGAGTACTTCGGGCCGATCCTGGGCGTGCACGTGTTCGACGACGCCCGTTTCGACGAGGTGGTGGCGCAGGCCGAGTCGATCGCCCCGTACGCGCTGACCGGCTCGGTGTTCGCCACCGACCGGCGGGTCGTCGAGTCGGTCGGCGAGCGCATGCGCTACGCGGCCGGCAACTTCTACATCAACGACAAGCCGACCGGCGCGGTCGTCGGGCAGCAGCCCTTCGGTGGCGCCCGCGCCAGCGGCACCAACGACAAGGCCGGCTCCTGGCTGAACCTGGTCCGCTGGGTCTCCCCGCGGACGATCAAGGAGACCTTCGTGCCGCCGACCGACCACACGTACCCCCACATGGGCTGACCGGCGACGACCCGCCGGCGGCGTGCCTGAGCGCCGCCGGCGGACGCCCGGAATGCCCAATCCATCGATAGTCCTCAACGGACAGTCTGCCGCCGACAGTGCACTTAGGAAGTCCTGTTGGGTGGCAAACCGGCAAATCCTGGACGCCGGGTGCGCAAAGTGGCAGCGTAGTGGGCATGGCGGATTCCGGAGTCAACCCTACGGCGGCGGCCCTGCTCGGCCTCCTCCACGAGGGCCCGATGACAGGCGGCCAGTTGATGGCCGCCGCTGAGCGCCGTCTGGCGCCGTACTGGTCGATGACCCGCAGTCAGGTGTACCGCGAGTTGCCGGTGCTGGCTGAGCGGGGTTTTGTGCGGCTCGGCAAGCCGGGCCCGCGGATGAGCCAGCCGTACGCGCTGACCGCCAGCGGAAAACGGACGTTTTCCCGCTGGCTCGCGGAGAACCCGGGGCGGGACACCATCCGCAACCCGATAGCGCTGCGGATGGCCTTCGGCAACCTGCACTCCGCCAGCCAGCTGAAGAGTCTGTACGCCTCGGCCAACGAATACCACACCGAGGCCCTCGCCCAGGTGCGGGAGCAGGTGAAGAACGCCAAACGGGACGGCGAGACGTACGACGCCAGCGCGCTGGAGTTCGCGGTCGCCTACCACCGGGCTGCCCTCTCGTGGCTGAAGTCCGCCCCCGTCGGGTGACGATCGGCGGGTTCGCGCACCGGCAACAGGCTGCCGCGCGCCAGGGGATGCACCGCCGATTTGGCGCTGCTCCGCGGGGCTCGCAAGCTCACCCCTCGCCCGCGCAGTACGCTTGTCTGTCGTGACCGCTGCCGATTACGCCGAACAGCTCAAGGAACTCGACGCGACCCTGCGAAACATCGAGGCCGTCCTCAACCTCGACCGGCTCCACGAGGACAAGGCCCGCCTTGAGCAGGAGGCGTCCGCCCCCGACCTGTGGGACGACCAGGCCAAGGCCCAGCAGGTGACCTCGCAGCTGTCGTACGTCAACGGCGAGATCAGCAAGCTGGGCAGCCTGCGCTCCCAGCTCGACGACGCCCAGGTGCTGCTGGAGCTGGCCGAGGCCGAGTCCGACCCGGGCGTGTTGACCGAGGTCGAGTCGGAGATCACCGGGCTGACCAAGGCCATCCAGGAGATGGAGGTCCGCACCCTGCTCTCCGGCGAGTACGACTCCCGGGAGGCGCTCGTCGCCATCCGGGCCGGCGCCGGTGGCGTGGACGCCGCGGACTTCGCCGAGATGCTGCTGCGGATGTACCTGCGGTGGGCGGAGCGGCACGGCTACCCGACCGAGGTCTACGAGACCTCGTACGCCGAGGAGGCGGGTCTGAAGTCGGCCACCTTCGCGGTCAAGGTGCCGTACGCGTACGGCACGCTCAGTGTCGAGTCGGGCACGCACCGGCTGGTCCGGATCAGCCCGTTCGACAACCAGGGGCGTCGGCAGACCAGCTTCGCGGGGGTCGAGGTCCTGCCGGTCACCGAGCAGACCGACCACATCGACATCCCGGAGAACGAGGTACGCGTCGACGTCTACCGCTCCTCCGGCCCGGGTGGGCAGAGCGTCAACACCACCGACTCGGCGGTGCGGCTGACGCACATCCCGACCGGCATCGTGGTGACCTGCCAGAACGAGAAGTCCCAGCTGCAGAACAAGGCCTCCGCGCTGCGGGTGCTCCAGGCTCGGCTGCTGGAGCGCAAGCGCCAGGAGGAGCAGGCCAAGCTCGAAGGGCTCAAGGAGAACGCGGCGGGCTCGTGGGGCGACCAGATGCGCTCGTACGTCCTGCACCCCTATCAGATGGTGAAGGATCTCCGAACTGAGCAGGAGACCGGCAATCCGAGCGCGGTCTTCGATGGCGAGTTGGACGGTTTCATCGAGGCGGGCATCCGTTGGCGTAAGCAGCGGCAGCTCGCTGGCGACGGTGCGTGACGGTGCGCGGGCGGAGCGCGTCGTCGATCTCCAGGTAGGAGCCTGATTCGACGACTCGTGCCGGATCGGCGGGGCGTGGGGCTTGGCTCAGTTGTTACACCGCGTAGACTCACCACCCGTGATTCAGCTTGAGCAAGTGACGAAGACGTACCCGAAGGCGTCCCGGCCTTCGCTCGACAACGTGTCCGTCTCGATCGAGAAGGGCGAGTTCGTCTTCTTCATCGGTCCATCCGGCTCCGGCAAGTCCACGATCATCAAGATGCTGCTGCACGAGGTGGCCCCCAACAAGGGGCGCGTCGTCGTGAACGGCAAGGACGTCACGTCGATGCGGTCCTGGAAGCGACCCCACTTCCGGCGCTCGATCGGCTGTGTCTTCCAGGACTTCCGGCTGCTGCCGAACCGCACCGCCTACGAGAACGTGGCGTTCGCTCTCGAGGTGATCGGCAAGACGAAGGCGGTTGCCCGCCGCGTCGTGCCGGAGGTGCTGGAGCTGGTCGGGCTCGGTGGCAAGGAGCACCGCTACCCGCACGAGCTCTCCGGTGGTGAGCAGCAGCGGGTCGCCGTCGCCCGGGCGTTCGTGAACCGTCCGCTGATCCTTCTCGCGGACGAGCCCACCGGAAACCTGGACCCGGACACCTCGATCGAGATCATGCGTCTGCTGGACCGGATCAATCGCACCGGCACGACCGTCGTGATGGTCACCCACGACTCCAACATCGTGAACCAGATGCGCCGCCGCGTCGTTGAGATTGAGAGCGGTCGCATCGTGCGTGACCAGGCCCGCGGCGTCTACGGGTGAGCCGGCGCTCCACCCCTGCGCAGCCTGACGACGAACACCTCATGCCGGAGACCCGGAGGAAATCCCGATGCGCGTGAAATACGTCCTGTCCGAGGTACTGGTCGGACTGTGGCGCAACGTGACCATGTCCATCGCGATGATCATCACGATGGCGGTCTCGCTGACCATGCTCGGCGCCAGCGGTCTCATGTACCGCCAGGTCGACGACATGAAGGACCTCTACTACAAGAACATCCAGGTCTCGATCTTCATGAAGCAGGAGGTTACCGAGCAGCAGCGCACCGACCTGCAGACCAAGCTCGACGGTGACCCCCTGGTCAAGGAGGTCATCTACGTCGACAAGGCCCAGGCGTACGAGCGCTTCAAGTCGATGTACCAGGACGCGCCGGACCTGGTGAACGCGGTCAAGCCCGACCAACTGCCCGAGTCGTTCCGGCTCACACTGAACAATCCGGAGCAGTACAAGAGCGTCTACGACCAGTACAAGGACACTGAGGGTGTCGAGGAGATCATCGACCAGAGTCGACTGCTCGACAAGATCTTCAACATCCTCACCTCGATCCAGAACATCGCCCTGGCCGCCGCCATCGTGATGGCGATCGCCGCCCTCCTGCTCGTCGCGAACACCATTCAGGTGGCCGCGTACAGCAAGCGGCGTGAGGTGGCGGTCATGAAGCTGGTCGGCGCGTCCAACTGGTTCATCCAGGCGCCGTTCGTGCTGGAGGCCGTGGTGGCCGGCCTGATCGGTTCACTGCTCGGTCTGGTGGCCCTGGTCGCGGCGAAGTATCTGCTCTTCGACGGGTCGTTGAGCGCGTTGCAGGGTCTGCTCTCGCCGATCACCTGGGGCGACATCCTGTTCATCTTCCCGCTGATGGCTGGCGTCGGCGGTCTGGTCAGCGCCGCCACCGCCTGGATCACCCTGCGCTTCTACCTGCGGGTCTAGGCACCGTACGGGTCGTCCCGTGGTCTCCCGAGGACCCTCCCGCAGCCGGAAATAACTGGCGCGGGAGGGTCCTTGTGGATGAGGCTTATTCGGGCTCTGGCCGTCGGCCAGGTCGCGCCATCGCGAGGACCGCCCGAATAAGCCTCATTCGGGTAGCATGATCGATTGTCCGGCCGGGGTGAACCGGCCGCGGACGAGGGAGAGGAGGTGGCACCGATGCCACGGGAAAAGGGGCGCAAGGTGGTCGCCTCCAACAAGAAGGCGCGCCACGACTACGCGGTCCTCGACACGTACGAGGCGGGCATGGCGCTGACCGGCACCGAGGTCAAGTCGTTGCGGGCCGGGCGTGCGTCGCTCGTCGACGCGTTCGCGCAGGAACGTGACGGTGAGTTGTACCTGCACGCGATGCACATTCCGGAGTACACCCAGGGCACCTGGACCAACCATGAGCCCCGGCGTACCCGCAAACTGCTGCTGAACCGGGGCGAGATCGACAAGCTCGTCGGCAAGACCCGCGAGGGTGGTTTCACCATCGTCCCGTTGCAGGTCTACTTCTCGGACGGCTGGGCCAAGGTCGAGATCGCTCTGGCCAAGGGTAAGAAGTCGTACGACAAGCGTCAGGACCTCGCCAAGCGCGACGCGGACCGGGAGATCGCCCGGGTGTCGGGTCGGCGAGGCAAGGGGATGGACGACTAGTTCATCCTTTTTGTCCGGGTCGGTGCGCCGGCCCGGGGCTCGGGATGAAAGCTGTTGCGCCAGGCGTTAGTCTTGTCAGTGCCGCCACATCGGCGGCCTGTCGAGGGGGTGACTGGTTTCGACTTCGTACGCAGCGACAGGGGAAGCGAGCCGAGGAAGCCGACGTCGTCTCGAAAATCGGTCGTCGGAAACTTATAAGCGCCAAGCAAAATCGCGCTGACTTCGCTCTCGCCGCCTGAGGCGAGTAGCTAAGTCTGTCGGCCTGGGAACGCCTTCGTCCCAGTAGCCGGCATCAGCTAGGAGGCTGGCCAATCGGACCCGGTCGCGGGGTCCGTGCGGCGAGATTAATCAGCGACTGGGCCCGTCACACCAACTTGCTCGCGTGAGCGGTGGGGCCGAGTAGAGGCACAGCGAGCTGCGCTCGGAGAAGCCCTGACAAACCGGCGAAGGACCCGGGTTCGATTCCCGGCACCTCCACCACCTCGAACGAAGCGCCCCGGCCCACGGCCGGGGCGCTTCGTTGTGTCCGCCCCCGGCACGGCTGACAGACCGGGTGTACGGGGCACGGAAGCGATACCAGTGCGGCTGGTGGGGTCAGTGGGTCCAACGCGGCAGATGAGACGATCCGGGGCCCTGGACAGGGCGGGCCGGGCAGCCTCACCATCGCGGTATGAGGTAGCAGCGCCGCGCGGGAGGTGCCATGGTCACCGGTCCGATCCAGCAGCCGTCACTCGTCGCCCGACCGCGCGTCGCGCATCCGGTGGGGCACCCCGCCGATCCACCTCCCCTCGGCCTACCCGGTGAGCCGCGCCCCGCCGGCCTCGCCGGTGACGTGCACGCCCTCGGCCGGGCCGTCGCGGTCGCCAGCACCGAGCCGCGCTGGCGCGAAGCCGTTCTCCTTCGGCTGCGTCCGGTGCGCCAGGGTTTCGCCGAGCACGTCCGGGCCACCGAGGGTCCCAGCGGCCTCTACCGGGAGTTGCTCACCCAGTCGCCGCGACTGGACCACGGCGTGCGGCTGCTGACCCGGGAGCACGCGGCGATCGTCGCCGCGATCCTGGCGGCGCAGCAGATCGCCGAACGGCCCGAGGCGCACCCCGACGAGCTGCGGCACCGGGTCGGGCACCTGCTGCGGAAGCTGGCCCGGCATCGGCGGCGCGGCGCCGACCTGCTCTGGGAGGCGTACCAGACGGACCTGGGCGGCGAGACCTGAGGGAACCAGCCGGTCGGCGGGCGCGTCGAACCGCACATGCGTCGACTCGCAGTGCTGCTCGTACTCCCATTGCTGCTCACGGCGGGCTGCGCCGCGACCGACGCCGGTCCGGCCGACGCCCCGCCCGGCCCGACCCGCGAAGCCGAAGCGTTCGACCAACGGGCCGCTCAGGTCGCCGAGGCGTGGCGGCCGGGCCCCGACTGGCGCACCGGCTACGTGCCGTTGGAGGGGCCGACCCTACTCATCGGCGACCCGGGCTTCAGCCCCGACACCGAGGCGGCCTTCCGGGCCGGGTGGTACCGGGCGGAGGTCGGAATCCCGCCCACCCGGGTCGGTGGCGAGATCAGGTTCCCGGACGGACGGCTGACGCTGCCGTTGGTCAGCGCCGCCGAGGCGTACCGGCAGCTCGACACGGGTGACCCGCAGCCCTGCCCGGGACGGCCGAAGCAGCCCGGTCGGCCCACCCCCGGCGGCCCCACCGTCGAACCAGGTCCGGACGGGTGGGTGACGAGCAGCACGCAGACCGCCTGCCTCCCGCTCACCGTCACCGCTGTCACGTTCGACACCGTGCCGGTCCGTACGAGCCGCGGTGTGGCGCAGGTCCCGGCCTGGCTGTTCACCATCGAGGAGCTGACCGCCCGGGTGGCCCGGCTTGCCGTCGCGCCCACCGCGGTCACCAAGGTTCCCGAGCCCACCGTGCCGGCCAGCCCTCTGCCGGACGGGTTGGTGGCGGCCCAGGACCTGGCGGCCGTCGACGACACCCGGTTGACAGTGCGGCTCGGCGTCGGCGCGTGCGACACCGGGATCACCCCGTTGGTGTGGGAACGGCCGGATGCTGTGGTGGTCGGTGGCCGCGTCACCCGGGCCACCGGCGAATGCATCGCACTGCTGAAACTGGAGCCCGTCACCGTCACCCTCGCGACGCCGCTGGGCACCCGGCCGGTGCTGGACGTCTCCACCGGCGCCCCACTGTCGATCGCATCGCGCTGAACGGGACCCGGTTCAGAGGATGCTGGGCACGTCCGTGCTGATCGGCACCGGCAACACAGTGGGACGGTCGGCGCCCAGCCCGGCGGCGAGCGCCGCGCCGAGCTGATCGGGGCTCTCCACCACCTCCGTGGCGCAGCCGTAGCCGGCCGCGATCGCGACGATGTCCAGACCCGGCAGGTCCAGGCCGGGCACCCCGGGAGTGTGCTTCAACTCGGCGAACGCCTTGAGGATGGCGTACTGCTGGTTGACCGGGACGACGACCACGACGGGCAGTGCCAGGCGCGCGGCCGTCCACAGCGCCTGCACCGAGTAGTGGAACGAGCCGTCGCCGACCACCGCCACCACCGGGCGACCGCGCCCGCTGTCCCGCTCGGCCAGGGCGACGCCGATCGCCGCCGGCAGCCCGTAGCCGAGTCCGCCACTGGCCATGGTGAAGTACGACGCCGGGCGGGTGATCCGCAGCTGACGGCGCAGCGCGGACAGGTTGGATGGTGACTCCTGCACCAGCACGGCGTCGGTCGGCCAGTGCGCGGCCAGCGCGGCGAACAGGGCGTCGGCGCTCAGTGGGGTGCCGACCTCGGGCGGTGGTGGTGTGTCCCGTCGTGCGGGCGCCGGCCGGTCACTCGGCGGCACCCGTTCGACCAGCGCGTCCAGGGCCAGCCCCGGGTCACTGAGCAGACTGTCACCGACCGGGGCTCGGGCGGCCTCGTCCGGGTCGTCAGTGACGTGCAGCAGGCGGGCGCCGTCGGGCAGGTGCCCGCCCGGTACGTACGGGTAGTAGCGGAAGACCGGGGCGCCGACGACCAGCACCGTGTCGTGTCCGCGCAGCGCCTCGGCGAGGGGACCGATCGCGTACGGCAGCACGCCACGGAAGTGCGGGTGGTCTTCGGGGAAGACGGCCCGCTCGGTGGCGGGGGCCGACCAGACCGGCGCGGCGAGCCGCTCCGCCAGCGCCACACCAGCCGACCAGTTCGCCGAGCGGTCCACCCCGGGCCCGTACACGAGCGCCGGGTTGCGGCTGCCGGCCAGCACCGTGACGAACTCCGCCAGCCGCTGCGGGTCCGGTGCGAACCGGGTGGCCACCGTTCGCGGCGCGGGCGGCGGGTCGGCCGGCTGGGCCCAGTCGTCCATCGGTAGGGAGAGGAAGACCGGCCCGGCCGGTGGCTGCACCGCGGTCGCGTACGCCCGCAGCATCGCCGCCGGGATGTCCTGCGCCCGCGCCGGCTCGTAGGCCCACTTCACGTACGGCTGCGGGAGTTCGGTGGGCCGGCGGTTGGCCAGCCGGGGTTCGAGGAGCAGCATCTCCCGTGTCTGTTGACCGGCGGTGACGATCAGCGGGGTCTTGTTGTGCCAGGCGGTGACCAGGTTGCCCATGCCGTTGCCGGTGCCGGGGGCGGTGTGCAGGTTGACGTGGGCGGGCACTCCGGCGGCTTGGGCGTAACCGTCGGCCATCGCCACGGCCGTCGCCTCGTGCAGTGCGTGGACGTAGTGGAAGTCGGTCGGGAAGTCCTGAAGGAACGGTTCCTCGGTGGAGCCGGGGTTGCCGAAGACGGTGGTCAGGCCGAGGGTGCGGAGCACGTCGTACGTCGCGTCCCGGACAGTTGCCATCGCCACCCGCCTCCGTGTCGCGGGCAGGGACAACCGCGATCGCCCTCCCGATCAGCCGAATCTATCGGGATGTGACGGACCTTTCGGGCTTTTCTCGGCGGTCGGTGCTCTGGAAGGGTCGATCACCGGGACGTCTGCCAACTGGTGCGTCGGCAGTTCGTGTCAACTGTCTGATCACCCGCCGGTCAGACCTTAGCCAGCACCCAGCACGCAGGCTATGGTGCCAGGCATGGCGTTGACAGCGCGGCGGAACCCGATGCGCCGGGCGGATTCGGTCGATGACCGGTCCCCGGGCCGGGCTCACGGTTGACGGGTGATTGGCATGCAGGGAGAGGGCCAGGCGATCGGCGGACGAGCGATGGAGTCGATGACCGGGCGGCTTCTGGTCGCGACTCCGGCGCTCAAGGACCCCAACTTCGACCGTACGGTGGTGCTGCTCGTCGCCCACGAGCCGGGCGGCGCGCTCGGCGTGGTGCTGAACCGGGCCACCGAGGTGCCGGTGGCCGACGTGCTCGGCGACTGGAGCGACCTGGCCCGCCACCCGGCGGTGCTCTTCGAGGGTGGCCCGGTGCAGCCCGACTCGGCGATCTGCCTCGCCCGGATGCGCCACCCGATGCGCCGGCTGAAGGGCTTCCACCAGGTATCCGGGGCGGTCGGCACGATCGACCTCTCGGTCGACCCGGAGCGGCTGCGGGAGAGCATCGGCGGCATCCGGGTCTTTGCCGGCTACTCCGGCTGGGGCAGCGGCCAGTTGGAGCAGGAGATCGCCGACGGGTCCTGGTTCGTGCTGGACGGTCTGCCCGGGGACGCCTTCGTCGACCGGCCCGACGACCTGTGGCCGATGGTGTTGCGCCGGCAGGGCGGGATGATGGCTGCCGTCGCGCACTTCCCGCCGGACGTGGCGCTCAACTGACCCGGCTCGGCGGGGGGACCCCGCGAGATGACCATGCGAGCGGGTCTGTGTATAGTTTCCCAGTGCCCGGGCGACCGGGACAACAGCAAGGGGCCGTGGCGCAGCTGGTAGCGCACCACACTGGCAGTGTGGGGGTCAGGGGTTCGAGTCCCCTCGGCTCCACCTTGTTGCACCGCAGATCAGCGGCTTAGTCGGAGATCATCCGCTAGGCCGCTGATTTTTTTGGCGCTCTGCTTTCTCGCACACTCAGCGAATGATCGGCGACCACTCCCGCTGGCCGGCGATCGTCACGCCGGGAGTGCGGTAATAGGGGTCCTCGGCGATGATCGCGGCGAACGACTCGGCGTCCGGGACGTCGAAGATCAGCAGTGCGCCGGAGTCGTCGGGGAACGGCCCGGCCATCACCACTTTGCCCGCCCGGTGCAGGGCCTGGAGACGTTCCCGGTGCGCGGGCCGAGCGGCGAGCCGGTCGGGTTGGTCACCGAACGACAGCTCCAGGACGAACATGGGCTTCTCCTCTCAGAGGCGGTCTCCCCGACGACCCTAGTCGATGCGCTGTGCTGGCCCATTTCGCAGGAGTCACGTGGCTGGGGGCGCACTCGCCGCAGCGACCCGGGAAGGAATCGTGGGTAGGCGGACGGTGAAGGTCGCCCCGGCGCCGGGCCGGCTGTCGGTGGAGATCGTCCCGCCGTGGCTTGTCACCACCTCGCGTAGCAGGGCCAGGCCCAGACCGAAGCGCCGGTCCTTGGCACCGGCGCCACGGTGGAAACGGTCGAAGAGGTGTTTCACGTCCGCGGGGTCGAAGCCGGCTCCGCTGTCCGTGACCACCAGGTCCGCGCTGCGGCGGGAGGTGCGCACTGTGACGTCGATGCGGCCGCCGGCCGGGGTGTGGGCGAGGGCGTTGGCGAGCAGCTCGCCGACCACGCGGCGCAGGGCCGAGGCGATGCCGGGCACGAGGACCGGGGTGTGCGGAACGGTCAGGTGCAGTTGGACGCCCTGCTCGGCGGCGCGGTCGGCCTCGCAGTCGACGGCCCGGGCGGTGAGGAGGGTCAGGTTGACGGGCTCGGAGGGGCTCTGGTCGGCAGGGGTGGCGGCGAGGCGGGCGGAGAGCAGGAGCTCGTCGACGATCTCGCCGAGGCGGCCCGTGGTCTCGATCAGGCGGTCGTAGTCGGCGCGGTCGGCGCCGGCGCGGCGGGCCAGGATCTGGGCGCGGGTGTGGACCTGGGCGATGGGGGTCCGCAGTTCGTGGCTGGCGTCGGCGACGAAGCGGCGTTGCCGGCCGAGCGCCTCGGCGAGTGGCGCCACGGCTCGCCGGCCCACGGCGAGGCCCGTGAGCGCCGCCGCGGCGAGGCCGACGATCGCGGCGAGGAGGAAGGCGGCGAGCAGGTGATGCCGGTCGGAGACCTGGAAGCGCGCGTCGAACACCGCTTGCACGACACCGGTGCCCCGGGGCTGGGTGCGAACGTAATAGGTGGTGCCGTTGCGGTCGACCCTGTCGCTGCGGACCTGACGGTCGAGGGCCACCGCGTCGATGGCGGACCGCAGTGGGAAGCCCGCAGGTGGAGGGTTCCGGCCCGAGTCGATGGTGTCGCCGTCGTACAGGATGATCCAGTTGCAGCCCGGCGGACCGTCGATGGTGCCGTGGACCGCGCCGTAGGTGAGCTCTCGTTCGATCTGCTCGTGCTGGCTGTGCAGAAGTGTCGCATAGGAGATGGCGGCGCCCAGGGCGAGCAGCGCCGTGATGGTGAGTCCGACGAGGAGGCTGACCCGCACCCGGGCCCGGCGCAGCATGCTGTCCTCGAAGCTCACAGCGTTCCCAGCCGATAGCCGAGGCCGTGCACGGTCCGGATCACCGAGCGGCCGAGCTTGCGTCGCAGGTAGTAGACGTACGTGTCGACCAGGGACGCCGCGGCCGCCTCGTCGAAGACCCGACTGCGCAGCTCGGTTCGGGAGTGAACGGTGTGCGGTCGGGTCGCGAGGACCCGCAGCAGCTCGAACTCGCGTGCGGACAGGGCGATCCGGGTGCCGTCGGGCAGGACGGCGTCGCGTACGGAGAGGTCGAGCTGGCCCGGCCCGAGCCGCAGCACCTCGGTCGGCTCGGAGGTCCGGCGGCAGAGGGCGCGGATGCGGGCGCTCAACTCATCCAGGTCGAAGGGTTTCGTCAGGTAGTCGTCAGCGCCCGCGTCGAGGCCGGCTATCCGGTCGGGGACGGTGCCGAGGGCGGTCAGCAGCAGCGCCCGGGCGACAACCGCGCGGGAGCGCAGCCGGACGACCAGGTCCAGCCCGTCGAGGGCGGGCAGCAGCCGGTCGATCACCATCACGTCGTACGGCCGGGTGAGCCCCAGGTGGAGACCGCGCTGGCCGTCGGGGGCCTGGTCGACGACGTATCCCTCGTCGGTCAGGGTCTCCGCCACCATGCCACGTAGCTCTGAGTCGTCCTCGACGAGCAGGAGTCGAGTCATACAAGGATGGTGACATAGATAATGCTCTATGTGTTGCGAAACTTGTCTTCTCAAACAATAAATCTACGGGGTGCCGGCGGTCACCAGCGGCCGGTTGGAGGCGGCAGCGCGCGCCTCGCGCCGCTCGATCCAGCTGAGCAGCGGCGTCGTCATGAGTGTCGTGACGAGCGCGACCAGCACCAGCACGGTGAACAGCGACGAGTTCACCACGCCCGCCTCCAGTCCCACGTTCAGCGCGATCAGCTGCATCAGGCCCCGGGCGTTCATCAGGGCGCCGATGCGCAACGCGACCGGGTTCGGCTCGCCCATCACCCGGGCCGCACCCCAGCAGGCACCAAACTTCCCGACGATCGCCACCGCCACGCACGCGACGGCGAAGCCGAGCACGGCCGGGTTGCCCAGCAGCGCGAACTCGGTGCGCAACCCGGAGAAGGTGAAGAACAGCGGCAGGAACACCGTCGCCGCGATCGGTGTCAGCGTGTCGACCACCTTGTCGGTCCGCGCGGAGTGCGGCATCACCACGCCGACCGCGAAGGCACCGAAGACCGCGTAGAGCCCGATCTCGTCGGTGTACCAGGCGACCAGGAAGAGCAGCGCCACGGTGCCCAGCAGCCGCGCGCGGTCACCCGGCAGCCCCATGACGTACCCGGTGACCCGCCGCCCACCCAGCCACAGCGCGACCGCGAACAGCACCGCGCCACCCGCGGTCACCAGGGCTGGGCCGGCGGCGCCCGAGGCGAACGCCAGCACCACGGCCAGCATGATCCACGCGACAGCGTCGTCGATCGCGCCGCTGGCCAGGGCGAGCAGCCCGAAGCGGGTGCCGGCGAGGCCGCGCTCGGTGATGATCCGGGCGAGCATGGGGAAGGCCGTGATCGCCAGCGCCACACCCACGAATGCCGCTGACACGCCGAGCGACACCCCGTCGGCGCGGATCGGGACGAAGCCCGCCATCCCCAGCACCAGCAGGACCCCCAGCACCAGCGGAACCGTCACACCCGCGAGCGACACCGCCCCCGCCGTGCCCGCGAGCCTGGTCACCCGATGCGAGGTGAAGGCGTACCCCGCCTGGAACATGAACAGCACCAGGCCCACCTGCCCGACCACGTACAGGATCGGCAGCAGCGGCGCGGGGAAGAGCGCGGCCTGCGCGCCCGGCCACAACAGGCCGAGCAGCGACGGGCCGAGCAGCACCCCGGCGAGCATCTCGCTCACCACGGGAGGCTGCCCCGCCTTGCCGAGGAGCCAGGAGACCAGCTTGCAGAAGAGCAGAATGACCGCGACCGCGATGAAGAACCGCGGGGCGAGTTCGGTGGGGGTCACTGGCCTGCCTCCTCGAAGAATCGGGTGCACAACTTCTGCCGCCGGGCGTCGACGACCATCCAGGTGCCACAGACGAGCTGCGTGACCGACCGCCCCACGTCGAAGAGCCGGTCGCGCTGCCGCATGAGGGCGAGCCGGTGGCGGCCGGGACCGGGGAGGCCCCGGGGCGTCAGGTACGCCGGACCGCGGCTCGGCAGCGAACGGGTGTGCGCTGCCGACGAGCTGACCGAGAAGCGCCGCAGCACCTCCCGGGTCGCCGCACGCAGTTGGACGGGGGCCGAGCCACGCGCCGGGCAGGCCCGGTTGGCGGTGACGCCGTACGGGATGAAATGCGCGTCCTGCCGGCGCACCGACAACCAGCGGTCCGGGTCGAACTCGTCGTCCGCCGCCGGGCCGGTGCGCTGATACGCCAGATAGTTGAAGAGCAGCACCGACCCGGTGGGGAGGACGTGATCGCCCACGGCGATGGGTCCCGAGGTGATCCGGTGCGCGATACCGAACAACGGGTACACCCGGAGGGTCTCGTCGATGATCCGGTCGAGAGAACCGTCCGACGTGTCCGTGACGCCACCGGAGCACAGCAGGATGTGCGCCATCGCCTCCGACATCTGCACCACTGCCGTGTTGAAGAACGCGCCCTGCAGGTACCAGGCGGTCTCCAGGGCGGTGAAGGGCGGCGGCAGCACGACCGCGCAGGTTCCCGCGTCGATCCGGTCCAGCAGGTAGCGCGTCAGGCGATCCCGCCGGGACATGTGCCGCAGACTCATCCCCTTCAGCGCGGTGACCACGTCGTCCGCGTTGGCCGCGATGAGGTCCCGGACGTCGCGC
This sequence comes from Micromonospora sp. NBRC 107095, assembly GCF_030269705.1. Classification (NCBI taxonomy): domain Bacteria; kingdom Bacillati; phylum Actinomycetota; class Actinomycetes; order Micromonosporales; family Micromonosporaceae; genus Micromonospora; species Micromonospora sp. NBRC 107095. Next base: position 1,244,309 of record NZ_BSTU01000001.1, read on the forward strand.
GGGCACTGTGCACCGAACACCAGCTCGTACGAGACCTCGGCCCAGATCGGCATCATCAGGTCCCGTAGCCGCACGTGACTGATCCGGTCGGTCGGGAGCGTGTCGAGGATCCGCCGGGTCGCGGCCGTCGCCAACTCGTCGGAGCGCGCGTGGGCGACGGCGAGCACCCGACGGGTCGTCCGCGCGACCGTCCGGTACCGCTCGCCGGGCTCCAGGTGCTCCTGATGCATCTGCGGACCGGGTGCGAGCCAGTACCAGAAGAGATCCGACAGGCCGGCCCCACGGCTGCGCCCGTCGGCGGCCGGATCGCTGTAGACCCGCTCGAAGTCCTCCGGGGGCACCAGCGGCCCGGGGACGGCGATGCCCTCGCTTCCGTTGACCCGCTCGAAAATCCACTCCCGGAGGGCGACCACTGCCTTCACCGGGTCACCACCTGATCGGGCGTCAGATCGGCCGGTCGCCGCGCCCCGGCCAGGGCGAGGGCCTGATCCAGCTCCGTGGTGAGTCGTTCGAGAACCTCCCGTACGCCCACCGTCCCGCCCGCCGCGAGCGCCCGCACCACCGGCCGCCCCACCAGCACCGCCCGCGCCCCGAGCGCCAGCGCGATCACCACGTCGGTGCCGCCGCGCACACCCCCGTCGAGCAGCACCGGGAGCTGCCCGTTCACGGCTGCCACGACTGCGGGCAGCGCGTCGAGGGTGGGGATCGCCCCGTCGAGCTGCCGTCCACCGTGGTTGGACACGATCACGCCGGCCGCGCCGTGCTCGACAGCGAGGCAGGCATCCGCCGGATGCAGGATGCCCTTGAGCAGGATCGGAAGACCCGTGACACCGTGCAGCCACGCGATCCGATCCCACCCGGCTGTCGCGTCCATCGCGATCGGGCGCACCCGGCCTGTCTCGTCGCGCATGTTCTCGCAGGTGTAGCCGGACGGCAGATCGATGAAGCCGTTGCGCAGGTCACGCTCGCGCCGCCCGAACACCGGAGAGTCCACTGTCACCACGAGCGCCCGGCAGCCCGCCGACTCGGCGCGCGTGACCACGTACCGGGTGAAGTCGAGGTCGGGCTGCAAATACAGCTGGAACCACAGCGTTCCGCCCGCTGCCGCGATCTCCTCGACCGGCTGGGTGGCGGCCATGCTGACCACCATCGTCGTACCGGCCGCCGCGGCTCCCCGCGCGGTGGCCACCTCGCCATCGGGGTGCGCGAGCCGGTGGAAGGCCGTCGGAGCGACCAGGACCGGGGCGGCCAGCGGGGTACCGGCCAGCGTGGTGCGCAGGTCCCGCTCGCCGGTCGCCCGTAGCACCCGTGGCACGATCCACCGCCGCTCGAAGGCCCGCTCGTTGGCGGCCACTGTGCGTTCCCGCCCGGCACCGCCCTCGAAGAAGTCCTGGTGGACCGGGTCCATGTCAGCCCTCGGCACCGAGGAGGCAGTGCCTCAGGAACTCCTGCAACGGCCGCACGTGGACCTCGGGCCGGTCCCACCGGTTCTCCAGGTTCTCGGCGAGGTGGTGCGTGCTGACCAGTCGGCCCGCACGGTGGTAACGGACGACCGGGTGCAGGTACGCCGCGTCGTGCGCCTGCCCGACGACGTCCTGGGCCACCCGGGCGACGGTGATGTCGAACGGGTCGACCTGGTCGTGGTCGGGGCCGTACTCCAACGTGATCACGAACGCCTGGTCGTAGTCGTGGTCGGCGGTGCGCAGGCCGATCGAGTCGACATAGGCCACCGGCACCTCCTCGTGGTAGCGGGCCTCTTCTCCGGCGACGGTGAGCACGTCGGCGAGGAACCCGAACTGCTGCCAAAGGGCCGAGCTGCGGTTGACCCGCTCGATGACGGCTGCTGTCATCGCCGCCGGATCGGCGACGAGCCTGGTGGACGGCCAGTCCGTGGCGTCGTACCGGCGGGAGAGGATCCGGTGCAGTGCGCGTACGGCGTAGCGGAAGCCGTGCACGAAACCGCTCGTGGACTTCTTGAAGTCGCGTTCCTGGGAGATCGTGCCGGCGAAGAACAGCCCTGGAACGTTCACCGACTCCCATTCTTCGGTCTGTGCCGGGAACCGGTCGGAGATGGCGAGTCGCGGCCGGGCCGAGGCGTCGAATATCGAGGCGTCGAAACGGAATCCCGTGCACGCCAGCACCCGGTCGTAATGCAGTTCCTTCACCATCTCGTTGGCCCGGGAGAAGCTGAACGCGACCCGGTAACCCGTACCGTCACGCTCGATGCTCCTGATCGTGCCGTCGAGGATCGCGTTCGCCGACTTGAGCTGATAGGTGTCGAGGAAGTTGTTGTTGACCGCGCGCAGGTGCCCGACGTAATGGGTGCGCCACGCCATGCGTACCGAGCTGGGCCCCGCGATGTGGATCAGCGTCGTGGTCTCCATGAGGTTCTCGGCGGTCTCGAAGGCGGAGTTGCCCTTGCCGATGATCAGCACCTTCTGGTCGAGATAGTCCCGTGGGTCGACGCTCATCACGTCGTACCCCTCGGTCAGCTCGAACCCGGGGATGTCCGGCTCGTAGGTCTTCGAGACGCCGGTGGCGACGATCACCGCGCGGGCCGTCCAGTGCCGGTCGCCGGCCTCGACAGTGAACACGTCGTCCCGCTTGGACACCCGGGTGACGCGGGTGCCGTAACTGACCTTGACGCCGGTCTTCGCCGCGAAATCCGCGAGGTAGCGCACCATCACCTCGGCGTCGGGGAAGTACCGCTCGGTGTACTGCGTGAACAGCAACGCCGGGTCGTCGGTGAGCAGGGAGTTCCAGTCGAGCCGCAGATTCAGCTCGGGGTCGTCGGTGCCCGTGTGCGGTTTGTTGATCGAGATGAGTTGCCGGTGCCGCGGATAGGTGGCGAAGAACGCCCCCGGACCGTCGGCCCCCTCCAGCACCAGATAGTCACGCTTGCCGTCGGCCTCGAGCAGGGCGGCGAGCTGAAGGCCGGCCGGACCGGCTCCGATGATCAGATAATCAAGCGTCACGGCGCTCACCGTACGAGCTGGAATTCAGAGATTTTTCAAGCTCTTCCAGAATTGCGACCGCCGTTCGCACGTCTTTGTCGAGGGGCCGGTCCGGGTCGATGGGAGGGATTTTCTCCAGGGCCCGCAGGACGCGGTTACAGCCTGCCGCCGTGGGCCGGCGCGCACCCACGTGCACCGCCTGGCGCAGCCCCAGCCCGAGTGAACCGGTGATCAGGCGCAGTAGTTCGGCCTGGTCCAGGGCGCGCAGCGCGGCCTGGGTGCCGAGCGGGATGACGTCCTGGTTGTGCAGGTTGGTGGGGAGGCTCTGGGTGCTCGCGGGCACGCAGTCGCGCCGGATCTCGGCGATGAGCGCCGTCGACGCGAGCTGTACGCCCTGCAACCCGTGTTGCTGGCCCGGTCCCGCCGCGAGCATCGGCGGTAGCCCGCCGTTTCGTCCGGGATCCACCAGCAGGTCGAGTTGGCGTTCGGCGAGGTTGCCGACCTGGGCGATCACCATGGACAGGACGTCGGCGGCGAACGCGGCGGGCTGGCCGAAGAAGTTGCCGCCGTGCACGACCTTGTCGTCGTTCGGGAAGAACAGCGGGTTGTCGCTCACGCCGCCCAGGTCGGCAGTCACCACCCCGTCGACGTAGCGCAGGGCGTCCTCGGCCGCGCCCAGCACCTGCGGCGCGCAGCGGATGCTGTAGGGCTCCTGTAGTGCTCTGGTGCCGGACGCCCGCAGGCCGGCGGAGACCGCCCGCATCGCGGCACCGACCTCGGTGGCACCCGGGTGCCCGTAGGCGGCGAGGAGAGCGGGGTCGAGGAACTGCGGGTCGCTGCCGAGCAGGTCGGCCAGCAGGCAGCTCAGCGTCTGCGCCACACGGTGCGAGAGGCGGACCCGTTCCAGGGCGAGGGTGAGCGCCGCAGTGGTGAGCGACGTGCCGTTGACCAGCGCGAGCGCGTCCCGGCCGTCGAGTGGTAGCGGCTCCAGTCCGGCCCTCACCAGGGCCTCCCCGGCGGGCATCCGGATGCCGTCCACGTAGGCGTACCCGCGACCGCGCAGCGCCTGGGCGGCGGCACCGAGCGGAATCAGGTCGCCGCTGGCGCCCACCGAGCCGAGTCGGGGCATCGCCGGCGTGAACGTCGTGCCGAGCATGGCCGCGAGCGCGTCGATCACGTGCGGCGAAACCCCGGACGCGCCCCGGGCCAGGGACCAGGCGCGGACCAGCAGCGTCGCGCGCACGACCTCCGGGGCTAGGTCCGGGCCCTGGCCCGCGCCGAGGTGGGCGAGGGTGTTGTCGGCCTGGTCGCGTTGGTCGGCGCGGCCCGCGTAGCCGACGAGGGCCCCGAAACCGGTGGTGGCACCGTAGATCGCCCGGTCGTCGCCGAGTGCCTTCCCGAGAAATGTGCGACCGGTCGCCACTCGATTGCGTACCTCGTCGCCGATCAGGACAGTGACCGGGCCTGCCGCGACGCGCAGGTCGGCGGGGCGCAGCGGTGCTGCCAGATCCACCTCAATCGTCATGGAAGCGGATGCTAGAGACGGTTTCTCAGAGCGCTCTGAAATCGCCTCAGTAAATTGCGCCGTATGACGCACGATTGCCTGATCATCGGAGCCGGGCCGGCGGGTCTGCAGCTCGCGGCCCTGCTTGAGCGCGACGGTCACGACTACGTGGTGCTGGAGGGCGGCCCACGGCCGGGCACATTCTTCGAGACCTATCCCCGGCACCGCCAGCTGATCTCGATCAACAAGGTGTGGACCGGATCGACGGACCCGGAATTCAATTTACGGTCGGACTGGAACTCGTTGCTGACCGACGATCCGGCGCTGCTCTTCAAGAACTACAGCACGCGCTACTTCCCGGCAGCCGACGATCTCGTGCGTTATCTCGCCGACTTCGCGCGGGGTCTGAACGTCAGTTACGACACCCGGGTGACAGACGTGTCGAAGACCGGTGACCTGTTCACCGTGCAGGCCGGCGAGCACAGCTGCGCGGCGCGGACAGTCGTCGTCGCGACCGGTGTCTCCCAGCTGTACGTGCCGCCGATCGAGGGCGCCGGCCTGGCCGAGCGGTACGACACGGTCAGCGTCGACCCCGCCGAGTTCATCAACCAGCGCGTGTTGATCATCGGTAAGGGCAACTCGGCGTTCGAGACCGCGGACGCGCTCGTCGAGACCGCCGCCACGATCCATGTCGCCGGGCCGCACTCCATCAAACTGGCCTGGCAGTCCCACTACGTGGGGCACCTGCGCGCGGTGAACAACAACTTCCTGGACACCTACCAGCTGAAGTCACAGAACGCGGTCCTGGACGGCACCGTGGAGCAGATCAGCCGGCGGGAGGGCGGCGGGTTCCGGGTGCTCTTCCGCTACGCCCGGACGGTCGAGAACCTGCGCGAGCTCGAGTACGACCGGGTCATCCTCTGCACCGGCTTCCGCTTCGACGCGTCCATCTTCGCCGAGTCCGCCCGGCCGGAACTGGTCATCAACGACCGGTTCCCAGCGCAGACGCCGGCCTTCGAGTCGGTGAACATCCCCGGCCTCTACTTCGCCGGCACCCTCAGCCAGCAACGTGACTTCAAGAAATCCACGAACGGGTTCATCCACGGTTTCCGCTATGCCACCCGGGCGCTGCACCACATCCTGCGGGAGCGGCAGCACGGGCAGCAGTGGCCGTCCCGCCAGATCGCCCTGACCCCCGAGGCGATCACCGATTCGATACTCGCCCGGATCAACGTGACCTCGGCGCTGTGGCAGCAGTTCGCGGTGCTCGGCGACGTCGTCACGGTCGAGGGTGACGCCGCCCGCTACCGCGAGGAGATGCCCGTCGCCTACCTGCGTGAGACCGAGCCGGACGCGTTCGCGTTCCTGGTCACCCTGGAGTACGGCCCCGACCACGACCAGGTCGACCCCTTCGACATCACCGTGCCGCGTCCCGCCGAGAACGACGCGAGCGCCGCGCACGACGCCAGCTACCTGCACCCCGTCGTGCGGGTGCTGCGCGACGGGCAGGTCGTCGCCGAGCACCACCTGGCGGAGAACCTGGAGAACACCTGGGACCTGCCGACGGTGCACCGGCAACCCCTCGAGGTCTTCGTCATGGGTGTCCTCGCCGATGCCCGCTGAGCCGATGCCCGCTGACGTCTGGCCGCAGCCCGTCCTCGACCTCCTGGCAGCCGGCGGGGACCGGCCGGTCTTCGAGGACGGGGCCGAGGTCACCACCGCCTCGGAGATGGCAGGTCTGATCCGGCGCGTCGCGGCCGGACTGCGGTCGTCCGGCTTGGGGCCCGGAGTGGGCGTCGCGCTCGACCTGCCGGTCACCGCCGCCGCCTTCGCCGCCACGATGGCCGCCTTCGCCGTCGGGGCGCGGGTGTCCGGGTGGCGCGCCGACCTCAGCCCGGCGCAACTGGCCGGCTCCCTCGTCGTCGACGCGGCTCGGCTGGCCGCACTCGTCGCCCACCCCGACGACGGGCTGCCACTCATCGCGGCCGGACGGCCCGAGGACCCCGCGCGCATCACCTGGACCAGTGGCAGCACGGGGACGCCGAAGGGCGTGGTCCAGACCTACGCGTCCATGTCGGCGGCCTGGGCCCCGTACCCGGACCGGTGGCCCCCGGCTGTCGCCGAACTGGCCACCCGGTTGCAGCGCCACCTGGTCTTCGGCTCGCTGGCCAGCCAGGTGATGCTGGAGTACGGCGTCGTCGCCCTCGCGGCGGGCGGCACCCTCGTCGTGGCGCCCCGGCCGGTCTTCCCCGCCGCCCTGGTCGACCACCGGGCCACGGCGAGCGTCATCACCGTCGGCAAACTGCACCAGTTGATCCGGGACCAGCGAGCCGACCCGGTGGACCTGCGCCACCTGCGGGCGCTGCTGGTCTCCGGGTCACCACTCGCGCCGGGCCGACTGGCGGAGGCCCTCGACGTGCTGGGTCCGGTGATCTTCCACGGATACGGGCAGACCGAGACGTCGATGATCGCCATGGTGACCCCCGCCGAGATGCTGGCCGACGCGGCGAGGCTCGCCACCGTCGGTCGTCCGGCTGTGGACGTCTCCATTCGCGACGGGGAGATCTACGTCCGCACCCCCGCGCAGGCGTCCGCGTACTGGCAGGACCCGGCCGAGTCGGCGCAGGTGTTCGTGGACGGCTGGGTGCGTACCCGTGACCTGGGGGAACTCGGCGCGGATGGGTACCTGAGGCTGCTCGGGCGCGCCCGGGACGTGATCATCGTCAACGCGCAACTGGTCCACGCCGGACCGGTCGAGCGGGCGCTCGCCGCCGACGCCGCGGTCGGCGAGGCGTACGTCGTCGGGCGTCCGGACGAGTTGACCGGCGAGGCCGTGCACGCCTTCGTGGTGCCAGCGGCCGGGAGGACACCCGACCCCGACGTGTTGCGCAAGTTGGTGGCCGTACAGGTGAACGATCTCGCGGTGCCGCGAACCATCACGGTCATCGACCGGGTTCCGCTCGCGCCCAGCGGTAAACCGGACAAGAGTCAGCTATACGGACACGCAAACCGCCCCTGACCGGATGACCCGGTCAGGGGCGGTTGTCGACTGTATGTCCGGCTCGGGCGGGGTCAGCCCTGGCGGCTCTTCCACTGCGGGTTGGCGCGGTTCACCACGACCGTCCGGCCGCGACGACGGACCACAACCGAACCCGGCTTCTGCTTGAGCGCACGCAACGAGCTACGTACCTTCATCTCTGCCTCCTCGGTGCAAGCGGTTCCGAGTATCGAAACGCCGCACCCACCCTGGGGATTCCCGCCCGCTGAGCGTCGAACCTTTGCCGCCCGCCGGCCGTACCAGTGGGCGGAGGTCGTCCTCATGCCCGTACGCCGGCTCCTCGCCACTGTGCTGGTCGCTGCCGCGACAGTGCCGCTGGCTGCCACGCCCGCCGCCGCCCACGGTGCCCCGACCGACCCGGTCAGCCGGGCGGCCGCCTGCGGCCCCGAGGGCCGGTACGCGGCCACCAGCGCCTGCCGGGCGGCGATCGAAGCCGGCGCGGCCGTGCGCGAATGGGACAACGTCCGCGTTGCCGCGATCAACGGGCGAGACCGGGAACGGATCCCGGACGGTGAACTGTGCAGCGGTGGGCTGTCCGCGTACCGGGGACTGGACCTGCCCCGCACCGACTGGCCGAGCACCGAGCTGACCACCGGTGCCACCTTCACCTTCCGGTACCGGACCACCATCGAGCACCGGGGCACCTTCCGGCTCTACGTCACCAAGCCCGACTACGACCCCCGCAAGAAGCTGACCTGGGCGGACCTGGAGGCGCGCCCGTTTCTGACCCGGACCGACCCGCCGGTGCGGGCCGGGGCGTACCAGTTGGCGGGCCGGCTGCCGGCGGGTCGCAGCGGCCGACACCTGATTTACACGATCTGGCAGAACTCCAACACCCCGGACACCTACTACTCCTGCTCCGACGTGGTGTTCCGGGGTGCCAAGGCCACCGGCTCCCCGCCGAAGGCCGCCGCACCGAAGAGCGCGCCGCGTACCGCTGCCAGTGCGCCAGCCGCCACCGAGTCGGCGGTGGCAGCGGCGGCCGACCCGGGCGTGCCGGTGGCGGCGGTGACCGACCTCGACGGCCGGTGGCCGGTGCTGGCCGGTGCCGCCGTCGTGCTGGTTCTGCTGCTGATCGGCGCGAGCCGGCGGCGTCGCGGTGCCGCCGCACCGGTGGGACGCCAGTGCGAGGTACGCAACCACCGGGCCGGGCGGCGCCGGATCTGGTGACCCGACCCGCCCGACACCCGGCGGCGCTCAGTCCAGGTGTCGATCGAACGGCACCCGGCCGGTCTTACCTGAGGTTCAGCTCGAACGTGTCGGCGCTTGCCCCGCCGCCGCAGGTGAGCGCCCCCGCCACGAAGTAGCCGCGATCGCCGACCCGGGCGGCGCCCAGTCCGTGCCGGCCCTGCGGCAACGGCGGCAGCGTGGTCCAGCGGTCCTTGCGGGGGTCGTACGCCGTCACGTCGTCGTAGGTGGTCTCGTCCGGCCTGCACTCGCCGCCGGCGTACACGATCCGGCCGTTGAGCACGACTGCGGCTCCGGCGGAGCGGGGCGTCGGCAAGGGGGCTGCCCTGCTCCACCGTCGGGTCCGGGTGTCGTAGACGTCGTGGCGTGCGAGGCTGTCCTCCCCGTCGGCGACCCGGCCGCCGAACACGTGTACGCGATCGCCGAGGACGGCGACTCCCGCGTGGTCGCGCGGCTCAACCGGCAGTGGCTCGGCCGTGGACCAGCTGCGCCGCGCCGGGTCGTACGTCAGGTGGGTCCGGACGGTGCCGTACCCCATGGAGATCGGCGGATCCGGCAGGGTCACGACGGTGTGGGAGTCCCGTCCGCCGAGCAGGTGCAGCTTTCCGTTCACCGCCGCCACGCCGACCGAGCCCAGCTTCTGGGGCATGTCCGGCAGCCGGCTCCAGGCGTCGTGCAGCGGGTCGTAGGCGTAGGCCACCTGCTGTGGGTGCATGTGCACGATGTCGGTGAAGCCGCCGAAGGCGTACAACTTTCCGTTCAGCCCGGCCACGCCGACGTGCGTGAGGGGGCGCGGCAGGGGCGCGTGCTGCCGCCACCGGTCGGTACGCGGGTCGTAGCTGGTCACCAGGGTCGTGGCCCACGTTGGCTGCTCGTCGCCGTTCTGCACGGTGCCACCGACGACATAGACGCGGCCGTCGAGCGCGGCCACCCCTACCTCCGCCCGTGCCGTGTTCATTGGCGCCCTGTCGCTCCACACAGCTCGATCGTGGCCGGTTGGTGATTTTGCCTGCGCGCTGTCGGTCGACGTCACCTCCCCGAGGCCGGCGACGGACAACGCAGCTGCCGCCAACGTCGCCGCGACGATGCGATAGTTCCTCTTCAACTCTGCTCCAAAGTGGGTAGTGGCCGACGGCTCGGTGGTGCGGTGGGTCATGCCCGAGGCGCGATCGGGGCCTTCGAGTGGCGACCCCAGGCGACGAAGAGCGCGAGCACGATGAACAGGACGTTGACGGGCGTGTCTGCGGCCTCTCCCCGGGAGAGGTGGAAGACGATCGCGGGCGCTTGCAGCGCGACGCACCCGAGAGCCGCGAGCACTGTCACGTCGGGTAAGCACGCCTGTGAACCTAGCCTAGTCGTTCAGTAATAGACAATATGTTCAGAAGTTGTCGGATGGTTTGGCTGTTCGATAGGGTCGGTGGTCGTGGAGCAGGAAGCCGACAGCGTCGATCCGAGGGTTCAGCGGACCCGGCGGGATGTCGTCGACGCGGCCACGGCGCTGTTCCTGGAGCAGGGTTGGGCGGCGGTGACCCACGCCGAGGTCGCGCACCGGGCGGGCTACTCCAAGGCGACCCTCTATGCACACTGGCCAACACGCCTGGACCTGGTTCGGGCGTCGGTCGATCAGATGTGTGCCGCGGTCGGGCACCCCCAGTTGACCGGCGACCTGCGCCACGACCTGATAGCGGGCTTGCTCGACTTCGGGCAGGACCTCGCCGACGGGCACCTCGTCAGGGTTTTCGGCGGGCTCCTGGAGCGGGCCGGCAGTGACCCCATCGTCGATGAGCTGCGCGAGCGGCTCTACGCGGCCGGGACCCGGTCGCTGGACTCGGCCCTCCGCTCTCACCTGCGGGCCGAGGATGTCGAGCCTTCGCTGGCGCTCCTGGTGGGCGGGGTGCTCGTGCGCGCGGGTTTCCAGGCTCAACCGGCGGATCGGCCCTTCGTCGAAGACCTTGTCGATCGGGTCCTGGCCGCGGCGAGGCGGGACGGCGCGCGATAACCGTCCGGCCGTTGCCGGGACACCCCGCCAACAACCGCGTTGGCCGGCACCCCGGGAATGGTGCCGGCCAACGTCGTATCGCGGTATCGCGGGCGCTCAGCCCAGCAGTCGGTCGATCTCGGCCAGCTCGTCGGCGGAGAAGTCGAGGTTGTCGAGCGCGGCGATGTTGGTCTCCAACTGCTCGACGCTGCTCGCCCCGATGATCAGGCTGGTCATCCGCGGGTCACGCAGCGCCCAGGCCAACGCGAGCTGCGCGAGGGACTGGCCGCGCCCCTCGGCGACCGCGGCGAGGCCCCGGATGGTGGCCATCTTGTCCTCGCTGAGGTCGCTCTCGTTGAGGAAGACGCTGGTACGCACCCGCGAGTCGGCCGGGATGCCACCCAGGTAACGGTCGGTCAGCAGACCCTGAGCGAGCGGGCTGTACGCGATGCAGCCGGCGCCGACCCGCTCCAGCGTGTCGAGCAGACCGTCGGACTCGGTCCAGCGGTTGAGCATCGAGTACGACGGCTGGTTGATCAGCAGCGGCGTACCCAGCTCACGCAGGATCGTGGCGGCCCGCGCGGTCTGCTCCGAGTTGTAGTTCGAGATGCCGACGTAGAGCGCCTTGCCGGAGCGGACGATCGCGTCGAGCGCCCCCATCGTCTCCTCGAGCGGGGTGTCCGGGTCGAACCGGTGCGAATAGAAGATGTCGACGTAGTCCAGCCCCATCCGGCCCAGCGACTGGTCCAGCGACGAGATCAGGTTCTTGCGCGAGCCCCACTCGCCGTACGGGCCGGGCCACATCAGGTACCCGGCCTTGCTGGAGATGACCAGCTCGTCCCGGTACGACTTCAGGTCCGTGGCGAGCATCCGGCCGAAGTTCTCCTCCGCCGAACCGGGCGGCGGGCCGTAGTTGTTGGCCAGGTCGAAGTGGGTGACGCCGAGGTCGAAGGCGCGGCGCACGATGTCGCGCTGCCGGTCGAACGGGCGGTCCGGGCCGAAGTTGTGCCACAGGCCGAGCGAGACGGCGGGCAGCCGCAGCCCACTGCGTCCGCTGCGTCGGTAGGTCATGGTGTCGTAGCGGTCTTCCGCGGCGAGATAGGTCACGATCATGAGCCTAACTCCGGAGCACGGTGCCGGGGATCGGGCGTGCGAACCAGGACATCGGGGTAGTTTCGACGCCATGCGTTTCATTGCGCTCGACACCCCCAAACCGCTGTCCAAGATCGGGTTGGGCACCTGGCAGTTCGGCTCCCGGGAATGGGGGTACGGCCCGGACTTCGAGCGGCAGGCGGCGCAGATCGTCCGGCGGGCCGTCGAGCTGGGCGTGACGGTCTTCGACAGCGCCGAGATCTACGGCTTCGGGCGCAGCGAACGCATCCTCGGCGCGGCCCTCGGCGACGACCGGCCGACGGTGGTGGTGGCCAGCAAGATCCTGCCCGTGCTGCCGGTGGCCGCCGTGGTGCAGCAGCGGGCGGTCGCCTCGGCGGCCCGTCTCGGCGTCACCAGCATCGACCTCTACCAGGTGCACCAGCCCAACCCGCTCGTCGGCGACCACACCACCATGCGCGGCATGCGGGTCCTGCAGGACGTCGGGCTGGTCGGCGAGGTCGGCGTGAGCAACTACGGGCTGCGCCGCTGGCAGGTCGCCGAAGCGGCGCTCGGCCGGCGGGTGCTCAGCAACCAGGTCCGCTACAGCATGCTGGACCGCGCGCCCGAACAGGACCTGCTGCCGTACGCGCGGCAGGCCGGCCGGGTGGTCATCGCGTACAGCCCGCTGGCACAGGGTTTCCTCTCCGGCCGGTACGACGCGAAGAACCCACCGACCGGGGCGGTCCGCCGGGCCAACCCGTACTTCCTCCCGGAGAACCTGGAACGCGGCGCGGCACTGATCGACACGCTGCGCCAGGTCGCCGACGCCCACGACGCCACCCCCAGCCAGATCGCGCTGGCCTACCTGCTGCGCCACCCGAACGTGCTCGCCATCCCCGGCGCGTCCGGCGTCGAGCAGATGGAACGCAACGCCGCCGCGGCCGACATCGACCTCGCCGACGACGAGTACACGGCGCTGGCCGAGGCGGCGAAACGCTTCCGGCCGATCACCGGCCTCGCCGCGATGCCGGCGATGCTGCGTGCCCGGTTCGCCAACCCAACCGAGAAGTGAGCACAGTGGACGACATCACCGCACTGATCCTGGACGACCACGCCGCCTTCCGGCGCGGCTTCGCCCGCCTCGACGACGCCCGCGACGAGCAGGAAATGCTCGCCATCTGGGACGCCCTCGCCCTGCACCTGGACATCCACGCCGAAGCGGAGGAGGCGATCCTCTACCCGCACCTGGTCAAGCACGGCGACGACGGCGAGGACGAGACGGCCGACGCGATCGGCGACCACAACAAGATCCGCGACGCCATCGCCGAGGCGAAACTGCACCCGGTCGGCTCGGATCAGTGGTGGGAGGCGGTCGGCACGGCCCGGCGGGAGAACAGCGAGCACCTCGCCGAGGAGGAGGACGAGGCGCTGCCCGACTTCCGCCGGCACGCCAGCACCGAACTCCGCGCCGAGCTGGGCCAACGCTGGCTGACCTTCTACGGCGACCACAAGAACGGGCGCAACCTCCCGTTCCGCGACAAGGACCCGCAGCAGTACGTCGCCGACCACCGCTGACATCTCCCCGGCACGGGGGAGTCGCCGGGACCGGTCCCGGCCGCAGAATGGCGGGGTGACCCTCCGCGCGGCGCTGGCCCCGCTGGTCGCCGGCACCACCTGGCGACGCGGCGTGTTCCTGCTGCTCGGCGGCGTGCTGGCCCTGCCGTACGGGCTGCTCGCGGCGGTCTTCGCCCAGATGCTCGCCGACTCGGCGATCCCCCGCCCGCTGGTCTACGTCCTGCTGGTCATCGCGGTGCTGATCGCCGTCGTCCCGTTGCTGCTGGACGGCAGCCGGGCCCTGGAGATCGCCGCCGCCCGGGCTCTGCTCGGTGTCGACCTGCCCGAACCCGCGCCCGGGCACCACGGCGACCGGGAAACCCGGCTGCGCAGCGCGCTGTGGATCGCCACCCACCTCATCGTCGGCGCGCTGGTGATGCTCGCGCTGTTCAGTGCCCTGCCGATGGCGCTGGCGTTCATCGCCCAACAGTTCGGCATCGGCGCCGAACTGACCAGCCGGCAACGGTACGGGCCGCTGGACGGGCGGGACAGCGGATGGCTGACGGTGACCGGGGTGCTCCTGCTGGTCGGCCTCGGCTACGCCGTCGCCGGGCTCGGCGCGCTCGCCGGGTCGATGGCGCCGGCGCTGCTCGGCCCCGCCCAGGCGGAGCGGATCGCCGCCCTCGAAGCGCAGGCCAACCGCCTCGCCGAACGCAACCGGCTGGCCCGGGAACTGCACGACTCGGTCGGTCACGCGCTGACGGTGGCCACCCTCCAGGCCGGGGCCGCCCGCGAGGTCCTCGACACCGACCCGGAGTTCGTCCGGCGGGCGCTCACCGCCATCGAGGACGTCGGGCGGACCGCGATGGACGACCTCGACCACGTGCTCGGGCTGCTCCGGGAGGGCGGACGGGACCGGCCCGTGGCGGTGCCGCAGCGTACCCTCGCCGACCTGGACCGGTTGGTCACCGACGCCCGCGCCGCCGGCCTCGCCGTGCACGCGCAGCGCGCCGGCGACCCGACCCGGGTGCCCGCGGTGGTCTCCCGGGAGGGCTACCGGATCGTCCAGGAAGGACTGACAAACGCCGCCCGGCACGGCCACGGGCCGGTCACGGTACGCCTGGACCTGCACCCGGACGCGCTCGAGCTGGAGCTGGTCAACGCGCTGCGCCACCCCGTCCGGGGGCAGCCCGGACGGGGTGGTCGAGGTCTGGACGGCATACGGGAGCGGGTGCTGCTGCTCGGCGGCCGGCTCACCGTGGGCCCGGACGGCGACCGGTGGCTGATCCGGGCCCGCCTGCCCTACGAGGAGACGCGATGACCACGGGGGTGCTGATCGTCGACGACGACGAGCTGATCCGGGTCGGGCTGCGGGCCATCATCGACGCCCAACCCGACCTGCGGGTGCTCGGCGAAGCCGCCGACGGGGCCGAGGTGCCGCCGCTGGTCGCCCGGCACCGGCCCGACGTGGTGCTGATGGACGTGCGGATGCCCGGCATCGACGGCATCCAGGCCACCCGGCACCTGCTGGCCACCTCCGCCGACCCGCCCCGGGTGCTGGTGGTCACCACGTTCGCCAACGACGAGTACGTCTACGAGGCGCTGCGCGCCGGGGCCTCGGGGTTCCTGCTCAAACGGGCCCGGCCCGCCGAGGTGGTGGAGGCGGTCCGGGTGGTCGCGGCGGGCGATTCGCTGCTCTTCCCGGCCGCGATCCGTCAGCTGGTCGGCGCGTACGGGCCGGCGGGCGGCGACCGGTTGCGCGGGGCCCGGCTCACCGAACGGGAGGCCGAGGTGCTGCGGTTGATGACCACCGGCCGATCCAACCCGGAGATCGCCGCGCACCTGGTGGTCGGAGTGGAGACGATCAAGACGCACGTCGGCAACGTGCTGGCCAAGCTGGGCGTCCGCGACCGCACCCAGGCGGTCATCGCCGCCTACGAGTCGGGCTTCGTCACCCCGTCCGGCCCTGCCTAGGCGAGGGTTGCCGCGGGGAATGTGAGCTAGCGTGGTTCGGGTGACTGCGCCTACCCCGGTAATCCCGGTTCCACCGGCCGACCTGCCCGGCACGCTCGGCGCGCTGCGGGCGGCCGGTCACCAGTACCGCACCGTCAAGCAGGAACTCCGCGACAACCTCCTCGCCCGGATGCGCTCCGGCGAGAGCCGTTTCCCCGGCATCGTCGGCTACGACGACACCGTGCTGCCCGAGGTCGAGCGGGCGTTGCTCGCCGGGCACGACATGGTGCTGCTCGGCGAGCGCGGCCAGGGCAAGACCCGGCTGATCCGCTCGCTGGGCGCGTTGCTCGATGAGTGGACCCCCGTGCTGCCCGGCTCGGTGCTCAACGAGCATCCGATGCACCCGCTCACCCCGGCGTCGGTCGCCCAGGTCGCCGAGGCCGGCGACGAACTGCCGATCGGCTGGCTGCACCGTTCCATGCGGTACGGCGAGAAGCTGGCCACCCCGGACACCAGCGTCGGCGACCTGATCGGTGACGTCGACCCGATCCGCATCGCCCAGGGTCGTACCCTCGGCGACCCGGAAACCATCCACTTCGGGTTGGTGCCGCGCACCAACCGGGGCATCTTCGCCGTCAACGAGCTGCCCGACCTGGCCGAGCGTATCCAGGTGGCGCTGCTCAACGTGCTGGAGGAGCGGGACATCCAGGTTCGCGGCTACCAGCTGCGGCTGCCACTGGACCTGCTCCTGGTGGCCAGCGCCAACCCGGAGGACTACACCAACCGGGGCCGGATCATCACCCCCCTCAAGGACCGGTTCGGCGCGGAGATCCGCACCCACTACCCGGTCGACCTGGAGTTGGAGCTGGCGCTGATCCGTCAGGAGGCGGACCTGGTCGCCGAGGTGCCGGAGCACGTGCTGGAGGTGCTGGCCCGCTTCGCCCGCGCCGTGCGGGAGTCGCCGTCGGTGGACCCGCGCTCCGGTGTCTCCGCCCGGTTCGCCATCGCCGCCGCCGAGACGGTGGCCGGTGCCGCGCTGCGGCGCGCCGGTCTGCTCGCCGCCGCCGGCACCCCGGACGGGCGTCCCGAGGCCGCCGTCGCCCGCGT
The DNA here is from genome assembly GCF_030269705.1 of Micromonospora sp. NBRC 107095. Lineage (NCBI taxonomy): Bacteria > Bacillati > Actinomycetota > Actinomycetes > Micromonosporales > Micromonosporaceae > Micromonospora > Micromonospora sp. NBRC 107095. The sequence goes on from NZ_BSTU01000001.1 coordinate 1,260,697, forward strand.
CGGTGACGCGGTGTCGGTGACCAGCACGCTGCGCGGCAAGGTCGAGTTCGAGAGCGGCGAGGAGGGCCGGGAGATCGAGGTCCTCGCGCACCTGCTGCGTACCGCGACCGCCGAGACGTTCCGGGCCCACCTCGCCGGGTTGGACCTGTCCGGGTTCACCGCCCTGGTCGAGGACGGCGCCGCGATCGAGACCGGCGAGCTGGTCAGCGCCGCTGAGCTGTTGCGTCAGGTCGGCACCGTGCCCGGGTTGGCGAAGGTCCTGGACCGGCTCGGCCTGGGTGACGCGCCCACCTCGGAGGAGGCTGCCGCCGCCGTCGAGTTCGTGCTGGAAGGGCTGCATCTGACCCGCCGGCTCGGCAAGGACGTCACCGACTCGGGGCGCACCGTCTACGGCGGTCGGGGCTGACGGTGGCCGGTAACCGGTTCCGTTACGGGCAGTGGAACGGCGGACCCGACCCGCTCGCACCCCCGTACGACGTGCGCGAGGCGGTGGACGCGGTCGGTGCGGAGGTGCTGGCCGGCGGCAGCCTGCGGGAGGCGCTGCGCAACCTGCTGCGCCGTGGCCCGCAGGGCCGGGGTGGCCTGGACGACCTGGCTGCCCGGGCTCGACGGCTGCGCCGCGAGGCGATGCGCCGGGGTGACCTGGACGGCGCGGTGACCAGGGCGCAGGCCCTGCTCGACCAGGCCCTCGCCGCCGAACGGGACGAGCTGCGAGGTCGTGACGACGACGCCGCGCGGTTCGCCGAGGCGGTGTTGGACAGTCTGCCCCGCTCGACCGCGCGGGCGGTGCAGGAGCTGTCCGGCTACCAGTGGGTCAGCGACGACGCCCGCCGCTCGTACCAGCAGATCCTCGACCAGCTTCGCGACGACGTGCTCGGTCAGCGCTTCGCCGGGCTGCGCGACGCGGTGCGCGCCTCCGCCGACCCGGCCGCCCAGCAGCGGCTCGCCGAGATGATGGGCGACCTGAACGACCTGCTCGCCCGGCACGGTCGGGCGGAGGACACCACCGACGCGTTCGCCGAGTTCATGCGCCGGCACGGCGACTTCTTCCCGGAGAAGCCGGAGACCGTCGACGAGCTGATCGACGTGCTGGCCCGCCGGGCGGCGGCCGGTGAGCGGCTGATGAACTCGCTCTCCGAGCGGCAGCGCGCCGAGCTGGCCGGCCTCATGCAGCAGTCGCTCGGCGACCGCCTCGCGGGGGAGATGTCAGCGCTCGACGCGAACCTGCGGGCGCTACGACCCGACCTGCGCTGGGGGCGGGGCGAGCGGGTCCGCGGCGACCAGCCGCTGGACTACGCCGACGCGGCCGGCGCGTTGGGTGAGATCGGCGACCTGGACGACCTGCTGGACCATCTCGACCAGGAACACCCGGGGGCGACCCTCGATGACGTGGATGTCGACGCGGTGGCCCGCACGCTGGGCCGGGACGCGGCCGATGACGTGCGCCGGCTGCGCGACCTGGAACGGGAGCTGCGCCGCCAGGGTTGGGTGAGCCGGGACGCGGAGGGCCTCACGCTGAGCCCGAAGGCGCTGCGCCGGCTCGGTGGGACCGCGCTGCGGCGGGTCTTCGCCGAGCTGACCGCCGGGCCGCGCGGCCAGCACGACCTGCGGTCGGCCGGTGCGGCGGGCGAGGTCAGCGGTGCGTCCAGGCCCTGGGAGTACGGCGATGAGCAGCCGTTGGACGTGGTCCGGACGCTGACCCGGGCGGTCAGTCGGGCCGGGCCGACGGTTCCGGTGCAGCTCGCGGTGGACGACTTCGAGGTGGTGGAGACCGAGAAGCGGGCCTCGGCCGCTGTGGTGCTCTGCGTCGACCTGTCGTACTCGATGATCTCGCAGGGTCGTTGGGGGCCGATGAAGCAGACGGCGTTGGCGCTGGCGCACCTGATGGAGACGCGCTTTCCGCAGGACGCCCTGCAGATCGTGGGCTTCGGCCGGGAGGCGATGACGCTCACCCAGCAGGAGTTGGCGGCCGTGGAGCCGGACCTGGAACAGGGAACCAACCTGCAGCACGCGCTGCGGTTGGCGGGCCGGCACCTGCGCCGGCACCCGGACGCCGAGCCGGTCGTGCTGGTGGTCACCGACGGCGAGCCGACCGCCCACCTGGACCCGGACGACGGGGAGGCGCTGTTCCACTGGCCGCCGCTGCCGGAGACGATCGAGGCGACGGTCCGCGAGGTGGACCGGCTGAGCCGCTACGGTGCCACGCTCAACCTGTTCATGCTCGGCGACGATCCGGGTCTGCGGCGTTTCGTCGACGCGGTGGCCCGCCGGAGCCGGGGGCGCATGTTCACCCCGGACACCGACGACCTGGGCGAGTACGTGGTCAGCGACTACCTCCGCTCCCGCCAGTCCCGCCGCTAGTCGCCGATCCCGCCGCGAGCCGCCCTTCTTGTCGATCATGGAGTTGTGGTGGGTGACAAATGCTGCTCGTCCGGGTGAACCGGGCACCACAACTCCATGATCGACGGGGTGGGCCGGGTGGGGTGGGGTGGTGGTGGAGAGTGGCGCGTTGCGGCGGGCGTATGACGGGGTGTTTGGTGAGATCGACGCTGGGGGGTTTGGTCCGCCTCCGGAAGGGTCGCTCGGTGCGGAGCAGATTGTTGCGCACCTGGTTGCCAACGACGAGCTGATGATCCAGGCCACCGAGGCGTTGTTGGCGGGGTCGACGTTCGCCTACTACGACCTGGATGACATGCACCGTCCGCAGCTCGACGCGCTGGTGGCCGAGCAGGGCGGCCTGCGTGGCCTGACCGCGCTGCTGCACGGCACCAGTGAACGGCTCTGCGCGCTGGTGGATCAACTCGGCCTGGAGGCGGAAACCCCGGTCGAGACCCGGCTGCGGGAGGGCATCGACCTCACCGTCGACGAGCCGCTGCCCTGGTCCCGCACCCTGGACCTGCACACCCGGGTCCACCTCCCCAAACACCAGGCCCAACTCCGACTCCTGCGCACCTGAGACGCGTCACCGGCGCGGGGCGCGGGGCGCCGGGCGCCCGGGGTTGGCGCGGGCAGAGGCGGCAGCGTGCGGGCGTGGCGCAGTTAGGGACGCCGGGTCTTCGGGCGTGGTGGTGTGGGCGGGGGCGGCAGCGTCCGGGTATGGCGCGGGCAGGGGCGCCGGGCGCCCGGACTCGGCGCGGGCAGGGCAGGCCGCTGCTTGTCCTGATGTCTGTCAGACATCAGGATGTCTCACAGACATCACGCTCTCCGGAGTTGCCGGCCTGGGCGGGTGCGTTTCACCGGCGTGCGTGCTGGGGCCGGGTGGCGTGGCCGGCTGAACGTGCCTGCTGGCGGTGGGAGCGCGACGATCGGTTCCGCGCTGGGCCGGGAGGTGTTGCCGACCGGCTCGGGTGTCGACCGGCTCGGGTGTCGAGCGATTCAGGTGTCAACCGACTCAGGTGTCGACCAACTCGGGGCGGGGGTGGAAGGTGCGGCGGTAGGTCGAGGGCGCCACGCCGATGCGCTGGTGGAGTTGTTGGCGGAGGGCGGCGGTGGTGCCGAAACCGCAGCGGTGGGCGATCTGGTCGACGGTGAGGTCGGTCGTCTCCAGCAGCAGCCGCGCGTGGTCGGTGCGCTGTTGCAGCAGCCACTGGGCCGGGCTCAGCCCGGTCTCCGACCGGAAGCGCCGGGTGAAGGTGCGCACGCTCATCCGGGCCTGCTCGGCCAGGTCGCGCAGCGCGATCGGCTCGTGCAGCCGCTGCCGCGCCCACTCCCGGGTGCCCGCCGTGCTGGAGTCGGTCGTCTTCGGCACCGGCTGCTCGATGTACTGCGCCTGGCCGCCGTCGCGCCACGGTGGCATCACGCAGCGGCGGGCCGCCCGGTTGGCCACCTCGCTGCCGTGGTCGAGGCGGATGACGTGCAGGCAGAGGTCGATGCCGGCGGCGACCCCGGCCGAGGTGAGCACCCGGTCGTCGGCGATGAAGAGCACGCCTGGGTCGAGGTCCACCCGGTCGTGCAGGTGGCGGAAGCGCTCGGCGTACGCCCAGTGGGTGGTCGCCCGCCGCCCGTCGAGGAGCCCGGCGGCGGCGAGCACGAACGCCCCGGTGCAGATGGACATGATCCGGGCCCCCCGCTCGTACGCCGCGCGCAGCGCCCCGGTCACCTCCGGCGCGATCGTGCCCGAAGTCAGCACGGTGTCGTCGTGGATGCCGGGGACGATCACCGTGTCGGCGGTGTCGAGCAGTTCCAGGCCGTGGTCGGGGAGCACCTGGAAGCCGGCGGTGCTGCGTACCGGCTGCCCGCCCGGTGTGCACACCCGCACGTCGTAGAAGGGTGTCCCGTTGGCGGCCCGGGCGGTGCTGAAGACCTGGGACGGGGTGCCGAGGTCCAGGCCGACCACCTGGTGCAGAGCGAGGACGGCGATTCGGTGCGGGCCAGCGGTCATGGCCCGATTATTGCGCATGATGGCTTTCCGGCCACTCGTCGCGGGTGTGTGACCCGCCCCAGACTTGCTCCGTGACCAAGACCCGTCGTCTGCATCCCGCCTGGCTGGTCGCCGCCGTCGCCTTCGTGGCGCTGGTCGGCGCGGCGGGCTTCCGCGCCACCCCGTCGGTGCTGCTGCACCCGCTGCACCAGGAGTTCGGCTGGCCGCTGGCCACCATCTCCGCGGCCGTCTCCGTCAACCTGCTGCTCTACGGGCTCACCGCGCCGTTCGCGGCAGCCCTGATGGACCGGTTCGGCATCCGCCGGGTGGTCTCGGTGGCGCTGCTGCTGGTCGCCGCGGGCAGCGGGTTGACGGTCTTCATGACCGCCAGCTGGCAACTCCTGCTCTGCTGGGGTGTGCTGGTCGGGCTGGGCACCGGCTCGATGGCGTTGGCGTTCGTGGCCACCGTCACCGGCCGCTGGTTCGTCCGCCGGCGGGGTCTGGTGACCGGAGTGCTGACCGCCGGCGGGGCGGCCGGGCAACTGGTGTTCCTGCCACTGATCGCCATCCTGGTACGCGACCACGGCTGGCGGACGGCGGCGCTCGTCGTCGCCGGAGCGGCGCTGGCGGTCGTACCCCTGGTGGTGTGGCTGCTGCGCGAGCACCCGGCTGATCTCGGCCTGCCCGCCTACGGGGCGACCGAGGTCGTCGCGGCGCCACCGGCGACCGGCGGCGCGGCGACCCGGGCGCTCGGCGCGCTGGCGACGGCGGCCCGGACCCGACCGTTCTGGCTGCTGGCCGGAGGCTTCGCGATCTGCGGCGCGACCACCAACGGCCTGGTCGGTACGCACTTCGTGCCGGCAGCGCACGACCACGGCATGGCCCAGACCACCGCGGCCGGGTTGCTCGCCCTGGTGGGGCTCTTCGACATCGTCGGCACTATCGCCTCCGGCTGGCTCACCGACCGGGTGGACAGCCGGCTGCTGCTCGGCATGTACTACGCGCTGCGGGGGTTGTCCCTGCTGGTGCTGCCGAGCCTGTTCTCCGGCACCGCCGAGCCGAGCATGCTGGTGTTCATCGTCTTCTACGGCCTGGACTGGGTGGCCACCGTGCCGCCGACCGTGGCGCTGTGCCGGGAGTACTTCGGCGGGGCCGGGGCGGTGGTGTTCGGCTGGGTGTTCGCCGCGCACCAACTCGGCGCGGCGGTCGCCGCCACCGGCGCGGGGCTGGTCCGGGACCGGCTGGGCGACTACGCGATGGCCTGGTACGTGGCGGGCGCCCTGTCGATCGGCGCCGCCGGGCTGTCGTTGCTACTGCGTCGACGACCGGGCCGGGCGGTGCCGGAGGCCGTGCTGCTCGCCGCGACCGCCCCCCGGGCCTGGAGCTACCGGGGCTGAGCGGGTCGGACGGTCAGCCGACGGTCCACTGCTGGGCGGGCCGGCCGTCGCAGGCGCGCTGCCGGATCTCGTCGTCGGGCTCGTCGCCGTCGTCGTCGGCCTGCGCGCACCTGCCGCTGTGTGCGGCCACCAGCAGCACCGGGCCGGCGTCGGTGGGGGACAGCCGCCACTGCTGGTTGGCCCCACCGTGGCAGGGGAACTGGAGCAAACGCGCGCCGTCGTCGGTACTGCCGCCCTCGACATCGAGGCACTGCCCGTGGGCGGCGTTGGTCAGCGTCACCACGCCCGCGCCGGCCGGGTTGACGACCCACTTCTGCTCCGGACCGTCGGTGCAGACGGCCAGCTCGGCCCCCGCCTCCTTGTCGTCGCCGTCGAGCCCCAGGCAGAGCCCGGACGCGACCCGCAGCACCCGGGGACCGGTGGTCGGTGCCGTCGAGGGCGTCGGCGACGGCTCGACCGACGGGGTCGGGCTCGGCTCGGCCGCCCCGGTGGTGGCCTCCGCCGCGCTGGACGTCGCGCCCACCGTGGCCGGCACCACCGGCTCGTCGTCGCCGCCGAGCAGCCCGGTCGCGAAGACCACCCCGAGGAGTACGCCCACCAGGCCGACGCCGAGCGCCACCCGCAACAGCGGGTCGGTGAGCGGGCCGGAACGCGCGGCCCGTCGGCGGCCGCCGTAAACGGTGCCGGCGGGGTCGGGGCGGTCCTCGGGCGCAGACATAGGCGTCATCCTCACCCACGACGTGGCGGCGGAGCCAGCCGGCGCTGCGGCTGTGCTCAGCGGACGGGCTGCGGGTCGGTGACGTCGGCCACCGTGGCGTCGAGGGCGGCGATCGCGGCGTCGGCGGCGATCGCGATGGCCAGGCCGCGCTCGCCGGCACCCAGGGTGATCTCCCGGCCGCGCAGTCGCTCGTCGGCGACGACCGGCCAGGCCGTGCTGGCGCCGAACGGGGTGATGGTGCCGCGTTCGTAGCCGGTGGCGGCGAGGGCGCCGGCCGCGTCCGGCATGGAGAGCCGGTGCACCCCGAGCAGGGCGCGCAGCTTGGGCCAGGAGATGACCCGGTCGCCGGGGGTGAGCACGAACAGGTGATCGGCTTCACCACGACGCACGACGATCGTTTTGACCACGTCGGGAACGGCCACGCCCCGGGCGGCGGCGGCCTCCGCGAGACTGCCGACCGCACCATGGCTGACCAGCCGATACGGCAGTTGGGCGGCGTCCAGGGCGGCGATCGCTGGCGATGGCATGCCCGCCACGGTAGCCGTCGGGCCTGCCACCGGACGGGAAACTGCCCCCGCCGACATCCCACGGTTTCCGAACGGCGAGCGTAAGGTGATCACATGCGCGCTGAGCGTGTGGATCACCCCATTGACCATGATCAAGCGGTGGACACGCTGCGGCGGTCGTACGCCGCGGTGCCCACGGGCGAGCCTGTCCGGCTGGCCAAACGCACCTCCAACCTGTTCCGCCCCCGGTCCGCTCCCCGGACTCCGGGGCTCGACGTGAGTGGCCTGAACGGTGTGCTGTCGGTCGACCCGGCCGGCCGCACCGCTGACGTGCAGGGCATGTGCACCTATGAGGACCTGGTCGACGCGACCCTCCCGCACGGGCTGATGCCGTTGGTGGTGCCACAGTTGCGCACCATCACGCTCGGCGGCGCGGTGACCGGCCTCGGGATCGAGTCGACCTCGTTCCGCAACGGCCTGCCGCACGAGTCGGTCCAGGAGTTGGACGTCCTCACCGGCTCGGGCGAGATCGTCACCGCCCGACCCGACGGCGAGCACGCCGACCTGTTCACCGCGTTCCCGAACTCGTTGGGCAGCCTCGGTTACGCCACCCGGCTGCGCATCGAGCTGCAACCGGTCGGCCGGTACGTGGCGTTGCGCAACGTCCGGTTCACCCGGCTGGAGGCGCTCACCGACGCGATCGCCGAGGTGAGCGCGACCCGGACCTGGGCCGGTGAGCCGGTCGACGCGATGGACGGGGTGATGTTCAGCCCCGGCGAGGCGTACCTGGTGTTCGCCACGTTCACCGACGCGGCCGACCCGCCCAGCGACTACACCGGTCAGGCGATCTACTACCGGTCGCTGCGCCAGCGCACCCGTGACGTGCTCACCGCGTACGACTATCTGTGGCGCTGGGACACCGACTGGTTCTGGTGTTCGGCGGCGTTCGGCGCGCAGCACCCGGTCGTGCGCAGGCTCTGGCCGGCACGTTACCGGCGCAGCGACTTCTACCACCGACTGGTCCGGTTGGAGCACCGTCACCAGGTGGCGGCCCGGATCGACCGGCTACGCGGGCAACCGGCCCGGGAGCGGGTCGTGCAGGACGTGGAGATTCCGCTGGACCGTACTGCTGACTTCCTGCGCTGGTTCGCCGGCGCGGTGGGGATGAACCCGGTGTGGCTGTGCCCGTTGCGGCTGCGGGAGCCGGCGGGTCCCGGTTCGGCGCGGTCCTGGCCGCTGTATCCACTCCAGCCGGGCCAGGACTACGTCAACATTGGGTTCTGGGGGAGCGTGCCGATCGCGCCGGGCGCCGCCGACGGCGACGTCAACCGCACGATCGAACGCAGGGTGTCGGAGTCGGGCGGGCACAAGTCGCTCTACTCCGACGCGTACTACGACCGGGACGCCTTCGATCGCCTGTACGGCGGCGACACGTGGCGGGCGGTGAAAGACCGCTACGACCCGGACCACCGGCTGACGGGACTGTACGAAAAGGCGGTAGCACGAGCATGAGCCTGACCGACAGAGATCAGGGGGCGGCGAGCGTCCCCGCCACCCCGCCGGCGGGGGGCCGGCGCACGGGTCCGACCGTCGCGGATGTCGTCCGCGCGGTCACCACGGGGCCGTTGCCGGTGCGGATCACCGGGTACGACGGCAGCGCCGTCGGCCCGTCCGACGCGGGCATCACCCTGTCGATCCGTTCCGAGCGTGGGCTGTCGTACCTGCTCACCGCACCGGGCGATTTGGGCATGGCCCGGGCGTACGTCAGTGGTGACCTGGCGTTGCAGGGGGTGCACCCGGGTGACCCGTACGAGGCGTTGCGCGTGCTCAAGGACGAGCTGCGGTTGCGCCCACCGGCGCTGGCCGAGGGGCTGGCGTTGGTCCGTGGGCTGGGCTGGGAGCGGCTGATGCCGCCGCCGGCGCCGCCGCAGGAGGCGCAGCCCCGCTGGAAGCGGGTGATGAACGGGCTGCGGCACTCGCGGGTGCGGGACAGCACCGCCATCTCGCACCACTACGACGTCTCCAACGCCTTCTACGAGAAGGTGCTCGGCCCGTCGATGACGTACACCTGCGCGGTCTTCCGGTCTCCGGACGACACGCTGGAGCAGGCCCAGGCGGCGAAGTACGACCTGGTCGCCGGCAAGCTGGCGCTGAAGAAGGGGATGCGGCTGCTGGATGTCGGGTGCGGCTGGGGTGGCATGGTCCGCCACGCCGCGCGCGAGTACGGCGTCAAGGCCCTCGGGGTGACCCTGTCGAAGGCGCAGGCGCAATGGGCGCAGGCGGCGATCGAGCGGGAGGGGTTGACCGAGCTGGCGGAGGTGCGGCACCTGGACTACCGGGACGCGCCGGCCGAGCAGTTCGACGCCATCTCCTCGATCGGGCTGACCGAGCACATCGGGGTGCGCAACTATCCGGCCTACTTCGGGGCGCTGCGCAATCGGCTGCGGCAGGGTGGGCGGCTGCTCAACCACTGCATCACCCGCGCGGACAACCGGGCGCCGCACCGCTCGGGCGCGTTCATCGACCGGTACGTCTTCCCGGACGGTGAGCTGGCCGGTCCGGGGCGGTTGATCAGCGAGGTGCACGACGCCGGGTTCGAGGTGCACCACGAGGAGAACCTGCGCCAGCACTACGCGCTGACGCTGGCTGCCTGGTGCCGCAACCTGGTCGAGAACTGGGACTTCTGCGTCTCGGAGGTGGGCGCGGGTACTGCCCGGGTGTGGGGGTTGTACATGGCCGGGTCGCGGATGGCGTTCGAGCGCAACGGCATCCAGCTGCACCAGGTGCTGGCCACCCACAACGGCCCGAACGGCGTGAGTGGCTATCCGTTGCGCCCGGACTGGTTGCCCTGACCATCCACTGAGCGTCGCCTGAAGCCGCGCCGGAAAAAGTCGGCGCGGCTTCTCGCGAAGCGATTGACAAAGAAGTTTTGTACGTACAAACTGATTTTGCCATGAGAGACGTCCTGTACCTGGAGCAGATCGAGCAGGCCGAAGTCCTGCTCAAGCCGCAGCGCGTCGAGGTGCTGCGGCAACTGGCCGAGCCGCGCACCTGCACCGAGGTCGCGGCCCGACTCGACCAGACGCCACAGCGCGTCTACTACCACGTCAAGCAGCTCGTCGCGGCCGGCCTCGTCGAGCTGGTCAACGAACGCAAGGTCCGCGGCATCACCGAAGGCATCTACCAGGCCGCCGCCCGGTCCTACTGGCTCTCCCCGCGGCTCGTCGGCCGGATCGGCCTGCGCCGGGCCCGCGACGAGCTGAGCCTCGGCTACCTGCTCGACCTGATGGAGGAGGTCCAGGCCGACATCGCCGGCCTGGACCGGGCGGCGCCCGAGCTGCCCTCGATCGGGGTCTCCGGCGAGATCCGGGTGCCCCCCGAGCAGCGCCCACAGTTCCTGCACGACCTGCAAACCGCACTTCAGGACCTGTTCACCCGCTACGGCGGCAGCGAAGGCGACGCCTTCAAGCTGGCCGTCGCCTGCTACCCGAAAGGAAACGACAATGAGTGAACCGATGAAGGTTCAGGCCCGCCTCTCCGCGCCCGTCGGGCGGGTCCGTAAGGCCCTCACCGACCCGGCCGAGCTGCGTCTCTGGCTGGCCGAGCACGCCGAGGTCGAGCTGCCCCAGCGGTACGAGTTCTGGGGCCGCTTCACGCCCGAGGGCGACGCCCCGCACCAGCGGTTGCTGCACGTGGACGACGACACGCTGCGCTTCAGCTGGCTGCTCGACGGGGTGGAGACCACCACCGAGTTCCAGTTGGCCGCCGAGGGCGCCGACAGCACCGTGCTGACGCTGACCCAGAGCCACTTCGACTTCGCCGAGGCGATGAGCGGCTCCAGCATCCGGGGCGTGCTCCAGACGTTCTGGGCGCTTGCCATCGCCAACCTGGCCGCCCACGTGGAGGGCCAGCCACTGCTGCCCCGCACCGACTTCACCTCCGCCGACCTGCGGGGGGAGCTGGTCATCGCCGCCCCCGCCGACAAGGTGTGGGAGTCGCTGACCGACTCGGAGCAGGCCAGCGCCTGGTTCGGCTACCCGATCGGCATCGAGCCCTGGGTCGGCGGCCGGTACGCCATGGGTGGCTTCGAGACCGGCTACGCGGCCAAGGTCGTCGACCTGGAGCCCGGCCGGCGGATGTCCGTCGACTGGGGACCGACCGGCGTGACGAGCTGGGAGTTGGCCGAATCCGCTGGCAGGACCACGCTGACCTTCGTGCAGAGCGGCTTCGACGAGGCCAACCCGCCGTACGGGGCCTGGAGCGGGTCGGTTGCCGGGCTGTACGAGCTGCGCCGCTTCCACGAGGTGCCGAACTGGCAGCCGATCTGGATCTCCGAGGAGATCCCCGGCCTGGAGCCCGCGCCGACCAGCTGACGTTTGATCGTCCGCCCCCCGCTCACGTCACCGGGGCCCAAGATCCGAGCAACATCGGGGAAACTGCTGTCTCCAGCCGCGTGGAGACAGCAGTTTCCCCGTACTTGAGCAGATCTTGTGACTTCCGCCGCCGGGATGTGGTGACTTTTCGCGGTCGGGTGGGTACTGGCTGGCGATGTTCTTCATCTTTGGTCTGCGTACCAAGGTCGACAGGTCCGGTGTCGTGCAGCAGGTCTGCCGCCACTGCGGCAACCAGGCCGCACAGGTGATCACCCGCCGTTCGACGAAATTTACCCTCTTCTTCATCCCCCTCATTCCGATCCGTACCCGGTACGCGCAGCAGTGCACGTTCTGCGGGGCGGAGTACGAGATCTCCAGGTCCGACGCCGAACGCCTCCCGGTCGGCTGACCCGACGATGGAACGCTTCCTCTGCTGGCTGATCGGCCGACCCACGCCCCCGGTCGACGTGGCGGTGCACACCGTCGCCCGCCCGCCCTGCACCCCCGGTCGGCGCAGACGCCGCCGCGCACGCCGTCCGTCGGCCGGCACCACACTGCCCCGCTCACCCTGGAACCGCTCCGGCGGTCGCTGACCGCGGGTCCGGGCATCCGCAACGGCGTGCACGTTCGGCTCTGGCGGCGTTTCTGAGTGCTGGTTAGGCTTTCGAAGTTTGCCGTGGACCGGTCCTGCCGAGGGTGCACGCACGACGAAAGGGCCGGAGCGACCGTGTCCCGACAGGACGGAACGCAGGCTGCGGGGGCGCTCAACCCCGCCGGTGCGTTCGTCGCGGCTGCGGTCATCCTTCTGGAGGCGGGCTGGCTGGTCGCCGCGTTGCCCGGTGCCGCGCTGGTCAGTGATGTCGGCGCGATGCTGGTCGCCGGCTGGGCGACACTCGCGTGCGTCGGGGTGGCCCGTCGGCATCCGGCGCCGCTGCGTCGCTTCTGGACCCTGCTCGCGGTCACCATGGCGCTCGCCGCGATCGGCCGGGCGATCTGGACGGCGCAGCGGCTCGTCGGCGGCGACCTGCCGCACACGCCGGTGGTCGGGGTGGTCTTCACCGCCGGCATCCTCACCGGCACGGCCGCGTTGCTCAGCTCGCCGTCCGCACCACGGACCGCGGTCGGGCGGGCCCGTACGTTGCTGGACGGGGTGATCGTCGCCCTGGCCCTGGTGCCGGTCGGGTGGGTGCTGGTCTTCCGTGGGGTCGCCGCGGCCGAGCTGGCCGACCCGGCGCGTACCCTCGGGCTGCTCTTCCCGATGTTCGACCTGATGCAGCTCACCATCCTGGTCGCAGTCTCCGGGCCGGCCCGGCCGATGTGGCGGCCGATGAGCATCCTCGCGGCGAGCCTCACCCTGCGGGTCGTCGCCGACGTCGTCTACGTGTCGCTGGTCGCCCGCGCCGACTACACCGCCGGTCACCCGATCGACCTGTGCTGGCCGTTGAGCTATCTGCTGATCGGCCTGGCCACCCGGAACCCGCCACCACCGGACTGCGACGGCACCGACGACACCGCCGAGTCGCCGCTGCCGCCCTGGTGGCGGGTGGCACTGCCGTACCTGCCGGTGGGTGGGGCGATCGTCGCGGTGGTGCTGGCCCGTCGGCCCACCGGGCAGACCCCGCACCTGGTGTTCGTGACGATGATGGTGCTGCTGGCGGCCCTGGCCGTCCGGCAGGGGCTGGCCGCCAACGAGAATTTCCGGCTGGTGGTCCGGCTGCGCCGGCTCGCGTACGGCGACCAGCTCACCGGGTTACCCAACCGACTGTTGTTCAACCGGCGGCTGCGCCTGGCGCTGCGCGACGGGCGGCCGGTCGCCGTGCTGCTGCTCGACCTGGACGGGTTCAAGCAGGTCAACGACCGGTTCGGGCATTCCACCGGTGACACCCTGCTGACCGGGCTCGCGGCCCGGATGCGCACTGCCGTCAACGGCGACGGCACCATCGCCCGGCTCGGCGGCGACGAGTTCGCCGTGCTTGTCGACGGCGACCGGCCGGTGTCACCCGAACGGCTCGCCGAGCGGCTGCTGGACGCGTTGCGGCCGTCCGACGACGAGGAGGACGTCGGGGTGCACCCGTCGGCGAGCATCGGCATCGCCGAGTACGGCCCGCAGCACGCCTCCCACACCGACCTGCTGCGCGACGCCGACATCGCCATGTACGCGGCCAAGGCGGCCGGGAAGTCCGCGTACCGGACGTGCACGCCGGCGCTGCGCGAGTCGGCCGTCTCCCGTGCCGAGCTGATCGCCGACCTGCGCCGCGCTGTCGACGAGGACCAGCTGCGCCTGGAGTTCCAACCCATCGTCGACCTGGCCACAGGTGCGGTACGCAGCGCCGAGGCGCTGGTGCGCTGGCGGCACCCCCGGCTGGGGATGTTGGCTCCGGCGAAGTTCCTGCCGCTGGCCGAGGAGACCGGGCTGATCCTGCCGATCGACCGCTGGGTGATCCACGAGGCGTGCCGGGCCGCCGCCACCTGGCGGGGTCGGGTGCCGGACGCCACCGTCGCGGTGAACATCGCTGCCGCGCACCTGCGTCGGCCGGACCTGATCGCCACTGTCACGGCGGCCACCAGCGCTGCCGGGCTGGCGCCCCGGGCGTTGACCCTGGAACTGACCGAGTCGGCGCTGATCGAGGGCACCGAGGCGGTGCTGGAGCGGCTGCACCAGCTCCGGGAGCTGGGCATCCGGATCGCCATCGACGACTTCGGCACCGGCTACTCGTCGCTGAGCTACCTGCACCGCATCCCGGCCACCGAGTTGAAGATCGACCGTTCGTTCGTGGCGCGGCTGGGCACCGACGACCGGGCGTACGCCACGGTGGAGATGGTCACCCGGCTGGCCGGCGCGTTCGACCTGGCGGTGGTCGCCGAGGGGGTGGAGACCGAGCGCCAGCACGAGGCGGTCGCCGCGATCGGCTGCCCGCGCGGTCAGGGCTATCTGTACGGGCGGCCGGACGGCCCCGCCATGGTGGGCCAGAATCGGAGTTGACTCTCACGTAACGGCAGGCAGGAGCCTGGTTCCCGGAAGGGAGGGGGACCATGGCGTACACGGTGGGTCAGGTGGCGAAGGTCGCCGGCGTGACGGTGCGGACGCTGCACCACTACGACGAGATCGGGTTGCTCTCGCCCAGCGGGCGCACCTCGGCCGGTTACCGCCGCTACGACGACGCGGACCTGCAACGGCTGCAGCTCGTCCTGTACTACCGGGAGCTTGGTTTCCCGCTTGAGGAGATCACCGCGATCATCGACGACCCGGCGGCCGATCCGGCCGCGCACCTGCGCCGGCAGCACGAACTGCTGACGGTACGGCTCAAGCGGTTGCAGGAGATGGTCGCGGCGATCGAGTTCGCGATGGAGGCGAGCAAGTTGAACATCCAACTCACGCCGGAGGAGCGGTTCGAGGTCTTCGGCGACTTCAGTCCGGAAGAGCACGAGGCCGAGGCGGAGCAGCGGTGGGGTGACACCGAGGCTTACCGGGAGTCGAACCGGCGGGCCTCCCGCTACACCAAGGACGACTGGCTGCGGATCAAGGCCGAGAACGAGGACTGGGGCCGGCGGATCGTCGCGCTGATGGCCTCGGGCGCACCGGCGGACAGCCCGGAGGCGATGGACCTGGCCGAGGAGCACCGGCAGCTCATCAGCCGCTGGTTCTACGAGTGCTCGTACGAGGTGCAGACCGGGTTGGCCGACATGTACCTGGCCGACGAGCGGTTCACCGCGTACTTCGAGAACATCGCCCCGGGGCTGGCCGCCTATCTGCACGAGGCGATCCACGCCAACGCGATCAGCCGGGCGTGATCGGCCGGCAGGCCGACCGGGAGCAACAGCGGCCGGCCGGCCGACCGGGAGCAACAGCGGCCGGCCGACCGGGAGCAACAGCGGGTGCGGTCCGGCTACTCTGGCCGGACCGCACCGCCCCGGGGGAGATGACAGTGCAGAAACCGAAGCTGATCGCCGCAGCTGTCATCCTCGTCGTGGCGGTCGCCGCCGGGGTGTGGGCACTTGTGGCCACCGGGGACGAGCCCGACGCGGGTCGCCCGGCGGCGTCGGCGGGTCCGACCGACGGGGTCGGTGTGCTCACTGCCGCCGCCGGGAAGGTCGACCAGCAGACCTACAAGCTGACGTTGAGCAGCGGGACGACGGGCGGGGACGGCACCGTGGTGCTGTGGGACCCGAAGGCGAAGCGGGGTCTGGAGACCACCTCCCTGAAGGTGCCCAGCGGTGAGGTGAAGATCGAACGGCTCACCACCGGGCCGGACGTCTACGTGCGGGTCAGCGCCCCGGACCGGCGCGTTCCGGTCTGGGACGGCAAGACCTGGTGGCATGTCGGCGCTCCGGGTTCACCGCCCGCCAAGCAGGGCCTGGACAACACCCGGTTGGCCGACACGCTCAGCACGGTGACCGCCGTCCGGCAGACCGCCGCCCGGGAATACGCGGGCACGCTGGATCTGCGCCACAGCGGCGCGGTGCTGGGCGAGGGGGTCGGCGGCGTGCTCGGTGACCGGGCCGGGGCGGTCCCGTTCACCGCTGCCGTCGACGAGCAGGGGCGACTGGTCCGTTACCGCATCGAGCTGGCGAGCGAGCAGTCGGAGGTCGCCCAGCTCGACCTGACGTACTCGGATTTCGGGCTGTCGGTGTCGGCGGACCCGCCGGCGGCCGACCTGGTCGGCGAGGACCCGCCGGCGAACATCCCCGGCGCCTGACGCCGGCTCACTCCTCGACCGCCCCGTCGACCGGGTCGACCAGGAAGTCGTAGACGGTGCGGGCCATCCGCCGGACCGTCTCGTCGCCGGTAGCCATCGGCCCGGCGGTGAGGAAGGCGACGGCGGTCTCGGTGCCGGGGATCAGGTAGTAGCCGACGTCGTGTGAGGCGTCCGGCAGGTCACCGGTCTTGTGCGCCACCGGCACCCCGGGCGGCAACGCCGCCGGGATCTTCGTGTTCAGGGTCTGTTCCCGCATGAACCCGATCATCAGGTCGCGGGAGGCGGGGGTGAGGATCTCACCGTCCCAGACCGCGCCGAGCAGCGACACCACGTCGTCCGGGCTGGTGTAGTTCTCCTCGCCGCGTTGCGCGGCGGCGCTGTCGAGCATCCGGCGAGCCAGGATGGTGGACCGCTGATTCATCGAGTCGATCAGCGCGTTGACCGGGGCGAACCCACCCAGGTAGGTGATCAGCACGTTCGCGGCCACGTTGTCGCTGTACTTGATCAGGTATTGGGCGAGCCGGTGCAGTGTGACCACCTGCGGGAACGTCTCGAACTGCAGTTGGCCGGTGCCGCCGACCACGTCCTCGGGGGTGACCAGCACCCCGTCGTCGAGGAAGGCCTGTCCACAGTCGACCCGGCGCAGCAGCTCGACGAGGATCCAAAGTTTGATCACGCTGGCCGCCTTGGGGCGCAGCGACCCGTTGACGGCGATCTGCTGATCACCGTAGCGGCCGGACAGGTCACGGACGGTGGCCCCGGCCGGGTTGAGGCTCGCGTCGGCGACCACCCGGGCGAGCTGATTGCTGAGCGGAAGCAGCCGCGCCCCGGCGACCGGGTCGGTGGGCGGCTGCGGGCTGGTGACCACCACACCGGTCAGCGTCGTCGGTGGGCGATGCTGGGGGACCACCTCCAGCGTTCCCTCGGTCCGTCCGGCGAGCGGCACCCGGTAGCGGTAGGCCGTTCCCCCGACCACGACCGTGCCGCTGGCCACGCCGGCGGCAACCAGCATGTTCGGGTCGGCGACCCGACCGGTGTCGCCGTCGCAGGCGCGGTAGCGCACCGTGTGCCCGAGCGAGTCCACTGCGAACACCCCGCCGGGAAACGACAACCAGGACACCTCGCTGGTCGGTGGGCGCTCCGGTGTCGGGTCCAGTCCCGGCTCGTGGCTCCGGCCGTCACCGCCGTACCCCGGCTCGGTGGTCTGTGCCTGGTCCGCGGCGGGCCCGCGGTCCGGGTCGTCGGCGGTGGCCGGCCCGGTCGTCGCGAGCACCGCGAGCGCGACCGCCGCCGACAGCACCTTCAGGGGTACGCGGGCAGAGTTCCTCAACAAGGAAGATGAGCGCCTCTTGTCGCTTTTTCTCACGTTTGCACGATATGAAGCGCCGGAGCCTGGTGAGTCCGGTGGGACCGGCGTCACCCGTCCGGGCGGCAATGTCCCGGAGAGCGCTATATCCCACGGGTATAAAGATGACTCACAGGCGTCACGCTTTGCTCTGCACCCGCCCATGCGCCAGCTACGGACGGTGAGTGGTGCGCGGGCGGGTGCAGAGCAAAGGTCAGCCCACTCACCCCGGAGGCCCAATGTTGATCATCGCTGGCAGTCTGCAGGTCGAACCGGCCGCGCGCGAGGCCTACCTGTCCGGCTGCGCGCAGGTCATCGCGCAGGCCCGCGCCACCGCCGGCTGCCTCGACTTCCTGCTGGCGGCCGACCCGTTGGAGCCCGGCCGGATCCACGTCTACGAACGCTGGGAGTCCGCGGAGCAGCTGGAGGCGTTCCGTGGCTCCGGGCCGGACGACGGGCCGGAAGTGGCCATCCTCGACGCCGACGTGCGGCGTTACCTGATCTCCGGCGTCGAGGCGCCCTGACCCGTGGGTCGACCCCGGTCACGCCGGTGATTCGAGACCGGTGGGCAGGCCGGGTGCCATCCGACGGATCGAGGCGAAGGTGGGCGTGAGGGCGTCGTACAGCTCGGCGAAGAGCGGCAGCAGCGCCGCGTAGGTGGCGGCGGCGGCCGGGTCGGGGCGGACCGTCTCCTCGATCCGCACCAGGTCGGCGGCGACGTCGATGCTGGGGATCAGCCCGAGCGCCTCCATGCCGAGCAGCGCCGCGCCGAAGCTCGACCCCTCGTGCGCGGCCGGGAAGCTCACCGGCAGGCCGAGCACGTCGGCGAGCATCTGCCGCCACAGGCCGCTGCGGGCGAAGCCGCCGCCGGCCCGGACCTCGCGAACCTCGTTACCGGCCGCGCGCACCGAGCTGAGCACCAGCGCGAGTTGCTGACAGACACCCTCCAGCGCGGCCCGCACCAGATGCTCACGGCGGTGTGCGTGGGTCAACCCCACGTACGCGCCGCGCGGCAGGGCGCTCCAGTGTGGTGCCCGTTCGCTGTGCAGGTACGGCAGCATGATGAGCCCGCCCGAGCCGACCGGCGCGCGGGCGGCGAGGGCGACCAACTCCTCCTCGGCGTGGTCGCCCAGGTCCGGGGTGAGCGCCGCGCCGGCCCACTTGAGCACGATGCCGCCGTTGTTGACCGCGCCACCGACCGCCCAACGCTGCTCGGTCAGCGCGTAGCAGAACACCCCGCCGAGCGGGTCCACGCCGGGCCGCTCGACCATCACCCGCATCGCGCCGCTGGTGCCGATCGAGCAGGCCACCATGCCGGGATGCACGGCGCCCAGGCCCAGGTTCGCCAGCGGCCCGTCGCCGGCGCCGACCACCACCGGGGTGCGCTCCGGCAGGCCGGTCTGGGCCGCGCTCTGCGCGGTGAGGTTGGGCAGCACGGCGGTGGTGGCGACGAGCTGCGGAAGCTGTTCCCCGGTGATGCCGGCGATGCGCAGCGCCTCGTCGTCCCACTCCAGCGTGTGGATGTCGAGCAGGCCGGTGGCCGAGGCGATCGAGTGGTCGGTGACCAGCGTGCCGCAGAGCCGCAGCAGCACCCAGTCCTTGATGCCGACCCAGTGCGCCACCCGCTGGAAGAGTTTCGGCTCCTGCTCGGCGAACCAGAGCAGCTTGGGCAGCGGCGACATCGGATGCATCGGCGTGCCGGTGCGCCGGTGCAGGGCCAGCCCCGACGGTGCCGCCCGCAGCCGCTCGGCCTGTTGGGTGGAGCGCGAGTCGGCCCAGGTCAGCGACGGGGTGAGGGGGTTGCCGTCAGGGTCCAACCCGATCAGGCTGTGCATCGCGGAGCTGAACGACAACCCGACCACCGGCTGCACCAGCTCGGCCACGACGATGCTGATCGACCTGAGCACCGCGTCGAGGATCAGTTGCGGGTCCTGTTCGGCGTAGCCCGGTTGCGGGTTGTTCATCGGGTAACCGGCCAGGTGGCTGCCGAGTTGCCGCCCGTCGGTGTCGTACGCGACGGCCTTGGTGCTGGTGGTGCCGATGTCGACCCCGATCACGACCCCGGGCAGCGTGACTGCCGGCACGACCGTCACCCCCTCGGAGAACATGAACGTCGGCACTAGTATCCCCCTATCGTGCTGATTGCTCCGCCGATCGGATACTTCGCCCGTTTCGGCGTGTCCGGGTACCGCGCCGCACCTGTTGAACCCGACGACACCCCAGATTGGTGGCCTGCGCGGCGAAGGAGTCGGCGTGGCAAAGACTGATTCGACGGGTTCCACATGGCGGTACCGGTGGGCGCACCGGCAGAACGTGCGGCGGGTCAGCACGTTCCGCGGCGCTGAGACGGCGTGGCGGCGGCGCGACGACGAGTTACGGCGGCTGCGCGCCCTGGCCGCCGATTTCCAGGGCTCGGCGGCCGCCGGCGCCGGCCTGCCGTTGGAGTTGGCCGCCGACGAGGTGGTGCTCTGGGCGCTGCCCGCCGTGCAACTGGTCGAGGTGCGACACACCACCGTGCTGCCCGCGCCGGACCTGCACGTCGACCCACGAACCGGGCCGCTGCGTCCACGCCGCCCCGACGGCGTCCGCGTCACCGACGCCGGCATGGCCGTGATCACCAGCCGTCGACTCGTGCTGCTCGGCGGACGAGGCCGGCGCGACTGGGCGTACGGCCGGATGACCGGCCTGGCCCACGACCCGACGGCGCCGGTCACCCTGATCCAGGTGCTGGACCGGCGGCGTACCTCCGGGCTGCTGCTGCCCACCGACGCCGCGTCGGACTTCCGGTTCAAGCTCACCCTGGCCTTCGCCGACGCGATCGAACAGCGGTCCGCGGTGCTCGCCCAGCTCGACGAGCTGATCGCCGAGCACGCCCAGCTCAAGCCGTTCCGGCCGGCGGTGGCCACCCCCGGGCAGGCCCGACTGTCGTCGTTCGTACCCGGTGGTCGCAGGACCATCGCGGTGGCGGCGGCCATCGCGCTGCTGGTGCCGGCGGCGCTGATCGAGTCGGACCCGTCCGACCCGACCGGTGGCGCGGAGGTCGCCGTCGCCGCCACCCCGGCACCCACCCCCAGCGTGGCACCGGCGGTGATCCGCCCGGCCGACCCGGCGCTCGCGCTGAAGACCCCGCCGCCGAAGCAGAAGAAGTCACCGCGCCCCACGCCCAGCGCGACCACCGATTCGCGCTGCGGGGCACCGGAGAACCCCTTGGGGTACGGCTTCTGCGGCGGCACACGGATCCGCAAACCGGCCGCCGAGGTGTGCGACTGGTTCGACTGCGTACCGCAGTTCTGGGCGGGTCGCGGCTACCTCGTGCAGTGCCGCGACGGCTCGGTCAGCCTGGCCGGAGGTCGGCCCCACGCCTGCGCCGAGCATAGGGGCGTGCGGCGAACCATCACGAAGTGACCGATTCGGGGCCTGAAGTCCGCTTTTCTCGGCCAGAATGATCGAGTGGAGATCCGGTCCGACGATGGCGCCCGGGTGCGGATACGCCCCGTCGGCTACCAGCCCGGCATCGACCCGCCCGACGACCCCGACGGGGTCACGCCCGGCTGGCGCGACTGGCTGCTGATCGAGGTGGACGCCCGCACCGCCGACGGTCAGACCTGGTCACACCACTACCCCAGCCTCATGGTCGAGGAGGCCCGCGCGCTCGGCGGCTGGCTGCACGGGCAGGCCACCGCCGCGCTCGGACTGAGCGCGCCACCGGCCATGGTCCGGTTCACCGAACCCAACCTGGCCCTGCGCAGCCGGGTGCTACGCCGCCGCCGGCTGGAGTTGATCGTGGAGTTCTCCGCCGAGTCGTTGCCACCGTGGATGCGCCGACCGTCCAGCGCGATCTACCCGCTGGTCCTCACCGTCTCCGCGGACGCCCTGGCCGCCGCCGCCGAGCACTGGGTCGAGCACTGCGAGGCGTACCCGCCGCGTACCCGGTCGAGGTTTCCGACCCACGGCCCGCAGCCGTACCGCCGCCGGGCCGGCTGATCACCTGCAACTCTCGCCTTCCGGGCACAAGGGGACACATCGACCGTGGTCGCGTTACTGTCACGTACGTGAGCGGTTGTACCGCGTGTGACCGTGACCTCTGTGGCCTGTGCTCCCTGGCGGATCGCCTGGGCTGAGCGCGAGAACGATCGTCGGCAGCGCGCGTACCGCGACGCCACCGACGCCTGGCGGCGCCGCGACGACCACCTGGCCCGGCTCCGCATCGAAGCCGCCAGCTTTCTCGGGTGTACGCAGCCCCGCACCGGCCTACCGGTGGACCTCGACGACGACGAACTCGTCTTCCGCGTCCTCCCCGTCGCCACGCTCGTCGAGGCCGGGGCGCGGCACGTCCCCGGCCTGCCCACCCCTGGCTTGTGGTCCCTCGCCGAGACCTCTTCCGAGGAACTGCCGCCAGGGCTGCGGACCGTCGACACCGGCATGGCCGTGGTGACCAGTCGACGGGTGGCCTTCGGCGGCCGGGAACACCGGCGCGAGTGGCGGTACGCCGACCTGATCGGCCCTGCCCACCACCCCGACGTCCCGGTCACTCTGCTGCCCGATCGCGGTCGGCTTTCCGGCCTGCTGGTCCCGGCGGGTGCCGTGGTGAACTTCCGCTTCTACCTCGCCCTCGCCGCCGCCGACGATCGCGCCGCCGTCATCGCGCAGGTCGACGCGCTGCTGGCCGCGCACCGGGCCGCCCACCCCGGGCCCGTTCTCCTGGCGGAACCCGAGGACGCGCCCCTGACCGCGGTACGCCCCGACCGCCGGGCGCTCGGCGCTGCCGCCGTCGCGGCAGTGGTGTTCGTGACGCTCGGCCCGGGTGCTCTGGGGCCTGGCGCTTTGGGCCCCGGTGCTCTGGGGCCCGGCGGGTGGGGTTCACGCGGGCCGGTGCCCTCGGCGGAGATCGTGACCATGGAGGTTCCGAGGGCCGGGGCGATCCTCGTTCCGATCGGCCCGGTCACGCCGGTCGGACCCCGGTCACGGATCGGCTCGGCCGAGAGCGCCGTATGGAGCCCGGCTGTCCGACGGCCGAGTCCGCCGCCTGTTTCTACTGTGGTGGCACCCGCAGTCGAGGTGACCCCGCCACCGATCCCCGCGCCGACCGTCGCACCAGCCCCGCCGGCCAACCCGGTGCCGACACCTGACCCGGCCCCCACCACCGACCCGCCCGCGTCAGTCCCGCCGACACCGCCCGCCGCGTCGCTCACGCCGACGCCGACGCCGACCGCGACTGTTACGGCGACGCCCTCATCGGATCCGGGGCTGTTGGCGATCTGCCTGGACCCACTTCAAATGCCGTTGCTGGACCCGCTGCTCTGCCCGTCTCCGACACCCTGATCAGGGTCCGTGCCGGCGCGGCTGCTCAACTCACGGCTGCTTCAACTCACGGCGCTTCAGCCCGTGGCGCTTCAGCCCATGGCGCTGAAGTTGGGAACGGTGAGGGTGCCGTCCTCCGCGAGGGTGAAGCCCGGGTTCCAGGCGATCTCCCACAGGTGGCCGTCCAGGTCCGCGAAATAGCCGGCGTAGCCGCCGTAGAACGTCTCCCGGGCCGGCTTGGTCACCGTCGCGCCGGCCTTGGTCGCGGTGGCGATCACCTCGTCGACCTCGGCCCGGGAACGGACGTTCTGGGCGAGGGTCATCGCGCCGGTGCCGGGCCCTTCGATGCCGGCGTCCTCGGCCAGCTTGTCGCGGCCCCAGAGGACGACGGCCAAGCCGCCGGCCTGGAAGAAGACAGTCTCCTCGACCTCCTGACCCTGCCAGCCGAGCTGCTCGTAGAACGCCTTCGCGCGGGCCACGTCCGCGACTCCCAGAGTGACCAGACTGATCCGCTGCTCCATGCCCTTAACGTAACGCCAGCAGCACGCTCGTGGCCTCATCCCATAGCATTGATGCTATGAGGTGGGAGCGATGAGTGATCGCCTGGACTGGAACGACCTGCGTGAGCGCCGGATGGCGGAGCCGGGAGCGGCCGAGACCTACGAGGCCACCCGGATCGCCTTCGAGCTTGGGCAGGAGGTACGCCATCTGCGCGAAGGGCATGGCTGGAGTCAGAGCCAGTTGGCCCGCGCCGCCGGCATGACTCAATCCGCGGTGGCCCGCTTCGAAGCAGGCGGAACGGTGCCGACGCTGCCGGTGCTGGAGCGTCTGGCCCGGGCTCTGGACCGGAGGCTAGACGTCAGGTTCACCTCCGATGCGGACGCGGCCTGACCGCATCCGAAACAGTGGTTGATCTAGCATGCTGAGGCATGCGGGGGTTCTTCACAGTCGGCGGTCTGAAGCTTTCCTACCTCGACTTTGGCGGGCCGGGCACTCCACTCCTGGCTCTGCACGGGCACTACAACGAAGCGTCGGCCTTCGCGCCGCTGGCTGAGGCATTGGCCCCAGGGTGGCGGGTGATCGCGCTGGACCAGCGTGGGCATGGAGAGTCCGACCGTGCCGAGAGCTATGAACGGGACGACTACGTTGCCGACGTCGCCGCGTTCCACCAGCATCTGAATGTCGGCCCGGCTGTGGTGCTGGGCCACTCACTCGGCGGGGTGAACGCCTACCAGTACGCCAGCCGGCACCCGGACCGGGTCAGCGCGCTGGTAGTCGAGGACATCGGCGCGGTCGTGGACTGCGACTGGTCGTTCACCACCCGACTCCCTCGCGATGCGCCATCACGCGATGCGTTGGCCTCGGCAGTGGGTGCGGCGGCTCCCTATCTGGAGTGCTCTTTCCGTCAGTCGAAGGGCGGCTGGGGCTTCTCGTTCGACATCGATGACACGGTGGCGTCTCAGAAAGCGCTCAACGGCGACCACTGGAACGACTGGGTGTCGGTGACCTGCCCGACCCTCCTGATCCACGGAACGCGCAGTGACGAGCTGACGGCCGCTCACGCGCGCGAGATGATCACCCGTCGCGACGATCGAGCGACGCTTGTCGAGCTGCCAGCAGGTCACGTCGTGCATCACGATGCCCAAGCGGAGTTCGCCGCTGTGGTCAGCGCCTTTCTGTTGGACACCGAGTGAATCCTTAGGCGGCGATTATTCGGGCGGTGGCGTACACGTCGGCGGCGAGCTTGTCGCGGCCCCACAGGACGACGGCCAGGCCGCCGGCCTGGATGAAGACCGTCTCCTCGACCTCCTGGCCCCGCCAGCCGAGCTGCTCGTAGAACGCCTTGGCCCGCGCCAGGTCGCTGACGCCGAGGGTGATCAGGCTGATCCGCTGCTCCGCGCCCCCAACCTAGTGCGTGATCAGTCTCCGGGTGTGGTGCCCGGACGGCTGCCCGCTCATCGGCGGCGAGGCTGAAAGCACGCGCCTGACACTCCTGCGCGTCCGAAAAGGATTAGGTCGTGACGGTACGCTGCATATCGGTAGCGCAGGGTGGCGATCGGGTATCCATGGCCGCCTCGCCACCAGACGTCGGTTGTGCCGGACACACGGGGGGAACCATGTTCGAGCGGCTGGGCAGATTCGTCGTGGGCAGAGCGTGGTGGGTGATCGCCGGGTGGGTGGTCGCGGCAGCCGCCATCATCCTCACCACACCGTCCCTGAGCGACATTACCTCCGCCGACCAGGAAAGCTTCCTGCCTCGCTCGTACGAGTCGGTGCAGGCCACCGAGCTGGGGCAGAAGGCGTTCCCGCAGCAGGCCACCGTGACGGCGACCATCGTGGTCAAGCGCGCCGACGGGCAGAAACTCACCTCGGCGGACGAGGCGAAGGTGGGCCAGCTCGCCCAGTCGCTCAAGGCCAAGAACATCCCGCGCACGTCCGGCTACCTGACCGGCCCGCCCGCGGTCGCACCGGACAAGTCGGTGCAGATCATCAACGTCGGGCTCGACGCCCCCACCCCCGACGACCCGGCACTGCTCGACGCCGTGCGAGACCTGCGCGCGGACATCGGCCCGGAGCTGGCGAACAGTGGGCTGACCGCAGGCGTGGCCGGTGACGTGGCGAGCTTCGTCGACAACGAGGACACCTTCAACAACGCCTTCGCCGTGGTCGGCGTCGCGACGATCATCCTGATCATCGGACTGATCCTCGTCATCTTCCGCAGCCCCATCGCGGCGCTGCTGCCCGTGGTGGTCGTCGGCGTCGTCCTGAGCATCACGACGGGTCTCGTCGCCGCCGCGGGCAAGGCATTCGACCTCAGTGTCAGCCAGGATCTGCAGACGATCCTGCTGATCGTGCTGTTCGGCATCGGCACCGACTACATCCTGTTCCTGCTCTTCCGCTACCGGGAGCGGCTGCGCGCCGGCGACGACAAGCGCACCGCGATGATCGTCACCGTCCAGCGGGTCGGCGAGGTCATCACCTCGGCCGCCGGAGCGGTCATCGTCGCGTTCCTCGTGCTGCTCCTCGCCTCGCTGGGCTTCTTCGGCTCCCTCGGTCCGGCGCTCGCGATCGCGGTCGGCGTCATGCTGGTCACCTCGCTCACCCTCATCCCGGCGGTCGTCTCCCTGCTCGGCCGGTATGTCTTCTGGCCCTCGAAGGCGTGGCAGCGTGCGCCCAAGGCCACCATCTGGCACCGGCTCGGCAACACCGTCGGGCGCCGGCCGGCGCTTGTCGCGGCGGCCTCCGGCGTCCTCCTGGTCGCGCTCGCCGCAGGCGTGCTCGGCTACAAGGCCGACTACGACTTCAGCGCCGGCTTCCCTCAGGACACCGAGTCGGCAAAGGCCGCACAGGACCTACAGCGCGGGTTCGCCGCCGGTGCGCTCGCGCCTACCGAGGTCTACCTGACCACCAGCAACGGGTCGCCGCTGAACGAGCAGCAGGTCAACGACTTCGCGGCGGCCGTGGCGAAAGCCCCGGGTGTGGGCCAGGCGCAGCCCCCGGAGCGCAGCACCGACCCGAGTGTGGCCAGGGTCAACCTGCTGCTCAACGAGAACCCGGTCTCCAACGAGGCGATCACCCTCGTCCGCGACGACTTGCGCGGTGCCGTGCACGCGGCGGCCCCGCCGGGCACCCGGGCGCTGGTCGGCGGGACCACCGCGATCTTCGCGGACATCAACTCGGCCAACAACCGGGACCTGTCGGTGATCCTGCCGGTCGCGGCCGGCCTGATCGCGCTCATCCTCGCGCTGCTGCTGCGCAGTCTGGTCGCGCCGATCTACCTCGTGATAGCGGTGCTGCTCAACTTCGCCGCCACGCTGGGCGCCACTGTCTACCTCTTCCAAGGGTTGCAGGGTGAGCCCGGTGTCACCTTCCAGCTGCCGATCATCCTTTACCTCTTCGTGGTGGCGATCGGGACTGACTACAACATCCTGATGATCGCCCGACTACGCGAGGAGGCGCGGGAGGGCAATGAGCCGCGCCAGGCCGCCGCCATCGGGGTCGAACACGCCGGCCCGACGGTCGCGGCAGCAGGCTTGATCCTGGCCGGGACGTTCGCGGTGCTGCTGCTTGCTCCGATCTCGTTCCTGCAGCAGATGGGCTTCGCGGTGGCGATCGGCATCGTGCTGTCGGCGTTCGTCATGTCGATGTTCTTCGTGCCAGCGCTGACCGCGCTGATCGGGCACAAGGCGTGGTGGCCGGGCCACGGCGACGAGCGACCGGCCGGCGGCCCGCACGTCCCGCCGGAGCCGGAGACCGTGGCGAAGGGGTAGCCGGGCGAGCGGACGGACGGCCGATATCAGGCGGCGATGGCCCGAGCCGCGGTGTACATGTCGGCGGGCAGCGCGTGGTGCAGCTGCCACAGGATGCGCATGGGCCGGTCGCCGGTGTGCTCCTGGTACGTCATCGGCCCGGCGTAGAGGTACGGCGGTGCGCCCAGGTCACGGTCGGCGATGCGGGTTTCCCGCACAAAGAGGTGCACTGTCGACCCGCCCGACGTGTACCGCTGCCCGGTCGCCGACGTCGCCGACGTGGTGCTCTGCGACTCCCACTGGAACAACGTGTCGGTGATGGCCCGGTCGGCGTACATGGTGGTGGGGGAGTAGTGCGCCTCCGACTTGACCAGGGTGACGAAGAACAGGTCGGCCTGGGCGTCGGGCAGCCACTTCACCCCCTCGCGCAGTGACCCCGGGTTGGTCATTCCGAAGGCGGCACATGCCTCGTTGCGGCTGTACCGGGCGTGCACCCGCAACTCCGTGCAGCGTGCCGGCTCCTTCCACAGCCGTGCCAGCCGTTCGTCGCGCGTTGCGAGGGGTGGGTTCGGTCCCCAGAGGCTGAAGTGCAGCATGTCCAGCAGTCGGCTGTTGCCCGCGTACACCTGCTGGCTCGGTGCATCCGGCCGCGACCCGGGTCAGCAGCGTTCCAGCCGAGGTCGAGACTGGCCCTCACCGCGACCAGCGACGCGGCGGCGAAGATCAGGCACACCGCGACCAGGGGGCGCGCGCCGGACCGGAATGTCACGGATGCGCACCTCCTTGAGCTTGCGATCGTCAGATCTCGGACAGGGTGAAGGCCTTCGCCGCCCACCTCGTGGCTGGGTGGGGCCCTGTCATCCGCCTCCAGCCCTGCCCCTGGCCCACTTGCCGAGGCTGGCAGCAGCTGCCGCTGACCAGGGAAAACGACGTCGGCTCTCATGGCAGTTGCCCTGCGGGCAATATCAACTTCCGAGGCTATTGACAGCGCAAACAGGGCATCGGGGACCGGCTAAACGGCTGATTACCTGGGGTCCCGCCATCAGGACTCAGGGCGATAGGGTCCGAGCACCGTCAGTGGGAAGTGGGGTGGCGGTGCTTACGGAGCTGGTTCTGCCGCCTGGGTTCGAGGCGGACCGCCGGCCCTCGGCGGCCCTGACTGACCTGCGCTCCGGCGAGTATTGGGTCATCGTCGATTCGCCGATCGAGGCCGGCAAGTCGAGCCTTGTCGTGCGCGCTGCCGTCGAGGTTGCAGCCGCCGGCCAGCCGCTGATGGCCATAGCCCGGACCAACGAGCAGGTCGACGAGCAGCTGGATGGGCGCTCGACGACCGAGTGCGCGCACCTCAACGTGCCCGTCCAGCTCCCCGCTGGCCTGGAAGCGAATTGGTCAATCTTGTCGTCACTGGAAGGCGCGAAAACGCCTGCCTCTGGGTCTGTAAGGCGTAATGCACTTCCCCAACTCAGGCCCGTTCTGCAGGAAGGGATCTAGGATGTCTCGCTGGAAAGCGTACGACGCTTGGAATGATGCGATTGCCGAAGTCTTCTTCCGCGAAGAACTGGGAGGTCAGCCTGCATACATTGACCTCGACAACGACACCGTACCGATGCTCAGTCAGAAGACTGGGACGCCAGTTAATGAGGTCGAGGGTGCCCTGGCGGCAGCCGTACGGGAGGTATTGCGTCTCGGTGGAGGCCGACAGGGCGCGTTCGATGAGGTTTTGACGCATCTAAAAGCCTGGCTCCGCAAGTGGCGGCGCACTGCCCGAATATCCCGCCTGGATCTCGCGCCGCCCCCCGTGCTGGCCTTACTGGCGGTCTTCAGCATGGCGGCGGAGCGGATGGGTCGTGACGCCACCATGGCCTCCAGCAATTACTTTGGGCCTCTAGCTCAGGTGCTTGCGGTACCCGATGGGAAGCAGCGGGAACGGCTACGGAATGATTACCGGCGAAATGTCGAATTCTTCTGGGATGTGTTGGCCCTGTGGCTGACGGGCCTCGACGGGATGCGGGGTCTCCCGTCCGCAGTCGCCTTGACTCACCGTTACGTCGGGCTGTCGGTCTCGCAGGCTCTAGTCCGCGAGCACGACCGCCAGAAACTGCCACGATTCTTCATGGCATATGGACTTATGCCCGGGCAGGAGGTCACCCCACGTGAGACGGAGGCACTGCTCGACGAGTGGTTGAAGAAGGACCCTCCACCCGTCAGCCGTGGCTTGGCAAAGCTATGGAAGCGGCAGTCGGCGGCGCGCGAGCGGATTGCGGGTGTCGTTTCGCTTGAACTCCAAAGTTGGGACGGAATGTCGGCTGGTGACGTCCAATCGCCGACTTCGACCCTTCAGCCCCGGGGCGAAGTCCGGCTGGTGGCCATGCTGCGGTCCGGGCCATTTGGCGGCGGTGTCGAATTCAACATCGTGTCGCGGCTGCCCGGCATCGATGGTCCGCAGTGCATGTCCGTTTCAAGTGCCATCGGAGACGAGAAACCGCTGCTTGACTTCATCCCCGGCCCCGGCGGTTGGTATCGATTGCACCGGCCCGCGAACCTGGAAAAGGCGTCTGTTCTTGATGGCATCCTGTCGCTGAGTAGCGAGGACAGCACCCTCACAGTCCGGCGCCGTCCTCGCCGTGTGGTGCCTATGCGAAAAGATGAATCGCTCGGGCTGTACCTTGAGGTCGAGCGGTTGCAGCTGGCAGAGGATGCGGTGGTTTTCGCTGCCGAGGAGCTGGCCGACGAGGTTGAGCGCGCGCTCGAGAAAGCCGCGCGCCCGGGCTTCCGGCGCGTCAACGGAGGGCAGGAGGGGGTGCCGGCGAACTGGGTCCTCTTCTCGCACGTGCAACTGCTCGCGCTGCTAACGGACGAGCATCGGTCCTACAAACACCATGATCTGAACGTCCTTCTCCCATCGGTCGCGTCCCAGCTGACCCTTGCTGATGGGCTGAAGTTGCCTGGCCAGATGCGGAAGTACTCATCCCTGTCGCCGCCAGAAATCCGGTCTGTTGCCGTAGCCGCCGAGCACCTCCGACTTGAGGTGCTGAGGAAGCGCACCGACGACCTAGGGCTACTCGAGGAACCAGCAGGAGCGGCACTCGATCAGGCGGTTTGCAAAGCCGAGACCAGCGGCAGTGCCTTGGTTCTCCCGCTCGCCACGGAAGCACTCGAGGACGGTGACTACGAGGCCCTGCTTTACGTCGATGACCCGAAGATCCCCGTACAGCGGCTTCCCTTCTGGCTTAGGTCCGGCGACACCGTGGACCTGGCCATGTGGAGCCGTTGCCCACGCCTTGTTCACGACATTGGTGGGCGAGATGGCTGGGCGGTGATCTCTGCAGACGAGCTGGATGCTGAGGAGTCGATC
Organism: Micromonospora sp. NBRC 107095; assembly: GCF_030269705.1. NCBI lineage: Bacteria > Bacillati > Actinomycetota > Actinomycetes > Micromonosporales > Micromonosporaceae > Micromonospora > Micromonospora sp. NBRC 107095. The sequence goes on from NZ_BSTU01000001.1 coordinate 1,290,999, forward strand.
TCGTTGGTCGACGGCGCTTCCGCCGATGGCACCCCGGTCGAGGTAACCCAAGTGCAGGCTCCACGGACGGTTTGGTGGACCCGTAAGCGTCCCCCCGGATACGTGGGCACGACAACCGCCGTGCTCACCACTCCGGATCCGGCCTCGTGTCTGGTGACTGGTGCCCACTACTGGGATCTGCCCCTCTCCAGCAGCATCACCGTGCACGGGACCTGCCGTAAGTGCGGCCTCGTTAAGCGGTTCCCTAACACCGCATGGGCAGCCGAGGCGAAGCGGAGGGTCCAGAACAGCGCCGCGGCCTATCATGTCGATGTTCGAGAGGTCGAGCCCGTACAGCCCGGATCGATCACTTGGGACGTGGCCCTCGATGCCCTGATGCATGCTGGTGGCGGTCCCATCTCCGCTCTTGAACGGATCGCCCTCCAGGTGGAAGGCTCTTCGCGGTTCGTCGATGAGTTCGTCCGCACGCTGGAGGTTCTTGGGCATCTGCACGTCAAGCGGGACGACTATGCCCTCCGTCCGACTGACTGGGAAGTCAGTCCGTCAGCGCTCGCCGAGCTGGTGGACGGCTCATTGTTGCTTGTCGGTTGGTGGCCGGCCGCGATGAGAGCGAAGCTGGGGGAAGGGGCTGCATCGCTGGGTGGGTCCCTTGTCGCGGAAACCACTAACACGGGACCCACTCGTTGGGTTCTTCGAGGCCTTGCAACAGCTGACGTCGAGGCCCTTGCCGGCTCCTTCGAAGCCGTGGCAGTCGCTCGCGATGCCGCACGGTCGATCCTGCGGGTGACCCCAAACCTCAGCGTGGTTGAGAGAGCTCTTCCGCAGGTCACCTTGCCAGGCGCCCGGCGTATCCAGAGATTTGACATCTCCTCGGCGTCGTGGGTCGGGCAACCGCATGCCGAGTCTCCGGGTGCATACCGGCTTGAGTCCTTTGGCATCACCGACGTCATCCGTCGCCAAGATGATGTTGCGCAGGGAACAGCGCGGATCGGCACCGTGCAGCTCGTCAAGCACCTAGACGCGCTCCCGACCGGCCGTCCGCTCGTCGCGTACGACGCCAAGCAGCGATGTCTCCAGGTGCCGCTCGGGGCTGATCTCCCTGGGCTCTACGGTCGAGCCGCCGTTCTGTGCAGCGGTCGCCCACCGGAGAAGGTGGAGAAACTACTCCTCTACCGAGAGGTCCCGGCCGATATCGCTGACACGCTCGCCGCCCGTCTTGCCAGCTGAAGGAAGTGTCTGATGACTCGCTCTATCAGATCATTTGACCCCGCGTCACGGCTTGGCTTTCCCACCCCTCAGCGGGTCTACCAAGAGCTCCAGGACGCTTACCTTCGCTACTTCGATACGGCGTATTGGCTGCGTGACGAGCCGTTGCGGCGGGAGCGACGGCAGCTACTAAACGAGTCGGGGTTGCTGTTCACCGACGTTCTACTCGAGCCGGTCGTTCCGTACGACGCTGACGTTCCGCTGAAGGACGTTGCCGCCGAGGTCGGGCTCGATCCGCTGGCAGCCGACATCGTCGGGCAAGCCCTTTTTGGCGATTTCGTGGCTCCCGGTGAAAGCGTCATGCTGCGCCGCCACCAGGCCGAAGCCTTGAGGCACTCGCTCGGCAGCCATCCGGACAAGCCGCGCAACGTCGTTGTCACGTCAGGCACCGGCTCCGGCAAGACGGAGTCATTCCTGCTGCCCGTGCTCGCCAGGCTCGTGCAGGAGGCCCTTGCCTGGGGTAAAGACCGACTGCCGGACCGGTGGTGGGAGGTGCCGGAGAGCCAGATGCGGTGGCGGTCGATGCGGGCCGCGGAGGCGCGGCCGGCGGCCTTGCGCACAGTTGTGCTGTACCCCACGAACGCACTCGTCGAGGATCAGATCAGCCGACTGCGCAAGGCGCTGCGGCGCATTGGGGCAAATCAGTTGGCACCGCTGTGGTTTGGCCGGTACACAGGCGGGACGCTGGGGTCGAATGATCTTCCAGCCGGCTCCGCAGACCGAGAGCGAGTCATCGACGCGGCCAACGAGATCAAGAGCGCAGCCAGCGATTTCCGGGCCCTCGTTGAGGCGTACCAGGGCGAAGTTGACCGGCGGCGGGTTGAGGAGATGCTGTCGCAGTTCCCTGACCCGCAAATGGGGGAGATGCTGACCCGGTGGGACATGGTGGCCTCGCCGCCGGACATTCTCGTGACCAACTACTCGATGCTCAACGCCATGCTCATGCGGGATATCGAGCAGCCCTTGTTCGAGAGCACAGCGAAGTGGCTGAGAGCCGACCAAAGCAACGAGCTCACGATCGTCGTCGACGAGATGCACCTGTATCGAGGGACGCAGGGCAGCGAGGTGGCGATGGTCGTGCGCAACCTCCTAGCGAGGCTGGGGCTGGAGGCGGACTCGCCGCAGCTACGCTGCCTCGCTACCAGCGCCTCGCTTTCTGACGACGAGGCCGGCAAGGAGTACCTCGAGCAGTTCTTCGGTGTCGACCGCTCCACATTCCACGTCACGGCCGGCGTTCCGCGCTCCGTTGCCCACCGTGAGCCGCTGCCACGCAGGGAGCTCGAGCAGCTGGCCCGCGAACTCCCGGACGACCCCGAGGGGCAAGCTGTCGCGCTGGCCAACATCGCTGAGAAATTCCGCGTGTCGGAGGCCATCGCTTCGGCTTGCCGAGAGACGACCGGAAGGCGGTTGCGTGCCACGCGCCTCGGCGTCATCGAGCAGCGGCTGTTCGACGAGGGTGCCGACCAGGGACGAGCCCTTGAGCTGGTCCTGTCAGCCGCTGCTTTCGCGAGCGGCCAAGGAGCTATTCCACTTCGTGCGCATATGTTCGTCCGTACTGTCGGCGGCTTGTGGGCCTGCGCGAAGCCCGACTGCGACGCTGTCGATCCGGCATATCGCTGGGAGGGGCGGCGAATCGGCCGACTCTTCAGCCGCCCCGGATCGACCTGCCCTTGCGGAGGCCGCATCCTCGAGGTCCTGTACTGCTTCGACTGCGGAGATGTGAGCCTCGGAGGCTACGTCATCGAGAGGAACGACGAGTTTGATCCGCCGATCCGGGCACTCGGAGCCACAGCGGTTGACATTCCATCAGGGCAGAGTCGGCCGGTAAACCGCCGCCCACTTAGCCAGTACGTGTGGTACTGGCCGGGAGATGTCACGGCGGTGCAGGAGTGGGGACACCAGACGCCACAGAAACGCTCCGCGAGGTTTCAGTTCGAGCCGGTCCGTCTGGATCCCACTTCCGGCGTGATCCAGCGCGATGATAACCACACCGGGTATGCGTTGCGCGTCGCGGGGCTCGGCACCGACTCGGAGGCGAAGGCACCGGCTCTTCCGGAATGCTGCCCCCGCTGTGGGTCCCACAACCGCAACACCGATCTGCAGAGGTTCTGGCGCGGCATTGTTCGCTCGCCGATACGTGGCCACACCCATGGTCAGGCACAGGCAATTCAGCTCTATCTGTCGCAGCTCTTCCGGAGCATGGGTTCCACGACAGCCGATTCCCGCACGATCCTATTCACCGACAGCCGTGACGACGCTGCACGTACGGCTGCCGGGGTGGCCAAAAACCACCACCGGGACTTGGTGCGCCAGCTCATTCGCCAGGAGCTCGATGCTGAGCAGCCCGACGGCGCGCAACTGGCCGCCAAGCTGCTTTCCGGAACGCCGCTGGCCGCCGATGAGCAGCTCGCCTTCACCAGCTTCCAGACACAGCACCCGGACGTGTTTCAAGCGGTGATGCGGCAGGTCACCGGCATTGCCTCAACCGAGGACGAAAGCCTGATCTCGCGGTACCAAGAGGAGAGCCGCTCAAGCGCGCGGCTCTCGTGGGGCATGGTGGCGAGCAGGTTGCAGGAGAGCATGCTCAAGAAGGGCCTACACCCGGCAGGCCCCGCGCAGTCCATGCAGCAGACGCCCCACGGGGAGCCGTGGTATCGGGCGTACGAGCCGCCCATCGCAGGGCATTGGGTTCCGCTCGACCCGCAGGCGCGTATCGAAGGTCAACAGCTGTACCGGCAAGCACTTGCCACGGCGATGGCCGAGGCAGTCTTCGACCGCGCGGGCCGGGATCTCGAATCCACAGGCCTTGTGCTGGTCGAGCCTCGGGCACCGCAGCTCACCGGCGCGCCGACAGACCCGGAGACAGCGCTGCAAGTCTTGCGCTCGGTCATCCGGATCCTCGGCATCGCAGGGCGGTTCGCGGGTGCCCAATGGTTCAAACCGTCGTCCAAGGTGCCACCCGCCGTACGGCAATACCTGAAAGCCGTGTCGAACCGGCTCGGATGCGACACGGACGTGTTGGAGACCTGGGTGGCGTGCGAGATTCGCGACCGTGGCATCGCACCGGACTGGGGGCTGCGGGTTGACAACCCGGATGTGCCCCTCGTCATTGTGCGGGGCGGCGACTCAAGCTGGGTCTGCCGTATGTGCAACTACCGCCACCTGCACCCGTCGGCCGGTGTCTGCGCCGCCAGGGGCTGTTACCACCACGCCCTGGAACAGCACATCGGTGATCGCGTGGACGAGGACTACTACGCCTGGCTTTCCAGCCTTGAGCCCCGGCGAATGGCGGTCGCTGAGCTGACCGGACAGACGAAGCCTCTGGCATTGCAGCGGCAGCGCCAACGTTGGTTCCGCGGAGCGTTGCTCAAGCCGCCGCTGGAAAACGAGCTGACGAGCCCGCTGGACGTACTAAGCGTCACCACGACGATGGAGGTCGGCGTGGACATTGGCTCCCTGCGCTCGACCATCATGGCCAACGTTCCGCCGCAACGTTTCAACTACCAGCAGCGGGTCGGCCGCGCCGGACGTCAGGGACAGCCCTTCTCGTATGCGTTGACCGTAGCCCGCTCTCGCACCCACGATGACTACTACTTCAACGCCACGGAGCGAATGACGGGTGACATTCCGCCGCAGCCGTTCCTGGACCTGCGTCGCACCCGTATCGCACGGCGGGTCGTTGCCGCGGAACTCCTGCGCCGAGCGTTCCTAGCGGCGGATTCTAGGCCGGCTCGTTCGCGCGAGAGCATCCATGGCATTTTCGGCACACGGGATGCGTGGCCCGGGTTCTATCGGCAGCAGGTGGGTGGCTGGCTCAGGCATTCCGCCGATGTGCCTCAGGTCATCAGAGCGCTTACCATTCGTTCCGGGATCGATCTGGCCGACGTTGCCGATCTGGAGCGTTGGGCGCGGACGGACCTTGTCAGCGACATCGACACGGCGTTGGCCAACCCGTTCTATCAGCAAAACGAGCTGAGCGAGCTGCTCGCCAACGCCGGCGTCCTGCCGATGTTCGGGTTTCCCACCCGGGTTCGAAACCTGTATATGGGCGTTCCGAAGGAGAAGCGTCAGCTCAACGACCTAGTTGTATCCGATAGGGCTCTCGACATGGCGGTGGGAACCTTCGCCCCAGGCGCAGAGGTCGTCCGGGACGGACGTATCCACACGGTCGTCGGCTTCGCCGCCTACGAGGCTCGAGGCAGGACGACGTTGCCGATTGATCCGCTGGGGGTTCCCATCCGCGTCGGCAGGTGCAGCGAGTGCGGTTGGACAGCCCTCGCAGAGACGGCGGCGGTCTGCCCCGTCTGTGGTGACCCTGTCAACTCATTCGACATGTACCAGCCGTTGGGGTTCCGCACCGACTATCACGGTAGGGACTACGACATCGACGGCGACGCCGTAGCCGTGGTCGGCGCTCCCGAACTTGCTGTGGCGTCCGAACCGGACCAGACGTCACAGATCCACGGAGTGCTCGTCGAAGTCTACGAGATGGCCGACATTCTCCGGATAAACGACAATCTCGGGCACCTGTTCCCGATGGAGGCCGGACCCGGGAAGTCGGTGATCGTGACAGATTCGTCGTTGTACAGCAACGAGGTGAACCTCCCGCAGTCCTACGGGTTGCGGTGCGAGGCGGCGATCGGAGAAGTGCGAAAGACCGACGTGCTGGTCGTTACGCCGAACGCACTGGACCTGCCCGATGGTGTCCTACCGACACGTCGGGCAACGCATCCCGCCGGCCTTCCGGCTCTGTGGTCCTTCGCGGAGGTGCTGCGCCGAGGGCTCCAGGCCGAGCTTGACGTCGATCCGGCTGAGCTGACGGTGGGTCTTAACTCCGTCAATGTCTCCGGAGAGCAGACCCACCGCGTCTTTGTAGCGGACAGCCTCGAGAACGGAGCCGGGTACGCTACCGAGCTTGGTAAGCCCCAGGTCTTTGAGCGTGTGTTGCGCCGCGTCGTGGAAGACCTGCGCGCGCGTTGGGAGGGCGTCCGCCATTCGATGGACTGCACCATGTCTTGCCCGGACTGTCTCCGGTCCTACGACAACCGGCGCCTTCATGGCGCGCTCGACTGGAGGCTGGCTCTGGACATGGCGGAATTGGCCCTGCAGGAAGATGTGGCCTGGAAACGCTGGCTGGGCCGTGCGGACGTGCTGACCCGCGGGTTCCTCGCCTCCTTCGGACAGCATGGAATCAAGGCGCAGGAGATGGAGGGGCTAGCGGTCCTATACCAGACCGATAAGCGACGAGCGGTGATCTTGGGTCACCCGTTGTGGCGCCAAGAACGTCACCTCCTGCGAGAAGAGCAGGAGGCGGCGCTCCGTTTGATCGAGTCAAATGGGTTTGAAGTTCGACCTGGCGACCTGTTCGAACTCGACCGCACACCCATGCGGATCGCATTGAGGCTGCTGTCGTAGCCGCCGCGTTCGGTGACGAAAGCGGCGATAAACGCGGCCGGCATGAGCCCGAGGCTATGCCGGCTGCGGGGCGACGATTCAACTAGCCGGCTCGTACATCTGGCCGCGACTCAAGGTAAGTCGGAATATTCCTCAATATGAGCGTATTGGAGGTTAAGCATGGCGGTGGTTGGAGAGTTCTTTGCAGACACTGCGAATGCTAGGCGTCATCCAACGGTCGTTGAATGCGGCTGGCAGCTTGTCGCAGACGGCGATGAAAGTCTGTTGCAACTGAGCACGTACGGATCGGACCAGCGGGCTTCCGGCAAGAAGGTCAGCCAAACACTTCAGTTCGACCGAGAAGCCTTGGTTGCGCTTATTCAGATCGCCAGGCAGTCCTTCCCCGGTCTTGAATGATTGGCGCAGCCGCTCCTTCGCCCAAGATGGGCTGGACTAACATTTCTGCCTGCCTACTTCGGCTCTTGCTTGTTACTCAATGGGGTGCCAACCTGTTGCCAAGCCGCCTCGACAAGGGCGACCGCCTCCTCGAGGCTCTCGTGCTCCCAAATGCGGGTGACGCGCCACCCATCCGCTACAAGTGCGGCCGTGACGGCGAGATCCCGGTTTACGTTGCGCTGGAGTTTGACCGCCCAGTAACCGGTGGGGTCGGTGGGAGCCCGACCATGCTTCGGGCAGCGGTGCCAGAAGCATCCGTCGACAAACACGGCGAGCTTGCGCTTGGGGTAGACAAGATCAGGACGTACCCGCCTCCCCGCCGTGACGATCGGCAGCGCTACCCGATAGCGGTGCCCGAGAGCATGAAGAGCTCTGCGAAGGCGTAGCTCTGGTCCGGTATCTCGATGGCGGTTTGAGCGCATTGACGCACTAGCCGCAGATGGGGGTGGCGACGGCGGAAGCACCAGATCGGATGGCATGAGCATCTCCTTGGCTCCGTCCCTCCCGTTGACGCCGTTCGTTTGACGGCTCTTGTCCTTGTTGCGCCTGTCGACGATCCGATGCTACGGCAATCGGCGGATGCTCCTAATCGTCGCGGATTCTTGCGTCTTCGGCATCAGGAAGCTCAACGCCGACCTCATGGATGCGCTGCTCCGCGAGCCAAGTCAGCCGCTTAGCTTGAAGCAGGAGAGTGCGCCGCATGCCTCCCGAAACCTCGCGCTCCGAAATCATCTGGGAAAGACGGGAAATGGTAGCGGCGCGACGGGCGATCCGGACGTCAGAATGCTTCCTATCCTCCCAAAGCTCCGCCGGAATGATGCGCTCGTGGATGACAGCTGGTAGGTCCACTATTTCGGTTGCCTGAATGACGCCCTCATTCAGAACTGCTCGGAACCTCGACTGCTTTTCGATTGCTCGATAGACCGTGTACTCATAGGGATCTAAGAGGCGCTTCTTTTCGGCTGACGTTGCCTTCTGGCCAGGGTTTCTGAAGCTCTGCGCCGTGGCGACATAAGGCACGCTCCACATGGACACAAAAGCAACCTCGAACGGATCAAGAATGAACTTGGCTACAGCATCCGACCTCTGTCCCGTCAAGTGACGGGAAACGCGGTCGCGAAACGAAGACGAGGTCTGCCCGACGTAAATCGGTTCCAGGTCATAGTCGAAATAGGCGTAAACGCCCACGGCATCGCCAATCCGGCAGCCTGGCTCATTCGGGTCGTCCAGAGCCATCACCTTGGTGAGCTCGGCCCTGATGAGCTGCACGGCGCGCGGCGGCTGGTCTTTCTTGGCTATCTTGGCCACGATGCTCCAGATGACCTATGGCGGTGCGGTGCGGAGGGGTGTTACGCGGCTTGCAGAACCGCCTGCGGGCGTAGCACTGGGAGCAGATAGTGCTGACCGATCCACTTGATGACGTCCACAACGACTGCGTCCCCGAAGCCAAACAGGGCCTGGTTCGGCGTCCCGGCCGTGAGCTTGTATGAGCCTGCGCCCATCATGCGCGCGTACTCGAGGGGGGTCATCCATCGAACCCGCACCTCGCCCTTGCCCAGCTCGACCAGCGCCTGCTTGCTGGAGCCGCCGCCGGTAGTGCGGAGGCAGCCACCGATGTCGTCCCGCCGCAGCTCCCACATCGAGACGCGGTTCCTCGTTCGCCGGTAGGCGGTGCGCCAGGAGATGCCTTCGGAGTCTCGCAGAGCTTGCAACCGAGCCGTCTGCAGCGGGCTCATCGACTCCACGAACGCAGCTACACGATCAGGACCCCACCATCGTGGATCGCTTGTGTCCATTCTCTCTACAACACCGGACAGGTCGTGTGGTCCCTCGGGGAGCCGGGGAAGCGGCAGGTAGTGCATGGCGAGGTGCTGGTGCCGGGCGTGCACGCGCTGAACCCACTCGGGGCGGACGTCAGAGACCGGCGGAATGCCCGTCTGGGCCCCCGGAACGACTCCGCCACGGATCCCGAGTATGAACATTCGGGGTCTTGACTGTGGCACGAAATGCCGAGCGTCAACGGCGATGACGTCGCACGAGTATCCAAGCTCGGAGAGCCGGGTCAGGGCGTCGGAGAGGTCTTTGCCGCCATGACTTGTGGCGAATCCGTGGACATTTTCGAGGAGAACGGCTCGAGGTCGCTGCTTCCGCATCTCTTCGAGAATTCTTGCGAACTCCCAGAACATGCCCGACTGTGAACCGACGAGTCCGAGGCGGTTGCCCGCAAGAGACAGATCAACGCATGGGAAGCTGCTAGTAGCTAACTCGATGTCCGCGGGGAGGTTTTCTGCAGTGACCTTGCGGACGTCGTCCAGCAGGAAGTGGCTGGCGTCGTGGTTGGCAGCGTAGGCGTCTCGCTTGGCCTTCTCGATGTCGTTCGCCCACACGACCTGGACCCCAAGCGGCTCCAGCGCCTCCCGTACCAGCCCGATGCCGGCGAAGAACTCCGCCGCCCGGACGGGAGTCTGTGTTGTGGCTACGGACTCGTCGATCACGGCAGCCACCCTACAGGCGTCATGGGCTCACTCATGCGGACACACGGGCCAAGTGCGTTACGACACCTGGTGGCTTGCCGGCATCGCAACTCTCCGTCAACCGTCAAGCACGCATGGCTACGACGCCGATGCCGAGGCGGCCCATGTGCCCCCTGCTATGGCGACCAGCAACAACACCGATCACCGAGGTGCCCGCTGCGCTGCCGGGTTTTTGAGACGGCAATGACGCCAGCTGTGTTCGGCTGAACGGATGACTACTCGGGGTCCCGCTGCCTGGTCCACTGGCACCGCCGACGCCAACACCAAGCCCGCGGCAGCCACTACCGTCATCGCGACTACCCGCAATAGCTGCCAGCGATTCCTCCTGCCTGCACCCTTGTCTCCAGCCGAATCAAGGGGTTGCTCGCTGGAAACTGACTCCGGCTGCGGGGAGTGCGTCCCGCAGGGCAGAGAGGGTTGGCTCGGTGTTGCGTCCCCACATTTTGGGCACCACCCAGGTCATGCCGTCCTCGACCATCGCCTGACCGGCGAACCAGCGGCTGACCTCCACCCCGGGATACTGCTCAGCTAGCCCGGCCTGGACCTCCTCGTCACTGTGGTGCTCTCCCTCGAGAGGTCGGAAGCGCCCTGGAGTGAGGACCTTCCCGATGGCTGCGGCAGTCACCCCGCGGTCCACCAACTTCTCGATCATCAGCCGCACCGTACGGCGCTTGTTTTCGTCCGGCAGTACCCGACCGTCGACAATGATGTGGTAGCGCGTCCAGCCCCGGCCGTCGGTGCTGCGCCGCTCCTGCTTGGTGACCTTCCGGCCCACCCGGATCTGATAATCGGCGGCCTCGGGGAGCGAGATGACCTGCTGGATGTCCAGCAGGACCCGCCCGTCGATCTCGTAGGGAATCAGCCGGACACAGCGCACGTCCATGCCCTCGAAGCGGTTCAGCCACAGCACCGCGGTAGTGAGTTCCCGGCCGAAGTCCGCCGAGACGAGCAGGATCCGCACGTCGGAGGAGATGATGGGCGCGTCGTCGCTGTCGCTCAGGTCCAGCCAGCTGATGAGCTCGGTCCGGGCGTCGACATCCGTATCCGGTCGCACCTTCGACAGGTGCACCTCAAAGGCGGCGACAACCTCGTCGAAGCTCATCGCGGACACCATCGCGGCGTACCGCAGAGCTTGCAGCTCCATGTGGCCGCCGTCGTAGGTGCGCTTCAGCTCGATGACCACCAGGTGCCCGGCTTTGTCCACAGCGAGTACTTCTGCTCACGACTAGTCACCGGCCGGTTCGTCCACAGGAACGGACTCGCTCAGGACTGTCGGGTCGAGCGCAGCGGTTCGATTACCACGCTCCAGCGCCCCGGCCCGTCCACCGACTCCAGCGGCTTCCCGTCCGCCACGACCACGCCGGCAGCACGCAACACCTCCAGGTGACCGGCATAAGCCGGGTGCGCCCCCAGCTCTGCCTTGACGTGCGGAAACGCAATGATCGGCAACCCTGCACCCAGCGACTCGTTGAGGACGCCCAGCGCCAACGTGTCGTTGATGCCCAGCGCCCATTTCGTCACCGTGTTGAACGTGACGGGCGCGCCCACCACAACATCGGCCGGCGGGTGCGGCTCCGGGTCGCCGGGCATCCGCCACTCCACGCGTACCAGATAGCCGGTCTTGTCTTGTAACGCCTGACGGTCGAGCCACCGCGCGGCGGTGGGGCTGACGATCATGCAGACCTGCCACCCGTCGGCGATCAGGAGGTCGACCAGTTCGTCGATGTGTTCCGCCGGGCCTGCGGCGCAGACGACCAGATACAGCACCGGGCGTTCCGTCATGCCCGCAGTCTGCCCGATTCGATCGTCTCGAGGTCGACCGCATACGTATCTCGCATGTCGTCGATGATCACCGTGGCATGCCGTCGTACCTGGTCAGTCGCGACAGTTGTCGCATGGCCCGGGGCGGGTGCCTTGTCCTGAAGCTGCGCCGGCCCTCAACGGCGCAGCTTCTCCCGCCCGCCCCGGTGCCATGCCACGAAGCAACGTCTTGGAGCCGGCATGCCGAGAATGATCGACGACGGATACGCGGCACGGGTGAGCCTGGCCGCCGCCTGGGAGTCGGTCGACGCGCGAGCTGCCGGCGACTTCTGGTGCACAACCGAAGACCGTCGATCCGGGCTGCTCCCACACCGCGACGCGCCGCTGTTCTTCACCGCGCTGGGCCGCCTCCTGGTCGGCGGCGACGACCCGGCGAACCGGGCGGCGCTGCTCCGGGTGCTCGGTCGCGCGTACCGTCATTTCGACCTGCTCCCGCACGCCACCACCATCGGCGACGCGCTGATCGCCACCGTTGCCCGCCACGCGCACCCGCAGTGGACGCCGCAGCTCGCCATCGCCGCCGGGCACGCCCTGTGCCATGCCACGCACGCCATCCGCCGCGCCGCCGCGCGGGCCGGCGACGGCCCGGCCTGGTGGCACGTCCAGGTAATCGACCACGACCGGCCGTCGCCCGATATCGCCATCCTGACGGTACGTCCCTGGCGGCGTCTGCCCTTCCAGTCTGGTCAGGCGGTGCCCGTCTGCACTCCGCGCCTACCTGGTCACTGGCGCTGGCTCTCCCCGGCCAACGCCCCACGCGCCGACGGGATCGTCGAGCTGCACGTCCGCGCCGTACCCGCCGGCACCGTCTCCCACCGCCTGGTTCATGAGGTACGCCCCGGCGAGCTGCTCTGGCTCGGCCCACCCGCCGACACCGGGCTGAGCCTCGACCCGGCGAGCACGGGCGATCTGCTGCTCGTCGCCGGTGGTACCGGCCTGGCACCGCTGCGCGCCCTGGTGGAGCAGGTCGCCGTGGCGCCGGGCGGCCGACGGGTGACGCTGATCGTCGGCGCGCGCACCTTCACCGATCTGTACGACTCGATCGCCCTCGACAGGCTGCAGTGCGCCCACGAGTGGCTGACCATCGTGCCGGCGTTGTCCGACGACCCTTGCGCGGAGCCGGCCGAGCAGGGCGACGCCCTGACCATCGCCCTCGGCCACCACCAGCCCAACCAGGACATCTACCTCTGCGGCGCACCCGCGATGCTGGCCGACGCGCGGTCACGGCTGCGCGCCCTCGACATCCCCGCCGCCGGCATCCACCTGCCCCGAAGCTTCACCCACTGATGGCTGTCGGCGTGGTGGTGAGGGACACCGCGCCCGTGTGGCGGCGAGCCAACGGCTCAGCATTCAGGACGGCAGCGGTCGGGAGTAGTTCCCGGAGAAGGCGTGATGCCTGTGAGTCATCGTGATGACCCACAGGCATCATGTTCGTCGGGACAAGACTGGCCGGATGCCCGCTGGCGCTGGCCGCCAGGCGCGCAGTCAGGAGTAGGTGTCGCCGAACTCGCGTACTCCGTCCACATCGAGCGTGATCCGGTCGTTCGAGGTCCACTTGCCGGTGGCGGCGAGCCAGCTCGGGTCGTCGCGTTCGTCGATGGTGCTCCAGCTGTGCCGGTGGTGCCGGAGCTGGATCGGCCCGGTCGACTGGCCCGGCGCGAGCGTGCCGTCGGTGAAGGTCAGCTCCACCCAGCCGGGGACTGGCGTTCCGGGGACCGGGTAACTCGGTGGCGCTGGGGTCGTCAGCGTGCCGGGCGGCCCGCCTGGCGGGATGAAGAACTGCACAGCCTGCCGGATGCGGTCGCAGCCCAGCGCGGCCCAGTCACAGTTCGGCACCAGTGAGGTGTTGCCGCCCTCGAAACGCAGGTGGTAGCGCACCTGCACGGTGCTCAGGTCGAGTGGCCCGGTGCCGGTGTTGGTCACCTTCAGCAGGTGCTGGATCTGGTTGTTCGTCGGGGACCAGTCCAGGTTGAGGTAGCTGACCGTCGCGCGGCCCGCCGCGGTGCGCACGGCGGTGGTGGGCGACGTGTCGGAATAGCCGCCGAGTGCGCGGGCGGCAATTCCGATCCGGTACGTCGTGCCGGGCGCGAGGTCGGTCAGCGTGATCGTGGTGTCGGTGGTGGAGCCGAGGAAGCGGTACGTGTTCGGCCCGAGCGGCACCTGCACCTCGTAGTTGATCGGCTGCTCGTTGCCCGGCTCGACCCAGGTGGAAGGCGTCCAGCTGAGTGTGAGCTGATGCGGTTCGTTAACCACCACCGTGGGTGCGCCGGGGGTGCTGATCGCCGGGCCGTCGGCCCGGGCGGCGTTGACGGCGAGCAGGCTCGCCAGCGTGGCTAGGGCGATGGTGGCGGTGACGGTGACGCGGCGAGCGGACATAACCGAATGGTATGCATGAACATCGATGTCCATCCATCGTCCGTCAGTTCACTGCACGCCGACGACGGGGCCAGTCCATTACGCGACGGGTCGGCTCGGAGATGATGCCCGCGCCACGCCGCAGAGACCGGTCAGCCGGTGCAGGCGCCCTGCGAACAGGCGAGCGGCTGCAACCGGCTGGGTGGTCGGCTCAGGAGCCGCCCTGGCGCTGGATCCGCCCATCGCCCGAGACCTTGGCCCGGCCCAGGTCGCGTTCGGTGCCGGCCGGGCCGGTCGCGGTACGGCGGTGCCGTTGATCGGGTGAGTGCTCCACGGTCGAGCCCTGGCGGCCCGGAGCGCCGCTGCCCGAATGCCGCCGGCCTCGCGCCGACTCGCCGCCGTTGTCGTGTTTGTTCTGCTTGTGGCTACCCATGGATCGCGCGTACCCGGTCCCTGTGCGGCTAGTCCTTGGGTCAACCACGCGACGTTCTCGATCCCGTCAGACGCTGGCTGCCCAAAAGGCAGGCGTCCATGCAGTCGATACCGCGATTTGCCGTCGGCGGGCGGCCTGTGGAAGCGCCCGACCGTAGCGTCCGAACCACGGAGTTCTGCGAGCGCGGTTCTGAGGAGGTGGCCATGCAGACGACCGAAGGTGCGGTGTTACCGGGGGAGCGGGCTCCGGTCCGGCCCAACATGGACAGATGGCGGGCGGGGCTGCCACCGGACGCGTGGCCCGACACCCTCCCGGTGAGCGGCGAGATCTGGCGGAGGGACGTCTTCGCGACTGCCGACACGTACCGGGCCGGGTCGGCGACCGCGCGGCAACTGCTGACCGCCGTGCTGATCTGGGCTTACGGGCCCATCGGGTACGGCCCGTGGCGTGCCGCCCGGTCGCTCGACGCCGATCCGGACGGCAAACGCCTGGCGTACGCGCTGGAGGCGGTGTCCGCACCAGCGCCCGACGAGGACGCGTTGGGTGCGGCGTACCGTCGCTTCAGCGACCCCGACCACTCTCGCCTGCCGTGGTTGGGGCCGGGCCTGTTCACGAAGGTGCTCTACTTCGTCGGCTACCGGCGTGGGCTGGGCGGCGTCCAGCCCCTGATCCTCGACCGTGTCGTGGCCGGCCAGCTCCCGGCCGAGGCGGGTGTCGGTCGTCGTAACGGGTGGCCGTCCGAGGAGTGGCTGGCCTATCTGCGGTGGGCGGCCGAGCAGGCTCGGGTCAGGGGCGTGGAGCCGGACGCGGTGGAGATGGCGGTTGCGATCGACAGGTGACGTGGTTATCGGGCGGCGCGGAGGCGGGCGTCGAGCGCGTCGAGGTCGGGGACGAACCAGATCTGCCCGCCCTGGTTCGACTCGTGCACCAGCGCGCGCAACGCGGAACTCTCCGCGAGCTGCGCCGAGATGTCGCCGACGACGGCCAGCCGCACCCGGTAGTTGACGAACTTCTGCATCACGTCGCCGGCGAAGCGGGTGCCCAGCGAGAAGAAGCGTTTGTCGAGTCGGTTGGCCGGCACGGCCACCACCTGGGCGCCGAGGAACGCCGCGCCGATCAGGTCCAGCGCGTCCTGCTCGGTGGCCACCGGCGGCCCCGCCGGGTCACAGACCAGCACCGGCACTCCGGCGCGTTCCTGGATCTCGTCAGGCATCGTGGACCTCCCGGTCGAGCAGGCCGTTGTCGGCGTTGAGTACGGCATCGAGCAGGTGCAGCAACTCGGCGGTGGCGGCCGGGTCACCCAGGATGATGATCTTCATGCGGTGGCGTTGCTCGTCGTACACGGTCTGCACCCGCAGTGGACTGGCCTGGTCGTGGGCGGTGTTGGCGCTGGTGAGCACGAGCGTGCCGAGCCGGTCGGCGGCGGCTCTGTCGGCACCGTCGATCTGCACGATGCTCGACACCTCCGCCTGCCTGGCGATGCTGGGCGCGG
The DNA here is from genome assembly GCF_030269705.1 of Micromonospora sp. NBRC 107095. Taxonomy (NCBI): domain Bacteria; kingdom Bacillati; phylum Actinomycetota; class Actinomycetes; order Micromonosporales; family Micromonosporaceae; genus Micromonospora; species Micromonospora sp. NBRC 107095. Next base: position 1,306,750 of record NZ_BSTU01000001.1, read on the forward strand.
CCGGGGCCCGGCCGGTGAGCGCGTCGAGATCACTGGCGGCGATCCGGTACTGCTTGCCGATCCGCACCGCGCGCAGCCGGCCCGAACGGATGTAGCTGCGCACCGTCCGCACGTGCAGCCCAAGCCGGTCGGCGACCTGCTCAGCCGAGTACATGTTATCCATCATCGTTCCCCATGCTACGCCGATAGGGAAGGTTAGCGACAAGTAGGGTAGATTCTTTGGCGACACCAGCTCGACAGCGCCCCGGTCAATGCGTGCGCTTCCCAGGACCAGGAGAGGGGGTCGGCCGGCTAACTCGCTCGCGCTGTCGGACGGTTGCAGTACCGTCTGGAAACCATGGACGCGCGGCGCGGTGACGCCATCATCGGGCGGGATCACAGTGCTGGCCTGTTGCGCGCCGAGTTGGACCGCGCCACCACGAGCCACGGCGGTCTCGTCCTGGTCACCGGCGAGCCGGGCATCGGCAAGACGACTCTCGTCACGTCCGCAGCCCGGGAGGCCCGGCACCGTGGCGCACTGGTGCTCGGCGCCGCCTGCTGGGATTCCGACAGCGCACCCGGCTACTGGCCGTGGGTGCAGGTGCTGCGCGGCCTGCGGCGCTCCGCCGACGACTGGGCGGTGGCACGGCCGGACGCCGAGCCGGCCCTCGCGGCCCTGCTCGGTGAGACCGACACCAGCAAGCAGCAGGCCGAACGGCTCGCCAGCTGGGCCGGCGTCAACACCGACAGCGCCGACCAGGAGGCGTTCGCGCTGTACGACGCGGTGACCGCCGCGCTGGTCGCGGTCTCCCAGCAACGGCCGGTCGTGGTCGTCCTCGACGATCTGCACTGGGCCGACCCGGCCTCGCTGCGGCTGCTGAGCTTCGCCGCCCAGCACACCTGGTTCGAGCGGTTGCTGCTGGTCGGCACTTACCGTGACGCGGAGATCGAGTCGGGGGAGCACCCGCTGCGCCCGCTGCTGATGCCGCTGGTCGCGAAGGCCACCACGATCACTCTCACCGGGCTCTCCCGCGACGAGGTGGCCGCGCTGATGGCCCGCACCGCCGGACGCGAGCCCGACGCCGACCTCGTCGACGAGGTGCACCGGCGCACCGGCGGCAACCCGTTCTTTATCGAGCAGACGGCCCGACTGTGGCATGCCGACGACGCGGCCGGCACGATCGCCCCCGGCGTACGGGAAGCGGTGCGCCGCCGCCTGGCCCAGTTGCCGCCGTCCGTGGTCGAGGCGCTCACCGTCGCGGCCGTGCTGGGCCGCGAGTTCCACCGTCAGGTCCTGGCGGCCTGCGGTGCCGCCCCGGTGGCGCAGGTCGACCGGCTGCTCGACCGGGCGGTGACCGCCCGACTGGTGGTGGCCCGGGGCGGCGGCCGGTTCGCCTTCGCCCACGACCTGGTCCGCGAAACCCTCTACGACGGCCTGACCGACGACGACCGGCGAGCCCGGCACGCTGCGGTCGTCCGGGCGGTCGACGATCTGCAGGAGCTCACCGACCGGCTGATCCCGGCCGACCTCGCCCGCCACGCCTACCTCGCCGGCCCCGCGCTCGACCCGGCCCGGGTGGCCACACTGCTGGTCGCCGCCGGGCGGGACGCGTTCGTCCGGCTGTCCGGCGACGAGGCGGCCGTGCACTTCCGCCGAGCGCTGGAGGTCGTCGACGACCGGGAACAACGAGTACGCATCCTCGTCGAGTTCGGTGAAACGCAATACCACCACGCCGGCCGGGAAGAGGCCACGGTGCTGCTCACCGAGGCCGGGGTGCTGGCTCGTACCCTCGACGACCCGGTGCTGCTGGCCCGCGTCGCGCTCATCGTGAACCGCGCCCGCCAGGTCGAGATCGCTTTCTCCAACGAGGCGGCGGAGCTGGTACGCGAGGCGTACCGGCGGCTGATCGGCGAACCGGACGCCGACGCATCGGTCGGCACGCTGGTCGCCGACCTGATCACCGCAACCGAGACGATCGCCCGCCGAGGGCAGGACGACGAGGCGCTCACTTTCAGCCTCTGGGCCCGCCACGACGCCACCTGGGGTTTGGGTACCGCGGCGGCCCGTGCCGCGCTCACCGCGGAGATCAGGGACGTGGCCCGCCGGACGCCTGACCGGGAGACCGAGCTGTGGGCCACCGCGCTGCGCTGGGTGGCGCTGCTGGAGTTGGGCGATCCCGGCTTCTTTGGGGAGTTCAGCACCTTCGTCAACGCGGACCGGGACGGCGACCTCACCCGGTACCGGATAGCGGCCTCCGTCGACAGCGCCATCATCGCCGCTTTCCGGGGTGACTTCGCCGAGGCTGACGAGCGCTTCGCCGAGATCACCGACATCGCGGACCCGAGCCATGCCGAGTTCGGGTTCATGGGCCATCACCTGCGCTGGTCCCGTCTGCTGCTTGAGGGTCGGTTCGCCGAGGCCGACACGCTGCTGGACGGGCTGACCTCGACCGACTACCCCTACCGGGAACTGCTGCGGGCGATCACCGCCGCGGAGCGGGGCGACGGCGAGACGGCGGTGCGGCTGACCGCCGGCATCGAGGCTGCCGCCGTCCGGTACCCGCGCCCGGTGTCACCGCTCTGGCTCCGGCTGCGCGCGCAGGCTGCCGCCGCGTCCGCCGACCCGCAGCGCTGCGACGCCGCACGGGCCGCACTCGCCCCACATCGTGGAGAGTGGATGGTGGCGCTGTTCGGCTGCGACATCAGCGGCCCCGTCGACTACTGGTTGGCGCTGATCGACGCCGCCCAGGGCCGCTGGGACGACGCCGTCGCCGGCTTCACCGCCGCCCGTGACTCCGCCGACCGGTTGGGCTCCCGGCCCTGGTCGCTGCTCGCCCGCACCGGCCTCGTGACCGCCCTCGCCAGCCGAGGCAACCCGGACGACACCGCGACGGTGACCGGGCTGCGGGCCGCCACCGTCCAGGAGGCGACGGCTCTCGGTATGACGCAGGTGCTGCACCGGATCGCCGAACCCGCCCCCACCGACGTGGCCGAGCAGACCGCCACCGCACGCCAGGCCCCCGCGCCGGCCACAGCAGCCGGGCCAGGCCAGCTTGCCCCGTCGAGCCAACTCGCCGCGCCGGGTCAGAGCGTCGGGCCGGCCAACGCCGGCTCAGGCCAGGTTGCGGTGCCCGGCCAGGCCACGGCGGTCGCTGTCGAGGGGTACGAGTTTCGGCGCGACGGGCCGGTGTGGCAACTCGCGTACGCCGGTGTCGTGGTTCATCTGCCCGACGCCAAAGGGTTGCACGACCTGCACCTGCTGTTGAGTAGGCCGGGCAGCGACGTGCCGGCGGTGGAGTTGCTCGACCCGGCGGCCGGGCCGGAGCTGGTCGCCGCCCGGCGGATGGGGGCCGACCCGGTCCTCGACGAGGAGGCGAAGGCCCGCTACCGGCGGCACCTGGCCCGTCTCGACGAGGAGATCGACCGGGCCGCCGCGCGTGACGACGAGCGGAAGGTGTCCATGCTGGACGCCGAGCGGGGTGCGTTGCTCGACGAGCTACGTGCCGCGGCGGGGCTGGCCGGTCGCAGCCGCCGGTTGGGTGACGAGGCCGAGCGGGCCCGCAAGACGGTGACCGCGCGGATCCGGGACACGCTGCGCAAGCTCGACGAGCGGCACCCAACGCTCGCCGGTCACCTGCGCGACTGCGTCTCGACCGGCAGCACGTGCCGTTACCTGCCACCCTCGCCGCTGCCCTGGCGGCTCTGAAGCCGTGGCCGGCGCGACGCGTGGTCGACACCGGCCGCGGGTCCGGGTCAGTCCTTGAGAGCAGGGTCGGGGTCCAGAACTCGGGCCAGCCAGTCGGCCTGGGCTCGCCGGGCTGCGTCCGAGACGCGGACCTGCGGGAACAACGCCGAGAACCCGTGGAAGCCGCCGGCCCACAGGTGCAACTCGGCCTGGCCACCGGCCGCCCAGATGCGGGTGGCGTAGTTGACGTCCTCGTCCCGGAAGACCTCGGCGGTGCCGGCGTCGATGTAGGTGGTCGGCAGGCCGGAGAGGTCGTCCGCGAGCGCCGGTGAGACGTACGCCGAGACGCTGTGCCCGCCGAGCACGCTGCGCCACCCGAACTCGTTCATCTCCCGGGTCCACACGCCGTCCGGGCCGGTGTACTGATGGCTGGAGGTGGTTTCGTTGCGGTGGTCGAGCATGGGGCACGACAGCAACTGGGCGGCGATGGCCGGGGTGCCGAGGTCGCGGGCCAGGAGTGTGACACCGGCGGCCAGGCCACCTCCGGCGCTGGCACCGGCCACCACGATGCGGGCCGGGTCGATGCCAAGGTCAGCGGCGTTCTCGGCCACCCAGAGCAGGCCCTGGTAGCAGTCGTCGACGAGAGTCGTACCCGTTGCCTCCGGTGCCAGCCGGTAGTCAACGGTGACCACGACGGCGCCGAACCGGTCGAGCCACTCCAGTGGGACGTCGATGTTCGAGAAGCGGTCGCCCCACATCATCCCACCGCCGTGAATCCAGTAGACGCAGGGCGCGTCGGCCCCAAGGCCGGTGGGGCTGAGGATTGACAGCGGGATCGGGGTGCCGTCACTCGCGGGAACGGTGACTTCGCGCCGCTCGACCGCACGGCCGTTGAGGTGCGTCTCGATCGGCGGCTGGGGGAAGTGGCGGAGCAACTCGATCACCTCGGGGCCGAGGGGCGGCATGGCCGGCAGTTCGGCCAGGGGTGCGAGCAGTTCGGGGTCGATGGCCGGTCGGGTGGGGTTCATCGGGAGTCCTTTCGGTTCCAGGGGGCGGTGACGGGTTGCCGGCTCAGAAGGTCGCCTTGCCGCCGACCGGCACCGCGTCGGTGTATGTCGAGTCGGCGGCCAGCAGCGGCTGAAGCTTCGCGACCAGAGCCTGCGCCTGCTCCCCGGCGAAGAACGCGCTGTGCGCCTCGGCGCTGGTCCAGCCTTCGATGACGTGGACGACGTCGGGGTTCGAGGCCGAGCGGGACACCATGAAGACGAGGCAGTCGTCGTGGGGTAGGGACGGCGCGTCGAGCAACAGGTGGATCAGCTCGTCCGCCTTTCCCGGCTGGGCGGTCATGGTGGCCTGGAACCCGTGGTGAACGGTCATCGAAGTGACTCCTAATCGTCGAGCTCTTGCTGCGATCTCGGAAAACTGACACTTCAATAAGAGCACCGCTACCAGCGGGAACGTTAGACAGATGCTCTCCAGCCCTTGCCTAATCCTCTCGTTGTGACGAGCATCGGTCACGTGCTTCAATCGGGCCGTGTACCTCCACGAGCTGCGGACGTTGCTGGCCCGCCATGCCCGTCCGGACATGTCCACACCCATCGAGGGGGTGCTGATTTCGAAGGTCGACCAGCAGACCGGGCCAACCACGTCGATGTCGGGCACCGTGCTGGCGCTGATCGCCCAGGGCGCGAAGCGGATGGCGCTGGGTGACCGTGTGTACGAGTACCGCGCGGGCCAGTACCTTGTGGCGTCGGTGGATCTGCCGGTCACCGGCCGGTTCACCCAGGCCAGCGCCGACTCGCCGGCGCTGGGGTTCGGGCTGGTGCTGCATCCGGTCACGGTCGCCGAGTTGCTGCTGCAGGCGGCACCGGGCGACCTCCCACCCCTGCCTGGAGGGACGCCCTCCGGGATGGTGGTCAGCGACGCTCCCGACGAACTCGGCGACGCGGTGGTCCGACTGCTTCGACTGCTGGACCGGCCCCGGGACGTCACGGTGCTCGCGCCCCTGATCAAGAGGGAGATCCTCTGGCTGCTGCTCAGGGGGGAGCAGGGTGCCGCGGTTCGGCAGCTCGGCCTGGCCGACAGCAGCCTCAGCCACATCGCCCGGGCGGTGCGGTGGATCCGCGACCACTACGCGCAGGCGTTCCGGGTGGAGGATCTGGCCCGGCTGTCCGGGATGAGCGTGTCCGCGTTCTACCGCAACTTCCAGGCGGTGACCGCGATGAGCCCGATCCAGTTCCAGAAGCAGATCCGGTTGCAGGAGGCCCGGCTCCTTCTCGCCACCCATCCCAACGACGTCACCGGGGTGGGAATCCGCGTCGGCTACGAGAGCCCGTCGCAGTTCAGCCGTGAATACCGTCGCCAGTTCGGCGCGCCGCCCAGCCAGGACGCCAGCCGCCTGCGCGGCGTCACCCGAGCCGAGGTGCCGGCGGTCGTCTGATCGACAACCGAACAGCCGACGGGTGCCGCCACCGCGGTGGCGGCACCCGTCAACCGGGGTCGGAGCAGGTCAGCGGCGGTTGTACTTGTACATGGTCAGGGTGCCGAAGACGAGCACGAAACCGGCGCTCCACAGCAGCAGCCACATCGTGGCCGACGGGTCCGACTCGCCGCTCATCGCGCCCCGGATCGCGGCCACCAGCTGCGTCACCGGGTTGACCTTCACGAACGCCTGGAGCCAGCCGGGCATGGTGCTCGGCTCGACGAAGACGTTGCTGAGGAACGTCAGCGGGAACAGCACCATCATGCTGACCCCCATCACCGACTTCTCGCTGCGCAGGATCAGCCCGAAGAACGTCCACACCCAGGAGAACGCGAACGAGAAGACCACCAGCAGCCCGATGCCGGCGGCGACACCGAGCGCCCCGCCCTCGGGCCGGAAGCCGAGCACCAGCCCGAGACCCAGGATCACCAGGGCGGCGAGGATGTAGCGCAGCACGTCGCCGAAGATCATGCCGACCAGGGCGGCCGGACGCCAGACGGGCAGCGTACGGAATCTGTCGAAGATGCCCTTCTCGATGTCGGTGTTGAGGCCGATACCGGTGTACATGGTGATCATGACGACGCTGGTCACCATGATGCCGGGCAGGAAGAACTGCAGGTAGTCACGCGGGCTGCCGGCGAGGGCGCCACCGAACAGGTACGTGAACATCAGCACCATGATGATCGGGAACGCGGTCACGTCGAAGAGCTGCTCCGGCACGTGCTTGATCTTCAGCATGGCCCGCCAACCGAAGGTGAGCGACGCGCCCAGCGCGCTCGGCCGGGGAGGTCGGGCACCGGGCGCGAGGACGGTCGCCAGTGCCTCGGCGGACGGGACGTAGACGGACGGCGCCCGTTCGGCGGTGGTGGTCGTGGTGTCGCTCATCGGGCTGCCTCCAGCTCGTCGTCGCGCTCGTCGGCCGGCACGGCGGGGTGGTCGGTCAGGGCCAGGAAGACCTCGTCCAGGCTCGGCTGGCCGAGGGAGAAGTTGTCGACCACGATGCCGGCGCGGGCCAGGTCGCTGAGCACGCGGGCGGCCTGGGCGCTGGCGTCGAGGTCGGTGCCGGCCTCACCGACGCGGGCGGTCAACGCCACCGGGTCGGCGGCGAGCTGCACCGGCACACCGAGCGCCTCGCGGAGCACCCGTTCCGCGTCGGGGCGCTGCCCGGGGTCGCGCAGTCGCAGGTGGACGGTGCCCGAGCCGATCGACGACTTCAACTCACCCGGGGTGCCCTCCGCGATCACCCGGCCGTGGTCGACGACCGCGATCCGGCCGGCGAGCTGGTCGGCCTCGTCGAGGTACTGGGTGGTCAGCAGCACCGTCGTGCCGTGCGACACCACAGCCCGGACGATCTCCCACACCTGGTTGCGGCTTCGCGGGTCGAGGCCGGTGGTCGGCTCGTCGAGGAAGAGCAGATCCGGGGTGTTCAGGATGCTGGCGGCGATGTCGATGCGCCGCCGCATCCCACCGGAGTACTTCTTCACCTGGCGGTCGCTGGCATCGGTCAGACCGAACGCGGCGAGCAGGGCCGCCGCGCGGTCCCGGGCCGCCGGCTTGCGCAGGCCGAGCAGCCGGGCGAGGAGCACCAGGTTCTCCGTACCGGTGAGGTCCTCGTCGACGGAGGCGTACTGGCCGGTGAGGCTGACCCGGGAACGGACCTTGTCGGCCTCGGCGACCACGTCGTGCCCGAACACCCGGGCCGAACCGCCGTCGGGCCGCAGCAACGTGGCGAGCACCCGGACCGCTGTGGTCTTGCCCGCGCCGTTCGGGCCGAGCAGGCCGTAGACGGTGCCGGCGGGCACCTGCAGGTCGATGCCGGCCAGCGCCCGGGTGTCCCCGAACGAACGGGTGAGCCCCTCGGCCTCGATGGCCAGGCCGGTGGTGCGTCTACTCATGATCCTTACCTTTCGTGGTGGACGTGTTCAGGAGACGTACGGGCGGGCCGCCCGGCCGTCGCGCAGCGCCAGACCCCACCAGCGCAGCTGGTCGAGCAGGGCGTCGACGTCGCGGCGCAGTTCGTCGGTGCACCGGGCGGCCGGTTCGCCGGTGAGCAGGTCGATCCCGACGACGTCGCGCACCGTCATCGCGTGCAGGGCGGTGAAGACGGTGCGGAGCTGGTCGACGGCGTGCCCGCCGGTGGACCGACAGCCGTACGACACGAAGCCGACAGGTTTGGCCTGCCACTCGTCGTACGCGTAGTCGATGGCCTGTTTCAAGGGTGCCGGGAAGCTGTGGTTGTACTCGGGGGTGACCACGACGAACGCGTCCGCCCGGCCCACCTCGCGAACGAACGCCCGGATCGGCGCGGTCGGCTCGGCGGGATAGGTGGCCGGGAAGTCGTACCCGGTCAGGTCAACGACCGTCACCGCCAGGTCGTCGTGCCGCCCGGCCTGCTCGACGAACCAGGTGGCGATCCGGTCGCCGACCCGCCCCTCCCGGGTGCTGCCGACGATCACGGCGATCCGTAGCGGTGTCATGCGCCACCCCCCTTCCACTCTGAAGGCGCGAGGTGACCGCAGACGCCCGCTAGATCTGATCTAGCGGGCGCGGTTTCGGGGCGGAATGTCGGTGCGGTCGGCTTGACTGGGGTCGACGAACAGGGGGCGGGATGGCACAGGTACGCATCGAACCGTGGCACGAGGACGACCTCGACCTGCTGCGGCAGCTCAACACACCGGAAACCCGCAAGCACACCGGCGGCCCGGAGACCGACGAGCAGGTGCTGGCCCGCCACGACCGGTACGTGCACTTCTCCGGCACCGAGCAGGGCTGCATGTTCACGCTGGTGCTGCCGGACGGCGCGCGGGCGGGCAGCGTCGGCTACTGGGCCCGCGAGTGGCGCGACGAACCGGTGTACGAGATGGGCTGGGCGGTGCTGCCCGCGTACCGGGGGAGAGGGCTGGCCACGGCGGCGGTGCGCGCGGTCGTCGACGTCGCTCGCGCCCGACGGGACCGGCGCTACGCGCACGCCTACCCCTCGGTGGACAATCCCGCGTCGAACGCGGTGTGCCGCAAGGCGGGTTTCACGCTGCTCGGTGAGACCGGTTTCGAATATCCGCCGGGGCGGATGATGCGGGCCAACGACTGGCAGCTCGACCTGACCGCCCCACCGGCCGGGAGTTGAGGTCGGCGGGGCGGCCGGTGACAGGTCACCAGGTGGTGTCGAGGCGGTGTCGCTGCTCGGCGGTCAGCTCCAGGTCGACCGCTGCCAGGCTCTCCTCCAGTTGCGCCACCGAGGAGGCGCCCACCAGCGGAATGCACGGCAGGTCGCCGCCCAGCAACCAGGCCAGCACCACCTGGTTGACAGTCGCGCCGGTCTGCCCGGCCACCTCCCGCAGGGCATCCAGTCGTCGGGGCGCGCTCGGCAGGTCGTAGGCCGGGCTGAGCGGCTTGTCCGCCCGGGTGAACGCCCCCTTGAGCAGCGGCGAGTACGCCACCAGGGTCAACTCCGGCTCGGCACGCAGGTAGCTGAGCAGGTCACCGCTGACGCCGCCCGGCTCGCCGTCCGGGTCCAGCTCGCTGATCAGGTCGGTGCGGTTCGGCAGGTAACTGCGGTGGTACTGGAGCACCTCGTACCCGGGCAGGCCGGCGGCGGCGGCCAACGCGCGGGCCCGTTCCACCCGCCAGGCCCGGTGGTTGCTCGCGCCCAACAGACCGACGGTGCCCTCGGCGACCAGCTCGGCGAAGCCCTCCACGGTCTCCTGGAGAGGCACGGTCCGGTCCTCGATGTGCGCGTAGAGCAGGTCCAGCCGCTCCACGCCGAGCCGGTCCCGGCTGCGCTGCGCCGACTCGCGGATCACCGTGGCGGACAGGCCCTCGGCGTTGTCCAGGTAGCTGGTCCCCGGGGCCAACGGTCGGGCGCCCAGCTTGGTGGCGATGACGATCTCGGGGCCGACGCCCCGGCTGCGCCGCCACCGGCCGAGCAGCTCCTCGCTCTGCCCGCCCTGCCCGCCGTCCACCCAGAACGCGTAGTTGTCCGACGTGTCGATGAACGTGCCGCCGGCCTCGACGTACCGGTCCAGGATCGCGTACGAGGTGGCCTCGTCGGTGGCGCTGCCGAAGAGCATCGCGCCGAGGCTGAGCACGCTGACCTCGCGCCGGGTCGCCGGGTCGGTGCCGATGGTGCGGTACCGCATGGGGATCTCCTCTCGTGCGCCCTGCCGGCGGGCGCACCGATCACCCTGCCGGCTGGAGCGCGCTCCAGGTCAAGCTCACCAGGGGAGTACGCCGTATCCGCCGCCAGCGTCCATCTGGAAACCCCAGAGCAGCCCGTTCGGCCCGTCGGCCGGCAGCGTTGCCAGGTGCACGCTCACCTCGGCACCCTGCTCGGCGGTGCGGAAGCCGCTGTTGCCGTTGAAGTCGGTGGCGCAGTAGCCCGGGTTCGCCGCGTTCACCTTGATCGGGGTGTCCCGCAGCTCCTTGGCGTACATCGCGGTGAGCATGTTCAGCGCCGCCTTCGACGACGGGTACGGCACGGAGGTCAGCGCGAACAGGGCGCCGTCCGGGTCGGTCATCACCGCGATCGAGCCGACCTCGCTGGAGACGTTGACGATCCGGGCGGCCGGTGCCCGGCGCAGCGGCGGCAGCAGCGCGTTCGTCACCGCCACCACCCCGAAGACGTTCGTCTCGTAGAGCCGGCGCATCGTCGCCACCGTCGTCTCGCTGGGCAGCCCCCGCGCGCCGTCGGCGAGGACGACGCCGGCGTTGTTGATCAGCACGTCCAGCCGGCCGTACTCCGCCTCCACCCGCTTCGCGGCGGCCGTCACCGACTCGGCGTCGGTGACGTCGAGCGGCACGAACACCGCGTCCGCGCCGCCGTCGCGCAGCTTCCGTTCGGCTGCCCGGCCCCGTTCGGCGTCCCGTGCGCCCACCAGCACGGTCATGCCGAGGGCGCCGAGCTGCCGGGCGGTGGCGAAGCCGATCCCCTTGTTGGCCCCGGTGATCAGGGCGATCTTGTTCGTCATGCCGTCGAGCGTGTCCGCGTCGGCGGTCTGCGGGGAGAGACGGGCCGAGGCTGGGACCGGTGGTACCACCCTGGCGGCCCGGAGCGGGGGGATGCTGGGGACATGACGAGCAGTGGCCTGCGGCGTGACGAACTGGCGGCGTTCCTGCGTACCCGCCGCACCCGGCTGCGCCCGGCGCAGGTCGGGCTCCCCGAGGGCGAACGCCGACGTACCCCCGGGCTGCGCCGGCAGGAGGTCGCCCAGCTCGCCGGCATGTCGATCGACTACTACATCCGGCTCGAGCAGGGCCGCGGGCCGCACCCGTCCCGGCAGGTGCTCGCGTCGCTGGCCCGGGCGCTGCTGTTGAGCCGGGACGAGCGGGAGTACCTGTTCCGGGTTGCCGGCGAGACCGCGCCGCCGGCCGGCGGGCCGAGCCGGGTGGTGCCACCCGGGCTGCGGCACCTGATCGACGCGATGACCGAGACTCCGGCGTACCTCGTCGACGCCGCGTACCAGGTGCTGGCCTGGAACCGACTGGCCACGTACTTCGTGGGGGATCTCGCGGCCGTGCCGGACGCGGACCGCAACATGATCCGCTGGATGTTCCGGCAGTCGGCGACCAGCAGTCACTGGACCGACGCCGAAACACTCCGGTTCGTCCGCGGCACCGTGGCGGACCTGCGGGCCGCCTACGGCCGTTACGCGGCCGACCCGGCGATCCGTGAGCTGGTGACCGAGCTGCTCGGCACCTCGCCCCGGTTCGTCCAGCTCTGGGCCGAGCACGACGTCGCGGAACGCCGCCCCACAGTGAAGCGGGTGCCACACCCGGAGCTGGGGCCGTTGGAGTTCGAGTGCCGTGTGCTGCTGGTGCCGGAGACCGACCAGCGGATGATCGTCTACGTCCCGGAGCCCGGCTCGGCGACCCAGGCGGCGTTCCGCCGGATCGCCGAGCGCGTCGGCTCCTGAGCGCCGGGAACAGAGTGATTGACCCGCCAGAAACAGCGTGATGCCTCAGGGTCATCAAGATGACTCTGAGGCATCAAGCATCCGGGAGACCTGACCGCCGAGCGGCGGGCTCAGGTCAGCGGGGGACGTAGGCGAAGGTGTCGGGGTTCGGGCCCTGCCGGCCGGCCTCGCCCTTGTTCAGCTCGGTGATCCGCTCCATCGCCACGTCGTCCAGCTCGAAGTCGAAGATCCGGGTGTTCTCCTCGATCCGCTTCGGGGTGGTCGACTTCGGGAAGATGATGTCGCCGCGCTGCACGTGCCAGCGGAGCACCACCTGCGCCGGGGTCCGGCCGAGCTGCTCGGCGATGTCGACAACCGTCGGGTCGCCGAGCACCTTGCCCTGCGCGATGGGCGACCACGCCTCGGTGAGGATGTTGTGCGCCCGGCCGTAGGCGCGGACCTCGTCGTTGGTGAAGTACGGGTGCGCCTCGATCTGGTTGACCGCCGGCACGACGCTCGCTTCGTCGGCCAGCCGCTGCAGGTGCGGCACCTGGAAGTTCGACACGCCGATGGAGCGGGCCCGGCCGTCGCGCTGGACCTCCTCCAGCACCTTCCAGGTCGACACGTAGTCACCGTCGTACAGGGTCGGCAGCGGCCAGTGGATCAGGAACAGGTCGATGTAGTCCATCTTCAGCGCCGCCAGCGTCGAGTCGAACGCCCGGCGGGCGTCGTCGGGGCGGTGGAAGCCGTTGTTCAGCTTGCTGGTCACGTAGACCGCGCCGCGGTCGAGCCCGGAGGCACGTACCGCCTCGCCGACCTCGGCCTCGTTGCCGTACATCTCGGCGGTGTCGATGTGCCGGTAGCCGATCTCCAACGCGGTGCTCACCGCCGCGACGGTGTCCTTCGGCTCGATCTGGAACACCCCGAAGCCGAGCTGTGGAATGGTGGTGCCGTCGTTCAGGCTGATGTCGGGAATCGTGATTGCCACTGCGGCTCCTTCGCGTCTTCGTTTACCTGTCATCCATACCCGGGCAGGTGGACGAATCACCGCTCAACCCGGCGTGACGAAGGCAACGGCGAAACGGTTCACCCGGTCGTGTCGAACAGCACCGGCCACGGCCGCGCCGCCGGTGTCGACGTCGACGGCGGCTCGGGCGCGGTGGGTTGTGCGGCGGCCAGCACGTCCGCGGCGAGTTGGCCGAACATAGCCGCCGCCGGGTGCGCGGACCGGTCCGGCCAGGCCGCCGAGGTGCGTTTCGCCAGCGGCGCGTCGACGATCGGCCGCCAGGCCATCCGGGGTTCCCGGCGGGCCACCGCCGCCGGTTCCACTGCCACCGCGCCGCCGGCCAGCACGAGCCCGAAGAGGAACTCCGGGTTGCGGGCCGGGCGCACCCGGGTCGGACGCCAACCGTGCTGCCGGCACACCGCCAGCAGGTGATCGTGCCAGCCAGGGGCGGTGGCGCGGGGCGCGGCCACCAGATCCAGACCGGCGAGCGACGCCAGCGGCACCGCACGGCCGCGAGCCAGCGGCGAGGTGCGGGGCAGCAACACCCCCAGGGGTACGTCGACGGGAGTGCCGAAACGCAACCCGTCCGCCGCCACCGGGTGATGCACGATGCCCACGTCCAGGGTTCGCTCGGCGAGCATCCGTACCTGCTCGGCGGTGGTCAGCTCGTGCAGCTCCACGTCCAGCCCGGGTGCCCGGGCGGTGAGCCCGTCCAACAGCGAGCGCAGCGTCACAGCGGGCGTCTCCGGTGGCACCCCGGCCCGCAGTACGCCCAGCTCACCGGCGCGGATCTGGGCCATCAGGCTGCGGAGCCGCCCCTCTCCGGCGAGTAGCTCCTCCGCCTCGCCGAGCAGCAGCTCACCGGCGGTGGTGAGGCGTATCTGCCGGCGGGAGCGGTCGAACAGCTCGACCGTCAGCTCCCGTTCCAGCCGCTGGATCGACTGGCTCAGCGGCGGCTGGGCCATCCCGAGCAGCTCCGCGGCCCGCCCGAAGTGCAGTTCGTGTGCGACCACCACGAAGTGCCGCAGGTGCCGGAGCAGGTCCACGGCCGGGACCCTACGCCTACGCCGGCACCGTGCCGCTGGATACCGTGCCCACGTGGACGTGCAGGAACGTATCGAGGCCATCTTCGCCGCCGCCGGGGTGACGGCCAGCATGCACGCCGTCGACCTGGACGCCGTGGACCTGGCCGTCGACGGCCCGACCGGCAGTGACCGGGAGGTCGGGGTGCGCGCCGACGAGCAGGTGGTGATCGCCTCGATCTTCAAGATCCTGCTGGTGCTGGAGTTCGCCCGGCAGGTCGAGGCCGGTCAGCTGGATCCGACCGAGCGGGTCCTGGTCACGGCCGCCGACCGGCTCGGCGGGTGGGGTCTGGCGGGCTGCGCCGACGACGCCGAGGTGTCGCTGCGCGACCTCGCCTACTTCGCCATGTCGGTCAGCGACAACACCGCCGCCGACCTGCTGCTGCGCCGGGTCGGCCCGGACCTGCTGCCGATCCTCGCCGTCGAGCTGGGGCTGACCCGTACCCGCGTGCTCGGCGGCCCCCGGGACCTGGTCGAGGTGATGCTCGCCGACGTGGGCGCGCGCACCGAAGCGGAGTTCGCCAGGATCTTTCCCACCCTGCCGGCGGAGCAGGTCCGGGCCATGCGGGTCTTCGACCCCGCGCGCACCACGTCCAGCACGGCCCGGGAGACCACCCGGCTGCTCACGCTGATCTGGCGGGATGAGGCTGGTCCGCCTGGAGCGTGCGCGATGGTCCGCACCTGGATGGCCCGGCAGCTCTTCTGGACCCGGCTGGCCGCCGGTTTCCCGCCCGGCGTCCGGGTGTCGGGAAAGACCGGCACCCTGCCCGGGCTGCACCTGGAGGCCGGCGTCGCCGAGTACCCCGACGGCGGCCGGTACGCGATCGCCGTCTTCGCCCGCGCCGAACAGTTGGCCCCGCGCCGCATCGACGTGGACCTGGCGATGGGGGAGGCCGCCCGGACGGCCGTCGAGGCGCTGCGCGGCACCTGATTTGCCGGCCGTCGAAGCGTCTGTGCACCGCCGCTGAGCAGGTCCGATATGCGGTGTCGTATCGGAGCCGACGGCCTTTGATCTTGGACCGGGGCCGGGTGGCGCTGGTTGGCTCGTGTCGACCGATCACCCGACCACGGGGAGCAGATCCGCATGCCCAACCTCGACCGCCGCCGCTTCCTGCGCGACGCCGCCGCCACCACCGCCCTGGTCTCTGCCAGTGGCCTCGCCGCCGGTGCCGCCAGCCCGGCCCAGGCCGCGCCCCCGACCGCCGCACCCGCGCCGACCGCGCGCCGCAAGGGCGCGGTCAGCTTCCGCTGGTGGGGTACGGCCGGCTGGCGCGTCGACATCGGCGACCGCACCGTCCTCGTCGACCCGTTCCTCAGCCGCATCGACACCGGGCTGTTCACCGGCCCGTTCAATACGCAGACCCGGTTGACGGTGCGCACCGACGTGATCGACCCGCGCGTCGACAGGGCCCTGACGGTGCTCGTCACGCACACCCACTGGGACCACTTCATGGACGTGCCGTACATCGCCGAGCGCACCGGCGCGCGGGTGTTCGGCACGCTGACGGCGTACCACCTGGGGTTGGCCTACGGGTTGCCGTCTACGCAGCTCAGCGCCGTCAAGGGTGGCGAGGTGCTGGACTTCGGGGACCACACCGTCGAGGTGGTCGGCTCGCTGCACAGCCGCAACCCGTCGTACTCGGTGGCCTTTCCCGGGGTGCTGGTGACCCCGCCGCCGCAGCCGGCCACCATCGCTGACCTGCCGGAGGGTGACACGCTGGGCTACCTGCTGCGGGTCGACGGCGGCCCGTCGGTCTACTTCACCGGGGCCAGCGACGTCGCCGAGCGGAATCTCACCGGCCTCGCGCCCGACGTGGCGATGGTGGCCATGCAGAGCGCCACCACCACCGGCGACTACCTGCCCCGGCTGCTGGCCGGCCTCGACTACCCGAAGGTCGTGGTGCCGGTGCACTACGACAACTTCGAGACGGCGTTGCAGAACCCGCCGACTGTCGCCCCGACCGACCGCACCCGGCTGAACGAGATGATCGCGGCGATCCGCCGGATCTCGCCGCGCAGCCGGGTCCTGGTGCCCGAGTACGAGACCGCGTACCACTTCTGAGTAGCGTGGGTGGGGGTCGCAGGGCCGCGACCTCCACCGTGCTCAGCCGGCGGTCATCTCCGCCAGGGCCCGCACCGACTTCCAGTTGCGGGTGGTGGCCACCACGCCGAGCTTTTTCTCCAGGTACGCGTTGGTGAACTTCGACCGGCCGTAACCACCGTCGACGTAGTGCAGGAACACCTCCCGGCCGGTCACCGTGAACGACACGTTCTCGCCACCGGGCACGGCGAGCGCGTCCACAGCGGACTTCTCCGGCGCGGTGGCGAGGAATGCCACCAGCAGTCGGGTCGGGTCGTCGTCCCTCTCGGCGTACGGGTTGCCGCCGGCGATCGCGGCCAGCTCCCGGCCGCTGCGCACCAGCACCGGCACCGTCAACGCCAGCTCGTCGGTGAGCGCCCGCTCGATCCCGGCCGCCAACTTCTCCGCGTCGCGCACCGTGCTGCCGAATGCCACGTTGCCGCTCTGCAGGTACGTCCTGACGTCCTCGTGACCGAGGTCGGTGACGATCCGGCGCAGGTCGGCCATCGCCAGCCGGGTGTTGGCGCCGACATTGACCCCACGCAGCAGGGCGACGTAACGGGTCATGGTTCCTCCTCGGATGCGCGCCGACCGGGTCAGCGTAGGCCGCCCGGACCGACCAGTCCCGTCTCGTACGCGACGATGACCAGTTGCGCCCGGTCGCGTACCGCCAGCTTGGTCAGCAGCCGCCCGACGTGCGTCTTGACGGTGGCCTGGCTGAGGTTCAGGTGCGCGGCCAGCTCCGCGTTGGACAGGCCGCGGGCGATCAGCGCCAGCACCTCCCGTTCCCGGTCGGTCACCCCGTCGAGCCGCCGGGGCAACGGCCTGGTCGGCTCCGGGCGCCGGGCGAACTCGTCGATCAACCGGCGGGTCACCGTCGGCGCGAGCAACCCCTCCCCGGCGGCGACCACCCGGATCCCGGTCAGCAGGTCCGCCGGCGGGGTGTCCTTGAGCAGGAACCCGCTGGCCCCGGCGCGCAGCGCCCCGTAGACGTACTCGTCGAGGTCGAACGTGGTCAGGATGATGACCCGGGTGTCGGCCGTCGCCGGGTCGGCACAGATTCGCCGGGTCGCCTCGATGCCGTCCATCTCCGGCATCCGGACGTCCATCAGCACCACATCCGGCCGGTGCTGCCCGGTCAACGCGACCGCCTGCACGCCGGTGCCCGCCTCGCCCACCGTGGTGCAGTCCGGGCTGAGATCGACCAGCAACCGGAAACTGCCGCGCAGCAACGCCTGGTCGTCGACGATCAGCACCCGGATCACGCGGCCACCCGGTAGGGCAGGCTGGCCGTCACCGCGAAGCCACCGTCGGCGCGTGGGCCGGCGCGGAACTCCCCGCCGTGCAACGCCACCCGTTCCCGCATGCCGATCAACCCGTGCCCCTCCCCGCCGAGCAGGACCGGCCGCCGCCCGTCGTCGGTCACCTCCACCCGCACCTCGTCGGGCCGGACGGTCACCGTGGCCCGGCAGGCGGCCGGCGCCGCGTGCTTCACCACGTTCGTCACCGCCTCCTGCACGATCCGGTACACCGCGAGGCCCACCGACTCCGGCACCACGTCGGCCGGCTCCTCCCGTCGTACGTCGAGCTGCACGTCGACCCCGCCGATCGCCGCCTGCCGGGCGAGGGCGGGCAACTCGTCCAGCCCGGGCACCGGGGCGTACGGGCTGTCCGCACGCAGGACGCCGAGCACACGACGCACGTCGGTCAGGGCGGTGCGGCCGGTCTCCTCGATGACCCG
This sequence comes from Micromonospora sp. NBRC 107095, assembly GCF_030269705.1. NCBI lineage: Bacteria > Bacillati > Actinomycetota > Actinomycetes > Micromonosporales > Micromonosporaceae > Micromonospora > Micromonospora sp. NBRC 107095. The sequence goes on from NZ_BSTU01000001.1 coordinate 1,324,693, forward strand.
CAGCGCGGCGCCCGCCTCCCGGGGGTCGGCCTCGGCGACGTGGTTGGCGACGGCCGCCTTCACCACGATGAGGCTCAGCGTGTGCGCGACCACGTCGTGCAGCTCGCGCGCCACCCGCAACCGTTCCTCGGTGGCGGCCTGACGGACCAACTGGTCGCTCTGCCGGGTGGCGAGGGCGCGTCGCTCCCGGATCAGCCAGCCGATCACCCAGGCCGGCGCGATCATGACGGCGGCGTAGACGACAGCGCCGGTGCGCGACCAGAGATCGCCGGCGGTCAGCACCAGGGCGGCGCTCACCAGTGCGAGACAACCGGCGGCGCACAGCATCGACCGGCGGGTGGGCGTCGACACGGCCACCGTGTAGAAGGCCAGACCGATGGCGAGCGCCGGCGCGGCGGCCGCGAAATTGGGTATCACCCCGGTGATCAGGGCGACGGTGGCGACGGAGCTGATCGCCGCGGCCACCGTCACCGGCCAGCGGCGGCGCACCGCCAACGGCAGCCCCAGGGCCATCCCGACCAGCACGGACACCCAGAGCGGCTCGCGTACGCCACCGTGCAACGGCGACTCCAGCGCCGCGTACGGGCAGAGCGCCCCACCCACGGCCAGCGCCAGCAGTGCGTCCACCGTGTACAGGTCCACCGGCCGCATCCGTCGGGTCAACAGCAGAGCGGTCACCCGTCGAACGGTAACGGCCGGCCGGGCCGGCCGCGTCCACCTGCGGGTGGTCATCCCCGGGGTCGACGTGCCGGCGCTGCCGGGCGGCCGGCTCCACCCCGGGAAGGGTTGGCAAGTGCCAGCCCTGGCACGACGCGCCGCACCCCGGCCTTCGGCACCGTAACTGTCATGACCACAGACACGGTGACAGTGACGGGGCTGCGCGCGGTGTACGGCACCGGCACCCGGCGGGTGACGGCGCTCGACGGCGTGACCACCAGCTTCGCGAGCGGCACGTTCACGGCGGTGATGGGCCCCTCGGGCTCGGGGAAATCCACCCTGCTGCACTGCGCGGCGGGGCTGGACCGCCCGACCGAGGGGAGTGTCACGATCGACGGCATCCGCCTCGACGACCTCGGCGAGGACGAGTTGACCCGGCTGCGGCGCGACCGGATCGGCTTCGTGTTCCAGGCGTTCAACCTCGTGTCCACACTGACCGCCGCGCAGAACGTCGAGTTGCCGTCGCGCCTGGCCCGTCGCCGCCCGCCGGCCGGGGACGTCACCGCCGCCCTCGACGCCGTCGGACTCGCCGACCGGGCCGGGCACCGGCCGAGTGAGCTGTCCGGCGGCGAACAGCAGCGCGTCGCGGTGGCCCGAGCGTTGCTCACCCGTCCGGCGGTGGTCTTCGCCGACGAACCGACCGGGGCACTGGACAGCGCGTCCTCCCGGCAGGTGCTTCGGCTGCTGCGCGCGCTCGTCGACGACCACGGGCAGACAGTGGTGATGGTGACTCACGATCCGGCCGCCGCCGCGTACGCCGACCGGGTGCTCCTGCTCGCCGACGGCCGGGTCGTCGACGAGCTGACCGGCGGGATCACCGCCGCCGCCGTCGCGGCCCGGATCGCCGAGCGGGAGATCGTCGCGGAGTCGTCGTGCTGAGCGTCCGCCGGTCAGCCAGCGCGTTCGTGGCCGTCGCCATCGGGGTCACGCTGGTCGCGGCGGCCACCCTGCTGCTCGCCTCGGGCCGCCCGCAGGTGCCGGACCGGCTGGCGCGGGCGGCGGTCGTGGTGCAGAGCCCCGAGGCGGGCGCGTCGGCCGACCAGTTCGTGCCGACCCGGCCCTGGTCCGCCACCGCCGCGGCCGGGCTGGTCGGCCGGCTGTCCGGTCTGCCGGACGTCGTGGCGGCGGTGCCGGACCGCACCTTCTACGCGCAGCCGCTCGTGGACGGTCGACCCTCGGCCGTCGACAGCGGGCGGGCGGACGCCCACCAGGGGCACGGCTGGTCCAGCGCCCAACTGGGTGGGCTGCGCCTCACGGCGGGCGAGCCGCCCCGCCGGGCCGGCGAGGTGGTCGTCGACCGCGCGCTCGGGCTGGGCGTCGGCGCACCGGTCACCGTGCTGACCGCCGTCGGCCCCGAGCCGTACACCGTCACCGGTCTGGTCGACGGGCCCGGCGTCCACGTCGCCGACGAGGTCGCCGCCGCCCTCGCACCCGGCGTCCGGGCCGTCGGGCTGGTGCTCGCCCCGGGGGCCGACCCCGAGCGGGTCGCCACGGCGGCGCGCGGGGTCGTCGGCGGCGACGGGCGGGTGCTGACCGGTGCCGCCCGAGGGGTGCTGGAGCCGCCCGGCGACGCCCGTACCCGGTGGATCGGCATGCAGGTGCTCACCGCCACGGCGGCTCTCGCCGGCTTCGTCACGGTGTTCGTGGTCGCCTCGACCTTCGCGTTCACCGTCGCACAGCGCCGCCGGGAGTTGGGTCTGCTGCGCGCGGTCGGCGCCACCGGACGCCAGGTCCGCCGCATGGTGGGCGCGGAGGCGCTCGCCGTCGGCGCCTCGGCGGGGCTGGTCGGCCTGCTGCTGGGCGCGGCGCTCGCCCCGCTGCTGGGCCGGCTGCTCGTCGACGTCGGCTACGAACCGTCGACCTTCCGGGTCCGCTACGAACTCTGGCCGGTCGCCGTGTCGCTCGCCGCCGGGCCGGTGATCGCGGTGCTGGCGGTCTGGTCGGCGTCCCGCCGAGCGGCCCGGGTCCGCCCGTTGGAGGCGCTACGCGAGGCCGCTGTCGAACAGCGACCGATCGGCCGGCTGCGCGCCGCCACCGGGACGTTGCTCCTCACGACGGGGGCGGCCCTCAGTGTCGGCACGGCGACCGCCGACGAGGCCCGGGTGGCGGCGCAGTACGCGCTCTACGCGGTGATGGCACTGGTGGCCGGTGCCACAGTGCTCGCCCCGGTGGTGGTCGGGCCGCTGGTGCGGCTGCTGCGTTTCCCGGTGCGTCGGCCCGGTGGCGCGATCGGGATGCTGGTCCGAGGTGGGGCGTTGACAGCGACCCGGCGGACCGCCGCCATCGCCGCGCCGGTGCTGCTCACCGTCGCGTTCGCGGTGCTGGTGTCCGGGATGGTGCGCACCACCAGCGCCGCGTACGCGGCAGGTCGGGCGGACAACGTCAACGCCGGCTGGATCGTCGTGCCGGACCGTGCGCCCGGCCTGTCCGACCGGGCCGTCGCCGCGACCGGTGGCACCGCACTCCTGCCGACCACCGTCTACCGCACCGACCCCGCGACGCCGCCGAAGGACCGGCCGCTGACGGCGCTGGGCGTGGAGCCGGAGGGCTTCGCCGCCGCGAACCGGGTACTCACCGTCGTCGCCGGCTCGCTGGACGACCTGACGGGGGACGACACCGTGGTGGTCACCGCGTCGGCGAACCTGCTGCCGTCCGAGCCGTACCCGGTGGTCTTCGCCGACGGGACGTCGGTGTCGTTGCGCGTCGTCGCCGTGGTCACCGACACCTCGATCCCCGGCGACCTGCTCGTGCCCCGGGCCGTGGTGCGGGCGCACGACCCGTCGGCGTTGACCTCCACCGTGTACGTCCGGGCCCGGATCGATCCGCCCGTCGGCGCGCGGATCCTCGACGTCGCGGGTTGGGCGGCCGAGGCGGACGCGGCCGAGGACCGCCTCGTCTGGCTCTTCACACTGCTGCTGATCGGGGTGTCGGCCGGTTACGGTGCCATCGCGGTGGCCAACACGCTGCTGCTGGCCGCCGCCGGCCGCGCCGCCGACCTGCGGCTGATCCGGTTGGCCGGGGCCACCCGACGGCAGGTCATCTGGCTGGTCACTGCCGAGTCAGCACTGGTGGTGCTGGTCGGCGCCCTGCTGGGCGGTGCTGTCGCGTTCGTCGGTCTGCTCAGCATCCGTGCCGGCCTCGCCGAGCAGGTCGGTGCCCCCGTCGACCTGGTGGTGCCCTGGCCGGTGGTCGCCGGGGTAATGGGGCTGTGTCTGCTGCTCGCGGTGCTGTCGAGTGTGCTGCCGACGTGGCGGTTGCTGCGTCACCGTTCCGCCCGGGCAGCGGTCGGGCCGGTCGGATGACCGCGCCCCCCACGAGGTCCGGCCGGCCGCTACCGTCCATGGATGCGATCCGCGCGCCCGGTCGGGCTGTTCCTCTCCGCCGCCGCCGTGCTGCTCTGGGCGTACGGCATGACCAGGTGGCAACCGCTGACCGAGCCGCTCGGCCCGTGGTCGGAGCACCTGCCGGGCAACAACGCCTACTGGGCGCGCGACCTGCGGTTCATGGCGATCATGGCGGTGTCGCTCGGGTTGGTGCTGGCCGGGCGCGGTCAGCTGCGGTGGGGCGGCCCGGCGGTGCTGCTGGGTGGCTGCTGGGTCGCCGCCGACGTGGCGATCGACCGGGCCGACCCGATCGGCGTCGACGCGACGGTGCTGCTCGCCGTCGGCGGTTGCGCCGTGCTCGGCGTGGTCGCGACGGTCTCGCTGTGGTGGGAGCGCCGCACGTCGTCGGCGCGCGAGCCTCGCCGGCCACAGCGGGAGCGCGGCACGCCTGCGGCCACCGACCGGCGGGTGCTGACCGGCGCGGCCTGCGTGGCCGGGGTGCTGACGCTGGTGGCGGCTGGAATCGAGTCACCGACCGACCGGGAGCCGGAGCTGAACCAGGGCGCGCTGGCCACCGCGGCGCTGCTGGTGGCCGTGGCCGTCGGCGCCGGGCTGGCGGCGGCTTCGGCGCGGACCCGGGCTCGGGTCGGGCTGGCGGTCGGCGTCACGGTGGCGGCCCTGCTCGGCGTCGGGCTGGTCCGTGCCGCCGCGCCCGGTGAACGACTCCTGCCGGAGGCCGCTCTCGGGGCGGTGCTGCTCACCGGGGTCACCCTGCTGGCCTGGGACTGGCCGGGCGGCCGGCCGGTCTGGTGGCACCACGGCGTGGCGGCTCTCATCGCGTTGGTGGGCCCGGTGGTCTTTCTGGTGGCTACTGCCGTTCCCATGATGATCATGCTGCCGATCGGCGCGGCGTTCACCTCGTTGGCCGGCAACAGCCCGATCAACGCCGCCGACTCCGATCTGCTGCTCTCCCTGGCCGGACTGCTCGCCGGGCTGGGAATGGCGGTGCTGCTGGCCCGACCGAGCATCGACGACCGCCGGCAACTCCGCTAGCTCACTCGACGACCGGCAGCACGACCTCGTTGCGGCGCAGGAACCACGGCTTCCACGGCAGGTCGAAGCGCGCGTACCGGACGGCGCCGGTGGGTTGCAGCCCGGCCGCGGTCACCGACCGGCCGAGCATTGTCGCCCGCTGGCCGAACGTCTGCTCCGTCCAGCGCCCGGAGAACCGCATCGCCGCCGCCAGTTGTGCCGCCACCTCGCGGATCCGCACCCGGGCATCCACCGGCTCGGGCAGCGTGGCGGTGGTGAAGGTGGCCGGCATGATGAACTGGATCAGGTACGCCCCCGGCGACTCACCCTCGATCTGGATCACTGGCACGGTCATGGCGATCTTCTCCGAGCCGCCGGCCGCCTCCGGACCGAGCGGACGCCGGGCCCGATTGGCACCGCCGATGTAGGCGGCCAGCGGCCGGAACGCCTCGATCGGCGCCCGGGTGAACGATGCCTGGACCCGCATCTCGGCCACCAGGTGGGCCGGGTACCGACGCAGCTCGAACCCGGGGTGTCGGGACACCACCCGGTACGGCTGCTGTTCCGTCATCGCGCGGCTCCCAGGGTCTGCTGGAACCGACGCTACCGCCCGTCCGCGTCCCGCTCGGCCGAAGTCGGCTGCTTCGAACCGGGTGCGACGGCCCGGCCGGTCAACCGCCAGTACTGCCGTTTGTCCTCGTCGCGCAGCACCACCCCGATCAGACCCAGTTCGCGGCGCAACTCCCGGGCGTCGTCGCGGCGGTCCCGCTGGATCGCCCGTTCCCGGGCCCGCAGCAGCGCGTCCGCGCCGGCCGGCAACCCGGGCAGGTCGGGTACCCACAGCCGGTACGCCGACCGGTGCGGGTCGTCGTCCGCCCAACCCCAACCGTGTTCCCGGAACGCCGCCGCGAGTGCGGCGGCGGACAGGTCCGTCGGCTCCCGGACCAGTTCCGCGCCGTCGGCGTCCAGCAGCACGAGGTGCTTGTCGGCGAGGAAGACCACCCGGGTGTCGACCCGGACGACGGTCCGGTTCTCGGCGGAGCGGCGCAGCCGGACCTGCGCCGCGTCGACGGTGACGATCAACCGTTCGGCGGTGCCGATCCCGGCGATGACCAGGCCGGCCAGCACGCCCACCCCGATGGTGCCGGCGGTCGCCTGCGGCTCGGGCAGCCGGTCCAACCACTCGATCAGGTCGCCGAACGGCACCCAGGGCAGCCGGGCGAGCCAGCCCGTCGCCGCCGCCAGGAGCCATCCGGCGCCCGCGCCGAGCAGCGGGAAGCCACCCCACAGGACCGCCAGCTCCAGCGGGCCGCCGCTGACCACGGTGCGCGGACGGTAGTCGGCCGCGTCCATGGTCACGACACCTCGCGACGCAGCGTCCGGAACAGGCCGGCGGCCAGCGGCAGAACCATCCAGACCAGCAGGGACACCATCAGCCGTCCCCACTGCTCGCCGGTGACCTGGCTGGTGAACAACGGCTCCATGGTCCGGCTGGTGTCCAGCCAACCGGCCGCACCCCGCAGGGGCCGGACCAGTTCGCCCAGCACCGACCAGAGGGTCGGCAGCAGCAGGTAGCCGACGATGGCCAACGGCGGGTTGAGCAGCAGCAGTCCGAAGGCGGCACCCATCAGCACACCGGCGACCTGGACGATCGCCGCGTTCACGATCAGCGCCGCGTCGACCCGCCAGGTGCCCGCGCCGCCCGTGGCCGACGCCACGAGCGTCCCGACACCGGCGACGGCCAACGTGACCAGCACCGACGCGAGCGCCGCCAGCACCACCGCGATCAGCTTCGCGGCGACCACCCGCTCCCGCCGGGGCACCAGCGCATACGTGGTGAGGGCGGTGCGCTGGGACCACTCGCTGGTGATCGACAGGATGCCCAGCACCGGCAGGAGCACGTTGACGGGCAACAGCGACGTGACGAAGAAGGTGAAGAAGGTCTGCTCGGAGTCCTCGGCGTAGATCAGCAGGAGGGTGACGATCGCGACGACGACGAGGCCGATGGTGATCAGCAGCCAGCGCCCGGCCCGGGTGTCGGCGAGCTTGCGCAGCTCCACACCGGTGAGCCGGAGCAGTGACGGCCGGCGTACCGGAGGAAGTTGCCGGGGCGCGACGACGCCGCTGGCGGGCGCGGTGGTGGTGGTCATCGGACGGCCTCCTTGGTGGATTCGCCGGCGGTCAGGGTGAGGAAGAGCTGTTCGAGGCCGCCGCCGCTGGCGGGGCGCAGCTCGGCGAGCGCGACGCCGGCATCGGCCGCCGCCTGGCCGACCGCCTCGGCGTCGGCCTGCACCAGCAGGCCGTCGGTGCTGTCGGCGGCGGTCAGACCCGCCGTTTCCAGCGCACGGCGCAGCGCCGCGCCGTCGCGGGCCCGGACCACCGTGCCGCCGCCGGCCAGCAGCTCGTTCTTGTCGCCCTGGGCCACGATCCGGCCACCCCCGATCACCACCAGCCGGTCCGCGACCGCCTCCACCTCGCGCAGCAGGTGGGAGGAGAGCAGCACGGTGCCGCCCCGGTCGGCGAAGTCGCGCAGCAGGCCGCGCATCCAGAAGATCCCCTCCGGGTCCAGCCCGTTGGCCGGCTCGTCGAGGATCAGCACCCGGGGGTCGCCGAGCAGCGCGTGCGCCAGCCCGAGCCGTTGGCGCATCCCCAACGAGTACGCCCGGACCCGACGCTTCGCGGCCACCGCGTTCAACCCGACCAGGTCGAGCTTCGCGGCGACCTCGCGCCGGTCCAGACCCATGGTGTACGCGGACAGCGTCAACGCCTCGCGGCCGGTGCGCCCGGCGTGCTGGGCGGAGGCGTCCAGCAGCACTCCCACCTCCCGCCCCGGGTTGGGCAGTTCCTGGTACGGGTGCCCGGCGACGGTGGCCCGGCCGGCGGTCGGCGTGGTGAGCCCGCAGATCATGCGCATGGTCGTCGACTTGCCGGCGCCGTTGGGGCCGAGGAAGCCGGTGACGGTGCCCGGCTCGCACCGGAACGACACGTCGTCCACGGCCGGATGTGGCCCGTACCGCTTGGTGAGGTTCTCCACGGTGATCATGTCGTCGAGCGTGCCCGCGCCGCCCGGCCATCCGCTGCGGCCACCGGTCGGTGCCGTGTCGACCTTGGTCGACCCGAGGGTCTCGACTTTGGTAGCTGGTCGTGCCCCCGACGGCTCCCTAGCATGGGTGCGTGACCAGCCTCGTCGTTCCGGAGCACCCCTGGCTGCTGCCCGGGGCGCTGGCCGGCGCGGTCAGCCCGGACGCGGCGACGCGGCGGCCGCGCCGCACCACCCGGGACTGGGCGGTCGACACCCTGGCCTTCCTGATCAGCCTGCTCTGGGTGCTGTTCGCCACGGCGGACGCCCTGTCGCCCAATCCGGAGACGGCGGTCCCGCTGCCGCACGACTGGATGGTCGGCGTGGACGCGCTGATCGGGCTGGTCTGCTGCGGGCTGCTCTGGCTGCGGCGGCGCTGGCCACTCGGGTTGGTGCTGGCGACCCTGCCGTTGAACCTGTTCTCGATGGCCGCCTCCATCCCACTGTTGATCTTTTATTTCACCGTCGTGGTACACCGGCGCACCGCCGTCGCGGTGGCGGTGACCGGGGTCGGTCTGCTCACCAACCTTGTCTTCAGCTGGACTCGTCCGGACCCGGCCATGCCCTACTGGGCCACCGTCGCCTGGGGCGTCGTGATCACTGTCCTCGTGCTCGCCTGGGGAATGTTCGTCCGGGCCCGCCGGCAGTTGATCGTGTCGCTGCGGGATCGGGCCGAGCGGGCCGAGGCCGAGCAGCAGCTCCGGGTCACCCAGGCCCGCCATCTCGAACGCACCCGGATCGCCCGGGAGATGCACGACGTGCTGGCGCACCGGATCTCGCTGCTCAGCCTGCACGCCGGTGCGCTGGAGTTCCGTCCGGACGCGCCGGCCGACGAGGTGGCCCGGGCCGCCGGGGTGATCCGGGGCAGCGCGCACGCCGCCCTGCAGGACCTGCGCGAGGTGATCGGGGTGCTCCGGGCCGAGGACGACGGCGGGGGCGACGCCCCGGAGCCGCCGCAGCCGACCCTCGCCGACCTGCCGGCCCTGATCGCCGAGTCGCGGTCGGCCGGGGTGCGGGTGAACGTCAGCGACAGCGTCGCCAGCCCGGGGGAGGTGCCGGCGGCGCTGGGCCGGGCCGCGTACCGGATCGTGCAGGAGGGGCTGACGAACGCCCGCAAGCACGCGGGCGGCGCGGTGGTGACCGTGGACGTGTCCGGCGGGCCGGGCACCGGGCTGAGCGTCGCGATCAGCAACCGGTGGCCGGTCGGCACACCGGAGGGTGGCACCCTGCCGGGCGCGGGCACCGGCCTGGTCGGCATCAGCGAACGGGTCACCCTGGCCGGCGGGCGACTCGCCTACGGTCGGGACGACTCCGGTGACTTCCGGCTCGCTGCCTGGCTGCCGTGGCCGGCGTGACCAGCCCTGCCGGCGCAGCCGGACTGCCGGACGCGAGCGGGTCGGCCGACGCGGCCACGCCGCCGGTGCGGGTGCTGATCGTGGACGACGACGCGCTGGTCCGGGCCGGGCTCTCGATGATCCTCGGTGGTCTGCCGGACCTGACAGTGGTCGGCGAGGCGGCCGACGGTGGCGAGGTCCCGGCGGCCGTCGCCGCGTACGCCCCGGACGTGGTGCTGATGGACATCCGGATGCCCCGGGTCGACGGGCTGACCGCCACCGAGGCGCTGCGTGCGCAGCCGCACCCGCCGGAGGTGCTGGTGCTGACCACCTTCGACGCCGACGAGCAGGTGCTGCGGGCGCTCCGCGCCGGGGCTGCCGGTTTCCTGCTGAAGGACACCCCGCCGGCGGAGATCGTGCACGCCGTGCGCCGGGTCGCGGCGGGCGAGGCGACCCTCTCCCCGACGGTGACCCGCACGTTGATCGCCCACGTGACCGCCGCCGTTCCCGGCCCGGTCGGCCCGGACCCGCGCCGGGAACGGGCGCTGCGACAGCTCAACGGGCTCAGCGAGCGGGAGCGGCAGGTGGCGGTAGCGCTGGGGCGGGGTCACACGAACGCGGAGATCGCGGGGGAGTTGTTCATGAGCGTGGCGACGGTGAAGGCGTACGTCTCCCGGCTGCTGACCCGACTGGAGTTGAACAACCGGGTCCAGGTGGCGCTGCTCGTGCACGACGCCGGCCTGGTCTGACGGTCGGTTCTGCCTGAACTGAATGGTGGGGGCGGACAGCCCGATGAGGTCACACTCATCTTTGGTTGTTCCATCTTTGGCAGTGTCAGGGGAGGCGCTGCGGCGGTTGCCCGGTGACCATCTACCGGCGCAGGCGGCGACAATCGGCGGCTACTGGACCCGGACCAACGACCCGGAGATCGACATCGTCGGCGCCGACCGGGCGCCCGTCGCGCGGCACATCAGCTTCGTCGGATCGGTCAAGTGGCAGGAGAACCGGCCCTTTGACGCGCATGACCTGGGCCGGCTTCTGCTGCACCGGTCCCGGCTCCCCGGTGCCGACGAGTCGGTGCCGATGGTTGCTGTGTCGCGCAGCGGCACCGCCGTCGACGGCATCCGCGTGTTGTCGGCGGAGGATCTGCTTACCGGGTACCGGAATTGAACTTTCGGCCAGTGCCCGCCGTACTCCTGACCGAGGATGTCGGTGCGGTGGGTCCGCCGTACCGCTGCCGAACTGCGGGAGGCCTGCCGTGCGAGTTGGTGAGCAGTCGACGGATCCCATCGATCAGGTGCTGGGTGAGGTGCCGATGCCGACACCGTTGACCCCCGAGGATGTCCGGCTCGCGGTCCGGGCGGTGGTCGTGCACACCGCCGAGGAGTGGCCGACCGGGCCGCTGTGCCGCAACGACGGTGCCTCCTATCCGTGCCGCCTGCATCGCTGGGGGCGGCGGGTGTTGGAGACACACGGGCTCAACGAGCGGCAGATCGAGGCGTTGATCCGGCATGGCAATCCGTTCGTGCACGTACCCTTCCCGTTCACGGCGACCGGGCCGTCGCGGCAGCAGGCCGCGCGGGTCGTCCCCCAGGGCGTACGGCCCACCGCTGCCGGCCGGCCGGTGACTCCCCCCGTCACCGCGCCGCGCTGGCCCCGGGCGAGCTGAGCGCGCTACCCCCTCCGCCCACCCCGACCCGGGGCGACACGACGTCGGCCCGACGCGGAGATTCCCCCTCCGCGTCGGGCCGACGCCGCTCTGATCAGGTGACTCAGTTACCGACCCCGCAGTCCGGGGCGGACCAGCTCGTGGTGTTCGAGCTGCGGTCGCTGTTGTTCTCCCGACGCGAGTCGACGTGCACGTGGTCGTCGTGGTCGGGGTAGCCCGGTCCGTAGATCCCGCTGAAGCCGTTGTTGCGGGCGTTGCGGGCGATCTGGCACAGCGAGGACGTCCGCGAGGTCACGTCGGCCGCGTTGCCGTACAGGTGTTGACTGTCGGACGCGCCACCGACCTGGTTGTTGCAGGCGCGACTGCGGAAGCCGCTGGACACGTAGAGCGGCTTGTCACCGAGGCCCTTGCGCAGCGCCTCCAGCTTCCACATGGTGCGCAGCGCGTTCTGCTTGGTCTGGCTCGCCGACAGCGGGCCGCCGCTCCACCCGCTCCCGCCGCACCCGTTGTCCAGCTCGCTGTAGCTGAAGTGCGCGGGCGTGCAGTCGTTGTCCTGGAGTTGGTAGAGCTTGGCGAAGGTCTGCGGGCCGGCGATGCCGTCGGCGCGCAGCCCGTACGCCTGCTGGAACCGCTTGACCGCGGCGGCGGTCTTGGGCCCGTAGCGGCCGTCGTTCTCCACGATGTCCCGGTAGCCGGCCCACCCGGCGACCCGGATCTGCAACTGCCGGACGTCGTCGCCGGAGCGGCCCTGGGTCAGGGTGCGATTCCAGGTGTAACAGCCGTCCGCGTGCGCCGCCGGTGCGGCGACCACCGTGGCGATTGCGGCCCCGGGCAGTGCCAGGGCGAATGCGACGGCGGCACGCTTCAAGGTGTTTACGCGCACAGAAGTCCTCCCGATAGGAGAGCGAATGGGGTGGCTCCAGGACATCGACCGAGAAGTCCTGTGATTTCCACCCTCGCACTGATCCGTGCCGTTGGCGGCGATTAACGAGAATCGTGCTCACAATCCGCTGTCCCTGGGTATTGCCTGGGAATTCAGCTGATTTGCGAAACAGCCATTTCCTGCCGATCGGCCTTTCTGCGGTCAAGCACACCGAACGTCGCGTTCCGCCACACCGAGGGTGATGTTCCCAGGGTGGCGGCGGCCGGTAACGTCAGCCCGGGCGGCGGACTGGCGGAGGTGCGCGTGGCACGCGGTGGCGTCTTCTGTGTCGAGGGTCAGTGGCACCGGGACCTCAACGAGCGGGGCTCGGTGCTGCCCACCCTGGAGCTGCTGGAGCGGCTGGGCAAGATCCGCTTCATCCACAAGGACGCGGCCACCCGCGACGAGCTGTTCTACTTCCTGGACCGTTGGCTGCTCAAGCAGTACGCCGACCACCGGGTCGGCTTCTTCGCCATGCACGGCGAGCCGAGCCGGCTCTGCCTCACCGACTGGCAGTCGGTCGAGTTGAACGAGGTGGCCGAGCTGATGGCCGGCCGCGCCGAGGGCCGGCGGCTCTATTTCGGCAGCTGCTCGGTGCTGCGCGCCTCGGACGCGGTCCTGCGCGAGTTCCTGGAGGTCACCGGAGCCGCACTGATCTGCGGTTTCACCCGGGAAGTCGACTGGGTTGAATCAGCGGCCTTCGAAACGGTCCTGCTCGACGTGCTCGCCAACGGCCAGCGCCACAATGCCGCCGAGTTGCGGATGGGCTCCGCCCACTGGGCTCCGCTCGCGTCGTACCTCGGTTTCCGGGTGATCTACGCCAACGGCCGGGCCTGGCGTCCGTCCGGTCGTCCCCGGGTGCCCACCCAGTCGGTGCACCGCTCCCCGGCCCGACCCCGCTGACCCGCCGCCGTCGCCGCGCCCGCCCCCTGGTAGGAACGGGGAATGGCACGCAGCATCGCAACGAACACCCGGGTCGACCGGGACGGCCTGCTCGACTTCCTTCGGCCGCGGCACCACGTCCTGCTGATGACCACCCGGGCCGACGGGCGCCCGCAGTCCTCCCCGGTCTCCGCCGGGATCGACGGGCAGGGGCGGCTGGTCGTGTCCACCTACCCCGAGCGGGCCAAGGTGACCAACATCCGCCGCGACCCCCGGGTCTCGGCCTGCGTGCTCAGCGACGACTGGAACGGCCCGTGGGTGCAGATCGACGGCACCGCCGAGGTGCTGGACCTGCCCGAGGCGCTGGAGCCGCTGGTCGAGTACTTCCGCAGCATCTCCGGCGAACACCCGGACTGGGACGACTACCGGGCGGCGATGGTGCGCCAGGGCAAGTCGCTGATCCGGGTCACCATCGACGCCTGGGGTCCGATCGCCACCGGTGGCTTCCCGGCCCGCCTCGCCGACTGAGCGCTGCCGGCCGCCACCCGGTCAGTACGCGACGGTGAAGCGGGCGTTCCGGTGTCGTGGCTGTTCGATCTCGTCGACGATCGCCACCGCCAGGTCCTCGTAGGTGAGCACCGAACGGCCCTGATGATCGGTGACCGGCTGGTCGGTGCCGGTGCGGTAGTGCCCGGTGCGGGCGCCGGGGTGGAACTCCAGCGGGGGCGGCGAGACGTACGTCCAGCTCACTCCGTCGGCGGCGGTGCGGTAGTAGTCCAGCGCCTCCGCCTGGCCCAGCGCCGAGTCCCGGTACTCGGCCGGGAAGTCCGGTTCGTCGAGGATGCGGGTGCCGCCCGGGGTGAGCAGGGTGGACCCGCCGCCCAGGTGGATGATCCGCGGTGCGGCCGGCATCCCGCGCAGAGTGGTCACCAGGTTCTCCGCCGCGTCGCGCCACAGCTCGCGTTCGCCGCCGCCGATCGCCACGACCAGCGCGTCGGCGTCCGGCGCCAACTCCCGCACACTCCGCTGGCTGGTCGCGTCGCCGGTCACCGTCCGCACCCCGGCCGGCAGGTACGAGGTGGCCTCCGGGCGGCGGACGGCGGCGATCACCCGATGCCCCCGGTCGGCCGCCTCGGCGACGACCCGCGAACCGGCGGTGCCGCCCGCGCCAAACACGACGATGGTGCTCACCGGCTCAGGTTAGGCAGCGGGCCGACCCGGCGTCGGTGGAACGGCGAACCGTCAGTCGACCAGGGCGGCGTAGACGAGCTGGCGCAGCTGGGAGCGCAGCGGGTAGGTGCTCGACGGCATCAGCTGGGTGAACAGCAGGGCAGTGATCTCCTCCGCCGGGTCGACCCAGAACGCGGTGCTGGCCACTCCGCCCCAGTAGTACTCGCCGACGCTGCTCGGCAACCGGCTGGGGATCGGGTCGTCGACCACCGCGAAGCCGAGGCCGAACCCGATCCCGTCCAGGGTGGTCTCGGCGAAACCGCCGGTGGACAGGGTGCCCAGGTCCTGACCGCCGGGCAGGTGGTTGCGGGTCATGAGCGCCACAGTGCGCGGCCCGAGCAGCCGGACGCCGTCCAGCTCCCCGCCGCGCAGCAGCAACTGCGTGAACCGGTGGTAGTCGGCGGCGCTGGAGATCAGGCCACCGCCGCCGGAGAGCAACGCCGGTTTGCGGAACGCCAGCGACCCGAGGCTGTCGTAGCGGACGGCCCGGCCGCTGCGCGGATCCGGTACGTAGAGCGCGGCCAGCCGCTCGGCCTCGTCGCCCTCCACCCACCAGCGGGTGTCGGTCATGCCCAGTGGGCCGAAGATCCGGTCCGCGAAGAACGCGTCGAGGCTCTGCCCGGAGATCACCTCGACGAGTCGGCCGAGCACGTCGGTGGCGACGGAGTAGCCCCACGCCGTGCCGGGCTGGAACAGCAGCGGCAGCTCGCCGAAGGTCGCGCTGGCGCTGGCCAGGTCCACGTCCGCCGGTGGGTACAGGTCGTAGCCGGCGGCCCGGTAGAGCCCGTCGACCACCGAGGTCTGCAGGAAGCCGTACGTCAGGCCGGCCGTGTGGGTGAGCAGGTGCCAGACCCGGATCGGCTCGATCGCCGGCACGGTGTACGGCTTGAGCGTCGACCCCTTGGAGTAGACCCGCAGGTCGGCGAACTCGGGCAACCAGCGGCTGATCTCGTCGGTCAGCTCGAACCGGCCCTCCTCCCACAGCATCATCGCCGCGACGGAGGTGACCGGCTTGGTCATCGAGTAGATCCGCCAGAGCGTGTCCGTCTCGACCGGCGCGCCCGACTCCCGGTCGCGCAGCCCGTACGTCGAGGAGTGCGCCACCTCGCCGCGGCGGGTGACCACCAGCTGCCAGCCGGAAAGCCGGCCGTCGTCGACGTACCGGCCGAAGTGCTCGTCGATCCGCGCCAGCCGCGCCGGGTCGAAACCGATCTGATCCGGGTCCTTGCTCCGAGCCACACTCACGCCGCCGAACCTACTCGCCGGTACACCGGCGTCGGAAGGGGGCCGGCACCGGCCCGCCGCCCGTCGGCCGTCGGCGGTGCCCACTAGCCTGGCCGGATGCCGGAGTTGACCGAGGACGTGACCTTCCGCAACGACGACTGGTACGGCGAGGAGTTGACCGACCGGCACTTCGTGGGTTGCGAGTTCTTCGGGGTGGACCTGACCGAGGCGGTGAGCAGAGGAGCGGTCTTCACCGGGTGCACGTTCGGCAACGTGGCGTTCAATTCGTCCCGGCATGTCGACTCCGCCTTCACCCGGTGCGTCTTTCGGCGGTGCAACTTCTTCGAGGCCGAGTTCACCGGCTGCAAGCTGGTCGGCAGCACCTTCAGCGAGTGTGATCTGCGTCCGTTGACGGTGGACGGCGGCGACTGGTCCTTCGCCGCGCTGCCCGGCGCCGACCTGCGCGGCGTTCGGCTGACCGGGGTGCGCATGCGCGAGGTGGACCTCACGAGGGCCAATCTGACCGGTGCCACCGTCACTGGGGTCGATCTCTCCGGCGCCCAGCTGACCAACGTCCGGCTCGGCGGCGCCGACCTGCGGGGCAGCGATCTCACCGCGCTCGACCCGACGGTCGTCGAACGGGCCGGTGCCATCATCGACGTCGAGCAGGCCGTGACCATCGCGCAGCTGCTCGGTTTCCGGATCGGCTGACGCGTACGGCGGTCGTGGGCTGCCGGAGTGTCACTCCGGGCGGGCCGGGTTGTCCGACAGCGTCCCGTTGTGGGCTGGACACGTCCGGCAGTCCGGATCTAGCGTGTCGTCCACGCCCGTGTAAACGTGAATCGGCCCACAGTGGACGGTGTGGTCCGCCGCGGTCCAGGACGGCCGGGCGGTGGAGTTGGAGGGGTCGGTGGCGGACGAAGACCGCACGCGGGCTGGTTCGAGGGCTGGCGACGCGCCGCCGAGGCACCGTCCGCGTGCCACGACCGCCGGATTCACCCGCAGCGTGCTGCGCCGCGTCCGACAGCGGCGGCGCTGGGCGGTGGAGGGGGCCGCCGTACTTGTCGGCCTGGTGCTGTTGATCTCGTACCTCAGCTTCTGGTCCGGGCCCGAGCCGGACGACCAGGTGGGTCAGGGCGGCGCTTCCGCCGGGACCGGCCGTTCCCCCGTTCTTCCGGCCGCCGAGGGGCGCACCGGTGAGGCCGGGCCGGCCACCCCCGGTCTGCGCCCGCGCCAGCGCCCGCCCTCGCCGGACCCGACACCGTCGACCAGCCCGCCCGCCCCGCCGCCTCCACCGGCCAAACCCGGTGCTCCGGCGCTGTCGCTGAGCCGGGAGGAGATGCCCGCCGCCGTCGACCTCACCGCGGTGGGCACCCGGGACTGGGTGCACTGGGGGGAGGACGGCGGCAGGTCGACGGTCCGCAAGCGCTCCGGCTCCGGCGAGATCATCGACGGGGGAGGCGCCGGCAGGCGGGTCGGTTGGGACGGCAACCAGGAGTACGTGCGGTGGTCCGACGGCACACCGGACCGGTCGACCAACGGCACCTCCAACGGTGTCTACACCTGCGGTGCCGGCAACGGGTTCAGTCTCGCCGTCGCCGGCAGCGGCGGGCCGCGCACGGTCCAGCTCTACGGCGGCATCTGGATGGCACGCGGGCGGTTGGAGGCGCGGCTGTCCACCGGCGGGCCCGCCAGCACCGCGCGACTGGAAGATCCCTACACCAGTCAGAGCGCCCAGTTCACCATCCGCTTTACGCTGCCGAAGGGTGCTCGACTCTTGCTGAAGTGGACCGTCGAGAAGGTCTTCACGCAGCACTGCGGAAACGTCGGCCTCCAGGCCGTGGCGGTGCGCTGACTGACCGATCCGTCGCTGCGGGCGGCGGCGGGACAGTTTGTCCGTCGCGGAGCGTCGAATGCGACGTAACTTTCTGCTGTCCCCATCCGACCATCCAGTGTGGAGGCAGCGGAAATGAGCAGCAGCACCGCCCACCGCGTCCGTCCTGCCGCTTCGTCCGGCACCGGTGAAGAGGTTCTTCGCGACATTCCCCTGCCGCCGTACGTGACGGGCGAGGACACCCAGTTCGCCGTGCGGGCGGTGGTGGTGCACGCCCCGCGGCGGTGGTCCGGGGGTGTGGTCTGCCGCAACGATGCCAGCCCGCACCCGTGCCGCCTGCACCGCTGGGGCACCCGGGTCCTGGCGCTGCGCGGGCTGCGGGCCGCTGAAATCGCCGCGCTCATCGAGCGGGGCGACCCGACGGCGGTGGTCCCCCCACCGGACCGTCCGGCCTGAGCGCTCGCCTGGCCGGGAGGCGCGTACGCGCCTCCCGGCCGCCGCTCAGCAGGTGATCGGTTTCACCCAGGCACACTCGACGCCCTCCGGGGTGCGCGGCGTCTCCGGCACCACCGGCGTTGCCACCCGGGCCGCCGACGTCTGTCCCTCGCGGAAGCCGGCCAGCGTCACGGCGATCTGGTCCTCCAGCGACTTGACCGACGCCGTCAGGTAGTTGTTCAGCAGGATGGAGAACGCCAGCAGTCGACCGTCGGCGCTGGTGACGTACCCGGAGAGCCCGGAGACACCGGTGAGGCTGCCGGTCTTGGCGTGCACGTTGCCCGCCGCCGGGGTGCCGGCCATCCGGCTGCGCAGCGTGCCGCCGACGAACCGCTCGGGCTGGCCGGCGATCGGCAGCGCCGCGTACCAGGTGGCGAACCACGGTTCGGCGCGGACGGCGCTGAGCAGGTCGACGAACTCCGTCGCCGGGACGAGGTTGCGCCGGGACAACCCCGAGCCGTCCCGCTGGCGCAGCTTCCCGGTGTCCATCCCGGTGTCGGCGACGTACTCGCTGATCGCGGTGATGCCGGCCGTCCACGTCCCCGAGCCGGAGAGCACCCGACCGATCTCCTTGGTCAACACCTCGGCGTGCCCGTTGTTGGAGAGCTTGAGGAACGGTGTCATCAGCTCGCCCAGGCTCATCGAGTCGTGTCGTGCCACCTGGTCGGCCGTCTCCGGGGTGGGCTGGCCGAGCACGGTCCGGCCCAGCACCCGGACGCCGTGTCGGTGCAGCGCCGCCCGGAACACGTCGGCCGCGTAGCCGGTGGGTTCCCAGACGGTGACCCAGTCGCTGGCCGGCTCGTCGCCGACGGCGATCTGACCGGTCACCACGACGGTGTTGCCGCCGTGTTCGCGCTCGATCGAGATGGAGGTCTCGCCGCTGCTGACCGTCTCGGCGCGGTTGTCGATCCGGACGTACCCGGTGGCGGGGGTGGTGGTCACCACCGGCGGGGTGCCGGCCCGGTCGGCCGGCGCGGCGTGCACGATCACCGTGCCCGCGTCGTAGTCGGTGTCCGGGGCGACGGTCAGCGCGGAGACCGGGGCGGCGTAGTAGTAGGGCTCGTCGTCCCAGGTCCAGTCGGGGCCGAGCCGGGTGCGGTCGTAGCGGGTGTCGTCGGCGACCAGGTTGCCGGTGACCACCCGTACGCCGTCGGCGGCGACCTGCGCGGCGAGCGCGTCGTAGTCGGCGGCGAGCATTGTCGGGTCGCCTCCGCCGTGCAGGTAGAGGTTGCCGGAGAGCAGGCCCGCGCGACGCTTGCCGCTGGCGCGGACGTCGGTGGTGAAGCGGTGGCCGGGGCCGAGCAGCTCAAGGGCCGCGGTCGAGGTCAGCAGCTTGGTGTTGGACGCCGGAATCAGCCGGCGGTCGCCGTTGCGGTCGTAGAGCGTCTGCCCCGTGCTGGTGTCGACCACGACCACCGAGGCCTGCGCGCCGCTCAGCCGGTTGTCGGCGAGGATCGTGTCGATGGTGGCGCGCAGCTGGGTCGTCGCGGGGGTGGGCGACTCGGCTGTGGCGCCGGGCGCGGCGGCGGTGGCCGCGGTGGCGACCAGCGCGAGCAGCGCGAGGGCCCGGGGGAAGTGACGACGATGCATGTGCTGATGCTGCCACGGAGATATTCGCCGGAGAAGGTCCCCGGGCGAAAGATATTGCCGTACGGGACTACTTCGGCCCGCCGACCGATTTCTCGTGACCACCCCAGTAGTGCCGCTGCGCCCCCATCAGCAGAGGTGCGACCAGCGCGGCGAGCGCCCCGCCGAGCAGCGGGAAGACGATGAACACCCAGAGCTGCCGCAGCGCCACGCCGCCCTCGAAGACCGCCGGGCCGAACGCGCGGGCCGGGTTGACCGCCGCACCGGTGAGCGTCACGCCCACCAGTTGGGTGGCGGCCAGCGCCAACCCGATGGCCAGCCCGGCGGTGCCCGGATTCTCGCTCCGACTCGTCACCACCAGCACGACCAGCACGAACAGGAAGGTCAGCACGACCTCCAGCACGGCGGCGCCGCCCCGGTTGATGTGCGCGCCGTAGCCGTTCGCGCCCAGGGCCCCGGTCTGGTCCGCGACGTCACCCCACCGGGTGAGCGCCCACAGCACGAAGGCCGCGACGGTCGCGCCGACGAACTGCGCGATCCAGTACGCCACCGCCCCGAGCACCGAGATCTTTCCGGAGAGCAGCACACCGAGCGTCACGGCCGGGTTGACGTGGCTGCCGGAGAGTGGGCCGATCGTGTAGACCAGGGCCACCATCACGAACCCGAAGGCCAGCGCCACCACCACCACGCCGCCCTGGACCCGGGCGGCGACCGCGCTGCCCACGCCGAAGAACACCAGCAGCAGGGTGCCGAGGAATTCGGCCGCGTACCGACGGAAGTCGCTCATTCACTCAGCGTAAGCGTCGATCGGGTGGTCGACGCCGGAATGGCCGGCTGTGACCGGCGCGACGACCGACGGCGGGCACAGTCCCGACAACCGGGCTGTTGTACCCCGTGTGGACACCCTCTCCGCGGACGTCGTGGTGATCGGCGCCGGCCAGGCCGGACTGAGCGCCGGCTATCACCTGCACCGCACCGGTTTCGCCCCCGGCAGTGGCTTCGTCATCCTCGACGCCGACAACGGGCCCGGCGGCGCCTGGCAGCACCGCTGGCCGACGCTGGTCTTCGACCGGGTGCACGGCTTCCACGACCTGCCCGGCCTGCCGCTCCCGCCCGCCGATCCGCACCGCCCGGCAGCCGAGCAGGTCAGCGCCTACTTCGCCGCGTACGAGAGGGCCTTCGACCTGCCGGTGCGGCGGCCGGTACGGGTCCGGGCGGTGCGCTCCCGCCCCGACGGACGACTGGACGTGCACACCGACCGGGGCACCTGGACCGCCCGAGCCTTGATCAACGCCACCGGCACCTGGACGCGGCCGTTCTGGCCGCACTACCCGGGCCGGTCGACGTTCCGGGGACGTCAGCTGCACACCGCCGACTATCGGGGGCCGGCCGAGTTCACCGGCCTTCGCGTGGTGGTCGTCGGCGGCGGCACCTCGGCCGTGCAACTGCTCGGTGAGGTCTCCACCGTCGCGGCGGCCACCACCTGGGTCACCCGCCGGCCGCCGTCGTTCAACGACGAGGAGTTCGGCCCGGAACTGGGACGTGCCGCGGTGGCTCGGGTGGACGAGGCGGTCCGGGCCGGCCGACCACCGGGAAGCGTGGTGGGCGTGACCGGACTGCCGGTCACCCCCGAGGTACGCCGACTGCGCGAGCGCGGCGTCCTCGACCGGCTACCCGTGTTCGACCGGATCACACCCGACGGGGTGGCCTGGGCAGATGGGCGGTTCGTGCCGGCGGACGTGATCCTCTGGTGCACCGGCTTCCGGGCGGCCATGGACCATCTCGCCCCGCTGGGCCTGCGCGCGCCGGGCGGCGGTATCACGATGGACGGCACCCGGGTGGTCGCCGACCCGCGGGTTCACCTGGTCGGGTACGGCCCCTCGGCCAGCACGATCGGCGCCAACCGGGCCGGCCGCGCGGCGGTCAACGAGATTCGCGCCTGGCTGGCCCCGGCCGCCGCTCTCCACTGATCCGGCTCTATTTGACGGATGGTCCGCCAGCGGGCACGGTGGGAGTGACGGGGCCCTCAGCTGCCCCGATCCGATGCGACGGCGACGACCGTTCGCCCCTCTGTCGCCTCCCACGCGTGCTCGTAGGCGGGCCCGACTGTCCGGTCCGTGCCGTATCCGACCGCGAGCCGAGAATCCACGAGGAGTTCCACTCATGCTCACCATGACCGATAACGCCGTGCTCGTCATTCGTGACCTCGCCAACCAGCAGGACGTCGCCCAGGACGGTGGGGTCCGGATCGCCGCCGACGCCGAGGCCGGCTCGCTCACCGTCGAGCTGGTGCCCGAGCCGGTGCAGGGCGATCGGGTGGTCGACAACCAGGGCGCCCGGATCTTCCTGGACGAGGACGCCGCCGAGCTGCTCGGTGACGCGTCGGTGGACGCCACCGTCGACGACGAGGGCGTCATCCAGTTCGGCTTCACCGAGAAGCAGTAGCACCGGAGCTCACCGCAACGGGCGTCCCTGCCGCGGTGGACCCTGCCCGGGGTGCCACCTCGGCGCACCGTCGCCGGCCGGGTGCAACAGCGTGTTCAGCACGTGGGCCAGGTGGTGCGAGGTGCTCCACGCCGCCCAGTTGGCGGTCGAGCCGGCACCGGCGCCCCTGCGGGCCCGGCGCAACAGCTCGTGGTCACCCCAGGAGAAGGCCGCCCCGGTGGTCGGCCAGTATGGTGCCGACACCAGGGTGCGACACAGGTCGGCGAACCGGTCGTCGCCCCGGCCGCCGCGACGCGCCCAGCGGTAGATCCACCAACTGTCGTCGTCGGTGTACCGCACTGTCGGCAACCGGTCGCCGGGATCACCGGTGCCCGGCCCGGCCGGGTGGACGCCGTAGTCGCCGTAGTCGACACCGGTGTCGGCCAGTCGTCGCCACAGCTGCCAGTCCCAACGGTCCAACGGGACAGGTTCGTCGGTGGGCAGGCGGGACAGCGTCGGCGGCATGCCGCCCGCCGCCACCGTCACCGACCGCCAGGCGTGTCGGCGCGCCCAGTCCAGCAGGCGGCGTATCCGGGGCTCGGCGGCCCGCACGTCCGCCGGGCAGCCCACGTCCCCCGCATCCACCAGCAGGTCGCACTCCTCTGGGGCGAGGTCGGTGAACCGCCAGATCCGTTCCACAGCGGTGGTGCTCGCGTCCGGCCCGGCCCGGTCCTGGCCGGCCCGCAGCCGGATGAGCGCCCGGCGGCCGTACGCCCGCGCCGCCGCGCCGTGCGCGACCAGCCGGTGGTCGCTCTCGGAGAGCCCGATGACCGGCACCATCGGTACGCCCCAGCGGGTCAGCTCCGCCTCGGGGCTGTCGGGCAGCGCGCTGACGTCGATGGCGGGCAGCAGCCCGGACGGCAGCCGGCGAATGGTGTCCATCGTGGACCTGTCGATCGTGCCGATCTCCAGGACCGGGGCGACCAGCTCGGCGTACGCGGGATCGAGGTGGCTCAGGGCCTCAAGCTCGCCCCGTCGGTTGGCGAGGATGGGGCGGTAGAGCGTTGCCGCCGCCCGGCCCCCGTGGGCGGGCACCATACTTCAATCTAGCCAGGCATGCGCATGTCTCACAGGGGTGTAAGTCGGAATTCGGCTGCTCGACTGTCGGTTCGGCGACTACCATCCACCGGTGCTCACGCCAATTCACCGGTACCGATCCGACGACGAGGACAGCGCGCGGTGGGCCGGTTTCCCGTTCCGCGACGGCGACATCGTGATCAGCACCCGGTCCAAGAGCGGCACCACCTGGATGCAGATGATCTGTGCGCTCCTGGTGCTGGGCACCCCGGACCTGCCGGCGCCGCTGCCCGAGTTGTCGCCGTGGCTGGACTGGTTGGGCGAGCCCCGGGCCACGGTGTACGACCGGCTGGCCGCCCAGCAACACCGGCGGTTCATCAAGACGCACACCCCGCTGGACGGGGTGCCGCTCGACCCCCGGGTGCACTACGTGGTGGTGGCCCGACACCCACTGGACATGGCGGTCTCCCTCTATCACCAGGCCGCCAACCTGGACCGGGCGCGCCTGGCCGAGCTGACCGGCCAACCCGCCCCGGCCGGGCCACCGGGTGCGCGGCCCCCGGTGCGGGAGTGGTTGGCGAGCTGGGTCGACCGGGAGGTGGACCCCCACTCCGAGCTGGATTCGCTCCCCGGGGTGCTGATGCACCTGAGTGACGCGTGGGCCCGCCGGCACGAGCCGAACATCGAGGTGGTGCACTACGACGACCTGCTGGCCGATCTGGGCGGTGAGATGCGCCGGCTCGCCGATCGGTGGGGCATCACGGTCCCCGAGGCGCACTGGCCCGCGCTCATCGAGGCGGCCACCTTCGGTCGCATGCGCGAGCGCGCCGACCAGCTGGCACCGGACACCCTCGGCGTGCTGCGCGACCGCCTGGCGTTCTTTCGCCGAGGAGGCTCCGGTCAGGGACGCGCCCTGCTGGACGAGCCCGCGCGATCCCGCTATCAGCAACGGGTCGCCGCGCTGGCCCCGCCCGATCTGCTCACCTGGCTGCACCGCTGACTGCTCCACCTGGCTGCACCGCCGAGTCGAACGAGCGCACCGGTGCTCGAAAGAGCGCACGGCGCCGCTCGACCGTGGTCGGAACGTCGCCGCGCTCTGGCCGTCTCCCACCACCGCAGCCGTTCGGCGGTACGCCGGCGGGGACCTGGCTCGACCGGCCCTTCGTGCCGGTCCGCGCTGTCGATCCCCGGTCCGCGCGCATCCAAACCCTCTGACCGTGGGGAATTCCACCATCTGCGACTCCCGGCGTGGCGGGCCGCCGGACGGGGTATGGGCGTGGGCATGGAGCATTTCACTATCGCGACTGTTGCCGAGAAGAGCCCGGATTTCCGGCGGGTGCTGTGGACCGGTGAGCACACCCAGCTGGTCATCATGACCATTCCGCCGGACGGGGAGATCGGCGAGGAGGTGCACGAGGGCATCGACCAGATCCTGACCTTCGTCAGCGGCGTCGGCGAGGCCCGGGTCGCCGGCGCGAAGCGGAAGGTCGCCGCGGGCGACCTGGTCGTGGTTCCGGCGGGCACCAAGCACAACTTCGTCAACACCGGCCCCAATCCGCTGGTGCTGTACACGGTCTACGGGCCGCCGGAGCACGCCGACCAGGCGGTGCACAAGACCAAGGAGGAGGCCGACGCGGCCGAGGCGGCGGGCGAGGACGAGCCGCCGACCGAGTGAGGCTCCCGGTCTGATCCGGCCTGATGCGGGTACCCCCGGCGGGTGGAGCAGCAGCCGCCGATCTCCGACTACGGGTTCCTCTCGGACTCCCGTTCGGGTGCCCTGGTCGGCAAGGACGGCTCGATCGACTGGTGGTGCCCGCACCGGTTCGATGGGTCGGCCGTGTTCGCGCGGCTGCTCGACCCGGGCGCCGGCCACTTCCGGCTGGCCCCGGTAGGCGTCGGGGGCCCGGGCCACCGGGTGGAGCGCGCGTACCTGCCGGACTCGCTGGTGCTGCGGACGGTGCACCACACGCCGCACGGCAGCGTGGCGGTCGTCGACGCCCTCGCCGCCGAGGTGGGCGCCCGCGCCCACGAGTTGGGCAAGAACTCACCGGCCGTGCTGATCCGGGTCGTGAAGGGCCTGTCCGGGCGGGTGCGGATGGGGCTCGACTTCGCACCCCGCCCGGAGTACGGCCTGCTCACGCCGTACCTGCACGATCAGCCGGACGGCGGGGTGCTGGCCGGCGCCGGCCCGGTGGTGCTGGTGTTGCGCGCCGGAGGTCTGCACCTGCGGGCGGGCACCGACCGGGTGACCCACGAGTTCGAGGTCTCCGCCGGTCAGGTGATCGGGATGGACGTCGCGTTCGGTGAGGCGTACGGCGATCCGCCGGCCCGACTGGACCCGCTGGCCGCCCTCGCGGAGACGACGCAGGCGTGGCAGGCGTTCCGGGAGACGCACGGATACTCCGGCCGCTACCCCGAACTCGTCAAACACAGCGCGACGGTGCTGACCGGCCTCACGTACGCCCGCAGCGGCGCGGTCGCCGCCGCGCTGACCTCGTCGTTGCCGGAGCAGATCGGTGGCGACCGGAACTACGACTACCGCTACTCGTGGCTGCGGGACTTCTCGTTGACGATGCGGGCGCTCTGGGTGGCGGCCTGCCCCGAGGAGACGTCCCGACTGTTCGCCTGGGCGACCCGCTCGATCGGCCGGTTCGGCGACGAGCCCGTGCCGGTGCTCTTCGGGCTGGAGGGCGAGCGTGACCTTTCCGAGCACCACTGCGACCACCTGCGCGGCTACCGGGGCAGCCGGCCGGTGCGGATCGGCAACGACGCCTGGCGCCAGCGACAGCTCGACGTGCCGGGTGAGGTGATGTCGGCGGTGTGGCGGCTGCGCGACTACCTCGGTGCGAACTTCGAGGTCGAGTTGCGGGAGATGGTGCTCGGGTTGACCGAGCAGGTGGCCGCGACGTGGCAGCTGCCGGACCGGGGCATCTGGGAGACTCGCGACGAAGAACGTCACTACCTCTCGTCCAAGGTGTCCTGCTGGCTGACCATGGACCGGGCGGTGGGGCTCGCCGACCGGCTCGGTGATCAGGCCGACCCCCGTCGCTGGGCCACGGTGCGCGACGAGATCCGGGAGACCGTGCTGCGCGAGGGGTGGAACGACCGGATCGGGGCGTTCACCGGCGCGTTCGGGTCGGCGGAGCTGGACGCCTCGGTGCTCGCCCTGCCGGTCACGCACTTCCTGCCGGCCACCGACCCACGGATGCGCTCGACGATCGCGATGGTCGAGCGCGAGCTGGGCACCGAGGACGGTCTGCTGCGACGCTGGACGGCCGACCCGGCCGGCTTCCTGCTGTGTTCGTTCTGGCTGGTGGAGTGCCTGGTGATGACGGGTGAGCAGCAGCGGGCCGAGGCGCTCTTCGAGCGGGTCGTCGGGTACGCCAACGACGTGGGGCTGTTCAGCGAGCAGATCGACCTGGCCACCGGGATGCAGCTGGGCAACATGCCGCAGGCGCTCTCGCACATCGGGCTGATCAACGCGGCCTGGCGGATCACCCAACCGGAGAGCTACTGATCCGTCGGCGCACCGTCAGCTCACGTCACCAGCGGTACGCCGGACACGTCGACGGTGTCCGGATACTTCAGTCCGGCGCCGGTGTTGAGCACCACCACCCGTTCGCCGGCCCGGATCCACCCTCCGGCGCGCAGCTGCCGCGCCGCCGTCAGGCAGGCCGCACCCTCCGGGCAGAGCAGCAGCCCCTCCCGGCCGGCGAACTCGCGCAGGTCGGCCAGGATGTCCGCGTCGTCGACGGCGACGGCCGTTCCGGACGACTCCCGCAGCGCCGCCAGGATCAGCTCGTCGCCCAGCGGGGCCGGCACCGTGATGCCGAACGCCACGGTGTGCGCGTCCGCCCACGGCTGCGCCCGATTCTCGCCGGCGGCGAACGCCCGCACGATCGGCGCGCAGCCGGTGGACTGCACGGCCACCAGCCGGGGCAGCTTGTCACCGATCCAGCCCAGCTCGCGCAGCTCGTGCAGCGCCTTGTGGATGCCGATCAGGCCGACACCGCCGCCCGTCGGGTAGATGATCACGTCCGGTACCTGCCAGCCGAGCTGCTCGACGATCTCGTACCCCATCGTCTTCTTGCCCTCCAGCCGGTAGGGCTCGCGCAGCGTGCCGGCGTCGAAGATCGCTCCGTTCGACTCCGCGATCAGCTCGGCCACCTGCCGACCGGCGTCGCCGATCAGCCCGTCGATCAGGCGCAGGTCGGCCCCGGCGGCGACGCACTCGCGCCGGCAGATGCTCGGCGCGCTCAACGGCATGACGATCGTCGCGCCCATCCCGGCCCGCGCGGCGTAGGTGGCCCACGCCGACCCGGCGTTGCCGTTGGTGGGCATCGCGACCCGCTCGACGCCCAGCTCACGGGCCCGGCTCACGCCGACCGCAGCGCCCCGGGCCTTGAACGAGCCGGTCGGGATCAGCCCCTCGTCCTTGACCATCAGGTCCGCGATGCCGATCTCCGTGCCGTACGCCGGGGTGCGCAGCAGGGGCGTCCAGCCCTCGCCCAGCGTGGTGACGTGCCGGGGATCGGCGACCGGCAGCAGCTCCCGGTAGCGCCACAGATCGGCCGGACGCAGCGGAAAGCGTTCCGGGGTGACCGCCTTCGCCACGGCCGGCAGGTCGTAGCGGGCGAGCAGCGGCGACCCGCAGTCGCAGAGGTTCTGTAACCGGTCGGCGGCGTGCTCCTTGCCGCACCGCGGGCAGTCCAGGTGGGTCAGGTACACGTCGCTCCTCGCGTCAGGCCGCGTCGATGCCCAGCCAGCGTCGGCTGCGCCGCCCCGGCTCGTAGACCGAGTCCAGCCGTTTGGCGACCACGCCCGGCAGGCCCTGTTCCTGCCCGGCACGCAGGGCCTCGTCGCCCGCGCCCGGGAACCACGGCGGAGTCTGCCAGTGCGCACCGGCCAAGGCCAGCCCATCGAGCAACTCCCGGCGTTGCGCGTACGGCACGTCGACGCTGCTCACGCCCTCCAGCCAGAGCAGATCGACGATCAGGTACTGAGCGTCGGCGGGGACCCGTCCGCCGGTGCTCGGGCGCACCGGACGCACCCGGCCGGCACCGTCGATGCGCACCAGCACACCGTCGAGCACCGCCTCGGTGGGGGCGAGCGCCTCGGCCATCGCGCGCAGCCACGGATATCCGCCGGTGATGTCCTCGTCGGTCTCGGAGAGCAGCCGCAGCCGGCCGCCGGAGACGTACGCCATCGCCCGGACGCCGTCCCAGCGCAGTTCGTACCCCCAGGCGGCGCTGTCGCGGGGGAGCCCGGCGGCGGGCGTGGGGTGCATCGGCCGGACCAGGTCCGGCATCGCTGTCCAGCCCGTTGGCGCGGGGTCGGTGCGACGGACCATCCAGTCCCGCCCGCCGGTGGCGAACAGCACGTAGCGCCCGGCGGTCCGGTCACCGCTGAGGGTCACGATCACCTCGTCGTCGCGCCACTTCTCGCAGTGGTAGGTGCCCCGGTCGTGGATCAGCATCCGGCCCCCGCCGTACTCACCGGCGGGGATCTCGCCGGCGAAGTCGAGGTACTCCATCGGGTGGTCCTCGGTGTGTACGGCGAGGTGGTTGCGACCCGGATCGCGCGGCAGCCCGCGTGGCACCGCCCAGGACGCGAGCACCCCGTCGTGCTCCAGACGCAGGTCCCAGTGCAGGCTGCGGGCGTGGTGCTGCTGGATGACGAAGCGGGCGGAGTCGGGGCCGGCCGACGGCGGGCCCTGCGGCACCGGCTCGGGTGTGCGGGCCGCGTCCCTCCGTCGCCGGTACTCCTGCAGCCGGTCGGTCACACCCGCATTCTCCGGCAAAACCGACCGGTGCGCTGGACGCCCCAGTGTCCGGTTCGCTCGGCGTTTGGGGGCGTGGCGGGGTAGAACGGACCTCATGGACCTCACCGACCAGCCCACCGCCCTGCTCCCCGGTGACGTGCGGATGCCCCTGCTCGGCTTCGGCACCTGGCAGGCCACCGGCCAGGCCGGGTACGACGCCGTGCTGGCGGCGCTCGACACCGGCTACCGGCACCTCGACACCGCCACCGTGTACGGCAACGAGCGGGAGGTCGGCCGTGCGGTGCGCGAGAGCGGGCTGCGCCGGGAGGACGTCTTCATCACCACCAAGCTGCCCCCCAACCAGGTGGGCCGGGAGCGGCAGACGCTGGAGGCCAGCCTGGAGGCGCTCGGCGTCGACCACCTGGACCTCTGGCTGATCCACTGGCCGCCGGGGTCGCCGGCCGACAGCATCCCGCTCTGGCGGGAGCTGATCGCCGCCCGGGACGAGAATCTCACCCGGGCCATCGGCGTCAGCAACTACAGCACCCCGCAGATCGACGAGCTGATCCAGTCCACCGAGGAGAACCCGGCGGTCAACCAGATCGAGTGGAGCCCGGCACTGTACGACCGGCAGCGGCACGCCGAGCACCGGGACCGGGGTGTGGTGCTGGAGGGGTACAGCCCGTTCAAGACCAGCGACCTCAGTGACCCGGTGCTGGTCAGGATCGCCGCCGCGCACGGCGTCTCGCCGGCGCAGGTGGTGCTGCGGTGGCACATCGACCACGAGATCGTGGCGATTCCGAAGTCGGTGACTCCGGAGCGGATCACCGCCAACTTCGACGTCTTCCACTTCTCGCTGACGGCGGAGGAGATGCGCGACATCGACGCGCTCGGCGAGGTCTGATCGGCGGATTCCTTCAGCGGGCGACCCGCCAATGAAGGGTATCGACATCGACGTACGTGACGGTATAGCGTGCCCGTCATCACGATCGTCGATCCGTTCGTGCCCGTCGTCGCTGGAGGATCGCCATGACCCGATCACCATCCGTCCGTCTGCGCCGCCGTGGGGTGCTCGGCATCCCCGCCCTGGTCGTCGCCGCGCTGACCGTCGTCGCCCGACCCGCCCCGGCCAACGCCGCGCCGAAGGCCGAGTGCCTCGCCGACCTGCTCGCGGACGCCTGATGGCGACGATCCCCTGGCTGGTGGACGTGCTGCGCGCCGCCGGGGTCCAGGTCGTCGTCGAGGGCGACTGGCTCAACCGGATGCGCCCCGGCTCCTTCGACCCGATCGGGGTGCTGTGGCACCACACCGCCTCGACCTCGAGCGCCAGCAACCCGCACCCGGCGCTCAACATCTGCATCAACGGCCGGTCCGACCTGCCGGGGCCGCTGTGCCAGGCGCTCGTCGACTACAACGGCGTCTTCCACGTCATCTCCGCCGGCCGCTGCAACCACGCCGGGGTCAGCGGCGGCAGCGGACCGATCCCCTCCGGGGACGGCAACACCCTGATGATCGGGTGGGAGATCGACTACAACGGTGTCAGCCAGGAGATGACGGCCGCGCAGTACAACGCCTCGGTCGCCGCCACCGCCGCGGTGCTCACCCGCCTCGGTCGGGACAGCAGCTACGCCCGGGGCCACCGGGAGACCAGCACCACCGGCAAGATCGACCCGTCCTTCATCGACCTGAACGTCATGCGCGCCGACGTGGCGGCGAAGATGGCCGGCGGCGGCACGACCTGGTCCGCAACGGTGGACAACACCACCAGCGGCCGGTTCACCGCCAGCGCCAACTGGGGCGTGTCGTCGTACTCCAGTCAGCGCTACGGGACCGACTACCGCTACGCCGAACCGGTCGCCGCCAGCGATGTCGCCTGGTACCGGTTCAACGTCCCGGCGGCCGGCAACTACCGGGTCGAGGCCTGGTGGCCGGCGAACTCGGGCTACAACAGCGCCACCCCGTACATCGTCGCCACCGGCAGCGGCAACCAGACCGTCCGGGTCGACCAGCGGGCCACCGGCGGGCAGTGGCGCGCTCTCGGCACGTTCGCCCTGCCGGCGGGCGACGCCAACCGGGTCGGCGTGAGCCGGTGGAGCAGCTCCAGCGGCCTGGTGATCGCCGACGCGGTACGCCTCACCCGGGTCTGACAGCGCCGGATCCCGTGTGCGGTGGGGGTGCGACCGGAAGGTCACGCCCCCACCGTCAGGTCAGTTGCGGGAGCAGGTCGCCCCGTTGAGCGAGAAGCTGCTCGGCGACGAGTACGACCCGTTCAACGTCCCCTGGTAGCCGAAGCTGGCAGTGCCCCCGGGTGCGATGGACCCGTTGTGGCCCACGTTCCGGGCGGTCACCGCAGACCCGCTCTGGCTCACCGTGGCGTTCCAGGCGTTGGTGACGGTCTGCCCGCTGGGCAGGTTGTAGTTCATCGTCCAGCCGTTGATCGCGCTGGACCCGGTGTTGGTGATCTGCACGTCGGCGGTGAAGCCGTTGTTCCACGAGTTCGCCGTGTACTTCACCGCGCAGCTCGCGCCACCGCCCGGCGGCGGGGTGGTCGGCGGCGGGTTGGTGGGGTTGCCGCCGCCGTTGACGTTGGCCGAGAACGACGTCACGGCCAGGCCGACGCCGCCCTGCCACGGCTCGAAGCCGGCCTGGATGCTGGTCAGGTACCAGGAATTGGTGATCGCGCCCCGGTTGCGGGTGTCGTTGATGAAGTCCAGCACGCTGAAGTTCAGGCTGGAGATCGCCGACTGCGCGACGTAGGAGATGACGTTGTTGGAGCCGTTGCTGCCCCGCCAGACCTCCCAGGTGCGGCCGGCCAGGTTCGTCGTGCCGACCACCGAGCCGATGGGCTGGATCGGGCCCTGCCGGTTGAGCCAGATCATGATCTCCATCTGGTTCACCCCGTCCCGCTTGGGTGACGGGTCCAGCCAGATGTCGTACGACGCGTTGTAGGTGGCGCCGCTGACGTAGCGGTAGGAGATGCTGCTGGTGGCGCTGCTGATCTGGCTCACCTGGATCGGCAGGTTCGTGCCGGGGGAGCAGTTGGTGTAGTGGCAACCGAAGAACACCGAGGGGTACGCGGTGGGCGCGCCGTTGGTGGGGCTGCTGCCGTTCAGGGTGGTGATCTCGAAGCCGCTGCTGGTGACGTTGATGCACTGCTGGGCGGTGGTGCCCCAGCGGTTGTTCTGCACGACGTAGCGGCCCTGGATGGTGGTCGAGCCGTACTGTTCGCAGATCAGGGTGTCGGCGGAGGCCGTGCCGCCGAAGGTCACGGCCACCAGGGAACTGGCGACCAGCAACCCGGCGACGGCCAGGGCCCGAAGTTGACGTTTCATGACGCTCCTTGACTCGGCGCGTGCCGGGCGCCGGATGTGGTGGGGCAGTGCGGGAGCGCTCCCACGCTCAACGACACATTTACATGTCTGAAACTGACGCGCAACCGTCGGGATTGAACTGGCAAATTGTGAGGATTGCCATCCCCGCCTTACGGTCGGCGACGGACGGCCGGCCAAGCGGCTCGGGTCGCCGACGAGCGGCGGGGTGCGGGCCGATTGGGCCTGGTGTGCGCCGATCGCTCCGAGTAGCGTGTTGCCTCCAACGCGTGCCGCTCCCCCTCCGGAGGCGTACACCACCATGGGTGGCTCCCCCCTGCGCATCCTCGTCGTCGGCGCGGGCATCGCTGGCCTGTCCGTAGCCCGGGCGCTGCGCCTGGCGGGCTTCCGGCCCGACGTCACCGACAAGCTGCCACCGGGGGAGTCCATCGAGACCGGCCTCTACCTGCCCGGCAACGCCGCCCGCGCGCTGCACCGGCTCGACCTGCACGACCCCGTCCGGCCGGTCGGGCAGGTGATCCACCGGCAGCGGTTCTTCGACGCCGCGGGCGCGCAACTCTGCGAGGTCGACCTCGACGCCCTCTGGGCCGGCGTCGGCGAGTGCCGCGCGCTACCCCGGGCCGACCTGCACCGGGTGCTGCTCAGCGGTGCCGGCGGCGCCGTCCGGCACGGCGCCGAGGTCCGCACCCTGGACCTGCTTCCCGGTGCCGTCGGCGTCACCTTCACCGACGGCACCACCGGTGAGTACGACCTGGTCATCGGCGCCGACGGACCACGCTCCTCGGTCCGTGCGCTGGCCGCGCTCGGTGGGCCGCCGCGCCCGGTCGGGCAGGTGGTCTACCGGGCCGTCCTGCGCGACGGCCCACCGGTCACCGAGTGGACCGCACTGCTCGGCCAGCGCTCCGGGTTCCTGATGGTGCCGATCGGTGCCGGGCGACTGCACCTCTACGCCGACGAGGCCGGCACCGAGGAACCCGCCGATCCTCTCGCGCGGCTGCGCGACCTCTTTGCCGACTACCGCGGCCCGGTGCCCGAGGTGCTGGCGGCCCTCGACGAGGTGCACGTCGGGATCACCGACGAGGTGGAGTTGGGCCGTTGGCACCGGGGGCGCGTGCTGCTGGTCGGCGACGCGGCGCACGCCACCGCGCCGACGCTGTCGCAGGGCGCGGCCATGGCGTTGGAGGACGCCGTGGTGCTGGCCGAGTCGCTGCGCGCCGCCAACAGCGTGGAGGCGGCGCTGGTGGCGTACGAGAGTCGTCGCCGCCCGCGTACCCGATGGGTGCGGGACCGGACCCGGGACCGCAACCGGACCAGGGATGTGCCGCCGGCGCTGCGCGACCCGCTGCTGCGCGGACGCGGCGACCGGATCTTCGGGGAGCACTACCGGCTCCTGCTCGGCCCGCTGTAGGCCCGTTGTAGATCGTGTCACGCCACCCCACGCGGCGCTGCGACCTGCCGGGGACTATCCTCCTTGCGGATGACGGCCCGCCGATAACCAGCGTGTGCCGAGCGGGACAACCGAGAACCGGAGGCCACTCGTGACCACCGTCGCACCCAAGCCGGTCGTGACCCGGCCCTGGCCGGTCCGGGAGCCGGTCAAGGGGTCGGCCATCGCGCGGCTGCTGCGAACCACGGACGCGAAGCAAATCGGGATCATGTACATGGTCACCGCGTTCGTGTTCTTCATGATCGGCGGCCTGATGGCGCTGATCATGCGGGCTGAGCTGGCCCGGCCAGGGCTGCAGTTCCTGTCGCCCGAGCAGTACAACCAGCTCTTCACCATGCACGGCACGATCATGTTGCTGTTCTTCGCGACGCCGATCGTGTTCGCCTTCGCCAACTACATCGTGCCGATCCAGATCGGCGCGCCTGACGTCTCCTTCCCCCGGCTGAACAGCTTCGCCTACTGGCTGTACCTGTTCGGCGGGACGATGGCGACGGCCGGGTTCATCACCCCGGGTGGCGCCGCCGACTTCGGTTGGTTCGCGTACGCGCCGCTGAGCAGCGTCGAGCACTCGCCCGGCGTCGGCGCCAACATGTGGATCATGGGTCTGGCCATCTCCGGTCTGGGCACCATCCTCGGTGCCGTGAACATGATCACCACGGTGCTGACCCTGCGCGCCCCAGGCATGACCATGTTCCGGATGCCGATCTTCACGTGGAACATCCTGGTCACCAGCCTTCTGGTGATCCTGGTCTTCCCGCTGCTGGCCGCAGCGCTCTTCGCGCTCGCCGCGGACCGCATCCTCGGCGCGCACGTGTACGACCCGGCAACCGGTGGGCCAATGCTCTGGCAGCACCTGTTCTGGTTCTTCGGGCACCCCGAGGTCTACATCGTGGCGTTGCCGTTCTTCGGCATCATCAGCGAGGTCATCCCGGTCTTCTCCCGCAAGCCGATCTTCGGCTACAAGGGTCTGGTCGCCGCGACCGTCGCGATCGCCGCGCTCTCCATGAGCGTCTGGGCGCACCACATGTTCGCCACCGGTCAGGTGCTGCTGCCGTTCTTCAGCTTCCTGAGCTACCTGATCGCCGTGCCGACCGGTATGAAGTTCTTCAACTGGATCGGCACCATGTGGCGGGGCCAGATCAGCTTCGAGACGCCCATGCTCTGGGCGGTCGGCTTCCTGGTCACGTTCCTCTTCGGTGGTCTCACCGGTGTGCTGCTGGCCAGCCCGCCGATCGACTTCCACGTGTCGGACTCGTACTTCGTGGTGGCGCACTTCCACTACGTGCTCTTCGGCACCATCGTGTTCGCGGTCTTCGCCGGCATCTACTTCTGGTTCCCGAAGATGTTCGGCCGGATGCTCGACGAACGCCTGGGCAAGGTGCACTTCTGGCTCACCATGATCGGGTTCCACACCACGTTCCTGGTGCAGCACTGGCTCGGCAACGAGGGCATGCCCCGCCGGTACGCCGACTACCTGCCCAGCGACGGCTTCACCACGCTGAACATGATCTCCACGATCGGCGCGTTCATCACCGGTATCTCCACGCTGCCGTTCATCTACAACTGCTGGAAGTCGTACAAGACCGGCCCGGTGGTCGAGGTGAACGACCCCTGGGGTCACGGCAACTCGCTGGAGTGGGCGACCAGCAGCCCGCCGCCGCTGCGTAACTTCGACCGCATGCCGCGCATCCGCTCCGAGCGGCCGGCGTTCGACGCGAAGTTCCCCGAGCTGGCCGCCGGCCAGAGCGTGGCCGGCCCGCCGGAGGGTGGCGCCAAGCCGCTCACCAGTGAGTCCGACGGTGGCGCGAGCTACCGCGAGGACACCGCCAGCGACGTCGACCGGCACTGACGCAAAACCCAGGCAGTACGACGGGCGCCGCCCCCCGGGACACCGGGAGCGGCGCCCGTCGCCATGTCCAGCCACCGCCACTCTCGCGTCTAGCCTTGTACCAGCCGGTCCACGCGGCTCACCGGCGGCTGCCGTCCGTAGCGTCTGCTGGGTCTGGCCTCGGCTTGGCTTGGCCTGGCTCGGCGTCGGCGCGGCCTAACCCGGTGTCGGCACGGACTGGCCCATGGTCGGCCTGGCCCCAAGGCAGGCCATGTCCCTCGTGAGCGTGATGTCTGTGAGTCATCACGATGACTCACAGACATCACGCTCACGAGCAGGTATGCGGCCCCGGCGGCCCTGGTGGTCCGGCGGCCCTGGTGGTCCGGCGGCCCTGGTGGTCCGGCGGCCCTGGTGGTCCGGCGGCCCTGGTGGTCCGGCGGCCCTGGTGGCCCGGCGGCCCGGCGGACACCTCGATCCGCAGTGACGCCACTATCTTGCTGCCCCAGACAGCGCGCCGGCCGGAAACTGCCGGGCGGCACACCCACCCAATTGGGTTGGTGCACGGCTGCCTTGACCCGTTCTGGCTCGCCTGCCGGCGGAGCTGCCCCCGGCCCGGCATGCCCCGGGCCCGGCACGGCTCAGTCCGGCTCGGCTTGGCCCGGCCGCTGTCAGACCGTTAGCGGGCGGCGGGGGTGAGGTCCGCTTCGACGGGCGGTGGGACGGTTGCGGCGGCGCGACGGCGGCGCAGTTCGATCGGGAGCACCACCACCGTGACCAGCGCGCCGAGTGCCCCGGTGACCACGAAACCCCAGACCGGCGAGCTGGCGTCGATCACCGCTCCGGCGAGCGGCGCACCGATCGCGATGCCCACGGTGACCGCCGAGCCGTGCAGCCCCATCGCCTCACCGCGTACCTGGGCCGGGACCAGGCGGCTGACCGCGTCCGAACCGGCCGCGATGGTCGGCGCGCAGAGCGCACCGGCCGGGATCAGCGCCAGGCACAGCAGCCACCAGTGCGCGCCGCCCAGCCCGACCGGGATGGTGCACAGGGCGAGTGCGGCGGTCAACGCCAGTGGGGAGAACGAACGGTGCACGGCTCCGTAGGCGAACCCGCCGGCCAGCGAGGCGACCGCCCAGATGGCCAGCACCGCGCCGGTCCAGCCGACCTCGCCGCTGGCCCGGAGCACCGCGACCACCGCCACGTCGGTGCCGCCGAGCACCAGTGTCGCCGCGGTGCTGAGGGCCAGTACGGCGAGCAGCCGGGGCGTCAGCCACTGCCGGCGAGGCACCCGCTGGGCCGGCCCGCTGGGCTCCCCGGTGGTGGCTTCGCGGATCGGCGGGTTGACCAGCCACAGGGCGATGCCGGCGGCCACGATGCCGCCGCCGACCAGGTACATGGTGGTCTGCGCGGAGATCGCGGTGACCAGCGCGACGGCCAACGCCGGGCCGATCATGAACGACAGCTCCACCGACATCGAGTCCAACGCGTACGCCGGGCGGCGCTGGTCCTCCGGGACCAGCGCGGCGATCGACTGACGGACCACTGAGAAGATCGGCAGGGCCAGCGAGCCGGCCACGAACGCGGCCGGCAGGAGCAGGGGGTACGGCAGCGACGGCGCGGTCGACCAGAAGATCGCCTCCGCGATGCCGGTGAGCACCAGGACCGGGCGGAGACCCCGGTGATCCACCAGCCGGCCGAGAATCGGCCCGCCGATCGCCGCGCCCACGGTGACCGCCGCACCGACCAGGCCGGCGGCCCCGTAACCGCGGTGCAGGTCGAACACCACGTGGAAGGTCAGCGTCACCCCGGTCGCGGTGAGCGGGATGCGGGCGAGGACGGCGACCACCAGCAGCGATCGCAGGCCGGGCAGGGCGAGTGCCCGCCGGTAAGGCTTCATGTTCACGTGGGTCCGTACCTCCGGCGACATCCTCGACCGGCGGCGGCCCCTTGGCCAACCAATTAGCGGCTCATGCGGCCCTGATCACAGGCTGCCCGTGCATGATCACTCCGGCGCCGTCCATCGCGCGCAGGGCCACGTCGGTGGTCGCCGGGGCGACGGCGGCGGTCAACTCGAGCAGCACGGTCGTGGCGAAACCCTCCCGGGCGGCGTCCAGCGCGGTGGCCCGCACGCAGTGGTCCGTGGCGATGCCGACCAGGTCGACCCGGTCCACGTCGTGTCGGCGCAGCCAGTCGGCCAGGCACTCGCCGTCGTCGGCATGCCCCTCGAAACCGGAGTACGCCGCTGCGTGCTCGCCCTTGTGGAAGATCGCCTCGATCCGGGCGGTGTCCAGTTCGCTGTGGAACTCCGAACCGCTGGTGCCGACCACGCAGTGCCGGGGCCAGGACTCCACGAAGTCCGGCGGATCGCCGAAGTGGGCCCCCGGGTCGACGTGGTAGTCCTTGGTGGCGACCACGTGCGTCCACCGGTCCGGCTCGGCGGCGAGGAGCCGGGAGATCCCGGCGGCCACCCCTGCGCCACCGGCGACGGCCAGCGAGCCGCCCTCGCAGAAGTCGTTCTGCACGTCCACGATGATCAGCGCGTTGGCCATCAGGGGTTCCCCTTCGAGATCGGATCGGCGGAAGGCTCAACCAGCGGGTACGACGGTGACCGGCACGGCCGGGTCGCCGGCCGAGAGCTTCAGCCCCTCCCACGGGATGGAGATCAGACACTCCCGCAGGTGCTCCCGCGACTCGTCGAGCGTCGGCAGCGGCACCGGCTCACCGGCGGCCACGAACGACTGCTGGAGCAGGCGGTCGTTGGGCTGCCGGTCCGGAACGCCCTGCGGAACGATGATCTCCTCGGTGGCGGTACCGGTCGGCTTGTGCCGGCGGACCGCGACCTTCCGGCCGCCGATCGTCGCCTTGTGCTCGGAGCGCTTCACCACCGGTCGTCCCTCGACCTCGACCAGCTTGTACACCAACCCGGCGGTCGGCGCGCCGGAACCGGTGACCACGGCCGTGCCGGCGCCGTACATGTCGACCGGTTCGGCGGCCAGCGCGGCGATCGCGTACTCGTCCAGGTCGCCCGAAACGATGATCTTGGTCTCGGTGGCGCCCAACGAGTCGAGCAGCTCCCGGGACTGCTGAGCGATCACCGCGAGGTCGCCGGAGTCGATGCGTACCGCCCGCAGCTCCGGCCCGGCCACCGCTATCGCGTTGCGGATGCCCTGGCTGATGTCGTACGTGTCGACCAGCAGCGTGGTGTCCTTGCCCAGCGTGGCGACCTGCGAGGCGAACGCCGCCCGTTCGTCGTCGTGCAGCAGGGTGAAGGCGTGCGCCGCCGTGCCCGCCGTCGGAATACCGTAGAGCGCACCGGCGGCGAGGTTGGACGTGAACCGGAAACCGGCCAGGTACGCGGCTCGCGCCGCGGCCACCGCCGCCTCCTCGTGTGCCCGCCGCGAGCCCATCTCGATGAGCGTCCGGCCGCGCGCCGCGGTCACCATCCGTGCCGCCGCAGCGGCCACCGCGCTGTCGTGGTTGAGCACGGACAGCACCAGCGTCTCCAGCACCACACACTCGGCGAAACCGCCGGAGACGGTGAGGATCGGTGAGCCGGGGAAGAACAGCTCGCCCTCGGCGTAGCCGTCGACGTCGCCGGTGAAGCGGTAGTCGGTGAGCCACGCCGCCGCCATCTCGTCGACCACCCCGGTCCGCAGCAGGAACTCCACCTCGCTGGGATCGAACCGGAAGTCGCGGATCAGCTCGATCAGTCGGGCCGTCCCGGCGACCACGCCGTACCGGCGGCCACTGGGCAACCGGCGGCTGAACACCTCGAAGACACACCGGCGGTCGGCGGTGCCGTCCTTCAGGGCCGCGCTGACCATCGTCAGCTCGTAGTGGTCGGTCAGCAGCGCGGGGCGGTGGATGCTCACCGCCCCAGCCTAAGGTTCAGCTCGCGTCGCCGCCGTCGTGGCCCGGGATCGAACGTAACGCCGCCCACAGCTCGGCCCGGCTGGTCACGCCGAGTTTGGCGTAGATCCGCTGGAGGTGGTTCTCCACAGTGCGCGCCGACAGGTAGAGCCGTTCGGCGATGGCCCGGCTGGCCGCACCGTGCGCGGCGAGGCGAGCCACCTGCCACTCCCGCTCGGTGAGCACCGGCGCGCCGGCCTGGAG
The DNA here is from genome assembly GCF_030269705.1 of Micromonospora sp. NBRC 107095. Taxonomy (NCBI): domain Bacteria; kingdom Bacillati; phylum Actinomycetota; class Actinomycetes; order Micromonosporales; family Micromonosporaceae; genus Micromonospora; species Micromonospora sp. NBRC 107095. The sequence goes on from NZ_BSTU01000001.1 coordinate 1,364,000, forward strand.
CGCCGGCGTCCGGATCGCGTCGCAGCGCCCGAGCAACCCGGCGAGACGCTCCCGGGCGTCGTTGGCCGCCGCCGAGTGCTGTTGGCGCAGCCGCTGAACGGCCTGGGAGGTGGCCTCGGCCGCGTACACGGTCAACTCCAGTGCGGCGTAGTCGTCGGCGACCGCGAGCAGATCAGCGGGGGAGTCGGTCACCGCGGCGCGGGCGTGCCGGGCCAACAGCGGTGGCAACACCCCGTCGACCCGCTCGGAGAGCTCGGCGAGGCGCTGCGCGACGGTGCGCCGACCACCGTCGGAACAGGTGGGCCCGACCGCCATGCCCGCCTGGTCCAGTCGGACCAGGTCGTGCAGAACGTGCACCTCGTGCCCGGCGAAGCCGTCCGAGCGCAGCCGATCCACCAGGTCGCCGAGGTGCTTGACCGCGCCCGGCAGGTCGCCACCAGCGGCCAGCGACGCGCCCCGGGCCTGCTCCAGCCACGGGTAGAGCACCGCCATTCCCGGCGCGTGGGTGCGGTCGGCCTCGGCCATCGCCGCGGCCGCCTGCACGGCGTCACCGCGCAGCGCCGCCGACTGGGCGCGTTCGGCCTGGGCCAGACCCGCGTAGACCCGACTCGTGGCCAGCACCGCACAGGCACTCAGGGAGGTCCGCATGGCGGCGCCGCTCTGCCCGCGCAGCCGGTACGCGTACGCCTGCAGGATGGCCAGGTAGCCGGTGCCGAGGCGGAAGTCACCCTCCCCGGCGAGGTCGGCGAACTCGTCGGCGACGATCGCGTCGATTCCGGCCAGGTCGCCGGTGAGCATGAGCCGGGTGCCGCGGGCCAACTCCAGGGCCAGTTGGAGGTACGGCATGTCGGTGCGCCAGTTGGCCGCAGCCGAGTGCACCTGGGCGATCGCCGTACCGCTGCGGGTCAGCTCGCCCTGCGCGGCCTGGACGTACGCGATCGTGGAGCGGGCCAGCTCGCGGGCGGCGACGCCGGCCGCCGGCCGGTCCAGGACACGTTGGCTGAGCCGCACCGCGGCGGCGGTGTCCAGCCGGTGCAGGCGCATGATCGCTTCGAAGGCGTGCACCCGGGCCCGGTCGGCGGAGTCGCTGAGCTGCTCGACCCGGCCGGCGATCTCCTCCACCGTGGACTCCTGGCTCAACCCCCAGTAGCTGACCATGCCGCGCACTGTCAGCCAGCGGCAGAGCCGTCGCTCGTCGCCCGGCTCCGGGGGCACCGCGTCGAGGACGTCGATCGCCTCGCCGGGCCGGTCGGCGAACATCAGGATGGTGGCCAGCAGCTCCGCCGCGTCGGAGCCGCCGTCGGCGTTCAGCGCGGCCCGCGCCAGGCGGGTCGCCAGCGGTACGTCGTAGCGGGTGAACGCCTGTACGGCGGCCTCCAGCAGCAGGGCCGGGTCCTGTGCGGTGCCCGAGTCGAGTCGCCAGACGGCCACCCGCAGCAGGTCGTCGCGGCGGCGCTTGCCGACCTGCTCGATCAGCTCGGCGAGGTGCGCCTGAAGCCGACGGGTGCGGCTGACCGGACAGCGCCGGCGCATCACCTCGCCGTAGAGCGGGTGGGCCAGCCGGACGTTGGTGCGCCGGTCGTGCTGGTCCACGGTGATCAGGCCGCGCTCCTCGGCGGTCTCCACGTCCTTCTGATCGGCGGCCTGCCTGAGCAGTTGCAGGCCGAGTGGTTCGCCGAACGCGACAAGCTCGACCACCGCGCGGACGCCGTCGGTGAGCTTTCCGACCCGGGTGTCGATGAGGTCGGTCAGGTTGGGCGCCAGCTCCAACCGCCCGGTCCACTTCCAGATCCCGTACGTCTGCTTCAGCTCCGCGCTGCCGTTGGCGGCGTGCACCAGTTCGCGTAGCAGCAGCGGGTTGCCGGACGACAGTCGGCCGAGCCGGTCGGCGGAGCCCGGGTCGACCGGGCCGCCCAGGATCGCCGCCAGCAGCCCAGCGGTCTCCGCCTGCGGCATCGGGGTCAGCTCCACGTGCTCGACCAGGTCGTCGGTCCAGAGCGCGCGGATCGGCAGCGGGATCTGCTCGCCGTCGCGCAGGGTGCCGACCACTGTGGCGTTCTCGGCGCGGGCGACCAGGTGCACCAGTGCGGCCGAGGGTGGGTCGAGCAGGTGGGCGTCGTCGATGGCGAGCACGATCCGTCGGCCGGCCGCCTGCTGTTGCAGCACGTTGAGAGCCCAGCGCAGGACGCCGGCGGGGGAGAGGCCCTGGGGCTGCTCCGCGGGGAGGACCTGGACCAGGCCGCCGAACGGCAGCGCCGCGGTGGTGGCGCTCGCGGCGATGGACCAGATCGCGAACCGGTCGGTGGGCAGGGCGCCCACGCCCTCGCGCAGCAACCGGCTCTTGCCGATGCCAGCGCTGCCGCTGAAGAAGAGCCCTCGGCCGGCCTCACCGGTCACCGCCTCCAGCAGGCGGTTGAGCTCATCCGTGCGGCCGACGAACTCCCATCGACTCATCCGCGCAGCATATCGATCGGAATCCGTCCGCGCCCGCACCGTCACGGTGCGAAGTTGAGTAAGCGCACAATTACCGGTGAGTATTCGGGGTGTTCTGCCCGGTCGTCGGCCCGCCCGTAGTCTTCCGACATCCGGGGTTGACGTACCGGAAAATTTCGCGACCGGACCTCCGACCACCTGCAACGGGAGGCACCTGATGAAGCAGGGCCCTCTCCCCTCGGTCGACTCGTCGGACGACATGACCGGCCCAACCGACCTACCCACCTGCGGCCCGCTCCCCACCCGGATCGGCGTGGCGGGCCCCGCCCCGGACGAGCCGCTCGGTGTGGTCGCCGTCGGCCCGGCCGGTGCCGAGCGGCGTGCCGTGCTCGCCACACTGCTCGGGCTCGACCCGGTCATGCTCACCGTGCCCGCCGGCAGTTGGTTGGTGGTGCGCAACGCCCAGGTGCCCACCCGGGCGGCGTACGTGCCCGGTTACCGCCAGCCGCACTCGTACGGCGCGGACCGGGACGCCGCCGGTCCGGCGTTGGCTCGTCCGCCCCGGCGGGTCGAGCTGACGGTGCCCGAGCCACTGCTGCGGCACTTCGTCCTGATCGACGTTCCGGACACCGCCACCCTCGGCGTGGCCGGCACCCAGGTGCTGCTCGAAGCGGCGGGCCGGGCCGGAGCGCTGCTCTTCGTGATCGCCGCCGACCAGGCTTTCACCGCCGCCGAGTTGAACCTGCTCGCCGAAGTCGCCTCGACCTCGGTGGAGGTCGTCTTCGCGGTCACTCCCGGCGCGGCGGGTTGGGCTCAGATGGCCGACGGCACGGCGACTACGGAGGGCGCGGGGGCGTCCGTCCCGCCGGTCGGGGGTTCGCAGACCGAGGTGGACGCGGTAGCGGTGACGGTGGAGGCGCATCGGGCCGCGCTGCTGGCCGCGGTGCCGGCGTTGGCCGGCGCGCGGTGGTTCCCGGTCGACGACGCCGCCTCCGCCGCCGACCTGCGGCGGGCGCTGGTGGGTTGGGCGTCGCGTGAGGGTTTGCAGCGGGCCAGCGTCGACCCACCGGTGGTGCCGGGGCAGCAGGGTCGCGTCGCCGTGGCCGCCGATCCGGGTGACTGGTCCGAACGGTTGGACCGGCACGCCCGCTCGTGTGCTCAGCGCATCCGCCAGCACCTCGCCCTGGAGTTGGCGAACATCCACCTGCGGGCGGTTCAGGAGATCGTGTTCGGAGTCGGCTGTGCCGGCCTGCCGGATCTGCTCGACCGGGAGATGGCGGCGTTGTCGCTGTTGGCCACCGCGCAGTGCGATCAGGCGGTGCGCGGCATCGTGACCGACGTCGCGTCCCGGGTGCTCGGCGCGCCGCCGAGCGAAGGCGTGCGACGTCGGATCAACGCCGCTGTGCAGTACGGCCTGGCCGATCACCGGCCCGGCCAGGAGTTGGACAAGGTGCTGTTGATCACCAGTACGGCCGGGGTGGCCGAGTTGACCGGCCCGGAGGCGATCGACGCCGCCGCCAGCTATCCGGTGGCGTCCCGTGACGAGGTGCTCCCACCGGTGGCGGTGGCGCTCTCCGGCGGGTGCTGGCAGCAGTGGCGTACCCCCGGCAACGACAACCACAGCGCGGCGCGGGCCTGGTCCCAGCGGGCGGTGCGCGAGGTCGAGTTGGGGTTGTCCAGGGAGATCTCCCGACGGTTCGAGGTGATCCGCCTCTCGCTGGGCGTGGTGCTCTCCGATGCAGTTGATCACGGCATCCTGCTCGCCTGACGGCGCGCCCGACGGTTGGCCCGGGTCCGGGCCCGACCCAGCGCTCGGTGGCGTCCAGAGCGGGTCGGGAGTGCCCGGAGTGGGTGATCCGCGCCGGGCCGGCGTTCCGGTTCCTCGGTTCCGGGAAACCGGTGGCACGATGGGGGGCATGGCGGCTCCGCAGGTTGTACCGGTCGAGACGCCGGACACTGACGAGGTGCCGGCGTCCGACCGGCAGTGGGTGACGATCGTGTGGGACGACCCGGTCAACCTGATGACGTACGTGACCTGGGTTTTCCAGAAGCTTTTCGGCTACAGCCGGGAGAGGGCCGAACAGCTGATGCTGGACGTGCACCACAAGGGGCGTGCTGTGGTCTCCACCGGCGCCCGCGAGCGGATGGAGCACGACGCGTCGCAACTGCACGCGTACGGGCTCTGGGCGACGGTGGACAGATCATGAGCATGTTCCGTCGCCAGGCCGGTCACTACGTGGCCGTCTTCGCCGTCGACGAGGTGCGGGTGCTGCGGAAGGTCGCCTCCGAGGTGGTGGGTCTGCTCACTGACGGCTTCGACCACACCGACCCGGTCGTCGGTCGGCTCTTCCCGGCGGTCTACCCGCAGGACGCTGCGGGCACCGCCGAGTTCCGCCGCTACACCGAGGGCGACCTGAAGACCGCGAAGATCGATCAGGCGGGGGCGATCCTGGCCGCGTTGCCGGACGACGCCGGTGGCGAGGTGCGGCTGGACGCCGAGGCCGCCGAGGCGTGGTTGCGGGCACTGAACGACGCCCGGCTCGCGATGGGCGTCCGCCTGGAGATCAAGGACGGCACGGATCTGGGCGAGGAGTTGGACGACGCGGTCGCTGAGGACCCGGGTTCCAGCAGGGTGTTCCAGCTTTCGGTCTACGCGTATCTCGGATATCTGCAGGAGTCGCTGCTCAACGCCTTGATCGACTAGGGGTGACCGGCACCACTTCGGCCTGTGCTCGACAGGCGTTAGGCTGGTGCACGTGCTGAGCATCGACCGGTCGATCATCGACGCGATCGTCGCCCACGCGCGGCGGGACCACCCCGACGAGGCGTGCGGCGTGGTCGCCGGTCCCGTCGGCAGCGACACCCCGACCCGGCACATCCCGATGGACAATGCCGCCCGCTCGATGACCTTCTACGAGTTCGACTCGATGGAGCACCTGCGCGTGTGGCGGGAGATGGACGACCGGGACGAGGAGCCCGTCGTCATCTACCACTCGCACACCGCCACCGAGGCGTACCCGTCGCGGACGGATGTCGCCTTCGCCGGTGAGCCGGGTGCGCACTACCTGCTCGTCTCGACCCGTGAGCCCGACTCGGAGGAGATCCGGTCGTTCCGGATCGTCGACGGTGTGGTCACCGAGGAGCCGGTCCGTGTCGTGGAGGCCGGCGTCGACCCGCACGCCGTGCAGTCCTACATGTTCGGGCAGAGCCCGGCGACGGTCGATTACGAGTGTTCCGGCCGCTGACCCGTCAGCGCCGCAACCGTCTCGTCCCGTCACCGTAGGCACACCCGATCGAGGAGTTCGACATCATGGCTATTGAGGTTCGCATCCCCACCATCCTGCGCAGCTACACCGGCGGAGCCAAGGTCGTCGAGGGCACCGGCGACACGCTCGCCGATCTGCTCACCGACCTGGATTCCCGGCACGGCGGTCTGCGCGGCCGGCTGATCACCGAGGCGGGCTCGCTGCACCGTTTCGTCAACGTCTACGTCAATGACGAGGACGTCCGTTTCCTCGGCGCGCTGGACGCGAAGCTCTCCGACGGCGACAGCGTCACCATCCTGCCGGCCGTGGCCGGCGGCGCGTTCGGCTTCGCCGCGGCGGCGGCGATCAGCTCGCACAGCGCCGCGGCGGCGGCGATCAGTTCGCACAGCGCCGCGGCCGTGGTGGCCGGCGACGCCGTCGCGGCTCGCTGAGGTCGGCCGCCATGGCGCGGTACGACAGCCTGCTCGACGCCTGCGGGGGTACGCCGCTCGTCGGCCTGCCCCGGCTCTCCCCGACGGTGCCCGACGGTGCCCCTCCGGTGCGGCTCTGGGCCAAACTGGAGGACCGCAACCCCACCGGCAGCATCAAGGACCGCGCGGCGCTGTTCATGGTCCGGGCGGCGGAGGAGGCCGGCCGCCTCCGCGCCGGTGACACCATCCTCGAACCGACGAGTGGCAACACCGGCATCTCGTTGGCGATGGTGGCCAAGCTGCGCGGCTACCGGCTGGTCTGCGTGATGCCCGAGAACGTCTCCACCGAGCGGGTCCAGTTGCTCCGGATGTACGGAGCCGAGATCATCTTCTCGCCGGCGGCGGGCGGTTCCAACCAGGCGGTCGCCACCGCCAAGCAGATCGCCGCCGAGCACCCGGACTGGGTGATGCTCTACCAGTACGGCAACGAGGCGAACGCGCGGGCGCACTACGAGACGACCGGGCCGGAGTTGCTGCACGACCTGCCCAGCATCACGCACTTCGTGGCCGGGCTGGGCACCACCGGCACCCTGATGGGCACCGGGCGTTACCTGCGCGAGAAGGTCGAGGGCATCCAGGTGGTGGCCGCCGAGCCGCGCTACGGCGAGTTGGTCTACGGCCTGCGCAACATCGACGAGGGTTACGTGCCGGAGCTCTACGACGCCTCGGTGCTCTCCCGGCGTTTCTCGGTCGGCACCCGGGACGCGGTGCTGCGCACCCGCCAGCTGGTGGAGGTGGAGGGCATCTTCGCCGGGTTCTCCACCGGTGCCATCCTGCACGCCGCGCTGGCGGTGGCGCACGAGGCGGTTCGCGACGGCCGGCGGGCCGATGTGGCCTTCGTGGTCTGCGACGGCGGGTGGAAGTACCTGTCCACCGGCGCGTACGGCGGCACGCTCGCCGATGCCGAGGACGCCCTGGAGGGGCAGCTCTGGGCCTGACCGATCTGGTCTGCCGACTACGGGCCGTCGACATCCGTCGACGGCCCGTAGGCTGCCCGGCGTACCGCGAGCAGGTGTCACGTTCGTGACAACTTCCGTTGGATGATTCTTGCTGCCGGGCGCGTCAGCGTAGGCTGCGCAGCGTGGCGTACGCGTCGGTAGAGATCATGCCCGGGACTGTCGCCGGCACGGGTGCTACTGATAGTGACAGCGAGACCACTCGATGCGACTGACTGTCCTGGGAAGCGCCGGCAGTTTTCCTGGCCCCGAGTCGCCCTGCTCGGCCTATCTGGTCGAGGCTGACGGCTTCCGGCTCCTGGTCGACTTCGGCTCGGGGTCGCTGTCCAGTCTCCAGCGGTACGCGGGGCTGCACGCCCCGGACGCGATCCTGCTGACCCACCTGCACTGCGACCACATGTTCGACGCCGTGCTCTACGTGGTGGTGCGCCGCTACGCCCCGGACGGCCCCTACCCGGCCCTGCCGGTGTACGCGCCCGCTGGCGCCCCGGACCGGCTCAGCGCCGCGTACGGCGACGACGGTTCGGTGGAGGACGTGTACCAGTTCTACGCGCTTCAGCCGGGCACCTTCCCGATCGGCCCGTTCGCCGTCACCGTCGACCGGGTCAACCACCCCGTCGAGACGTACGGCGTGCGGCTGGAGCACGACGGCCGGTCGCTGTGCTACTCGTCGGACACCGCGCCGTGCGAGGCGCTGCTGCGGCTGGCGCAGAATGCCGACGTCTTCCTCTGCGAGGCCAGTTACCTCGACGGGATGGACAACCCACCGGATCTGCACCTCACCGGTCGGGAGGCCGGTGAGGCGGCGACCAAGGCCGCTGTGGGCCGGCTGCTGCTGACCCACCTGGTGCCCGCCTGGGGCAGCGAGGCGCACACCCTGGAGTCGGCCGCCTCCGCGTACACCGGACCGCTCGAGGTGGTCCGGCCCGGCGCCAGCTACGACGTCTGACCCGGCGGGTCCGCTTCCCGACGCCGGGCCGCGGTGTTGTGCCGTACTGTTCGCCGGCCGGTCAGCGGCAGGTCGTCTGGTGCACCCGTGGCACCCGCACGGTGTGGGCATGCGGATCGCCATCGTGACCGAGTCGTTCCCACCTGATGTGAACGGCGTCGCGCACTCCGTGGTGCGGACGGCGGAGCACCTGCTCGACCAGGGCCATGAGCCGGTGGTCATCGCGCCTTCCCCGCCCGGCGCCGGCCGCCAGGGCATCGACCGGCTGCCGTACCCGTTGGTGCGCATCCCGAGCGTGCCGCTGCCCCGTTACCAGGGCTTCCGGCTGGGTGTGCCGACCAACGCCCGGCTGGCGGGGGCGCTGCTGTCCGCCGAGCCGGACGTGGTGCACCTGGCCAGTCCGTTCGTCCTGGGCGCACGGGCGGCCACCCTGGCCAGCCGGCACGGGTTGCCCACGGTGGCGGTCTACCAGACCGATGTGGCGGCGTACGCCCGGGCGTACCGGGTGAGTTGGGGCGAGGCGGCCGCGTGGCGGCGGATCCGCGAGATCCACAATTCGGCGCAACGCACCCTTGCACCCTCCACCCGGGCCGCCGCGGACCTGATCGCCAACGGGGTGCAGCGGATCTGGCTGTGGCGGCGCGGTGTGGACGCCGTCCGCTTCGATCCGGCCAAGCGGTGCGCGGCGCTACGGGACCGGCTGGCACCCGGCGGTGAGCTGCTGGTCGGCTACGTCGGTCGGCTCGCCCCGGAGAAGCGGGTGGAGTTGCTGGCGGCGACGTCCCGACTTCCCGGCGTACGGGTGGTGGTGGCCGGTGACGGCCCGACCCGCCGCCAGTTGGCCCGGCAGCTGCCCGCTGTGACATTCCTCGGCGTCCAGCAGGGCGAGGACCTGGCGCGGCTCTACGCCAGCCTGGACCTGTTCGTGCACACCGGACCGCACGAGACCTTCGGTCAGACCATCCAGGAGGCGCTGGCCTCCGGGGTGCCGGTCGTGGCGCCGGCCAGCGGCGGCCCGGTCGACCTCGTCGAGCCGGGCGTGACCGGGCTGCTGGTGGCGCCGAACGACGGCGACGCGCTCGCCGCGGCGGTGGCCGAGCTGACCGGCGACGCCGACCGGCGGCGGTCCTACGGGCGGGCCGCCCGGGTCGCTGTCAGTCGCCGCAGCTGGGCGGTGGTCGGCGACGAGCTGATCGGGCACTACCACGCGGCACGCGCCGTTGCCGCCACCGCCGGCCTGCCGGCGGCCTCGTGAGCGGGGCGGCCGGCGGACTGCGGATCGTGCGGCTCGCCAACTTCGTCACGGAACGCTCAGGCGGCCTGCGGACCGCGCTGCGGCATCTCGGCGCGGGCTACCGGGCGGCCGGGCACGATCCGGTGCTGGTGATACCCGGTCAGCGGGCCGCCGACGAAACGTTCCCGTGGGGACGGGTGCTCACACTGCCCGGCCCACGGCTGCCGGGCAGTGGCGGTTACCGGCTGCTGGCCGGCCGGGGCCGGTTGGCCCGGCTCCTCGCCGACCTGGCACCGGACCGGTTGGAGGTCTCCGACCGGTCGTCGCTGCGCTGGACGGGCCGGTGGGCGCGGGCGCACGGGGTGCCGTCGGTGATGGTGTCGCACGAGTCGCTGACCGGGCTGCTCGGTCAGTGGGGCGTACCGGCCGCGCTGCGCCGCCCAGTCGCCGACCGGCTCAACCGGGCGACCGGTCAGGCGTACGACCGGATCGTCTGCACGACCCGATGGGCTGCCGAGGAGTTCGCCCGGATCGGCGCCGACAACGTGAGCCTGGTGCCTCTCGGGGTGGACCTGGACACCTTCGCCCCGCACCGGGCCGACCCACGGGTGCGCGAGCGCTACGCCGACGACACCGAGTTGCTGGTGGTGCACTGCGCCCGGCTCTCCCCGGAGAAGCGTCCGGAGTTGGCCGTGCAGACCCTCGCCGAGCTGCGCCGGGCTGGCGTACCGGCGGTGTTGGTGATGGTCGGCGACGGCCCGCTGCGCGACGCGCTGGCCCGACGGGCGGCGGGGCTGCCGGTCACGTTCACCGGCTTCCTACCGGACCGCGCCGCGGTGGCCGCGCTGCTGGCCAGCGCCGACGTGGTGCTCGCGCCGGGCCCGGTGGAGACCTTCGGTCTGGCCGGCCTGGAGGCGTTGGCCTGCGGCACCCCGGTGGTGGTCAACGCGGCCAGCGCGCTCCCCGAGGTGGTCGGCGCGGCCGGGCTGGCGGCGTACGGCTCGGGGGCGTCGATGGCGGCGGCGGTGCGCCGCCTGGCGGCCCGGCCGCAGGCGCAACGGCGGCGGGACGCCAGGGCGCGAGCCGAGGAGTTCGGCTGGCCGGCCGCTGTCGACGGGTTCCTCGGTGTGCACGGCGCCGACGGTCCCCGGGGCACCCCGAGCGCGGCGGATCACCGCACCGCATAAGGTGCAGGCATGGCGCGACCTGACGGGCGAGGGCCCTCTCAACTCCGACCGGTGACAGTGACCCGTGCCTGGAGCACCCACCCGGAGGGCTCGGTGCTCGTCGAGTTCGGTGGCACCCGGGTGCTCTGCACGGCGAGCGTCACCGAGGGCGTGCCCCGCTGGCGCAAGGGCTCCGGGCTCGGCTGGGTGACCGCCGAGTACGCGATGCTGCCCCGGGCCACCAACACCCGCTCCGACCGGGAGAGCGTCAAGGGTCGGGTCGGTGGCCGCACCCACGAGATCTCCCGGCTGATCGGCCGTAGCCTGCGGGCCAGCATCGACCTCAAGGCGCTCGGCGAGAACTCGATCGTGCTCGACTGCGACGTGCTCCAGGCCGACGGCGGCACCCGCACCGCCGCGATCACCGGTGCGTACGTCGCGTTGCACGACGCGGTGGGCTGGCTTGCCGCCCGCAAGGCGTTGGCCGGCAAGCCGGAGAAGGTGATGCACCGGTCGGTGGCCGCGGTCAGCGTCGGCATCATCGCGGGGGAGGCCCGGCTCGACCTCTGCTACGAGGAGGACGTCGCCGCCGAGGTGGACATGAACGTGGTCTGCACCGGCGCGGGCGACTTCGTCGAGGTGCAGGGCACCGGCGAGGCGGGCGTGTTCGCCCGCGACCAGCTCGACGCCCTGCTCGACCTGGCCGTCGCCGGCTGCGCCGAGTTGGCCGAAGCCCAGCGAAAGGCACTTTCCTCCCCGTGAGCGCGAGGAGTGAGCTTGCGAGCCCCGCAGTCGCGAACAAAGGTGATTGGGTGAGCGCGAGGAGTGAGCTTGCGAGCCCCGCAGTCGCGAACAAAGGTGATTCAGCATGAACAAGGTCCTGCTCGCCACGCGTAACCGCAAGAAGCTCGTCGAGCTGCAGCGGATCCTGGACGGTGCGCTCGGCGCGCACCGGATCGCACTGCTCGGGCTGGACGACGTCGAGCAGTACGCCGAACTGCCGGAGACCGGCCTGACCTTCGGCGAGAACGCGTTGATCAAGGCGCGGGAGGGGTGCCGGCAGAGCGGGCTGCCGACCATCGCCGACGACTCGGGGCTCGCTGTCGACGCGCTCAACGGGATGCCAGGCGTGTTCAGCGCCCGCTGGTCCGGCAAGCACGGCGACGACCGGGCCAACCTTCAGCTGGTGCTGGACCAGATCGCCGACGTGCCCGACGAGCAGCGGGCCGCCTCGTTCGTCTGCACCGTGGCATTGGTGCTGCCCGGCGGCAAGGAGCACCTCGTCGACGGCCGGCAGCCCGGGCGGGTGCTGCGCGCACCGCGCGGTGACGGCGGCTTCGGCTACGACCCGATCTTCCTGGGCGACGGGCAGGACCGGACCAACGCCGAGCTGACCCCGGCGGAGAAGGACGCCATCAGCCACCGGGGCAAGGCGTTGCGTGAGCTGGCCAAGCTGGTCGCCAAGGTGCTGCCGCCCGCCTGAACACCCGGCCCGTTCCATCCGAGCCCCGAGCCGGCTGGCTGGCTGACTGACGGCCGCAACGGCTCGTCAGTCAGCCCTTCTTGGGCCGGGGGGTGAGCAGTGAGACGCTCACGTCGGTGAAGCGGTCCACCTGGGTCACCACGAACCGGGCCCGCAGCGCCTTCTCCACCTCGGGATTCATCCCCGCGAATGAGGTCAGCTTGGTGGTGGACGGCTTCGTGTTGATCAGCCAGATCCGGGCCCTGGTGTCCAGGCACTTGGCCGGCCCGCCGCACCACGCCCGGTAGTTCGGCGTTGCCTGCCCCTCCGTCGCTTGGAACACCTCGGGGAGCGGCTTCTCCTTCAGGTAGTACTTGAGGCCCGCGTTCGCCCACCACGGGAACGGGCCGGTGTACGCCACCTGGTCCCCCGTCCGTCGTTGCTGGTCGATCACCGCCGCGGCGCCCCGCAGGTCGGGTTCGAACTGGGTGACCGGAGCCCTGAGCGCGACGTGGCTGCTGAGACCCACGAGAAGCACCAGCACCGGGACCGCCACGGTGAACGTACTCAACCGCTGGGCGGCGACCTGCACCCCGGCGGCCGCCAACAGGCACCACGCGGGCAGCACGAACAGCACGTAGCGCTCGGTGAAGAGCAGCATGATGGGAGTCAGCGCCCACAGCACAATCAACGGACCGAGGGCCCAGGCGGCGAGGTAGCCGACGCGGGGTCCACCGCCGACACAGCCGAGGATGCCGAGGCCCAACAGCACCCCGCCGATCCCGATCGCGCCGGGCAACTCCAGCATCCACTCGCTGAGGTCGCCCACCGGAACGGGTTGGATCCACGCGATCTGACCGCTCTGCGCCTTGGCCAGCCACACCAGCGGCGACAGCACTGCGACAGCGGCCGCTGTCGCACCCATCCACCAGGTGACCGGCTGCCAACTCTGCCGCCGACGGGCCTCCAGCAGGACGAGCAGGCCGTGTGCGGGCAGCACCACCAGGGCGATCAGGTGCAGCCAGCCGACCAGGACGAGCATGAGGGCGTAGCAGATCCAGGCCACGCGGGAGTGCCGCTGCGTCGCCATCACCACGAACAGGCCGGCCGCCGCCACCGCGGCGATGACCAGACCGTAGGGCCGCGCCTCCTGCCCGTACCGGGTCACGACCGGTAGGAGCCCGAACAGCACACCAGCCAGCAGACCCACCCGTGGGCCGTACAACATTCGGCCCTGCAGGGCCGTCAGGCTGGCCGCGATCGCCACGGCGATTATCGAGGGAAGCCGGAGGGCCACCTCGCTGTCGCCGAAGAGCCGCACCCAGAAGTGCATTCCGAGGTAGTACGGAAGGAGCACCAGATCCTTCTGCTGCACCAACGCGTACAGCTCTCGAAGCCCCATTCGGGCGGCGTCGAGCGTCGCGAACTCGTCTCGCCACAGCTGGCGGCGTCCCGCGGCGATCAGCACCACGACGAGGGTCAGCGCGCCGGCGGCCAACGGCACCGCTACGGGCCGCTGCCACCACTGCTGGCCAGGGCCGGTGTCGGTGTCAGCCGCCACCGGCGACGCGGTGCCGTCACCATCACCACCAGCGGCTGTGGTTGCCGCCGCCGCAGACCTCTGTGCTGGTATCCCGGAATAGCGATTGCCGAAATGCAACTCTTCAGTGACGTCGTTCACGCCTGCTCACCTTCGGAACCCATTCCGGATGCCCCCGTCGGGCGGGAAGGCTCCGGATACCCCCGCCGGGCGGGAAGCCTAGCAAGGGCCTCGACCAGCGAAATCCACCTGAACGGCTCAACCTTGCGGACGGTGGGCGCGTCTTTTCCGCGTCAGCTGAGCGTGCCGATCTCCGATTCGATGGCGGCCCGCAGGTTCGGACCGCGCACCACGGCACGGGCCGTCTCCACCAGGGGAGCGAGGAACACGTCGGGCCCGGGCTCGCCGACCACGTCGGCGAGCGCCTCCACGGCGGCCCGACCGGCCGGTGACGGCTCCAGCGGGGCCCGCAGTTGAAGGCCGCGTACGCCGGCCAACAGCTCCACCGCGAGCAGGCTGGTCAGGTTGTCCAGCACGGTACGCAGCTTCTTGGCCGCGGCCCAGCCCATCGAGACGTGGTCCTCCTGCATTCCGCTGGTGGGCAACGAGTCCACCGAGGCGGGGGCGGCCAGCCGACGGTTCTCGGCGACGATCCCGGCCGCCGTGTACTGGGCGATCATCAGTCCGGAGTTGACCCCGGCGTCGGGGGAGAGGAACGCGGGCAGCTCCCGGGAGCGGGTGACGTCGAGCAGCCGGTCCACCCGCCGTTCGGCGATCGCGCCCACCTCGGCGGCGGCGATGGCGAGGAAGTCCGCGGCGAAGCCGAGCGGTGCGCCGTGGAAGTTCCCGGTCGACTCGACCCGGCCGTCCGGTAGCACCACCGGGTTGTCCACCACGGACACCAGCTCCCGGGCGGCGACGGTGCGGACGAAGTCCAGGGTGTCGCGGGCCGCGCCGGCCACCTGCGGGGCGCAGCGCATCGAGTACGCGTCCTGTACGGCGTGCGCCAGGTCGTCGCGGTGTGAGTCCATCACCCGGGAGTTCTGCAACAGCCGGTGGATGTTCGCCGCCGACGCCGCCTGACCGGGGTGGGGCCGGATCGCGTGCAGCTCGGGCAGGAACGGCCGCTCCGAGCCGAGCATCGCCTCGATGGCCAGCGCGGCCGTCACGTCGGCCATGGTGAACAGGTGCGCCGCGTCGTGGATGGCCAGCAACAGCATGCCGAGCATGCCGTCGGTGCCGTTGATCAGCGCCAGCCCTTCCTTGGCGGCCAGCTCGATCGGCTTGAGCCCGGCGGCGGTCAACGCGTCGGCCGCGTCCTGCCGCTCACCGGCCGGGCCGAGGACCCAGCCCTCGCCGAGCAGCACCAGCGCGCAGTGCGCCAGCGGCGCCAGGTCGCCGGAGGCGCCCAGCGAGCCGTGCTCCGGCACCCACGGGGTGATGTCGTGGTTGAGCAGGTCGACCAGGGCCTCGGCGACCAGTGGTCGGACCCCGGAACGGCCCAGGGCGAGGGACCGTACCCGCAGCAGCATCATGGCCCGGACCACCTCGCGCGGCATCGGCGCGCCCACCCCGGCGGCGTGCGAGCGGATCAGCGCGTGTTGCAGCTCGGCCCGTCGCTCCGGGGCGATGAAGGTGTTGGCCAACGCCCCGAACCCGGTCGAGACCCCGTAGACGGGGCGCCCCGACGACTCGATGCCGTCCACGATGGCCCGGCTGGTCGCCATCGCCTCGATGGTGGCGGGGGCGAGGACGACCGTGGCGGTTCCGCGGGCCACCGCGAGAACGTCGTCGGCGGTGATCCCGGAGGGCTGGATGGTCACGTTCGTCATTGCGGAACTCCGTTGCGTATTACCTGGCGGATCAGGGGGACACCGGGCCGGTAGGCCAGGTGCAGGTGTGACGGCGCGTCGAGGACGACCAGGTCGGCCCGCGCGCCGGGGGTGAGGACACCGATGTCGTCGCGGCGCAGCGCCCGCGCGCCACCGGCGGTGGCGGCCCAGACCGCCTCCGCCGGGGTCATCCGCATCTCGCGGACCGCGAGGGCCACGCAGAACGGCATCGACGAGGTGTACGACGAGCCAGGGTTGCAGTCCGTCGCCAGCGCCACCGTGACACCGGCGTCGAGCAGCCGGCGCGCGTCCGGGTACGGCGAGCGGGTGGAGAATTCCGCGCCGGGCAGCAGTGTCGCCACCGTGCGGGTGCCCGAGGAGTCGCTGTGGGCGGTGTCGGCCAACGCGGCCACGTCGGCGTCGCTGAGGTGGGTGCAGTGGTCGACGCTCGCCGCGTCCAGTTCCACCCCGAGCTGAACGCCGGGGCCGGGTCCGAGCTGGTTGGCGTGCAGCCGTACGCCCAGCCCGGCGGCCTGACCGCAGGCCAGGATGGCGCGGGCGTGGTCCACGTCGAAGGCGCCCCGCTCGCAGAACACGTCGATCCACTTCGCGTGCGGGGCGGCGGCAGCCAGCATCGGCCCGCAGACCAGTCCGACGTAGTCGTCGGGGCGGTCGGCGTACTCGGCGGGCACCACGTGCGCGCCCAGGAAGGTGGTCTCGGTGCTGGTCTCGGCGGCGATCCGCAGTGAGCGGGCCTCGTCGGCGACGGTCAGGCCGTACCCACTCTTGATCTCCATGGTCGTGGTGCCCTGGCGCAGCGCCTCCGCACGCAGCCGGCGCACGGTGGCCCGCAGTTCCTCGTCGGTCGCGGCCCGGGTCGCGCCGACAGTGGTCCGGATGCCGCCGCCGGTGTAGGGCTGGCCGGCCATCCGGGCGGCGAATTCGGCGGCCCGGTCCCCGGCGAAGACCAGGTGGGCGTGGCTGTCCACGAAACCGGGCAGCACGGCGGCCCCACCGGCGTCGACGTGATGGTCGGCGGCCGGCGCGTACGCGGACGGCCCGACCCAGGCCACCCGGCCCTCCTCGACCAGCACGGCGGCGTCGCGGCGGATGCCGAGCGGGCCCTCGCCGGCACCGTTGGTGACCAGCTCCCCGATGTTGTCGACCAGCAGGCTGCCGCTCATAGAGGGTTCACCGCCTCGATGGCCGCCGCCAGCTCGGCCGGCACGTCGACGGTCAGGTGTCGGCCCTCGGCCACCACCACGCGGCCGTCCACCATGACCTGCTCGACGTCCGCCGCGCCGGCCGCGAAGAACACGCCCACCGGCGGCACCCCGGCGGTGCGGGCGCTGTCCAGGCGTACCGTCACCAGGTCGGCGCGGGCACCCACGGCGATCCTCCCGGCGTCGGCCCAGCCCAGCGCGCTGTGCCCGGCGGCGGTGGCCGCCGTCAGCAGGTCGAGCGGCGCGAAGTGGCCCCGCCGGCGGGTACGCAGCCGCTCGTCCAGCTCCACCGCCCGGGCCTCCTCGAACAGGTCGATCACCGCGTGACTGTCGCTGCCCAGGCTGAGCCGGATGCCCGCCTCGGCCATCAGCCGGGCCGGGCCGATCCCGTCGGCGAGATCCCGCTCGGTGGTGGGGCAGAGGCACACGCCGGTCCGGCTGTCGGCGAGCAGGGCCAGGTCCGCGCTGGTCGGGTGGGTGGCGTGGACGGCTGTGGTGTCCGGCCCGAGCACGCCGTGCTCGGCGAGCAACGCGGTCGGCGACCGCCCGTGCACCGCCCGGCACTCGTCGTTCTCGGCCGGCTGCTCGGAGAGGTGCACGTGCAGCGGCGCCTGCCGCTCCCCGGCCCACTCGGCGACAGTGCGGAGCTGGTCGGCCGGGACCGCCCGCACCGAGTGCACAGCCGCGCCGACCCGCACGTGGGGGTCGGTCGGCTGAAACGCCTCTGCCCGTTGCGCCCAGCGGGCCGCGTCCCCGTCGCCGAAGCGGCGCTGCGGCCCGGCCAGCGCCTGTCCGTCCACGGTGGAGGTGAGGTAGGCGGTGTCCAGCAGGGTGAGCCGGATCCCGGCGTGCGCGGCGGCCTCGACCAGCGCCGCGCCCATCTCGTTCGGGTCGTCGTACGCGCCGCCGCCGGGCCGGTGGTGCAGGTAGTGGAACTCGCCCACACAGGTGACCCCGGCGAGCGCCATCTCCGCGTAGACCGCGCGGGCCAGGGCGAGATAGGTGTCCGGGTCCAGCCGGTCCGCGACGGCGTACATCTGGTCCCGCCAGGTCCAGAAGTCACCCCGGCCGCCGTGGGTGCGTCCGCGCAGCGCCCGGTGGAAGGCGTGCGAGTGCGCGTTGGCGAGACCGGGCATTGTCAGGCCGGGCAGCCGGGTGGCGTCCCGCAGCACTTCGACACCGGCGGCGGGGCCTTCGCCGCCGACCAGTGGCGTGAGCGCGGAGATCCGGCCGGCTTCGACCTCGATGAGCACGTCGGGTGTGGGTTCGGCGTGCTCGGGCAGCCAGGCGTACTGGGCGAGCCAGCGGGCGGTGGTCATGCTCCTCGCTTCCTTTGGAGCTGAATCGTCTGCGACATCAACGGCCGGGGCGATGTCGGCGGTTCGGGTGACCTCAGCGGTTCGGGCGATCTCGACGGCTGGCCCGTCGGCCCGTTCACGCGCATGTCAGCCCCTCCAGCACCCGGGCCAGCGCCCGTACCCCGGCCGCGCAGTCATCGTCCGTCGCGGCCTCTGCGGGGGAGTGCGAAATCCCGGTCGGGTTGCGCACGAAGAGCATCGCGGTGGGCAGGTGCGCGGCGAGCACCCCGGCGTCGTGGCCCGCCCCGGTGGGCAGCACCGGGGCGTCGAGCAGCGTGGCCAGCCGTTCGGCCAGCCCACCGTCGAAGGCGACCAGCGGGGTGGCCGACTCCTCGGTGACGGTCACCTCCGTACCGTCGCGGCGGGCCCGCTCGGCGAGCTTGCCGCGCACCGCGTCGATCAGCCCGGTCAGCGTCTGCGGGTCGGCGGCCCGGGCGTCCAACCAGCCGGTCACCTTGGACGGGATCGCGTTGGTGGCGTTGGGTTCGACGGCGACCCGGCCCACCGTGGCGTGCGCGCCGCGCAGCCGGGCCTCCTTGTTGGCGGCCAGCACCGTGAACGCGTAGGTCAGCATCGGGTCGCGCCGGTCGGCCATCCGGGTGGTACCCGCGTGGTTGCCCTCGCCGACGACGTCGAAGCGCCACCGGCCGTGCGGCCAGATCGCGCTGGCCACCGCGACCGGCGCGTCCGTGTCGACCAACGCGCGGCCCTGTTCGACGTGCAACTCCACGAAGGCGCCGAACCGGCCCAGCAGCTCCGGCCGGGCGCCCGCCGGCCGGTCGCCGAGCGCCTCGGCGAAGCTCACCCCGGCCGCGTCGCGCAGGCCGGCCGCGCGTTCGGCCGACAGCGCGCCGGTGAGCAGCCGCGACCCCAGACACGGTACGCCGAAGCGCGCCCCCTCCTCCTCGACGAAGGCACCCAGCACCAGAGGCCGGCCGGGAGTGACACCGGCGGCGCGCAGCTCGTCCACGGCGAGGAACGCGCTGACGATGCCGAGCGGCCCGTCGTAGGCCCCGCCGTGCGGCACCGAGTCGAAGTGGCTGCCGGTGAGCACCGCGTCCGACGCCTCCGGGTCACCCCAGTGGGCGAAGAGGTTGCCGTTGCCGTCCTCGGTGACCGGCATGTCCCGACGCTCGGCCTGCGCGCGGAACCAGGCGCGCAGCTCCCGCTCCGGCTCGGTCAACGCGTACCGCAGGTAGCCGCCGCTGTCGGCGTCCCGTCCGACCGGCGCGATCTCGTCCCACAGCGCCCGGAACCGGGCCGAAAGGTCGCCGCTCATGAGGGTTGCCCCTCCGTCATGGGCACCCGGACGCCGGTCCGGTCGGCGACCTCGCGGGCGCTCTCGTAGCCGGCGTCGACGTGTCGGATGACCCCCATCGCCGGGTCGTTGGTGAGCACCCGCTCGATCTTCTGACCGGCGAGGGCGGTGCCGTCTGCCACGCATACCTGCCCGGCGTGGATGGACCGGCCGATGCCCACTCCACCGCCGTGGTGAATGGACACCCAGGACGCGCCACTGGCCGTGTTGACCAGGGCGTTGAGCAGCGGCCAGTCGGCGATGGCGTCGGAACCGTCGGCCATCCCCTCGGTCTCCCGGTAGGGGCTGGCGACGCTGCCGGTGTCCAGGTGGTCCCGGCCGATCACCACCGGGGCGGAGAGTTCGCCGGAGGCGACCATGTCGTTGAACCGCACGCCCGCCAGGTCCCGTTCGCCCTGGCCCAGCCAACAGATCCGGGCCGGCAGGCCCTGGAAGGCGACCCGCTCACCGGCCAGCCTGATCCAGCGGGCCAGCGACTCGTTCTCCGGGAACAGGTCGAGGACGGCCCGGTCGGTGGCCGCGATGTCGGCCGGGTCGCCGGAGAGCGCCGCCCACCGGAACGGACCCCTGCCCTCACAGAACAACGGCCGGATGTACGCGGGCACGAAACCCGGGAAGTCGAAGGCACGCTGGTAGCCGGCGAGCTGCGCCTCGCCCCGGATCGAGTTGCCGTAGTCGAACACCTCGGCGCCGGCGTCGAGGAAACCGACCATCGCCGCCACGTGCCGGGCCATCGACGCCCGCGCCCGCTCGGTGAACTCGGCCGGCTTGGCCGCCGCGTACTCCCGGGCGTCGGCCAGCTCCACCCCCACCGGCAGGTACGACAGCGGGTCGTGCGCGCTGGTCTGGTCGGTCACGATGTCGATTTCCACGCCCCGCACCAGGAGTTCGGGAAAGACCACCGCCGCGTTGCCGACCACACCGACGGAGAGCGGGCGCCGCTCCCGCTTCGCGGCGAGCACCCGCCGCACCGCGTCGTCGAGCGAGTCGGCCACCTGGTCCAGGTAACGGTCGTGCACCCGGCGGTCGAGCCGGGTGCGGTCCACGTCCACGATCAGACAGACGCCGCCGTTCATGGTGACCGCGAGTGGCTGCGCCCCGCCCATTCCGCCGCAGCCGGCGGTCAACGTCAGCGTGCCGGCGAGAGTGCCCGCGAACCGCTTGGCGGCCACCGCCGCGAACGTCTCGTAGGTGCCCTGGAGGATGCCCTGGGTGCCGATGTAGATCCACGAACCGGCGGTCATCTGCCCGTACATGGTCAGGCCGAGCTGTTCGAGGCGGCGGAACTCCGGCCAGGTCGCCCAGTCGCCGACCAGGTTCGAGTTGGCCAGCAGCACCCGAGGTGCCCACTCGTGGGTGCGCATGACCCCGACCGGGCGGCCCGACTGCACCAGCATCGTCTCGTCCTCGCGCAGGTCGGTCAGGGTGCGGACCAACGCGTGGTACGACGGCCAGTCGCGTGCCGCCTTGCCGGTGCCGCCGTAGACCACCAGGTCGTCGGGGCGCTCGGCCACCTCGGGGTCGAGGTTGTTCATCAACATCCGCAGGGCGGCCTCCTGCTGCCACCCGCGGGTGGTGAGCTGGCTGCCCCGTGCGGCACGAATGGGCTGGGTCATCTCTGGTCTCCTCCGGTCAACCGAGGAACAACTGTCGGCGGGCCGCGGAGGCTTCGAACGCCTCCAGTCGGCGCTGGGTGTCGGCCGGCGCGGCATCGCAGATCGCCTGCAGCAGCACCATGGCCAGGGTCATCGGGGCGGTGTGCAGGTCGAAGACGAGCTGCGCGCCCACCGCGGCGGCGAGCACCACGTCGGCGTGCTCGGTGGCCGGACTGACCGGTGAGTCGGTGATCGCCACCACTGTCAACCCGGCGTCGCGGGCGTCGCGCAACGCGTCCAGGGTTTCCCGGGGGTAGCGGGGCAGCACGAAGGCGAGCACGGCGCTCGCCCCGGCCTCGGCGGCCTGCTCCAGGCGGTCCGTGAGCAGGCTGCCCCCGTCGTCGAGGACCCGTACGTCCGGGTGCACCTTGGCCGCGAAGTAGGCGAAGTACGCGGCCAGCGGTGCGGCGGCGCGCAGGCCGAGCACCGGCAGCGGACGACTCGCGGCGAGCAACCGCCCGGTTTCGGCGATCCGGTCCCGGTCGGCGAGCTGACCGGCCAGTCGGTCCAGGTTGTCCATCTCGGCGCGGACCGCCTGCTGGAGCTCGTTGCCGGCGTCCGCCGATCCGCCCGGTGCGGTGGCGGTGAGGTCGCGCAGCCGGCGGCGCAGCGCCGGGTAGCCGTCGTGGCCGAGCGCGACGGCGAACCGGGTGACCGACGGCTGACTGACCCCGGCCAACTCGGCCACCTCGGCGGCGGACAGGTAGGCCACGGTGGGCGCGTGCTGCACCAAGCAGTGCGCGATCCGGCGCTGGGTGGGGGTGAGTCGCACCCCCTGGAACAGGCCGAGCACCTGCTCGGCCGGTGCCCCGACAGCTCCTTCATTCACACGGTGACTCTATGCATGAAAACTTTCAATAAGCAACAGGCGTCACACGTCGCTTGTCGGCTGACCGGGGAACCCCTTGACGGGCTGGGACAGTGCGCCTTGTGGGCCCCGTCAACCGGCTGTCGGGCCGACGACCACCAGGGCGGCGGACGAGCGCGCTCTCTGTAGTATCCGCACGGCGGTTGAGCAGAGGAGTGCGCATGCAACCGGTTGGTCCGTACAGGTTCACCCACATGCTGGGCACCTGCCCGGCCGGTAAGGCATGGGCAGCCATCGACGGGCAGGGCCGGTTGGTGACGATTGCCGTGCTGAACGCGGCCGTCGCGGACGCGCCGGGCTGGCGGGAGGCCTTCGTCGGCACCGCCAACGGGTTGGCGCAGGCGCCCGGTGGCCAGACCTTCGCCTACGCCGACTTCTCCGCGGCCGAGCCGTGGGTGGCGTACCCCGCGGAGGCAGGCCCGGGCGCGGAGCGACTGTTCCGGGCGCTCGGCCAGGACTATCAGCCGGTGCCCACCGAGGGCGGTCCCGCCGCCCCGGTCTCCGGCATCCCCCAGCAGGTGTCCGGCATCCCCCAGCAGGTGTCCGGTGTGCCGCACCAGGTCTCCGGCGTGCCGCAGCAGGTGTCCGGCATCCCCCAGCAGGTGTCCGGTGTGCCGCACCAGGTCTCCGGCGTGCCGCAGCAGGTCTCCGGGATTCCACAGCAGGTGTCCGGTGTGCCGCAGCAGGTTTCCGGGATTCCGCAGCAGGTCTCCGGTGTGCCGCAGCAGGTGTCGGGAGTGCCGCAGTTGACCTCGGGCCCTCCGCCGGCGCCGTGGGCGCTGCACGCCGGCCCGCCGGTGGCGCCCAACCCCAACCCCACGACCGCGCAGCCCGACGCCGACGAGCCGCCGCCGCCCGCCGTCGGGCCGATGGACGGCCCGCCGCCGCACGATCCGTTCGCCGCGCCGGTGCGACGGATCCAGCCGTCGGCCCCACCGAAGCGGCGTACCGGCCTCTGGGTCAAGGTGGCCGCGCTCGCGCTGGCGGTGGCGGTGGGCAGCGGCGTGGCGGTCTGGGCGCTCGCCCCCGACGAGCCGACCGACCCCGGCATCCCGCCGACCGTCGGCGCCACCGCGTTCCCCACGGCCGCCGCCGTCGACCCGCCACTGAAGCCCTGGGCGCAGGCCGCCCCGTACAGCCCCGAGGAGCGCGCGTTGGCGGTTGCCGCGCCCGCGCTCGTCTTCGTCGAAACGGTCTTCACCGGCTACGTCCGCGACGCCAGCACCAACACGCCGATACGGGCCACGCCCATCACCTTCACCCGCAGGTGCAGCGCCTTCGTGGTTACCCCGGACGGGCACGCACTCACCAGTAGCGCGTGCGTCAAGCCCACCCAGGAAACCGCCAGGCAGATCGCGCTCGACACGGTGGCCCGGATGCTCGTGCGCGAGCAGACACTGGTCCCCGCGCAGGTCCAGGAGTACATCCGGACCAACATGGGCAAGACGAAGTTCACCGGCATCGATCCGGGCACCGAGCCCGGTACCGAGATCCACGGCCAGCTCAACACCGCCAAGGGCAACCTCACCACGGAGCCGGCGATCCCGGCGCAGGTCGTCCGGGCGCTGCCGCCCGACACCGGCAACATCGCGCTCATCAAGCTGGGTCGGGGGAGCCTTCCGGTGGCGGAGC
The DNA here is from genome assembly GCF_030269705.1 of Micromonospora sp. NBRC 107095. Taxonomy (NCBI): domain Bacteria; kingdom Bacillati; phylum Actinomycetota; class Actinomycetes; order Micromonosporales; family Micromonosporaceae; genus Micromonospora; species Micromonospora sp. NBRC 107095. The sequence continues at coordinate 1,387,362 of NZ_BSTU01000001.1, forward strand.
TCAACCCCTCGGCGACCCTCACCGACGGAAGTTCCCTGCTCATTCTCGGCTTCGCCACCACCGATGACGACTTCCGCACCGCAACCTACGGTCCGAAGTCGAAGCTCGTCGGTATCACCGGCACCGGGCGGCGCGGGTCGGCGTCGATCTCCCGCATCAACCAGGATCTCGGAACCACGTCGCACGGCGGTATCGCCCTGGACCCGAGCGGCCGGGTGGCGGGGATGATCGACCAGGATCAGGCTCGTCCGGACAGGGCAAATCGGGTGATTGTCCCGTCGTCGAGCCTGAACGCGCTGATCGGCGAGGCCGGAACCGCCAACAAGCTCGGTGACTCCGACAAGCTGTATCGCAAGGCCCTGGACGCCTACTTCGCCGGTCAGCACTCGGCGGCGATCACCCAGTTCGACGCGGTCGCGCAGGCATCCCCCGGCAACCTGCTGGCAAAGGCGTACCGGCAGAATGCCGTGGAACGGCAGCAGAACGAGTCCGAGCCGAGCGACCAGTCGGTCTGGCTGATGGTGTTGCTCGCCGGTGCCGGCGGCGCTCTCTTCGTCGGTCTCATCGTGCTCGTGGTGATGCTGGTCCGACGCCGTAGGGACGTGTGATGAACGGTTCCATCCAGAGCATGGCCCCGGCGACGGACCGGCCCACCCGGCCCGTCTCGGGGCTGCTCTCCACCGCGATCGTGGTGGTCGTCGGCGCGCTGCTGGTACATGTGCTGCTCGAAACCTGGGCCCAGGTGCTGAGCGGTCCGACGAGCGTGGATCCGCGCGCCAACCTCGACGGCTCAGCCCAGTGGCCCAAGCAGCTCAAGACCGTCCTCTACCTGGGGCTCGCCGGGCTGACGGTGGTCAAGGTCGTCGTCGATCGGCTGTGGCGCCGGTTCCTTACCGGCGCCGACCTCGCCCTGCTGGTGCTGGGGCTGGTGATGGTGCTCGCCGGCCTGGTGAACGACTCCTCGATGTCCCTGATGGGCGAGGCGCTGTTCGTCTACTTCCGTGGCGTCATCGTCTTCTACGCGCTGCGCGCGGCCGACCTGAACTCGACGATGATCCGTCGCCTGCTCATCGTGGTGGCCGTGGTGGTGAGCGTCAACGTTCTGCTCGCTCTCATCCAGATGGTCGTGGGTGAGCCGGCCTACCGCGTACTCGGCTGGGTGGACCTCACCTGGTCGGAGCAGAGCCGCGCACAGGGGCTGCTGTCCCACCCGAACCACCTCGGCCACGTCCTGGGGCTGACCCTGCTCGGTTTCGTCGCCTGGCTGGCGACCGCCGCCGACGTCCGACGGCGCTGGTGGGCGGTGGCCGTCGTCGCCACCGTCGCCATGTCCGCGACGCAGTCCAGGGAAACGCTGCTGGGCGTCCTGATCGGCGCTGTGGTGATCGCGGTGGTGGCCCGCACCAACACGCGACGCATCCTCGCCGTCTGCCTGCTGGTGGTCCTCTGCACCGTCGCCCAGATCGCCGCCCGGCCCGACAACCGGGCCGAATGGGAACGCCGCATCGGCAACGCGTTCACGAGCTTCAATCACCCGGCCGGCAGCGAGTCGTCGCCGCCGGCTCCGCCAGCGGCGACCACGGCCAAGCCCTCCCCGACGGCCACCGCGCGGCCGGACGGCGGCTCGACCGCGTCGGGTGGCCCCAAGACCTCGGCGAAGCCGTCGACGTCGCCCGGGACCAGCGGATCCGGCGGCCCGGGAGGATCGCCGGGAGCGGTCACGCCGCAGCCCACCCACTCGCCCGCGCCGGTCCGCGAGATCCGGGTGCTCTACCTCCAGCAGGCAGCGAAAATCCTGCCGCGTCAACCCCTTCTTGGCTTCGGTATCGGCCAGTTCGGTGGTGTGGTCGCCGAGAAGGACAATCCGAACTGGCACAAGAACCCGAAATTTGGCCCGGGTGGCTTCAACCGCTACGGCTTCCAGGCGGTTCAGGTGGACTCCTTCTGGCTGCACCTGATCATGGAGGTCGGCGTTCTGGGGTTCGGCGCGTACCTGGTGTGGCTCTTCATGATTGCCAAACCACTGCTGGCCCGGACCCGTCAACTGCGTCGTGCGGGTCACCGGCCGGCACCCAATGTGCTGTGGGGAATCGCCGCCATCATATTCGCCTGCATCGTTGGCTTCCTCTCGCCATCGATGGAGGATCCCCTGCTCCCGCCCCTTCTCTGGACGGTCGTCGGTCTGGCCTGGTGGGCCGCACGGCGCCCCGCTCCCATCGATCGGAAGGACGGTGGGCCCGCCGATACCGCTGGCCCCGCCGGTGCCCGAGAGGACGACACCCGCATCCTCGCCACCGACGAGATCCTGGCGCAGGCGCGTCGGGTGCGACCACCGGCGGGATTCCGCTGAGGTAGCGCGACACGCGTTTGTGTCACTACTCGTCCACATTCAGTAGTGGTGCGATCATGAGTGCGTCGCTAGAATCCATCTGCCGCGCGCGGCGTTCAGATCGGGCATCCTTCGGCGCGACGGTCCTACCGGAGCGTCGCCAGAGGACGACCAGCAGTGACCATCACGGGGGTTGTGGGCATGGGCGATACAAGCAGAGCCGATGGCTCGTTCGTTGGCCGGGCACCGGTCGGCGCGAGCCTCGCCCCGAGCGGCGGTCGACGCTCGCGGTGAGCGAGGGCCCTTTCGCGGTGCGCGCCGCTCAGTTGACCGACCGGGATCCTCGCGCACTCCAGCCACTGCCGGGCGCCCCCGGCCGTAACGTCGACGCGCCGACGGTCGGGCTCACCGGGCCGGTCCGTCCCTCCGTCGACGCGCCGACGGTCGGGCTCACCGAGCCGGTACGCCGGGTCACTCCGGCGATCTCGGTCTGCATCGCGGTACGGGACCGTCCCGAACTACTCGTGACGTCCATCCGCAGCGTGCTCGGCGGCACCTTCGACGACTTCGAGATCGTCGTGGTCGACGACGGCTCCACCGTGCCGGCCCAGGAATGCCTGGCCGCCGCCGGTCTTCTGGCCGACCAGCGTATTCGACTCGTGCGTCAGAAGCCGTCGGGCATCAGCACAGCCCGCAACACGGCCCTGCGCGTCGCCCGTGGCCGTTACGTCACCGTCCTCGACTCCGACGACGAGTTCACTGAGGACGGGCTGGCCCGTATCCAGGAGTTCCTGACTCGGACCGGGGCCGTCTGGGTCTACACCGACTACGAAGAGCTGGTGGGTAACTCCGCTCGGTCGATCAGCCTCCCGTCCTACCCGACGGCGCGCCGCATGCTCTGGTCGGTCCTGACCCGTCCGCGGCTGCCGTTCAAGCACTCCGGCATGTCCATCGAGCGCGAGCTGCTGCTCCGCCTCGGTGGCTACGACGAGAAACTACCGATCAAGGTCGACGTCGAGCTGGTCCTGCGGGCGCTCGCCAACGGCGTCCACCCGGCGCACCTCGACCATCCGGTCGTCCGGTTCCACCGGCACGAGGGCAGCATCAGCCGCCGCCGGATCGCCGGGCTCAGTGTCTGGTTCCAGCTGATCAGCCGCTACACCCGCCCACGGGTGCCGGGCCTGGCGCTGGTCATCAAGGCGGTGCGCGCCAGCAGCGAGATCGGCAAGTGGTTGGTGTCCGCGCTCGGTCGCTGAATCAAACAAACTCGGCCCGGCCACCCCTCGGGGGCGGCCGGGCCGAATCGTCGTGGTGGCGTTAGTCGGGCGGCAGGAACCCGGTCGGGTTCTCCGCGAACATCTTGTTGGCCAGGCTGTAGTCGTCCACCCGCCCAATGTCCAGCCAGAAGCCGCGGTGCCGCCAACTGGAGACCCGCCCGTTGGTGCTCAGCTGGTCGAGGATGAGTTGCGGCATGTCGTACGCGCCGGGCGGAATCTTCTCGAGCGCCTTGGGTGACATGGCGTAGGCGCCCATCGAGACGTCGAGGTTCAGCGTCGGCTTCTCGTCGTAGCCGACCACGTCACCGGACTCGTCAATCTTGAGGATGCCCAGCTCGATCTTCTCCGACCGGGTGTACACGCTGATCGTCACCGGGGCTCCGCTGCCACGGTGATGCGCCATCAGGGCCGTGAAGTCCAGGTCGGTGAGCAGGTCGCCGTTCATCACGAAGAAGTCGTCGTCCAGGGAGCCCGCCAGTTGGCGCAACGGCCCCGCCGTGCCCAGGGGCTGCTCCTCGCGGACGTAGTCGATGCGCAGGCCCAGCTTGCTGCCATCCTCGAAGTACCCCTCCAGCAGGTACGCCAGGTGACCGGTCAACAGTGTCACGTCGGTGACGCCGTGTGCCTTGAGCTGGCGGAGCAGGATCTCCAGGATCGGGATGTCACCGACCGGCATCAGCGGCTTCGGGAAGCTGGTGGTGAACGGACGCAGCCGGGTGCCGCGCCCACCAGCGAGAATGATCGCCCTCATACCACGTACCGGTCCACATCGAACCGGCCCAGGTTCGCCCGCACGTAGTCGACGACCTCGGTGAGGCCCTGACGCAGCGACACCGTGGGCTCCCAGCCACAGCGTTCCCGCGCCCGTTCGGTGCCGGCGATCAGTTCGAACACCTCGCTCTGCGGGGGCCGCAGCCGCTGGCTGTCCTCGACGATGTCGATGTCCGGTCGCCCCGCCACCTCCGCGATGAGGCGCGCCAGGTCACCGATGGCGATGCCGCGGCCGTTGCCGATGTTGGTGACCTGCCCGACGCACTGGTCGGCAGCCGCTACGGCCATGAACCCGGCCGCCGTGTCGGTGACGTACGTCAGATCGCGCACCGGCCGCAGGTCGCCGAGGGCGATCTTTTCCCGCCCCGCCACCACCTGGGCGGCGACGGTGGGGATCACCGCGCGTGCGCTCTGCCGGGGACCGTAGGTGTTGAACGGCCGGATCACGGCCACCGGCAGATCGAAGGACCGGTAGAACGACTCGGCCATCGCGTCGGCGCCGATCTTCGAGGCCGAGTAGGGCGACTGGGGCTGAATCGGGTGGTCCTCGTCGATCGGCGTGTAACGGGCTGTCCCGTACGTCTCGGACGTGGACGTGTGAACCAACCGTCGTACCCCGAGATCACGCGCCGCCTCCAGCACGTTCAGCGTGCCGGTCACGTTCGTCGCCACGTAGGACGCCGGGGCCACGTAGCTGTACGGGATCGCGATCAGGGCGGCCAGGTGGAAGACCGTGTCGCAGTCGGCGATGGCACGGCGGACCGCGAAGGGGTCGGTGATGTCGGAGTGCACCACCTCCACCGACCGGCGGACCTCCGGGTCGACGTCGGCGAGCATGCCGAGGTCGGACCGACCGGTGTACCGGACCATGGCGCGTACCTCCGCCCCGGCCCTGACCAGTCGCTCGGTCAGGTGGGAGCCGATGAACCCGCCGGCACCGGTGACCAGAACCCGGCGCCCCGCCCAAGCCCCATCGGTTGATAACGCCGTCATCCCGTGCCTCTCCTTGTCATTCATTGGCCGGCTCCGGCCGGCACTGCCAACTCTGTCAGCAGGCCACGTAGGCTATCCCGCAACGGCGTCTCAGCCTTCCAGGGTGTCTCGGCGGCGAGTTTGGCCGCCGAACCGACCTGGCAGCGGAGGTCGCTGCGCCCGGCGACCACGTCAACGACGGACCAGTCCAGCCCGGCCAGGTCCAGCAGGATCTCCAGGACCCGCCGGACGGTCACCCCGGAACCCGAGCAGACATTGTAGATTTCACCGGCCCTGCCCAGCTCCGCCAGCTCGACGTACGCCCGCGCGACATCCCTGACGTCGGTGAAGTCGCGCACCGCGTCGAGGTCGGCGACCTGGACCCGGTCGGCGCGCCCGGCCAGCACGTCAGCCACCCGTCGGGCCAGCGAGCCGGCTACCGTGGCACCGTCCTCGCCGGGGCCGACATGGTTGAACGGACGGGCGGCCACCACCGCGATCCGCCCGTCGGCGCCGAGCGCGAGGGCCAGCGACTCGGCGGCCGCCTTGGCATGACCGTAGGCGCCCACCGGCCGGGGCAACGTCTGCTCGGTGATCGGGTTCAGCTCCGGCGGCACCGCGCCGTACTGGGCGGAGGATCCCGCCAGGACGAGACGCGCCGGCCGGCCCGACCGGGTGTCGACCCGGCGCAGTTCCTGGCACAGGGTGTAGGTGGTGTGCACGGCATCGGCCACCACGTCCGCCCCGCCGGCCCCCCGCTGGGGGAGGGTCGCGGCCAGGTGGAAGACGACGTCGGGGCGTACCGCCTGGAGCCGGGCGCGGACCGCCGCCGGATCGTGCAGGTCCAGCTGGTGGTAGGTCTCACCTGGACCGGGCTGCCGGGGCCGGCGACCCAGCCCGACCACCCGCTCACCGTTGGCGGCGACCAGGCGACGCAGGTGGGTGCCGACCCAACCGTGCGACCCGGTCACGAGCGTGGTGCTCACGACCCGAGCACCGACCGGTAGATCTCGGCGATCCGCTGCGCGACCAGACGCTCGTCCAGCCAGCTGCTCCGCTCGCGCCCGTTCGCCCGTACGCCGTGGTGCAGCACCTCGCGGACCCGGTTGGCCAGCTCCGACACCAGGTGGTCGCGGGCCGCCCCGGTCAACGGACCGGCCGGGAACGGCACGACGGCTCCTGGTCGTACGTCGGCCAGCACCTCGCCGACGTCGCCGACGTCGACGGTGACGACCGGCAGGCCCATCGCGGTGGCCTCCTTGACCACCGTGGGGGAGCCCTCACTGCCCGGCCGTGACGTGAACAGCATGACGTCGGCCGCGTCGTACTTGCGGACCAGGTCGGCCTCGGGCTGACCCGGCGCGGACAGGATCAGCTCCTGCACCGAGGGGTCCTGGCGCCGCAGCTCGGCCAGCGCGTCACGAAAGACGTCGTAGCCCTTCACCGGCCGACCGGGGTCGGCGCCGAAGAGCACCACCCGGGCGTCGGGGGCGATGCCGAGTGCCTGCCGGGCGGCGAACCGGTCGCCGGGCTGGAACAGCTGGAAGTCGACCCCGTTGGCCACCACATGACCGGCGGCGTCACCGGCCGTCTCGGCCAGCCGGCGGGACACGTAGATCCGGGCCCGGGTGCCACCCCAGCCCAGCTTCGTCATGAAACGTTGGCGGGGGGCGTTGACGTCACTGCCGTAGAGCGACAGCACCCGGGCGGGGTGACCAGCGAGCCGCGCCGCCGGTGCCGTCATCCCGTAGTGCACGTGGACGATGTCGTAAGCGCCGGCCCGGGCGCGCCGACGGATCCGACTGGCGGCGGTGAGGTAGTCCAGTTTGCCGCGGGACTGGGCGACCACCTCGACATCGACGTGGTGGCCCAGCGCGCGCAGCGCGGACACCTGTCGCTGCACGAAAATGCCCCGGTAGCTGCCCTGCTCCGGCCAAAGGTTCGTGACCGCCAGGATCCGCAGGGTGCGCTGCTGGGCGAGGGGTGGGGACAACTGCTCGGACGTCTCGTTCACGCTGTTCTCTTTCTTCAGACGCTCTGTCGGGTCAGACGGCGGTGGTGACCGGGGTGGACGCGGAACCGCGGCGGTGGCTGCGGGCGAGGACGAGCAGCCGGCGAATGTCACCACTGAGCACGAGCCCGGCCACGACGAACCCGGCGAGGGTCACCCCGGCGGCGGTCCACGACCAGGTCTGCATGACGTCCAGGCGGGTCACCAGCGCGGCGACCACGACCAGGGCGATGCTCCGGACCAGGGTCATCGTCCAGGCGAGCCGGTGCAGCCACCAGACCGCGACGACCGGAATGGTCGCGGTGACGGCGGTGCCCACCAGGTAGCCGATGCCGACCCCGGTGGCACCCATCGAGCGGGCCGCGGCCACCACCACGGCCAGCCCGATCAGGCAGCCCACCACGGCGGAGATCACCGGCACCCGGGCCTGGGTCAGCGGTCCGCTGGCCAGCGCGTTCACCGACGGCACCTGAAGGATGCCGAGGAAGGCGGCGCACAGCATGACGCGCAGCACGGTGGCGCCGGCGGCGTACTCCTGGCCGCCGAAGAGGCCCAACACGAGGGGCGCGGCCAGCAGACCCACCACGAAGACTGGGGCCATCGTCACCGCCAGGGCACGCGTCGACGCGTCCACCTGTCGGCGTACCGCTGTGGTGTCCCCCGCGCCCTGAGCCCCCGCCATGGCCGGGAAGAGCGCCAACGCGAGCGCCCGGGGCAGGAACCACAGCGGTGCGATCAGGGCGACGGCCGCGACCAGGTAGGCCACCTCGGACGGGTCCGCGAAGTGACCGCCGAGAAGCTGGGTCGTCTGGAGGAAACCGGCACTGGCCAGCGTGCCGATGCTGCCCAGTACGGCGAACGTGACGACCTCGCGTCGGTCGAACCGGCCACCGGCCGGCACTCCCTCCCGCCGACGGTGCGCGCGCAGCTGGTGCCGGCACAGTGCGACGAAGACGCCGTAACCGAGGCAGAGCGGCAGGAGGTAGGCGGTCTCACCGGTGGCGATCACCACGACGGTGGTCACCACCGCCAGCGCGGACGTGGCCAGTTCGATGCGGGCGTACTGGGGGACGAGGCCGTGGCCGTACATGGCCGCCTTGTCCACGGTGTAGAGCGAGTAGGTGGCTGTCAACACCGCGAGCGTCAGGGTGTCCACGACGCCGAGGTCGTAGATCCGCTGCACCACCAGCGCCGTCGCGGCGCCGAGCACCAGGCAGGCCGTCAGGCCGAGCCGGGAGAGGAACCGGTGTACGGCCCAGGCCCCGGGCAGGTCGCCGGCGCCACGATGAAAGGCGACGAACTTGGACAGGCCGCTGGAGACGCCGCCGGGCAGCAGCAGGCTGGCCACCATGCTCGCGGCCAGCATGATGCCGACCAGCCCGTAGGTGGCGCGGTCCGTGGCATGGCTGGTGAGTGAGCCGTGCACCAGACGGGTCGCGCCCACCGCCACCAGGGCGAGCATCGAGAGCGCGCCGCTGCGCACGATGGTGGAACCACCACGAACCGGGGGCTTCGGTGGGGGCACCGCGGCGACACCGCGCGCGGCGTCGCCGCCGGTTGCCCCGCCGACCGGTGGGACCCCCGGATCCCGCAGGCGTGCCGCGCTGCCGTTGATGGGATGACCGTGCTGCACTGTCAGACCGCCGATGTCTCTATGGGTCGCGGCGCGACCGGGGATGAACGCTGGCTGCGGTCGGCCTGCACGGCAACGTCGGCGCCGAGGAGGTCAGCCGACAGGCGGGCGGACCCTTATGGTCGAGGGTCGTAGGATCGATCAGGCGCATCAGTTGGGCCTCGTCATGCTGCGTCGCTACTTCTGTCTGGGGATGCTAATGACCGAAGAGGTCCGCGCCGGTGCCGCGACGGGCACCGTTGTCCGAACGGACGACGGCTGGCCGGTGTCGCCATCGCGGGTGCCGACATCGGTCGACCGCACGATGTCACGGCTGCCCCGGGCTCGTGTGGTGGTGCTGTCGGTGGTGGTGCTGGTCCTCGTCGCCTGCGCAGCATACTTTGGCTGGGACCGCGGGGTGGGCCCGGTCGAGTCGGTCGCCGCCCCCACCGCACAGCCGTCGCCAACCCCGGGTCCTCCGGCGCTGCGGGACCTGATGCCGCCGAACGTCAGGATCGGATCCGCCGTCAACGGGCAGATGTTGGCTTCGGACGCGCGGTACCGCGCGACGCTGTCGAGTCAGTTCAACGCCGTCACGTCCGAAAACGCGATGAAGTGGACGATCCTGGAACCGGAGCGCGGCGTGTACGACTGGTCGGCCAGTGACCAGTTTGTCGACTTCGCCAAGGCCAACGGGCAGGCGGTCTACGGTCACACCCTGCTCTGGCACAGCAACACTCCGGTGTGGGTGGCCGAGAGTTGGTCGCCCGAGCAACTGCGCGCCGTGCTCAAGCAGCACATCACCACAGTCGTCAGCCGCTACCGGGGCAAGATCTGGGCCTGGGACGTGGTCAACGAGGTGCTCGCCGAGGACGGGTCGTTGAGAGACTCGTTGTGGCTGCGCAAGCTGGGCCCCCGCTACATCGCCGACGCGTTCCGCTGGGCCCACGAGGCGGACCCGGACGCCCGACTGTTCATCAACGACTACGGCACCGAGGGTCGCACCCGTAAGGCCGACGGCCTGCTGCGGCTGGTCAAGGAGTTGCGCGCGGGTGGCGCGCCGGTGCACGGGGTCGGCTTCCAGAGCCACATCCGGTTGGGGGCGCCGCCGAAGGACGCGACGGGAAACCTGCGCCGCTTCGCCGCGTTGGGCGTCTCGGTGGCCATCACCGAACTGGACGTACGGATTCCGTTGCCGGTCACCACCCAGAAACTGCTGGACCAGGCGCTGCTCTACCAACACATGCTCAAGGCCTGTCTCGCCGTCGCCACCTGCGAATCGGTCACGTTGTGGGGCTTCACGGACGTCAGCAGCTGGATCGGTTCGCACTATCCCGGGTACGGCGCCGCCTGCATCTTCGACGAGGAGTTCGCGCCGAAGCCGGCGCACGGTGCGCTCGCCCAGGAGTTGAGTGCCCGGAAGTCGGCATCACCGAACTGATCCGGCTGAGGAAGGACCCGAACCGCCACTAGGCACGACGTGGCATGGACGCATAGGGTGCACGTCGCGATCTCCCGACGGGGGCGACATGGGAAAGGAAGGTCGTGTCCGCACACACGCAATTCCTCACGGCTGTCTCGTCGCAGCAAAGACCGAGCTTCGACCCCGACCTCGGTGTGATCACGCCTCCGTCCAACGGCATGGCCCGGTCGGTGTTCGCCCGACCGGTCGCGCCTCGGGCCAACTGGCGTCGCCGCTACGTGGCCTGGCTGGTCCTGCTCGACGTACTCGCGGCCCTGGCCGCCAGCCGGACGGTCGTCACCCTGCTGGCCGACGCCGACGCCGGTTTCTGGGACCAGCGGGTGCTCGGGAACGTCAGCTCCTTCAGCCTCGCGGCCTTCGTCGGCGTCCCGGTGGGCTGGCTGCTCCTGCTCGTCGCCTCCGGGGCGTATGACCAGCGGGCGCTCGGGCTGGGCACCGAAGAACTCAAGCGGGTCGCCCGGGCCAGCCTGGCGATGGCCGCCGCTGTCTCGTTCCTGGCGCTCGGCTTCAAGAAGGACCTGTCCCGGGCCACTGTCGCGGCCATCATCGTCTGCCTGCTGCTCTACACACTGGTGGTTCGGTTCGCCGCCCGGGTGGTGCTGCGGCGGATCCGGCGTACCGGGCGGGCGTCGCAGAAGGTGCTGCTGGTGGGCCGCCTCGTCGACGCGCTCGCGCTGCACGAGGTGGTGACCCGCAACTACGGGGCCGGGTTGCACCCGATCGCCATCCACCTGCCACACCATCCCCGTCCGGGCGAGCGGGTGAACGCCCCGGTGCCGGTGTACGTGGGCTGGGACCTGGTGCCGCTGGTCCAACAACTCGGCGCGGACACCATCGCGGTCTGTGGCCCGGCCAGCCTGGAGTCGTACGAGCTTCGCAAGCTCGCCTGGCAGCTGGAGGGCACCGGCCTGAACCTGGTGGTGGTCCCCCAGGTCACCGACGTCACCGGTCCTCGCATCCACGTCCGGCCCATCGAGGGCCTTCCCCTGCTCAATGTGGACGAGCCGACCATTTCCGGTCTCTCCCTGTTGGCCAAGAGCGTGCTGGACCGGGTGACCGCGCTGGTCGGGTTGGTGCTGCTGAGCCCGGTGCTGTTCGCCATCGCGCTGGCCATCAAGATCAACGATCCCGGGCCGGTGATGTTCCGGCAGACCCGCATCGGCCACGAGGGACGCGCCTTCAAGGTCTGGAAGTTCCGGACCATGTACACCGACGCCGAGCAGCGGCTGGCGACCTTGAAGCATCGCAACGAGAGCGACGGCCTGCTCTTCAAGATGAAGGACGATCCCCGGGTCACCCCGATCGGCCGGCACCTGCGGGCGCTCTCCCTCGACGAACTGCCCCAGCTGATCAACGTGCTGCGCGGGCAGATGTCGCTGGTCGGGCCGCGTCCACTGCCCACCGAGGACGACGACTACCGCGGTGATGTCCGTCGGCGGCTGCTGGTGCGGCCGGGCATCACCGGCCTCTGGCAGATCTCCGGCCGCTCCGACCTCACCTGGGACGACGCGGTCCGGCTGGACCTGCACTACGTGGACAACTGGTCGCTGGTGTACGACCTCGCCATCCTCTGGAAGACGGCCAGCGTGGTGCTGGCCCGGCGCGGGGCGTACTGACCCACCCGGTCACACCGGGGCTCCCGGAAGGACCACAGACACACAGCGACGGGCGGCGGCCGTGAGGCCGCCGCCCGTCTGGTGTCTCGACTGCCGGCGGGTCCCGCGCCGGCCCAGGTCGTTACTTCTTGCCGAGGCTGACGATCTCGGCGACCGAGTCCCGGCGGACCGCGTCGTAGAACGTCTTGGCTCGGGCGTTGTCGGCCAACACCACGCTCTCCGAGCCGATCCGGCCGGTGCCCTTGGTGGGGCTGGTCACGAAGGTCATGTTGCCGCCGCGAACGCCACGCATCTGCGTCGCCATGTCGAACAGCGACAGTTCCTTGTCCACTGAGACCGAGTTCGAGGTGGCCTTGAGGAAGCTGTTCAACTTGCCGGGGTTGGTGAGGATGCCGCCCGAGGAGGCCTTGTCGATGATGGCGCGGATCACCTGCTGCTGGTGGCGGATCCGGGCGAAGTCACCGTCGGCGAACTGCTTGCGCTGGCGGGAGTAGTCCAGTGCCGCCTCGCCGTCCATCCGCTGCACACCCTTCTTGAAGGTGCGGAACGGCTCGTGGATCGAGGTGAAGCTCTTCTCCGAGTCGATGTCCACGCCGCCCAGCGCGTCGATGATCTCCTTGAAACCAGCGAAGTCGATCAGCGTCACGTGGTCCACCCGGACCCCGGTGAACTTCTCCACCGTCTGCACCATGAGGGGCACCCCACCCCAGGCGTACGCGGCGTTCACCTTGGCGTCCCGGCCACCGTTGTTGCCGTCCGCCGACTTCGGCACCGAAACCCAGGTGTCGCGGGGAATCGAGATCAGCTGGGCGCTCTTCCGGTCCTTCGGCAGGTGGGCCAGGATGATCGTGTCGGTACGCGAGCCGCTCGTCTTCTCCGGGTCGCGGGAGTCGCTGCCCAGAATCATGATGTTCATCGCGCCGTCGACGGCCGCCTGAGGGCGCGACTCCTCGGGCACGCCGTCGAAGGCGTCGACCCGCTCGATACCCGACTCGACCGACCGCAGGTAGAGACCGCCGGCCACCATGCCGCTGCCCCCCAGCACCAGCAAGATCAGCAGGCTGAACAGGGCGATCCGGCGCCAGCGGCGGCGGCGCGGCGGTGCGTCGGCCGGCGGAATGTCCTCGGTCGGTTGAGGCCCGCCGGCGGCGCCGTAACTCGGTTCCGTCCAGTGCTCCGCTGTATGTTCACGACGTGGCATGGGCGCGATGCTACTGAACGTGGTTTCTGATCGCGTACCCTCGTCCGGTCACCATCGTGCGACGTGGGTCCCAAATCGGACGGCGCACCATCCGCCGTTTCCCTCTGCCGGTGCTCCCGCGGAAGTGGTATGAACCTCCGGTGGACGCAACGAAGCTCCGCCGAGCCATCGCCCGTACCCCGCTCGCGCCCGTCGCCGCCTTCCCCAAGCGGTTCGCCCGGGTCGCCCGCCACGACGCCAAGGTGCTGCGCGCCTCGGCCCGGTGGCTGGTCACCTCCCGTGAGCATCACAACTACACCTACGAGCTGACCAAGCTGAGTCGCCACCACCTGACCTGGTTCGTCAGCGTCGTCTGCGACATCCCCGTGCAGCAGGTCCGCGGCTACGTCGCCGAGATCGAGTCCGACGACGCGCTGCGCCACCACATCGAGCAGGCCACCGCCACCGCAGCCCGCCGTGGCCTCGCCGACCGGAAGGTCCGCTACGCCCGACGCGTCGGCTGGTACGCGATCGTCCGGGCCACCCACCCCGCACACGTGGTGGAGACCGGCGTCGACAAGGGGTTGGGCACCTGCGTCCTGGCGTCCGCCCTGTTGCGCAACGCGCAGGAGGGGCACCCCGGCCGGGTCACCTCCCTGGACATCAACCCGGAGGCCGGCTACCTCGCCCGGGTCGCGCCCTGGTCGGAAGTCGTCGACCTGGTGATCGGCGACTCGATCGCCTCGATCGGCGCGCTGGACCGCCCGGTGGACCTGTTCCTGCACGACAGCGACCACAGCCGTGCCCACGAGAAGCGTGAGTTCGACGCCGTGGAGCCCAAGCTCGCCCCCGGCGCGATCCTGCTCACCGACAACGTCACCAGCACCAACGTGCTCGCCGAGCACGCCGAACGCACCGGCCGCCGGTTCCTCGCCTACCGGGAGAGCCCGGTCAACCACTGGTACCCGGGCGACGGGATCGGCGTGGCATGGTAGCCGGGTGCGCCTGACCTCCATTCACACGTACCCGATCAAGGGTTGTCACCGGCTCGACCACGACGGTGCGTTCGTGCACCGGTGGGGGCTGGCCGGCGACCGGCGCTGGATGGTCGTGGACGCCGACGGCGTCGGCGTCACCCAGCGGGACACCACCCGCCTCGTCGGCCTGCGCGCATCGGTGCGCCCCGGAGGTCTGTCGCTGCGCGCCGACGGGCAGCCCGACCTCGACGTGCCCGAACCCGCCGGCGGTGAGCCGGTAGCGGTGCGCACCTTCCGCAGCCGCGCCTTCCCCGTGCCCGCGCTGCCGGCCGGCCAGGACGCCGACGACTGGCTCAACGCCCTGCTCGGCCGACCCGTCCGGTTGGTCTGGCTGGCCCAGCCGACCCGCCACCTGGCCGCCGGGTCCCGCGAACACGACACCGGTGACCAGGTCAGTTTCGCCGACGCCTACCCGGTGCTGCTGGCGAACGCCGCCTCCCTCGACGGCCTCAACGACTGGCTCGCCGAGGCGGGGGAGGAACCGGTGCCGATGACCCGGTTCCGACCCAACCTGGTGGTCAGCGGCGCGCCGGCCTGGGCCGAGGACGACTGGGTCGGTCGGCCGCTGCGCATCGGTGACCGGTTGTTCCGGGCCGCCGGGCCGTGCGACCGCTGCGTGGTGACCACCACCGACCAGGAGACCGGGGTACGCACGAAGGAGCCGCTGCGCACCCTCGGGCGGCACCGCAACGTCAAGCAGAAACTCCTCTTCGGACTCAACCTGGTACCGCTCGACAGTGGACCCCTGACCGTGGGCGCCCCGATCGTCGTCGCGCCCTGACCGCGCCACCAACCGGCAATCCGCACGCCCTCATCACCGTCCGTCGATGCTGTCTTAGCTTTGGCTTAGCCCGCTTGTCGGTACGCGCCAGAATCCGGCAGCATCGCCGTCGTGCCGGACGGAAGCGTTGTCGACATCACCATCGACCTGGACCATCCCCCAGCGGACCGGCCGGCACCGTCGTCCGGCGCGAAGCCCTGGCTGGTCGCCACCGGCGTCACCGTCCTCGCGGCGACGCTCGGGCTCACCCTCGCCCTACGCTCCGGATCCACCCCGGCCTGCGCCGCCGGCCGGACACTCGCCGCCGCGCCGCCCACCGGCAACGCCACGCACACCGGAAAGGCGACCTTCTACGACTCCAAGGGAGCCGGCGGCAACTGCTCGAACCCGGCCGCCCCGGCCAACCGGCTCTACGTCGCGCTCGGACCGACGGAATACTCCGCCGGTGCCGCCTGCGGCGGATTCCTCGACGTCGCCGGCCCGAAGGGCACCGTCCGGGTGCTCATCATGGACCAGTGCCCGGAGTGCCAGCCCGGCCACCTCGACCTGTCCCGTGAGGCGTTCGCCCGGATCGCCGACCCGGTCCAGGGCGTCGTTCCGGTCACCTACCGCGCGGTCGTCAACCCGCCGCTGCCCGGACCACTCACCTTCCGGATCAAGGAGGGCGCGTCGCAGTGGTGGTTCGCCGTCCGGGTCGGCAACCACGGCAACCCGCTGCGGTCCGTCGAGGTCCGGCAGAGAGACAGCGACCCCTGGCAGCCGGCCGCAAGGCAGGACTACAACTACTGGCTGATCGCCTCCGGCGTCGGGCCGGGTCCGTTCACCCTCCGGGTCAGCGACGTGTACGGCAACCGGGTCACCGTCGGCGGCATCCGGATGGCCCCGGGTCAGGTGCAGAACAGCACGGTCCGGATGTACGCACCCGGCGGCGCGGCGGCGGCCACCCGGCGTCCCGCCGCGTCCACCCGACCGCCAGGCAACCGACCCGCCGCCACGCCGACGCCGACCCGTCGCCCGGTCGAGGTCGCGAAGGCGAGCGCGCCGGCCACCGCCGCGCCGACCACCAGTTCGGCCCAGGCGAACGCCCGGTGGTGCGCCGGCTGACCGTTCAGGCGGCGACAGCCAGATCGAGCCACATCAGGATCTCGTCCCGGTCGTCATCGGGGGCCACCCGCAACGCGCCCGGCAGCCGGCCGATCTCCCGGTACCCGAGGCCGGCGTAGAACCTGTCCAACCCCAGCCCGTCGCGCACCGTGACGTGCAGCGCCTCGTGGCCGAACACCCTGCCCAGCCGGGCGGCCTCCGTCATCAGGGCCGCGCCGTAGCCGGCGCCCTGGGTGTCCGGGTGGACCATCACCCGCTTCACCACACACCAGTGCGCCTTGAGCGGGAACCGGTTGTCACCGAAGATCAGCATCGCCGCCAGCCGGTCACCGGCGTAGCCGACCAGCAGCCGGTCCGGCCCGTCGACGATGCCGGCGAAGGTCGGATCGGCGATGACGTGCACGTCGGCGGCGGTGACCGGTGGCACGAAACCGACGGCGCCGCCGGCGTTGCTGACGTCCACCCAGAGGTCGACGATCTCGGCGCGCAGCTGCGGGGTCAGGTCGGGGTCGAGGACGAAGCGCAGACTCACGCCCGCCATCCTGACCCGACGACCAGGCCCGCGACCCCCGACAGTGACGCGCCCGACAGCCCGTGCTCTGCGTTGACCTGTGCGGGAGAGGGGATTCGAACCCCTACGCCCTTTCGGACAATAGGACCTAAACCTATCGCGGCTGCCGTTACGCCACTCCCGCCAACTCCGTGAGTCTAGAACGTCTCGCCCCGACGGTGTTGAGCCCGGCCTCCTTGAGAATCGTCGAGATCGTGCCGTGACTCACCTTGCACGGCCCGTCGGGCAGGTTGCGGAGGATGCCCGACAGCCGCTTCGGCCCGGCATCCGGATTGGCCAGCGCCTGTTCGATCACCGTGTCGCGATGAGCCCTTGAACGCCAGCTGCGGTCCGCGCGTGGTGTCAGCACGCCTTCCTGCTCAAGGCCGCGCCGAACCTTGTACAGGTGTGCCGGGTGACAGCCCAGGTGTCGTGCGGCATCGAGGGCCGTCATCTGTTGCGCGTCGACTCGACCGAACAGGTCGAGGAGTTCACCCCGGGTTGCTGGTCTGCGATCGGAACCTGTTGCCTCGTACGGCTGCTCCTCGCTGCCTGTCGCCGTTCTCATGGGAACGGTGAGGTCACGGGCACGGTTCCGCCGGCCAGCGAAGGTGACGGTCTGGCTGTGGCAGTTCGGGCAGAGGAGCCGAAGATTCGGTGGCCGGTTGTCGAGGAAGTTCCCGTTGATGTGGTCGACGTGCAGGATGAGCGGCGCGCCTTGCCACACCGGCCCGATCCCACACCCCTCGCACTCCTCCGGTACGCCGAGTGTGCCCAGCGCCCACTTCAGCCGCACGCCCGGCGTCCGGCGGGACCCTCCGGGCAGCATCACCAGAAGCTGGGCAGATGTCGTGCGCCGTTGACCACTGCGGCCCTTGTTGTGTGCCTGCCTGGTGAAGTGTGACGTGTCGATGCCGAACCGCTTGAGCTGCCGGCTGATGTGCGCGTGCGAGCCGCCGCTGATGCGTACGCCGAGCAACCGCATCACCTCGGTGATGTTGCGGGCGGCGGCGGCAGCGGCGGCGAGCGCTTCGGGCGTGTACTTGTATCGAACCACTGACGGACCGTAGCGAACCGGTACGACAGGTCAGTCCAGGCCGAGGTCGCGGCGGAGTTTGGCGACGTGTCCGGTGGCCTTGACGTTGTAGAGCGCGCGTTCGATCTTGCCGTCGGCGTCGATCACGAAGGTCGAGCGGATCACGCCGGTGACGGTCTTGCCGTACAGCTGCTTCTCGCCGTACGCGCCGTAGGCGATCAGCACCGCCTTGTCCGGGTCCGACACCAGCGGGAAGGTGATCGCGTCGCGCTCGCGGAACTTCGCCAGCTTCTCCGGCTTGTCCGGGGAGATGCCGATGACCTCGTAGCCGGCGGCCTGGAGCGAGGCGAGCGAGTCGCGGAAGTCGCAGGCCTGCTTGGTGCAGCCGGGGGTCATCGCGGCCGGGTAGGCGTACAGGACGACCTTGCGGCCTCGCAGGTCGCTGAGGGAGAGCTGGTCGCCAGTGTCGGTGCCGAGGGTGAACTCGGGGGCGGGGTCACCGGGGGAGAGGCGGTCGGGCGCGGTCATGGCCCCGACCCTACCGCCGGGCCGGGGGGTGCCGCGCCGGCGATACGCGTCGGGTGTGACGGGTTCGGCCTGGAATGGTGATCAAGCCCATGCCTTGTTGCAAGAGTCTGGCAACAACGATGCCTGGGAAATAGGCTGACCCCTGCCGGCCCGGTCGGGTCCGCTGACGCGTGGGAGGTCGCGTGGAGACACTGGCGATGCACATCTCGAACGGGATCATCGACGGTCCCGTGGCAGCGATCTTCGCTGCGCTCGCTCTGGCCGCGCTCACCGCCTGCGTTCTGCGCGGCCGACGCGACCTGGACGACCGACTGGCCCCGATGGCCGGCCTGGTGGCGGCGTTCATCTTCGCCGTCCAGATGCTCAACTTCCCGATCTTCACGGCCGGTGTGAGCGGGCACCTGCTCGGTGGCGCGCTCGCCGCCATGCTGGTCGGCCCGTGGGTCGGCGCGCTCTGTGTGGCAGTGGTGCTCGTCGTGCAGGCGCTGATCTTCGGCGACGGCGGCGTGGCGATGCTCGGCCTCAACATCACGAACATGGCGTTGCTCGGCACCGCCGCGGCGTACGCGCTGATCGCGCTGCTGTTGCGGGTGCTGCCCCGCACCCGGGCCGGTCTGGCCGTGACCGCGTTCGTCGCCGCGATGCTCAGCGTGGTCGTCGCGTCGCAGGGCTTCGTCCTGCAGTACTGGCTCGGCGGCACCACCGACCTGGGCGGCAACCTGGCCGGGCTGGCCGGCACGATGGCCGGCGTCCACCTGCTCATCGGCATCGGCGAGGGCCTGATCACGGCCACCACCGTGCTCACCGTCGCGAAGGTGCGCCCCGACCTGGTGTACGCGCTGCGGTCCCTGCGTACGCCCGCTGTCCCCGCCGTCCCGGTCGCCGGAGGTGTCCGATGAAGAACCGGTCCTGGGCCTTCCTGGCCGGCGGTCTGCTGGTCGCCCTGCTACTCGCCGGTGTGGTCAGCAACTACGCCTCGTCCCACCCGGACGGGTTGGACTCGTCACTGCTCAAGGGCTGCACCGTCGACGCCGACGACAACATCGTCGGCGGGAGTTGCCCGGCGCAGCAGGCCCGCGACCACGAGTTGGCCGACAGCCCGCTCGCCGACTACGCCGTACGCGGCGTGCAGAACAGCTTCGTCTCCACCGGCCTGTCCGGGGTGCTCGGTGTGCTGGTGACCTTCGCGATCGGCGCTGGCGGGTTCTGGCTGCTCCGCCGCCGGGGCACCACACCGACCGACGGTGCCGCGGCGACGCCCACGCCCACCGACGATGACGAGACGGTGCCTACGCCCACCGACGGTGCCGCGGCGGCGTCGCGCGCCGGCACGGCCAGCTGAGCAGGGGTACGCGGATGGGTGCCGGTCACGGGCACGTGCTGTACCGCGAGTCGGACTCGCCGGTGCACCGGCTCCCGCCCGAGGTCAAGATCGTGGCGATGGTCGTCTTCACCATCGCCGTGGTGGCCACCCCGCGCGAGGCGTTCTGGGCCTTCGGCGCGTACGCGGTGCTGGTGGCCGTGGTGGCGGCGCTGGCCCGGGTGGGGCCACGGTGGTTGCTCAGCCGAGCGTTGATCGAGCTGCCGTTCGTGCTGTTCGCCGTGGCCCTGCCGTTCCTCGGCAGCGGCGACCGGGTCGAGGTGCTGGGTCTGCGGCTGTCCGAGGACGGGCTGCACGGCGCGTGGAACATTCTGGCCAAGGGCACCCTGGGGGTGCTCGCCTCGCTGCTGCTCGCCGCGACCACCACCACCCGGGATCTGATCGTGGGGCTGGACCGGCTGCACTGCCCGCAGGTGCTCACCCAGATCGCCACGTTCATGCTGCGCTACCTGGACGTGCTGGTGGGCGAGGCGCGGCGGATGCGGGTGGCCCGGATCTCCCGGGGCGACGACCCGCGCTTCCTGTGGCAGTTGCGCGGCTTCGCCGCCGGGATCGGGGCGTTGTTCCTGCGCGCCTTCGAGCGCGGCGAGCGGGTCTACCTGGCGATGCTGTCCCGGGGTTACACCGGGCGGATGCCGGCCGTGTGGCAGGGCGAGGGTGCGGCGAGCGCCGGTCAGTGGCTGGTCGCGGCGACAGTGCCGGTGGTGGCGGCCTCCATCGCCGCCACCGCCGTCGTCCTGTCATGATCGGTGTCGTGCAGACCGCTGTCTCGCTGGACGTTCGGGGCGTTCGCTACGCGTACCCGGACGGGCACGTCGCCCTGCAGGGGGTTGACCTGGTCGTGCCGCGTGGCGACCGGGTGGCCCTGCTCGGGCCCAACGGCGCTGGCAAGACCACGCTGGTGCTGCACCTCAACGGCATCCTCAGCCCGACCGAGGGGAGCGTGAGCGTCGGCGGGCTGACTGTCACACCGGATCGGGCCACCCTGGCCGAGGTGCGTCGTCGGGTGGGCATCGTCTTCCAGGACCCGGACGACCAGTTGTTCCTGCCCACGGTGGCGGAGGACGTGGCGTTCGGGCCGGCGAACCTGGGTCTGCGGGGGGCCGAGCTGGCCGCCCGGGTGGACGAGGCCCTCGCCGCGGTGGGGATGGGTGAGCACCGGGACCGGGCCCCGCAGCACCTGTCGTTCGGGCAGCGCCGCCGGGTGGCGGTGGCCACGGTGCTCGCCATGCACCCGGAGATCCTGGTGCTCGACGAGCCGTCGTCGAACCTGGACCCGGCGGCCCGTCGTGAGCTGGCCGAGATCCTGCGCGGCCTGCCGGTGACCCTGCTGATGGTCACCCACGACCTGCCGTACGCGGCGGAGCTGTGCGAGCGCTCGGTGATCCTGGACGACGGCCGGATCGTCGCCGACGCCCCCACCACCACCCTGCTCAACGACGCCACCCTGCTGGCACAGCACCGCCTGGAGCTGCCCTACGGCTTCACCCCGCAGCCGTAGACCCGCTCTCGGCGGTCTCGACCCGCGGTGCTGCCGCGGTGGTGCGGGAGGCGGCGTGCAGGCGCAGGACGCCGGCGGCTGTCGCGCCGGCGCCGGTGATCAGGAAGAGCGCCACCAGCATGCGGGCGGTCGTCGGCGGCCAGGGAACCGGGGCGATGGCGCGGGCGAACACGGCGGCGTTCGCCGCTCCGGCGAAGAGCGTCAGGCAGGCCCCGGCGAGCGCGACCACGAAGTCGGCGGCCGGGCGGCGGCGCAGCGCGTACCAGCCGGCGGCGATCGCGCCGAGGCCGGTGAGCAGGGTCCAGATCTGCCCGGACAGCAGCCCGACCAGCACCCCACCCACGCCCCGGGCGCCGGCGTCCAACTCGCGTCCCACCGGGTAGCCGACGGCCAGCGCGCCGCCGACCATCAGCAGCACGCCCAGCGCGGACAGCGCGCGGGTGCCGGCCGGGGCGGTGGCGGGGAGCAGGCCGAGCGCGCCCACCGCGAGCAGCCCCACGATGGTCACCGCCCACCAGGTGTACGCGTCCGGTGGCGGCACCCAGTCCAGCGTGCCGCCGATCGCCACCGGGTCGGTGCCGTCGCGCAGCGGGATGCTCCAGTTCCGGACCCGGTGTTCGCGCTCCGGCGCGGCGCGGACGGCGGCCGGTGGGGCTGACTCCTGCCACAGCGCGCGCTGGTCGTGCCATCGTGCCGTGGTGCCGTCGGCGATCCGCCGCCAGGACGGTGCGGCGGCCGGGTCGGCCTCGGCCGGGAGCGTGGTGTCCCCGGTGATGGTGCTGTTGAGGTAGGTGGCGGGGGAGTGGCTGTTCTCGAAGACCCCGTCCGGGCCGACGCGCAGGTAGGGCTCGCCGGAGTAGCCGATGACCTCGATGGTGCGGCCGGTGTGGTTGGTCAGCTCCAGTCGGGCACCCGCCTCGATGACGCGTACCTCAAGTCCTGGCCGCGCCGGTGCGACGCCGGTGGTCCGGGTGCGGTAGTCGGTGCCGTCCGGGGCGTCCGCGCCGTGTGCGGCGGCGGGCGCCGCGCTGATCACTGTCGCCAGACCGGCTGCGGCCGCGACCAGGCCGGCGCGGCCCAGCAGGGTACGGATCACTTGCCGGCCGCCGCCACGGCTGCGGTGAGCGCGTCCGGGGTGGGGTTCTCGACGGGCTGACCGTTGACCCTGACGGTCGGCGTGCCGGTGACGTTGTTCCGGCTGGCGTCGTCGGTGACGTGTTCGGTCCAGGTCCGGTACGTCTGGTCCTTCACGCAGGTGCCGAAGGAGCCCCGGTCGAGGCCCACGCTGGTGCCGATGTCGATCAGCTGGTCGTCGGTGAGCCCGGCGCTGCCCTCGGGTGGTTGTTGGGCGAAGAGCGCCTTGGCGTACTCGTGGTACTTGCCGCCGGCCGCGGCGCAGCCGGAGGCGGCCGAGGAGCGGGTGGAGTACTCGGTGGTGGAGAAGCGGTTGAGGTACGCGACCGGGTGGTAGACGACGGTCGCCTTGTTCTCGGCCACCAGCTGTTCGAGCGTCGACCCGCTGGTCTGCTCGAACTGCTTGCAGGCCGGGCAGAGGAAGTCCTCGTAGACGTCGACGGTGACCGGACCGTTGCCGGTGACGATGCCGGTGCCGGCGGTGTTGGCGCCGGGTGGGGTGGTGAAGTCGTCGGAGCGCTGGCTGGACCAGACGGCCCAACCGACGACGCCGGCGATGACCAGGACGACGACCGCGGCGGCGGAGACCCAGATCGTGCGGCGGCGACGCCGTTCGCGGGCCAGTTGTTCGCGGACCACCCGGGCGGCGTCCCGCTGCCCCTTGCGACTACTCATCCTCGTCCTCCACAACGGGTTCGCCGGACAACCACCCGTCCACCGATACCGGCGTACGCGGCCAGATCAGCAGAAATCCGGCTAAAACCAAGAATCCCAGGTCCCGGAGGATCTCCGGGAGGTAACTGGGTGCCTGCCCGGCCGCCAGTTGCCCGCCGCTGCCGAAGCAGCCGCAGTCGATGGCCAGCCCCCGCGACCAGGCCGAGGCGATCCCCACGATGAAGACCACCAGCAGCGCGGCGGAGAACCCGGCGACGAGCCGGGTGGCCAGCCCGAGCAGCAGCAGCGCGCCCAGTGCCAGCTCGACGAAGGGCAGGGCCGCGCCGATCACTGTCGCCACGTCGTACGGCAGCACCTGGTAGGCGTTGACCGCCCGTCCGGAGGCGGCGAGATCGCTGACCTTCGACGCGCCGGCGACCAACCAGACGGCGGCGAGGCCGAGTCGGGCGGCGATGCCGAGCCAAGGGCGGACCACTGGCCACCGGCCGCCCCGGGTGGAAGGTGTCACGCTCATTTGTCGTCCCGTCCGCGCCGGAAGTTCCACTGTCAGCCGGTCAGGGCGTCGCCGACCGCCTCGACCAGGTCGTCGCGGGCCCGGGCGACCCGGGAGCGGATGGTGCCCACCGGCACCCCTTCGACGGCGGCGGCCTCGGCGTACGACAGGCCGAGCAGTTGGGTGAGCACGAACGCGGAGCGCCGCTCGGGGCCGAGGCGGCGGACCAGGTCGGCGGCGCCGAGCTGGCCGGCCGGGTCCGGGTGCGGTCGGTCGGTGTACGCGTTCGCCGTCAGGCGCTCGTCGAGCCGCCGACGCCGGATGACAGTGCGCAGGTGGTCGGCGCAGGCCCGCCGGGCGATGCCGAGCAGCCAGGTGCGGGCGCTGGAGCGACCCTCGAACGCGGGCAGCGCCCGAAACGCCCGCAGGTAGGTCTCCTGGGTCAGGTCGTCGGCGCTGTCCGGGTCGACCAGGGCGGCGGCGAACCGCCAGACGTCGGCCTGGGTCAGCCGGACGAACGCCGCCTGGGCGGTGGGGTCACCGTCGCGGGCGGTCAACGCCCACCCGGTTGCCGGGTCCCGGGCGACGTCGTCGACCGGCTCCGCCGGACCGGCGGCACCGGAGTCACGCGGGACAGGGATCACGACACACCAGGTTACGCGGCACCCGGCGACGCGTCAGGGTCGTTCGGCCCTTGATGGTCTGCGCCACGTCGGGAACTTTCCCCCAACCCCGGCCGACTACCCGTTCATGACGTGCGATCTCCGACGCGGCCACCCCCCTCGGGTCGCCGAACGGGACACCGATCGGCGACCATGGCCGGCATGACTGTCGCCCCCCGCCGCTGGGCCGCCCGGCTGGCCGCCGCCGCCGGCCTCCTGGTCACCGTCGTCGCCTTGTTGATCGCGCCAGCCACCTCCGCCAGCGCCCACGCGGTGCTGCAGAGCAGCAGTCCGGCCGCCTCATCCATCGTGCCGAGCGGGCCGTCCGAGGTGGTCCTCACGTTCAGTGAGTCGGTCCGCAAGGTGCCCGGCAAGATCCGGGTCATCGCGCCGGACGGGTCCCGGGCCGACCGGGGCGAACCGTCGTTCAGCGGCGGCGTGGTGACCATCCCGGTGGACCCGGGCGGCGCGCGCGGCACCTACCTGGTCAGCTTCCGGGTGATCTCCGCCGACAGTCACCCGGTCTCCGGGGCGTTCACCTACTCGGTCGGCGCCGCCTCGACCCCGCCCGTCGACTCCGGCACTGACAGCCGCGCCAACCCGGTGGTGGGGACGGCGGTGAAGGTGGCCCGTTTCCTCGGCTACGCGGGTCTGGTGCTGCTGGTCGGGCCGGCGTTGGTGCTCGCCGTGCTCTGGCCGCGCCGGCTCTCCCGGCGGGGGCCGACCCGGCTGGCCTGGACCGGCCTCGGTCTGGTGGCCTTCGCCACCCTCGCCGACCTGTGGTTGCAGGTGCCGTACACCGCCGGTGGTGGTCTCCTCGACGTCACCGGTGAGGGGTTCGGCAGTGTCTTCGGCAGCGCTTTCGGCGCCGCGCACCTGGTCCGGCTCGGCCTGCTGGCGGCGTCGGTCTTCCTGCTCCGCCCGCTGCTGGCCCGGCCCGCCGGCCGGGCGGACGCGATCATCCTGGCCGTGCTCGGCGGTGCCGCCCTGCTGACCTGGCCGCTGGCCGGGCACCCGGCGGCCTCCCCGGCGCCGGCCGTGTCGGTGGTGGTCGACGCGGTCCACCTGGGCAGCATGGCGGTCTGGCTGGGCGGTCTGCTGATGCTCGCCGTCTTCCTGCTGCGTCAGGCGGACGAACGGGAGTTGGGCGCGATCCTGCCGATCTGGTCGCGCTGGGCGGCGCTCGCCGTCTCGGCGCTGCTGCTCGCCGGCACCGTCCAGGCGCTGATCGAGGTGGCCACCCCGCGGGCGCTGATCGACACCACGTACGGGCGTCTGCTGCTCGCCAAGATCGGGCTGTTCGCGATAGTCATCGCCGTGGCCGCGTACTCCCGGCACCTGGTACGCAGCCGCGTCGCCGCGCAACGCCCGGTGCCGGTGCGCCGGGCGGTCCTGGTGGAGTTGGCAGTCACCGTGGTGGTGCTGGCGGTGTCCGCCACGCTCGTGCAGACCACCCCGGCCCGCACCGCCGTGGCCGGCCCGTCCGCCGGGTCCGAGTCGGGCTTCTTCAGCACCAGGCTGTCCAGCCCGTTGGTGGCAGTGGAGGTCGAGGTGAGCCCGGCCGAGCGGGGCAACAACTCGGTGCACCTGTACGCCTACGACAAGAACAACCAGCCGCTGCTGGTCGCGGAGTGGAAGGCGACAGTCGCGCTGCCGTCGGCCGGGATCGAGCCGATCGAGGTGCCGTTGCTGCGGTTGACGGACAGTCACGCCTACGGCGACATCAGCATGCCGACCTCCGGCGAGTGGCAGCTGAAGATCACCGCCCGAACGACCGACATCGACCAGGCCACGGTGACCGCCACCGTGCCCATCCGTTAGAGAGGTTCGCGAAACCCATGACCCGATTCCGGCGCACCGCAACCGCCGCTGCCGCCCTGGCGTTCACCGCCGCCGCCACCGCTGTGCTCGGCTTCGCCGGGCCGGCGTCCGCGCACGTCACGGTGAACCCGAAGGAGGCGACCCAGGGCGGCTACGCCCGGGTGGCGTTCCGGGTGCCGAACGAGAGCGACACCGCGTCGACCACCAAGTTGGAGGTCGTGTTGCCGGAGAACGCTCCGGTCGGCTCGGTGTCGACGATGCCGGTGCCCGGCTGGACGGTCGCCACGGAGAAGCGCAAGGTGGACCCGCCGATCGAGGTGCACGGCAGTCAGCTCACCGAGGCGGTCTCCAAGATCACCTGGACGGCTACCGGTGACGCGGGGGTGAAGCCGGGGCAGTTCCAGGAGTTCCCGGTGTCGCTGGGGCCGCTGCCGCAGGTCGACTCGATGATCTTCAAGACCCTGCAGACCTACTCGGACGGCAACATCTCGCGCTGGATCGACGAACCGGTGGCGGCGGGTGCCGAGGAGCCGGACCACCCGGCTCCGGTGCTCACCCTGGCCGCCGCGGCCGCGCCGTCGGGTTCGGCCGCGCCGACCGCAGCTGTCGCGTCGCCCGACGATGACGATGACGATGACGACGACGGCAACGGGCTCGCGGTCGGCCTCGGTGTGGCCGGTCTCGTCGCCGGCCTCGCCGGCCTGGTGCTGGGTGGGCTGGCGTTCACGCGGACCCGCCGGGAGCCGGTCGCCAAGGCCTGACCCCTGAGTGACCCGCTGGCCCGCCGGATCATCCGGCGGGCCAGCGTGCTTTCCGCAGTCGGAGTCGGCCGTGCCGTGGATATCCCCTGATCAGGCGGGCTACGTCGGTAAGGTCGGCCGGGTATTTGGCTACGGAGGGGGACGGTGCGGATGCGGTTCGTGCGGGCGATCGCCGGGATGCTGCTGTTGGTTGTGGGAATTCCGGCGCTGTTCGCCGGTGGCGGGCTGTGGCTGGTGACCCGACACGCCGACCCCGGCGGGGTCTTCGCCGCCCGCTTCGAAACGGTCCGCACGCCCGGTCACGCGGTGGTGGTCACCGACCTCGACCGGCTGCTGCGACAGGAGGCGCCCTTCGCGCGTACCGCACAGGCCCGGCTTCACCTGGACGCCCGCACCACCGGCGGGCCGGCGTTCGTCGGGTTGGCGCCCGCCGCCGAGGTGCGTGGCTGGCTGGAGACGGTGCCGCACGCCACGGTCCGCCGGATGGCACTGGCCCGGGGGCCGCTGCCGGTCCGGCTCGACCCGGCCGGACCGGCCATCGACACCCCGCGCACCGACCGCACGGGCGCCGCGACGGCCGACGGGCTGGTCACGCCGCTGGGTCGGCCCTTCTGGGTACGCGAGGGAATCGGCTCGCTGGAGTGGAGCGCGGACGACCTCGCCGGCGAACCCATGAGCCTGGTGGTGATGCGCCCCGACGGCGGTGCCGACCTGGCTCTGGACCTGCGCGCGGAGTTGCAGGTCGGGTGGACCGGTCCGGCCGCCTGGGGTCTGCTGGCGGTCGGCGTGCTGCTGGTGGTGGGCGCAGTGCTGATCCTGCTGCGACCGCTACGCCCGCGCGAAGTGATCTTCGTGGTCGAGCCGGACCAGGTGCCGGTGCTCGCCGGCCGCCTCGGGGTCACGTCCCTCAGTGGCCTGGGCCCCCGGAAACCGGAGCCGGCCGAGCCGTTGCCGGCACGTCAGCTCACCCCGGTCGGTGCCGGGGCGGCGGAGCGGTCCCGATCGGCGATCGGTGCCCGCCCGGCCACCCTCGCCGATCTGGACGAGCCGGTACGGCTGCCCCGGCCGCCGGAGGTGACGCTGAGCCTCGCCTGGCCGCCGGCCGACGCGGACGAGCCCACGGCCCGACCGGTGGTGGCCCCACCGGCTGGCGGCCGGCCCGATGGCGATCCGGCCGGCTGACGGCCCTGCTGGTGGCCGGGCCTCGCCGGGTGGCGTTGCCCCGCGGGTGGCGGCCCGGCCGCTGGCGATCTTGGCGGGCGGCCGGTCGCGGCGGGTGAAACGGCGAGTGGCCCTCCGCGCTGCCGACGCGGAGGGCCACTCTCACCGGGGGATCGGTGCTACCCGAGCGACGCTTGAGGTAGATGAGGACAGGTTAGCGCCGATCATGGCTACTCGGGAGGTGTGTCCAATTGGTGCGATTTTCCGCACCCAGCCTCGACCGCACCGGCAACGCGACCAGCAGCAGCAGGCTGAGCAGCACGTACGTGTTCTGCAGGAGGAAATCCAACGGGTCACGCGTGCGGACCGGTGCCACACCCCAGGCCTGGAACGTCACCACGCCGTAGATGGTCAGGGCGGTGATGCCCAACGCGAGGCCGGCCAGCCACCGACGCCGGCGTACCTCGTCGGGGCGGTTGGCGCTCAACGCCGCGTCGGCGAGCAGCACCACCGCCGGCACGAACCAGTAGATGTGGTGGGTCCAGGTGATCGGGCTCGCCAGGGAACCGACCAGCCCGGTCAGCGTCAGGCCCGTCAACGGGTCACCGGCCCGGGCCGCGCGGGCGGCCCGCCAGAGTCCGTAGCCGGCGACCACGGCGACCAGCAGCAGCCAGAGCAGCCGGTCCGGCTTCTCCGGGGCGGTGAACCGGCTGAGCAGGCCGAACAGCGACTGGTTGCCGACGATGTCGGTGCGCCCCACCCGCTCGGTGGTCCACAGCTCGTGGGTCCAGAACCGCCACGAGTCGCGCGGGGCGATCGCCGCCGCCAGCAGGGTCGCCGCCGCAGCGGTCGCGCTCGCCACCGCGGCGGCCCGCCACCGCCGGGTGGCCAGCAGGTACACGATGAAGATGCCGGGGAAGAGCTTGAGCGCCGTCGCCAGCCCCACGCCCACCCCGGCCCAGCGTCGCGCCCGTGGTACCGCGAACAGCAGATCGGCCAGGATCAACACGACCAGCAACATGTTGATCTGGCCGAAGGTGATCGTCTCCCGGATGCCCTCCACCGCCAGCACCAGCAGGACGGCGATGACCAGGGTGAACGTTCGGGGCAGGCCGTGTCGGTCGATCACCGGCATCACCAGCCACCGGGTGGTCAGCACCACCGCCAACACGGTCAACGCCGTGAAGATCGCCACGGTCGCGCCGAGCCGCAGCAGGCCGAACGGCCACAGCAGCAGCGCACTGAATGGTGGGTAGGTGAAGTACAGCTCACCCTGCACCCGGTCGGGCTGCACGTAGTCGTAGAGCGGGTGGCCGACCCGCCACCAGTCCATCGCGGACATGTAGATCTTGAGATCGAAGAAGTTGTGTACGAGGCCGGGCAGGTAGAGCGCTGGCAGCACGGCACCGAGCGCCACCACGGCGACCAGGCGACGGACCGTACGACCACCGGGATCGTCTTCGGTGACGGCGGGCGGTGCGACGGGTTCTGCTGGCACCCCGAAACCCTAGCGGTCCGGTCCGCCGAGAGCGCGCAGCCACAGGGCGTGGGCTGCGCGTAGGCTGTCCCGGTGGCTGATCTCCTCGTCTGGATCGACTGTGAGATGACCGGGTTGGACCTCGGCAGGGACAAACTGATCGAGGTTGCGGCACTGGTCACCGATCCCGACCTCAACGTGCTGGGTGACGGTGTCGACGTGGTTATCCACGCCGACGAGGCGGCGCTGGAGGGGATGCCGGAGATCGTGCAGACGATGCACGCCAAGTCCGGCCTCACCGAAGAGGTCCGCCGCTCGGCGGTCACTCTCGCCGAAGCCGAGGACCTGGTCCTGGAGTACGTCCGCGGCTTCGTGAAGGACCCGCGTACGGCTCCGCTGTGTGGCAACTCGATCGCCACCGACCGGGGCTTCATCGCCCGGGACATGCCCCGCCTCGACGCGCACCTGCACTACCGGATGATCGACGTGTCGTCGATCAAGGAACTCTGCCGTCGCTGGTACCCCCGGGTGTACTTCGGTCAGCCGCAGAAGGGTCTCGCGCACCGGGCGCTGGCCGACATCCGGGAGAGCATCCGGGAGTTGGAGTACTACCGGCGCACCGTCTTCGTCCCGCTGCCCGGCCCGGATGTCGAGACCGCCAAGGCCATCGCCGCCGAACTCTGACCCCGGCCGTGCCGACCGGCAACCCGCTGGACGTGCCTGGCTGGGGTGTGGCTATTATTGGTCCGCACCCCGCCCGGAGCGATCGACCGGGCGACGGCGGCATGGTGGCTGTAGCTCAGTTGGCAGAGCACCGGGTTGTGGTCCCGGTTGTCGTGGGTTCAATTCCCATCAGTCACCCCACTGGTTTCACCGCTCAGGCCCCCTCTCCGGAGGGGGCCTGAGTCGTTTCATGGGCCAGACAGGGGCAGCCACGAAAAGGCCCCCTCCGAAGAGGGGGCCTTTTCGGGTGGCTCAGGCGGTCGGCGTGGCGGACGGGGTGCTCGTCGTGTCCGGGCTCGGGGTGGTGGTGTCCGGGTCGGCCGGGGGCTCGTACGGAATGGCACTGCCCTTGACGTACTCGTCCCAGCTCATGTTCCAGTCGGTCCAGCCGTTGCCGTTCTGGAGCTTGCGCTCGGTGCCCTTGACCGTGATCGGGTCACCGATCTGGGTGTTCTTGAAGAGCCAGTCGCCGTTGGCCATCGACACGTTCACGCAGCCGTGTGACACGTTCACGCTGCCCTGCTGCCCTTCGGACCAGGGTGCCGCGTGGATGAACTCGCCGCCCCAGGTGAGGCGCTGCGCGAAGTCAATCTTGGTGCGGTAGCCCTCCTCCGGGCCCAGCTCCTCGAACGTGTCGAAGACCGTCTTGCGCAGCTTCTCGATCACGACCATGGTGCCGCTGGACGACGGGGTGCTCTTCTTGCCCAGGCTGACCGGGATGGTCTTGATCACCGAGCCGTTGCGGGTCACCGTCATCCGCTTGGTCTTGTTGTCGACCGTCATGACCACCGCCGCGCCGATCTTGATGTCCACCGAGAGGTCGGCGCGGCCGTACCAACCCGCACCCATCGGCAGGCCACCCGCCTGCACCCGGTAGGAGACCTTGCTGTTGGGCTTCCAGAACTCCTTCGGCCGGTACCGGATCTCGGTGGGGCTGACCCAGTGCCAGATCCCCTCCTGCGCCGGGGTCGAGGTGACCGTCATCCGGCGCTGCACGTCGTCGCGGTAGTCCTCCGGAATGTTCCGGCTGAACTTCACGATCAGTGGCATGCCCACCCCGACCACCTGGTTGTCACCGAGGAAGCTGCTCACCCGAACCTGGTTGCCGGGCTTGGCCATGGTGGTGAAGGTGCTGGTCGCGGTGGCCGGACGCCCGTCGTCACCGGTGGCGGTCACGGTCGCCGTGTAGCTCGTGCCGTACGCCAGCGCGCCGGCCGGCAGCCACGACGTGCCGTCCTTGGCGAGGGTGCCCTCGACCGTCTTGCCGGCGGAGTCCTTCAGCTCGACAGCGGTCTCCACGGCGTCCTTGGTGGTGAAGGTGATGGCGGTGGACGCCGGCACGTCCTTGGCGTCGGCCGCCGGCTCACTGATCGTCGCCGCGGCCTTCGGTGCCGTGTTCTCGCCACCACCGTGCCACGAGGACGGCTTGCCGCCGTCGCCGTCGGTGCAGGCGGAGGTGAAGGCCAGCGCCACGGCGAGAAGCCCCGCCGCGAACACGCGGCGTCGCCCACCGGGCCTGATCAGCTGGTCCTGGCTAGCTCGCATGAATTCCCTCACAGTCGTGGTCGCTGCCCCATCGTCTCCTACTGACGCGCCAGAGCCGGCCCTGGTTGCCGAGGGTGAACCGAAACACGCCATCAATAGTGCCCGAATTCTGCTACTATTCGGCGTTTCGTGAGTCTGGCTCGTCTCCGTAACGGGGATCACGGGGTCGCCGCGCCGGCCTCGCACGGCGGGAGTGCAAGGGTACGCCGGCCCCGCCAACGGCAGAGCCGGCGTAACGAGCCGACGCCTCAGATCGCCGGACCGGCTCCACCACTGGGCACCGGCAACGCGCTGCCCTTGATGAACTCCGACCAGCTCAGGCTCCACGCCGTCCAACCGTTGCCGGCGGCGATCCTGCGCTCGGTCCCCTTGATCGTGATCGGGTCACCGATCCGGGTCTTGTCGAACAACCACCGGGCGTTCGCCATCGACACATTCACGCAGCCGTGCGAGACGTTCCGCCGGCCCTGCACGTGCTCCGACCAGGGCGCGGCATGGATGTACTCGCCACCCCAGGTGAGCCGCTGGGCGAACTGGATGTCGGTCACGTAACGGTTGGCCGGATCCGGGTCGTCCCGGGTGTCGAAGACGGTGGCTTCCTTCTTCTCCATCACCACCATCGTGCCGCTCGACGACGGCGTGCTCTTCTTGCCCAGGCTCACCGGGATGGTGCGCACCGGCGCGCCGTTCTCGTACACCGTCATCTTCTTGTTGGCGTTGTCGACCTTCATCTCGAACGACCGGCCGATCTTGGCGGTGGCCTTGCGGTCGATGTCGCCGTACCGGCCGTTGCTCAGCGGGATGCCGGCCAGGGCGATCCGCACGGTGATCGTGGTGCCGGGCTTCCAGTACTCGGGGGCCCGGTAGTAGGCCTGCGTACCGTTGCTGACCCAGTGCCAGGCGCCCGGCTGCGGCGGGTCGGTCTTGACGAACATCCGCTTCTGCACCGCTGCGCGGTCCTTCTTCGGGATGCCCGGGTGGAACTCGGTGACCACGGGCATGGCCACCCCGTAACTCTTGTCGTCGAAGAGGTACAGGCCCGAACCGATCGTCGACTTCGGCTTGGCCATCGTGGTGAAGCTGCTGGTGCCCTGGCTGCTCGTGCCGTCCGGCGTGCTCGCCGTCACCGTGGCCGTGTAGCGGGTGCCCCACTTCAGCGGGGCGGACGGCACCCAGGACGAACCATCGGTACGCAGCTTGCCCTCGACCGTGCCACCACCGTCCGCCGTCAGGGTCACCGCGGACACCTTCCCGCCACCCGGGAGCTTCGCGCTGATCTCCGTGCTGACCGGCCGGTTCTTCGTGCCGTCCGCCGGGCTCAGGGTGAGCGGCGGGCCGCTCGGTGCGCTCGGCGCCGACGGCGCGGCTGAATCAGGGGCGGCGCTCGCGTCCGAGGACGCCCCACCAACGAATTCCGGCTTCTTCTCGTCGCCGCCGCACCCGGCCAGTGCCAGCGACGCTGCCAGGGCCAGAGCGCCCACCACCGCCCCGGCTCGCGTGAACCGTGCCATCCCCACCTCTGTTCTCGCGTACCTGGCGGACATCGTGCCGTATCAGCGCCGCCACCCACGCCCCGGACTTTCGTACGCGGGTGCCTTTGTAGCCATATGCCCGGTAAGCTCGACCGAAGGGGGGAGCCGGGTAACCGGATTGGAGCCCGGCTCGACCGGGTGCTAATCTTCTCTCCGTTGCCGAACGAGCGCCGCTAGCTCAACTGGCAGAGCAGCGGACTCTTAATCCGCGGGTTCGGGGTTCGAGTCCCTGGCGGCGCACCAACGATCAAGGCCTTGACCTGGTGGTTCTCACTGGGTCGGGGCCTTTTTCGTGTCCGCTGGCCGGTGGTAGTGGCTCGGTGGGTGCTCGGGAGCCGTTGGACCAGGGTGGCGTTGGTGGGACGGTGCGGCTACGCGAGCCGTCGGCGGTCGGCGGCGTGGCTCGGCAGGACCCTGTAGGCCAGTTATGTCGGTTCTGTTCGCTCTTGGGTGCAAGGAAGACGCGATCGTTTAGTGGGAACGGACCATCGCCCGGCGAGTCTGTATTCGGTCGTCCACGTCGGTCTCCCTCTCTTCTTTCACGACGAGAGGGAGGGCAATATGATCTTGGGGGACCTGCCGGGTGGCTCCCTGCTAGCTATCGTCTTGGGTGTCTTCCTGGCGCTGGCCGCCTTGGCAGCCGCGGTGGCCGTGCTGCACCCTCAGCGGCAGCGACGCAACGATGCCTTTCGAGTACTTGCGTTGCTGGTCAGCCTGTTCCGACGTACGGGTGGTGCACCGTGACGTCAACGCGGGGGAGCGCGTACCGTGATCCGATGCGCCGAACGGTGCCGGTTCTTGCTTACGTACGCTCTTTGCCGGAGGAGTCCGCTGCGGTCTTGAGCGCGCAGGCTGCAGCGATTCGCCGGGCAGTCGTCGCCCGCCAGCTTCCCGTGCCGTACGAACTCGTGTGGACGATCCGCGATGAGGCGGCCGAACACCCGGTGCGACTACCGGAAGCCTTGAGGCGATTGGAGATGGGTGCTGCTCAAGCACTGTTCGTCACGCGGTGGGACCGGCTCGGCCCAACCAACTTCATCACGGCAGGGCTCAGACGTCACTCCATCGAGTTCGGCTGGGCGCTGGAAATCCTCGATGACATGCTTGACGATCAGGCCGACAACGTAGGCAGCAGCGGCCTGCGCTCTGCACGAACCATAGAAGGCCTCGCCGAGGCCCGTTCGATCGGCATACGGCTCGGACGCCCCAGGCGCTGTAAGGACGACGTGCTTCGGACAGTGGTCGAGAAGTCCCTGCTGGGCGTCCGCCAAGTCGATATCGCAGAGCTATTGAATGAGAATGGGGTGCCGACCCCGGGTGGCGGTGAACGCTGGTATCCCTCGCACGTCTCACGTCTGCTGCGCACGCAGGACGCTCGGCAGTACCGGCGGCTTCTCCTCGATTGCCTGGATGATCAAGCTGTGCATCTCTCGAGACTCACGGGAGAGGCTTGAAGGGGTGCATCGGTGGATCATGGGGGGTGGCTGGTAGCCGTGAGCCGACTGCGCGTCACCCGTTGACCCACCTTCCGCCTGCCCTGCCGGCCGAATGGATCTTTTTGTAGGTGGATGTGAACTGGTCCGGGGCCGGAGTGGTGCCGATCGCTTCGTCTCAGCGGTCCTTATGCCGGGTCGCCTGGGCGAGGGCGGGAATGGCCCGAAACTGCTCGGGCCGGACTTTGCCGGGCAGAATGCCGGCTGGCCGCGGCCGGGTCGGCGTGAAGGCGAGAGCTCCGGTTGGGGTGATCGCCAGGTCGACGCTGAAGTCGTGCTCGTCGTACGGCAGAGCGTCGCCGACGAGCTGGAGGTCGTGAACCGTGGTCGCGATTGTGGTGTTGTCGGTGATGAGGCCGGCGTCGCTGAGGAGGGCCAGCTCGAGGTCGGAGTAGCCGGCGCCTTTGCCGATGCGTACGCCGTCGTGTCGGCCGATGGCGACGCTTCCGCAGACGACGAGATCCACCGGGCGCATCTCCTGCGGCTCGACCAGCGGAGCGACGTCGGCGGCGCCGGTGCTGGTGGCGGCGATGTCGAAGGGGGCGGTGAGGGTCGCGGGGTCGAGGAGGTAGAACGGTTTGGCGGTGGCGAGTTTCGGCACCGCCATGTAGAGCAGCTTGCCTTCATGTAGGGCCCGCAGGCGAACGGGTAGCTGGGCCCGGTCGGGGTTGCATTTGATGACGCTGGCGTTTTTCCACTGGTCGTGTTCGGCCAGGCGGGCTGCGGCTTGTTCCTTGCCGACGAAGTCGGGGATGTGGCCGTGGACGCCTGACGGGGCGGCGTTGTCACGCTCGAGCAGATCCCAGACGTGCTGGCGGGCGGCGTGCTTGGCGTAGTCGAGGTCACGGGGGTTGGTCACGCTGCGTTTCCTATCTGGTCATGAGGGTGAGAAGCCGGTCGTTGACGTCCTGGACGGCCGGTTCGGCGCGCCACGGGCTCAGCTGCCGTGCGGCGGTGAAGGCCAGGTTGAGGCCACCGCCTGCGCGGGTCGACTCGATCACATCGATTGCCTGGTGCAGGTACGAGGTGGCGGCCTCGATGTCCCGGCGGAGGATGCTGGCCAGGGCAAGGTTTCCAAGGATCACCGCCGTGGATTTCTGCTGAGTCTCGCTGAGCTTCTGGGCGGTCTGCAACGCGGTGATGGCCTTGTCGGGCTTGTTCAAAAACAGCCAGCAGGATCCTTCGAGCCGTGCGTACTGACTGGGAGCGAAAAGGACACCGGCGGGATCATCCCTGTCGGCTGTGCTGAGGTGCGTCTCGGCCATGCTCAGCGCGTCGGAACACGCACGGTCCTGGCCGAGAATCGCGTGTGCCTCGGCGCGGTGCAGGTGGGCGAGACCGGTGATGACGTGACTGTCTCCGCGGCTGACCTGGGCGGCTCTGCTGGTGAGCGCTAGGCCCGTGGCGGGCTGCTTGGTTCCGTAGAGGGCAAGGAAGCTTTGTCGTAGCAGCGCGTTGCCTTCGGTGACGACGTCTCGGGTTACGCGGGCGGCGTTGATCGCCTGGTCGAAGTACGCCTCGCTGGCGGCGTGGTCACGGCGCTGGGAGGCATCCCAGACGAGCTGACCCATCAGGGTCGCGGACTCGCCGACGGCGAACGACAGCTCCCGTCGAACTGCCCCGCTGTTGGCGTGCTCGCGGAGGAAGAGCATCTGGCCGTGTAGCTGTCCCGCGTCGGCGAGCAGCAGCGTCGAGGGCGTGTGGTCGTAGCGCTCGTCTAGGTGCTGAATACGTTCTCGCAGGTAGGCCACGGCGACCAGGTCGACCCGCTGGGGATGGCGCAGGACGTATGCGAGCCGTTCGTTCGGTGGTGACGGCGGCTGGCCCACATCGGCCAGCAGAGCGGCCAGTTCCTCGACCGACACTCCCAGCGTCGCGGCCAGACGGGGGCGATGCCAGGGCTGCGGGTCCGTCTCCGCCCGCTCCCACCGGACGACGGTCGATCGATCGACGCCGAGCTTCTCGGCCAAGCGTTCCTGGCTCAGCCCGATGGCCTTCCGGCGCTGAGCGAGCCGGTGCCGCTTGCCAGCCACGTGCCGCTCCTTCCGCAGCCGATGCTCTCGAATCCATTCATCCAGCTCAGCGGCCACAGCGCAACGGGGATGCGCCGGTTCTGCGCCATTGCTGCGCTGGAGGCCTACCCCGATCCACGGTTGCGTAGGGGCATGGCCCGGGACGGGTGCCGGCCGACGGCACAGCGGTACGGCAAGGCCGCCGCCCTCACTGCCCGCCCGTCCCGGCGCCCTCGAAGCCCCGACAGCGATGTGGAGAGAACCCGATGACCGTGGTGACTGTCCCGGCGGTAGGTCGATCATGACCGTGTATGTCTCCCGGTTCGCCTTCACAGGTGAACTGGCTCCCAGGACGGCGGCGGTCCGCTCGGACGCGGTCGATCTGCCGCTGCTGACGCACGTGTGGCGGCTCGTGTTCGAGCAGCAGGCACGGAAACGCGACCGCTGATGACCGGCACCGGAGCAGGTGTGCCGGAGGGAGACCGGCTGCTCCCGTCGGAGCATCCGCCGCTTCGTCCGCTCTGGCTGTGCCGGCGCTGCGGGCAGCCCTGGCCCTGCGGACGGGCGCGGATCGCTTTGGTCGCCGAGTACCGCGACAACCGGGTCGGGCTCTTCCTCTACCTGGCCGGCCTGCTGCACGAGGCCATCGACGACCTGCATCGACTCAACCCGAGCACCACCCGTGGGGTCAGCGACCTGTTCGACCGGTTCCTCGGCTGGCCCGGCCGGCGCCATCCCAGAGCGGGCTCTGCCGTCCCGCGCTGATTGACCGCTACCGGCCTTGATCGCTAATTCCTCTCACCGCCGTGCGGGCCTGGACTCTGCCGGACGTCGAGATCGTCCTCGACCACGTCGTGGACGCGGGTGGCTTCGTCGAGTTCGATTTCAAAGGCGACGCCGAGGACGTGAGCGACGCCATCCAACGCTTGGACGCGTTCATCGTCGCCCTCGGCATCGAGCTCGGCGAACAGGTCAACAAGGGGTACCCGCACATGCTTCTCGGCCGCGACCGCTGATCGCGTACTTGCTCTGCGACGTCTGGTGGCGTCGGTGCCGTGCCGGTAGGTTCAAGCCTCCTGAGAGCTCTCGTGGCCAGGTGGAGGGATCCGGCAGCGTGTCGCAGGTCGAGAAGATCACTACGGAGCTACGTACGCTGGCCGCTGGGGTCGAACGTGCAGACGGTCTGGCTGCCGCTGCTGATCAGCAGGCGCAGGAGATCGCGCTGCGCGCGGCGGGTGCCGGGTTCGCAGCGGTCGCTGCCGGTATGGCGCGGGTGCGCGGAGCCATCGCCACCGTCCGGGGTGGACTGGGTGGTCTGACCGGGGCTGTCGGTGATGCCACGAAGGTGGCCGCTGGTGTCCCGGAGCAGGCCAGTCCGGGGGAGACCATCAGCGGGCTGACTCCGCTGCAGAGTGCGGTCGACGGCATCCGTGACCAGACGGCCGCCACTGTCACCCAGGTCGGTGAGGCGCAGCAGCTTGTCGTCGGGGTTTTGCAGGGTGGGCAGCCGGGGCCGCTGCTGCAGGCTCTGGAGGGCGTCAAACAGGTGCTTGTCCTGCTGGTTCAGCGCACCGCCACGACCCGCCAGGCCGTTGACGCGGCGATCGCCGAGGCACGACAGTTGGGAAACTGAGCGGGGCTGGCGGTGCCGTACCGACCAGCCCTGCCTCGGTTCCCACACCGTCCCCCGGCAGGGGCGTGACGACGGCGTGGACGCGCAAACCGACCGGAGAGCCGGGCGGTTCGCCGACCGGTCGGCGTACCCGGATTCCTCCGAGGGAAGACGCGCGCGTGCGGCGCTCCCTGGAACTGGAGAACCGGTGCGCCGATACCGTCGCTGCGGAGGGGTACCGGCTCCACCAGAACCCGACCCGGCAGGAGGTCGCTGATGCCCGGCTCGGTACCGGTGATTCCGGGAAAGCGGGTAAGGATCCCGACTACCTGATCGAGGGACATGTCTTCGACTGTTACTCCCCGATGCCGGCGAAGAGCGTGCGAGGCGTGTGGAGCGGGGTATCCGACAAGATCACCAGCGAGCAGACCCAACGGGTGGTGGTCAACCTCCACGACTGGCGTGGCGATCTCCCGGCGTTGCAGAGGCAGTTCGACGACTGGCCGATCGCAGGGTTGAAGGAACTGGTGGCGGTGACGCGCAGCGGGGCGATAATCCAGATCCTGCGACGAGACTGAAGGGCTATCCATGGCGACCGAGTACCGCTTGACGCTGGCCGGCGACATTCCTCTCGATGCGCTGGCCGGTGTCGTCGCTCCGGAAGGTGTTGAGGAGTCGGCGGTAGATGGCAAGCCCCGGGTGTTGAGTGCGGACCTCAGCGATCGGTGTGGTTACACGGTGAGCATCCACGCCGGATCCCACGGCTACTTCGAGGCCGAAGATGGTGACGGCTCGATGTGGGAGTGGGAACCGGAGCGGTACGTGACCATCGGCTTCCGGCTGGGGAAGGACGAATCCTCCGACCGGGCGACGCGGGAGATGCTCGCGTCCGTGGCCCGGGTGCTAGACGAGCGGCCGGAGGACGCCGCGCTGATCCTCGACGCCGACTGGCTGCTACTGACCCGCTTCTCGGGAACGCTGCGCCGGCACGCACTGAGCTGGTGGGGCGTTCACGGCGGGGACGATCTTCTCAGCCGGTAAAGGCTCGGCGGCCTGCCTATTCCGCGACTGGCAAGGGCCTCGGCCCTGACGCGCCCGCAGACGCAAGGACTTCGTCGGCCGCCCACGAGCGGCATGGACCGTGCGATTGCCATCCTGGACGGTGAGCTCGTCGGCTGCCCCGTCGCAACGCGGAGCCAGGATGATCCGGCCGAGATCTATCTGCAAGACGTGATGACCGACCCCAACCGCCGGCGTCGGGGATGGCCCGAGCACTGGTGGGACGATCTCTGAACTCTCAGAACCTGGACTGGCTGAGGCTAATGGTGTCGGCGAACTCGAGACTTTGTGTCCGTCATCACCAGGTGCTCTAGACAGTGATCGACCTTTCGGTCAAAGCAACCCACATTAACCGGCTCTTCACTAGGCGCGGCCGGCTGGGACGGTCGGGTCGTGGGGACAGTGGGAACCGTTGTGGCAGGTGACGGGCTGGCGAAGGTGGTCCGGCGCTGTGCCCCGTCGAGGCCGTGCCGAGGGCTTCGATCGTCGGGTTGACTTGCTTGACAGCGTCGGTCTGGTCGAGAGGTACTGGAAGAACGTTCCCTTGCGGCGAGCTGATTCGCCAGGCCGACTGGTCGAGGATGGGCGCCCGTCAGGGCCTTTCCTCGTCGTTGTGACTTGGTGCGCCGGTCTGGTCGTTGGGGTGCCGCCCGAGTGACAGGAGGACCGCCATGAAGGATCTTCTCCCGGCGGGTTGAGCCGACGCCAGTCCGGCCGCAGCGGTGTGCTGCGTTACCGGCGGAAGTGTCCCTGTCCGAAACAGTTGCTCCGGTTGCCGGAAGCGAATCTGAGCCCGCCGGTTCGCGTCCCCGTCGCTGTCCATCTTCGTGTCCACGATCGTGCCGGTCACGGTCGTGGCGATGACTGCTGCCCTGACCCGTCTTGGGTCTTTCCGTGCGCTGCGCGGAGTGTTCGTTGACGCCTCAACAGTGATTAACAGCGCGACTTCCCCCGCCGTCCACCTTGCCGGGCCGCCCCCGCGACCCGGCAGGCGACCATCGCCGGCCAACCTCACTCCGGTGCGAGTGCGATGCACATGGCCCTCCACGTTTTTCACCAGTGCCGTGGTCCACGGCGCCGTTCAGATCTTTCGACAAGGAGTACCTAACGTGTTTTTCCACGACTTCCGCATCGCCTCGGGATTCGGCCCGGTGGCGGTGACAGTTTCCAGCTTGGCCCCCGTTCGAGGGTCGGGCTTGGCGTCAGCGTTGACGTCAGTCTTCAGCCGGACCCCCGAACAGACCCCCTCTTTTCTCTCACACCGCAGGCCAGACCGTCTGTCCGCGACGTCGACTTGTCCTGCGACAGACCCTGCCTGGTCTCGGGTCTCTCCCCCTGGGGCCGGCAACCAGTACCCGGACAGGAGGTGATTGCCCGTGGATGATCCGGTCCTTCGGGTCCAGTCCCAGCTGACCGGCCGTGACCGTGTGCTGCTGGGCTGGTTGTACGACCACGGCGTGCTGACGTCGTTCCAGCTCGCGACCGCCCTGTTCCCGTCCCTCGATTTCTGTCAGCGGCGGCTGCGGACCCTGTACCGGCTGCGCCTCGTCGCTCGGTTCCGGCCGCAGCGGGCCGACGGCGGCTCGTACCCGTACCACTACGTCATCGACCAGCTCGGCGCCGAGGTCGTCGCGGCAAGCCGGGACGATCGCCCACCGCGGCGGGACCACGCCCGGGTGGAGCGGCGGCGCTGGACCTCGACCCGCAGCCTCTCTCACCGCCTCGGGGTGAACGGGTTCTTCACCGACCTGGCCGGGCACGCCCGCACTCACCCGGGTACTGGCTTGGTGGAGTGGTTGCCGGAGGCGGTGTGCCAGCGTGCCGGGACGTTCACTAGCCGGCAGGATCCGGGGCTGGTGCGGGCGTATCAGCCGCGGGTGCGCCCGGATGGATATGGCCGGTGGGTCGAGAACGGTGTCGAGGTGCCGTTCTTCGTCGAGTACGACACCGGCGCCGAGCAGTTGTCGATCCTCGCCGCCAAGGTGGACGGCTATCAGGAGCTGTTCGGCACGATCGAGCGGGCGTGGCCGGTGCTGTTCTGGCTGCACTCGGCCGCCCGAGAGCGCAACCTACGCCGCGCGCTGGCCGACCTGCCGCTGTCGGTGCCGGTCGCCACCGGGGCCCGCGACCACGCCGCAACGGCCGGCCTCGGCCCGGCAGAGGCGGTGTGGGCCGTGGCCGGCGGGGAAGGGCAGCGGCTGCGGCTGGCGGATCTGGCCGGGTATGCCGTTGACGCTTCCAGCCGGGCGGGTGAGGCCGCGTGATCGGCGACGGCACGACGGCCGTGGACAGTACCTCCGCTTCGGATCGGACAGCAAGGTTCGGCGTCTGTCACGGATCTGTCGTGAGCAGCGCGGTCGGCGCTGACAGATCCGTGAGAGCACCAGCCGTCCGCTCTCACAGCGGCGGACCACTTCTCGGTCCGGCGTCCGCGTCGGGCGGTCCGCGACCGGTGTCCGGTCCCCGTCCCGACTGTTGTCCGAAGCCGGGTCGGTCTGCCATCCGGTCCCGCCTCCTGCGACTGACGGACGGACCGGAACCCCTGTCCGGGTCGGGGAGGTGATGGGCCACGACAGCACCGATATCTGACCCAGACACCAGTCCACGCGGCAGTCGCGTCGAGGGCGCCGTCCAGGTCGTCATCATGCTGGCCATCGGCGGCGCAGCCGGAGCGGCCAGCTTCACCCACGTCCACAACGTAGCCGCCGCGCACGGCCAACCCGGCTGGCTGGCCTGGGCCGACGCGATCGTCCTGGAGCTGATGTCCATCGCCTCCGGCCTGGAACTGCGCCGCCGCAAACGCACCCACACCTCCACCGTCTTCCCGGCCACCGTGCTGGCCTGCGCCGTCACCCTGTCCCTGGCAGCACAGGTCGTCGAGGCCGAACCCTCGGTCATCGGCTGGGTCGCCGCCGCCGTACCCGCGCTCGGGTTCCTCGTCATGGTCAAGATCGCCCTCGGACGGACCAGCACCGCCACGCCCGCCGACACTGCCTGGACGGTTGGGGACGGCCGACGGGACGAGGCCGGGCGGACCGTTCCGGGCAGCCGACCGGATCAGACGGTGCGGACTGCTGTCACGGCGGGGGAGCGGCGGTCCCGGACCCGGACCGTCCGCTCACCGGATGCTCGTCGCCGACATGGCGGACGGGACCAGCAGCGGCGAGCGGACCGGGGACCGTCCGCGCAGCCGTCCGGCGACGTGGCCGAGCTCCTGCCGGCGGCGCGAAAGGTGCGGGACCGGCTCGCCGCGGACGGACAGGCACTGACCCGGGCTGCACTCGCCGAAGCCCTCCGCGCCGCCGGTCACACCGTCTCCAACACCCGAGTATCCGAACTCCTCAAGACCCTCAAGACCGAGCCGCCGACCGCACCCGTAACGGCCGTCGACTCGGTCGGGCCCACCAAACCGACGCCACCGCCTTTGTCCCCGGAGCGGCGCAGCGATGGCGGAACAGTCACCCCTGCGCCGGTCGACCCGGGCGAAATTACCCCGCTCCTACCGAACAGTCATCCACCTCACGGCCAGGAGAACCCTGATCATGAACAGCTCAACGAATCACGATGACGAGACAACCCGCACCACGACTGAAAGCACCACCACCGCGCCCTGCGTCGGGGAGGTATGGACGATCGAGCGTATCCGTGCCCTCGGCGTGACCACCACCCTGGCCACCACCGCCTCCGTGATCGGGATCAGCCGATCCCAGGCCTACCGGCTCGCCGCCACCAACCAGTTCCCCATACCGCTGATCCGGGCTGGTAGCCGGATCATCGTCCCCGTCGTCGGCCTCCTCCAGCTCCTGCTGGTTGACGACCCTGCTCCGACCCATAACGACCGGCGACTTGATCCCGACGCGAAGGTGAGCGTGGATGCAACGACCCCGCCACCAGCGGATTCCACCCGGCACCGCTGGCGGCAACGTACCGAGCATCCAGGAGACGATGGGTGAAGGGATCCACCTTCAAACGCTGCGGATGCCGCGACAGCGTCACGGGCCGGCGACTGGGACGTTCCTGTCCCCAGCTTCGCCGGCCCGGCGGCGGCTGGTCCCGCACCCACGGCCACTGGCACTGGCAGATCGAGATCCCTGCCCGCGCCGACGGCACCCGCCGCCCGCTGCGCCACGGCCCCTACGCCACCCAGGCCGAGGCCGACGCCGTCCTGGACCGCATCCGCGCTGCGCTCGCCGTCCCCGACCCCACCGACCCGCACACCACCGTCAAGGCAGGCGACCTCATCGAGGCAGCCGTCAAGACCAATGCGCCCGTCCCCACCCCGGATCAGGTCCGGCGGGCGCTGCACCTGGACATCACCCCCACCGGACTGCCCACCATGCAGGCATACCTGACCGACTGGCTCGCCGGACGCAAGAACATCAAGACCGGCACTCTTCGCTCCTACGAAGGACATATCCGGCTGTACCTGATCCCGCACCTCGGCCACCTACGTATCGACCGGCTCCGCCCCGGCCACATCGACGCCATGTACCACGCCATCGCCCAGCGCAACACCACCATCGCCACCCTGCGCGCCAGCCGCAACACCGCGAAACGCGACCAGGTCAAGAACCAGCGGATCGTCGGCCCCAGAACCCTGCACGTCATCCACGCCACCCTGCGCAAGGCCCTCAACGACGCGATGCGCCGCCACCGCTACATCGACA
Organism: Micromonospora sp. NBRC 107095; assembly: GCF_030269705.1. Lineage (NCBI taxonomy): Bacteria > Bacillati > Actinomycetota > Actinomycetes > Micromonosporales > Micromonosporaceae > Micromonospora > Micromonospora sp. NBRC 107095. Next base: position 1,431,358 of record NZ_BSTU01000001.1, read on the forward strand.
CCAACCCCGCCCTCATGGTCGAACTACCGATAGCCCGACCACCCAAGCCCACCGTCTGGACCGACCAGCGCGTCCGCACCTGGCGCGACACCGGCAAGACCCCCAGCCCCGTCATGATCTGGACCCCCGAACACACCGGCAGATTCCTCGACCACACCCACGACGCCAACGACCGCCTCTATGCCCTTTACCACCTCATCACCTTCACCGGCCTCCGCCGAGGCGAAGCCTGCGGCCTGCACTGGGACGACCTCGACCTCGACGCAGCCACCCTCACCGTCCGCTGGCAACTCGTCCAACACGGCTGGGCCACCACCATCGACACCCCCAAAACCACCGACAGCGAAGCTGCGGTCGCCCTCGACACCGAGACCGTCGCGGTGCTGCGCGCCCACCGCACCCGGCAACACCGCGAACGCCTCGCCGCCGGTGCTGCCTGGACCACTACCGGGCTCGTGTTCACCACGCCCACGGGTGGTCGGCTCCATCCTGCCAGCGTCACCGACCACTTCCACCACCTCGCCACGCAGGCCGGTCTTCCACCCATCCGGCTGCATGATCTCCGGCATGGCGCCGCGACCATGGGCCTCGCCGCTGGCGTCCAGATGAAGGTCATCTCCAACCGGCTCCGCCACTCCAGCCCCCACTTCACCGCTAAGTTCTACGGCGACGTCCTGCCGGAGCTGTCCCACGCCGCCGCCGAAGCAACCGCATCGGTCGTCCCGCGACGGCGTCTCTCGACGGGGACGGCGTAGACCCGAAGGCTGTCGACCGCGGCGGGCCAGCCGGCACTTCCAGGTCCACCGCCTCGTTGGCCGATGAACTTGTCGAGGCATCAGGACCGTACGGCGGCAAGCCCGGCGATCGGCCCTGTCAGGACGGCGACGCAGTGTGGGATTCAAAAAGCGACTATGTTGCACCGCCGTCGTTGGGCGACGGCTAGTTCTCATATAGGCCCCGACCCACTTTTGACCGAGTGGCTCTGAAATCCGCCGCCCAGCGCAATTCGCTGGCTATCCCAACTGCCGCAAGCGCGAACGGCGGGGCGAAGGTAGCGGTGACCTCGGTAGCGGTGGCCGGAGGTTGCGCCGGCCCGCTCTATTTGGTCTGCAGGAAGCCGACCAAACGAGGGTCATTGGCGCTGAGGAGGCAGGCGCGCGCAACTGCTGACAATTCCTGGTCCTCTCCAAGCATTGCTCGGATCATTCCGGCCAGGCGCTTGGCGCGGTCGCGAGCAATCACCTTACTCGGATCTCGTTGGAAAGCCGTCAGCTCGGTTTGATAATCACAGATGTAGCCCCAACACTCGGACCATCGCTGTTGCCGCTTCGTGCGAAGCGCCTCGAAAGAATTGAGGTTGTAACGCTTTATAGAGTATTCCACCCGATGCCGCTCCCATAAGTCTGTGACGTGCGGAGCAACTATGGCATCACCAAAAACGTTAAAGAACAGAAGGGCTGGATCTTCTTCGTCCGCTGGATCGAGAAGGTCGAACTGCTCGGCGCGTAGATCACTATTTCGTGTCGCGCGCTGTGTCAGTTCGCGCACAGGGAAGAACGTGCCCTTCTTCCGGTTTCCCGCCGTACCGCAGATTCGGAGGTTCCGCCAGTCGAAGGCTAGCCACCAGTATCCTTCTTCCGTCTCTCCATTAAGCCCTCGAGCGGACTTCTTCGGCCTAAAGTGCTCGACGTCCCAGTGGCTGAAGCAATCCTTGGCTTCTGAAAACCAGCACTTGTCATGGGACAGCTTGAGTAACCAAGGCTTTAACTGTCCCCAAAAAGCAGCGTTATCATCGATAATCTTATGCCGCTCATCTGAGCTAGACGCCTTGTCCAACTCAGCTAGAATCTCCGACGCCTTCTCGAGCCACTCCGGGTAGGGGGGAGGGGGCATTTTAATGTATCTCAAGCCGACTCCTCATCTCCGGTATCCTCCAGTTCCAGCTCGCGAAGAATTTGATCCGAAAGGGCGGCTTGTTCGTTCATTTCCTCCTCGGTAAGCCTCACTGCACCAGGTTGTCGCCGACGTGCCAACGCAGCCGCGAAGCTGTTAAAGTAGGGGTTAGGATAGGTGTGCGCGATGCCGAGCTCGTTTAGCTCACGGGATACTTCGCTGAGGCGCGCCCTACCTTGATCGGAAAGGTCCTCCCCCAGAAGCGCGTATTGCTCGTCAAGGAGTGCGAGTACCTGCTTACTCAGGGTTGACCGAAGGCCGTACATCTCCGAGCGGAGAACTCCCTCGATACTCATGCTGACAGGATCGTATTCTGGCTCGATCGCGACGTGGCTCGTGCCTTGACGGTTAAAGCGACGCACCTGTTCACGTACCAGGCCACCGATCATAAGGGGGTTATGGGTCGCGACAAGCAGCTGCCCCTTGTCTTGCCGGATGGTATCCTGCAATAGGCCCAGGTATTCGTAAGTCCATATTGGATTAAGATGCGTGTCGGGCTCGTCGAGGAGATAGAGCGACTCGTCGTTCCTCGTGAACAACATCAGCCCTAAAACGGTGAGGAACTGCTGCTCACCTTCGCTCATCTGGACGAACTTCACGCGGTGACCATCAGTTCGACGAATTACGACTCGCACTTCATCGATCAAATCGCACAGAAACAAGCTCTCTAGATGGCCAAAGAGTTCTTTAACCTCGTCCCCCGAGTGTTGAAGCCGCGCAAGACTATTCAGGTCGCGTAGGAATAGATACTGACGCTCCGACTGCTCCGGCTGCTTCCGTATGTCCCGTGCAACACGGTCTTCGGCCCGAATGGGAGCTAATGACTCGCTCCACAGCTTGGCAAGGAAAGGGCGGAACGCACCGCGCGCATACCAGAATCTGGGATCGCCATCCTCGAGTTGGGCGCGATTCGGTTTTCCATTGAACCACCAGGGACGCTTAAGAACGAATAGCGCGGAGTCGAAGTCAGCAATCGCTAGGTACTTCTCGAGGACAACGCGAGCGATGTCAGGCGGCGCCAGGAAAAAGGCGAGCAAGACTAACTGACTGTATTCCTTGCGGCAGAAGAACATACGTCTGAGCGGTAGGCCAACGCCCCCGCTATCCATCACTGCTTCGTAATGACGACGTGTCGGCTCGTCGAACTGTCTTTCCAGGCGATCGCTCCATCCCGAATAGTAGGCGAAAACGTAGCTGGGCAGAAGTTGCGCCGCCTGCTCGCGGAATCGCTTCTGCGCAATCCGCTCGCCGTTGACGCTAATCGTTAGAGGCCGTGATGTCTTTGATGGGTCATTAGAGACCTCTACGGTTTGCCCTCGACACGTATATAGAATCCGGTACGGAAAGGCTGAGGCGTCTGCAGTCTCCAGATCTCGGAATATTTCCACAATCGCTTCGATAAGGTGTGACTTGCCCGTGCCATTCCCGCCAATAAGCGCAGTTGTCGACTGCTCCTCGTCGAAGTCGATTACAAAGTCTCGCAAGTTCCGATAGCGGGGCAGGCTCAAGCTGAGGATTTTCACCGTCGCACCAACCTTCGCTCCGACTCATCATCATCAGAGCGAAGTTCCACGATAAGGCCGGCAATGACCTCGTCACGAAGTTGATCGTAGAAGTCATCGATGTTTAGCCTCGACTCCTCCCATAGATCTATGGGTCTAAGGCCGTCTTCGCTCTGGATCAGTTGACTCAAATGGTCCCTGGAAATTTCTCCGCGACTTAGCAGACGTCGATGTTCAACCTTCGGCCGGTTACGACGTTCGCGAGCGTCGACCACATCTCGCTGAGCCATTGAACGCACCTCCTCCTCGATTTCCTCGAGCAGCAAAGAGTCTGTCTCATCGAGCGCATTGCGTGATGACTGCAACTCGGCAAAAGCTCGTTGTAAGGCGATATCGCGTACATTGGGAAGGCCCTCGAGAATTTCCATCCCGGCCTGCCGGAGGTGCCTGACGTGCCCCTTAGCCGCCATCAGCCTGTTCACGACGGCTTCCTGCCTACCGACACTGGGCAGGGTAAATCGAAAATCGAGTAGGTTTCTCAGATTGATGTTCGACTGACTGAGACCATCTACCTTGACGTTCCGGCAGTAGGCGCGCCCTAGGGGCGAGTTGAGCAAAACGGAGACATACTCAGGGAGCACGTGGTCCGCGAGCTGTAGACGAATCAAGTAACCAGCGAATACCGCGTTGCGACTGCCTCGAAAGACAGCCGTTTTTCCTACGAGCTCAGGGCTATTCGTGCGATTGAAGAGGAGGTCGCCCTCATTCAGGCTGTATTTGTCGATCTCTGCGTCGTCGGAGCTGTAAACCAAATCGGACCAGTCAATCTCGCCGTCTTGGAGGTTGCCCATCCTAAGGACTGGAACCTTGCCCTCCCTGGAAGACTTCTTGCTGGTCCCGTAGTTCGCTCGCGTGACGACATCTTTTAGCCGTACCGTCGGTCCTCGTTCGGAAAGCTCATCAAAGGTCCGCTCAGCGAGGTGAGCCCAGATCATATCTAGGGTGCCCGGAATTTGCGCCACAGCGTTACGAATGGCTTCGATGCGGAGAAAGACGTCATCTAAGTAGTCGGTGATGAAGCGCTGCCGTTGGGTCGAGGCGAATAGGAAGGGGGCGTCGCGAAGCCTCGCAGGACTAACCCTGGGCATATTGGTTCCTTGACTCGCAACATTTGCGTAGTCTCGGAAAGTTGGATGTTGCATCCAGTAGTAGATGTATTTACTGTCGAGGGCGTGAGGGGCTCGAAGCGGCACAATCTCGGTAGAGCAGTATCCGTCGTCCGTTGCTTGGATAACCTTGTTTAGGTATGGGCGAAGCTTGCCGTACAGGATGTCGCCTGCAAAGAACCGTGTCTTCTCGCTCTTAGGTGCTCGTTCAGCTTTAGTCACGCGCTGCAAGAGTCGGCCGGTGTCCCGTTCGATGTCCTCAAGCTCCAGCAACCATGCTTCGCCAGCGATCTCCGACGGTTCCGCCTTGGACCGAGTCGCCACGTATACGCATTCACCGAGTTTGATAGGGCGCGACGATGGCGGTAGTTCGTTCACGCCGGTCCCTTTCGGACCATATCGCTGAGTTCTCGGAACGCGGACATGCTTACTTCGAGGCTCTTCTCGAGAACTTGTAGAGCCTCCTCGAGATCCTCCGGTGACTCGGGGGTACGTTCTGCGTCTATGACTAGCGAGAGGTTGTCTCCGCGCTCCCTGATCTCTGCACGCGAGAACACTTGATATGAGTCGTTAAGGGAGTCTAGTCTTGTGCGTCGGGCTTCGGGGCCGACCTTCGGGTCGTTCCCATAGGCATGCTCGAAGGCTCGCAGCGTCTCTTCAGTGAGGCCTTCAGATTTGCTGCGTCCGTGACCGTGCCCTCGGAGGTCATACAACCAGAGGTCCTTAGTGCCTTGAAAGCTGCCTCCATCATTCTTGGTGATGAAAAGCACATGTGTCTTCACCGAAGCTGCATAAAAGAGCCCTGGTGGCAGGCGAAGCATGGTGTGAAGGTCGCAGGAATCCATCATATACCTGCGAACGTTGAGACCCACCGTCTCTTCGTATAGGACGTTGTCGGGCACCACAATTGCCGCCCGACCCCCAGGTGCAAGCGCTGAAATAATGTGCTGAACGAAGCAGAGCTGCTTATTGCTGGTTGGGAAGGGGAGATCGTCCCGATCTGGAAGACCGCCGCCCCGCTTCGTTCCGAAAGGAGGGTTGCTCAAGATGAGAGTCGCCGGCGGAAGGTCCTTACCTGCGCTCGATAGCGTGTCTCCATATACTAGGCCAACCGAGTCATCGTTCACGAGGCCATGCAAGAAGAGGTTCATCAGGGCAAGCGAGTACGTGTCGTCAACATGTTCGACTCCGTGAAAGATGGCCGAAAGCTCTTTTTCGGAGACGTCGGACCATGCATCGTTATTCGCTCGAATATAGTTTCCGGCTGAGACAAGAAATCCTGCCGTGCCTGCGGCTGGATCTTGAATTACGTCCCTCAGGGAGGGTTTCATCACTCGGACGATGCTGTCGATCAGTAATCGGGGTGTGAAATACTGCCCAGCACCCGATCGCTTCTCGTTCGCGTTCTTTTCGAGGAGACCTTCGTAGAGGTCGCCTAGTCCTTCGCGAGAGATCTCGTACCAAGCGAAACGGTCGATGCCTTGAATGAGTACTCTAAGGGTCTTGGCCTTCTTTATGGAGGTGCGACTCTGGGAAAAGATTCTGCAAACGACCTCGGAGTCTGATGTCGCAAGCGAGCGAAGCAGAGCTCCATAACGTTCCAGAAGGAGGCTTTCAGGGCATTCTGTTAGGGCGCTCCACCTGCAACCATGCGGCAGCTTGTGCTCGACCTTCAACTCGGCGGCAAGCTTCAGGAACAGGAGGTACGAAAGCTCTACAAGATACTGGTGGAAAGTGACGCCGTCATCCTTAAGCGCGTTACAGAGCGCCCACACCTTGTTGACGCTGTCTCTAGTCTCGGCTCGCAAGGTCGACGTCCTATCCTTCACCTGGCAGTTGCTCCCAGAGCCTACGCAAAGGCTGAGACAGTACCTAGCCTCAGGTCTCGACCGCTGGGAGCACGAGCTGCTCGCCGTCGCTCGGTGCTTGTTAGCCGAGCACTGAGGGCTACCAGCGGGCGGCGGCACCGCGGTTGGCGGCCCGACGAGTGCGGCATGCGGCTATGCGGGACGAGTGAGGGTAGTCGAAGCGCCGCCGACCTGTCTGACTGGGCTGCAATCCGCATGGACAGCGGCGATCAGCGAAGCTCCGCGGCCGACCTCTGTGAGGCTGGTCGGCCGGGTCGTCCCGCTGCCCCGGGCGGTCTTCAGGGCCATCGGGTCAGTTGTCAGGGGAGCCGACAGCCGACACTTGCATCGGCGAGGGCGTCCTTCGCGCCTAGCAATGACTCGCCCCTCACGACCCGATGCTAGCCCGGCACCCGTGACCAACGGCGGCGCTCGTTGAGCTTCCATCGCGACGGACAGACCTGAGCAGGCACACAGCGGTGCGGTCGACCAAGATCAACCGCCCAGGACGGGAGCTTCGCAGCCGACTCATCCAGCCAGCATCCCGCTCCACGCGAGCCTGGCCCGCCGGATCGAGCTGAGTTGCGGCCGGCGCCGCGCGTTCGGCGGCCGTTGACGCCGGTTGCCTGCACTGCGAACGGCGCTGCTCGCCTCGGCGCACCTGCGCGACGGCGACATCCTCGCGCGCCGCGCGGCGGGCTTCGAGCTGTCGCTGACGGACGTGTGGCACTAACTACGCGAGGCCGACGAGCTGCTCGGTTCCGGTGCCGACCTCAACGCGGCGATGCGTCCGACCGCCCAACTGGCGTACGCGATCCTCGATGGCACGCTGAGCCCGATCAACTTGGCCCCCGACCAGCCTCCGTAGGGAAGCGCAAGCGCCAGGTCGTTGAGGTGCAAGTCCTCGCCGACACGGCCGGCGGCTGATCTGGGCCTCGGCCGTACTACCCGGCGCCGTCCACAACCTGACCGCCGCCCGCATTCACGGCCTCTTTTACGTCCTGGCCAGCACGAACGTGCTGACTCTTGCGGACGCGGATAAGGGCTACCCAAGGCGCCCGCAGCGCCATCCAGATCTCGTTGAGCGCCGCCGCGCCAGCTCGATCGTCGAGGCCATCCTTGTCCTCCAAGCCGTTGAGATTGCCCCTCAACTCGATGAAACTAGCCCAATAAGTCAGCGCGATGGCGGCCTACCGAGCGGTCCTTGGGGCGTGGATCGGACGCAACGTTTCTCCTGTCAGCGCGTGACACAGAGTTGTGCCGTTAGCGAGGCTGCCCCCATCTTGCACCTGAGCTCGCCTCCCGCGCTTAGGTGGCTAGCCTTCGACGTGGCCGGGTCTCTATGGCGTCGGCCAACTCAGCGCCGATTCCAGCCAGATCGATGGGTGTGCCGGCGAGCTGATTGGCCAGCTCATCGATGTGATATCGCAGCAGCCGCTGATATCGAACCGCGTAGACGGCAATGTGAGTGACGCGGTGACCATCGTGATGGGCAAGCAGCGCGTAGGTCAGGATCTGCTGGATCAGCTCGTCGAGGTAGCGGTCTTCGTCGAGTCGGCCGGTCTTGACTTCCAGCACGGTGGTACCAAGGAGGTAGTCGGCGTGGCGGCGTGCGTCGAGCAGGGACAGCTGCGTGGTCGCTGCCCCGTAGGAGCGCAAAGCGTTGTGAAAGCCACTGGAGTAGCTGGCCCAGACGGTACGGAACACACGCCTCGTGTGATACGTCTCCTCGGCACGACCGCTGAGGAGACGCGGGTACTGCTCAAGGAGATGCCGTGCGACATCTACGGAGTCTGAGCAATGACGGTCGAGGTCGTTGAGCAAGTTACGGACGTGAGCGAGCCGACTGGCCACGGTGAAGATGTGCGCTGGCTGCAGCTCTGAGCCGTTACGGCGCCAAGCGCCGTATGCCGTGGTGGCGTTGTCGGTGGGCCCGTAGCCGGCCATGGTGAGCAATCGGGCCGTAAGGTCGTGGTCGAGGCAGTGGAGCAGGCGAAGGTACGGGCTCTGATCGCACAAGGCCAGACCAATCGCGAGTTCCACAACGTGGCCGAAGAACGACTTGTTCGGCGGGTCAATCAGCAGAACTGGACAGCGGCGGAGATCAGCCGCGATGTCAGCGCGCAGAACATGCTGGTACGGAAACGCCTCGGCCAGCAACGCGCCGACGGGATCCTGCGATACGCCATCGGATCGGACGATCATGGTGGTACTCCTCTCACGGTGGGAACGACGCTGACCACGGGTACGGCAGCGTGGGGCCCGACTAGCAGGGAACGCGCGAGATCGGCGGCCTACCCCAGGTAGGCAAGGGTCCTCAGAAACCAGATGGGTAGAGCCGCAAGCGGCTCGTAGCCCTCGGCGTTTACGCCGCGATGCGGGCTCCGCGAGAGGAAGCGGCAAGCAAGGGGAGACGGATAGACCGGCGTCCCGATTCCTGCACCGTACGACGGGCACGAGCGGCGCACAAGGGCCTCTGCGCCCACCGCTCTGAGTGGCGTGGGGGGCCAAGCACCGGTTCCGCTCGGCTGTCTTATGGTCGTTTGGGACGCGCTATGCGGGTGCTCGCCGGGTGCTCGCCCGCCGTGGACGACGGGCATCCGGTGGCACACGGCGGCCCACAGGCAATGGACTGGTAGGGGGATGTGGGACTGCCAGCGCCGTGCGGGACCGATGAGCACGGCATCGACGGGACTCTTAATCCGCGGGTTCGGGGTTCGAGTCCCTGGCGGCGCACCACTGAGATGGGCCCTGACCTGGTTTCCACCTGGGTCGGGGCTTTCTTCATGTTCCGTGCCGTAGCCGGGTGCTCGGAAGCCGTTGGACCGTTCCGTGCCTGGAGCGACAGGGCCTGCGTTGGTGGACGTCGCCGGGCATCTTCGATTCGTGGTTTCGGGTTGGTGTCATCGGCCGGTGGGCGACAACCGCCGCCTCGGGGATGTGGTCGTCGGTGAGTAGGGCGACGCGTTCGTCGAGCAGTCGTTCGAGATCGTCGGAGCTGTTCAGGTCGTGGTGCTTGTTGACGATCCCGTCGTCCGCCAGGCGAATCTGCTTTTCTCGCGTCAGGAGCACATGCACCTTGTCGTTCTTGCGGACGGTCGCCCGGGCAACTCGACGGCCTCGGGGACGTGTCGCTCGAAGTTCAGGCCGAAGGAGCGCCGTTCGGCGAGGGCGTCCGTCTTGCGCTTGAAGTCAGCGGCGAGGCGCTCATCCTTCAGTGCGACTACTGCCGACTGGCGAGGTGCCGCTCGGAGCGGTAGCCGGCCACCACGGCACAGACCGCTGCGGTCACCACCACGGTCAACCGGTGCCGGACACCGCGACGGGCGCGAGGATCTGGCAGACCTGTCAACGCTGCGGGCAGCCCAGCAGCGGCTTCGGGCACGTGACAACCGGTGCGTCGGACACGGACGAGATCAGCGATGATGGCAAAGCGGGCATGGCTCACTTCGGACGATCGACAAGACGTAGGAACCTCGATGATCATCTGAACCGGTCATCCCTGCCCTGCTACCACCAGCAAGGGCGCGTCTACACCAACCACATCAAGCCGGGCACCCCACGACTTTGCCGGGGCCCTGGCCGCCGGCAGTCTCCGCCAGCTTTTTCCACGCGTTCCATCCGCCCCAGGCCACATTTGTGATCGATCACGACGCGCACGACCCGGCCACGGGTCGGGTCTACAACCACGATGCCGGATTTGAGGCAGGCATTTTCGGAACGGGGATTTCAAGCCACCGGCGTGTTCGCCCACTGGGCGAGCAACTTCAGTGCCTCGTGGGATGAGCTGTCTGGTTCGGCGGTGAACACCACGAGGTGCTGGTCGGACTTGCCGCTGACGTCGAATTGCTGCGAATCGAGGGTGAGTGGGCCGACCAGTGGGTGCTGGTAAATCTTGCGGCGCAGCGTGGCGCCGGTCACGAGGTGGCCGCCCCACCATGTGCGAAAGTCCGCGTCTTTGACGGAGAGAGTCCCGACAAGTTCAGCCAGGCGCTGATCGCTAGGGTAGTTCCGGGCCTCCATGCGTAGGTAGGCGACGCATTCCTGGGCGGCCCTGGCCCAATCGGTGTTCAATTCCCGGTAACCCGGATCGAGAAAGGTGAGCCAGAGAAGGTTGCGGTGCCGCTCCGGTAGCGCCCCATAGTCGGTGAACAAGGCAGCGGCCAGGGGATTCCAGGCGAGGATGTCCAGTCTCCGGCCGAATACGTAGGCGGGAACTTCGTACAGGCTATCGAGCAATCGCTGGGTCTGCGGGTCAATCCGCGACGTGGTCTGAGTGCGGAATCCTGGGCGCTGTTTCGGCCCTGCGATCGAGTGCAAGTACTCCCGGCCATCGCGGTTGAGACCAAGCGCGTCCGCGAGGGCGTCGAGGACTTCGGGTGACGCAGTGGTGACGCGTCCCTGCTCGAGCCGGGCCAAGTAGTCCGCGCTGACATTGGCCAGCTGGGCGACCTCTTCACGGCGCAGCCCGGGAACGCGTCGCCGCCGGCCGCCGTCGGGTAGGCCGACGTCGTCCGGCCGGATACGTGCACGGCTGGCCCGCAGAAACTCGGCAAGCGGATTGCTCGCGCTGGACGCCGGGCGCTTGGACATGAAACCCAACCTACCCCCGGGCATCGGCGGATACCTGGGACTGTCTTTCCCATGAAGAACCGAACCTGGCCGGCCCGATTTGCCACGGTGAGACTAGGACGCATCAGCAAGCCACCACTTGCCCGGACAGCAGCAAAGCCCAGAAAGGGCACGGATGTCCGGGCCGGGACTAACTAATAGGTGAGGAAGTCCTCTATGTCGAAAACGATCGTGGTGACCGGTACCGCGACTGGGATGGGCCGGGCCATCGTCGAGAAGTTCGCCTCCGAAGGCTGGAACGTGGTCGCGACGGTCCGCAAGGAGGCCGACCTGACGGTGCACGAGGGATTGGAGCGGGTCAGGACGCTGCTGCTGGACGTCGATGACGAGCAGGCGGCAGGGCCCTTCGCGCAGACCGCGGTGGAGCAGTTCGGACAGGTCGACGTCTTGGTCAACAATGCGGGTTTCTACCAGATGGGGCCGGTGGAGGTGAGCAGCATGGACCAGATCCACCGGCAGTTCCAGACCAACGTGTTCGGACTGATCGCGCTCAGCCGGGCCTTCCTGCCGATCTTCCGCGCCCAGCGCTCCGGAACGATCATCAACATCTCCTCGTTGACCGCTGAGCAGGGTTATCCGTACAGCGCCGTCTACGCTGCCTCTAAGGCAGCCGTGGCGGCCCTGAGTGAGGGGATGAGCCTGGAGGTGGCCGGTTTCGGCATCGCGGTCAAGGCCGTCCTGCCGGGACAGCACTCCACCCGCATTTTCACGAAGATCGACATTGCGCAGGACGTCCCTGCGGACTATCAGGCTGGAATCGATGCGTTCTTCTCCAAGAACGCGCCAACCGGCTCTGACCCGTCGATTACCGCCGACGTCGTGTACCGAGCCGCCGTCGACGGGGACAACACCAAGGTCCGTTACTATTCCGCACCGGACTCGGCAGCCATTCCTAGGGCCAAGCAGATCCTGGGCACCGACGGCTACTGGGCGGAGTTCCGTACCGCCGTCCTCGCAGAGCCCAGCCCGCTGTTCACTGCGTTGATCCCGCGCCCGGGCGAGCATCCGATCGATTGGCAGATCTCCTGACCATGCGCTGACTCCGCCTCGGGTAACAGGCGGCTCGGGCGGCTGGCCGATCCGGCAACCGCCACCGGGGCCGGCCAGCGGCCGTCAGCCATGGCTCCCACAGCGAGACGCTGCCCGGTCCCGACATGCGACTTGATCAGCTCGACTGAGGTGACGATCTCTGTCACCTTCGAAATGCCGGATCTCATCTGCTTTGTCCTTATAGATGAAAGGGTGATTATCGTGACGACGAACCATCCGACAGACCCGGGGTACGCCGCCGCGCTGGACACGGCTGAGCGTCTGCTGGGCTTCCGCTTGGAGCGCTTTCTTGGCGCCACGCCTGGTGAGCCAGCTAACGGCGCAGACTTCAAACGGATCGCGACGATGCACGCCTTCGGCGACGTCTGGCCGCGCACCGAGCACCTGGATACACGGACGCGGGCACTGGTGTCCGTCACCATCGCGGCGACACTCGGCGTCCTGGAGCCCCTCCGTGGTCAGCTGCGCATCGCGCTCAACGCCGGCGCCACCAAGGAAGAGATCGCCGAAGTCTTTCTTCAGGTCGCGGCCTACGCTGGCGTAGCACGCGCGTTCGACGGCTACCAGGTCGCGGCTCAGGTCTTCGCAGAGAACCCGCAACGCTCAGACCCTGGTAAGTAAGGGTTCAGGGGTCAGGCCCGGTCCGGTTGGACCGGGCCTGACCCCTTCCGGCCAGCGCCATGAGCCGGACGAAGTGCCGGTTCAGGTTCCGCGGCTCGATGGGGTATCGATGCCGGTTGTGAAGACCAGGTCGAAGTCCAACCGCCGGCCAGCTCGGCTGGCTTCCGTGTCGGCTCCGCCGCGATGTGCGGGTGCTCGTCGGGTGCTCGCTCGCCGGGGACAGGTAGCTATCGGTTGGCACCCAGCGGCCGCAGACGCTGGATCAGCACGGGCACGTGGGACCGTCGATGCCACGTGGGACCCACGAACACGACACAGGCGGGGCTCTTAATCCGCGGGTTCGGGGTTCGAGTCCCTGGCGGCGCATCAACGATCAAGGCCCCGACCTGGTGGTTCACACCGGGTCGGGGCCTTTCGCGTACGGCCGTGTTGCCGCGAATTTTCATGTCCGGCGTCGGCTGTCCCGGCTCAGGGCGTAGCGGGCAACCCGGCGCGGCACAGCTCAAGAGCGTCTCGAGCGCCGCGCAGGGCTGCGATCACATTGGGCGAGGGTCGCACGTGCACGTCAGGAAGATCGAGGCCGGTCGAGCCGTCGGTGATCGGGTAGGCCAGTTGCTCACGCCCGAGCCGGAACTGGGCGTCGATGCCGGTGCGGTTGCCGCGCGGGTCCTGGCGATGCCAGCGGCCCGCAAGGTATACGGCGACGAGGCCGTGCAGGAAGGGCTCTCTCCCGTCGGTCAGCTGTTGGTAGCACAACCCGGCCGGAACGCCGGCGGCCCGGGCCACGGCCACCAGCAGGTGCGACTTGGCATAGCAGAGGCCGACGCCAGCGCTGAGCACCTCGCTGGCGGTGACGGTGATCCGCGGATCCTGGGCGTCCACGGAATGCCGGATCCGGTCACGAACCCATTCGAAGGCGGCCCGCGTGAAGTCGACGTCGTCCGGATGCGCCGCGCGGAGTTCACCAGCTAACGCCCGCACTGCCGGATGGTCCACCTCGACGACCGTGTCACCGCCCAGGTAATCCATCGGTTCGCCCGCGACCAGTTGCACAGCTGTCCTCTCCCCGCTGCCTGTCGGATCGAGGCTGCTCCATCGCGCCATGACCCGTCGCGTACGGTAACGGTGCCATCTCACCGCAGCCACGCTTCGCCTGTCACCCTCATTCCCGGCCACAGCTGCGGCAACGCGCCGGCAGGGTCTAGGTTTTCTCGCGGCTGGCATCGACGACGGCGAGGGGTATGCGTGAGCGACGAGAAGCTCGATGAAGCAGGCGTCCGGGGCGGGTTCGACCTGCTCGTCACGCCCGACGTCCGGTTCACGCGGTTGCTGCGACGGGATCTGCGGCGGATGAGCTGGTTGTTCGTCATCTCGGGTCTGTTGTTGTCGATCACGAGCCTCGGTACGTTCACGGCCGACGGCGGGTGGCTCCTTGCCGGGCTGTTCGGCGTCCCGTTCGGGGCGGTCTGGTGCATCGCGGGGCTGATCAACGGCTCGGCGTACCTGCGACGTCACGCCGAGTTGAGCGCGCCGGTGCGGTACGTGTTCACCGCGGAGGCCATCGAGTGGCACACCGCTCATGCGGCGTTGCGGTTGCCGTGGACGGCGATCAGGCACGCCGTCCGGATGCGGGAGGCGTACCGCCTGGACTGCGCGGACCAGCAGCCGCGGTACCTGTGCCGGACGACGCTGGCCCCGGCCGAGGATGCGCAGGTGGCCGCGTACCTCGATGAACGGTTGGCGGCGCGCCTGGCCGCCGAGGCGTCCGTGCGGCCGATGCCACCTGTCGGGGATGGGGCGTAGGCGGGCCGGCCCGGCGACGACAGTCGCCGGGCCGGAGAGCCTCAGTAGTCGATGTTGATGGCGGCGATCTGGCGGGAGCCGTTGTAGACGATGGCGGGGCCGGCGAAGCGGGAGCTGGCGTAGGTCAGTGCCGTCTTGTGGCCGGGACTGTTGAACCAGGCCTCGATCATCTGCTCGGGCGGGGAGTTTCCCGAGGACGCCCACAGGACCTCGTGCCCGCAGTGCTCGAAGGTGCCCGCGTCCAGGTTCTGCTTCACGCAGTCCTCCGCGAGGTTCTGCTCGTTGGTGCGCATCTTGACCTCGGTCAGTCCGAGCGCGCGGCGTCGTTCGTTGAGCAGCACCAGCAGGCGTTGTTCGGCGGCGGACACGCCGGCCGGCAGGGCGGCGGCTGACTTCTTGGCCGGCCTGCTCGGCGTCGGTGACGGGGTACGCGTCGGCGTCGCCGATTTGCTGGGGGTGGGGCTCGGGCGTGCGGTGCTCGGGGAGGGTTCGGGTGCCGTGGGGGAGGGCGACTCGACAGCGGGTTCGCTCGGCTCGGCGGCGGGGTCGGTGACCTGCGCCGAGGGTGCGAGGGCTGTGGCGCTCGCCGGTTGTTTCGTCGGCCGGTCGGCGTAGGTGGTGAGGATGAGGCCGCCCCCTCCGACCATGGCGACGGCCGCGACGGCGCCGACCAGGGTCTTGGGGAGCGACAGTGCCGTGAGGCGGGCCTTGGCCACCAGCCCGGCCTTCGCGTACGCGCCCGCCGAGGCGACGCCCTGCGAGGTGGCGACGAGCTGGGCCTGGTGGGAGACGTCCGACGCGAGGCGGGCCGGGACCGGCGTGAGCGCGAGGCCGGCGAGCAGCCGCTCGGCGGGAACCAGGTCCGAGGCCGTGTTCGGGCAGTACGTGCAGTCGCGGATGTGCCGTGCGAACCGTTTGCGCCACACCGGCGCCGGTTGGCCGTCCCAGTCCGAGGCCGTGTCGATGAGGCCGGCGCAGCCGGGCCGGGCGATGAGGGCCCGTACGACCAGTCGCGCGGTGTCCAACTGTGCCTTCATCCGGGCCACCCGGACGGTGACGTGGTGGGGGTCGATCCGCAGGGCGTCGACCAGGTCGGCGCGGGACAGGTGACCCGCCTCGACCAGCCACCACAGGGAGAGCAGGTGCCTGTGGTCGTCGTCCAGCCATCGCGTGGCCAGAACGACTTCCCGGCGCTGGTCGGACAGGCGTAGCTGGGTCAGGGTCAGGTCCTCGAAGTCGGAACCCGGGGCCACCATGTTGTCGATGTCCTCCGGCGGCGTCGGTGTGGTCTGCCGGTGCTGCCGGTAGGCACGGATCTCGTTCATGGTGACGGCCACCAGCCAGGACCGGAACAGCCGCGGATCGCGTACGCTCGCCAGCCCGCGTACGACGCTCAGCATCGTGTTCTGCACCACGTCGTCGACGTCCGCGGAACGGCTCATCGCCCGGCCCACGATGTTGTACACCAGTGGCAGGTAGTGGGAGACCAGCTCATCCATCGCGGCGTGGTCGCCGCGGCGGGCCGCGTCCACTACCGCCGACAGGTCGGTCCTGTTCGGGTACGCGTGATAGGTCACGCTCACAACCTCGCCTTCACGGGACATTCTCGTACACCGTGGAGATGGGTTGAGACCCGCCCAGGTCACACAAACTGAGCTGTCACCTGTCGCTGTTGAGGCGGACGATGGAGCCGTTGAGCACGGTGGCGAAGAGGGTCCACGCGACGTACGGGGCCAGCGCGGCACCTGCGACGGTGTCGGCGTGGGCGGCGCGGCGCATGAGCGCGACGTTGGAGGCGTTGAGCGCGGCGATCTCGGCCAGCGCGACGGTGGGCCTGCGGGCCTTGAAGAACAACGCGCTCCACCCGAAGTTGAGCGCCAGGTTGAGCGCGTAGGCGCGGGTGAACGCGGCGCGCTCGGCTCCGCTGGTGCGGTCCAGGGCGCGGGCGCCCGCCACCGCGATCAGCGCGTACAGCGGCGTCCAGACCAGCGGGAACGCCACGGGCGGTGGCTGCCAGGTCGGCTTGCGCAGTCGCCGGTACCAGCCGTTGGAGGTGTCGTTCACCGCCGTACCGGCGGCGGCCGTGACGGTGACCGCCGCCGCGGTCTTGACCAGGGTGGGAAGTCGCATGCTGTGCAGCTACCCCGCCGGTGCCGGATCAACCACAGCCGGTCCACGGGACTCGGCGAGGGCACCCGGGTCCTGCGTCGTGGTGTGCCTCAAGTAATGCTCAAATTACGTTGATCCGAGCCGATGCCGTCGAAGATCCGCATACGCTCAGCCAACTCGCGCACGGCCTCCCGGACCTCCTCGCTACGCCAATCGTCACCGTGCCCCGACCAGGGTGCGCGAGCGTCAACCATCCCTCCTTTGTGGATGGTCGCGAGCACATCATCCACCTGTCGCAAGGAGAAGGAGGGGACAATGCGACGCAGACAACGGCGCATCGCGTTCGTGGCGCTGCCCGCACTGTTGGCGGGCGTCCTCGTGTCGACCGGGCCAGCGGGCGCGGATCCCGCGCAGTCGGCCGCCACGGCCGGCTCCGCACGATCCCAGCTGGAGACCCGGGACCAGGTCCGCCGCGTACACGTCAAACTGGCCGGCGCCGACATGCTGGACAAGGTCGTCGCCGCCGGCTTCGACCTCGAACACGGTCTCAAGCGGGTGCCGACCGGCATCGAGGGCGAGGCGGTGGTCACCGCCGAGCAGATCACCGAACTGACGGCGATGGGCGTCGAGGTCCTCGCCGACGACGCGGGCTTCGTCTGGAGTGACGAGGCCGACGGCGGCCTCCAGGGCAACGCCGCCGCCCGCGCGGCGCAGCCGGCCAGCCACGACGCGACGGTGCGGATCGCCCGCGCCGACTGGTTCACCACCAAGGGCCAGGGCTTCCTGTACGTCGAGGCGCGCACCACCGAGGGACAGCAGGCGGAACCGGTCGTCGAGATGCAGTTGGAGAACGACTCGGGCCGGGGCACGTCGTTCGGCTTCGCCCGGACGATGAGCCGCTTCGTGGACTCCGGGCAGTACATGTTCCACCGGAACCTGTTCAAGCTCGACGCCCGGCCGACCCAGATCCGGGTCACGAGCTCGACCGGTGGCGTCACCACCGGCAAGGTCTCCGACTGGTTGGAGGACGCCCCGCCGCCGCTGACGGCGAACCCGTCCTACAAGTCGGACTTCGTGGACGGGTACAAGCACCCGCAGCAGCTCTACAGCCGGGCGAAGGAGATCGCCCGCCAGTACCCGGACATCGCCGAGATCGTCTACCTCCCGAACCAGACCAACGGCTACCAGCGCAAGGCGCAGGCCACGATCGGCGGTACGGGGCAGTCGGCGGTGGTGGTCAGCTCGGCGGCGTGGGGCCACGAGGGCGGCAACGACGTCACAGTCGAGTTCGTGGACCGGCCGGAGGCGGACCTGCCGCTCGCCGTTGAGGTCACCGGCACAGCGGTCCGCGTGCTGCTCGCCACTGACGCCTCCGGCGCTCCGGCGAGCACGGCCACCCAGGTGGCGGACGCGCTGCGGACCCGCTCTGCGGGCCTCATCGACCGGGCGCACCCGTACCGCACCAACACGGGCACCGGCGTCGTCGCGCCGACGGCCGGCCCGGTCGCGTTGACCGACTTCCTCGACCAGAAGCGCGTCGGCGCGCCCGAGGGTGAGGTGCCCCGGGGCCCGGTCACGATTCCCGTCCTGCGGATCGGCAAGCACCGTGACGGCAAGAAGCCCGGCGTCCTGATCCAGGCGCAGGACCACGCCCGCGAGTGGGTGCCGGCGACGACCAGCCTGGAGTCGGCCGAGCGTCTGGTGCACAACTACCGGTCCGACCGCGAGACGAAGGAGATCGTCGACAACACCGACGTCTTCTTCATCCTCTCCAACAACCCCGACGGGGCGAACTACAGCTTCTACAACTTCGCTTCGCAGCGGAAGAACCTGACGAACCACTGCCCGGACGCGACAGCCGATCCTGGGCAGCGGAACTCCTGGGGCGTCGACCTGAACCGCAACTACCGGGTCGGGTCGGGTCACGACGGGTACGCGGGCGGGTCGACCAACTGCGTCAGCGGCACCTACCAGGGCCCGGAGAAGCTGTCCGAGCCCGAGTCGAAGAACATCATCTGGCTGGTCGAGAAGTACAAGAACATCAAGTTCATGATGTCGGTGCACTCCAACGGCGGCCAGTTGTTCTGGCAGCCCGGCGCGTACATCGCGGACGGGCGCATCACCACGCCACGCCCGCCGCTGGGTGACGAGGCGTTCTACTGGCAGTCGGCGGCCCGGATCCTGTCGCAGGTCAAGGCGCACCGGGAGACCGTCGTCACGCCGGAGAACGTCGGTGGCTCGTCCGACGTCCTCTACTCCTCCGCCGGCAACGTGCGCGAGGACCTGTACCACACCTACGGGATCTACGCCTTCGGCTGGGAGGTCGGCGGCTCCGTCTACAACCCGGCCACGGGCGACTGGCAGGGCGGTTCGTTCCAGCCGGAGTGGGCGGGCAACCCCGAGCTGGTCAGCGGTCACGCCGAGACGATGGAGTACGCCAACGGGATCATGGAGATGTTCCGGGTCGCGGCGGACTGGGGACGGGACCGGAAGAACCCGACATCGCAGCTCGTTCCCGGCGCCGGGACCTACCGCGGGCCGGTGGACGTACGCTTCGAGACGAGCGAGCCGGCCACCATCTACTACACGACCGATGGCAGCCGGCCGACGCTCCAGTCGCCGCGCTACGCGGCCACCGAGTTCCGGGAGCCGGGGCAGGTGTTCCACGTGACCGAGACGACCACGTTCCGCTGGTTCTCGGTGGACAGCGCCGGCAACATCGAGAAGAACTACGACCCGACGAAGAACGACAGGCGCAACAACTACCGGACGGCGACGATCAAGATCACCAAGAGGTAGTCCGCGTACCGTGATCGTTGCCCCGCCGGTCGGTGTGACCCGCACCGGCGGGGCAACGGTCGACAGGGCGCGCGCGGCGTCGGCAGCGGGGATAGGTCCTCGTTCGGTGGGTAAGCGGCGCGCATGCCCGCGAGCGAGGATTCGGCCGCCGACCTGGATTCGGCACCCCACGGGCGTTCTCGCGTCGACCGGGTGTTCGGCAGCCTGCGGGAGGGGGCGCGGGAGGCGTGGCGCGTACGCTCCTGGCGGTTCCGGCTCTACGGTCTGCTCGCCGTGCAGGCCGCCATCGCGGCGGGGCTCGCCTGGTTCGTCGTGTACCAGTTTCTCGGCAATCCGTCCCCGGTCTTCGCACCCACCACGGCGGTCGGCATCACGGCTGCCGCGATGGGCTCCCGACTGCGGCGCACCATCGAGCTGCTGGTCGGGGTGGTGCTCGGGCTCGCCGTGGGTGACCTGCTCATGCCGCTCTTCGGCATCGGCCCGTGGCAGACCGGTGGGGTGGTCCTACTGGCGATCATCGTGGCCATCCTGCTCAAGGGGGGCGGTTCGCTGCTCACCCAGGCCGGCGGTACGGCCGTGCTCATCGCCACCCTCGAACCACCGGTCCGTGACCTGTCCATTCCCCGGTTCGTGGACGCCGCAGTCGGAGGGCTGATCGGGTTAGCGGTCAGTCTGCTGCTGGTGCCCATCAATCCGCGGCGGACACTGCACCGACTGGCCGAGCCCGTGGTCGGTCCCGCGGTGGCCGCCATGCACCACCTGGCGGCGGCGCTGCGCGTGCGGGATCTCGGACAGGCCGAGCAGGGCCTGCGCGAGCTGCGGAACCTCGGCCCGCAGATCATCGCGTTACGGGACGGGCTGCAAGCCGCCCAGGAGGTGGTACGACTCGCGCCGCTGCGCTGGCATGAACGCGACTCGTTCGCCCTCCACGCGGAGTCGATCCGACATCTGGAACGCAGCGTGCACAGTTGCCGATCTCTGGCGAGGCGGCTCACGACGGCGCTCAAGGACGACGAGCCGCTGCCGGAGGAGGTCCCGGACGCCATCGACCTGCTGGCCGACGGCGCGCAGGACCTGCGCGCAGCGATCATCGCGCGGGAGGAGCCACGGGAGCCGCGCGAGCGGATCCTGGAGGCTGTCGAACTGGTCGGACGGGCCCAGGGCGGGTCCGGCCGCGACCCCACCCGTCTGCACAGTCACCGTCTGGGCTACTCCGGGATGATCGCCGTGGGCGAGTTCCGGACCATCGCCCATGATCTGCTCATCGCCAGCGGCCTGGACCCCGAGAAGGGCGCGGCGCTGGTGCGGCGGGCGATCAGCCAGGGCCAGCACATCTGACCACTGTCGGACGGCTGCGTTACCTTCTCCGCCATGCCGATGATCACGATCGCCGATGAAGTGATCGGGGCCCCGAGCGGACCCGAGTGGAGCGTGGAGGTCTTCGAGGAGTCGCTACGCCTCGACGAGTTGATCCGGCGGCGGACATTCCTGGAGATCGCCGAGTCCGGCGCTGAGGTCGACGCGGAGGCGCGGACGCAGGCGGCACTCGACGCGTTCCGTCGCAACGGGTTCGTCGTGCTTGTCGACGACCGGCAGGTGACAGCCCTGGACGAGAGGGTCCGCCTGCACGTGGGGTCGCGGATCACCTTCCTCAAGCTCGTCCCGCTGGTGGGTGGCTGATGGACCCGCACGACGTGGAGTTGGCACTGCGTGACGTGGTCGACACCGTCAGGGGATGGTGCGAGCTGAGCGACAACACCCTCAACGAGCATGGACGGCGGGACTTCGTCAGCCGGATGACCACGGTGCTCGGCTGGGCGCCGGCCGGCACGCTGCCCGCGCTGCTCGCCGCGCTCACCGATCCGAACGGGCCCTACCAGCTCGCCGCGCCGCAGGTCGAGCTGCTGCCGGAGGCCATCCGGCAGGGTGAACTGCTCGCCGCCGCGGTGGCGGACCTGGACGGCCGCGACGCAGACCATCATCGCCGTCGTGCCGCGGCGATGACGGTGGTCGAAACCCTGCCGATGCTGGCGTACCAGGCCAAGACCCCGTGGGACCGCGCCCGCCGCGATATCTGGGCCCGGGCGGCGCAACTGCTGGCCGCACAACCGGCACCGGTCCGGCAGACGGTGTTCGACGCCCTGACCGTACCGGGGGAGGACAGCGACGGGCGGGGCACGCTGATCAGTGCCGTGCGCTCCGGCGGCGGGCTCGACGGCGCCGTCTGGCTCGACCGGCTGGGCGGTCAGGCATGGTTGGGCTTCGGTTACTGGAGCACGCAGCTCAAGCGGTTCACCTGGGAGTCCATCCAGGCGGAGGCGTCGGCCGGGCGGGTGAACCCGGCGGCCCTGGCGACCTGGCGCCGGACCCGGATCGAGCGTTCGCTGCGCGACATGAGCGACGAGGCCGACCGGATGTGGCCGATCCCCAACGTCGGCGAACCGTGGGCCGATCGCGCGGTCGCGGACGTCGAGGCGATGACGGGGGACCGCCGGGCCGCGTGGCAGGCGCTGCTGGCCCACTGTTCGGTCGAGGCGGACAAGGCGAAGCCGTCGGCGGGCTGGCGCAAGCAGGCTCGGTCGCTGCTCGACGCGGTGGGCGACGACGAGTTCACCGCCCGGCTCGACGACTGGCTCCCGCTCGTGGGGCAGGCGCGTACCTGGCCGCTGCGCATGACCAAGTGCTGTCCCGGCCACCTCGCGGACGTCCCGCCCCGGATGATCGACCGCTACAACGTCGGGCTGCTCTGGGGCCTGATCTGGCTGCGGACGATGCTGCCGTCGTCGGAGGAGACCCTGCGCAGCCTCGGCCAGATCGCGGAACGAGCCGCGCGCAAGATCCCCGGCCACGGGCCGGCCAGCCCGAAACTGGCGAACGTCGCGGTCGCGGCGCTCATCGAGTCCGATCATCCCGCCGCCCTCGCGCAACTGGCCCGGCTCGCGTCGCGGCTGACCTACAAGAGCACCCTGCGCATCGTGGAGAAGGGGCTGACCCAGCACGCCGAGGCGCTCGGTGTCAGCCGCGAGGACGTCGAGGAGATGGCCCTGCCCGGTTTTTGCCTTCCCCTCGCGGACAAGCTGGGTGACTGCTCGTACGAGCTGGAGGTGCGCGGCGTCGACGCCGTCCTGGTGTGGCGCAACGCGGACGGCAAGGTGGTCAAGGCCCCACCGGCGCAGGTGCGTAAGGAGCACGGCGACGAGCTGAAGGAGCTGAAGTCGACCGTCACGGACGTCGGGGCGACGCTGATCGCCACCCGCGACCGCCTGGAAGGGCTGCTGCGGCGGGACCGGGCGTGGACCGTCGAGCAGTGGCGGGAGCGTTTCCTGGACCACCCACTGGCCCGGACCCTGGCCCGGCGTCTCATCTGGACCGTCGACGGCGTGGCCTGCTGCTGGGGTGGAGACGCCCTGCGGACCGTGGACGACAGGGTGGTCGAGCCCGCCAGCGACGCCACGGTACGGCTGTGGCACCCGGTCGACGACCGCGCCGCGGTCCAGGCGTGGCGGGGCTTCCTGGGCCGGCACACGATCACCCAGCCGTTCAAGCAGGCGCACCGCGAGCAGTACCTGCTCACCGACGCGGAGCGCACCACCGGCACATACTCCAACCGGTTCGCCGCGCACATCGTGCGCCAGCACCGTCTCAATGCGCTGCTGTCCCGGCGCGGCTGGTCGTACGTCCAGCACCGCAACGACGGCGCCAGCTACGACCTGCCCTGGTTGGCCCTACCCGACTGGGGTCTGCGGGCCCAGCTGAACGTCGCGGGCATCGCGGATCGGAACGACGACGCGGTGTTCGACACGATGGGAACCGACCAGCTGTGGTTCGCCCGGGGTGAGCGCACGCCGGTGCCGCTGGAGGAGGTTCCGGCGGTCGTGCTGAGCGAGGTGATGCGCGACGTCGACCTGTTCGTGGCCGCGGCCGGCGTGGGCAACGACCCGAACTGGTACGACGGTGGTCCCGAGGGTCGGTACCGCGACTACTGGTCGCAGAGCAGCTTCGGCGACCTCACCCCGACCGCCCGGACCCGCCGGGAGGTGCTGGCCGAGCTGATTCCCCGGCTGGCGATCGCCGACCGGTGCACGGTCACCGACCGGTTCATCGAAGTACGGGGTGACCTGCACACATACCGCATCCACTGCGGCTCGGGCAACATCCTGATCGCCCCGGACGATCGGTACCTGTGCATCGTTCCCGCCTCGGCGAAGGCGAAGGAGCCAGAGATGTTCCTGCCCTTCGAGGGCGACAGCCGGCTCGGCGAAATCATCAGCAAGGCGTTGTTGTTGGCAGCCGACAAGAAGATCAAGGACCCGGTGATCCTGCACCAGCTCTGAGGCACCAACGGGAGCGGCCGTGCTGTCGCCACGACCCGGCGGTAGTTGTTGTGTCGCCAGTGGCCGCAAGGAACGCGCGGGGGTGGCGTGCCCACCCCCGCCGTCCGCATCGACTGAAGTTGAGGAGGCGTCGTGGTCGCTGAATCCACTGGCAGCCCGGAGACGATTCTCGTCTGCGTCCGGGGGAACTCCGGGTCGGGCAAGAGCAGTATCGCCCGGGAGCTGCGACGTCGGCACGGCCGGGGCTGCGCTCTGGTCGAGCAGGACTATCTGCGCCGCATCCTGCTGCGCGAGCGGGACAAGCCCGGCGGTGCGGCACCGGCGTTGATCGGGCAGACCGTGCGGTTCGCTCTCGACCACGGCTATCACGTGGTGCTGGAGGGCATCATGCACACCAGCCGCTACCGCAGCGTGCTGACCTCGCTGCGGGACGACCACCGCGGCCGGTCGCTGTTCTGCTACCTCGACGTGTCCCTGCCCGAGACTCTGCGCCGGCACCTCAGCCGCCCGCAGGCCACGGAGTTCACCACCGACCAGATGAGTGGCTGGTACGCCGCTTACGACGTCCTGGGCTGGCCGGACGAACTCGTCCTTCCTGAAAGCACCGGACTGGACGAGGCCGTCGAGGCCATCGCCGCTGCCGCTGGGCTACCCCAGACCGGACGCGACGACGACCTGCTTCCCAACGTCCCGTAGCACCGTCCAGCCAACTCTCGATGACTGTGAACTCGCGCTCGATCAGCCCGCCCTGTGGCGATCAGGAGCCGCCTGCCGAACGCGGCGCGTACATGATCAAGGCGACGCCGACAAGGCAGATGCCGGCGCCGATGACGTCCCACCGGTCGGGCCGGAACCTGTCGACGATCATGGCCCAGGCGAGGGATCCGGCGACGAACACGCCTCCGTAGGCGGCGAGGATGCGCCCGAAGTTGGGGTCGGGTTGGAAGGTGGCCACGAACCCGTACGCGCCGAGGGCGATGACCCCGGCGGCGATCCACCACAGGCCGCGGTGTTCGCGCCAGCCCTGCCAGATCAGCCACGCCCCACCGATCTCGAACAGGGCGGCGACGATGAACAGCAGGATCGAGCGGACGACGGTCACCGGTGGACCGTACCGAGGTGTCGCGGTCCACGATCGGGCCGGTGGGCTGGTCGGGCGTCGGCAGTCGCTCCCGCCGAGCCGCTTGCGGCGGATCGGCCAAGGTGCACCCCGGCCGCAATGGCGACCTGGCTGCTGGGCGATCCGGTCACGCCGTCATCCGGGCGGCGGCGCGCAGGGCGAGCGCGTCGAGGACGTCGACGTGCGCGGCCGGCACCTGCACGTCGAGGCGTAGCGCGCCGGCGTCGGCGGCGATGGTGAACGAGAAGAACGAGCAGCAGGAGCTTTCCCGGGCGGTCAGGTCCCGGGTGGTCGCCTCGGCTGCCGGGTCGAGGCGCCACCGCAGCGCGGTGGGGGACAGCCGTTCCTGCTGGAGCAGTGCGGTGGTGAACAGTTCGTCGAACTCGGCCAGCCGCAGTGGCTGTTGCGCGCTCGGCAAGGTGCACGACTCGGGCACCCAGGTTTGGGGATCAGTGGTCATACCCACGACGGTAGGCCCTGTTCCGTCGATCGCCGCCGCTCTGGAGGCGCTCAGACGGCTGGGCCCTGATGGTGGTCGAGTGTGGCGCGGAGCGTGTTGGCGAAGCCTTCCGCCAGGGCGAGTTGGTCGCGCAGGGCGGTGACGCGGGCGGTGGCGGCGGTGTGGAACATGGCGAGCCGGTCGAGCAGGGCGGTCCGGTCGGCGCCGGTGGCGGTGTCGAGGGCGTCGACGACGGCGAGGAGGTCGCGCATCTCGTCGAGGGTGAAGCCGAGGGGTTTCATGCGTTTGACCACGGCGAGGCGGTCGAGGTCGGGTTGGGTGTAGAGGCGGAAGCCGCCCTCGCTGCGGGCGGAGGGCACGATCAGGCCGGCCTCCTCGTAGTGACGGATGGTGCGGATGCTCAGCCCGACCCGATCGGCCGCTTCGCCGATCTGCATCAGGCGGCCGGTGGCCGGGTCGGAGCGGTGCTGCTGCTTCGACCCGGTCTCCCGGTTGGTGGTGACCATCAGTGGCCGACGCCGAGTTGGCCGGCGAGGGCGTCGTGGATGTGGGCGCTGGGCTTGTTCAGCTCGATGATCTCGACGGTCTTGCCACGGGCGGCGTACTTGGTGGTGATGGCGTCGAGGGCGGCGACCGACGAGGCGTCCCAGACGTGGGCGTGGGTCATGTCGATGACCACCGTCTCCGGGTCGTTCGCGTAGTCGAACTGGCCCACCAGGTCGTTGCTGGAGGCGAAGAACAGCTCGCCGTGCACCGAGTAGATCCGGGTGGTGCCGTCCGGGTCCAGGACGCTGGTGACCTCGACCAGGTGGGCCACCCGACGCGCGAAGATCACCATGGCGGTGAGGACGCCGACCACGACGCCGATGGCGAGGTTGTGGGTGGCCAGGGTGGTGGCGACGGTGGCGAGCATGACGATGGTCTCGCCGTACGGCATCCGCTTGAGCGTCGCTGGGGCGACGGAGTGCCAGTCGAACGTCGACACCGCCACGATGATCATCACGGCGACCAGCGCGGCCATCGGGATCACCGCGACCACGTCACCGAGCGCGACCACCAGGACCAGCAGGAAGACACCGGCCAGGAAGGTCGACAACCGGGTACGGGCACCGGACGCCTTCACGTTGATCATCGTCTGGCCGATCATCGCGCAGCCACCCATGCCGCCGAAGAAACCGGTGACGATGTTGGCGACGCCCTGGCCCCAGGACTCGCGGGTCTTGCTGGAGGGAGTGTCGGTGATGTCGTCCACCAGCTTGGCGGTCATCAGCGACTCCATCAGCCCGACCAGCGCGATCCCCAGGGCGTAGGGGGCGATCAGGGTGAGGGTGCTCATGGTCCAGGGGATCTGCGGCAGGCCGAGGGTGGGCAGGCTGTCCGGCAGGGCGCCCTCGTCGCCGACGGTCGGCACCGCCACGCTGGCGAACACGGTGACCAGGGTCAGGACCACGATGGCGACCAGCGGTGCCGGGACGGCGCGGGTGAGCCGGGGCAGCCCGACCATGATCGCCAGGGCGACGGCGACCAGCGGATAGACCAGCCACGGCACGCCGAGCAGGTGCGGGACCTGGGCGGCGAAGATGAGGATGGCCAGGGCGTTGACGAAACCGACCATGACGCTGCGTGGGATGAACCGCATCAGCTTCGCCACGCCGAGCACGGCGAGCAGGATCTGGATCGCGCCGCCGAGGATCACCGCCGCGATCAGGTAATCCAGTCCGTGTTCCTTCGCCAGTGGCGCGACGACGAGGGCGATGGCCCCGGTCGCGGCGGAGATCATCGCCGGGCGGCCGCCGCAGATCGCGATCGTGACCGCCATGGTGAACGAGGCGAACAGCCCCACCCGGGGGTCGACCCCGGCGAGGATCGAGAAGGAGATCGCCTCCGGGATCAACGCCAGGGCGACGACCAGGCCGGCGAGGACCTCCGTGCGGAACACCTTCGGCGACAGCCAGGACGGGCGGGACAGACGCGGTCGGTTGACCGCGGACAGCACAGAAGACATACAGCCATTTCCACTCGGGCGTCCCGTGGACGCGCACTGTCCGCCCGAGATGGGGCAGTTACCCCACCGACGAGCGGCAGCCTGTCGGACGGCTCCGGGGGCGGCCACGGTCACCGCAGGAGCGCGACCGTGCCTCACTTCGACAGCCAACCGCGAAGCTACCCTTCCGTCAGGGGAGAGTTCACTCAACGTGGTGATCATCACCGTGCTGGATTCGGCGACTCACGCCTTCCGCGTGGGTGACACGTTGCCGGCGTCCGGAGACGCCGGCAACGCGGTGTCGTCAGTTGGGGTGGGTCAGGCGGGTGGTGATGCGCAGGCCCACGAGGGTGTCGTTCATCCACGGCACCCGTTCGTGGTGCAGCCCGGCGGTCATCTGGTCCGCCCAGACCTCGTACCGCTGCATCAGCGCGTTGGCGCGGGACCGCGCGCTGGTGATCAGACAGTCTCCGAGGGGGTCACCGGGCAGGTTGGACGAGTCCACAGCAGGCTCGCAGGGCACCTTGAGGCTGACCTGGTCGCGCAGCGGCCGGCTGGGGTCGAGCGGGCACGGCGCGGGCCCGCACAGGGTGTAGTTCCCGCTCGCTCTGGCATACGCATTGCCGATCTTGGCGTCCGTCGGCATGTTCACCGGAAGCTGGTACTGCCCGAACAGGTTCGCGGACAACACGTCGTCGGAGTCGAGGGCGTTGGGCAGACCCAACCGGGTGTACGCCTGCAACAGCCGCGCCGCAGTGTTCACCTTCTTCAGGGCGGTGGGGATCGACCCGCTGAGCTGCGTGCTCTGGTCCCGGACCCGGTCGTACATCAGCTTCTGCCGGGCCTGGAGGAAACCACGCAGGGTCGGCGTCAGCGTGGTGTCCAGCGCCGTGTTGTTGGTGGCCGTCGCGGCGCTCGCGAAGGCGTACCGGCCGGCCGGCCACTTCTGGGTCAGGCCCTGCTCTGGGGTGGTTTCGCTGTCACAGTTGAACAGCTCGCAGTCGATCTGGTAGACCTGCTCGTCCGGCCAGGTGTAGTCGGCGGTCCGGGAGTTCTGCCAGGCCGCTGTCGAGTTCAGCCGGAACCGGCTGTGGATCTGCAAACGGAGCTTGCCGTAGTAGCGGACCACCCCGGTGCCGTAGCCCGTCGTGCGGGTGTGGACCCAGCTCGGCGCGTAGCAGTAGCCGACCTCGGGCAACTCACGTACGCCGGCGGGCGGCTCGTCGAGGCGTGGCGTGTACGCGTACTGGAGTGCCCGCACCACGTTCGACATCAGGTCGTAGCGGACGTTGCCGGGTCGGTCGATCTGCCTGCTGCCGGCACAGGACGGCACCGTCGCCTCGTCGGGCTTCGTCGGCGCCGGGGCGAGCGGCTTGTCGGTGTCCCAGAACAGGTCGTAGTTCTTGGGCGTCCTCACCTGTACGCCGTTGGCGTCCGGCTCGTAGCGGACCTGGATCTCGTTGGTCCGCACCGCAGCGAGCGCTGTCGACAGCTCGTTGGTGGCGCCGACGTACTCGTCGACCAACCCGGTGATCAGGCCATTGGCGTTGCCGTTGGCCGGCCGACCGAAGCTGGCCGCGAGGTCGGCGACGCGGGTGCCCTCCGCCTCGATCTGCGCCGCGCGTCCGGTGCTGACCTGGGCGGCGTACGTCGGGTTCTGCAGCATCAACATCGCGTACGCCTGCGCGCCGAGGTTCCACACGGTCGGGTTGCCGACCGGTGTCGACGGTTCGACCATCGACGGGTCCCGCCCGCTGGCGACCCGGGCCAGGTAGTTGATCGACCGGGCCTCGCCGAAGCTGTTCAGCACGGTGGTCGGGTCGATCGCCGGGTTGTCGGCGTCGGTCCTGGGCACCACGAAGGCGGCGCCGCTGGCCAGCTGCGTCGCGGCCAGGTGGAACTCGTTCTCCGGGCCGACGAACTCGTTGTACGTCGGGATGGGTTGGCCGAAGTTCTCCAGGTAGCCGAGGTACTTGTTGATGTCGGCGCGGGCGTCGTGCAGGGTGGCGTCGCCGATCGCGGCCAGGACGGTGGCGGCGATGTCCTCCAGGCGCAGGCCGAGCTGGGCGACCTGCTGCTGGACGAGGGTGATCTGCGCGGTGTTGCCGGCGATCGCCGCGTTCAGCTTGTCGAACTGCGCCATCATGTTCGCGTACACCGTGTTGATCTGGGCCTCGACCCGCGCGAAGCTGGCGCGCATCTCGTCGCCGAGCGCCCGTACCTCGTCGCGCAACGCTTTGACCTGGGCGAGGATCTGCGCGTCAAGCGACGGGGCGCTGCTGCCGAAGAGCCCGACGACCGACATCACCGCACCGAAGATGTTCCCGGTCATCGCCAGCGTCGCGGTGCTGAAGATCGAGCCCGCCAGGCCGCGCCCGGTGATCGCCGCCGCGTACTTGGAGATCGCGCTGATCGTGGTGAGTACCGCCTCGCCGATCACCTTGGACTTCTTGCCGGCGTCGGGGTCGGCGAACCCGATGAGGGTGGAGACCATGCCCACCCCGGCCTTGACGTCGGAGATCGTCTGCTGCCGGTCCTTGTCCCGGTCCTCCGCGGCCTTCTTCGCCGCCGCGGTGCACGCGGCGCTCGGCGGCCCTTCGGGCGGGCACTTCTGGTTGTTCTCGCCGATTTCAAGACGGATCTCCAGGCTGAGGCCGAGCAGTTGCGCGTGCAGGGCGGCCAACTGCTGCTTGGCCGCCGCGACGAACGCCGCCGAGTCGCCCTGCAACGCCAGGATCGCGGCGAGGTCCACGTGGGACAGCCCGGGGTCCTGGCTGAGGTCCTGGTAACCGCTGGTGATGTCGACCCCGAACGGTTCGCCCAGGACGGCGTTCCAGGCGGTGGCGACAGGTGCGCTGGCTGCCGCCGCCTGTCGGATCGCGGACCAGACCGTGGCGAGAGCGTCGTCACGGCCGCGCAGCCACTGGGCGGTCCGCAGCGCTCCGGATGCGAGTTCCTCACGGGTGTCCCACGCCTCGACCGTCTTCCCGATGACGGCCCCGACCAGGCCGGTGATCTCCGGCGAGGTCCGGGTGTCGCCGCCGGGCGCACCGAGCAGGATGTCGACGGACTTGAGCAGCAGGTCCTGCTCGGGCAGGAGCCGGTCGAACGCGGTCAGCGAGCTGTCGAGCAGCTGCTTGCGGGTGGTGAGCTGGGTCTGTGCCTGCTCGGCTGTGACGTTCGGGTGCAGCCGGTGCCACTGGACGAATTCGGCCGACAGCACTGCCGCCGTGATCCGATCGGCACCCTGGAGGTGGGTCTCGGCAACCTGGCCGAAGGCCCGATCGGTGAGGGCGGTCTGCGGGATGGGGACGGGGACGGGATCGGCCGACGCGGGTTCGCCGAAGAGCGCGCTCGCCGCGGTGACCGCGATCATCGCCAGCACGGCGGTCCCGCGCCTGGTGCGCGTGGAACGTGTGGGTGTCATGCCGCGAACGTATTGAGCGGCCTGAAAGGGTGCTGAAACCGCGCTGATTCGCTCGGGGGCGCCGCTCAGCCGGCGTCGGGTGCCGTGCTCGGCGCGTCCAGGGCCGGTGCCACGACGGCGAACGCCCGGTCGGTCAGCTCGGTCAGGCGCTGCTCGTCGTCGCCCGGCTGCCACTGCTGGAGCACCGTGTCGAGGGCCAGTAGGGCCATTCCGGCCGCCATCCGCGGGTAGGTGTCGGTGTGCGGGTCGAGGCCGCAGCGGCTGGCCAGCTCGGTGGCCAGCTCGGTACGCCACTGGATCTGGCGTTCCAGCCAGCGGGCGTGCAGGGCCGGGGTGTCCAGGATGAGACGGACGACGACGCGGGCCCGCTCGGAGTGTTCCGGGTGGTCGTTGCAGGCGGCCAGCGGCACCCAGAGGGCGTGGCGCAGCGCGACCGACGGTGGTTCGGCGGGTGGCCGGGCGGCGAGTTCGGTGATGACGTCCGCGCTCATGTCGGCCAGGAACCGGACGACGACGTCCTCCTTGGACGCGAAGTAGCGGAAGAAGGTACGCCTCGACATGCCGGCCGCCGCCACGATGTCGTCGACGGTCACCACGTCGAAGCCCTTGGTGGCGAGCAGCATCAGGGCGGCGTCGCGCAGTTCGTCGGCAACGAGCTGGCGTTTGCGTTCGGCCAGGCTGCTGTCCGCGCGGGATCTCATTGGCCGATGCTACGCCATGCGGTGCTACCTCCTGCCAACGTTGACACCTGACGTATTCCTTGACACTCAGTGCCACCAGTTGCACAGTGGGTCGCATGACTGTCAATGGCTGGTCCACCGAACAGATCCCCGACCTGAGGGGTCGCACCTTCGTCGTCACCGGTGCCACGGCGGGCCTCGGCCTGGCCACCACCCGGGCGCTCGCCAGCCGTGGCGCACGCGTCGTCATGGCCGTTCGCGACCAGGAGAAGGGTCGCCAGGTGGCGGCCGACATCGCCGCGGCCCGGCCCGGCATCGACCTGGAAGTCCGGCGGATCGACCTCGCCGACCTCGACTCGGTGCGGATGTTCGCCGACGGGATGCACACCGACCATCGCCGCGTGGACGTGCTGATCAACAACGCCGGGGTGATGGCACTGCCACGCACCCTCAGCCCGCAGGGGCACGAGATGCAGTTCGCCACCAACCACCTCGGGCACTTCGCCCTCACCGGGCTGCTGCTCGACCTCCTGCTGGCCGGCCGGGACCCGCGGGTGGTCACCGTCACCTCGGTCAACCATCGGCAGGCGAAGGTGCGGTTCGCCGACCCGACCGGCGAACGCGGCTACTCCCCGATGGGCTTCTACAACACGTCCAAGCTGGCCAACGCCATCTTCGGCTACCAGCTGCACCGGCGGCTCAGCGCCGCGGGCAGCCCGCTGCGCAGCTTCCTCGCCCACCCCGGCTACACCGCGACGAACCTGCAGAGCAGCGGCAGCACCCCGATCTGGCGGTTGCTGCTGGGCCGGATCGGCAACCCGCTCCTCGCCCAGCCGGTCGACAGTGGCGTCTGGCCGCAGCTGTTCGCCGCCACCGACCCCGGGGCGCAGCCGGGACAGCTCGTCGCGCCCGGCGGGCCCGCCGAGCTGCGCGGCCACCCCGCACCCGGGAAACTCTCCGCCACGGTGACCGACCCGGAGCACGGCCGCCGGCTGTGGGAACTGTCCGAACAGGCCACCGGCGTACGGTTCGCGTCGCTGCGGCCAGCGAGCTGATCGCAGGACCGTCCGGCAGCCGTCACATCCCACCGCGCTGGATCGTCCAGGTGGCGAACGACCACAACGGAGGAAGAATGTTCGCCGCCTATGTCACTGTCACCATTCTCGCGTCGGTCTTCACCGGCATCGCCGCCGTCACCTACCTGATCGGGCACGACTATCCGAAGGCCCAGGCGGACATGAAGCGCGTGCCGCGCTCGTGGCTGCCGTGGTTGGGCATGGCGCTGGCGGCCGGCTCGTTGGGGCTGCTGGCCGGCTTCGCCGTACCGCTGCTGGGCACGTTCGCCGCCGCCGGGCTGGTGCTGTACTTCGTCGGCGCGCTCATCGCGCACCTGCGCGTCGGCTCCCGGCAGCTAGTGGGGTGGGCCGTCTTCTTCATCACCGTGCTGGCCGCGCTGGCGGTGAATGTGCTCCATCACTGGTGATTCGCCAGCTCCGACGTCGACGTGGCCGACCGGTATTGCCGACTCATTGGTGCACATCTATAGTTGCGCGGATCACCACAATCATGGCCGTCGTGACGCGGCCGGGTCGTCGAAGCGCTTCGACGATTCGTCGTTCAGGCCCGACAGCCGGGTGTCGAGCCTGGTCACGCGGCCTCGGCGCCCGCATGGGCGTCTGTCGTACGACATGAGGAGAACCGCATGCGGAACTGGCGCCTTCGGCGCGGAATCACCGCGCTCGCGCTTGCCCTGCTGGCCCTACCGGCCGTTCCCGGCACCGCGCTCGCCGAGCCCACCTACCCGTTCCGAGATCCCGACCTGCCCGTGAGCGCCCGGGTCGACGACCTGCTCGGCCGTCTCACCCAGGACGAGAAGATCTCCTGGTTGCACCAGTACCAGCCGGCCGTTCCCCGGCTGGGCATCGGCCTGTTCAAGACCGGCACCGAGGCGCTGCACGGGGTGGCCTGGTCCACCGACATCGACAACGGCGGCGCGGTGGTCAAGGCTCGTGGCACCGCCTTCCCCCAGCCGGTGGGCATGGCGAGCACCTGGAACACCGACCTGATCCGGCAGGTCGGGTCAGCCGTCGGCGACGAGGCGCGCGGTTACCACGCGCAGAACCCCCGGGTCTGGGGGCTCAATCTCTGGGCGCCGGTGGTCAACCTGCTGCGCGACCCCCGCTGGGGCCGCAACGAGGAGGGCTACTCCGAGGATCCGTTGCTCACCGCCGCGATCTCCACCGCGTACGGCTCGGGAATGACCGGCGGTGACCCGAACCACCTGAAGAGCGCACCGACCCTCAAGCACTACCTGGCCTACAACAACGAGGTCCGGCGGGACGTAACCTCCTCGAACGTGCCACCTCGGGTGCTCAACGAGTACGACCGCGCCGCCTTCAAACCGGCCATCGCCGCCGACGCGGCGACCGGGATGATGGCCGCCTACAACCTGGTCAACGGACGTCCGGCGACGGTCGATCCGGACCTGGCCACCGTGGTTCGCGGCTGGACCGACCAGACCCTGATGAACGTCACGGACGCCTGGGCGCCGAACAACCTGGTGAACTCGCAGAAGTACTACAGCACCCAGGCCGAGGCGAACGCGGCGATCATCAAGGCTGGGCTCAGCAGCTTCATCACCGACGACACCAACGCCCAGCCGACAGTCACCGCGATCAAGCAGGCCCTCGCCGCCGGCCTGCTCACCGAGGCGGACATCGACGCCCGGATCCGGGACATCCTGACCATCCGGTTTCGGCTGGGTGAGTTCGACCCGGGCGGCGGCCGGTACGGCGGCATCACCCCGGAGGTCATCAACAGCCCGCAACACCAGCGACTGGCCCGGCAGGCCGCCGGCGAGGCGATGGTGCTGCTGAAGAACGAGCGGCAGGCGCTACCGCTGGATCCGGCCCGGACCCGCAAGGTGGCGGTGCTCGGCCCGCTGGGCGACACCCTCTACTCCGACTGGTACGGCGGCGACCTGCCGTACCAGGTGACGGCGCTGGACGGCATCCGTGAACGGTTGGGCGGCTCGGCCAGTGTGAGCGGGCTCGACGGCGCGGACCGGATCGCCCTGAAGGATGTGCGGACCGGCAAGTACGTCTCGGCGACCGGCACCACCGACGCCAACCCGGTTCTCGGGACCGGCGCGACCCCGGCGCTCGTCGCCCAGTTCGACGTGGTCGACTGGGGGCAGGACGTGGTGACGCTGCGCAACGCCGCCAACGGCCGCTACCTCGGTTACAACTGGGGGCCGTTCGTCACCCGCGACGAGCAGCCGAACGGCTGGTACGTCCAGCAGCAGTTCAAGTTGGAGCCGCAACCCGACGGAACGGTGGTGCTGCGCTACGTCGGCTACGAGACCAAGGAAAGCTGGTTCGGCGCCGACACGTACGTGACGATCGGCGACGACGGCGCCCTCAAGCTCGGCGCATCGACCCCGGCCGCCGCTACCCACTTCAGTCGCGAGGTGATCAGCAGCGGGATCCAGCGGGCGGTGGCGGCGGCCAAGGCGGCCGACACCGCTGTGCTGGTGGTCGGCAGCAACCCGTTCATCAACGGGCGGGAGGCGCACGACCGGACCTCCACGGCGCTGAGCGCCGGCCAGGAGGCGCTGGTCAAGGCCGTGGTCAGGGCCAACCCGCGGACCGTGCTGGTGCTCCAGACCAGCTACCCGGTCACCATCCGGTGGGAGCAGGAGCACGTACCGGCCATCGTCTGGACCACCCACGCGGGCGCGGAGACCGGTCATGCCGTCGCCGACGTCCTGTTCGGCGACCGCAACCCGTCCGGCCGGCTCACCCAGACCTGGTACCGCTCGGACTCGCAACTGCCGCCGGACCTGTTGGAGTACGACATCATCTCGTCCCGGCAGACCTATCTGTACAGCACCGCGAAGCCGCTCTACCCGTTCGGCCACGGGCTGTCGTACACCAGGTTCCGCTACGGACAGCTGCGTGCCGGTGCCCAGTCGGTGGCGGCCGACGGGACCATCACGGCCAGTGTCGACGTGACAAACGTCGGCAGCCGGGCCGGGACCGAGGTGGTTCAGCTCTACACCCACCAACGCACCTCGCGGGACACCACGCCGGTCCGTCAGCTCAAGGCGTTCCAGCAGGTGAGGCTCGCGCCCGGGCAGACCCGTACGGTGACCCTGCGCCTGCCCGCCGCGGACCTGGCGCACTGGGACGTCACCCGCAGCCGGTGGGTGGTCGAGTCGTCAGTGCACGACCTGATGGTCGGGGCGTCCGCCGAGGACATCCGGGCCCGCGCCGCGGTCCGGGTCCGCGGTGAGACGATCCCGGCGCGGGACCTGTCCCGCCCCACCAGGGCGGAGAACTTCGACCGGTACGCGGGGGTCCGGCTGGTCGACGAGACGAAACCCAGCGGTACGGCGGTCGGTGCCACCGCGGCCGGTCAGTGGATCTCCTTCGACGGTTCCGCGTTGCGCGCCGGCGCGCAGACCTTCAGCGCGAAGGTCGCCAAGGCCGGTGCGGGTGGCGGCACCATCCAGATCCGGTTGGGGTCGCCCACCGGCCGGCTGCTCGGCACAGCCACCGTGCCCAGCACCGGCGACGACTACCGGTACGTCAGCACCAGCACCGAGTTGGCCCGTGCCGTCGGCACCCGGGACGTGTACCTGGTGTTCGACTCCCCGCTGCGGCTGGCGGAGTTCTCCATCAGCTGACCGGCGTTCGGGGCCGGGTCGATCGTCGGCCCGGCCCGGCCCCGGGCGGCGGCCGTTGGCTCTCTTTCGTGGCCGTCGGCGTGGGCGGGGCGCGGTGCCGCCGTGCCTATGGAGCTGATGCCGCAAACGAATCAGGCGGGGGAGCCCGTGGCGGTGGTCGCGACGAACCGCGCGAGGGGACCGCGCGGAGGCAGTGTCGTGGCGGATCGCGCGGCGGTGATGTCGTAAACGATTCAGCTCCAAAGGAGCGCCGTGCCACCTGTGCCCCTGGCCGGCGGGCCTGGAGTCACAGTGAACGCTCGTGGCCGGTCAGCGCCCCGCTGCGGATTCGTCGGACGACGCACACCGGGGTACCCGAGCACCTGGGCTGATCTGCCCGATCCGGGCGCATTTAGGCATAGACGCCCCCCAATTGACGGTTGCATTGGTCAGACGTGTGACCTACGCTCCCACTAAGAATTTCGGGGCGGTTAACAAAGAGTGCGGTCGGGGCGACGAAAGTCCCCGCCGGCCTTGGTGGCGTCCCTGTTCCGTACTCGTCGCTCGACACCCACGTTGGGCACCCACACGTCGACGACCAGTGAGAGGAACAGACGTGAAGTCAGCCAAATCCACCGCGCGAACGTCCTTGTTGGCGGTGGCGGCGCTTGTCGCCGCCACGCTGCCGGCCGTGCTGACACACCAACTGCCGGCCTCGGCCGCAGTCCAGGCGACCTACTATGTGGCCCCGGACGGCAACGACGCCAACCCCGGCACGTTGCAGTCCCCGTTCAGGACGATCCAACGGGCCCGGGACGTCGTTCGCCCGATAAGCGCGAACATGACCGGCGACATCAACGTCTATCTCCGTGGCGGCACCTATCCGGTGAGCAGCACGATCGAATTCGGGGCGAGCGACTCCGGCACCAACGGATTCCGGGTCAGCTACGGGGCCTACTCCAACGAGAAGCCAGTCCTTGACGGCGGCGTCCAGGTGACCGGGTGGACCCAGCACAGCGGCAACATCTGGAAGGCGCCGCTCGACCGCGCCAACAAGCTGCGGACCCTCTACGTCAACGACAAGCGCGCTGTCATGGCGACGAAGACGGTCAACTCGGGTGGGTGCTTCGGGACGTACAACATCACCGCAGGCCAGGCCGCCTGGGCCTGGGAGTCGGGGTCACAGTGCGACGGCGCCAGGTACAACCAGAACGACTTCCCCGCCATCGCGCGCAACCAGGACGACATCGAGATCGAGACGGGCACGACCTGGACCACCGCCATCGTGGGCGTCCGGCAGGTGACCACCGACGGCGGGAGCCGGGTCGCTCTGTTCCAGCAGCCGGGCGCGGCCATCGCCCAGGGGGCCTTCAACGGCAACGCCCAGGTCGGCGGCACCCACAAACTCATGAACGCGTACGAGTTCCTGGACGCGCCCGGTGAGTTCTATTACGACAAGGGCGCGAAGACGGTCTACTACTACAAGGCCAGCGCCGAGAACATGTCGACCGCGACGGTCTACGCGCCGAACAACGTGACCACGGTGCTGCGGGTCGCCGGCACCTCGACGACCAGCCACGCCCGCAACATCACGTTCTCCGGTCTGACGGTCCGGCACTCGGACTGGAACCTGTTCAACGTCGCCGGATCGTCGTTCAAGCAGGCGCAGCAGGGCAACCTCGGCGCACAGGCGTACGCGAAGGGCAACTTCCACGTCTACCACTACCGCAACGTGGACGTCACCCCCGGCATCATTCAGATCCAGAACGCCGACGGCCTCGTGCTGCAACGCAACCGGATCGAGCACACCGGTGCCGACGGAATCAGCATGGTCAACGACGTGCAGGGCACCCAGTTGATCGGGAACGCCACCAACGACATCGCCGGGTCGGCCATCAACGTCGGCCATCCCCAGCACGTCTACATCGGAGACGGCACGTCGACCAACCGGGAGAAGTACCTTCCGCAGGTCGAGGGGCTGCCGAAGAACATCGACATCAAGAACAACTACCTCTACGACAGCGCGGTGCTGTTCAACGGGCACAGCCCGATCTCGGCGTACTTCGTCGACACCCTGACGATCCAGCGCAACCGGATCGAGAAGGCCCCATGGTCCGGCATCACGCTGGGCTGGGGCTGGTGGAACTTCGACGGATCGTCGGGCTCGATCGTGCCGAACCGACCGACCACGACCGCGCGGAACAACACCATCAGCTACAACCACATCATCGACACGGTGCAACGACTCAGCGACACGGCACCCATTTACACGCTCGGCAGCCAACCGGGGACCACCATCACCAACAACTATCTGCAGGGTGTTCCGTCCGGCCACAAGTACGGCCTGCACCCGGATGAGGGATCGGCGTTCATCACCTTCCGGGACAATGTCCTGAGTATCGACAAGAACGTCACCTGGATGATCAACTCGGACGACTTCGGGCGGAAGCACGATCTGAGCATCACGCAGATCTACGGGCCGATCAACAAGGTCTCGAACAAGAACCTGCCGAACAGCACGATCGGCGACATCATCGTCTCCTCGGATTATGTCTGGCCCGCTACGGCGTACGGAATCGCCGCGAATTCCGGCCTGGAGGACGCCTACCGGGACATCATTCCGGCGAGCAGTTTCTCCGCGCCGAACTATGTGCTGCCGGCCAGCACCTTCGTCACCAGTGCCACCGCGTCGATCCCGATTCGCAGCACCGGCGACGCCACCAAGTCGGTCTGGCTGGCTCCGTACGGCACCACCACCTTCACCGCCGGGGCGACGATGACCAGGGCGTCCGGCACCGCGACGTCCATCGCCGTGCCCAGCACCCAGGGGGAGTACCGGCTCTACGTCGTCGACGCACAGGGCAACCGGTCGGCCGAGTCGACATCGATCGTCCGGCAGCAGGGCGGTGGCAGCGGTACGGGCAACGGGCAGCTCGTGGGTGGCCAGTCCGGTCGCTGTGTCGAGGTGCCCAACTCCTCGACCACCAACGGCACCCAGACCCAACTGTGGGACTGCTCCACCGGTGCCAACCAGCGGTGGACCCAGACCGCCAGCAAGCAGTTGACCGTGTACGGCAACAAGTGCCTGGACGCCTCCGGGGCCGGCACTGCCAACGGCACCGCGGTCATCATCTGGGACTGCCACGGCGGCGCGAACCAGCAGTGGAACCTCAACGCCAACGGCACCGTCACGAACGCCCAGTCCGGGCTCTGCCTCGACGCCAATGGCGCCGCCACCGCCAACGGCACCAAGGTCATCCTCTGGTCCTGCAACGGCGGCACGAACCAGCAGTGGACGCTGCGTAGCTGACCGACCAGACCCCGGGGGCCAGGCCGGCACGGGCCTGGCCCCCGGCTGTTCGTGGCAGCCAGAGTTGTCGCAGGTCCGGCGCCCGGATCGGCGCCGCCGACGTCGCTAGCTGGCGGCCTCCGGCGTGGTCCCGGCCGGCTCGGCGGCCTCGTCGCCCTTGGCGGACTCCTGCTCGTCGGCCACCGTGACGCGCGCCGGCTCGGTCCAGGAGAACTCGATCTCGACGGACACCTCCGTGTCGCTCTCGCGTTCGATCTCCAGCTCGCAGCGGACCGTGTCCGCCACGGTCACCGCGCCGGCCGCGCCGTAGAAGAGCCGCCCGTCAGACTCCAGCTGGTTCGCCAGCTGGCGCAGCCAGGCGGCCAGGTCGGAGCGGGACACCGTACGGGAATCCTCGTAAATATCCATGCCGGCAATGCTCGCACTCCACAAAGGACAACCAGGGAAGGGCTTCGGCTCCACCCGGCAGTGCCGGCATGGTATGGATCTTGTCGGTGACGGTCGTCCGGATAATGCCGGCTCCGGAGGTGCTACCGGGCCGTGTGCGGGTAATGCTGGGGGATGACATCAACCTGGAAGCCCCACGAGAAGCACGGCATCCTGTCGGACAAGGACAAGCGTGAGCTGCCGGAGAGCGTCTTCGCGTTCCCCGGGAAACGCAAGGAGCCGATGACCGACGCGGGTCACGTCCGCAACGCCATCGCCCGGTTCGACCAGGTGCAGGGCGTCACCGACGCCGACCGCGACCTGGCCTTCCAGAACATCCTCGCCGCCGCCAAGCACTACGGCGTCGACGTCGCCGAGACGAACTGGCGTCAGCTGGGCAAACTACCGCACACCCCGAATCCCGCCCACTGAGGCAACCCCACCCGATATGGCACGGCACTACCACCGGATAGGTTCGCCTTCGGCGGGTAAGCGGCGCGAATGCCTGCGAATCAGGAGCCGGCAGCGCACTCCGACCCGGCATCGAGCGGGGCGTCCCGGACCGACCGGACAGTGGCCGGCCTGCGCGGCCGGCTGCGGCACGCACTACACGCCCGCGTCTGGCGCTTCCGCCTCTTCGGGCTGCTCGCCGTGCAGGCCGGCGTCGCGGCGTCGCTCGCCTGGTTCGTGGGAGCTCAGTTCCTCAACAACCCCTCCCCGGTCCTGGCGCCCACCACCGCGGTCGGCATCGTGGCCGCGTCGATGGGCACACGCCTGCGCCGCACCGTCGAGCTGCTGGTCGGGGTCGTCCTGGGCCTCGCCGTCGGTGACATCCTCATGCCGCTGTTCGGCATCGGAGCCTGGCAGACCGGTCTGGTCGTGGTGCTGGCGATCATCGTCGCCGTGCTGCTCAAGGGCGGCGGCTCGCTGCTCACCCAGGCCGGCGGCACCGCGGTCCTCATCGCCACCCTGGAACCGCCCGTGCGTGATCTGTCCATCCCCCGCTTCGTCGACGCCGCGGTCGGCGGGCTCGTCGGTTTGGCAGTCGGCCTGCTGTTGGTGCCCATCCACCCTCAGCGGACGGTGCGGCGGCTGACCGAACCGGTCCTCGACCCGACCATCGCCGCCCTGCACAGCCTGGCCACGGCGCTTCGTCGTCGAGACGTTGGCGACGCCGAGCAGAGTTTAACCAATCTGCGGATGCTCGGGTCACGGATGACTGCGCTGGACGAAGGGCTCGGGGCCGCCCAGGAGGTGGTGCGACTGGCGCCACTACGGTGGCGCCAACGCAGGTCCCTGGCCCACTACACCCGGTCCATCCAACATCTCGAGCGCAGCCTGTACGCCTGTCGGGCTGTCGCGAGGAGACTCACCAAAGCTCTGCGGGACGATGAGCCGATACCGGATGAGTTCGCGACGGCCATCGACCTGCTGGCCACCAGCGTGCAGACGCTGAGACGCACCATGGCCCCCGAGCATGCGGACCCACAGGAGGCGCGCCGGCAGATCATCACGGCTGTCGAGCTGGTCGGAGAGGCACAGGGCGAGGCCGCGCCGGATCCCACCCGCCCGCACACCCACCGGTTGGGCTATTCGGGATTGATCGCCGCGGGTGAGTTCCGCACCGCCGGCCAGGACCTGCTCATCGCCAGCGGGTTGGACATCGAGGAGGCGGGAGCGCTGGTGCGGCGGGCGTCGGGTCGCCACGAGTGGGACTGAGCCGGCTGCCCTGCGGCGGCCACCGCCGCCGGGTCAGGTCGCCTTGAGAGAGGCGAGGACGTCGAGGTAGTGCGGGTTCTTCATGACCCCCAGAACGTTGCCGAACGGGTCGACCACCGCCGCGGTGATGAACCCCTCGTCCCCGTGCGCAGTGATCGGCTGGTACTCCGAGGCACCCAACGCCAGCAGCCGCTCGACGGTCGCGTCGAGGTCGTCGACGCACCAGTGCATGATCACGCCGCCGGGTCCGGTCGCCGCGCCGGCTGGCGCGTACCTGCGGTCGATGATGCCCAATTCGGCCTGGTAGTCCCCGATGCGGAACTCGGTGTAGGCCGGACGCCCGTCAGGCCCCGGGCGCATGAAGTACGCCTCGACGCCGAGGAAGTCCGCGTACCAGGCGGTGGCCGCTGCCAC
Organism: Micromonospora sp. NBRC 107095; assembly: GCF_030269705.1. Taxonomy (NCBI): domain Bacteria; kingdom Bacillati; phylum Actinomycetota; class Actinomycetes; order Micromonosporales; family Micromonosporaceae; genus Micromonospora; species Micromonospora sp. NBRC 107095. The sequence continues at coordinate 1,473,380 of NZ_BSTU01000001.1, forward strand.
GTCGTCCGCCCAGATGTTGAGTGTGGCAAAACCTCGCAGGCTCATCGGGTGTCCTCTCGTCGATGTCGTTGGTGGTGACGTTATCGACCATTGCGGAGGCTTCGCTTCCGCAATGAGCTCTGGGTCCCGACCGTGTCGGGCGGCGGGCCGCATCTTTCGGCGGTACCCGGGTAGACGGCGCCATTGCCAGGACGGATGGCGGGGGACAGCGTGGAGAGCTACCCGGCAGTCGAGAACCACGGTCTGATCGGTGATCTGCAGACCGCCGCACTGATCAGCACGGACGGTACCGTCGACTGGTTCTGCGCACCCCGCTTCGACTCGCCGAGCGTCTTCGGCGCGCTGCTGGACCGCCGCAACGGCGGCCACTTCCAGCTCTCGCCCGACGGTGTCGACTACACGAGCAAACAGCTCTACCTGCCCGGCACGCCGATCCTGATCACCCGCTTCCACAGCGCCGACGGCGTCGGTGAGCTGCTGGACTTCATGCCCGTGACCGGTGCACAGGCCACCGACCGGCACCGGTTGATCCGGTTGGTCCGCATGGTCCGGGGGACCATGCGGTTCCGCGTCCAGTGCCGCCCCCGGTTCAACTACGGGCGCGATCCGTTCGAGCTGGAGGTGCACCCCGAGGGGGACGTCTTCCGGAGCCCGACGCTGACCTTCTCCCTCGCCGCCTTCAAGGACGTGGAGCGGGCGTTCCACGTGGGGGACTTCCACCGCGACGCCGACGGCGTGTCCGCGCGGTTCACGCTGCACGCGGGCGACATCGGCGGGGTTGCCCTGGAGACGGCCAGCCCACACGCGCCCCGCGCACTCAGCACCGAGGAGGCGTGCGAACTGCTCGCCGAGACCCGTGACCACTGGCGGAGGTGGGTGGGCGGTTCCCGCTACAAGGGCCGCTGGCGGGAGATGGTCGAGCGGTCCGCGATGACCCTCAAGCTGATGACGTACGCGCCTACCGGCGCCCTGGTCGCCGCGCCCACCGCGGGGCTCCCCGAGCAGATCGGCGGGCAGCGGAACTGGGACTACCGCTACACCTGGATCCGGGACGCGTCCTTCTCCGTGCACGCGTTGCTGCGCCTGGGCTTCACCGACGAGGCCCAGAAGTATCTGCTGTGGCTCAACGCGCGCATCCGTGAGGCACGCGACGGCAACATGCCCCTGCAGATCATGTACCGCATCGACGGCTCACCGGACCTCCCCGAGGAGGTGCTGGGCCACCTGGAGGGATACCGAGGCTCGGCTCCGGTGCGGATCGGCAACGGCGCGGCGGACCAACTCCAACTCGACATCTACGGCGAGGCGCTCGTCTCGTTGGAGCTCGCCGACCGCAACGGCCTGATCGCGCCGTACGAGGGGTGGCGCAAGACGGCCGGGTTGATGGACTGGCTCTGTGAGCACTGGAACCAACCCGAGGACGGCATCTGGGAGACCCGGTCCGGCCGGCAGGACTTCACGTACGGCCGGGTGTTGTCCTGGGTCGCGCTGGACCGGGCCATCCGTATCGCGCGTCGCCGGGGCCGCCCCGGCGACGTCGCCCGCTGGTCCGCCGAGCGTGACGCCATCTACGAGCAGGTGATGACCCGTGGTTTTGACCGGGAGCGACGCGCGTTCGTGCAGCACTACGGTTCGGACATTCTGGACGCCTCGCTGCTGGCGATGCCGGGGCTGAACTTCATCTCGCCCACCGATCCGATGTGGGAGTCGACGCTGCGCGCCATGGACACCGGCCTGGTCTCCGACAGCCTGGTCTACCGCTACGACCCGAGCGCGTCGCCGGACGGTCTCGCCGGCACCGAGGGCACGTTCAACATGTGCACCTTCTGGTACGTGCAGGCGCTCGCGCTGGCCGGCCGGATCGACGACGCCCGGTTGACCTTCGAGAAGATGCTCACCTACAGCAATCCGCTGGGCCTCTACTCGGAGGAGATCGCGCCGACCGGCGAGCAGATCGGCAACTTTCCACAGGCGTTCAGCCATCTGTCGCTGATCAGCACGGCGACCCACCTCGACGAGCTGCTCGACCAGCAGGGCTGAGCGGTCCCGGTCAGAACAGCGTCAGCGGCTCGACCGGGATCGGCTCGGGCAACGCGGCGAGTCCCGGTACGCGTGCCCGTACCTCGTCGTGGAACCGGCGGGCGAGCGCCGGTGCGTCGGCGTTGTCCGGGGTGTGGATGAACACCGTCGGGGAGCGCCCCTCGTGCAGCCAGGTGACCGTCACGTCGATCCAGCGCTGCCACCCCTCGACGGTGCGGGTCGGGTCGTCGCGACCGAGGTAGCGGACGATCGGCCGCTCGGTGAGCGCGAGCGATCGCAGCGGCACGCGCGGCTTCTTGGTCCAGGCGTCCCGCTCCGCGTCGCTGGTCGGTGGGCTGGCGAAGAAGGCGGTGGTGTCGAAGGGGATCCATTCGGCTTCGGCGGCGGCGAGGGCAGCCCCGAGCAGTCGGGCCGGGTGGGCGTCGGTGAAGAACGCGGGATGGCGGACCTCCACCGCGTACCGGTGGGACTGCGGAAGCTGCCGCAGGAAACGGCCCAGGGTCGGGACGTCGCCGGGCGCGAACGAGCCGGGTAGCTGGATCCAGAGGGCGTGGGCGCGCGGGCCGAGCGGTTCGATCGCGTCCAGGAAGGCGCGCAGCGGTTCGCCGACGTCGGTGAGCCGCCGTCCGTGCGTGATGACCTTGGGGAGCTTCAGGACGAACCGGAAGTCGGGGCTCGTCTGGGCGGCCCACGAGGCGACGGTGTCCCGGGCCGGGGTCGCGTAGAACGTGGTGTTGCCCTCCACCGCGTCGCACCAGCTGGCGTAGTGCCGCAGGCGCTCCGTGGGCGGCAGCCGGTGGCCCGGCCACGACCGGTGACTCCACATCGCGCACCCCACGTGCAGACGCATGACCCGCCCTTCCCGCCGGTGACCGCGCTCGACCGGAGCCCACGGTATCGGGGCCGGCGCCGGGCCCCGATGTGACGGGTAGGGTCCGACGCCATGCGCGTGCTGTTCGCCAGTCTTGCGTCAGTCGGTCACACGTATCCGTTGATCCCGTTGGCGATCGCCGCCCGGGACGCCGGGCACGAGGTCCACTTCGCCGCCGGTACGGAGGTGCACGCGCCACTGGCCGCGTACGGCCTGCGGCCGTTCCGCCCCGGCGACGCCTTCTACGAGGTGTACGCCGAGGATCTCGCACCGGAGTTGGCGCGCCTGCGGCCCGACCTGGTGGTGCACGAGTGGGGGTTGCCGGGGGCGGCGGTGGCGGCCCACCGGGCCGGGATCCCCGGTCTGTGGCACGGGTTCGGCCGGATGTTTCCCGAGGGCATCGGTCTGGAGCTGCCCACCAGGAACGCCGAGGTCGTCGGTCGGCCGCACCTGGACATCTGGCCGCCCTCGCTACAGGACAGGGACTTCCTCGCCACCGAACACCGGATCGAGCTGCGACCGGTCGCGTTCTCGACGCCGGCTCCGCTGCCCGAGCGGGTGCGCCGTCGGACGTCCCGCCCGTTGATCTATCTGACCCTCGGTACCGCGTTCGGCACGCCGGAGCTGCTGCGCACCGCCATCGCCGGTCTGGCGACGCTGGACGCCCAGGTGGTGGTCGCGGCGGGCCGGGTGCCGGTGGAACAGCTGGGCGAGATCCCCGACCACGTCAGCGTGCACCGGTGGGTGTCGCAGGCGGAGTTGCTGCCGCTGGTCGACGTGGTGGTGCACCACGGGGGCAGCGGCACCACCCTCGGCGCGCTCGCGGCGGGCGTACCCCAGGTGTTGATGCCGCAGGGCGCGGACCAGTTCGCCAACGCGGAGGTGCTCGCCGCCGCCGGGGTTGGTCTTCGGCTCCTCCCCGCCGAGGTGGACGCGGCGGCGGTCGCCGAGCAGGCCCACCGGCTGCTGCCGGGCCGCGGCACCGTCGCGCCGCGCGACGCGGCCCGCCTGATCGCCGAGGAGATCGCCGGCATGCCCTCGCCGGCGGCCGTTGCCCAGCTCCTGCCGGAGTACGCCGCCTGAGCGAAACTGATCGTCAACTTGTGGTTGACGCATGGGCTGCGTCAACCTATGGTTGACGCATGACAGATCCTCTCCAGATCGGTAGCCACGTCAAGCTCGACGACCTGATCCAGGCGATCAAGACGGCGCACACCGACGCACTCGACCAGCTCACCGACGCGGTCATCGCCGCCGACCACCTCGGCGAGGTCGCCGATCACCTGATCGGGCACTTCGTCGACCAGGCCCGGCGCTCGGGCGCCTCCTGGACCGACATCGGCCGCAGCATGGGGGTCACCAAGCAGGCCGCCCAGAAGCGCTTCGTGCCGAAGGCGACCGACGTGGCCGCGCTCGACCCCAACGCCGGCTTCGGCAAATTCACCCCGCGCGCCCGCAACGTGGTGGTGGCCTCCCAGGAGGAGGCCCGGGCCAGCGGCAACGCCGAGATCGGCCCCGAGCACCTGGTGCTGGGCCTGCTGGCCGAGCCGGAGGGGTTGGCCGCCAGGGTGATGGCCGGTCGCGGCGCCACCCCCGAGGCGGTGCGCGAGGCGGTCACCGCCGTCCTTCCGCCCCGGGCCGAACAGGTGCCGGACCTCATCCCGTACGACGCGCGGGGGAAGAAGGCGTTGGAGCTGACCTTCCGGGAGGCGCTGCGCCTCGGGCACAACTACATCGGCACCGAGCACATCCTGCTCGCCCTGCTCGAGCAGGAGGACGGCGACGGCGTGCTCACCACTCTCGGCCTGGACAAGACGGCGGTCGAGGCCGACCTGGCCGCCGCCCTCGCCGCCATCGTCGGAAAGAAGTGAGGCCCCGGGGTCAGGACGCCTCACGGAAGCCGTAACGCAGGGCGTGCTCCGGATCGGTCGGATCGATCTGGCGCACCCCCGCGTCGGCGAGGCGCTTGTTGACCTCGTCGAGCTGCTCGCGCACCAGGCGGGCCTCCTCCTCGGTGACCCGGCCCCGGTGCGGCTTTCCGGCGTGCTCCAGCGTGCCGTAGTCGATCTTCTCGGCGCTCTTGCGGGCCTTGGGAGGACGGACCCGCTCGGCCGTCTTCAACAACTGTGCCATCGGCACGTCGGTGGCCATCGCGTCGAACTCACTGGCCGTCAGCACCACCCGGCGAGGCTCGCCGCCACCGTGCCGGTCGTGGATCTCGACCACCGCCACGTCCAGCGCGGCGTCGTCGATGTTCTCCACCTCGCCCGGGGTGGCGTCCAACTGCACGGGCCCGGCGACCAGGTCCGGGTGCTCCAGCACGACGACGCGGACCACCTCGTCGTCCTGCTGCAGAACCGTGCCGGTGAAGTCGGAGACGTGGATCGTCTTCTTGCCCATGCGCGGAGCTTCTCCTGTCGTAGGCCGGGATGAGGGACCACAAGAAATTACCCGACAGGTGTGCGAAAGCCGCCGCTGGACCTCCTCCGGTGTGTCGCCTCCGTGCTCACCGGCCGTCGCCGCGACGGCCGGTGTCAGTGGGTGTTCAGTCGGTGCCGACTGGAGCTGCCGGCGGGCAGCTTGTTCAGCCCGGCCCACGACAGGTCGCCGCTGCCGATCGTCCGGGGGTTCCGGTAGCGCGGCTGGGGAGGATTGCCGCCGACGGCCTCCGCCGCCCGCCAGAGTCGCTCGGGGTCCTGCTCGTAGTGGTCGTTCGGCTGAATCGGCATGCGTTCACCGTCCCAAAGAAAGGTGTCCAGGTATGGAAATAGATATGACGGTCGATTTGTGCGACTGGTTCCCGTACCCCTTGCCCACTCGGCTCTGACGTATCCTGCGCCCGGCCCTGCCGTCCGGCGTACGGTGATCCACGACGGGTCGGGTGACCGGGGAGGTGCGCATGCTCGACCGGCGACTTCACCTGCACCTGGCCACCTGGCTCGGCCAGTGGCCGGCCGGGCCGGGGTTGAACGTGGTCGCCTCGCAGCGACGGGCCACACCGGCGTGGGACGGCCGACTGCGCCCCGCGCTCGCCGTGGACACCGGGCAGAGCGCCGTGCTCTCCGTGGCGCCGGACCGCGTGGAGGCGATCCGCGCGCTGGCCCGCCGTACGCCGAACCGCCTGCTCGCCGCGCTGCCGGAGGCCGTCGGCCGGCCCGAATTCTGCGTACACGACGGCCCCTTCCGGTGGAGCGTGTCCCCCGCGCCGCTGCCCGATGTGGGGGAGTGGACCGAGCCGACAGCCGCCGGGCTGCCGCCCTGGCTACGGCTCTTCGACCGGCCGGTGCTCGTGGTCCGTGCCCCGGACGGCGCCTACCTGGCCGGCGCCGGGATCAAACGACACGACGCGTACGGGCACGAGTTGGCCGTTGGCACCGTGCCGGCCGCCCAGGGGCGTGGCCTCGCCCGTCGACTGGTGGCCCAGGCGGCACGGCGGGTGCTCGACGAGGGTGCGGTGCCCACCTACCTGCACGAGCGGGACAATCACGCCTCTGCCCGGGTGGCCGAAGCGGCCGGGTTCCCGGACCGGGGCTGGCGCGCGTACGGGGTCTATCCGCGCTGAGCGGACATTGGGCGCGGACCGTGGATCCCGGGCCGGATCCACGGTCCGCAACCTCCCCCCAGGCCCCGGTTCCGAATGTGGCGCCCCGCCGGTTGGCGAGCCGCCACGTGTCGATCACGCTACGTATCGATCAGGCTCGGGGCAAGGTTGAAGCTGTCGATTCGGAGTGTCGAGAAGTGGACTTGACCTGCTTCTCCGCCCGACCGAACGGGTCGGCGCTTCAGTGACGGAGCGTGCGAATGAGGTCGAGCGCCGGGGGGAACGGAGGACTCAACCGGCCAGGCCGAGCACCTCGGCGGCTGCGCGACCGTTGGCGTGGCTCGCGCCGTAGGTGGTGACGAAGGCGCGGACGCCCGCTGGACGCCACTGCGCCGGCCAGCCCATCTCCACCACCGTCACCGGGTGCTGGGAGGCCAGGTCGGCGATCAGCTCCGTTCCGCCGGGCAGGCGGTGCAGGTGTCGCCCGACCAGCACGATGGGACGGTCGCCGGCCAACCCGCGCAGCGTGGCCGGGTCGGTCTCGGTGGCGATCACCCGGATCTCCGGCACCCCGTCCAGGTGTGGACCGAGGCCCCACGGCACCCGACCCTCGGCGATCGTCGACTCGGTGTGCAGTTGCACCACCAGTGCCTGCTCCAGGCCGGTGAGCAGGCCGTCCACCCGGACCGCCCGGCGCGCCGCCGCGTACCCCAGGTCGGCGTCCTCGGTGCCCGGCGACCCGCCGGCGGCCCGGGTCCAGGCGGCGAGATCGGCGGAGCGACCGGCCGCCTCCTCGACCCGCGCCCTCGCGAGCCGGCCGTCGGCGAGCGCGTCGACGATCTCGGCGGCCACCCGTTCGACCAGCTCGGCGTCGACCCGCGCGCCGATGCAGAGCAGGTCGGCGCCCGCGCTCAGGGCCCGGACCGCGGCCGGCCCGACGCCGCCGGCGGCCACCGCGGCCCCCTTCATCTCCAGCGCGTCGGTGATCACGGTGCCGGTGAAGCCGTACTCGGTGCGCAGCAGGTCGACCAGGACGGCTCGGCTGAAGGTGGCCGGGTCGGCGCCGGTGAGCGCCGGCACCCGGATGTGCGCGGTCATCACGGCGCGCGCCCCGGCGGCGACGACGGCTGCGAACGGCGGTAGGTCCCGCTGGCGGAGCAGGCTCAGCGGAGCGTCCACGGTGGGCAGCTCGTGGTGGGAGTCGGTGACGGTGGCGCCGTGCCCGGGGAAGTGTTTGGCGCAGGCGGCCACGCCGGCGGCCTGCAGCCCGGTCACGGCGGCGGCCGAGTGGGCGGCCACCCGCACCGGATCCGCGCCGAAGGACCGGGTGCCGATCACCGGGTTGTCGTCGGCGGTGTTCACGTCGACGGTCGGGGCGAGGTTGACGGTGATGCCGAGCGCGGCCAGTTCGGCGCCGATCGACTGGTAGACCCGCCGGGTGAGGGCCACGTCGCCGATCGCACCGAGGGCGGCGTTGCCGGGGTACGGGCTGCCGGTGGCGTGCGCCAGCCGGGTCACGTCGCCGCCCTCCTCGTCGATGGCGATCAGCGCGTCCGGCCGACCGGCGCGCAGCGCGGCGGTGCTCGCCGCCACCTGGGCGGGGTCGTGCACGTTGGTGCCGAACAGGGTGTGCCCGGCCAGGCCGTCGGCCAGCAGGTCGACCGCCCAGTCCGGCGGGACCGGTCCCGGGTACGCGGCGAGGAGCGTGCCCAGCGCCAGCCGGCGCAGTCCTGGATCCAACCCCACGTGATCTTCCCCCTTCGGTGTCCCGCGGGTACGAAACGTCGTACCGGTGGTGGTCGTGGCCCTGCCGACTTGGCCGAGCGTCCCACCGCCGGGTGGCCGTTACGCTACGGCTACCCGTTCGCAGGTCGGTTTACAGTTAGCAAAGTTTACTAAAACTAGAGGACGTGTCATGAGTGCGACCCGGCTGCCCGGCACCCCCCGCCTGTTGCGGGCGCTCAACGACCGTGCCGCACTGGAGCTGCTCCTTGAGCGCGGCCCGCTGACCCGGGCCCGACTCGGCGAGCTGACCGGGTTGTCGAAGGTCACCGCCTCGCAACTGGTCGAGCGGTTGGAGGAGCGCGGCCTCGTCGCGCGGGTCGGCGAGCAGGCCGGCGGGCGCGGGCCGAACGCCCAGCTCTACGCGGTCCGACCGGGCAGCGCGCACGTGGTCGGCGTGGACGTCGGGCCGGACCGGGTGGTGGCCGCGTGCGCCGACATCACCGGTGCCGTGATCGGCCGGGTGGAACAGTCGACCCGGGACACCGACGACCCGGTGGGCGTGGTGCACAACGCCGTCGTGCAGGCGGCGAGCAGCGCCCAGGCGCAGCTGAGCAGCGTACGACGCATCGTGCTCGGCACGCCCGGCCTGGTCGACCCCGGCACCGGTGACATCACCTTCGCCTTCAACCTGCCCCGCTGGCACAGCGGCCTGCTCGCCGCGCTGCGCGACGACCTGCACACGCCGGTGGTCTTCGAGAACGACGTCAACCTGGCCGCGGTGGCGGAGGCGCAGTCCGGCGCCGCCCAGGGGCTGGCGGACTTCGTGCTGGTCTGGGTGGGTGCCGGCGTCGGCCTGGCGATCATGCTGGGCGGGCGGTTGCACCACGGCAGCAGCGGTGCGGCCGGCGAGATCGGCTACCTGCCGGTGCCCGGCGCGCCCATTCCGCGCGATGTCTCCCGGCGCGCCAAGCCGGCCTTCCAGCAGCTGGTCGGTGCGGACTCGGTGCGCGCGGTGGCAGCTGAACACGGCTACCCGGACTCCGACGCCGCCGAGGCGGTCCGCGCGGCCGTCGCGGCCGGCGCCGACGGCGGCCCGATGCTCGACGAGCTGGCCCGTCGGCTCGCGCTCGGCGTGGCCAGCACCTGCGTGGTGCTGGACCCGCCGCTCGTCGTGCTCGCCGGCGAGGTGGGCCAGGCCGGTGGGGCGGCCCTCGCCGACCGGGTGCAGCAGGAGGTCGCCGCGATCACCCTGGTCCAGCCGCGGGTGGTGCCGACCGGGCTGACCGAGGAGCCGATCCTGCGCGGCGCGCTGCGCACCGCCCTGGACGCGGTGCGCGACGAGGTGTTCGGCTCCACCGTCGGCTGAGCCCGCTACGGCGGTCATGTGAAGGAATATTTCACCGCGTCTCGGTGAGTTGCAAGCCCTTGCCGCGTACCGGCCCGCCGGCCCGCCGGCCCGCCGGTCCGCCGGCCCGCCGGTCCGCCGGCCCGCCGGTCCGCCGGCCCGCCGGCCCGCCGGCCCGCCGGTCCGCCGGGCCGCCCATCGCAGGACGGGCGGCCCGGTGCGGCGTCAGATCAGGTCGCGGCGACGGAACACCGCGAACGCCGCAGCGGTCAGCCCGCCGGTCAGCGCGAGCAGCACCAGCAGCGCCGGGGCCCAGGTCAGGGTGTAGAGGCCCGAGCAGTAGCCGGTGCCCGCGGTGCCGGCACAGAGCTGCGGGTCGAAGAACCGTGACTCGCCGCTGAGCCACGCCCCGATGTAGCTGGAGAGCATCAGCCGGTCCGGCCGTCGGGCGTCGATGATCTGCAGCACCAGACGACCGCCCAACTCCCACACCACCGCGTACGCCGCCACCGCCCCCAGCGCCGCCGACGTGTGCCGACCCAGCGTGGCGATCGCGAAGCCCACCGCGGAGGCCAGCAACACCAGCACCATGCCCCGGCCATGCACCGCACCGAGCGAACGCCAGAAGTCACCGTCCAACCGGCCCGGCAACCCGGCGCTCTGCCCGATCACCCAGAACGTGGCGAGGTAGACCACCGATGCCAGCAGGGACAGGGCCAGCACCGAGCCCAGCAGGGTGCCCAACTTGGCCGCGAGCACCGTCAACCGGCGCGGTCGCCAGAGCAGGAGATTCACCACGCCGCCCGAGTTCAGATCCGCGCCGATGTAGGAGGCGCCGACCAGGAACCCGAACAGCACCAGGAACGCGATCAGGAAATAGAGCAGCGACTCGGCCTGCTCGGCGAAGCTGAACACCCCCGGCAGGAAGTCGGCGGCGATCGGCAGCCGGTCCTGCCGGACCGGGTCGAGATCCGCGCAGTCGGCGAAGTACTCGCTCGTGTCGGTCGGCGACCTTTCCTGCAGGCGGGCCAGGCACTCCTGGTGCGTGGTCTCCATGTTCCGACGCGCGTCGACGGCCTGCTGCCGCGCCGAGTTCAGTTCACTGGCGGTCGGCTTGTGCGAGCCGGCCAGCGTGGTCGCCGCCGTGACGGCGAACGCGAAGACCAACAGGACGACCATGAGTTGCACGAAGCGGCGCGCGGACAGCCGCTCCAACTCGGCACGAACCAGGTTCACGCGTCCACTCCCCGATCGAGGTCGATAACAGCGCCATCGTGCGGCGGCGACGAGTCGTCGACCTGCCGCGGCACCGACGGATGCCCGTACGCGCCCGTCAGCTCCAGGAAGACGCTCTCCAGATCCGGCCGCAGCGGCGTCAGCTCGCCCAACCACAGCCCCTGCTCACCGAGCACCCGGCTGACCACCGTCGGGTCATCCACCCCGCTCACCACCAGCGCCTCGCCGTCGACGACCGCCGTCAGGCCGGCCGTGTGCAGCAGCTCGACGGCCCGCTCCGGCTCGGCCACCCGCACCAGGTACTCATGCCGGTCGTGACCCGCCAGCACCTCGTCCACCCGGCCGGCCGCCACCCGACGTCCCCGCGAAATGATCGTGACGTGGTCGCAGATCAGTTGGATCTCGCCCAGGATGTGACTGGACACCAGCACCGTCACACCGTTGGCCGCCAGCGACCGCATCAGGTCCCGCATCTCCCGGATGCCCGCCGGGTCCAGCCCGTTCGCCGGCTCGTCCAGGATGAGCAACCGCGGGTCCTTCAACAGCGCGGACGCCACCGCCAGGCGCTGCTTCATGCCCAGCGAGTAGCTCTTGACCCGATCATCGCCCCGGTCGTGCAGACCCACCAGATCCAGCACCTGTTCCACCCGCGAGACCGGCACCCCACCGGCACGGGCCAACAACCGCAGCGTGCGGTGACCGGTGAAGTTGCCGAAGAACTGCGGGCTCTCCACGATGGCCCCGACCTGGCCCGCCACCCGGGGCAGCAGCTCCGGCGACGGTTCGCCCAGCACCGTCATCCGCCCGCTGTCGGCGCGTACCAGCCCGAGCAGGGCGCGCAGGGTGGTGGTCTTGCCCGAGCCGTTGGGACCCAGGAACCCGTGCACCTGGCCCGCCTCCACCAGCAGGTCGAAGCCGTCCACCGCCACCCGTCGGCCGCTGCGGAGGCTGTGGAAGGTCTTGCGCAGACCCTCGATCTCGATGACCGCGCTCATCCGCGTGGCTCCGTACGTCGACGGGGCATGGGCCGTCCTTCAGACTTGGTGATCAACGACACGGTGCCTCACCCTATGGCCGAGGCGCCGCCCATGGGGGGCACCCGGGCGCTGCGTGGTTGGATGGTGTGGTGACTGGTGACCTGATCCCCGGCGCTGCCGGTGCCGCGCCTGCCGCCGCTCTCGTGGACCCGGATCTGGTGGTCAGCCTCGACGGCGTCGGCGTACGCCGCTCTGGCACCGCCCTCCTGCAGGACCTGACCTGGCGTGTCGAGTTGGACGAGCGGTGGGTGGTGCTCGGCTCCAACGGCGCGGGCAAGACCACACTGCTCAACCTCGCCGCCGGCCGGCTGCACCCCACCACGGGTGTGGCGCACGTGCTCGGCGAGCGGATCGGCCGCACCGACGTCAACGAGCTGCGTACCCGGATCGGGCTCACCACCGCCGCGGTCGCCGAACGACTGCCCGCCGACGAGCGGGTCAGCGACGTGGTGGTGACCGCCGCCTGGTCGGTGGTCGGCCGCTGGCGGGAGAACTACGACCGCGGCGACGAGGCGCGGGCGCTGTCACTGCTGAGTCAACTCGGCGTCGGCGGCCTCGCCGAACGCCGCTACGGCACCCTCTCCGAGGGCGAGCGCAAGCGGGTGCAGATCGCCCGGGCACTGATGACCGACCCGGAGCTGCTGCTGCTCGACGAGCCCGCCGCCGGGCTCGACCTGGGCGGTCGGGAAGACCTGGTCGCGCGGCTGGCCGAGCTGGCGTACGACCCGGACGCCCCGGCGATGGTGCTGGTCACCCACCATGTCGAGGAGATCCCGCCCGGCTTCACCCACGCGTTGCTGCTGCGCGAGGGTGGGGTGGTCGCCCAGGGCCTGCTCGCCGACACGCTGACCGGTGACAACCTGTCCAAGACCTTCGGGCTGCCGCTGGTGGTCGAGCGGTCCGGCGACCGCTTCACGGCCCGCGCCGCCTGAGCGCCGGACCGGCGGAGACGATCGTGGCGCAGACCCGGGTCGCCGTGGTGGGCAGCGCCAACATGGACCTGGTGGCGATGGCACCCGCCCTGCCGCGACCGGGCGAGACCATGCTCGGCACCGACTTCGTGATGGTGCCCGGCGGCAAGGGTGCCAACCAGGCGGTGGCCGCGGTCCGGGCCGGCGCCTCGTGTGCCTTCCTCGGCGCGATCGGCTCGGACGCCTTCGGTGTCACCCTCAGGGCCCGCATCACCGCGGCCGGTGTGGACACCAGTCACCTGCGCGTGGTCTACGGCGCCTCCGGGGTGGCGCTGGTGATGGTCAACGCCCAGGGGGAGAACGCCATCGTGGTCACCCCGGGCGCCAACGACGCCCTGCTCGGTCTCACCGAGGAGGAGCTGGCCACGGTGCGCGCGGCGGACGTCCTCGTCGCGCAACTGGAGATCCCGGTGCAGACCGTGACCGCCGCCGCGGTGGCCGCCCGCGATGCCGGCACCACTGTCATCCTGAACGCCGCCCCCGCGCGGGACCTCCCGCCCGAGCTGCTCGCCGCGGTGGACCTGTTGGTCGTCAACGAGGGCGAGGCGCAGGCGCTCGCCGGTCGTGGCCGGGAGGAACCGCGGGCGTTGCTCGACCTGACCCCTCGGGCCGTGCTCACTCTCGGCGGTGCGGGCGCCTGGTATGTCGACCGGGACGGCACCGAGGTGCACGTGCCGGCGGTACCTGTCGACGTGGTCGACTCCACCGCCGCCGGTGACGCGTTCACCGCCGCGCTGGCCGTCGGCTGGGGCGAGGGGCGGCACGTCGTCGACGCGGTGCGCTGGGCATCGGCGGCCGGCGCCGCGTGCGTCCGCAAGCTCGGCGCGTCGGTGGCGCTACCGCAACGCGCCGAGATCGACGAGCTGTACGCTCCGGCCTGACCGCGTCGCTCGCCCGCTGTAGCGGCCTGGTCGCAACGGCGTGTCAGGCCCGCTGGCCCGCGCCGGTGCGGAAGGCCCGACGGTACGCCGTCGGTGAGGTCAGCATGGACCGACCGAAGTGGTGGCGGTAGGTGACCGGGGTGTCGAAGCCCACCGCCCGGGCGACCTGCTCGACAGCGAGGTCCGTCTCCTCCAGCATTGCCAGGCTGGCGCGGATCCGCTGGTCGATCAGCCAGCGGATCGGGCTGGTCCCGGTGGCTCGGGCGAAGTGCCGCAGGTAGGTGCGGGACGACATGTGCGCTCGCGCGGCGAGCCGGGCCACGGTCAGTGGTTCGGCGAGGTGGGCCAGCGCCCAGTCGATGCTGCCGGCGATCCGGTCGTCGTCCGGGTCGGTGGGCACCGGAGCCTCGACGAACTGGGCCTGCCCACCGTCGCGGTGCGGCGGGATCACCAGCCGTCGGGCGACCGCGTTGGCGATCGCCGCGCCGTGGTCGCCCCGGATCACGTGCAGGCAGAGGTCCAGCCCGGCCGCGCTGCCGGCACTGGTGAGCAGGTCGCCGTCGTCGAGGTAGAGCACGTCCGGGTCCACCTCGACCCGCGGGTAACGCCGCGCCAGCAGCTCCGCGTACCGCCAGTGGGTGGTGGCCCGCCGGCCGTCCAGCAGCCCGGCACCCGCCAGCGCGAACGCGCCGGAGCAGATCGACATGATGCGGGCGCCACGACGGTGCGCCTGACGCAGCGCGGTCACCAGCTCGGGGGAGGGGTCGGCGGTCACGTCCGCCACGCCGGGCACGATCACCGTCCGGGCCGCCGCCAGCTCGGCCAGGCCGTACGGGGTGTGCAGGCTCGCGCCGCCGACCACCGGCACCGGCCCCGGTTGCTCCGCGCAGAGCACCAGGTCGTACCAGTCGACGTCGAACTCGGGCCGGGCCAGCCCGAACACCTCGGTGACGATGCCGGTTTCGAACACCGACATCCCCGGGTACGCGAGCACGGCGACCCGGTGCGCGGCGGCCGGGCGTCGGGGAGTCGGCAGCGGGCGTGAGCCGGTGGTGCCGGCCGGGATCGGCATGGCGGGATGTTAGCGCAGGACGTCGTCCGCGCCACTCGTTGCGGTCATTCGCACTGGCGATGATCGGTGCATGACCTTCACCTTCGCCGTTGCGCCGGCCGACCCGGCCACCGCCGCCGCCCACTTCCGCACCCGACTCAGCGTCGAGACCGACGTCAGCGACGTGCACGCCGACCTGTCGGCGGGTACGCCCGCCCTGGTGGTGGTCGACTCCCGGGGCGCGGCCGCCTGGACCCAGGGGCACCTACCGGGCGCGGTGCACCTGCCCACCGCCGAGATCGCGGCCCGGGCGGCGGAGCTGATCCCGCCCGGCTCGGCCGTGGTCACCTACTGCTGGGGTCCGGGCTGCAACGGCGCGACCCGGGCGGCGCTGGAGTTCGCAGTGCTCGGCTACCCGGTCAAGGAGATGCTCGGCGGGTTCGAGTACTGGGTGCGGGAGGGGCTGCCGGTGGTGACGGAGACCGGGCTGACCCGGCGACCGGTCGACGACCTGACCGCCCCCACCGCGACGATCACCTGCGACTGTTGACCCCCGGCGCGGGAGGTCGGGGGCTCAGCCGGCGGGCTCGTCGGCGAGCTTCTCGCCGCGTCGGCGCAGCATGCCCAGCCCGGGGATGCCGGCCACGGCGAGCTTCAGGTCGCGGGTCACGTCGAGCAGGTCGTGCAGGTCAGGCCCGACCCGGTCCAGGGTGGCCAGTATCGGCAGGATGTCGGCCGTCAGGTGTTCCTTGAGCTTGGGCAGCTCGTCGATCAGATGGATCGCCGCGGTGATCTCCTCATGACTGAGCTGCTCGACGAAGCGCTCGGTCATCGGTGCGGCCCGGCGCAACGCCGGCTCGTACGCCGTCATCAGCTCGGCCGCCGTGGCGGCGGCCTCCGCCGCGGTGCCCACCGTGACGGCGGCCCGGCCGGCCACCCCGTCGGCCTTGGCGACCACGGTGGCGGCGGTCCGGGAGACCCGGTCGGCGTCGGCGACCACGTTGGCGGCGGCGGTGGCCACGGTGGTGGCGGTGTCGATGGCGGTGGTCGCGGCGGCGCTGATGACGGCCACCTCACGGACCGCCGCCTCGGCGTCGGTGAGCACCTGGTCGGTCCGGTCCAGGGTCGTCTCGATGCGGTCGACCACGCCGTTGATCCGGGCCAGCAGCGCTTCCACCCCGTCCAGCACCGCGAACGCGCGGGTGGGCACGGCGGCGAACGAGGCGGCCGAGCCGAGTGCCTGGTCGAGAGCGGAGCGGGTCAGGCCGACCACGGCGGACGGGGTGGGGAGGGGAATCGCCATGGGATCAAGTGTGCGTCGGCCGCACCACAACCGCCCGGCGAGCTGCCTGACGTCGGGTCTGCTGGCCGGCGCGGGCGACGCGCCCCACCAGATCAGCGGCGGGTGGCCGTCAATGGTCGCCCTGCTGTTCGACGGCACGCTGCACGGCCCGGTAGATCTGCCCGAACCGGAGCGCGTCCGGGGTGCGTACCAGCAGGTCTTCCCGGCCGTGGTGCTGCACCCACAGCTCGTGCACGTGGCTGCCGCGCTCGTAGGAGCGGTCCAGCCAGCCCAACGGGATCTCCAGGAACGGCAGCAACGCCAGCGCCCCCACGGCGCAGGCGGCGAGGATGATCAGCGCGAGCTGCCAGTTTCCCCGGTCCTGTGCCGACCAGGCCAGTGACAGCACGCAGACCACGGCGACCAGCGGTGGCAGCGAGAGCAGCAGGACCAGGACACCGCGACCCAGCACCCGGCCGCGTACGGCCAGGGTCTTCTGCCCCCGGGCGTGCCAGACGAACGTCACGTCGGACAGGGCGATCACGTGACCGCCGGCCCGGATCGACTCGGAGGTCACCTGCACCGCGTCGTCCCGGTAATAGAGGGTCATCACTAAGCCTAACCACCGACGGGCAACCCTCGCCTCGCCTGTCCCATCCTGAGCGCGCCGGAACGCGGGGTGGTGCGGTCGTCCTTTGGAGCTGAATCGCCTACGACATCAGGGCGTTGTCCCGCCCCCGAGAACCCGGGTCGAAGCGGCGTCCGCCGCCTGATTCGTTTGCGACATCAACTCCAAAGGCTCCCCGCAGCGCAGCGGCACCCCTCCCGCGCTGACCCCGCCGGGTCGGGGATGGATCGACCATGCGCGCGCTGACGATCGAGGGTGGGCCCCGCCCGATCAGGCGGTGTCGGGGATCAGGCGCTCCTAGCGGCGGATGCCGGGGCGGACCGGTTGGCTGTGCTCGACCGCGCGCTGCACCGCCCGGTAGATCTGCCCGAAGCGCAACGCGTCACCGGTGCGCAGCAGCCGCACCGGCTGACCTCGCCAGCGGGCCCAGATCTCCAGTTGCCGGCTGCCCCGGGCGTACGAGCGGTCCAGGTGTTCGAAGAGGAAGTCGGCGACCGGCCCCACCGCCAAACCGACGAGCACCGACGCGCCGACGATCGCGATCGTCACTGTGGGCGAGCGGTGCAACCAGACGGCCACGCCGATGCCGAGCACCGCCGCGACCAGTGGGCCGGCGAGCGCGGCGCCGATGGCACCCCGCCCCACCAGTACGCGCCAGGAACGGGTGCCACGGCGATGCCAGATCATGGTGATGTCGGCCAGCGCGTAACTGCGACCGTCGACGCGGACGCCGGTGGAGGTGACCTGCACCGATCTGTCGTCGTAGTACGTGACCATCGTTGAACTCCCGCCCACGGGGCTGACACCACACTACTTACCCAAACGACCCGGGTCGTAAGGTTGGCACGCGACTTCGACGAGGAAGTGAGGGCAGCGTGGGCGAGTTCGTTCGGCTGGAGACCACTGACGGCATCGGCACGATCCGGCTGGAGCGGCCGCCGATGAACGCGCTCAACACGCAGGTGCAGGAGGAGTTGCGCGCCGCCGCCACGGCCGCCACCGCCGACCCCGAGGTCCGCGCCGTCATCGTGTACGGCGGGGAGAAGGTCTTCGCCGCCGGCGCGGACATCAAGCAGATGGCCGAGATGTCCTACGTGGACATGGCCGAGCGGGCCGCGAACCTGTCCAGCGCCCTCGGCGCGATCGCCCGGATCCCCAAGCCGGTGGTCGCCGCGATCACCGGGTACGCCCTCGGCGGCGGCTGTGAGCTGGCGTTGGCCTGTGACTGGCGGGTCGTCGCCGAGGACGCCAAGCTCGGCCAGCCGGAGATCAAGCTGGGCATCATCCCGGGGGCGGGCGGCACCCAGCGGCTGGCCCGCCTGGTCGGCCCGGCCCGCGCCAAGGACCTGATCATGTCGGGGCGGATGGTGGACGCGCAGGAGGCGCTGCGGATCGGCCTGGCCGACCGGGTGGTCCCGGCCGCCGAGGTGTACGACACGGCCGTCGCGTTGATCACCCCGTACCTCACCGGGCCGGTGCAGGCGCTGCGCGCCGCGAAGCTGGCGGTCGACGGCGGCCTGGACATGGATCTGAACTCGGGCCTGGCCTGGGAGAGTCAGTTGTTCGCGGCGCTGTTCGCCACCGACGACCGGCGCGAGGGCATGGCGGCCTTCGTCGAGAAGCGCAAGCCGGACTTCACCGGCCGCTGACGATTAGTCGAGAACGGTTCACATTGCTCCTACCGGCCAGTAGCGTGGGGCCTCGGTCAGCAGGGACGAAGGGGAGCGGCGAATGACGGAGCGGATCGAGGGTCACGGCGGCGAGTTGGCGCTCGCGGCACTGCGCGCGCACGGCGTACGGGAGATGTTCACGCTGTCCGGCGGGCACGTCTTCCCGCTCTACGACGCCGCGTACAAGACCGACTTCCCGATCTACGACGTCCGGCACGAGCAGTCAGCGGTCTTCGCGGCCGAGGCGGTGGCCAAGCTCCAGCGCCGCCCCGGTCTCGCCGTGCTCACCGCCGGGCCCGGTGTCACCAACGGCATCTCCGGCATGACCAGCGCCTTCTTCAACGCCTCACCGGTGCTGGTGCTCGGTGGCCGCGCGCCCGCGTTCCGCTGGGGTTCCGGCAGCCTCCAGGAGATGGACCACCTGCCGCTGGTCGCGCCGGTCACCAAGCACGCCGAGACGGTGTTCAGCACCGACGACATCCCGCGCGCGGTGGGCGCGGCGCTGCACGCCGCGCTCACCCCGCACCGCGGCCCGGCCTTCCTCGACTTTCCGCTGGAGACGGTCTTCTCGGTCGCCGACGTCGAACTGCCCACCGTGACGGGTGTCGACCCGATCGCGCCGGACCCGGAGGAGGTCGGCCGCGCCGCGCTGCTCATCGCCGGGGCGCAGCGGCCGGTCATCATCGCCGGCTCCGACGTGTACGCGGGGGACGCCGTCGCCGCCCTGCGCGAGGCCGCCGAGGCGTTGCAGGTGCCGGTCTTCACCAACGGCATGGGTCGCGGCTCGCTGCCGCCGGAGCACCCGCTCGCCTTCGCCAAGGCCCGCCGGGCCGCGCTCTCCGGCGCCGACGTGGTCGTGGTGGTGGGCACTCCACTGGACTTCCGGCTCAGCTTCGGTGACTTCGGTGACGCCAAGGTGGTGCACATCGTCGACGCCCCCAGCCAGCGGGCGACGCACGTGCAGCCGGCCGTCGCCCCCGTCGGTGACCTGCGCCTGATCCTCTCCGCGCTGGCCGACCACAGCGGCGACCGGGCCGACCACACCGACTGGATCGCGGACCTGCGCGTCGCCGAGGACGCGGCGAAGGCCCGCGACGCCGCCGAGATGGCCGCCGAGACCGACCCGATCCGCCCCGCCCGGATCTACGGCGAGCTGCGTCGGGTGCTGGCCCCGGACGCGATCACGATCGGCGACGGCGGTGACTTCGTGTCGTACGCGGGCCGGTACCTGGAGCCGGCCCAGCCCGGCACCTGGCTGGACCCGGGCCCGTACGGCTGCCTGGGCACCGGCATGGGTTACGCGATGGGGGCCAGGGTCAGTCACCCGGACCGGCAGATCTGTGTGCTGATGGGCGACGGCGCGGCCGGCTTCTCGCTGATGGACGTCGAGTCGTTGGTCCGCCAGAAGCTGCCGGTGGTGATCGTCGTCGGCAACAACGGCATCTGGGGGCTGGAGAAGCACCCGATGCGGGCCATGTACGGCTACGACGTGGCTGCCGACCTCCAGCCGGAGCTGCGCTACGACACGGTGGTCAGCGCGCTCGGCGGAGCGGGGGAGACGGTCGCCAAGGCCGCCGACCTGGGCCCGGCGCTCCAGCGCGCGTTCGACTCCGGAGTGCCGTACCTGGTGAACGTGCTCACCGACCCGACCGACGCGTACCCCCGGTCGTCGAACCTGGCCTGAGTCGGACCCGCCGCCGCCGTCGCCGGCGCGCCGGCGGCGGCGGCGCGTTCACACCTCCGGTCGGTCACCCTCACGCGGCGGCTCACCGTCCCGGCGGCGCAGGTCGTCCTCGCGCCGCCGCAGGTCTTCCTCCCAGCGGCGGAAGAGCTCCTGGTCCTGCTGCTGGGCGCGTTCCTCGACGGAACGCAGGAACTCCGGGTCGTCGTCGGGGGCCACCGGTCGGGGGCGTTGCCGCTGGGCGCCGCCGGTGCCGCCCGGCCAGCCCGTGCGGGCACCGGGGCTGGGCGTGCGGCCGGCGATGAACCAGGCGATCGAGCCGACCAGCGGGAAGAACAAGATGATCAGCACCCACGCGATCCGGGGCAGGGCCCGGATCTGGCCCTCCTCGGCGGAGAGACAGCTGATCAGCGCGCAGACCGCGAGAACGATCTGCACCAGGAAGAGAAGTACGCCAAGCCGGGCCATGCACCCATCATGGCGCACCGGATCCCGTCACCACAGTCCGCGCAGCACCAGTAGCACTCCCAGTAACGCGAGCACCACCGTGCCCGCCGTGACCAGGGGAAGTGTCCGGCCGCCGGTGCGGGCCGGACCGGTGCCGGTGCCGCGGGGCCAGCAAAGCGCCAGCAGGGCGCCCCACACCAGCACGACCCCGCCGGCGAGCACCGCGCCGGTCGGGTCGCCGGTCGACGCCAGCCGGACGGCGAGCGCGGTCACCACTGTCACAGTGAGCAGGGTGCGTCGCCAGGCCAGCCGGGTCCGCTCCGGTTGCAGCCCCGGGTCGCGTCCGGTGCTCACCGACCGCCGACCGCCCGCATCAGGACGGCGACCACCAGCAGTAACGCGCCGCCGCCGACGGCGAGGGCCAGGATGGCGGGGAACCGGGACGCGGGCAGCTCCTCACCGAGTCGGATGGCCCGTTCGGTACGTGCCCAGTGGTCCACCGCGCGGATCGCGACCGCCGCGCCGAGCAGCAGCAACGCCACCGCGATCACCTCGCGCAGGTGGCTCATCGGCAGGGTGGGCAGGAACTGGGCGGCGGCCAACCCGCCACCGACCAGCGCCAACCCGGTGCGCAGCCAGGCGAGGAAGGTCCGTTCGTTGGCCAGTGAGAAGCGGTAGTCGGGCGTCTCACCGACCGAGCCCAGCTCGGCCGGGTCGAACCAGCGCCTGATCACCTCCCACACAGTGGGAGAATAACCGCTTCCCCTCCGGCTTAGCCTGGGCCGGTGACTGATCTCGACGTACAGACCCTGCGCGACGCCTACGACAACCAACTCCGCCCGGAGATCCCCGACCCGGTTCCGGCCGGGGTGACGGTGGAGCGGGACGGGCCGTTGGTCCGGATCATCGGTCTCGACGCCGGTGGCTTCCTCACCTACCGCGACCTGGGCGGGTTGACCGGCGACGCGTTGGACGAGCTGATCTCCCGGCAGGTGCGGCTGTTCCGTGAGCGCGGCCAGTCGGTCGAGTGGAAACTCAACGAGCACGACGAACCGGCGGACCTGCCCGAGCGCCTGCGCGCCGCAGGCTTCGTGCCGGAGGACCGGGAGACCGTCGTGGTCGGTCCGGTCGCGCCGCTGGCCGCCGCGCTGCCGGTCGTTCCCGAGGGGGTACGCCTGCGTGAGGTGACCGCCCGGGAGGACCTGGAGCGGATCGCCGCCATGGAGGAGGAGGTCTGGCAGGCGGACCGCTCGCACCTGGTGTGGGGGTTGGCCAAGGAGATCGACGCCGACCCGAACTCGATCACCGTGGTGGTGGCCGAGGCGGACGGGACCGTGGTGAGCGCCGGCTGGGTGCGGTTCCCGGCGAACACCGGCTTCGCCACGCTGTGGGGTGGCTCGACCCTCCCACAGTGGCGGCGCAAGGGCATCTACCGGGCGCTGGTCAACTACCGGGCGCGGCTGGCCGAGCAGCGGGGCCGGACGCTGATGCAGGTCGACTGTTCCGAGGACAGCCGTCCGATCCTCCAGCGGCTCGGCCTCGTCCCGGTCACCACCACCACCCCGTACGTCTACACTCCGTGATCATGGAGCAGCGGTTGACGGACGAGGAGCGGCTGACCCTCAAGACCGGTGCCTTCGGCGCGGTCTTCCTGGTCTCCAACGCCGATCCCGGTGTCCTGGGGGTGATCCGGGAGAGCATCGCCGCGTCCGGCGCGCTGGCCGACGCCAGTGGCGCGGTCAAGGAGGCGCTGACCACCGGCCCGTTGCCGCGACTTCCTCGGGACTCGCAGCTGGAAGTCGAGTCGGTGGTGCTGCCGGCGTTGGGGCGGGCGGTGCGGATCCTGCGCGACAAGTCCCCGCAGGACGTGGACGCGTACCGCGCGCTGGTGCTGGCGGCGGCGGACCGGGTGGCCCGGGCGCACGACGGGGTGGCGCCCACCGAGGCGGCGGCCATCGACCAGATCCGGGCCGCGTTGACCGAGCCAGCCTGATCGCCGACCGGTCGGTGAGCTGTGTCACCCTGAGTGCTGCGGGGGCGCAACCTACTGGCAGGTAACATTGCGCCGTGGGCAACTGCACAGCCGCCCTCGGTTGACCTGGTGTCGACCGACGCGCGACGCTGCGCCCCAGACCGGGCGAGCGAATCGCAACACCACACAGGAGGGTCGTCGAAGCGCGATGAACATCGTCGTACTCGTCAAGCAGGTGCCTGATTCGGGCGCGGACCGCAACCTGCGCAATGACGACAACACCGTCGACCGCGGTTCGGCGAACAACGTGATCAACGAGATGGACGAGTACGCCATCGAGGAGGCGCTGAAGATCAAGGAGGCGCACGGCGGCGAGGTCACCATCCTGACCATGGGTCCGGACCGGGCGACCGAGTCGATCCGCAAGGCGCTCTCCATGGGCCCGGACAAGGCCGTGCACGTGCTGGACGACGCCCTGCACGGCTCCTGCGCCGTCGCCACCTCGAAGGTGCTCGCCGCCGCACTCGGTCAGCTGAACGCCGACCTGGTCATCTGCGGCGCCGAGTCCACCGACGGCCGGGTCCAGGTCATGCCGCACATGATCGCCGAGCGGCTGGGCGTCGCGGCGCTCACCGGTGCCCGCAAGCTCACCGTCGACGGCGCCACGTTGACCGTCGAGCGGCAGACCGAGGAGGGCTACGAGGTCGTCACCGCCTCCACCCCGGCCGTGGTCTCCGTCTGGGACACCATCAACGAGCCGCGCTACCCCTCCTTCAAGGGCATCATGGCCGCCAAGAAGAAGCCGGTGCAGACGCTCTCGCTGGGCGACCTGGGCGTCGCCGCCAACGAGGTGGGCTTCGATGGTGCCACCAGCGCCGTCGTGGAGCACACCAAGCGCCCGCCGCGCTCCGGCGGCGTCAAGATCACTGACGAGGGTGAGGGCGGCGTCAAGCTGGTCGAGTTCCTCGCCACCGAGAAGTTCGTGTGAGAGGGGGATCTGACATGTCTGAGGTTCTCGTCGTCGTCGAAGCCACCAAGGAATTCGGCGTCAAGAAGGTCACCCTGGAAATGCTCACCCTCGCGCGTGAGCTGGGCACCCCGAGCGCCGTGGTGCTCGGCGGCGCCGGCGCCGCCGAGGCGCTGAGCGGCAAGCTGGGCGAGTACGGCGCGGAGAAGATCTACGCCGCCGAGGGTGACGAGATCGACGGCTACCTGGTGGCCCCCAAGGCGACGGTGCTGGCCGAGCTGGTCAAGCGGGTGCAACCGGCCGCCGTGCTGCTGGCCTCCGCCCAGGAGGGCAAGGAGATCGCCGCCCGGCTCGCCGTCAAGCTCGACAACGGCATCCTGACCGACGTGGTCGGTCTGGACGCCGACGGCACCGCGACGCAGGTCGCCTTCGCCGGCTCCACCATCGTCAAGTCCAAGGTCACCAAGGGCCTGCCGCTGGTCACCGTCCGGCCGAACTCGGTCACCCCCGCCCCGGCGGCGGCCAGCCCGGCGATCGAGCAGCTCAGCGTGTCGGTCACCGACACCGACAAGCTGGCCACCGTCGTCGAGCGGGTCGCCGAGCAGAAGGGCTCCCGCCCCGAGCTGACCGAGGCCGGTGTGGTCGTCTCCGGCGGCCGGGGCGTCGGCAACGCCGACAACTTCAAGCTGGTCGAGGAGCTGGCCGACCTGCTCGGTGGCGCGGTCGGCGCGTCCCGGGCCGCCGTCGACTCCGGCTTCTACCCGCACCAGTTCCAGGTGGGCCAGACCGGCAAGACGGTCTCCCCGCAGCTCTACATCGCCCTCGGCATCTCCGGCGCCATCCAGCACCGGGCCGGGATGCAGACCTCGAAGACCATCGTCGCTGTCAACAAGGACGGCGAGGCGCCGATCTTCGAGCTGGCCGACTTTGGTGTGGTGGGCGACCTGTTCAAGATCGTCCCGCAGGCCGCGGAGGAGATCCGCAAGCGCAAGTAACCCAGCGACAACAGCAGTGGCCGCCCGTGCGAACGGGCGGCCACTGCCGTGTGGGGAGCTGATCGGCGGGCCGGGGAGCTGAGCCGGCCCGCCGATCAGCCCGTCAGGGTGCCCCTCAACAGGCTGTCGCCGGAGTGGCGGGTGTTGTTGTCGTACTGCTCGGCGGAGACGTCGACCACCGGGTAACTCTTGAGGTCGACATTCGGCGGCAGGGGAAGCAGGGCATCCGAGCCGCCCCCCAGGGTGCCGACCGAGAACATCTCCATCGTCGTCGGATTGATGAGCCAGACCTCGTAGTACCCCGGCACGCTCGGGAGATTCGCCACATGCAGATGCAGTTGGCCGTCCTGGAGAACGCGCGCGTCACCGGTGGCCGCCGCAGGCGTCGCCCCGTACGCCGCCAGCGGCGCGCTCGCGACCACCGCCTGCGGCGGGGTCGGAGCCGGGTCGTCCGGGCGTAGCACGGAGGCCGTGCCCACCACCCCGACCGCCGCGGCGGCGACCGCGGTCACCGCGACCGACGCCCAACGGGACCAGCCTCGGCCCCTGCGGGGCCGGTCGGTCGGATCCAGGCGGGCGACAGTGGCGGTGGTCGGCTCGGCCGTCGTGCCGTTCGGCTGCTCGGGCAGCACGTGCTGCCGCCGGGAGTCGGTGAGCGACGGCAAAGCCTCCGCCGCTCTGACCTCCGCGGCGATGCCCTGCCAGATGTGCTCCGGCGGGTCGGGCAGGTCGCCGAGACCCTGCGTCTCCGCGCCGAGGCCGGCCACCTGCTGAAGCGTCTCCATCTCCCGCCGGCAGTGCGCGCAGCTGCCGAGGTGGGTGCTCTCGCCGTTGTCCGCCTCGCTCTCACCGAGCGCCAGAAAGACCAGCCGGTCGTGGTCCAGGTGCTGCACCGTCCACCTCCCATCTGCGTTTCAAGCTCGCCATACCGCGTCGGATGTGACTCTTCACGGTGCCCAACGGCACACCTGTCATCGCCGCTATCTGCTGGTGTGTCAGGTCGTCGTAGAACGCCAACTCCAGCATGCGTCGTTGGTCGTCCGGAAGTTGGGCCAGCTCGTCGGCGATGACCAGCCGGTCCACCACCCGGTCCGGGTCCGGGCCGGTCTGCGCCGGCTCGGGCAGCTGCCGGACCGTCTCCACGACCCGCGTCTCCCGGGCCGAGGCCCGCATCCGGTCGATCACCTTGCGCCGGCCGATGCCGAGCAGCCAGCCGATCAGCGACCCCTTGGCGGGATCGAAGGTGTCCCTTCCCAGCCAGGCGGCGACGAATGTCGCCTGGGTCACGTCCTCGGCGTCGGCGCGGTTGGCCAGCATGGTGGTGGCCAGGTGCAGCACGGCACGGCCATAACGGTCGTAGGCCTCGCGCAGCGCCGCTTCGTCGCCAGCACGGAACCGGAGGGCGGTGTCGTCCACCGGGGGGTCTGGATTCTCGGGGGGCGCCGTCATCAGGCCGCTCGCCTTCGATGGGGCATACCCGACTGTAGCTGCCACAGCCCCCGCCCCACTTTCCCGGTCGATGTCATCTCACCTGCTCTTCGTCCGCCGACCCGGAAACGGATGCGGGTGACGCCGGAAAAGAAAAGTTCGTCCGGGGCGCATCCGTCCGCTGCGGAGCCGGCGTAACCCGTTCTGCAAGCCAGGCCTGACGAATCAGCAGTAATCACCAGGAGGCAGACATGCAGCTCTCGTACTTCCGTCGGGTCGCCGCGGGCGGCGCCGTCGCCGCGCTGGCCTTCGCCGGCGTCGGCGCGTTCACCGCCACCCCCGCGTACGCCGCCACGTCGAAGGTCTCCGTCGTGCACGGCATCCCGGACACCCCCGTCGACGTCTACGTCAACGGCGAGAAGACGCTCGACAACTTCAAGCCCGGCGATGTCGCCGGCCCGCTGAACCTGGAGGAGGGCGACTACGACATCGCCCTCACCAAGCCGGGCGAGCCGATCGGCAGCGCGATCCTCAAGGTCGACAACGCCGCGGTGCCGGGCGGGGCGAACATCAGCATCGCCGCGCACCTCGACGCCGCCGGCCAGCCGAAGATCACCCCGTTCGTGAACGACGTCTCGAAGGTCGACGCCGGCAAGGCCCGGCTGATCGTCCGGCACACCGCCGCCGCCCCGGCGGTCGACGTCCGCGCCGGTGGCACCCCGGTCTTCGAGGACCTCACCAACCCGAACGAGGCCAAGGGCGACGTCGACGCGGGCAACGTGAAGGCGGACGTGGTGCTGGCCGGCACCGACACCGTGGCCATCGGTCCGGCGGACCTCAACCTCAAGGAGGGCACCGCCACGATCGTCTACGCAATCGGCTCCGCCGAGGGCAAGACCCTCGACGTGGTGGCGCAGACCATCACCGGTCTGCACTCCTCCCCGGGCGGCGTGCCCAGCGGTGACGGCGGCCAGGCCCGCACCGGCGTGAACACCTGGTGGTACGCGCTGACCGGTGCCGGCGTACTCCTGCTGCTCGGTGGTGGGGTGCGGATGGCCACCGCGCGGACCGGCCGCAAGTGACGGTGCGCAACCGCGGCGCGCTGGCGGCCCTGGCCGCCGGCGTTGCCGCGCTCACCGTCGCCACCCTGGTGGCGTGCGGCTCCCAGCCGGCCGAGGACGTGGGCGCCGACGAGGCGGCCCAGCTCGCCACCGCCACCCCGTCGGCCGCCGGCACCGAGGGCCCCGCGGTCCCGGTGACCACCGGGGAGCTGCCGGCCGGGGCGGAGACCGTCGAGCCGGTCCGGCTGGCGATCCCGGCTATCGACGTCACCGCCACGATCAACGCGGTGGGCATCAACAAGCGGACCAACGAGTTCGAGGTGCCGCCGAGCGTCGACGAGATCGGCTGGTACCGGTACGGCCCCGGCCTGGAGGCGGACGCCGGCTCGATCGTCATCGCCGGTCACGTGGACAGCGCCCAGCAGGGCAAGGGCGCGTTCTTCCGGCTGCGGGAGCTCGACCAGGGCGACACCCTGACCGCGACCGGCAGCGACGGCAGGGCTCGCGAGTACCGGGTCGTGGCCCGGGAGGAGTACGACAAGACCAAGATTCCGTTGGACCGCTACTTCGCCCGGGACGGCAAGCCGCGGCTGACCCTGATCACCTGCGGTGGGCCGTTCGACGCCAAGGCCCGCAAGTACCGCGACAACATCGTCGTCACCGCGGTGCCCGCCTGAGCGGGTACGCAGGCGAACGGCCGGGGTGGGGATCCCACCCCGGCCGTTGCGCGGGAGGCCCCTCCGGCCTCCGCGTCCCGACCACACGGCCGTAGGCTGAACGGTGATGGCTTACCTGGATCACGCGGCGACGACTCCGATGCTCGACGAGGCACTGGAGGCGTACGTCGCCACCGCCCGCGAGGTCGGCAACGCGTCCTCCCTGCACGCGGCGGGTCGCCGTGCCCGCCGCCGGGTCGAGGAGTCCCGCGAGCGGGTCGCCGCCGTTCTCGGTGCCCGGCCATCCGAAGTGATCTTCACGGGTGGCGGGACGGAGAGCGACAACCTGGCGGTCAAGGGCATCTTCTGGGCCCGCCGGGACGCCTCCCCGGACCGTCGCCGGGTGGTCTCCAGCGCCGTCGAGCACCACGCCGTGCTGGACGCGGTCGACTGGATCGTCGCGCACGAGGGCGCCGAGGTCGGCCTGCTGCCGGTGGACGACGCCGGGCGACTGCACCCGGAGACCCTGCGCGCCGAGCTGGCCGCGTACGCCGACCGCGTCGCCGTGGTCACCGCCATGTGGGCGAACAACGAGGTGGGCACGGTCCAGCCGGTGACCGAGCTGGCCGCCGTGGCCGCCGAGTACGGTGTGCCGTTCCACACCGACGCCATCCAGGCGGTCGGTCAGGTGCCCGTCGACTTCGCCGCCAGCGGGGTCGCCGCGCTGACCGTCACCGGCCACAAGCTGGGCGGCCCGACCGGCGTGGGTGCTCTCCTGCTCGCCCGGGACGTACCGGCGACGCCGCTGCTGCACGGTGGCGGTCAGGAGCGCGACATCCGTTCCGGCACGCTGGACACGGCCGGCATCGTCGCCTTCGCCGTCGCCGTGGAGGCGGCGGTGAAGGGCCAGCAGGAGTACGCGGCCCGGGTGGCCGCGCTCCGCGACGACCTGATCGAACGGGTCCGCCGGGCGGTGCCCGAGGTGATCTACAACGGCGATCCGGCCGACCGGCTGCCCGGCAACGCGCACTTCTCCTTCCCGGGCTGTGAGGGCGACGCCCTGCTGCTGCTGCTCGACGCGCAGGGCATCGCCTGCTCGACGGGGTCGGCCTGCTCCGCCGGGGTGGCCCAGCCCTCGCACGTGCTGCTCGCGATGGGTGCCGACGACGACCGCGCCCGCTCCTCGCTGCGCTTCAGCCTGGGCCACACGAGCACCCAGGCCGACGTCGACGCCCTCATCGCGGCCCTCCCGGCGGCGGTCGACCGGGCCCGCCGAGCCGCCGCCCTCCGCACCCCCCGCTAACCCCCGCCCGCCCCCGCCCTGCCCCCGCGATCTTGCACTTTCGGTTGTCGATTTGTCGGGCTAGCCCCGCTTTGTCGCGACAGAAAGTGCAAGATCGCGAGGGCGAGGGCGAGGCGGGGGTGGGGTGGGGTGGGCGTGGAACGGGTTCGGGGGGTTGCGGGGCTGGTGGGTAGGCTGGCGGTGGGGAAGGGAGTGCGTCGGTGAGGGTTCTGGCGGCGATGTCGGGTGGGGTTGACTCGGCCGTGGCGGCGGCGCGGGCGGTGGCGGCCGGGCACGACGTGACCGGCGTGCACCTGGCGCTGGCCCGTAATCCGCAGACCTATCGGACCGGGGCGCGCGGCTGCTGCACCCTGGAGGACTCCCGCGACGCCCGACGGGCAGCCGACGTGATCGGTATCCCGTTCTATGTCTGGGACATGGCCGACCGCTTCCACGAGGACGTGGTCGACGACTTCGTCGCCGAGTACGCCGCCGGTCGTACCCCGAACCCCTGCCTGCGCTGCAACGAAAAGATCAAGTTCGCGGCGGTGCTGGACCGGGCGGTGGCCCTGGGCTTCGACGCGGTGGTGACCGGGCACCACGCCCGCCTCGGCGCGGACGGGCTGCTGCGACGCAGCGTCGACCTGGCCAAGGACCAGTCGTACGTGCTCGCCGTGCTCACCCGCGAGCAGCTCGACCGGTCGATCTTCCCGCTCGGTGACTCGACCAAGGCGCAGGTCCGCGCGGAGGCCGCCGAGCGTGGCCTGGCGGTGGCCGACAAGCCGGACTCGCACGACATCTGCTTCATCGCCGACGGGGACACCCGCGGTTTCCTGGCCGGTCGCCTCGGTGAGGCGCCCGGCGACGTGGTGGACGCCACCACCGGCGCGGTCGTCGGCAGCCACAGCGGCGCGTACGCGTACACGGTGGGGCAGCGTCGCGGGCTGCACCTGGACCGGCCCGCCCCGGACGGCCGACCGCGCTACGTGCTCTCCATCACCCCGAAGACCAACACGGTGACGGTCGGGCCGGCCGAGGCGCTGGAGGTGTCCGACGTGCATGCGGTCCGTCCGGTCTGGACCGGCGGCGCACGTCCGGACGCTCCGGTCGAGTGCGAGGTGCAGTTGCGCGCGCACGGCGACGTGGTGCCGGCGACCGTCGTCCTCGACGGTGACCGGCTGCACGCCGAGCTGCGCCGACCGGTACGCGGCGTCGCCGCCGGCCAGGCCGTGGTGGCGTACCGGCCGGACCCGGCCGGCGACGTGGTCCTCGGCTCCGCGACCATCGCCGGCTGACCGCACCGCCCGGGTGCCCGCGGGATAGCCTTCGCTCGTGACAGATCAGGCGTGGCCCTGGCCGGCCGGCGCGGCAACCGGAATTGGTTCGCTGCCCGGCACCGACATCGGCGAGGCTCAGCGGGTGGTCCTCGGTGAGCTGCCCGAGATGCCCCACCTGCCCGAGTTGCCGGCCCGTGGTCCCGGCGCGGACATGATCGGCCGGTCCGCCGGGCTGCTCGTCGAATTCCCCGTCGAGGTGTACGCGGGGCGGTGGCGGGTCGCCCCACGCCCCGGCCGCGACCTGCGCCGAGCCCGTGACCTGATGGAACGTGACCTGGACCAGCTCGCCGAGCAGGCCGAGGGGTACGCCGGGCCGATCAAGGTGCAGGCCGCCGGTCCACTCACGCTGGCCGCCTCCCTGGAACTGCCGATCGGCGGCCGTCTGTTGCGCGATCCCGGCGCGGTCCGCGACCTCACCGGCTCCCTCGCCGAGGGGCTGCGAGCGCACGTCGAGGCGGTCGCCCGCCGGCTGCCCCAGGCGTCGGTGCTGCTGCAACTGGACGAACCGTCACTGCCGACCGTGCTGGCCGGGCGGGTGCCGACCGAGAGTGGGTTGGGCGCGTACCGGGCGGTCGAGTCGGTGGACGCCGCCGCCCTGCTGCGCACGGTCGTCGACGCGGTCGGCGTGCCGACACTGGTGCACTGCTGCGCCCCGGACGTGCCGCTGGAGCTGATCCGCTCCAGCGGCGCCGTCGCGGTCGCCCTGGACCTGGACCTCGTCACCGACCTCGACCCGCTGGGCGAGGCGATCGACGCCGGCCTCGGGTTGTTGGCCGGGGCCGCGCCGACCCGGCCGCCGTCGATCGGTGGCGCGCCGACCTCCGCCCAGATCGCCGACCGGGTACGCCAACTCTGGGACCGCCTCGGTTTCCCCCGTCGGCAACTCGCCGAGCAGGTGGTGGTCACCCCGGCCTGCGGCCTCGCCGGCGCGACCCCGCAGTACGCCCGGGCCGTGCTCGCCACGTGCCGGGACGCCGGCCGGCGCTTCGCCGAAGCCTGAGGTTTCCTGTCGTACCGGGTGGGCAGGATGACGGTCATGATTGGACAGCTGCGTTCAGTGGTGCTCGACTGCCCGGATCCGCGGGCGTTGGCGACGTTCTACTCCGAGCTGCTCGGCATACCGCTCGCCGAGGGTGAGTCCGACGGTGACGAGTGGGTGGTGCTCGGTGGGCCCCCCGGTCACCAGCCGCGTCTGGCCTTTCAACAGGCACTCAACCTGCGGCCGCCGTCCTGGCCGGACCCGGAGCGCCCACAGCAGTTCCACCTCGACGTGACGGTGGACGACATCGAGGCCGCCGAGAAGGCGGCGCTGGCGCTCGGGGCCCGGCGGCTGCCGGGTGAGGGCGAGGGGTTCCGGGTCTACGCCGACCCGGTCGGCCACCCGTTCTGCCTCTGCTGGGATTGAGCCCGCAGTGGGTTGCGGCGGCCGGGCATGATGGCCGCCGTGATCCACACCTCCGCGCTGCGCGCCTCCGGCTCCCTCTTCGGCCTCGCCTACGGTGACGCGTTGGGCAAGCCGACCGAGTTCCTGACCGTCGCCGAGATCGAGCGCCGGTACGGCCCGGCCGGCCCGCGTGAGCTGTCCGGCGAGCCCGCGCCGGTCACCGACGACACCCAGATGGCGCTTGCCGTGGGCTGGGCGCTGCACGAGACGCCGTCGTTGACTCCGGAGGCGGTGGAGCCGCTGCTGCGACAACGCTTCCTGGCCTGGTCGGTCAGCCCGGACAACAACCGTGCCCCGGGCATTACCTGCCTGCGCGCCTGCGCCGAACTGGGCCGTGGGACGCGCTGGCAGGAGGCGACTGTGGTCGGTTCGAAGGGCTGCGGGGCCAACATGCGGGTCACCCCGGTCGGATTGCTCGACACGGACCTCGACACGCTCGCCGGGTTGGCCCAGTTGCAGGCCGGGCTGACCCACGGCCACCCGACCGGGCTGGCCGCCAGCGAACTCACCGCGTACGCGGTCTTCGCGCTGCGTACCGGCGTCGGGCTGGCCGACCTTCCCGGGGTGCTCACCGAGCGGGCGTTGTCGCAGCGCCTGGTCTACCGGGAGCGGTGGCTGGGAGACCTCTGGCAACGCGCCGGTTCCGCAGCTCCTGAGGAGTTCATCGCCCAGGGCTGGGACGAGTGCCTGGCGGTGCTGCGCCGACTGACCGCCGCCCTGGCCCAGCCGGACGACGGCGCTGACCCGTGTCGGGCCACCGGCGAGGGCTGGGTGGCCGAGGAGGCGCTGGCCACCGCGCTGCTCTGCGCCGTACGGCACGCCGACGATCCGGTTTCGGCGCTGGCGCGGGGGGCGACCACCGCCGGGGACTCCGACTCGATCGCCGCCCTCGCCGGCGCCTTCGTGGGCGCGGCCGTCGGCATGACCGCCTGGCCGCGCGAGTGGGCCGACCGCATCGAGTACGCGGACCAGCTCGCCGCCCTGGGTGCGGCCTGGGACTGACCTCGGCGCGGCCCGTCGGGCGTGGGGTGGCGCGCCCGCCGGACGTGCGGTGGCGCCCGCCGGGCTTGATCAACTCGGGGTTCTGAAAACCGGGGTGTTCGGGACCTCGGCATACCGCGACTTTCAGGAACCCGAGTCGATCACGCTGGCCAGCCGGGTGGGCGGGTGGTCGGGAACGGGGGGTGGCCGAGGGATCGTCAGGTGGTGGGGAGGTGTCGCAGGCTGCGCACCTTTCGCCACAGGTTCGCGTCGCAGCGGCCGGCGTGGTCGGCGAAGGCGGCCGGGTTGAGTCGGATCGGCTCGGTGAGGCTGAGGTAACTGTCGTGCTCCGCGCCGGGGTCCCAGTCCCGGGTGGGAATCCGGACGTGGTCGTCCCGGTCGCTCTTGTCCTGGCTGGTGATCTTCAGGACGTCGGCGCCCTTGGAGTCCGCGCGCAGCACCAGGCACGGGCGTACCTTCGACCCGCTGCCGTCGGCGTACGGCACGTCGGCCCACCAGATCTCACCGGGCGCGGGGGTGTCGTCGTGCCGGTCGGCGTCGCGGCGGCGGGACGGGGTGGACGGGCGCTCGCCGCCCCGGGGGCGTGGCGGGCTGGGACGACGCCCGCCGGTGCTGGCCCGACCCGGCCGGGTGCCCGGACGTCGGTTGGCCACCCGGTGCCGCCAACTGTTCCACGCCCAGCCGGCGGCCACCGCCAGCAGGATCGCCACCGCCCAGAGCAGTGCCTCGGGCATCCGTACCTCCGCCTCCCGGCGACCCGCCGGTCGCACCGTCCGGCGATCCTTGCACGCCGTGGCCCGTGCCGCCCGCCAACCACACCGCGGCTGCCCGATCACCCCGAGCCGAAGCCCGGGGCCTCACCTGATCATCTGGTGGTGGGCGGTCGGGGCGGCTCGTCGACACCCACCGGGCATCCCGGCTGAGGGCGACGTCGCTCCCGGCGCGGGCGGGCGTCGGATTGTCCCACCGGCCCGATACGGTGCCGGAGTAGCGTGATCAGGGAGGTCGCAGGCGTGTCCGAAGGTGGCGGTGTGTCCGAGGAGCAGATCGGTCAGCAGGTCAGCCCGGCGCAGGAGGCGGCGGCCGGGGCCGAGCCGACGCCGCAGGCCCGGGAGCGGCATGCCGCCCTCAGCCAGGAGTTGACCGAGCACCAGTACCGCTACTACGTCCTGGACGCGCCGACCATCCCCGACGCCGACTTCGACAGGCAGTTGCGCGAGCTGGAGGCGCTGGAGGCCCAGTTCCCGGCGCTGCGGACGCCCGACTCGCCGACCCAACGGGTGGGCGGCACGTTCTCCACCGACTTCACCCCGGTCACCCACGCCGAACGGATGCTGTCGCTCGACAACGCCTTCGCCGACGAGGAGTTGGCGGCCTGGGCCGAGCGGGTCGAACGGGACGCGGGCGGCCCAGTGCCCTACCTGTGCGAGCTGAAGGTCGACGGGTTGGCGATCAACCTGACCTACGAGAAGGGTCGACTGGTCCGGGCCGCCACCCGCGGCGACGGGCGCACCGGTGAGGACGTCACCGCCAACGTGCGCAGCATCCGGGACGTGCCCAGCCAGCTCACCCCGTCCGCCGAGTTCCCTGACGTTCCCGAGCTGGTGGAGGTCCGGGGCGAGATCTACTTCCCGATCGCCGCGTTCGCCGATCTCAACGCGGGCCTGGTGGAGCAGGGCAAGGCACCCTTCGCCAACCCGCGCAACGCCGCGGCCGGCAGCCTCCGGCAGAAGGATCCACGGGTCACCGCCACCCGGCCACTGCGCCTGGTGGTGCACGGCATCGGCGCCCGCCGGGGATTCCAGCCCACGGCGCAGTCCGAGTCGTACGCGGCTCTCAAGTCGTGGGGGTTGCCCACCAGCGACCGGTGGCGGGTCGTCCCGGACCTGGCCGGCGTGGTCGAGTTCATCGCCTACTACGCCGAGCACCGGCACGACGTCGAGCACGAGATCGACGGAGTGGTGGTCAAGGTCGACCCGGTCTCCATCCAGGGCCGGCTCGGCTCGACCAGTCGCGCGCCACGGTGGGCGATCGCCTTCAAGTACCCGCCGGAGGAGGTCACCACCAAGCTGCTCGACATCGACGTGAACGTGGGGCGCACCGGCCGGGTCACTCCGTTCGCCGTGCTCGAGCCGGTGCGCGTGGCCGGTTCCACAGTGGCGCTCGCCACCCTGCACAACGCCCGTGAGGTGGAGCGCAAGGGCGTGCTGATCGGCGACACGGTGGTGCTGCGCAAGGCCGGCGACGTAATTCCCGAGGTGCTC
Organism: Micromonospora sp. NBRC 107095; assembly: GCF_030269705.1. NCBI lineage: Bacteria > Bacillati > Actinomycetota > Actinomycetes > Micromonosporales > Micromonosporaceae > Micromonospora > Micromonospora sp. NBRC 107095. Next base: position 1,508,194 of record NZ_BSTU01000001.1, read on the forward strand.
GGCCCGGTGGTCGACCTGCGGCCCGCCGACGCCCGGCCGTTCGTCATGCCGACCAGTTGCCCCGCCTGCGGCACCCCGCTCGCGCCGTCGAAGGAGGGCGACGTCGACATCCGCTGCCCCAACACCCGCAGTTGCCCGGCGCAGTTGCGGGAGCGGGTGTTCCACCTCGCCGGCCGGGGCGCGTTCGACATCGAGGTGCTCGGCTACAAGGGTGCGGCAGCCCTCCTCGACGCGGAGATCATCAGCGACGAGGGCGACCTGTTCCAGCTCGACGCCGAGCAGCTGTCCCGGTCGCCGTTCTTCGTCAACAAGGACGGCAGCCTGGGCAGCAACGCCACCAAGTTGTTGGACAATCTCGCGGTTGCCCGGGAACGGGACCTCTGGCGGGTGCTGGTGGCGCTCTCCATCCGGCACGTCGGCCCGACGGCGGCCCAGGCGCTCGCCCGGCACTTCCGTTCCATGGATGCCATCGACGCGGCCTCGGAGGAGGAGCTGTCCTCGGTCGACGGGGTCGGTCCGACCATCGCGGCCAGCATCCGGGAGTGGTTCGCGGTGGACTGGCACCGCGAGGTGGTCCGCAAGTGGGCCGAGGCGGGCGTACGGATGGCCGAGGAGGCGGTCGACGAGGGGCCGCGCCCGCTGGAGGGGTTGACGGTGGTGGTGACCGGCACCCTCGCCGGGTTCTCGCGCGATCAGGCCGCCGAGGCCGTGCAGAGCCGGGGTGGCAAGGTCAGCGGGTCCGTCTCGAAGAAGACGAGCTTCGTGGTGGTGGGGGACAACCCCGGCTCGAAGGCCGACAAGGCCGCCAGCCTCAAGGTGCCGGTGCTCGACGAGGACGGGTTCCGGCTCCTGCTGGACGCGGGCCCGGACGCCGCGCGGGACGTCGCCCAGCTGGGCGGTTGACCCCGCCGACGGCTGGCCACGGGGACTGGCCGCGTATACCAACTTAATTACGACTACGACCGATTCGTGACTGTCATACCGGGAAACTGGGGGCCGAGGGCGTTTCATTGGGTCACGGCGTGCGCACCGGCACGCCCCTGGTCGGTCGGGAGGTGTGGTGGAGGTCGCCGACCCACGCAACTCGCTACCTGCGGGACGGGTCGCACCGTTCGCCGCCTTCGTCGCCAGCATCCTGGCGGTCGCCGCGCTGACCGCCGCCGTTCCACTCGCGACGCTCCCCGACGACCTGCCCCGGCTGCCGGTGGCGTTCTGGACGATGGCCGCGCTCGCCGTGGTCTGCGACGCGCGCCCGTTCGTGCCACCGGGGCGCCGGCAGACCTCGGCGGTGTTCCCGTCCACCTGCTTCACCTTCGCGATCCTGCTCGGCTGGGGTCTCGGCCCGGCGGTGGTGGTGCAGGCGGTGGGGGTGGTCGTCTCGGGCTGGCGGATGCGGCACGCCGCGTGGCGTACGGCGTTCAACGTCGGCCAGTACGCGTGTGCCCTCGCCGCCGCGTACGGGGTGATCCAACTCGGGTCGGGCACGATCTTCTCCGGCGGGCGGTTGCACTGGACCGACGTGGCCGTTGTCGGCGGCGCCGCGCTGGCCTGGTTCGTCGTCAACTACGGGTTGGTCAGCTGGGCGGTGCGGCTGCGTTTCGGCGATCGCTGGTGGCCCACCGTCCGTCAGGGCCTCGGCTTCGAGTTGCTCTCCACCGGCTCACTGCTGCTGCTCGCCCCGGTGCTGGTCGCCGCGGCGCGGGTCAGTGCCGCGCTGATTCCGCTGGTGCTGGTGCCGCTCTTCGCCGTCTACCGGATGGCGCGGCTGACGAACGAACAGCAGCATCTCGCCGCCGCCGACCCGCTGACCGGGCTGCCCAACCGCAAGGCCCTGCTCGCCGAGGTGGCGGAGCAGGTGCACGTGCACGCCGAGCGGACCGCCCGCGGTGAACCCGACGGGCAGTTGGCGCTGCTGCTGCTCGACCTGGACCGCTTCAAGAACGTCAACGACGCCCTCGGGCACGCCGTGGGTGACCGGCTGCTGGTCGAGGTCAGCGCCCGGCTCACCGACGTGCAGCCCCGGCCGCAGATGATCGCCCGGCTCGGCGGTGACGAGTTCGCCATCGTGATGACCGGGCTGACCGACGTCGGTCAGGCGCGGGAGTTGGCCGACCGGGTCGTCCAGGCGCTGGCCGAGCCGGTGCCGCTCGACGGACTGCCGTTGGACGTGGGTGGATCGATCGGGATCGCCCTCTTCCCCGAGCACGGCGAGGACTTCGCCACCCTGATGCGCCACGCCGACGTGGCGATGTACGACGCCAAACACCGCAACGACACGGTGGCCGTGTACGCCCCGGAGTCCGACCACAACTCCGCCGAGCGACTCGGCCTCCTCGCCGACCTGCGCCGCGTGCTGGAGGTCGGCCCGTCGGCCGAGGCGCCGGTCAACGCCGAGCCGGCTGTCGACGTACCAGTTGTCGCGACGGCGGAGGTGCGCGGCGGTGACGGGGCGGCGCTGCCCAGCGCAGCGCCGGCCCGGCCCGCGTCGGCCGCGGACCCGGCGGTCGCCACGGCGACGCCGCACGGTGGTCGGTGGTGGGTACGCCGTCGACGCACCGACGCCGAGCTGCTGCACTCCGATGAGCTGATCAACCAGATCGCCACCGGTGCCGACCCGATCCGGGGCCGCAACGCCCGGGCCACCGTCGACGGCACCCGTTCGGGCTCGGTCCGGGAGCGGCGCGCCGGCGGCGGGAACGGTCGCCGGTCCCCGAACGGGAGCGTGGTGGGCAGGGGACGTGGCGGGGCGCGCCGGGACGTCGGACCGGGTACACCGGGGCAGCCCACCGAATCGACCGGGTGGGCGCACGCTGACGACGAACCGGCCGACGACGCCGGGGAAATCACCATGTACTACCAGCCGCAGATCGCCATCGCGACAGGTGAGGTGGTCGGCGTCGAGGCCCTGCTGCGGTGGCGACACCCCCGGCGGGGCATGGTCGACCCGGAGGAACTCATCCGGGTCGCCGAGCAGAGCGCCGTGATGCGACTGCTCACCCGTCGGGTCGTCGACGACGTGGTGGAGCAGCTCGCCAAGTGGTCGGCGGCCGGCATCGGCCTGCGCGCGGCGCTGAACGTGAGCGTGCGCGACCTGCACACCGGCGAGATCGCCGATCAGATCGCCGACCGGCTGGCCCGCTACGGGGTGCCCGCCGAGCGGTTGCAGGTCGAGATCACCGAGGGCGCGTTGATGGCCGACCCGCGCCGGGTGCTGGCCACCATCTCCCAGCTGCACCGGATCGGGGTGGCTATCTCGCTGGACGACTTCGGCACCGGCTACTCCTCGCTTCAGCATCTGCGCCGCCTACCACTGTCCGAGGTGAAGGTGGACCGGTCGTTCGTCCTCGGCATGGCCGACGACGCCGACGACGCGGCGATCGTCCGGTCGATGATCGAGCTGGCCGGCGCGCTGGGGTTGCGGGTGGTCGCCGAGGGTGTCGAGGACGAGCGGACCTGGCGGATGCTGCACACCGCCGGCTGCGACGCCGCTCAGGGCTGGTTCTACGCCCGGCCGATGCCGGCCGAGGAGTTGGTCACCTGGCTGGCCCGGTACCGGCCGGTCCGCCCGACCGGCGGGCACCCGCAGCCCGACGTCGCCCGCCGCCCCACCCGCTGACCCGGCACGAGGGCGGGGGAGGGGGAGTCGGGGACGCGGCACCGGAGCGGAACAATAGACTCGCTCCGGTCACCGCGTGTCACGCTCCACCTGTCGCGCGGCCGGCACACCGCCCGACCAGCAGGAATTCAGAAGGGGGCACGGATGGCCGCCATCTCCCGCGAGGAGGTCGCGCACCTGGCGCGCCTGTCGCGGCTCGCCGTCACCGAGGAGGAGCTGGACATGTTCGCCGGCCAGCTCGACGTGATCCTCCAGGCGGTCGCCCAGGTCGGCGAGGTCGCCGCCGCGGACATCCCGCCGACCTCGCACTCGGTGCCGCTGACCAACATCTTCCGCGAGGACGTCGTCACGCCGTGTCTGACCCCGGAGGAAGCGCTGTCGGGCGCGCCCGACGCCGAGGACCAGCGGTTCCGCGTACCGCGGATCCTGAGCGAGGACGTGGCCTCATGAGCGAGCGCCAGCGAGCGAATCAGCAGTGCGGTGCGGTGGTGCCTCATGGCGTCGCGGAGCGAAGCGGAGTGACGGCATGAGCGATTTGATCAAGATGACCGCGACGGAGATCGCGAGCCTGGTCGCCGGGGGCGAGACCTCCGCTGTCGAGGTGACCCAGGCGCACCTGGACCGGATCGCCGCGGTCGACGACCGGGTGCACGCCTTCCTGCACGTGGACACCGAGGGCGCGCTCGCCGCGGCCCGCGCGGTGGACGAGCGTCGGGCGGCCGGCGAGGAGTTGGGCCCGCTCGCGGGTGTGCCGGTCGCGGTCAAGGACGTGCTCGCCACCCGGGGTGTGCCGACCACCGTGGGGTCGAAGATCCTGGAGGGCTGGCGCCCGCCGTACGACGCGACGATCGTGCAGCGGCTGCGCGACGCCGGCACGGTGATGCTCGGCAAGACCAACATGGACGAGTTCGCGATGGGCTCCTCCACCGAGTACTCGGCGTACGGCCCGACGCGCAACCCGTGGGACCTGAGCCGGATCCCGGGTGGCTCGGGTGGTGGTAGCGCCGCCGCGCTGGCCGCGTACGAGGCGCCGCTGGCGATCGGCTCGGACACCGGCGGCTCGATCCGTCAGCCCGGGGCGGTCACCGGCACGGTGGGCGCCAAGCCCACCTACGGCGGCACCTCCCGCTACGGATTGGTGGCCTTCTCGTCGTCGCTGGACACCCCCGGCCCGTGTGCCCGCAACGTGCTCGACGCGGCCCTGCTGCACCAGGTGATCGGTGGCCACGACCCGCGTGACTCCACCTCGATCCCGCAGCCCGTACCGGACGTGGTGGCGGCGGCGAAGCTCGGCGCGACCGGTGACCTGACCGGCGTACGGCTCGGCATCGTCAGCGAGTTCGTCGGCGAGGGCGCCGAGCCGGGTGTGATGGCGGCGTTCCGTGAGTCGGTGGACGCGCTGACCAAGATGGGCGCCGAGGTCGTCGAGGTGTCCTGCCCGACGTTCGCGTACGCGTTGCCGGCGTACTACCTGATCGCCCCGAGCGAGTGCTCCTCCAACCTGGCCCGGTTCGATGGTGTCCGGTTCGGCCTGCGGGTCGGCGACGACGGCAACCGGTCCCTCGAAGAGGTCATGTCGCTGACCCGGGAGTCCGGCTTCGGCCCGGAGGTCAAGCGCCGCATCATGATCGGCACGTACGCGCTGTCGTCGGGTTACTACGACGCGTACTACGGGCAGGCGCAGAAGGTCCGGACGCTGATCACCCGGGACTTCAACGCCGCGTTCGAGCGGGTCGACGCGCTGATCTCCCCGACCACCCCGTCGGTGGCGTTCCCGATGGGCGCGCGGACCGCCGACCCGTACCAGATGTACCTGGCCGACCTGTACACGATCCCGACGAACCTGTACGGCGGGCCGGGCATCTCGGTGCCGTGCGGGCTCTCCGAGGGGCTGCCGGTCGGTTTGCAGGTGATGGCCCCGACGATGGCCGACGACCGGATGTACCGGGTCGCCGCCGCGTTGGAGTCCGCCGTCGGCACGTTCACCCCGCCGGCTCTCTGACCCACCGGTACGGGGGCAGGTCGCCCGCCTTCGTACCGGAAGTCGTCACGCGCCCGGTGCGGTCACCACGACCGCGCCGGGCGGCTGTCGTCGCGGCGACACGACGATCTCCGATCAGGGGATGGACCGGGTTCAGTGGCACTGGTCGAATAAGCTCCGAGTCTGTTGGATCGACGAACTCTGGTCCGCTGGCGGCCGCGAGCGGCTCCGATCAAGACCTGGATGTGCGATGGGGACGCTTCGCCCGGTCATGGCCCTGACGATGGTTGTCGCGATGCTGCTGGGTGCCGCGCAACCAGCCACCGCCGCCGACACCGTCACCATCACCTCGGGCAAGCCCCGGTCGGTCATGTACATCGGGCAGGTGTACGCGATCCACACCGTGGAGGCCACCGGCGGCACCGGGCCGTACGCGCTGTCGGTGGTGTCGGGCAGCCTGCCGCCGGGCATGCTGCTGGTGGGCACGTCCCTGGGGGGTGCGCCGACCACGCCGGGCACCTACCCGTTCAGGCTGCGGATGACCGACAAGAACGGTCTCTTCGGCGAGCAGACGGCGACGATCGAGGTGCGTCAACAGAAGGTCGTCATCACCTCGGGCAAGCCCCGGTCACCCATGTACCTCGGGCAGGTGTACGCGATCCACACCGTGGAGGCCACCGGCGGCACCGGGCCGTACGCGCTGTCGGTGGTGTCGGGCAGCCTGCCGCCGGGCATGCTGCTGGTGGGCACGTCACTCGGGGGTGCGCCGACCACGCCGGGCACCTACCCGTTCACGCTGCGGATGACCGACAAGAACAAGCTCTTCGACGAGCAGGCCGCCACCATCGTCGTCGCCACGGCCGCTGCCACGTTCACCTCCGGCGACCCGCCCGCCGGCACCGTGGGACGGTCCTACTCGTTCCGGTTCACCGCCGACGGTGATTCGGACATCGCCTTCGCCCTGGCCGGTGGGGCCCTGCCCGGGGGTCTCACCCTCGACAAGTTGGGCCGGCTGAGCGGCGTTCCCGGCAGCGCCGGCACGTTCACCTTCACTGTCCAGGCGACGGGTCGCAGCACCAGTGCCACGAGGGACGTGTCGCTGGTCGTCGCCGCCGCGTCCCCGGACACCCCCACGGCGACCCCGACCGACCCGACGGCCACCCCGACGGCCACCCCGACCCCGACGGCATCGACCGATCCGGCCGTCACACCATCGGAGAGCGACCCGGCGACCTCCCAGCCGGCGCCCACGCCGTCGCGGTCGAAGGGCGGCTGGCTGCCGCTCACCGGACCGGGTTCGCCCCTCGTGCTGCTGTTGATGGGCGTCCTGGCGTTCTCCGTCGGTGGCATTCTGCTCGTGCTGGCCTACCAGCGTCGGCGCTTCGCCACACCCGAGTGACGCCCGGCAGCGGGGTGGCCGGACCAGCCGATTAGGCTGGAACGGTTCTGTCCGGATCGCTCCTGGAGCTCAGATGACGACGACACTGCCCGCGTACGACGAGGTCGTTGCGCGCTTCGAACCGGTGATCGGCCTGGAGACCCACGTCGAGCTGGGCACGAACACCAAGATGTTCTGTGGGTGCCCGACCGACTTCGGTGGCGAGCCCAACACCCGGGTCTGCCCGGTTTGTCTGGGCCTGCCCGGCTCACTGCCGGTGGCCAACAAGGCGGCCATCGAGGCGATCATCCGAATCGGTCTCGCGTTGAACTGCTCGATCGCCGAGTGGTGCCGGTTCGCCCGGAAGAACTACTTCTACCCGGACATGCCGAAGAACTTCCAGATCAGCCAGTACGACGAGCCGATCTGTGTCGACGGTTACCTGGACGTCGAGGTGGGCGGCGAGACGGTGCGGATCGAGATCGAGCGGGTGCACCTCGAGGAGGACACCGGCAAGACACTGCACGTCGGCGGTGCCACCGGCCGCATCCACGGCGCGACCGAGTCGCTTGTCGACTACAACCGGGCCGGCATCCCGCTCGTCGAGATCGTCACCAAGCCGATCACCGGCACCGGTGCGCTCGCCCCCGAGGTGGCCAAGGCGTACGTCGCCGAGCTGCGCGACGTGATCCGCACCCTCGGCGTCTCCGACGTGCGGATGGAGGAGGGTTCGCTGCGCTGTGACGTGAACACCTCGCTGAACCTGCCGGGGCAGGAGTGGGGCACCCGTACCGAGACGAAGAACGTCAACTCGCTGCGGTCGGTGGAGCGGGCGGTCCGCTCGGAGATGCTGCGGCAGGCGTCGGTGCTGGACGCGGGCGGCCGGATCACCCAGGAGACGCGCCACTTCCACGAGGACACCGGCGACACCACCCCGGGTCGCTCGAAGGAGACGGCGACCGACTACCGGTACTTCCCGGAGCCGGATCTGGTGCCGATCGCGCCGGACCCGGCGTGGGTGGCCGAGCTGAAGGCCGCCCTGCCGGAGCTGCCCCGGGTGCACCGGCGCCGGCTCCAGGAACAGTGGGGCCTGTCGGACCTGGACATGCAGTCGGTGTTGAACGCCGGCGCGGTCGAGCTGATCGAGGCCACCGTGGCCGCCGGCACCACCCCGGCGGCGGCCCGCAAGTGGTGGCTGGGTGAGCTGTCCCGTCGGGCCAACGAGAGCGGTGTGGAACTGGCCGAGATCGGTGCCACCCCCGCTCAGGTCGCCGAGCTGCAGGGGTTGGTCGATGCCGGCAAGCTCAACGACAAGATGGCTCGCACGGTGCTGGAGGGTGTGGTCGACGGTGAGGGCTCGCCCACCGAGATCATGACCAGCCGTGGCCTGGAGGTCGTGTCGGACACCGGCGCGCTCACCGCCGCCGTGGACGAGGCGATCGCCGCGAACCCCGCCATCGCCGACAAGATCCGCAGTGGCAAGGTCGCGGCGGTCGGCGCGCTGGTCGGCGCGGTCATGAAGACCACCCGCGGGCAGGCCGACGCGAAGACCCTGCGTGAGCTGATCCTGGAGCGCCTCGGCGTCCAGGGCTGACCCGACGCCCCAGCGTCGATCAAGAGGTTGACGGCGGTTTGAAGATCCACGGCTGCCGTCAACCTCATGATCAACACGTACTGCACCCCTCGCGAGGGCGTCAACGGCGACGCCTGGATGGAGTTACCGTGACCCGGCACGACCTTGATGTCCTCGACGAGATCCAGCGGCGGGTGCTCTGGCTCGCCACCCGGATCGTGGACGCCGCCAACCATGACCGGGCCACCGGCGACGGTGTGAAGGTCGGCGGCCACCAGGCGTCCAGCGCCTCGCTGGTCACCGCGATGACCGCCCTCTGGTTCGCGCACCTCGACGCCGAGGACCGGGTAGCGGTGAAGCCGCACGCCTCCCCGGTGTTCCACGCCATCCAGTACCTGCTCGGCAACCTGGACCGCTCCTACCTGCCCCGACTGCGGGCCCGGGGCGGCCTCCAGTCGTACCCGTCGCGCACCAAGGACCCGGACGAAGTGGACTTCTCCACCGGTTCGGTCGGCCTGGGTGCGGCGGCGCCGCTGTTCGCCGCCGCGACCCGCCGCTACGTCGACGCGCACTTCGGCGCCCGGCCGCACTCCCGGTTCGTGGCGCTGATCGGCGACGCCGAGTTGGACGAGGGCAACATCTGGGAGGCGGTCGCCGACCCGGCCACCACCGGACTGGGCAACGTCATGTGGCTCGTCGACTTCAACCGGCAGTCGCTGGACCGGGTCGTCCCCGGCATCCGGATCAACCAGTGGCGGGGCCAGTTCGAGGCGGCCGGCTGGCACGTCGTCGAGGTCAAGTACGGCCGCCGGCTCGCTGAGGCGTACGCCCGCCCGGGTGGGGAGGCGTTGCGGGACTGGATCGACGCGATGCCCAACGAGCAGTACCAGTCGCTGTTCGGGCTGACCGGGCCGGCGCTGCGCAAGCAGTTCCTGGACGGCGCGCCGGCCGAGGTGGGTGCCTTCGTGGAGGGCATCACCGACGAGGACCTCGGCCCGCTCGTCACCGATTTGGGCGGGCACGACCTGCAGGCGATGCTGGACGCGTACGCCCAGTGCGACGCGGTCACCGACCGGCCCAGCGTCGTCTTCGCGTACACCGTGAAGGGTTGGGGGTTGCCCATCGCCGGCAACCCGCGCAACCATTCCGCGCTGCTCAGCACCGAGCAGGTCGACGCGTTGCGCGCCGCGCAGGGGCTGACCTCCGAGACCGAGTGGGACCGCCTCGACCCGGCCTCACCCGCCGGGATCCGGGCCGGCGCCCGCCGGGAGGCGCTGTCCCGCGCGCCCCGCGAGCGCGCGCTGGGGGTCACCGTCCCGGAAAGCACGGGAGTACGCGCAACCAAGCCGATCTCCACCCAGGAGGTCTTCGGTCGGGTGCTGGTGGACCTGGCCCGGGACCGGGAGGTGGGCCGCTACCTGGTGACCACCGCCCCGGACGTGGCCACCTCCACCAACCTGGCCGGGTTCATCAACAAGACCGGGGTGTTCGCCCCCACCGAGCAGCGATCCTGGACCGAGGACCGGATGCTGCGCTGGACCGAGAGCCCCGCCGGGCAGCACATCGAACTGGGCATCTCGGAGATGAACCTGTTCCTGCTGCTCGGCCAGCTCGGGCTCTCCTGGGACCTGTCCGGGCAGCCGCTGCTGCCGGTGGGCACCGTCTACGACCCGTTCGTGCTGCGCGGCCTCGACGCGTTCCTGTACGGCACCTACTCCGGCTCCCGGTTCGTGGTGGCCGGCACCCCGTCCGGCATCACCCTCGCCCCCGAGGGCGGCGCCCACCAGTCCACCATCACCGCGTCGGTCGGCCTGGAACTGCCCGGTGTGACCTTCGTCGAGCCGGCGTACGCGGCCACCCTCGACTGGCTGCTCTGCGACGCGCTCGGGCAGATCGCCGGGGGGTCGGCCCCGGCCGCGACCGCCGCGCCCGCCGAGGACGGCGCGTACTACTTCCGGTTGAGCACCCGACCGCTGGACCAGGCGCCGTTCGAGGCGGCCCGGGCGCGGCTCGGCGACGCGGTGCTGCGCCGGCAGGTCGTCGCCGGGGCGTACCGGCTGGTCGACGCGCACCAGGCGTACCCGCACCTGGTCGACGCCCCGGTGGTGCAACTGGCCGCCTCCGGTGCGGTGCTGCCCGAGGTGCTGGCCGCCGCCGCGGAGTTGGCCGACGAGGGCATCGCCGCGCACGTGGTGGACGTGACCTCGCTGGACCGGCTCTACCGGGCCTGGCAGCGCACCCTGCGGCAGGGCGTACGGACGGCCACGGTGCCCAGCGTGCCGGGCGCGCTGCGCTCCGCGTTCGCCGATCGGGTGCCGGTGGTGACAGTGCACGACGCCGCGTCGCACGCGATGGCCTGGCTCGGCTCGGCCGTTGGCGCACCGGCGGTGCCGCTCGGCGTGGACGAGTTCGGCCAGTCCGGCAGCGTCGCCGACCTGTACGAGCTGCACGACCTGCTGCCCGGCAGCATCGTCAACGCCGCGCTGGCCGCGATCGCCCTGCGCTGACCCGTCCGCGCCCGCCGGGCCGCCGGCCGGCGTGGGCTCAGCCGGTCGGGGTGGGCGTGGGTGTGGGCGTCTGTGTGGCGGGCGCTCCCCCGCTCGGGGTGGGCGTGGGCGTGGCGGAGACACCGGCGTTCGGGTTCTCCACCAGGCGTCGTTCCAGGTTGACCTGGGCCTGGCCGGTGCCGCCGACGGTGATCGTGTCGTACGCCTGGAGCATCTTCTGCTGGTCGAAGTAGAGCACGCTCATCGACAGCGGGGTGGGCTTCTCGCCCTCCAGGCCGCGCAGCCCGGCACCGCCGGTGGAGCCCTCCACCATCAGCGTGGTGGGCTGCTGCCCGGGTGTCTCCGGCAGCTTGGACACCTGCCGGGCGTGGGTGTGCCCGGCCAGCACCAGCGGGCAGGTGCCCGCGAGCGGTCCGGCCGACGCCGGGTCGTGCACGAGAGCGATGTTGACCGGTCGCGGTGAGTTGCGGATCGTCACGGCGAGCTGGTTGCCGGCCCCGATCACCTGGTCGGCCACCTGCTGGGTCAGTCCGCTGCCGGCCGGGGAGGTGTTCTTGTCCGGGGTGAAACGCGGGTCGCCGATGCCGGCGATGGTCAGCCCGGCGACGGTCGTGGTGGTGTTGTTCAGCACTATCGCGTTCGGCTGGCGGGCCACCGCGGCGGCGGTCTTGCCGGAGTCGTGGTTGCCCCGGATGAAGACGTACGGCTTCTTCAGCAGGCTGATCGAGCCGACGAAGGAGGCCTCCGGTTCGCTGCCCCAGTCGGTGATGTCCCCGGTGTCGATCACCACGTCGATGCCGAACTGCTCCACGACCGTCCGGATCAACTGCCAGCCGGTCGGGTTGAGGTGCATGTCGGAGACGTGCAGCACCCGCGTGGTGCCGGGGGTCGGCTCCAACAGCGGAAGCGCCGAGACGGTGGTGTAGAGCTGGCTGACGTTGCCGACCAGGCGCTGCAACTGCTCCGCGTACTTGGTGTAGTCGTTGGCGATCCGGCGGGCGTCGCCGACGATGGCCGGCGCGTTCACCAGCAGCCCCTCGTAGCGTGGCTCCTCGATGGCCTGCGGACGGAGGGTCGCCGCCGCCGTGCCGAGACTGCTGGCGGTGACCAGCAGCGCCAGCCCACCCGCCCAGGCCGTGCGCCGGACGTTGCGGAAGATCAGCCCGGCCAGGATCAACGTGACCAGCACCGACGCGCCGAGGGTACGCAGGCCGAGGCGCATCACCCCGGAGCGGACGTCCTCCACGGCGCTCTGGCTGGCCCGGCTGATGCTGGCCGGATCGTCGATCAGCGCCTCGGTGCGCCCCTGGTCGAGCGCGCCCAGCCGAACGGTGAGGTGGGTCGGCCCGCTGTGGCTGTCGAGCAGCAGCGCGCCCAGCGGCGGGATGTCGACGGTGGTGCCGCCGTCGCGGGCGGGGGAGATGCTGAGGTTGGCCCGGAACGGGCCGATGTCGGTGCTCACCTGACCACCGGCCAGCACCCCGAGCACCGCCCCGGCCAGGGCCACGGCGAGGACGGCGACGACCAGCCCGAGGCGGCGCAGTGGGCCCACGGCACCGGCCCACCAACCCGGGCGCGCCCGATCGTCGCCGGTCACCGGGTCGTCCCGGTCATCGGCGTCGTCGTGTCGCTCGTCGTGTTGCCCGTCCATGCTGAAAGTCTGGCCTGCCCGTCGGAAGATCTTGGTAAACCTGAACGGATGGTGACGGAATCAGCTGCGCCCGCCGTCGCCGCCCGCGAAGACCACCCGCAGCAGCCGGTCGTCGTCGCCCGCCGGGTCACCCCGCCCGTCGTGGTTGGAGGTGCTCACCCAGAGCGACCCGTCCGGTGCCGCGGCCACCGCGCGAAGCCGGCCGTAGCGGTTGGTGAGCAGCTCACTGGGCTGACCGAGCAGCGTCCCGGTGTCGGTCAGCTCCATCACCCAGAGGCGCTTGCCGCGCAGGCAGCCGGTGACCAGCAGCTGCTCCGTGGCGGCCAGCCCGGAGCAGGACGCGTCCGAGGTCGGCCACTGCGCGATCGGGTCGGTGAACCGCTTGTCGCCGGCCTTACCCTCGACCTCCGGCCAGCCGTAGTTGCCGCCCTTGGTGATCTGGTTGACCTCGTCCCAGGTGTTCTGGCCGAACTCGACGGCGTACATCCGCTTCGCGGCGTCCCAGGTGAAACCCTGCACGTTGCGGTGCCCCACGGACCAGACCGGGGAGTTGGGGTACGGGTTGCCGGCGGCCGGCTTGCCGTCCGGGGTGACCCGGAGGATCTTGCCGCCGAGGCTCTTCACGTCCTGCGAGAGCGGGCGCTGACCGGCGTCACCCGTGCTGACGTAGAGCTGCTTGTCCGGGCCGAAGCCCAGCCCACCGCCGTTGTGCACGTTGGCCTTGGGAATGCCCGTGAGGATCGGGGTGGGCTGCCCGCCGAGTTGCAGCCGGGCGACCCGGTTGTCCCGTTCGGCGGTGTAGTAGACGAACACCGTCCGGTCCCGGGCGTAGTCGGGGGAGACGGCGATGCCGAGCAGGCCACCCTCGCCCGCCGCCGCCACGTCGGGGATGGTCTGCACCGGTCGGACCCGCAGCCCGTCCGGCCCGGACTCGGGCCCGACCTGGAGGATCCGGCCGTTGTCCCGTTCGGTGACCAGCGCGCCGCCGTCCGGGAGGAAGGCGATGGCCCACGGCACCCGCAGGCCCTTGGCGAGCACTGTCGCCACCGCCTGCTGACCGGCACCGCCGGGGTTCGCCGACGCGGACGGGGTCGGCAGGTTGGGCGGTTCGCCGGCCGGGTCGGGCTCCGGCTCACCGAAGCTGCAACCGGCGGTGAACAGCAACGCCGCGCAGGACGCCGCGAGGGCCGCCCGGAGGCGGCGGATGCGAGGGTACGGGGGACGGGCGCTCACCCGGCCCAGGGTAGCCCGCCGCGCGGCCCGACCGGGCCCGTCGAGATCCAAGGGTGCCAAACGGACCCACCGGACGGGTGCCGGTGGACCGGTCAGCGGGCCCGTACGGCCAGCAGCGCGGTGTCGTCCTCGCGGTGCCGGGTCGAGGCGAGCAGCAGGTCGCAGAGGTCGTCGAGGGGCAGCGTGTGAGTGCCGGCCAGGCGGCCCATCAGCTCGGCCAACCCGTCGTCGATGGACCGGTCCCGCCGTTCGATCAGCCCGTCGGTGTAGAGCAGCAGGGTGTCACCGGTGGCCAGGCTGGTCGAGTGGCTGCTCCGCCGCATCGGGCGGGCCAGGCCGAGCAGCGGTTCCGGCATCGCCGCCAGGACCTCGACCGCCCCGCCGACGCGGACCACCAGGGCCGGCGGATGCCCGGCGTTGGACCAGGTCACCTCGTGCGCACCGGCGCGCTGCGGACAGATCCGCACCAGCGTCGCGGTGGCGGCGATCGGCAGCCGAAGGCCACGGATGGCGGCGTCCAGGTCGCTCATCAGCGACCCGACCGCGTCCGGCCGGCCGAAGGCGTTGCCCCGCACCAGGTTGCGCAGCTGGCCCATGGTCGCCGCGGCCTCGATGTCGTGCCCGGCGACGTCCCCGATCGCCGCGATCACGTCGCCGTCGGGCTGCACGAAGGCGTCGTACCAGTCGCCGCCGACCTCCACCCGGTCGGCCGCCGGCTGGTAACGGGCCGCCAGCTCCAGCTCCGCCACCACCGGCAGCCGGGGCAGCATGCTGTGTTGCAGCACCTCGGCGACGTGCCGCTGCTCGCCGTACATCGAGCTGTTGCCGACGGCCTGGCCGGCCCGGCGGCCGATGTCCATCGCGGTCAGCAGGTCCCGGTCGTCGAACTGCTGACGGTGGCCGTCGTTGACGAGAGTGATCGCCCCCAGCACCGTGCCGCCGACACCCCGCACCGGCACGCTCAGGTAGGAGGCGATGCCCAGCCGACCGGCGATGGAGACCATTTCCGGGTGGATGGTGCCCCGCTCCACGTCGGTCAGGGACGCCACGCTGCCGAGCCGGGGCTGGCCGGTGCGCAGCACCGCCCGGATTATCGAATCGGGGCCCAGCCCGGTGCGCAGCAGCTCACCGAAGCGGTCGACGTCCGCGGCGCGGGCCGGGTCCCGGTGCACCGAGACCACCTCACGGGGCAGGCCGGTCGGCCCGATCA
This sequence comes from Micromonospora sp. NBRC 107095, assembly GCF_030269705.1. Classification (NCBI taxonomy): domain Bacteria; kingdom Bacillati; phylum Actinomycetota; class Actinomycetes; order Micromonosporales; family Micromonosporaceae; genus Micromonospora; species Micromonospora sp. NBRC 107095. The sequence goes on from NZ_BSTU01000001.1 coordinate 1,523,343, forward strand.
GGGTGAGCAGGCACCAGTCGGCGAGCAACGGCACCATGGTGGCGGCGAGCCGGCGCAGGGCGACGCCCACGTCCAGGGTGCCGGCCAACGTCTCGCTCACCCCGGCCAGCAGCTCCAGCCGTTCGTGCGCCTGCACGACCCGCCGCCGCGCCTCCTGCGCGCCGTCGAGCGCGATCCGCAGCCGCAGCTCCGACGAGCAGGCGGCGGCGAGGTCGGCCAGGGTCCGCAGTTGGGCGGCCGTCCAGGCGCGCGGTTTGCTGTCGATGGCGCAGAGCGAGCCGAGCACCCGACCGGAGAGGTCGGTCAGCGGCATCCCGGCGTAGGCGACCACGCCGAGGTCCTCGATGGCCAGGTTGTCCCGGACGCGCGGGTAGAGCCGGGCGTCCGGCAGCACCATCGGCACCTCGATGTCCACCACGTGCTGACAGAACGAGTGACTCAGGGGCGTCTGCCGGCGCTGCGACCAGGGCTCCGGCAGACCGACCGCGCCGGGGAAGAACTGCCGGTCGGCGGAGACCAGCGAGACCAGCGCCACCGGCACGTCCAACAGGTCGCTGACCAACCGGGCGAACCGGTCGAACGCTTCGTCCGGAGCGGCGTCCAGCCCGGTGTCGGCGAGCGCGCGCAACCGCGAAGGGTCGCCGAGCGTCATCGGTGGCGCGATCGGACGCCGGGGGGAGGCGGGGGAGCCGTCGGTCATCGTGCACCTGTCTGCCGGGCGGAGGCGGACGGCCCTCCGATCCTTCCTTATACCTCGCGAGGGCCCGGATCGAACCTCGGTGTGCTGAGTCTCGCCCGCCGTGGCCTCGTGCGCCACCACCCTGGCGTCGGTTCACCGCCGTGCCCGCACCGTCCGCGCCGCCGGGGACTATCGTCGGCGGACGTGAAGGTATGGATTCCGCACCAGGCCGGCCTGAACCTCATGGGTGAGCTGCCCCCGGACGTGACGGTGGAGGTCTTCGAGCACACCGACCGGATGCCGTCCGCGGCGGCCGGCGTCCGCTTCTGGGTGCCGCCGTTCCTGGGCGGCGCGGACGGGACGACCGTGCTGGGTCAGCTGCCCGATCTGGCGGTGGTGCAGCTGCTCTCCGCCGGGGCCGACGCCTGGGCCGGCCGGACCCCACCGGCTGTCACGCTCTGCGACGCCCGGGGCGTGCACGACCCCGCCACCGCCGAGTGGGTCGTCACCGCGATCCTCGCCCAGCTGCGGGCGTTCCCGGCGTTCGTCCGCGCCCAGGCCGAGCGGCGTTGGACGTACGCGGAGCACACCCCGACCGACGAGCTGACCGGCAAGCGCGTGCTGATCATCGGCGCCGGCTCGATCGGCACCGCGGTGCGCGACCGGCTCGCCCCCTTCGACGTGAGCTTCACCCTGGTCGCCAGGACGGCCCGGCCGGAGCAGGGGGTGTACGCCGTCGAGGAGCTGCCCCGGCTGCTGCCCGACGCGGACGTGGTGGTGGTGCTGGTGCCGCTCACCGACCAGACCCGTGGCCTGATCGACAAGGCGTTCCTGGCCGCGATGCCGGACGGGTCGCTGTTGGTCAACGCCGCCCGGGGGCCGGTGGCGCACACCGATGCGCTCGTCGCCGAGCTGGGCACCGGTCGGATCTCGGCGGCGCTGGACGTCACCGACCCGGAGCCGCTGCCCGCCGACTCCCCGCTCTGGACCATGCCGAACGTGCTGCTCACCCCGCACGTGGGCGGGTCGGTACGGGGGTTGCTGCCGCGTGCCTACCGACTGGTGGGCGATCAGGTGCGCCGCTTCGCCGCCGGGCAACCGCTGATCAACACGGTGGTCGACGGCTACTGACCGGGCGCGTCCGCCGGGGCGCCCGGCAGTGGCTGGCCGGTTGCCGCGACCAGCCGAGGCAGGTCCGCGCCACGGACGGCCGGCAGGGTGACCTGCTGGCCGTCGTCGAGCCGGGCCACCGCGCGCCCCCGCTGATCGGTGGCCAGCTCCAGGACCTGCTCCCAGCCGATCCGGCGTTGCCCGACCAACGCCCGCAGGCGCAGCTCCCGCGCGTCGGCGTCGGTGCCGGCCCGCCAGGCCCACACCGCGACGGCGAGCGGGACGAGCAGCACCGGCAGCAGGTAGCCCCGGGCGTTGGCCAGCGGCAGGGCGCCGACGAAGGCGATGATCGCGGCCACCAGGATGGCTTGGTTGTACCGGAAACGGACCGTGTCGGGCTTACTCACCCTCCGATGATCCCACTCCCTGCTGTTTCGGCTCGCGCCGGGCGGTGCCACCGGCCGGGGGTACCCCGTACAGTGACACCGGTCGTTGTTTTCCCTGAGTAACCGGCAAGTAACCACTTCGGCCGTCCATCGTTGTCAATCGTGGGTAGCGGACTCGCGACGTCCGGTGCCCCGCACCGCCGCACCGCCCCCGTGCCCCCTCACGAAGGCGTCCGCCGTGCTTCTCGCGTACCCGTTCCGCGTCCTCGTCCCCCGCCGTGCGGCACCCGAGGCCGCCACGTCCGTGGCGGTGGCGCTGCTTCTCCTCGCCGGTGCCGCCGGCCTTGTCCCGACCTCGGTGGTGATCGCGCTCGGCGCCGGCGCCGGCGCCACACTCGCCGGGCTGCGACTCTCCCGGCTGGCCAGCCGGCGTGGCACCGACCCGCCACCGCGCGCGGCGGGCGTGCTGCTCGACGCGGCGGTGGTGGCGGCCGGTCTCACCGCCGTCGTGCCGCCCCTGGCGGACATCGGGCACACCCGCGCCGTGCTGATCGGGTCGCTGGTCGTGGCGGCCCTCTCGACGAGCGGTCTGTACCGGCTCCCCGGCCGCCCACGGCCGGCGGCCCCGGTCCGGTTGCGCGGGCTGGTCGAGTCGACCGGCCCGGCCGTCGGTCTGGCACTCGCCGGCTGGCTGCTGCTGCCGTGGGACGGTCTGTCGGTTCCGGTTCGGCTGGGTTGCGCGTTGACGCTCGGCGGGTTGGGGATGGCCGCGTTGAACGCGTTCGCGGGGCCGTGGCGGCGCTCGGGTGCGGCGATCTGTCGGGGCGGCGTCCTGCTCACCCTCTGCGGGTTGGTCCTGCTGGCCGTGTCGCCGTCCGCGCCGGCCGGGCGGGGGGCCCTGCTGGCCGTACCCCCGTTGGTGTTCGGGATGTTGCTCGTCGCGGTCGGTGCCGCGGATGCGGCGGACGACGCGCAGTCGGCGGAGCCGGTGGCGGCGGCCTGGCCGCGGTCGGTGCTCCCGGCGGCGGTGCTGCTGCTGGCGTCGGGTCTGCACCTGGGCGCCGGGCGCGCACCGGACCGGACGAGCGTGTTGTTGGCCCTGGCGGCGGTGCCGCCCCTGGTGCTGCGCGAGCTGCTGCGTGCCGGTGACGCGGCCACGTCCGTTCGGCGGGCCGCCCATCGTCGGCCGGCCGGTCGGTCGCTGCGGCACCGCCGCTCAGTCCCGGAACGCTGGCCGGGCACGCCGGAGCCGCCGCCCGAACGGGGCCCCGACACCCCGGCGGCCGAGGCCCCCGGGACCGGTGCCGGCTCGACCTGGTCGCCTGAGCCCAGCGCCGCGTGGTCGGGGCTCGACCGGCGACAGTTCGCGGCCGCGAGCAGCATCCCCGGCGACCGGGCGGCCCTGCTGGATGCCCTGGCCGCGATCGGCGACGTTCCGGTGCCGGCCGGCGCGCTGCTCCTGGTCGACCTGCACGGCACCGAGGGGATCGGCCCGACGGCCCGGGAGGACGTGCTGGCCGAGGCGGTGCACCGGGCGCGCGCGGTGATCGCCCCCGGCGATCTGGTCACCGGGTGTGCGGGTACCGGCTTCGCGGTGGTCACGGCCGCCGGCCCGGTGCTGGCGTACGCGCTGGGCACCCGACTGTTGAGCGCGCTCAGTCCGCCCTACCGGCTGGCCGGCGCGGTGCTGCGGGTGCAGACGAGCATCGGCCTGGCCGAGGTGAGCGGGGTGGGGCCGGCGGACGTGCTCCGGCAGGCCGAACTGGCCCGACGGCGGGCCGTGCAACTGGGTCGGGACCGGGTGGAGTGGTACGACGCGTTCCTTGAGGAACAACTGGTCCGCCGGCTCGACCTGGAGCGCGAGCTGCCCGGTGCGGTGGCGCGTGGCGAACTGGATCTCGTCTACCAGCCGGTGGTCGACCTGGCCGACGGGCAGCCGGTGGGCGCGGAGGCGTTGCTGCGGTGGCGCAGCCCCGTGCTCGGCACGGTGCTGCCGGCCGAGTTGCTGCCGGTCGCCGAGGACCTCGACCTGGTCGGTGAGTTGGAGTGGTGGGTGCTGGAGCGGGCCTGCCGGCGGTTGTCCGACTGGTCGGTGGGCGCCCGGGAGCTGTGGATGGCGGTCAACGTGACGACCCGGGAGCTGACCACTCCCGACTTCGTGCAGCGGCTCGCGGCCGTGCTGGCCGCGTACGGGGTGCCGCCGGAGCGGCTGGTGGTGGAGGTCAGCGAGCCGAGGGTGGCCGGTGACCTGTCGACAGTGGTGGCCCGGTTGGCGGGGCTCCGGTCGCTGGGCGTGCGCACCGCGTTGGACGACTTCCGGGCCGAGCACGCCTCCCTGGCGCAGCTCCGCCGACTGCCGATCGACCTGCTCAAGGTGGGCCCGGAGCTGGTGGGCGCACGGCCGGACGGGCAACCACCGCTCATCGACGTGGTGGTCAACGTGGGCGAGCGGCTGGGCGTCGAGATCGTCGCCGAGGAGTTGGAGTCGTCGACCCAGGTCGAGGGGGCACGTCGGGGCGGTTGCCGGTACGGGCAGGGGTTCGCGCTGGCCCGCCCGGCGACGGCTGAGCGGGTCGAGGCGTACTTCGAGGAGTTTCCGTCAGCATCGCGCTGAACCGGTTCATCTGGCTCGGGGCGGGGCGGTGCTGCCGCGCGGGGTGAGGTGGGGCGTCTCGTCCTGCACCCGGCCGGCCGGCTGCCCGGCGACGACGGCGAGCAGCTGCCGGGCGGCGTGGGCCCCGTACGCCGGGATGTCCCGGCCCAGCGCGGTCAGCGGCGGGTGCACCAGGCGGCACAGCGGTGAGTCGTCCCAGGCCACGATGGACAGGTCGCCGGGCACGGTCAGGCCCATCTCCTGGGCGACGGAGAGCCCGGCGACGGCCATCACGTCGTTGTCGTAGATGACCGCTGTGGGCCGGTGGACGGAGCTGAGCAGCCGACGGGTGGCCCGGCCGCCCTCCTCGCCGGTGTAGTCGGACCACACGGTGACCGCGTCGTCCAGGTTGAGCCGCTGGCGGACCGCCGCGAAGGCGTCGGTGCGGATCTCGGTGTGCCGCAGGTCGGGCAGGCCGGCGACCCGGGCGATCCGGCGGTGCCCGAGCGCGACCAGGTACTCCACCGCCTCGGTCAGCGCGGCGGCGTCGTCGGACCAGACACTCGCCAGCCCACCGGTGCCGCCGGGGCCGCCGATCACCACCGCCGGCAGGTGCAGCTGTTCGAGTGCGGGGATGCGACGGTCGTCGGTGCGCAGGTCGCAGACGAGCACCCCGTCCACCCGTCGTTCACCCCACCAACGGCGGTAGACCGCGATCTCGTCGTCGTGGTCGGCCACCACCTGCAGGGTCAGCGCGTACGAGCGGGCGGAGAGTTCGGCTTCGACGCCGCTGATCAGCGCCATGAAGAACGGCTCGACGCCGAGGGTCCGGGCCGGTCGGCACAGGGCCAGGCCGATCGCACCGGCGGTGGCGGCCGAGAGGGCGCGGGCCGCGCTGCTCCGGCTGAACCCGATCTCCGTGGCGATGGCCAGGATGCGCTGCCGGGTGGCCTCGGAGACGCCGGGCTGCCCGTTCAACGCGTACGACACGGCACCCTTGGACACCCCGGCGCGTCGGGCGACGTCGGCAATGGTGGGCCGCTTCACCGGCGGGCTCCTTTGCTGCTGCGAGAGAGTGCTGCCCCGGACGTGCTGCCGTGGGCGTCAACGGCCGTTGACGCGTGCGGGGGCCGAAACGTACGGTTGCCTAGCTTATCCGGTTCAGTAAACGTCTTTCGATGCGGAAGGTGCGGTGAGGTCTTGCGCCGACAGGCACTCTACGACGGTTGGACAGTGCGAGCGGCTCCCGGAGCACAGGTGCCCGAGGAGGTCACCGACCGGTCCGTGCCGGCGACCGTGCCGGGCTGCGTGCACACCGACCTGCTCGACGCCGGGCTGATCGAAGACCCCTACCTCGACGACAACGAGCGGGCGCTGGCCTGGATCGGGCGCACCGACTGGGTCTACCGGTCCACGATCGTCCACCGGACGGGCGACGACGACCGTGTCGATCTGGTCTGCGCCGGCCTGGACACCGTCGCCACGCTGACCCTCAACGGCGTCGAGGTGGGCCGCACCGCGAACATGCACCGCGGCTACCGGTTCGACGTCCGACCGCTGCTCCGCGACGGTGACAACGACCTGGTCGTCACCTTCGGCTCCGCGTACCGCTATGCCGAGGCACACCAGGAACGGCTCGGCGATCGCCCGAACGCCTACCCGGAGCCGTTCCACTTCATTCGCAAGATGGCCTGCAACTTCGGCTGGGACTGGGGGCCGACACTGGTCACCGCCGGCATCTGGCAGGAGATCAGCCTGCACGCCTGGTCGACCGCCCGGCTGGCCACCGTCCGTCCCCTCGTCACCATGGACGGTCGCGACGGCCGGGTCGAGGTGCACGTCGAGGTGGAGCGGGTCGCTGACGTCCCGCTGACCGTCCGCGCCGCCGTGGCCGGCGTCCACGCCGAGGTGGTCATCCCGGCCGGGCAGCGCACGGCCGTGCTGACCCTCACGGTCCGCGAGCCCGCGCTGTGGTGGCCCCGGGGGTACGGCGACCAGGCGCGTCACCCGATCGATGTGACACTGCACGCGCCGGACAGCGACCTGCTGGACAACTGGTCGCACCGGATCGGCTTCCGCTCGGTCCGCCTGGACACCACACCCGACGAGCACGGCACCCCGTTCTCGTTGTCGGTGAACGACGTCCCGGTCTTCGTGCGCGGGGTCAACTGGATCCCGGACGACGCGTTCCCCACCCGGATCACCCGGTCCCGGCTGGCCGAGCGGTTCGACCAGGCGGTCGCCGCCAACGTCAACCTGCTGCGGGTCTGGGGCGGCGGCCGGTACGAGTCGGACGACTTCTACGACCTCGCCGACGAGCGCGGCCTCCTCGTCCAGCAGGACTTCCTGTTCGCCTGCGCCGCGTACCCGGAGGAGGAACCGTTCGGCACCGAGGTGGCCGCCGAGGCCGCCGAGCAGGTGACCCGGCTCGCGCCGTACCCGTCGCTGGTGCTCTGGACCGGCAACAACGAGAACATCTGGGGCTGGCACGACTGGGACTGGCAGCAGGACCTCGCCGGGCGCACCTGGGGGCGTGGCTACTACCTCGACGTGCTGCCCCGGATCGTCGGCGAGCTGGACCCGACCCGCCCGTACTGGCCGGGCAGCCCCTGGTCGGGCACCGAGGCGATCCACCCCAACGACCCGGCGCACGGCACCACCCACATCTGGGACGTGTGGAACACCGACGACTACACCAGGTACCGAGAGTACGTGCCGCGCTTCGTCGCCGAGTTCGGTTACCAGGCCCCACCGTCCTACGCCACGCTGCGCCGGGCGCTGAGCGACGAACCCCTGGCGCACGACTCACCGGGCATGGCGCACCACCAGAAGGCGGCCGACGGTGACGCCAAACTCCAGCGGGGCCTCGACGCGCACCTGCCCGCCCCGGCGGACTTCGACGACTGGCACTACCTGACGCAGCTCAACCAGGCCCGAGCGATCCAGCTCGGGGTGGAGCACTTCCGCTCCCACCGGGACGTCTGCGCCGGCACCATCGTCTGGCAGCTCAACGACTGCTGGCCGGTCACCTCCTGGTCGGCCGTCGACGGCGACGGCCGCCGCAAACCCCTGTGGTACGCGCTGCGACACGCGTACGCCGACCGGCTCCTCACCGTGCAGCCCCGGGACGGCGGTCTGGCAGTGGTCGCCGTCAACGAAACCGCCGAGGCCTGGACGGCATCCTGCGCGGTCACCCGGTGCACGCTCACCGGGGAGCCGAGGGCGAAGACCTCGGTCGACCTCGACGTCCCGGCGTACTCCTCGGTGGTGCTGGCGTTGCCGGCGGACCTGGCGCGGCCGGACGAGGGCCGGCAGGAGTTGCTGGTCGCGGAGGCCGGTGGCACCGCGGAGCGCGCGCTGTGGTTCTTCGCCGAGGACCGGGACGTGGACTGGCCGGCGGCGGCCTGGGACGCGACGGTCGAGCCGATCGGCGGCGGGCAGCGGGTCCGGGTCACGGCCCGCACGGTGTTGCGCGACCTGACCCTCTTCCCGGATCGGCTGGACAGCACCGCCACCGTGGACAAGGCCCTGGTCACCCTGCTGCCGGGCGAGTCGGCCACTTTCACCGTGCGCGCGCACACCGCGCTGGACGACCGGGCGCTGACCAACCGACCAGTGCTGCGCTGCGTCAACGACATCGGACGGACTGCTTAACGCCGACGACGTGGAGGGACGGTGTCACCGCACACCCGCCGATTGAAGACTTCTTCAAGTGATAAAGTCTTCGCATCGATCGGGAGAGGTGCTCATGTCGGTCCCGCTGTACCAGGCGAAGGCGGAACTCTTCCGCACCCTCGGGCACCCGGTGCGCATCCGGGTCCTCGAACTGCTCCAGGACGGCCCGAAGCCGGTCCGTGACCTGCTCACCGCGATCGAGGTCGAGGCCTCCAACCTCTCCCAGCAGCTCGCCGTGCTGCGCCGCGCCGGGATGGTCACCTCACACCGCGACGGGCCCCTTGTCGTGTACGCGCTCAGCACCCCGGACGTGGCCGACCTGCTGGCTGCCGGGCGTCGGATCCTCGGCGCGGTCCTCACCGACCGGGACGGCCTCCTCGGGGAGCTGCGCGCCACCGGCGCGGACCGGTGAGCCGCGTCATCCCGGTGGCCCGAGCGCGGTTCCTCGGGCTGCTACCCGGCCGGGCCGACTGGGCGGCGGTCCACCGCTCGCCGCGCCGGGACCTGCTGGCCGGGCTCACCGTGGCGGTGGTGGCGCTGCCGCTGGCCCTGGCGTTCGGCGTCACCTCCGGGCTGGGCGCCCAGGCCGGGTTGATCACCGCCGTGGTCGCCGGCGCGGTGGCCGCTGTCTTCGGCGGCTCCAACCTCCAGGTCTCCGGGCCGACCGGGGCGATGACAGTGGTGCTGGTGCCGGTGGTGCAGCAGTTCGGAGCCACCGGCGTGCTGATGGTCGGGGCGATGGCCGGCCTGGTGCTGATCGCGCTCGCCGTGGCCCGTCTGGGCCGCTACGTCCGCTACCTGCCCACCCCGGTGCTGGAGGGTTTCACCGCCGGCATCGCCGTGGTCATCGCGCTGCAACAGGTGCCCGCCGCACTCGGCGTCAGCGACGCGCACGGGGAGAAGGTCTGGGCCGTCGCCTTCGACGCGGTCGCCCGTTTCCTCGTACACCCGAAGCCCGCCGCGCTCGTGGTGGCCCTCGCCGTCGCGGCGCTGATGCTGCTCGGCGCGCGGTGGCGACCCGGCCTGCCGTTCTCCCTGCTCGGCGTGGGGGCCGCCACCGTCCTCGCCGAGGTCCTTCCGGTCGATCTGGCCCGGATCGGCGCGCTGCCGCAGGGCCTGCCCGCACCCTCGCTCGGCTTCCTCGACCTCGCCGCGCTCGGTGTGCTGCTGCCCAGCGCTCTCGCCGTCGCCGCGCTCGCCGCCCTGGAGAGCCTGCTCTCCGCCACCGTCGCTGACGGCATGACCGTCGGTGAGCGACATGACCCGGACCGGGAACTGTTCGGTCAGGGGCTGGCCAACCTGGCCGCCCCCCTCTTCGGCGGCATCCCGGCCACCGCCGCCATCGCCCGGACAGCGGTCAACGTTCGCGCCGGCGCGGCCTCGAAGTTGGCGGCCCTCACCCACGCCGTCGCCCTCGCGGCGATCGTGCTGGCCGCCGCGCCGCTGGTCGGCCGGATCCCGCTCGCCGCCCTGGCCGGGGTGCTGCTCGCCACCACCGTCCGAATGGTGGAGGCCGGTTCGCTGTGGGCGTTGGCCCGGGCCACCCGGGGCGATGCGCTCGTGCTGGTACTCACCTTCGCCGTCACCGTGATCTGGGATCTCGTCACCGCCGTCGCGGTCGGCGTCGGCGTCGCCGTGGTGCTCGCCCTGCGTGCGGTGGCTCGCAGCGCCCGACTGGAACAGGTGCCCCTCGACCAGGGGGAACACAGCGCCGAGGAGTACGCGCTGCTCACCGAACACATCGTCGCGTACCGGCTCGACGGGCCGCTCTTCTTCGCTGCCGCCCACACCTTCCTCCTCGAACTCTCCGAGGTCAGCGACGTCCGTGTGGTCATCCTGCGGATGTCCCGGGTGACCACCATGGACGCCACCGGTGCGCACGTCCTCGGCGACGCGATCCGGCGGCTACGCGGACGCGGGATCACCGTCCTGCTCTCCGGCATCACCCCCGCCCACGACCAGGTCCTCGCCACCCTCGGCGTCGCCGACGACCTGCGCCGCGAGGAACTGGTCTTCCCGGACACCCCGGCTGCGATCCGGTACGCCCGTGGGATCGCGCTTCCCGTGGCCGGCAGCCCGGCCGATCGGTCGTGACGGCCGGAGGTGGGTGACCGGGGCGGCCCGCGAGCAGACCGTCGGACCGCGCTCTCCTCTCGGGCCACGAACTGTCCCGAGAGGACTTTGCTGTCGTCTTCCGGATAGCAGGGATCACGTCGGGCGGGTGGGGCCGGTTCAATGGCGGGCATGCGGGGGATCAGCGGCAGGGCGGCGGCGAAGGCGCTCATCCTGACGGCCGGCTCCGTCGGTGCCGTCGGCTTCTTCGTCACCGACGGGTGGGCGATCGCCGCGATCGTCGCGGACCTCGTGCTGCTCGGCGTCGGCGGTGGCCTCTGGTGGAAGGACCGGTGGACGCGGCTGTGGTCACGCCTGTTCCCGATCGGCTACTACCGCGGGCCCGAGGCCGACGAGGATCCGGACGAGGGCGGCCCGGACTTCGCAGACCCGGGGTCGACGATTCTCGCGTCGCGTCGGGTTCGTCGGCATCAGCTGACGTTGTCGACGACGAGCCGGCTTCGCCGCTCTGTGCTGCGGCGTTCCCTCAGCGGCGAAGACTCCCGCCGGGCCAAGGACATGGCGATGGTGGCGAACAGCCTGACCCAGATTCAGAGCGGGCTCCAGTCGGCACAGCGGAACGCCAGGCGGGAACAGCTGTGGTGGCTGGTCGCCGGGCTGGCGGCGTCCATCCCGATCGGCGTCGCCATCAACCTCGCCACCGGCTGACCGGCGAACCGGCTCCGGTACGGCGCGAGCGGTGGCCACGGAGGAAACCGAAACGTCCCCCGGGACCACCGCTCGTCAGCGGTAGCGGATGGTCAGGCGCGGGCGGCGGCGAGCACCTGGCCGACCAGCGCGCCGGAGGTGCCCGAACGCTCGTACTCGGGCCGGTTCAGGCTGCCGCCCATCAGTGGGGCCGGGTTGCGGTGCACGGCTGGGCTGTCCGAGCTGACCAGTGCCGCGAAGTGGTACTCGTCAGCGCCGGTCGCCTCGACGATCCGGGCGATGTTGCGCGGGGTGATGCCACCGCCCGGCATGACGACGATCCGGCCGGCGGCGCGGCGCACCAGGTCGGCGATGAGCGGGGCACCCTCCAGGACGCTGACTTCCTGGCCCGAGGTGAGCACCCGGTGCACTCCCAGCTCGATCAGCTGCTCCAGCGCCGCGTGCGGGTCACGGGTCATGTCGAACGCCCGGTGGAAGGTGATGCTGACGTCGCCTGCGGCGGCGATCAGCCGGCGGGTGGTCGGCACGTCGACGTCACCCTCGGCGGTCAGCGCACCGATCACGATGCCGTGCGCGCCGGCCGCCACCGCGGCCCGCACGTCCCGCTCCATCGCCTCGATCTCGAACGGCGAGTAGATGAAGTCGCCGGCCCTCGGCCGGACGATCACGTGGACCCGGATCCGGTTGACGGCGCGCAGTGTCGTCTCGATGGTGCCCAGGCTGGGGGTCAGCCCGCCGTCGAAGAGCGCGGAGCACAGCTCCACCCGGTCGGCGCCGGCCTCCTCAGCGGCGACCGCCCCCTCGACGCTGTCGATGCAGATCTCGAATGTGTTCATGATTCTTCCTTTTCCGTGCGTGGCGGTGCCGCTTCGGTCCGAGACGTGGTCCAGTCGATGACGGCCGTGACGGCGCCGACCGGTGCGCCGCCGCCGAGCACCGGCACCTGGCGCAGCGCGTCGGCCCCACCCACGGGTACGCCCACGGCGTCGAGGGCGGCGAGGGCGATCGCGGTGGTGGCTCGGGGTGATCCGTCGACCACCTTCACCGCGACGGCGTGACCGTCCGGTGCGGCCACCCCGAGCACACCCTCAGCTCCGCCCTTTGCGAGAACGCCGGGCAGCGCCCGCATCAGGTCGGTGTTGGGGTGCCCGTTCCAGCCGCCGACGTACTCCGGGTGTTGGCGCATGGCCTGCGCGACCAGCGCCTCGTCACTGCCGGCGGGCGCGCTGACCAGGGCCTGGAAGGTGCGGGCCAGGCCGGTCAGCGGCAGCCCGAACAGCGGTGCGCCGCATCCGTCGACAGCGTGGTGCGCGATCGGCGTGCCGGCGAGCCGGGCGACGGCGGCGGCGGTCTCCCGCTGCACCGGGTGGTCCGGGTCGAGGTAGTCGTGCGTGTTCCAGGACCGGGCGACGCAGGCGACGAGCATCGCGGCGTGCTTGCCGGAGCAGTTCATCCGGATCCGCTCGCGCTGTCCGCCGGCGCGGATCAGCCGGTCCCGGGTCGGTTCGTCCTCCGGCCAGTCCTGCGGGCAGCCGAGCGCGTCCTCGGTCAGGCCGGCCCCGGCCAGCATCGCCCGCACCACCTCGACGTGCCGGTCGTCACCGGTGTGGCTGCCGGCGGCGAGCGCCAGCGCCGGGCCGGTCAGCTCGTCACCCGCCGCGACCCGGCAGGCCAGCGCCTGCACCGGCTTGAGGGTCGAGCGGGGCAGGACCGGCTCGTCGGGTACGCCGGCGGCGAGGGCGACGGTCCCGTCCGGGGCGAGTACGACGACGCTGCCGTAGTGCCGGCTCTCCACGAAGCCGTTGCGCACGACCCGGGCCAGTTCGGCGTAGCGGAAGATGGTCACCGGGGAGTGTTCCCTTCGAGAAGTGGCGGGGGCAGCTCAGCGGTCCGCCGTCCGCGCCGGCCACCGAAGCGGCCGTTGCGGGCCTGGAGTACGCGGGCGAACTTCGACAGCGAGGCGTTGACCACCAGGTAGATCAGTGCCACCACCAGGAACGTCTGGATCAGCAGGTGGGTGTACGAGGCGAGCACCTGCCCGCTGTAGAGCAGCTCGGTGTAGCTGACCACGAAGCCGAGCGAGGTGTCCTTGAGTAGCCCGACCAACTGGCTGACCAGGGACGGGGCGAGCTGGAGCAACGCCTGTGGCAGGACGACGAGCGCCATCACCTGCCCGCGGCGCAGCCCGACGGCGAGGCCGGCCTCGGTCTGTCCCCGGTCCAGCGCCAGGATGCCGGACCGGAAGATCTCGGCGAACGCCGCCGAGTTGGAGACCACCAGCGGCACCACGAGCTTCCAGAACAGCGGGAAGTTCAGGCCGTACTGCGGCAGGGCGAACAGCGTCACGTAGATCAGCAGCAGGGTGGGTACGGTTCGGAAGATCTCCACGTACGCGCCGGCCAGCCAGCGCAGCGGTCGACGCGTCGACAGTCGGCCGAGCGCCAGGATCAGCCCGAATGCGGCGCTGAGCACCGCGGTCGCGGCGGCTGCGCGCACGGTGGCCCACAGCCCGTTGAGCAGGTAGCGCCAGATGGGCCAGGTGGTGAACGGCTCCCACCGGTCGGCGGCCAGTTCGCCGTGGCTGGCGAACTGGTAGACGGCCGCGGCCAGGGCGCCGGCCAGCCCGACGGCGCCCAGCACGGTGGCGATCCGGATCCGCCGTTGGGCGCGGGGGCCGGGTTCGTCGAAGAGGATCTGTTGGGTCTTGTTCATCGGACGATCGCCAGCCTTCGTTCGAGCAGGCCGGTGACCTGACCGATGATCAGCGCCAGCAGCATGTAGGCGAGGCCGGCGCCGGTGAAGACGGCGATCGGTTGGGCCTCGACCAGGTTCACGTTGTTGGCCGCCTGGGTCAGCTCGACCACGCCGACGGCGGCGGCCAGCGAGGTGTTCATCAGCAGCGCGATGCAGATGTTGCCGATCGGCTGGATCACCGCCCGGAGTCCCTGCGGCAGGATGACGTGCCGCAGGGACTGGCCGAAGGTGAGCCCGATGGCACGGGCCGCCTCGGCCTGGCCCACACCGACCGTGTTGATCCCGGCGCGGATCGCCTCGGCCAGGTACGCCCCCTCGTACACCGCGATGACGATCGCGGCGGAGGTGAACAGCGGGAACGTGATGCCGATGGTCGGCAGCGCGAACACGAAGAGCACCAGCAGCGCCAGCAGCGGCAGGTTCTGGAACACCTCGACGTACGCGGTGCCGATGGCGCGCAGCAGCGGCACGGGAGCGATCCGCAGGGTGGCCACGACGATGCCCAGCAGCATCGCGCCGACGGTGGTCACGACGGTCAGTTCGACCGTCGTGACCAGGCCGTGGCCCAGCTGGCTCAGGTGGGCGGTGAGGGCTTCCATCGGTACGGGAGACTGCTCAGGAGCCGTCGACGGAACCGAGGGCCGGCGGGGTGGGTGCCCCGCCCTCGACCACCGAGCCGAGGGTGCCCTCCCAGACCTTCGCCCACGTGCCGTCGGCCTGGATCTTCTTCAGCCAGTTGTTGATGAACTCCTTGAACTGCGTGTCCTCCCGGTTGAGGCCGATGCCGTACGCCTCGGTGGTGAACGGCTCGCCCACCACCTTCATCCCTGGGTTGGCCTTGGCGCCCGACGCGAGCAGCGTGAAGTCCTGCACGTACGCGTCGCCGCGCTTCTGCAGCAGGGCCTGCAGCGCCTGCGGGTCGGTGCCGAAGGCGATCTGCTTCGAGCCGGGCGCGGCGGAGGGCAGCGCGGTGACGGCGGGGGTGTTCGCCCCGACGATGACGGTCTTGCCGGCGAGGTCCTTGACGCTCTTGATGGAGGTGTCGTCCTTGCGGACCCCGACGGCGAGGCCGGAGGTGAGGTACGGCCCGGCGAAGGCGACCTGGGTGGCCCGCTGCGGGGTGATCGTGTACGTCTGGAAGACGGCGTCGACCGACTTGGCCTGGAGCATGGCCTCCCGGGTCTGGGTGCCGATGGTCGTCGTCTTCACCTCGGGCTTGCCGATGATGTACTTCGCCAGCAGCTTCGCCATGTCGGCGTCGAAGCCCTCGATGGTGCCGCTGACCGGGTTCTGCTGGGCGAGCAGCGGCGCGTCCAGGGAACCGCCGATGTTCAGGTAGCCGCGCTTGCGGATCGCGTCCATGGTCGAGCCGGCCGGGATGTCCGCGTCGCTGGCGACCGGGGCGGCGTCGTACACCGACTGGGCGACCACGCCGTCGCCACCGAGGCCGGCGTCGCCGGGCAGCTTCGGGGCGCTGCTGTCGCCGTCACCGCCGCAGCCGGTGGCGACCAGGGCCACCGCCACGGCGGTGGCGGTGAGGGCGAGCGAGCGCCGCCGGGTGAAGCTCTTCTTGAGGATTGACATGACACCCTCCCGTTGGGGGCTAGTGCTGGAGGATCTTGGAAAGGAAGTCGCGGGCCCGCTCGGTGCGCGGAGCTGCGAAGAATTCGTCAGGGGCGCCGGATTCGACGATGCGCCCGTCGTCCATGAAGACGACCCGGTCGGCGGCGCGACGGGCGAAGCCCATCTCGTGGGTGACCACGATCATGGTCATCCCCTCCTTGGCGAGGGAGACCATCACGTCGAGCACCTCGTTGACCATCTCCGGGTCCAGGGCCGAGGTCGGCTCGTCGAAGAGCAGCACCTTCGGTTGCATGGCCAGCGCCCGGGCGATCGCGGCCCGCTGCTGCTGCCCACCGGAGAGTTGGGCCGGGTGGTGGTTCGCCTTGTCGGCGATCCCGACGCGTTCCAGCAGGGCCATGGCCTGCTGCCGTGCCTCGGGGCGGGCGATCCTGCGGACCCGGGTGGGGCCGAGGGTGACGTTGTCCAGCACCGTCTTGTGCCCGAAGAGGTTGAAGGACTGGAAGACCATGCCGACGTCGGCGCGCAGCCGGGCCAGCGCCCGACCCTCGGCCGGCAGCGGCTCGCCGTCGATCTCGATGCTGCCCTGCCCGGCCGTCTCCAGCCGATTCAGGCAGCGGCACAGGGTCGACTTGCCGGAGCCGGACGGCCCCACCACGACGACCACCTCGCCGGCGGCCACGGTGAGGTCGATGTCCTTGAGCACGTGCAGCGGGCCGAACCACTTGTGCAGGCCGCGTACCGACACCATCGGTCGGTCCGCACCCGTCGTCCCCGGTGCCACCAGACGGCCCCACTTTCTTCGACTACCGAATCAAGTCGGCTTCATATCGAACCAACAGCGCCATCTAAAGGTAGCCAGGAAACTAAGTCAACCAGTTGCTTGAACAAACTGTGGATGCTAAGAACCTGACGTGACGATTGACGACGCGCCACGCGAAGCCCTCCGGGGCGGCCCTCGGGAGCTGCTGCGTTGGGTGGCCACCGGAGCGGCCGTCAGTCGGGCCGACCTGTCCCGGCTCTCCGGGCTGTCTCCGTCGACGGTCTCCCAGCGGGTCGAGGCACTGATCAACCAGGGGTTGCTGGAGGAGACCGGCGCCGGGCGGTCCCGAGGTGGACGCCGGCCGCGCCAGCTCGCCGTGCCCACCGGCGGCGCCGTGGTCGGTGCCATCGACCTCGGCGCGCATCACGCCCGCGTCGGCACGCTGGACCTCTCCGGGCGGGTGGTCCAGGCCCGCACCCTGCCGGTCCGCATCGAGGACGGCCCCGAGCAGGTGCTCGGTTCGCTGCTGGCCGAGGTCGCGGCGTTGGTCGGCGCTGCCGGTGACCCGACGTCCGCCGGTCTCGTGACCTCAGCCTCGACGGCGGACGGCGACCCGGGCGTGCTGCGGGGCATCGGTATCGGCATTCCCGGCCCGGTGCAGCACGCCACCGGCCGGATCGTCAGCCCGTCCCGGATGCCCGGCTGGAACGGCTTCGACGTCGCCGCGTTCTGCGCCGGCCGGGTCGACGTGCCGATCATCGTGGACAACGACGCCAACCTGATGGCGCTCGGCGCGCACCGCACCGCACACTCCGAACTGGACCATGCCGTCTACATCAAGGCCGGCACCGGGATCGGCTCCGGTGTCATCTCCAGTGGACGGCTGCACCGGGGCGCGCAGGGATCGGCCGGCGACATCAGCCACTGCCGGGTGGTGGCCGACCCCGCGCCGCCGTGCAGCTGCGGCAACGCCGGTTGCCTGGAGGCCGTGGCCAGCGGCGCGGCCCTGGTCACCGCGCTACGCGAGCAGGGCGTGACGGTCTCCGACCTGACCGGTGTGATCCGCCTGATCGACGACGGCGACCGGCACGCCACCGCGCTCGCACGGCAGGCCGGCCGGGCCATCGGCGAGATCCTGGCCGTCGTGGTCAACTTCTTCAACCCGCAGGTGGTCGCCATCGGTGGCCGACTCGCCGACTGCGAACCACTGCTGGCCAGCATGCGGGCCACCCTCTACGAGCGGTGCCTCCCGCTGGCCACCCAGACCCTGCTCATCGAGCGGGTCGCCACCAGCCAGGACGTCGGCATCACCGGCGCCGCCCACCTGGTGATCGACCACGTCGTGGCGGCCCACTGATCTCGCTCGTCCGCCACCGCACGGCGGGCTGTCGACGCCGATCGTCCTGACGTTTTCCTTACTCCTGGTCACCTAGCCTTCCAGCGTTCCTCACCTGACCGTGATCGACTCTGGAGGTTCCCACCGTGCGGATCAGCGGACGGATGCTCGTACCGATCTCGTTGGCGATGGTGCTGGCGACCGCCGCGTGTGGCCTGTCGGCGCGGGCTTCCGGGGAGGCCGAAGTCCCACGTTCCGGCCCGACTGCGGGAGGCGCGGAGCAGAGCCCCACCTCCAGCCCAACGCCGGAGATCCCGACCGACGAGCAGATTCCCACCAGGGCCGCCGGCACCTTCACCACCGCCACCGGCAACGGTCGCGTGATAGGTGAGGGCAAGAAGCGGGTGCGCTACCGCGTCTCGGTGGAGAAGGGCATCGCCTGGGGTGACATCCCCGCCTGGAAACCGGACCGGTTCGCCGCGAGCATCGAGCAGGTGCTGGCGGCACCGAACGGATGGGCCACGTCGGCGCAGCACCCGGTCACCAACGAGGCGGTGGGCCTGACCCGCGCGTCGTGGTCCTTTCAGCGGGTCGGCACCTCGAAGGCCGACGTCGACGTGCGGCTCGCGACACCCCGGACGGTGGACCGGCTCTGCGGCGCGAGCGGCGTCGACACCGAGGGGGTCTACTCCTGCAAGTACGGCAAGACCATCATGGTCAATCTGCGGCGGTGGCTGCAGGGCTCACCGGGATATCCGGTCAGCATCGACGAGTACCACGCCGGCGTGATCAACCACGAGTTCGGCCACTTCCTCGGCTTCGCCCACATGAAGTGCGGCGGTCGCGGCAAGCCGGCCCCGGTCATGCTGACCCAGACGATGGACCTGGGCGGCTGCCTGCCCAACGTCAGCCCGTTCGTCGGCGACGGGCAGTTCGTCAGTGGACCGTGGGCACCGTCCTGAGCCGGTGATCCCCGTCCCGTCGTCCCTTCTCCGGGATCTTGGACAGTTTCCGTCCTGCGCGAACGGAAACTGTCCAAGATCTCGACGGCGTCGACGATCGGATGCTCTCGGCTACTCCGGGACGCGCCGGTAGGCGCCGTCGCTGGCCGAGGTGGCCATCGAGGCGTACGCGCGCAGCGCCGCCGACACCGGGCGCTGCCGATCGGTCGGGGTGTACGGCCGGTCGCGCTTCTCCTCGGCCACCCGGCGCGCCGCCAACTCGTCCTCCGGCACGTTGAGGGAGATCGACCGGCTCGGGATGTCGATGACGATCTCGTCGCCGTCGCGGACCAGGGCGATCATCCCGCCGGAGGCCGCCTCGGGGGAGACGTGCCCGATGGACAGGCCGGAGGTGCCACCGGAGAAACGGCCGTCGGTGAGCAGCGCGCAGGAACGACCCAGGCCGCGTCCCTTGAGGAACGAGGTGGGGTAGAGCATCTCCTGCATGCCGGGGCCGCCCTTGGGCCCCTCGTACCGGATCACCACCACGTCCCCGGCGACCACCTGCTTGGCGAGGATCGCGGTCACCGCGTCGTCCTGCGACTCGTAGACCTTCGCCGGGCCCCGGAAGGTCAGGCAGTCGTCCGGCACGCCGGCGGTCTTCACCACGCTGCCCTCGGGTGCCAGGTTGCCGTGCAGGATGGCCAGCCCGCCGTCGGCGGAGTACGCGTGCTCGTGGTCCCGGATGCAGCCGCCGGCCGCGTCGGTGTCCAGCGACGACCAGCGGTTGGTGGTGGAGAACGGCTCGGTGGTGCGCACCCCGCCGGGGGCGGCGTGGAACAGCTCGACCGCCTCCTGCTTCGGGGAGCCACCGCGCACGTCCCAGTCGGTCAGCCACTGGGCCAACGAGGGGGAGTGCACGGCGTGCACGTCCCGGTTGAGCTGCCCGGCCCGGTCCAGCTCGCCCAGGATCGCCGGGATGCCACCGGCCCGGTGCACGTCCTCCATGTGGTACTGCGGAGAGTTGGGCGCGACCTTGGACAGGCACGGCACCCGTCGGGAGATCGCGTCGATGTCCTTGACGCCGAAGTCCAGCTCCGCCTCGCGGGCGGCGGCGAGCAGGTGCAGCACCGTGTTGGTGGAGCCGCCCATCGCCACGTCCAGGGCGACCGCGTTCTCGAAGGCGGCCTTGGAGGCGACAGTGCGCGGCAGCACCGATTCGTCGTCGCCGTCGTACCACCGCTTGGCGATCTCCACGACGGTCCGGCCGGCCTCGACGAAGAGCGACCGGCGGGCGGCGTGGGTGGCCAGCGTCGAACCGTTGCCCGGCAGCGCGAGCCCGATCGCCTCGGTGAGGCAGTTCATCGAGTTGGCGGTGAACATCCCGGAGCAGGAGCCGCAGGTCGGGCAGGCGGAGCGTTCGATCTCACCGAGCTGCTCGTCGGTGACAGCCTCGTTCGAGGAGGCGATCATCGCGTCGATCAGGTCGATCTTGCTGTGCACGACGCCCTCGATCGCCATCGTCTTGCCGGCCTCCATCGGGCCACCGGAGACGAAGACGGTCGGGATGTTGAGCCGCAACGCGGCGAGCAGCATCCCGGGGGTGATCTTGTCGCAGTTGGAGATGCAGACCAGGGCGTCCGCGCAGTGCGCGTTGACCATGTACTCGACCGCGTCGGCGATCAGTTCACGGCTGGGCAGCGAGTAGAGCATGCCGCCGTGGCCCATCGCGATGCCGTCGTCGACAGCGATGGTGTTGAACTCCCGGCCCACCCCACCGGCCTCGGCGACCGCGTCGGCGACCAGGCCGCCCATGTCCTTGAGGTGTACGTGACCAGGCACGAACTGGGTGAAACTGTTGGCGATGGCGACGATCGGCTTGCCGAAATCGTCGTCGGTCATCCCGGTGGCCCGCCAGAGGGCCCGGGCGCCGGCCATCGTCCGACCGTGTGTGGAAGTCCTCGACCGCAGCTCAGGCATGCATACCAGCATGACACCGCCGACGCGCCGGCCCACCCGGGTATCTGCCGTGTCCCAACAGATGCACACTCAGCCCCCCATGACGTGCGCCCATCCGGCACTCTTGGAGGCGTGCATTTTCCACCGGGCATGGTCGCTGTCGCGGCGCTCAGCGGGCTCGTCGCCGCGGTGGCCGTCGTGCTGCTGACCGTGGTCGCCCGGCGGCGGACGGGGCCGCGTCGACCGGCGCACGTGCTGCTCGCGGCGGCCGCCGGCGGCGCCCTGCTCAGCCTCCTGGCCGGGGTGGTCGCCGCGCTCAGCGCGAACGACCACTGGGCCCACGAGCAGGGGCAGCGCACCGGTTGGGCGACGCTGGTGGCGATCGGCACGGCGGTGAGCGGGCTGGCCTTCGCCGCTGGTCTGCTCCGACTGCCCGGGGTGGCCGCCACCGCGGCGGGAACGGCCCGGCTCGCCCTGGACGGGTTGGTCATGGCGGCGGCGCTCTGGTTCGTCGGTTGGGTGCTCTTCTCCGAGCCCACCCGGTTGCTCGGTGCCGCCACCCCGATGGCCTGCCCGGCGATCCTGGTGGCCACGGTGAGCGCGGCGCTCGGCGCCGGCCTCGCCGTGATCGTCGTCTTCCGGGCCGCCGCCCCACGGCGACGGCTCGCCGCGCTGTGCGCCGGCATCACCGCGGTGAGCTGCGGCGGGCTGGGGCTGAGCGCCGGGCTCTGCCAGGCCGGGCCGATCATGGCGCTGACCGGCGCGTCGCTGCTCGCCGCCGGCCTGCTGACCGTCGCGCTCGCCCTTCACCGGGCGGGCCGGCCGGGGCAGGTCGACCTGGACATGGTCGGTCGCGACGGCGAGTACGCCATCGCCCCGATGCTGGCGATGGCCGCCTCGGCGATGTACCACCTCGCCCAGGACGGCCGGTTCACCGCGGCCGGCATCGTGGCCGGCAGCGTCGAGGGTTTCGCCCTGGTGGCACGGCAGTACCTCACCCTTCGTGACGTCCGGGGATACGCGGGCCGCCTGGCCGAGCGGGAGGCGCACTTCCGGGAGTTGGCGCACACCGATCCGCTGACGTCGTTGGCCAACCGGCGCGGGCTGCTGCGGGCGCTGCACCGTAACGCCGCGGACCGCAACCCGTGCGTGCTGCTCGGCCTCGACCTGGACGGCTTCAAGAACGTCAACGACATGCGGGGCCACGACGTCGGCGACGCGGTGCTGGCCGAGGTGGGCCGGCGGCTGCGGGGCAACCTGCGCCCCGGTGACGTGGCCGCCCGACTGGGTGGCGACGAGTTCGCCGTGCTCATGCAGGGCCGGTCGGTCGAGGCGGACCGGGTCGCCGAGCGGCTCCTCGGGGTGCTCAACCGGCCGTACGACCAGCCGGAGGGGCCGGTCTTCCTGTCGGTGAGCATCGGGGTGGCCGACTGGGCCGACGAGCCGGACGTGGAGTTGCTGCTGCGGCACGCCGACCTGGCGTTGCGCTACGCCAAGCAGCGGGGCAAGAACCGGATCGAGCGGTACGACGCCGCGTACGACAAGCTGCTGCGCCGGCGGACGACCGTGGAGCACGAGCTGCGCGGGGCCATCGAGCGCGACGAGCTGCGGTTGGCCTTCCAGCCGGTGGCGTCGCTGCCGTCGGTGCGGCCGGTCGGCGCCGAGGCGTTGCTGCGCTGGCACCACAGTGAGCTGGGCAACGTCCGTCCGGACGAGTTCATCCCGCTCGCCGAGGAGTGCGGCATGATCGCTCCGCTCGGCGCCTGGGTGCTGCACCAGGCCTGCTACCAGCTCTCCCGGTGGCTGGCGGACGGGCACGACGTCTGGGTGTCGGTCAATGTCTCCCCCCGCGAGCTGCACGCCCCGGAGTACGTGGTCCAGGTCGCCGAGGCGCTGCGCGCGCACCACGTGCCGCCGCAGCGGCTGGTGCTGGAGGTCACCGAGCACGCGGTCGCCACCGACCTGGACGAGCTGATCCGGCGGCTGACCGCGCTGCGGTTGACCGGTGTCCGGATCGCGCTGGACGACTTCGGGGCCGGCTACTCGTCGCTGGGGCAGCTGCGTCGGCTGCCGATCGACATCCTCAAGATCGACCACAGTCTGGTCGCCGAACACGAGCCGGTCCGCCCGGTCGATCAGGACGGTCCGGCCTTCGCCCCGATGGTCGACATCGTCATGCGACTGGGCCATCAGCTGGGGCTGGAGGTGATCGCCGAGGGGGTGACCACCCCGACCGAGCTGGCCGCCGTGGTGGCAGCCGGCTGTCGGTTCGGCCAGGGCGCGCTCTTCGGCTGGGGGGTGCCGGCCGAGCACCTGGAGGCGATGCTGGAGGCGGCCACGTCCCCGGGTGCGCGTCCCACCGCGGTGCCGGCGCCACGTCCCGCTCCGAGCAGGTCCGGGCAGCTCAACCCGTCTACCGATGGCGCGTCGCCGGCCGACGCGCCGACCTCCGTTAACCAACATGTGGGATCAGTTGACTCATCGCGTGAGATGCGTCAGGCT
Organism: Micromonospora sp. NBRC 107095; assembly: GCF_030269705.1. NCBI lineage: Bacteria > Bacillati > Actinomycetota > Actinomycetes > Micromonosporales > Micromonosporaceae > Micromonospora > Micromonospora sp. NBRC 107095. The sequence continues at coordinate 1,546,403 of NZ_BSTU01000001.1, forward strand.
TAGCCGCATGTCGTCGTACCGGTCGCTGCGAGTACTTACCTGAGCGCACTCTCCCTCACCGAGAGTGCGCTGGCCCCGTGCATCTGCACGAGGGCCGTTTTTATTGCCATCGGAACCTGGCGAAGCGGGCCCCGCCCGCGTCGCATCGCTTGACTAGCCACCAGCCACTCCAGCCGAAGGCCAGAACCGCCATGACGAGACCTACGCCCGAGACCCTCGCCCACACCGCCCGCCGGGCCCGCGCGGCCGCCGACCCGACCCTCGACGTCGACCAGGCCGGCACGCGCACGGCCACCCCGGCCACCCCGGTGGTACGGCCCGCCGCCGCGACCCAGGTTTCCGGGGCCGGCTCGCTCGTGCGGTCCCTTGAGGCGCTCGACGTCGACGTCGTCTTCGGCATTCCGGGCGGCGCGATCCTGCCGGCGTACGACCCGCTCTACGACTCGACGGTCCGGCACATCCTGGTGCGGCACGAGCAGGGCGCGGGGCACGCGGCGACCGGTTACGCGCAGGCCACCGGCAAGGTCGGCGTCTGCATCGCCACCTCCGGCCCGGGCGCGACGAACCTGGTCACCCCGATCGCCGACGCCTACATGGACTCGGTGGCGATGGTCGCGATCACCGGCCAGGTGGCCCGCCCGTCGATCGGCACCGACGCCTTCCAGGAGGCGGACATCCAGGGCATCACCCTGCCGATCACCAAGCACAACTTCCTCGTGCAGAACGCCGAGGAGATCCCCCGGGTGCTGGCCGAGGCGTTCCACCTGGCCAGCAGCGGGCGGCCCGGCCCGGTCCTGGTCGACATCCCCAAGGACGTGCTCCAGGCGCCGACCACCTTCTCCTGGCCGCCCACGCTGGACCTGCCCGGCTACCGGCCGACCCTGCACCCGCACGGCAAGCAGATCCGGGAGGCGGCGCGGCTGATGGCCGGTGCCCGGCGGCCGGTGCTCTATGTCGGCGGCGGCGTGCTCAAGGCCGGTGCCACCGACGGGCTGCGTCGGCTGGCCGAGCTGACCGGCATCCCGGTCGTCACCACGTTGATGGCGCTCGGGGCGTTCCCCGACTCGCATCAGCAGCACCTGGGGATGCCCGGCATGCACGGCACCGTCGCCGCGGTCTACGGCCTGCAGAAGGCGGATCTGATCGTCGCGCTGGGCGCGCGTTTCGACGATCGGGTCACCGGCAAACTGGACTCGTTCGCCCCGGACGCGGCTGTGGTCCACGCGGACATCGACCCGGCGGAGATCGGCAAGAACCGGCACGTGGACGTGCCGATCGTCGGCGACGCCAAGCACGTCATCGACGAGTTGATCGTCGCGGTCAGCGCCGAGCGGTCGGCGGGGCGTACCGCCGACCTCGGTGACTGGTGGACGCAGCTGAACGACCTGCGCGACCGTTACCCGCTGGGCTACGACGAGCCGTCCGACGGCACGCTGTCCCCGCAGTACGTGATCAAGCGACTGGGCGAGATCGTCGGCCCGGACGCGATCTACGTGGCCGGGGTGGGTCAGCACCAGATGTGGGCGTCGCAGTTCATCTCGTACGAGAAGCCGCACACCTGGTTGAATTCCGGCGGTCTCGGCACGATGGGCTACGCGGTGCCGGCGGCGATGGGCGCCAAGGTCGGCAAGCCGGACACGGTGGTCTGGGCGGTGGACGGTGACGGCTGCTTCCAGATGACCAACCAGGAGTTGGCCACCTGCGCGCTGGAGGGCATCCCGGTCAAGATCGCCGTGATCAACAACGGCAATCTGGGGATGGTCCGGCAGTGGCAGACGCTCTTCTACAACGAGCGCTACTCCAACACCGAGCTCGGCACCCACAAGCACCGCATCCCCGACTTCGTCAAGCTCGCCGAGGCGCTGGGCTGCGTCGGGTTGCGGTGCGAGAACGCCGCCGACGTGGACAAGACCATCGCCGCCGCCATGGAGATCAACGACGCGCCCGTGGTGATCGACTTTGTGGTCGGCAAGGACGCGATGGTCTGGCCGATGGTCGCCGCCGGCACCAGCAATGACGAGATCATGTTCGCCCGTGGCGTCCGCCCGGCCTTCGACGAGGATGACATCTGATCATGACTATGCATACGCTTTCGGTGCTGGTGGAGAACAAGCCCGGCGTACTCGCCCGGGTCTCCGGCCTGTTCTCCCGGCGTGGGTTCAACATCGACAGTCTCGCCGTCGGCGAGACCGAGAACCCCGACGTCTCCCGGATCACCATCGTGGTCAACGCGGAGTCGTCCCCGCTGGAGCAGGTCACCAAGCAGCTGAACAAGCTGGTCAACGTGCTCAAGATCGTTGAGCTGGACCCGCAGGTCTCGGTTGCCCGGGAGTTGCTGCTGGTAAAGGTTCGCGCCGACCGGGCCGCGCGCTCGCAGGTGCTGGAGACCGTCAACCTGTTCCGGGCCCGGGTGGTCGACGTCGCACCGGACACGCTGACCATCGAAGCCACCGGCACCCCGGACAAGCTCGACGCGCTCCTGCGCGATCTCGAGTCCTTCGGCATCAAGGAGATGGTCCAGTCCGGGCTGGTGGCCATCGGGCGCGGCTCGCGTTCGATCACCGCCGGTCCCGCGCTGCGGGCCGCCTGACCCGCCGCCGGTCGGCCCTCGCGGGCCGCCTTCGGAAATTCATCCGCACAGACCACGACGGGCCGCCCCGGCCGTCGTACGAAAGGGAAGTTCTCATGAGCGTTGAGGTGTACTACGACGACGATGCCGACCTCGGCCTGATCCAGGCCAAGAAGGTCGCGGTCATCGGTTACGGCAGCCAGGGCCACGCCCACGCGCTCTCGCTGCGTGACTCCGGCGTCGACGTGGTGATCGGTCTGCCGGAGGGCTCGAAGAGCCGTCCCAAGGCCGAGGAGCAGGGCCTGCGGGTGCTCACGCCGGCGCAGGCCTCGGCCGAGGCCGACGTGATCATGGTGCTCGCGCCGGACACCGCCCAGCGCGGGATCTACGCGGAGTCGATCGCCCCGCACCTCACCCCCGGCAAGGCGATCTTCTTCGGCCACGGCTTCAACATCCGGTACGGCCTGATCAAGCCGCCGGCCGAGGTGGACGTGGCGATGGTCGCGCCCAAGGGCCCCGGCCACCTGGTCCGCCGCCAGTACAGCGACGGCAAGGGTGTGCCCTGTCTCGTCGCCGTCGAGCAGGACGCCAGCGGCAACGCGCTCGCGCTCGCCCTCGCGTACGCTAAGGGGATCGGCGGCACCCGGGCCGGCGCGATCAAGACCACCTTCACCGAGGAGACCGAGACCGACCTCTTCGGCGAGCAGGCGGTGCTCTGCGGCGGTGCCTCGGCGCTGGTGCAGACCGGCTTCGAGGTGCTCACCGAGGCCGGCTACGCCCCGGAGGTCGCGTACTTCGAGTGCCTACACGAGCTGAAGCTGATCGTCGACCTCATGTACGAGGGCGGCATCGCGAAGATGCGCTACAGCATCTCCGACACCGCCGAGTACGGCGACCTGTCGCGTGGCTCGCGCATCATCGACTCCCGGGTCAAGGACGAGATGCGCAAGATCCTTGGTGAGATCCAGTCCGGCGAGTTCGCCCGCGAGTGGGTCGCCGAGGACGAGGCCGGCCGGCCCAACTTCACCAAGTGGCAGGCCGAGGGTGCGGCGCACCCGATCGAGGAGACCGGCAAGAAGCTGCGCGGCATGATGAGCTGGGTCGACCGCCCGATCACCGAGACCGCCTGACCGTCCGGCCCGGCCGGACGACGATCCACCGGCAGCCCCTGGGCTGGCGCTCTCCCCAGCGCCGCCCCGGGGCTGCTCGGCATGCTGCCGCCCGTCGATGCGTCGGGCGGTGGTGTTCGTGGGCCACCACTCGCCCACGGTGACCGGGTGACCGACGCCACCGGGGTTCGGCGCGGCCTGAGCGACCGTGTCGACGCGGTAAACGGCCGATGTCCGTCGCCCGACCGGGCGTGTGAGGGCACTCACCCCGAAGACCGGAACACGCCGACCAGCGGGGCCCCTACGATCGCCTGTAGGTGCAGCAGCCGGCACCTGACGGCCACGGCACGGATCAGCGCAGGGCGCAGTGCGGCGCCCGGCCGCCCGGGCCGATCGCAAACACGACCTCTACGAGGACCGATGAATCCTGTCGTACTGATCGCCGAAGAACTCGCCCCCGCCGCCATCGAGGTGCTCGCCCACGACTTCGACGTCCGTCACGTCGACGGCACCGACCGTCCGGCCCTGCTCTCGGCGCTCTCCGAGGCCGACGCCGTCATCGTGCGCAGCGCGACCCAGATCGACGCCGAGGCCGTCGCCGCCGCGCCGCGCCTCAAGGTGGTCGCCCGCGCGGGCGTCGGTCTGGACAACGTCGAGGTGCCGGCCGCCACCGCCCGGGGCGTCATGGTCGTCAACGCGCCCACCTCGAACATCGTCTCCGCCGCCGAGCAGGCCGTCGCGTTGCTGCTCGCCGTGGCGCGTAACACCGCGAGCGCCAGCGCCGCGCTCAAGGCGGGGGAGTGGAAGCGGTCCAAGTACACGGGCGTCGAGGTGCAGGGCAAGACCGTCGGCGTGGTCGGGCTCGGCCGCATCGGCGTGCTCTTCGCCCAGCGCATCGCCGCGTTCGGCACCCGGCTGATCGCGTACGACCCGTACATCCAGCCGGCCCGTGCGGCGCAGCTCGGCGTTCGCCTGGTGGGGCTGGAGGAGCTGCTGCGGGAGAGCGACTTCATCTCCATCCACCTGCCGAAGACGCCGGAGACGGTGGGCCTGATCGGTGAGAAGGAGCTGGCGATCGTCAAGCCCGGCGTCCGCATCGTCAACGCCGCCCGTGGTGGGCTGGTCGACGAGCAGGCGCTCGCGGACGCGATCGCCGAGGGTCGGGTCGCCGGCGCCGGTGTCGACGTGTACAGCAAGGAGCCGTGCACCTCGTCGCCGCTGTTCGCCTTCGACAACGTGGTGGCCACCCCGCACCTGGGCGCCTCCACCCACGAGGCGCAGGACAAGGCCGGTCTCGCGGTGGCCAAGAGCGTGAAGCTGGCGTTGCAGGGCGAGTTCGTCCCGGACGCGGTCAACGTGCAGGCCGGCGGGGTTGTCGCCGAGGACGTTCGGCCGCTGCTGCCGCTGGCGGAGAAGCTCGGCCGGGCGTTCACCGCTGTCGCCGGCGGGGTCGCCGCCAGCGTCACTGTCGAGGTTCGCGGTGAGATCGTCAGCCACGAGGTGTCGGTGCTCAAGCTCGCCGCCACCAAGGGCCTGTTCAGCTCCGTGGTCGAGGAGCAGGTCACCTACGTCAACGCCCCGCACCTGGCCGCCGAGCGTGGCGTCGAGGTCACCCTCGCCACCCTGGCCGAGACGGCCGATCAGCCGACCCTGGTCACGGTGCGCGGCGCGCTGCCGGACGGCCGGACGGTGAGTGTCTCCGGCACCGTCACCCAGTCCGGTGCTCGGGACGTGCTGAAGCTGACCGAGGTGGACGGCTTCGACGTGGAGATCGGCGCGGAGGGCATCCTGCTCTTCCTGCGCTACGCCGACCGACCCGGTGTGGTCGGCACCGTCGGTACCCTGCTCGGTGAGTCGGGCATCAACATCGCCGCGATGCAGGTGGCGCGTCGGGAGGCGGGCGGCGAGACGCTGATGACGCTCACCGTCGACCAGGCGCTCGGCGCCGACCTGCTCACCTCGGCCGCCGAGTCGATCGGTGCCACCGCGGCCAGCGCCGCCGACCTGCGCGACGAGTAACAGCCGACAAGCACTGTGGGGGGCCTGGCGATTCGCCGGGCCCCTCGTCATTTCCCGTCTACTGCCGCTGGTCGGGTCAGCCGGGCAGTCGGGCCGGGGGCGGGTAGACCGAGCCGTCCTGCGGGTCGAAGAGCATCAACCCGTGTTCGCCGGCCAACCGCTCGATGTCCAGGAGCACCTGGTCCGCGCAGGTCGGGTGCAGGTTCAACTCGACGTGGTCGTGGGCCGCGTGCAGCGGCGCCACCGCCCACGGGCTGTCCGGGCCGGGGTGACGGTCCGGATAGGACGCCGTGATCGCCCGGTAGAAGCTGACCACCCGCGGGTCGGGGTAGCGGTCCACGTGCCGTCCCTGTCGGCAACCGTCGACCGCTGTCCGCACGTCCTCGGGCGTCGCCCCGTCCTCCAGGGCCCACACGCTCAGATCGAAACTCACGGCGGACAGCGTGCCATCCGCCGTTCACCATGTCGAAATTGCCTCGCCGCCGGTCAACCACCGAATGTCGCAGTCCCCGGTGACAACGGTCCGGTGTGGAGACTCTTGCGTCGAGTTGCGTCGATTCGCTAGCGTACGCACTGCGGTCACTGGCCGAGTTCGAGGCGCCGGCCCGTCTTCGGGTGGCGCGGTCGACGTCCGGCCCGACCGGTCCGCACCCCTCGGTTGTGCGAGCCACGCGCACTCGTCGCTGACCGGCCCCCATGGTCGTTGCCGAGACTGTGGGGGCCGATCGCGGGCCTGACCAGCTCAGCGACGGTGGGCGAAGAGCGCGCGATAGTCGGAGTTTCCCCGGAACCAGGCCAGGCCGGTGGGGCCGGCGGCGTAGAGCGCTGTGGCGTAGGCGTCGGCGACCGCCAGGTCGGGGCCCACGACGGTGGCGGCGGCGAGGTGCTCGGCCGGCTCGCCGGTGTGCGGGTCCACCACGTGCCCCTGCCGTCCGGTCACGCCGGAGGTGCCGATAGCGCCAGCGGTCATCTCCAGCACGAGCGGCGCGCGCTCGGGTGCGGTCGGGTGGTGCACGGCGACCCGCCAGGGCCCTCCGTGCGGCGCGCGGCCCCGGACGACGAGGTCGGCGCCGGCGAGGACGGCGTAGTCGTGGATGCCGGCGGCGCGCAGCCGCTCCGCGGCGCGTTCCACCGTCCAACCGCCGAGCAGGCCGCCCGGGTCGAAGCCGCCGGGTACCGCCCAGGCGTCGAACCACCCGTCGGTGGCGGCACGCATCGCGGCGCAGCGGTCCACCAGGTCGGCGAGCGGCGGGTACGACTCGGGGCTGATCTCGCCCCGACGCAGCCGGGAGACCAGGCTCTCCGGTCGGTTGGGGCCGTAGGTGAGGTCGATGGCGCGCAGCTCGGCGACGCTGTCCCGCAGCGCCTCGCCCACGCCCCGGCGGCCGAGCCACTCGGGGGCGTTGAGCAGCAGGGTGTACTCGGCGGTCGCGGTGCGGACGGTGTGCTGCACCGCGATCCGGCCCTCGGTGGCACCGGTCGGGTCGATCCGGTGCCGGCGGCTGCCGAGTCGAAGGTCCGGCCGGCGGTTGCGGAACGCGGACGGGTCCGGCCAGCGGGTCCGTGGCTGTTCGTCGATGCGCATCGCATCTGCCCCCTCGCACGTGGTGCCGCATCATCGCGACCCCGTTGGTCAGCGGGCCCCCGCGACCCACTGAGCACTACCGTAGGCAGCGGAGATGATCGCTGCATGAGTCTCAGCTGAGAGGGTGCTGTGCATTCCCGTGTCCCAAAGCATGGACGCTGCGTACCGGGAGGCGGGACGGCGACGTACCGTTGCGCAGACGGAACCGTTGAGCAGAGGAGTGCGGTCGTGGCGCGGATCGCGGTGGTGGCCGGGGACGGCATCGGACCTGAGGTGGTCGCGCAGGCCCGCAAGGTTCTCGACGCGGTGCTGCCCGACGTGCAGGCCACCGAGTACGACCTCGGTGCCGCCCGCTGGCACCGTACCGGTGAGGTGCTGCCCGACTCGGTGCTGGCCGAGCTGGCCGGGCACGACGCGATCCTCCTCGGCGCGGTCGGTGACCCGACGGTTCCGCCGGGTGTGTTGGAGCGGGGGCTGCTGCTCAAGCTCCGTTTCGCCTTCGACCAGTACGTCAACCTGCGCCCGTCCCGGCTCTGGCCCGGGGTCGCCGGTCCGCTGGGCAATGTGAAGCCGGGCGAGGTCGACCTCGTGGTGGTGCGTGAGGGCACCGAGGGGCTCTACGCCGGTGCCGGTGGCTCCCTGCACCGGGACACCCCGGCCGAAATCGCCACCGAGGAGAGCCTGAACACCCGCCACGGCGTGGAGCGGGTGATCCGCGACGCGTTCGCCCGCGCCGGCCGCCGGGAGCGGCGCAAGGTCACCCTCGTGCACAAGACCAACGTGCTCACCCACGCCGGGTCGCTCTGGGCGCGCACGTTCGACGCCGTCGCCGCCGAGCACCCGGATGTCGCCACCGAATACCAGCACGTCGACGCGGCGGCCATGTTCCTGGTCACCCAGCCGCAGCGCTACGACGTGGTGGTCACCGACAACCTCTTCGGCGACATCCTCACCGACATCGCCGCGGCCGTCACCGGCGGCATCGGGCTGGCCGCCAGCGGCTGCATCAACCCCGACGGGGCGTACCCCTCGATGTTCGAGCCGGTGCACGGCTCGGCGCCGGACATCGCCGGTCAGGGCATCGCCGACCCGGTCGCCGCCGTGCTCTCCGCCGCGTTGCTGCTGGATCAGCTCGGGCACGCCGAGTCCGCCGCCCGGGTCAACGCGGCGGTCGCCGCCGAGCTGGCCAGCCGGGTTCCGGGCGTACCGCTGCGTACCGAAGAGGTCGGCGACCGGCTCGCCGCCCACGCCGTAGCCTGACCGTCCCGGCCGTCCGGCGACCGGCCCGGTGCCGGTCCGCCCGGTGCCGTCCGCCCGGCCCGGCCGGCGCTACCCGCTGAACGACCGTTCGGGGTAGGTTTCTGGCACAACCATCTCGGTGTGCGGTCCCGCATGCCGTTGTTCCGCAGGGAGGTCAACGCGATGAGCGGTGGTGACAAGCTCGACTTCGAGATCCGTCCGAATGCCGCGCCGGTATCCGCCGCCGATCGGGCCGCCCTCATGGCCAACCCCGGGTTCGGCCGGGTCTTCACCGACCACATGGTCACCGTCCGTTACGCCGACGGCAAGGGCTGGTACGACGCCCGGGTGGAGGCCCGTGGCCCGATCCCGATGGACCCGGCCAGCGCGGTGCTGCACTACGCGCAGGAGATCTTCGAAGGGCTCAAGGCGTACCGTACGGCCGACGGTGGCGTGACGATGTTCCGGCCGGACGCCAACGCCGCCCGTTTCGCCACCTCCGCGCAGCGGATGGCGATGCCGGTGCTGCCGCCGGAGGTGTTCGTCGACTCGTTGCACAAGCTGATCGAGATCGACCGTGAGTGGATCCCCACCGGCGAGGACGGCAGCCTCTACCTGCGGCCGTTCATGTTCGCCAGCGAGGTCTTCCTCGGCGTCCGCCCGGCCAACGAGTACCTCTACATGGTGATCGCCTCACCGGTCGGGGCGTACTTCAGCGGTGGCGTGAAGCCGGTCACCGTCTGGGTCTCTCCGGACTACACCCGGGCCGCGCCCGGTGGCACCGGCGCGGCCAAGTGCGGCGGCAACTATGCCGCGTCGTTGGCGGCGCAGGCGGAGGCCATCGAGGCCGGCTGCGACCAGGTCGTCTTCCTGGACGCGGTGGAGCGCCGGTTCGTCGACGAACTGGGCGGCATGAACGTCTTCTTCGTCTACGACGACGGCACTGTGGTCACCCCACCGTTGACCGGCACGATCCTGCCGGGCATCACCCGCGACGCCGTCCTCGCGCTGGCCGGCGCGGCCGGGCACCGGGTCGAGGAGCGGCCGGTCAGCTTCGCCGACTGGCAGGCCGACGCCGCCAGCGGTCGCCTGCGGGAGGTGTTCGCCTGCGGCACCGCCGCGGTGGTCACCCCGATCGGTGGGGTCCGCTTCCCGGACGGTGAGTTCCTGATCGGTGGTGGCGAGCCCGGCCAGGTCACCATGGCCCTACGCCAGCAGCTGGTCGACATCCAGCGGGGCACGGCGGCCGACCCGTACGGCTGGGTGCAGCGGGTCTTCTGACCTCTGTCGCTGTGGCCGGCCCGCCCACCCGGACGGGCCGGTGCAGCAACGCGTGCCCGACGTTGTCCTGCGCGTCGTCGCCGGCCTAGGCCTGGGCGGGCTCGTCGAGCAGGTGGTCGCGCAGCGCGGCGAGCTGCTCGTCGGTCACCCCGGCGTGGCGCAGGTACCCCTCGACCGAGCCGTGCCCCTCGCGCAGCTCGTTGAGGAAGATCTGCATGGCCTCGGCGGGTGAGCTCAGGAACGGTGCCGGCACGTCGACACCGTCCGGGGTGACGGAGGCCAGCCAGGCGCTGTAGCGGGCCGACGCCGCGCTGCTCAACGCGTAGTCCGCGCTGATGTCCGCGTCGTCGACGCCCAGCACGGCCAGGGTCAACGCGCAGACGATCCCGGTGCGGTCCTTGCCGGCGACGCAGTGCACCACCACCGGGGCGTTGGCGGAGTCGGCGATCAACCCGACCGCCTCGGCCAGCCCGGCGGTGCCGGTCTGGGCCAGGTCGGCGTACCGGTCCGCGAGGTAGCGCGCCAGGCTCGCGCCCTCCTCGTGCGGCGTACCCGCCCAGTCGGCGTGCTCCGGGTGGATGTGCCGGTAGGTCAGTCCCTGGTACGCCGGCACCCGACCGTCCCGCTCCACCTCGGTGGGGCGGCGCAGGTCGATGACGGTGCGGATCCCGATCGCGGCGAACGCGTCCTGGTCCTGCTCGGTGAGGCGGTGCAGCGAGTCGGAGCGGTAGAGCCGGCCCCGGCGCACGGTCCGCTCGTCGTGGCCGAGGTAGCCACCGACGTCGCGGAAGTTGAAGGTGGCGGGGAGCGAGAGCTGGGAGTCGTCCTCGGTGGTGTCCACGTTCACACGGTAACGGCCGGTGGGACCTCGCCCCACCGGCCGTCGGGTCGGACAGTCACCGGGCGGTGCCAGGCGGCAGCGCGCCGTACGTCTCGTCGTAGTAGCCACCCAGCTTGTCCCGGTAGCTCGGGTCGCTGTGGCTGGTCTCGTCGTACTCCGGGGCGGCCTTGATCTGGTCCCGGGTCCGGTCGACGGAGACGGTGCGCTGGTCGTGGTCGACCTGGTTGACGGTGCCGGCCGGCAGCATCACCTTCTTGCCGAAGATCCAGGGCCCGGTGTCCACGACCAGGTAGCTGCCGCCCACCTCGTGACTGGCGCTGTCGATTTTGCCGATTCCACCGTCGGTGGCCTCGACCTTGTAGCCGACCAGGTCGACGTCGGCCACGCCGGCCTGGTCGCGGTAGCGCCAGGGGTCGAACGTGCCGGCCGGCGCGCCGCCGGGCACGCTGCCCTGGTCACCGCCGCGTAGCGGGTCCGGCCCGGCGTGGGTGGCGTGCGGATCGATCCTGTCCATGCCGTTCACTCCTGACTGTCACCGAGCAACTCATGTCTCGGTCGGAGCTACCCGGCCGTCGGGGACCGGAAACGGCGTACCAGCTCAGGCCAGCGCGGCCTCGGCGTCCAGGGTGACCGCCGCGGCGTGCACCACGGCGGCGATCCGCAGGGCCTCGTGCACCTGTTCCCGGGTGAAGCCGCGGTCGCGCAGCGTCTTCTCGTGCGACTGCACGCACACGTCGCAGTCGTTGATGGTCGACACGGCGAGGCACCAGAGCTTGAAGTCGCCCTTGTCCACCCCCGGCCGCGCGACGATCTGCATCCGCAGTCGGGCCGGCATCGAGGCGTACCGCTCGTCACCGAGGAGGTGCTTGGCCCGGTAGTAGACGTTGGTCATCCCCATGATCGCCGCGGCGCCCTTGGCGGCCTCGACCCCCTCCGGCCCGAGGTGTCCGAGCGCCTCGGCCGCGATCTCCCGCAGCACCACCGGGTTACGGGCGGCCACCGCACAGGCCAGCGCGGTGCCCCAGGTCTGCGCCGGGGTCAACGTCGACGCACCGAGGGTGGAGCCCAGGTTGAGCCTGATGTCCGTGGCGTACGCCGGCAGGGCTGCGGTGAGCGCGTCCAGGCCCATGGTCACACCCCGGCGATCTTCGTCGGGCTGATGGAGGTCTCGTCCATCGGCCCGACGAAGACCAGACGCCACTTGCCCTCGTGGGACGCGTGGTTGATCGTCTTGGACGCGTTGGTGGCGCCCAGCGATACGCAGGCGGTGAGTCCGTGCTCAGGTAAGCGGTTACTGACGGTGAGCACGGGCCCTCCTTGCAACTGGCACGTGGCCAGTTCCAGATGCTTCCGCACCGCTGTTCCTGCCGGTGAGCGCCCTGGTGACGTGTGAAGCCGATCACGGGCGATGGCACGGGCTGAACGAACCCTCAGTAATCGTCTCGGCATGTGGATTGTTCCTCCCAAAACCACGGGTGGGGTGGCAGAGTAGCCATCGTGACACGCACCGTCCTGATTATTGCGACCTAGCGCGCCGGCTCTCCCCTCTGCCGAGCGCGCAGACCTCCCGCATCCGCGGGAGGTCTTTTTGTTGCTCCGAGAAAGGATCCTGATGACGTTCCAGGTCTTCGACACCACGTTGCGCGACGGCGCCCAGCGCGAGGGGCTCACCTACTCGGTGGTCGACAAGCTGGCCGTGGCCCGGCTGCTCGACGAGTTCGGCGTCGGCTTCATCGAGGGCGGCTGGCCGGGCGCGGTACCCAAGGACACCGAGTTCTTCCGGCGCGCCCGCACCGAACTGGACCTGCGGCACGCCGTGCTCGTCGCGTTCGGCGCCACCCGCAAGGCCGGCGTGCCGGTCGCCGACGACCCCCAGGTGCGCGCCCTGCTGGACGCGCAGACACCGGCGGTGGCCCTGGTCGCCAAGGCCGACATCCGGCACGTCGAGCGCGCGCTGCGCACCACCGGCGCGGAGAACCTGGCGATGATCCACGACACCGTCGACCACCTCGTCCGCGAGGGCCGGCGGGTCTTCGTCGACGGCGAACACTTCTTCGACGGCTACCGGCACGACCCCGCGTACGGTGCCGCGGTGGTGCAGACCGCGCTCGCCGCCGGGGCCGAGCGGATGGTGCTCTGCGACACCAACGGCGGCATGCTGCCGTCCCAGGTGACCGCCGTGATCCGCGACCTGACCGACCGGCTGGGAATCGACCCCGCGCTGTTCGGCATACACGCCCAGAACGACACCGCCTGCGCCGTGGCCAACACGATCGCCGCCGTGGAGGCGGGTGTGCGCCACGTGCAGGGCACCGCCAACGGGTACGGCGAACGCCCGGGCAACGCCGACATCTTCGCGGTCGTCGCCAACCTCCAGCTCAAGCTGGGCATGCCCGTCCTACCGGAGGGCTGCCTGGCGCAGATGGTGCGGGTCTCGCACGCCATCGCCGAGATCGCCAACATCGCCCCCGACACCCACCAGGCGTACGCCGGGGCTGCCGCCTTCGCCCACAAGGCGGGACTGCACGCGAGCGCGATCAAGGTCGACCCGTTGCTCTACAACCACGTGGACCCGTCGGTGGTGGGCAACGACATGCGGATCCTGGTCACCGAGATGGCCGGTCGGGCCAGCGTCGAGCTGAAGAGCCGTGAGCTGGGCCTGGACCTGGCCAGCAGCCCGGACGCCCTGACCCGGGTCACCAAGCGGGTCAAGGAGTTGGAAGCGGGTGGTTGGTCCTTCGAGGCGGCCGACGCGTCCTTCGAGTTGCTGGTCCGCTCCGAGCTGCCCGAGGGAGGCCCGGCCCGACCGTTCACCCTGGAGTCGTACCGGGTGTTGGTCGAGCACCGCGAGGATGGTGGGGTGGTCTCCGAGGCCACCGTCAAGATCCGGGTTCGCGGTGAGCGGGTGATCGCCACCGCCGAGGGCAACGGCCCGGTCAACGCCCTCGACGAGGCGCTGCGGGTGGGGCTGACCCGGCACTACCCGCAGCTGCGCGACTTCGAGTTGGCCGACTACAAGGTGCGCATTCTGGAGGGCAGCCACGGCACGGGGGCGGTGACCCGGGTGCTGCTGGAGACCTCCGACAGCAGCGGCCGGGACTGGACCACGGTCGGCGTCCATCCGAACGTCGTCGAGGCCAGCTGGCACGCCCTGGTGGACGCCCTGACCTACGGCCTCGCCCCCACCCCTGTCTAACCCCGAACCCCACCCGCGATCGCGCACTTTGTGTTGTCGAGACAAGTCTGTTGCTCGTTGTGACGGGACAGAAAGCGCACGATCGCGGGCGGGCGGGGTGGGGGTTAGGAGACGGGGAGGGTGAGGGTGGCGTGGACGGGGCGGTGGTCGCTGCCGGGTAGCGCGAGCACCTGCACCGCGTGGACCGCGATCCGGTGGTCGACCAGGATGTGGTCGATGGTGACGGGTGGGATGAGGTCGCCGTCGTACGGGCCCCAGGTGCCGGTCAGGCCCTGTCCGGTGGCGTCGGCGGCGTCGACGTAACCGGTGCGCAGCAGGGCCCGCAGTGGGCTGTGGTCGAGGGTGGCGTTGAAGTCCCCGGCGAGGATCCGCAGGCCGCCGTCCGGAGTGGCCGGTGGTTGGGCGCTCAGGTCGGCCCGCCAGGCGCCCACCTGGTCCAGGGCGTACGGCGCCGAGGGGTGGGCCGACTCGACGCGGACCGGGGGCCCACCGGGGACGGACACCGTCGCGTACGCCTGGCTGAAGCCCCAACCTTCGAGGTTGCGCCGGACACCGATGTCCGTGATCGGCCACCGCGAGTAGAGCCCCGAGCCGGCGGTGCCGATCTCCGGGTTGAGCTGCCGGTGCGGCAGCAGCGTGTCGAGGCCGAGCTGGTCCAGGGCGGCCTGCGCGTCCGGGGTGAACTCCTGCACGGTGAGCACGTCGACCTGGTGTCGCCGGACCAGCTCCACGAGCGTCCGCGCGTCACCGGTCCCGGCGAGCAGATTGGCGGTGAGCAGCCGCACGGTCGGCCCGGCCGCGGCCGGCTGCGGGTTGGCCAGCGCCCGCGGTGCGACGGTGCCGAGCAGCGCCACCGCCGCCACTGCCGCGAGCGCCGCCGGCCACCAGCGCCGTAGGGCGAGCGCGAGGCCCAGGACCAGCACGCTGACGCCCGCGACGTACGGGGTGAAGGCGAGCGCCTGCACCAACGGCCCTCGGTCCAGGCCGATCAGCCGCGCGGCCGCCCACAGGGCTGTGGGTACGACGGCAAGCCACCAGAGCACCGTGCGAAGCCGGGTGAACGGGTGCGCGGGTGCAGCGTCGACGGTCACGCCGATGATCCTAGCCGGGCGTCAGAAACCATTCATGAATGGTGACGCGCTCACCTTTCACAATTATCTGACGGCTGGTTGACACCCCGGAAAAGCGAGATCAACTATTGACTGGCTGCTTTTTCCGGTGCTACGTTCCATCTGGCTCAAACGACGCAACTCTGAGTAGTATCCGCAGCTCAGATGGGATGTAGATTGCCGAGAAATCAATCTACCAGGGTGCAAGTGAGTTGGCTTTCCCTCGCCCAGTAGTCGTCGTGCTCCTATTTATGGGCAGTCATCCGTCCCGCCCCGCGGGTCGGCCGAATTCGCACGGTCACACAAGGGGGACCTGTCATGAGTACATCCTTCCGACGTAAGTTGGCGGCGGTCACGTTCGCCGTCCTGGGCCTCAGCCTGGCCGGCGGGGGTATCGCTATCGCCCAGCCGGCGGCGAAGGCGCCGCAGGAGGCCGTCCAGCCGGCGGCACGCGGCAGCAACGCCCAACCTCCGGTCACCGCCGAGTCGGCGCGCATGGCGAAAGCCGCGCTGAAGTCGGGCGCGGCCACCACGCTGGTGGCCACCAACGTCTTCACCGTCGTCAACTCCAACGGCACCAAGGCGCGCGGCACCGGCACGGTGCTCAAGTACGGCCCCGGCCAGTACGAGGTGCAGTTCGGCTACACCGTCTCGGCCGGTGCCTTCCTGGCCACCATCTCGCGGTCCGACGCCTGCTGCATCCCGCCGGCTGGCGAGATCTCGGTGGCTCCGCGGCTGAGCACGCCCAACGCGGTCTTCGTGCAGACCCGCAACTCGGCCGGGACCCCGGCTGACCTGGGCTTCACCCTGCTCACTCACACACCCTGACCGAACCGGCACCCGGCCCCCGTCGCCTGTGGCGTCGGGGGCCGGACCCGGTCCGCTTGCGTCCTGTGACCCGGCTCGCGCCGATCGGCGCCCCTTGGCCGGTCGCTGCCTGGTTGAGCGCTCCTCGGCAGGCTCGCGCTGGTCGTCACCCTTCCGCGCGGCTCATCCCGATTCCGGCCACTGCGGGCCGGTCCGGCCCGCACAATCCGACGTTTGCCGGTCGTGTGCCCGGGAAGCAAGCACCGTGACGGACATCTCGGACACCCTGGCCAGCATGCCCAGCCCGGTCGATCCGGAGCCGACCGGCATCGAGCTGGAACAGACCCTCTTCGAGGTCAAACGCGTGATCGTGGGGCAGGATCGCCTCGTCGAACGCCTGCTCACCGCCCTGGTCGCCAACGGACACTGCCTCCTGGAGGGGGTGCCCGGCGTGGCCAAGACACTGGCCGCGCAGACCCTCGCGACAGTGGTCGGCGGCACCTTCTCCCGGATCCAGTTCACCCCGGACCTGGTGCCCTCCGACATCGTGGGCACCCGGATCTACCGGGCGTCCAAGGAAACCTTCGACATCGAGCTGGGCCCGATCATGGCCAACCTGGTGCTGGCCGACGAGATCAACCGGGCCCCCGCCAAGGTCCAGTCGGCGCTGCTGGAGGCCATGGCCGAACGGCAGGTCTCGATCGGCGGGCGCAGCTGGCCGGTCCCGGAGCCGTTCCTGGTGCTGGCCACGCAGAACCCGATCGAGTCCGAGGGGGTCTACCAGCTCCCGGAGGCGCAGCGCGACCGCTTCCTGATGAAGGTGGTGGTCGACTACCCCAGCGACGCCGACGAACTGGCCATCCTCTACCGGATGAGCACCGACCGGCCGAGCCCGCGCCAGGTGCTCGACGCGCAACGGTTGCGGGACCTCCAGGCCCACGCCGAGCGGGTCTTCGTCCACCACGCGTTGGCCGAGTACGTGGTGCGGCTGATCCTCGCCACCCGCGACCCGGGCCGGTTCGGCCTGCCGGAGATCGCCCCGCTGCTGGCGTACGGGGCCAGTCCGCGAGCCACCCTGGGCCTCGTCGCGGCCGCCCGGGCGCAGGCCCTGCTGCGGGGGCGGGAGTACGTGCTGCCCGAGGACATCCGTGAGCTGGCCGTCGACGTCCTCGCCCACCGGCTGGTGCTCTCCTTCGACGCGGTGGCCGACGGGGTGTCGGCCGAGAGTGTGGTGCGACGGCTCGTCGAGGCGGTGCCACCGCCCCGGCTGGCCAGCGGGCACCCGCAGCAGGCGCCGGACCTGGCGGCGGCATGAGACGCGCCACCGCCGCGCCCGCCGATCCCGGCCTGGCCGAGCTGGCCCCCGACCAGCGTGTGCGCCGGCTGGAACTGACCGTCACGCGTCGGCTGAACGGCCTGCTGCACGGTCAGTACCGCGGGCTGCTGCCCGGTCCGGGCAGTGAGCCCGCCGGCAGTCGCGAGTACCGACCGGGCGAGGACGAGGTCCGCCGGATGGACTGGGCGGTGACGGCCCGCACGGCAGTGCCGCACGTCCGGCAGGTCGACGCCGACCGGGAACTGACCACCTGGCTGCTCGTCGACGGCAGCGCCAGCATGGAGTTCGGGACCGCCGAGCTGGACAAACGGGAACTGGCGGTGGCCGCCGTCGCGGCGGTCGGCTTCCTGACCGCGGGCGTCGGCAACCGCCTCGGCGCCCAGGTGCTGCGCGCCGACGGGGTACGCCGGTTTCCGGCCCGCAGCGGTCGTACCCATCTGCTCGCGCTGCTCCGCGCGCTGCTCGCCGCCCCCCGCGTCACCGCGCCCCCCGATCGGCCGGGGCGTGGTCCCACGGCCCGACCGCCCGACCTGGCGGACGGCCTCGACGCGCTGCACCGGATCGCCAACCGGCGCGGGCTGGTAGTGGTGGTCTCCGACTTCCTCGACGGTCTACCCGACGAACCCGGCGAGGCGGCGCCCTGGGAGCGGACCATGCGCCGGCTGGCCGTCCGGCACCAGGTGCTGGCAATCGAGGTGACCGACCCGCGTGAGCTGGAACTGCCGGACGTCGGCCTGATCACACTCGTCGACCCGGAGACCGGCCGGCACCGCGAGGTGTCCACGTCGGACCGCCGGCTGCGCGAGCGGTACGCCGAAGCCGCCGCCGCCCAGCGCGAACAGGTCCACCAGGCGTTGCGTCGCAGCGGTGCCACCCACCTGCCGCTGCGCACCGACGGGGACTGGAGCGCGGACATCGTCCGGCACGTGCACGCCCAGCGTCGGCTGGCCGCCGCACCGTCCGGCCAGCCGCGGGGAGGTGCCGCGTGATCTGGCAGTCGCCGCTGCGACTCTGGCTGCTGCTCGGCGTGCTCGCCCTGGTCGTCGCGTACCTGGTGATGCAGCGCCGACGCAGCCGGTACGCGGTCCGCTTCACCAACCTGCGGCTGCTGGACCGGGTGGCGCCGCAGCGGCCCGCCTGGCGTCGGCACGTACCGGCCGGGCTCTTCCTGGCCATGCTGGCGCTGCTCGTGGTCGGCTTCGCCCGCCCGACCGCCGAGGTCCGGGTGCCCCGGGAACGGGCCACGGTGATGGTGGCGGTGGACGTCTCGACGTCGATGCTCGCCACCGACGTCGAGCCGGACCGGCTGGCCGCGGCGAAGGAGGCCGCCCGGCGCTTCGTCAAGGGCCTGCCCGACGAGTTCAACGTGGGGCTCGTCGCGTTCGCCGGGAGCGCCGCCGTGCTGGTGCCACCGGGCACCGACCGGGACGCCCTCGAAGAGGGGATCGACCGGCTCGCCGAGGGAATCACCGGCGTGCAGGGCACCGCGATCGGCGAGGCCATCAACACCTCGCTCGGCGCGGTCAAGAGCCTGGACAACGAAGCCGCGAAGGAGCCGCCACCGGCCCGGATCATCCTGCTCTCCGACGGCGCCAACACCTCCGGGATGGACCCGATGGAAGCGGCGGCGGAGGCGGTGACGGCGGAGGTGCCGGTGCACTCGATCTCGTTCGGCACACCGTCCGGGTTCGTCGACCGGGGTGGCCGACCCATCCAGGTGCCGGTGGACGGGCAGACCCTCAAGGCGGTCGCCGAGGAGACCGGCGGGATGTTCCACGAGGCCAGCACCTCCGACGAGCTGCGCGCCGTCTACGACGACATCGGCAGTTCGGTCGGCTACCGCACCGAGCGGCAGGACGTCTCGGCCCGGTTCATCGGCCTCGGACTGGTGTTCGCGATGGGTGCCGCCGCCGGCTCGATGCGCTGGTTCTCCCGGCTGCCCTGACCGCTGCGCACAACCGACGTCGTCAGTGAGGAGTACGCATGGCAGTGCAGACCGGACTGGGCGAACCGCGTGGTCCCTGGTTCATCTCGCCGGAACTCGACCCGGACGGGCGCGGGTGGTGGGACGCGCCCGAGCGCGACCCGGGCGGGCGGCGGCCTCGGCGGCTGCTCGCCGCGCTGGCCGTGGTGGCGCTGTCCACCATTTCCGGCGCCGTCGCCGGTGGTGTGGTGGCCGGCCGGGACGGGGCCGGAGGCCCGGCCGCGGCGTCCGCCGCCCCGGTGCCGGCGGAACTGGTCACCGCGGCCGAGCGGACCGTGCCGGGGGTGGTGTCGGTGCTGGCCGGCGGCGCGAGCAGCGGGTCCGCGACCGGCTCCGGCTTCGCCGTGGACGACCAGCAGCACCTGATCACCAACGACCACATCCTGGCCAAGGGTGGTGGCGGTCCGGTGACCGTGGAGCTGCCCGACGGGCGTCGGTTCTCCGCCGAGGTGGTCGGGCGGGAGCCGCGCAGCGACCTGGCGGTGCTGAAGGTGCCGGCGTCGGCCGGTCTCACCCCGTTGCCCCTGGCCAAGCCGGGCGCGACCCGGGTCGGTGAGCCGGTGCTCGCGGTGGGTTCGCCGCTCGGACTGGCGGGAACGGTCACCGCGGGCATCGTCAGCGCCCTGGACCGGCAGGTACGCCTCGGCAACAACCGGCACAGCGCGGTGCAGACGGACGCGTCCATCAACCCGGGTAACTCCGGTGGGCCACTGGTCAACGCCCGTGGGGAGGTGGTCGGGGTGAACACCGCCATCGCCACCATCGACGGGAACGGCTCGATCGGCATCGGTTTCGCCATCCCGATCGACCAGGTGCAGCAGACCGCCGACACGATCATCGGCAAGGGTGGCTGAGCTGCCCGAACGCCCCCGCCGGGGCTGTCACTGTCAGATATCCGGCCCGACGGCATCGGACCATGGAAATATTACGGTCGGTATGGATACTGGCGGAGGTGGAGCGTCCTCTTCTCACGGTCCTCCTGCTGGTGGGGCTGGTCATCGGATGTGCAGTGGGGTCGGCGTACGCCCGGGCACGACGCGGGTGGAACGATTACCAGACCGTCAAGAAATCGGTGCCGGGCGCCCGCAGGGGCGCCTGGGCGCTGATCCGTGGGGTCGCCGTGAAGGCCGCGGTGGTCGGGCTGCTGCTCTTCGGCGCGGTGGCGTACGCGGCGGTCGGTTCCGACGAGGAGACCGCCGGGACGGCGCCCAGCGAGTCCCCGACCCAGAGCGAGCCTCCGCACCGATGACCCCCGGCAGGCCGTGGCGGGTTAGCCTCGGGGCGTGGACGACGGACTGCGGGTGACCGACCGGTGGGTCGTCCCCGCCGCAGAGCTGCGGGAGCGGTTCTCCCGCTCCTCGGGGCCGGGCGGGCAGGGCGTGAACACCGCGGACTCCCGCGTCGAGCTCAGCTACGACCTGGCCAACTCGCCCACCGTGCCCGACTGGCTGCGGTCGCGGGCCCTGGCCCGGCTGGCCAACCGACTCGTCGACGGGGTGCTGACGATCGCCGCCAGCGAGCACCGGGCCCAATTGGCCAACCGGGAGGCGGCCCGGGCACGGATGACCGCCCTGTTGCGGGAGGCCGCCGCGCCCCCACCCCCGACCCGTCGAGCGACCCGCCCGTCCCGTGGGGCGAAGGAGCGCCGGCTGGCCGACAAGAAGCGCCAGTCCCAGCGCAAACGTGACCGCCGAACAGACGGCGAGTAGGAAACCACCAGAAAAGTCCTCTGCCATCGGGGATCCGGCGACCCTCAGGTGACAGAATCCGAAATCTGTCATCTGAAAGGTGTACGCTCAACGGGTCACCCAGGTGAGAGGAACACCCCATGAACACCCGCACCCTCGGCACCAACGGCCCCACCGTCTCCGCGCTCGGGCTCGGCCTGATGGGCATGTCGGACCTCTACGGCGCCGCCGACGAGGCCGAGAGCATCGCCACCATCCACGCCGCACTGGACGCCGGCATCACTCTGCTGGACACCGGCGACTTCTACGGCATGGGGCACAACGAGCTGCTGCTGCGCGACGCGTTGCGCGGCCGCAGTCGCGACAACGCCCTGATCAGCGTGAAGTTCGGCGCTCTGCGGGACGTCGACGGCGGTTGGAACGGCGTCGACGTCCGCCCCGCCGCGATCAAGAACTTCCTGGCGTACACCCTGCGCCGTCTCGGTACCGACCACGTCGACATCTACCGCCCGGCCCGGCTCTCCCCGGACGTGCCGGTGGAGGACGTGGTGGGCGCCCTCGCCGAGTTGGTCAAGGCCGGTCACATCCGCCACATCGGTCTGTCCGAGGTGAGCGCGGAAACCCTGCGTCGGGCGCACGCCGTGCACCCGATCACCGACCTGCAGATCGAATACTCGCTGATCTCCCGCAGCCCGGAGACCGACATCCTGCCGGCGGCCCGCGAGCTCGGCGTCGGGATCACCGCCTACGGGGTGCTGTCCCGCGGGCTCATCAGCGGTCACTGGACGGCCCGGCGGGAGACCGCCGGCACCGACTTCCGCAGCCACCTGCCCCGGTTCTCCGGCGACAACCTGGACCGCAACCTGGCCCTGGTGGAGGCGCTGCGCGCCATCGCCGAGACCCGGGGCGTCACCGTGGCGCAGATCGCCATCGCCTGGGTGCTCGCCCGGGGCGAGAACATCGTGCCCCTGATCGGCGCCCGCCGCCGGGATCGTCTCAGCGAGGCGCTGGGAGCCGCGGCGATCACGCTCAGCGAGTCGGACCTGGCTGCCATCGAGGCCGCCGTCCCGGCCGGCGCGGCCGCCGGCGCCCGCTACGACGAGGCGCAGATGGCCCACCTGGACAGCGAGCGGGCGTGACCACCCGGCCGTGGCGCGTCCGCCGACCGGGGGTCGCGCCATGGCCGGTCGCGCCGTCAGGAAGGCTTGAGCGATGAGCGACGCCACCGCCCTGACGGCCGACCGCATCCTCGACGCCGCCGAAGAGGTGCTGCGCCGCTACGGGCCGGCCAAGGCCACTGTGCTGGACGTCGCCCGCGCGCTGGGCGTGAGCCACGGCAGCGTCTACCGGCACTTCGCCAGCAAGGCGGCGCTGCGCGACGCGGTCGCCGAACGGTGGCTGGCCCGGGTGTCCACCCCGCTGATCGAGGTGGCCACCGGGCCCGGCCCGGCCCCGCGGCGGCTGCGCCGCTGGCTGGCGGAGCTGAGCGGCACCAAACGCCGGATGGCGCGGGAGGACCCCGAGCTGTTCGACAACTTCCACCAGCTCGCCACCCTCTCCGAGGGCGCGGTCGCCACTCACCTGGAGGTCCTCGCCGGTCAGCTCAGCCTGATCGTCGCGGACGGGGTCACCGCCGGCGAATTCGCCGTGCCCGACCCGGCGGTGGCCGGCCGGGCCCTGTTGCAGGCCACCGCCCGGTTCCACCACCCAGCCCACCGGGCCGACTGGAACGAGCCCGGCCTCGACGACGACATGGAAGCCGTCGTGGCCCTGCTCATCGACGGCCTGCGTAGCCGCCCGGCAACCTGAGCGGCCGACCCCGGTTCAGGCCGGGACGGCGGCGAGCAGCCGGTCGCGCAGCACCGCGGCCCGCTCGGCGAACGCGCGCTGCGCCGCCGCGTACTCCGCCCGACCATCCGCGGTCTCCACCCGCACCGGCGGGTAGCCGAGCGCCGCCAGGTCGTACGGGCTGGCCCGCATGTCCAGCGTGCGGATGTCCCGAGCCAGGTCGAACGCGTCGGCCACCAACTCCGAGGGGACCAACGGCGACAACTTGTACGCCCACTTGTACAGATCCATGTTGGCGTGCAGGCAGCCCGGCTGCTCGTGCGCGTGCTGCGTCTCCCGGGTCGGGGAGAGCACATTCAACGGGCGGGCCGGCGGTGTGAAGAACCGGAACGCGTCGAAGTGGCTGCACCGCACCCCGCGCTCCTCGACGACCGCGGCGGTGCGCTCCGTGCTCAGCCGCAGCGGCCAGGCGTTGTGCCGCAACTCCTCCCGGGTCTGCCGGTAGACCATCGCCCATTCGTGCATCCCGAAGCAGCCGAAGTGCGGCGCCCGTCCACGCGTCGCCTCCAGCAGGGAGCGGATCCAGGCGATCGACTCGCCGCGCCGCCCGCGTACCCCGTCGGTGTCGAGGGTGACCCCGGCGGTGCCGGCGCGGTAGTCGCGGCCGAACTCGGCCGGGTCGGCGTCGCGCAGCTCGACCCCGGGCCCCGGATGCCAGCGCCGCAGCTGGGCCGGGCGGTGCGAGTAGTAGGTGAACAGGAAGTCGGCCACCGGATGCCGCTCACCGCGTCGTCGCCGGGCCAGGTGCGGGGTCAGCCAGACGTCCACCCGCTGCTCGTGGGCCCCTCGGCGGGCCTGCCACTGCGCCGCGTCGAGCACGGTGCGGGCGAGGGCGGCGGTCACGCACCCCAGGGTACGACCGCCGCCCGGAACACCGGTCAGGGCATCTGCACCCGGACCCCGGCGGAGAACACCCCGCTGCGCAGCTCCAGCTGCTCGGGCGGGTCCCGCCCGTCGACGGTGAAGACCAGCGGCAGCACCATCCGGGTACCCGCCGCCATCGGATTGGCGAAGACGTCCCGACCCAGGTTCGCCGTCCGGGTGGCCGACTCGTCGGTGCTCACCCAACGCCCGCCCGGCAGGTACGCCCGTTGCAGCTCGCTGTGCCACAGCTGGTGGTCGCCGGTGACGTTGCGCACACCCACTGTCGCCTCGCAGCGGCGGCCGTTGACCGGCGCGGGACCGCCACCGTCGGCCTTCCCGGCGGTGCCGGGCACGCCGCAGGTCATCCGGTACACGGTGAACTCGAACGCCGACTCGCGCAGCGGCACACCCAGCGACCCGGTGACCCCGGTGCCCGTCCACGCGCCGCTGGTCGGCTGCTTCTGGGTGTCGATCGCCGCGACCTGCCGGGTCGCCGTCCAACCCGCGGTGCCGACGATGCCGGCCAGCACCACGACGGCGGCGCCCACCAACATCCAGACCGGCGGGGTACGCCGACGCCGCACCGGACTCGGGGCTGCCGGTCGCGGGTAGATCGTCCCGCGACCACCCTCGGCTCCGCCGCCGGTGGCGAGCGCAGCAGCCGTCACCCGCCGCCCGCGCCGACGTCGCCACACCCAGAGCACCGCGGCGCTGATCAGCACCAGAACCGCCAGGCCGGCGAGGAGCACCGGGTACCGGCGCCAGGCCGGTGCCTCGGTCACCTCGGCCGCCGGTGCGGCCGCCGCCTGCCAGGTGGCGGTGGCGCAGTCGTACGGTCGGCTGCCGTCGCTGGTGAACGCGCAGGTCGGCGCGGTCAGCGGCTGACCTGGTGCGGTCGCGGCGAGCGCGGTGCCCAACGTGGTGGTGCTGTGCGCGGGCAGCCGCAGCCGCCACGTCACCTCGGTGGCCGACCCGTTGGCCGGGGTGGACCGGCCGCCACCGCTGATCGCGGTCGTCGTCGAGCCGGGCGGCAACTCCTGACGCACCGTGGTGTCCAGGGTCGAGCTGCTCACGTTGCGCACCTGGATCCGGTACCTCGGTGCCGGGCTGCTCTCCGTCGCCACCGCCACCGTGACCGGTTGCGGGGGCGCGGACGCCGGCGCCCGGGTGGGTGGTGCCATCGCCGGTGGCGCCGAGGGCGGCGTGGGCTCGGTCACCCGGGCGGCCATCGCCACCGGCGGCCTGGTGACCGCTGTGCCGACCGTCGCCGGCGGTGGCGGGACGTCCGTGGGACGTGGCGCGCCGGCCGGTGGTCGTGGCGTGGTCGCCGGTGGTCGTGGCGCGCTGGCCGTGGGTTGTGGCGTGGCCGCCGGTGGTCGTGGGGCTGCCGCCGCCTCCGGAG
This sequence comes from Micromonospora sp. NBRC 107095, assembly GCF_030269705.1. NCBI lineage: Bacteria > Bacillati > Actinomycetota > Actinomycetes > Micromonosporales > Micromonosporaceae > Micromonospora > Micromonospora sp. NBRC 107095. The sequence goes on from NZ_BSTU01000001.1 coordinate 1,571,280, forward strand.
CCGCCGCCGGCAGGGCCGGCACGGCGGCGAGGATGCCGAGGCAGTGCACGAACACTGCGAGGGCTCTGTGGTGTCGTGTCGATGCAGGCATACGAACGAACCTCCGGAGCCGACGGTAGGGGCGAGTCGCTTCCGTGCGGGTACGAATTCGGGAAGCCCGCCCCGGTCACCCCCAGCTCCGATAGGGTGCCGCGCGGTGATGGCTTGAGCACACCCGGGCGCCGGTCCTGGCCGGTCGGGGTGCCGGCGGGGCTAGATTGGCCGGGTGCGTATCGCTCGTTTCGCCCATGCCAAGGGAATGTCGTTCGGTGCCGTCGAAGGTGAAGCGGAGGCCGGGCCGCAGGGCCTGACCATCGCCGAGATCGAGGGCCACCCGTTCGGCAATCTGACCTTCAGTGGGGCCCGCTGGGCCCTTTCCGACGTTCGGCTGCTTTCGCCGATCCTGCCCAGCAAGGTGGTGTGCGTCGGTCGTAACTACGCCGACCACGCCGCCGAGCTCGGCAACGACGTGCCCAAGGAGCCACTGCTCTTCCTCAAGCCGTCCACCTCGGTGATCGGCCCCCGGGACGCCATCCGACTGCCGATCTTCTCCAAGCAGGTCGAGCACGAGGCGGAGCTCGCGGTCGTGATCGGGGCCCCAGGGGCGCGCCGCGCCGACCGGGCCGCCGCCGAACGCGCCATCTTCGGCTACACCTGCGCCAACGACGTCACCGCTCGGGACCTTCAGCGTTCCGACGGGCAGTGGACCCGGGCCAAGGGCTTCGACTCGTTCTGCCCGATCGGCCCGTGGATCACCACCGGGCTGGACGTCTCCGATCTGGAGATCCGGTGTGAGGTGGGTCGCAACCCGGAGGAGATGGAGGTACGCCAGCTCGGCCGGACGAAGGACATGGTCTTCGACGTTCCCGGCCTGGTGTCGTACATCTCGCACGTGATGACTCTGCTGCCCGGCGACGTGGTTCTGACCGGCACTCCGGCCGGGGTTAGCCCGCTTGTCGAGGGGGATACGGTCACCGTGCGGATCGAGGGCATCGGCGAGCTCACCAACCCGGTGGTCCCCGTCGCCTGATCCGTCTGATGCCCCTGTTTCCGCAGCTCACGGGTGGTTCGGGGGGATCGGATTTGGCCTGTCGGCACCGGGAGGGTAAAGTTCACTCCCGGCGCCGCAAGGGGCCAATGGGGTATGGGGTAATTGGCAGCCCGACTGATTCTGGTTCAGTTAGTCTAGGTTCGAGTCCTGGTACCCCAGCGCTGCTGGAATTCGCGAGAATTTCCAGACGCTGGATTCTGACGGAGTTCGACTCCGCCCCTTCGGGGGCGGAGGGTGGTCTTCGGTAGAGTGCAGCTCCTCCACCGCCGAGGTGGGGGAGCGAAAGTTGTTCTGGCCCCGTCGTCTAGCGGCCCAGGACGCCGCCCTCTCAAGGCGGTAGCGCCGGTTCGAATCCGGTCGGGGCTACATCGTGCACAGCCCGTCTCACCTGGTGAGGCGGGCTGTTTCGTGTGTGTGCCCGCCCCGCAGCCCTGGTCAACCCGCCGGCTTGATCGACTCGGATTTCCTGAAACCGTGGTGTCCTGGGCCCTCTGACAGGCCGAGTTCATGAAACGCGAGTTGATTTGAGCGGCGCCGCCCACGTGCGGTAGTTCCTGGCGCAGCGCCCAGCCCGCGAGCCCGGACCCCGTTCTCGGGCCCAGAGGCGGTGCCGCTAGACTACTGCCGCACCGCCCGCGAGGGTGGTGAACGGAAGAAGTTCTGGCCCCGTCGTCTAGCGGCCCAGGACGCCGCCCTCTCAAGGCGGTAGCGCCGGTTCGAATCCGGTCGGGGCTACAACCAAAGGCTCATCTCGCTCCCGCGAGATGAGCCTTTTCCCGTACCCCCTCCAACCCTCTGCCCTCGCTCTCGGTGATCAAGAGGTTTGCGTCAGCGCTCCCGGCGTGTCGTGACGCAAACCTCTTGATCACCGCTGGAGGCAGGGGCTCCGCTGGAGGCAGCAACATCCCCGATGTTGCTGCCTTCCGAGCGTCGGAGGCGGCAACATCGGGGATGTTGCGCGGATCTTGGGACGGGGTGCGGGGTCCGGGGGTCCGGGGGTCCGGGGGTCCGGGGGTCCGGGGGTCCGGGGACCGGGGATTGGGGTCCGGGGGCCCGGCGGGCTTGGGGGCCGGGGCCGGGGCCGGGGGGGTTAGAGGCCGGATAGGCGTTGGCCGGCTCTTACTACTGCCATGGCGTGCCGTTCGCCGGGGCGGCGGCCGAGGCGTTCGATCGGGCCGGAGATGCTGACCGAGGCGATCACTCTCCCGGTGCGGTCGCGGATCGGGGCCGAGACGCTCGCCACACCCGCCTCCCGCTCGGCGACGCTCTGCGCCCAGCCGCGACGGCGTACCTCGGCGAGGGTGCGGCCGGTGAACTTACTGCGCGGCAGCAGCGGCATCACCGCCTCCGGCGGCTCCCAGGCGAGCAGGATCTGGGCCGCTGAGCCGGCCGTCATCGGCAGCACCGAGCCGACCGGGACGGTGTCCCGTAGGCCGCTGGCGCGCTCGGCCGCCGCCACGCAGATCCGCTCGTCGGCGCGGCGCAGGTAGAGCTGCGCGCTCTCACCGGTGGCGTCGCGCAGCGCGGCCAGCAACGGCTCGGCGGCGGTCAGCAGAACGTCCGGTGCGGCGTTGGCCAGCTCGCCCAGCCGGGGGCCGGGCCGCCATCTGCCCTGGGTGTCGCGCACCAGCATCCGGTGGATCTCCAAGGCCTGGGCCAGCCGATGTGCGGTGGCTCGGGGCAGCTTGGTGCGTTCAACGAGTTCGGCCAGGCTGGCGCCGTCCACGCAGGCGGCCAGGATGACCACCGCCTTGTCGAGAACGCCGACACCGCTCATACTGTGTCCCACAAGCCGAAACTTACCTCCCAGAATTTAGGATGTCCAGATGGTGGGAGTCACTCCTGAGCCGAGGACCCTGGCCGAGAAGGTCTGGGACGCGCACGTCGTACGGTCCGCCGCCGGTGAGCCGGACCTGCTCTTCATCGACCTGCACCTGCTGCACGAGGTGACCAGCCCGCAGGCGTTCGACGGGCTGCGGCTCGCCGGGCGCCGGGTGCGTCGTACCGACCTGACCCTCGCGACCGAGGACCACAACACCCCGACCGGGTACGCCGACCCGGCGTTCCGCCTCCGCCGTGGTGACCTGCTCACCATCGCGGACCCGACGTCGCGTACGCAGATCGAGACGTTGCGCCGCAACTGCGCCGAGTTCGGGGTGCGGCTGCACCCGCTCGGCGACGACAACCAGGGCATCGTGCACGTGATCGGCCCGCAGCTCGGTCTCACCCAGCCGGGTCTGACGATCGTCTGTGGCGACTCACACACCGCCACCCACGGTGCCTTCGGCGCGCTCGCCTTCGGCATCGGCACCAGCGAGGTGGAGCACGTGCTGGCCACCCAGACGCTGCCGCAGAGCCGGCCGAAGACGATGGCCGTGAACGTCACCGGTCGCCTCGCGCCCGGCGTGACCGCCAAGGACCTGGTGCTCGCGCTGATCACGCAGGTCGGCACGGGTGGGGGTCGCGGGCACATCGTCGAGTACCGCGGCGAGGCGATCCGCGCCCTCTCCATGGAGGGGCGGATGACCATCGCCAACATGTCCATCGAGTGGGGCGCCAAGGCCGGCATGATCGCGCCGGACGAGACCACCTTCGCGTACCTCAAGGGTCGCCCGAACGCGCCGCAGGGCGCGGACTGGGACGCGGCGGTGGCGTGGTGGCGGACCCTGCCCACCGACGAGGGGGCACGCTTCGACGCCGAGGTGACCCTGGACGCCAGCCAGATCACCCCGTTCGTCACCTGGGGCACCAACCCCGGGCAGGGCGCGCCGTTGAGCGCCCCGGTGCCGGACCCGGAGGAGTTCACCACCGACTCGGAGCGCGCCGCCGCCCGCCGCGCCCTGGAGTACATGGACCTGCGCCCCGGCACCCCGCTGCGGGAACTGCCCATCGACGTGGTCTTCGTGGGGTCCTGCACCAACGGTCGCCTGGAGGACCTGCGGGCCGCCGCCGACGTGCTGCGGGGCCACCGGGTCGCCGACGGCGTCCGGATGCTCGTGGTGCCGGGCTCGGCCGCCGTGCGCGAGGCGGCCGAGGCCGAGGGGTTGGACAAGGTCTTCGTCGACGCCGGGGCCGAGTGGCGGTTCGCCGGCTGCTCCATGTGTCTCGGCATGAACCCCGACACGCTGAAGCCGGGCGAGCGTTCCGCCTCCACCTCGAACCGCAACTTCGAGGGCCGTCAGGGCCGGGGTGGGCGTACCCACCTGGTCTCCCCGCCGGTGGCCGCCGCCACCGCCGTGGTCGGCCGGCTGGCCGCCCCCGCCGACCTGTAGAAGGGACCGACGAGATGGACAAGTTCACCACCCACACCGGCACCGCCGTGCCGCTGCGCCGGTCCAACGTGGACACCGATCAGATCATCCCCGCCGTGTACCTCAAGAGGGTGACCCGGACCGGATTCGCCGACGGGCTGTTCAGTGCCTGGCGGGAAGATCCGACATTCGTGCTCAACGATGAAAACTATTCCGGGGCGTCGATCCTCATCGCCGGACCGGAGTTCGGCACCGGCTCCTCCCGGGAGCACGCCGTCTGGGCGCTACGGGACTGGGGCTTCCGCGCCGTGGTGGCCCCGCGCTTCGGTGACATCTTCCGCGGCAACGCCCTCAAGGAAGGTCTGTTGCCGGTCGAGTTGGAATTGAAAGCCGTCGAAGAACTGTGGGACCTGGTCGAGGGTGATCCGAGCACCCCGGTGACCGTCGACCTGACCGCCCGCCAACTCCGGGCGGGGGATGCGAGCTGGTCGTTCCCGCTGGACGACTTCAGCCGTTGGCGCCTGCTGGAGGGCCTCGACGACATTGGACTCACCCTCCGGCACGCCGCCGACATCGACTCCTACGAGGCGCGCCGACTGCCGTTCCTGCCCTCCGTCGCATAGCCGTTAGGCCGCTCGCACAGCGGATTTCACCCCCATCGGTCCAACCGGTGGGGGTGAATCCGTTACGACACAAGGGCTTTTTTCCACCGAATGTTTGTGTCCCGGCAGCACAGGGCATACCGTGCGCGCAGAATGGCTCGCGACGAGTCAGTTGCACAATCGGGAGGAAGTCGTGAACAAGGCCGAGCTCATCGAGGCGCTCGCCGTTCGCCTGGGGGACCGGAAGATGGCGACGGCCGCGCTCGACGCGGTCCTCACCGAGGTCCAGGCGGCGGTCACCAAGGGCGAGAAGGTGGCGATCACCGGATTCGGAGCATTTGAAAAGCGTGTGCGCGGCGCACGAACAGCGCGCAACCCGCGTACCGGCGAGGCGGTGAAGGTCAAGAAGACCTCAGTCCCGACCTTCCGCCCCGGCGCCGGGTTCAAGGAGATGGTGGCCAGCGGCAAGGTGCCGAAGGCCACGGTGGCGACGAAGAAGGCCGCCACCAGCACCACCACGGCCAAGGCGGCCGGCGCGAAGGCGACCGGCGCGAAGGCGACGGGCACCAAGGCGACCGCGGCCAAGGCGGCCAGCAAGAAGACCGCCCCGGCCAAGGCGACCAAGACCGCCACGGCGACCAAGACGGCCGCCAGCAAGAAGACCGCCCCGGCCAAGGCGAGCAAGAGCACCACGGCGACCAAGACGGCCGCCAGCAAGAAGACCACCGCGGCGAAGAAGACCACCGCGGCGACCCGGTCGACCGCGGCGAAGAAGACCACCGCGGCGGCGAGCAAGAGCGCGGCCAAGAAGGCCCCCGCGAAGAAGGCCCCGGCCAAGAAGGCGGCCAGCAAGCGCTGACCGACCCGCTCCGCAAGGGCGTCCACCCGTGGGTGGGCGCCCTTTCGGCGTGCCGGGACCGGCTTCGCGGGTACGGGGACCGTTGACCCGATTGGCCCGCTCGCGCAGAATCGCCGTGCCGGCCCCCCTCCGCCGGCCCGCCGACGGGAAGTGGGGCGCCGGTGCGCTACCGCCAGCTCACCACCGGGACGCTCGCGCTGGGCGTGCTCCTCCTCATCGACGTGCTGCGGGTCTGGCTGCCCGGCATCATCACCATCTTCGGTCAGGCGGCGTCCACCCCCGCCGAGCTGATGGGGGCGTTCGCCCTCGGCTGGTTCGTGCTCGCGCTGGGCGCACCCGCAGTGGTCGGCCGAGTCGGGGCCCGCCCGGTCACTGTCGTCGCCGCCGTCGCGCTCGCCGTCGCCCGGCTCACCCTCACCGCCGCTCCCGGTGGGCGTACCCAGCTCTGGGTGGCCACCGCCGGGTTGCTCGCCGGCCTGGTCTGGCTGGTCGGCGTCGCCGCCGACACCGACCGACCGGTTCCGGGCCTGGCGTTGGGGTTCGCTGTCAACGCGGCGGTACACGCGGTGCTCGACACCGTCGACCTGGTCTGGCGGGGCGACTGGGTGGCCTGGCTGCTCAGCGCCGTCGCGGTGACGGTGTTCCTGGTCGGCACGGCACAACTGGGCCAGCTCGGTGGCACGGACGCCACCCGTACCGGCACCGTTGGCGGCCCTGACGGTCCCGCTGACGCCCGTGGGGGCCCCGGTGGTGGCCGGGCCTGGCTGGTGGCCGGGCCCGCGCTGCTGCTGGCCGCGATGGTGGCGCTCTCCCCGGCGCTGGCCCGGACCGGGATGTCGTACCTCGTCGGGGACGGGGTGGCTCGTTCGCCGTTGTTCGGCCTGGCGCCGGTGCCGGTGGCGGTCGCCGGGTTCCTGGGCGCCGCGTTGACCCGGCCGCCACGAGGGTGGGGCCGGGCGTACGGTCCGGCGGCGCTGCTCACCGGCGCGGTGCTGTTCGCCCTCGACCGGGGGGACCTGCTCCTGCCGGCCATTCTCCTCGCCGCGGTCGGTCTCGGTGCGTGCCTCGCCCTGACCGACGACAGCAGCGACGACACCAGCGACGCGGCGCACGCCAGCGTCTCCCGCCGGGGGTACGCGGTAGCCGCCGGCATGCTCGTCTTCGCGCTCGGGGCGGTCGGCTACTACTCGGCCTACGACCTGGGCTACCCCAACGCCGCGGTGCCCGTGGTGGTGGCCGTGCTGATCGCCGCCGTGGCGTTCACCGCCCGTCCCGCCGCCCACCGGCTTCCCGGGCCGTTCCCGCCGTTACGGGCCACCGCCGCTGTCACCGCGCTGGCCCTGCTGGCACCCGTGCTCGCCGACGAGGTGCCGGTGGCCAGCAACCGGGACGGCCCGCCGCAACGGTTGACAGTGGTGGCGTACAACATCCGGATGGGTTTCGGGCTCGACGGCCGGTTCGACCTGACCGGCCTCGCCGAGGTCGTCGACCGGCAACGGCCCGATGTGGTGCTGCTCAGCGAGGTGGACCGGGCGTGGCTGCTCAACGGCGGGCACGACACCCTGGACCTGCTGGCCGACCGGCTCGGTATGCCGTACGTCTTCGGGCCGGCCGCCGATCCGGTCTGGGGTGACGCGGTGCTCAGCCGTTGGCCGGTGCGCGATCCGCGCAGCCTGCCGCTGGCCGCCGTCGGCGCGCCCACCGGGGCGCAGGCCCTCGCGGTCACGCTGGACCTCGGCGACGGTGTCCGAACCACGGTGGTCAGCACCCACCTGCAACCGCCACCGGGCACCGGACCGGTGGTCCAGGCCCGCGCGGTCGTCGACTTCGCCATCCGGTACGCGGCCGGTCGGCCGTTGGTGGTGGGGGGCGACCTGAACACGGAGCCGGGCGACGAGGCGTTCACGGAGTTCACCAGGGCGGGCCTGGTCGACGCGTTGGCCGCCGCCCGACCGTTGGCGACCAGCCCGGCGGACGACCCGCGCCAGCAGATCGACCACATCTTCGTCTCGCCCCAGCTGACCCCCGCTGATCCGGTCGCGCCGCGCAGCACGGCCAGCGACCACCTGCCGGTGGCGGTGACGGTGACCCTGCCGCCCCGCTGACCGAGGCCGGGGCCGGCGAACGCAGGCGCTACAGGCGGTCGGTGGCCAGCAGCCGGTCGCCGGCGAAGGCGAGCAGCCAGCCGCCGCCCTTCGGCGTCGCGAAGTCCTCATCGGTACGGCCGGTCAGCCGCTCCAGGGCACCGGGCAGGACCTTGCCCTGACTGCACACCACCGCCTGGCCACCGGTGCCCGCCAACTCCAGCAGCCGGGCGGCGGTGGCCAGGATCTGCTCGTCGCTCTGCTGGCCGGGTTGCGGCTCGTCCAGGTCGCCGCAGACCTCGATCGGCAGGTCGAGCAACGCGGCGGCCGGGTCGAGCGTCTGCACGCACCGTCGCGGCGACGCCGACAGCAGCCGGGCCGGTCGGATCAGGGCGATCAGCTCGGCCAGCGCATTCGCCTGGGCCCACCCCTCGGCGTCCAGGGGGCGTCCGACGTCCGGGCCGGACCAGGTGGCCCGCTTACCGGCGTGCGCGTGCCGGACCACAGCGATGGTCGCCGTCACCGACGGCAGAGCGGCGAACGCCGCCAACACCTCGGCGTCGTGCGGGTAGCTGACCAACCGGATCGCGTCGTCGACAGCGAGCCAGCGGATGTCGTCCACCTCGGTGTCCGGTTGGAAACCGCCGCTGGCCACCGCGAGCATCGACCAGTAGTCGACCAGCTTGGGCTGCCCCTCGCTGCGATAGCGCACCGAGGGCAGCCGCACCTGCGGCACACCCCGCACGTCGGACTCCTCGGCCACCTCACGGACCGCCGCGGCGAGCGCATGCTCGCCCGGTTCCAGTTTGCCCTTCGGCAGTGTCCAGTCGCCGTAGCGGGGGCGGTGCACCACGCAGACGCGTACGCCGTCGTCGGTCGGCCGCCAGGCCACCCCGCCGGCGGCCCGGATGCCGGTCACGGCAGCCAACTGGTCCGCCGTCGCCGGGTGGCCCGGTGCCAGGCAGCCGGCAGGCGTTCCCGCGCCCGGCGCACCGAGGCGCGTTCCCGTTCGGCCAGCCGCCCGGCGGTGACCGCCAGCTCGTGGTCGTCCGGCCGCGCGGCGGCGATCTCCAGCCAGGTGTCCGCCGCCACCGCGGCGTCCTGATGCTCGCCGAGCACGTCCTGGACCCGGGCGAGGGCGCGGGACAACCGGCGTGCGCCCTTGCCGACCGTCGGGGCCACCGCGTTGACCGCGTACCGGGCCTGCTTGCCCTCCTTGCGGACGGCGTGCCAGCGGTCGTCCGGCGACTGCGCGTCCAGCCCGTCGACGCCGTCCGGCCCGGTCAACCGCCGCCACGGCCGCGCCACCAGCGCGGGTAGCGCCTCGGTGGCGGGCGCGGCGGCCCGGCGGGTGAACCGGGGCGCGCGGGCGGCCAGCACCAGCGAGTCCACCAGAGCCAGGTAACGCGCGGAGCGCAGCATCTCGTCGATGGCGGTGAACGCCCGCCGCTGCCGTTCGGCGAGCACCTCGTCGAGCCGGTCCACAGCACCCCGGTCGAGCGGGCTCAGCGGATCGGCGTCGGCGGTACGGCGCAGCCGCGCGCGGAGCACCTCGGCGTCGCGGGCCGCCCCGAGCACCCCGGCCAACCAGCGCAGCTCGGCGCGCAGCGGGCGCGACCAGGTCCTGCGCAGCAACGGTTTGAAGGTGCGCAGATCACTGCGCAGGCGTCGACAGGCCACCCGCATCTGATGCACGGCGGTGTCGTCACCGGCGGCCGAGGCGCGCAGCCGGACCAGCGGGTCGTGCGCCAACAGCCGGCGGACCTCCTTGCGTACCGACTCGGTCACCACCTCACCGGCGCTCAGCTCGGCGGTCAACCCGGCCGGCGCGACCAGGTCCGGTTCGGCCCGCGCCGCCGCGCCCAGCGCCCGTACATGCTTCGGCGTGAACGACCCGCCCCGGGCGCCGGCCCGGCGCAGCACCCCACCGACCCGGTCGAGCAACTCCCGGTCGCCGGCGCTGCGCTCCACCTCCACCTCGCGGAACGTTTCGGTGGTGGTGCCGGCGTCGTCGAGCACCGTCACCCGGTCGTCCACCACCTCGGCGAGCACCGTGCCGGCCCGGTCACACACCTCGTACGCGTGCCGCACCGTCCGGACCACCGTCACCGGGGCCAGTGGCGCCCCACGGTGCAGCACGGTGACCAACTCCACCAGCTCCGGCGGCGGCTGCCGCTTCGGCCCGGGCCGGGAGATCTCGTGCCGGACGCCTGGCGTCCCGGTCGGTAGTTTCACCGTCCAGGGCAGGTCGTCTCCCCGCCGGTGGCGCAGCGACGCGCCGGCCCGGGCCAGCCGCAGGTCGACGGTGTCGAGGTAGCGGGCGACCAGCGTCACCGGTGGCAGTGCCCGGACCCGACCTCCGGCCGGGGCGGCACCGGCCAGGTCCGGCAGCACGTAGGTGTCGTCCACCTCGTACTTCTGCTCCTCCTCGACCATCAGCTCAGCCTATGCGCTGCGCGGTCAGCTGGCCGTGCCACCGACGCGGCGCAGCAGCAGTTCCTGCAGATGCTCCCCGGCGGTGTCGTCACCGCCGGTACGCCGGGTCCAGGTGCCGTCGCCGGCCAGCTCGAACGCGTCCACTTCGGGGCTCATCGCGGCGGTGAGCACCTGGTCCAGTTCGGCGCGGGCGATCGGGTCGCTCACCTGCACCAGCGCCTCCACCCGGCGGTCCAGGTTGCGGTGCATCAGGTCGGCCGAGCCCATCCAGAACTCGGCCTCACCGTTGTTGCCGAACCGGAAGACCCGGGAGTGTTCCAGGAACCGGCCGAGGATCGAGCGGACCCGGATGTTCTCCGACAACCCCGGCACCCCCGGGCGCAGCGTGCACATGCCCCGGATGAGCAGGTCGACGTGGACGCCGGCCTGGGAGGCGCGGTACAGCGCGTCGGTCACCCCCTCGTCGACCAGCGAGTTGACCTTGAACTGGACCAGGCCGGGCATGCCCAGGCGGACGTGCGAGATCTCCCGTTCGATCCGCTCGATCAGCCCGCTGCGGATGCCCTGCGGCGCGACCAGCAGCCGCCGGTACGCGGTCTGCCGGCTGTACCCGGTGAGCACGTTGAACAGGTCGGTGAGGTCGGCGCCGATCTCCGGGTCGGCGGTGAGCATGCCGAAGTCCTCGTACAGTCGGGCCGTCTTCGGGTGGTAGTTGCCGGTGCCGATGTGGCAGTAGCGGCGGATCTGATTGCCCTCCTGCCGGACCACCAACGCGGTCTTGCAGTGCGTCTTCAGGCCGACCAGGCCGTACACCACGTGGCAGCCGGCGCGTTCCAACGTGCGGGCCCAACCGATGTTGGCCACCTCGTCGAAGCGGGCCTTCACCTCCACGAGCACCACCACCTGCTTGCCGGCGGCGGCCGCGTCGACGAGCGCGTCGACGATCGGGGAGTCGCCGCTGGTCCGGTAGAGGGTCTGCTTGATGGCCAGCACGTTCGGGTCGGCGGCGGCCTGCTCGATGAAGCGCTGCACGCTGGTGGCGAACGAGTGGTACGGGTGGTGCACCAGGATGTCGCCGTCGCGCAGGGTGGAGAAGACGCTGCGCGGCACCTCGCCCTCGGCGAGGCGGGGATGGGTGGCCGGCACGAACGGCGGGTCCTTCAGGTCCGGCCGGTCCGCCTCGCCGTAGACCTGCCACAGCGCGGAGAGGTCCAGCAGGCCGGGCACCCGCAGCACGTCCTGGTCGTCCATGTCCAGCTCGCGGACGAGCAGCTCCAACATGTGGTCGGAGATCGACGCGGCGACCTCCAGGCGGACCGGCGGACCGAACCGCCGCCGGGCCAGCTCCCGCTCCAGGGCCTGGAGCAGATCCTCGTCGCGGTCCTCGTCGACCTCCACCTCGGCGTTGCGGGTGACCCGGAACAGGTGGCACTCGACCACCTGCATGCCGCTGAACAGCTGCCCCAGGTGCACCGAGATCAGGTCCTCCACGGGCAGCATCCGGACGCCGGGCTGGTCCCGGTCCACCCGGACGAAACGGGGCACGTTGTTGGGCACCTTGACCCGGGCGAACAGCTCCGAACCGCCATCCGGGTCACGAACCGCCACCGCCAGGTTCAGCGACCGCCCCGAGATGTACGGGAACGGGTGCGCCGGGTCCACCGCGAGCGGGGTCAGCACCGGGAAGATGTGCTCCCGGAAGTAGGTGCGCAGCCGTTCCCGCTCGGGGTCGCCCAACTCGCCCCAGCGCAATATCCGGATGCTCTCGTCGGCGAGCTTGGGCAGCACGTCGTCGACGAAACAGGCGGCGTGCCGGGCGACCAGGGCGGCGGTCCGCTCGGCGATCAGCTCCAACTGGGTACGCAGGGGCAGCCGGTCCCCGCCGCGTACCGGCAGGCCGGCGGAGAGCCGCCGCTTCAGTCCGGCGATGCGCACCATGTAGAACTCGTCGAGGTTGCTGGCGAAGATGGCCAGGAACTTGGCCCGCTCCAGCAGCGGGGTGCGCTGGTCCTCGGCCAGGGCGAGCACGCGGGCGTTGAAGTCGAGCCAGGACAGCTCCCGGTTGAGGAACCGGTCCTCCGGCAGCGGCGGGGCCGGGGGCTCGTCGTCGTCCTCCAGCCGGGTGGCTGTCGATCCGACCGGTTGGACCTCACCGGCGGCGGGACCGTCCGCCTCGGTCTGCGGCACCGGGTCGATGACCTCGTCCAGGCCGGAGGAGGCGGCGCCGGGGTCGTCGGCGAGGGTGTCGGCGCGGGCGGCGCCGGCGCGTTCGGCGCGGGACGGACGGAAGCGCCCATCGGCGCCGCGCGCGGTGGAGCCGTTGCGGAGGTTGGTGGCGGGCGGGCGGGCCGGTTGCTCGCGAGGGGTGCTCACCCGCTCATAATCACCCGATTACGGTAAACGCAAAATGAACTTGGGCCCGCCGGGTCAGATCATCGTCGGCAATGTCACCCGGACAACCTCGCCGTCGGGATCGGTGTCGATGCGGACCCGCTGCCCGAGCCGGAGAAGCCGCAGCCCGGAGGCGTCGAAAGCCCGCGCGGGGAAGCGCATCTCGGTGCCGTCGTCGAGCAGCAGGACACCGCTGCGCGTCGCCGCGTCGTAGCTGGCCACAGTGCCCTGCATGCTGGCACCGTACACCCGGGGGCCGGCCGGTGGCGCGGCCCGGGCAGGGTCAGCCCGCTAGGCGGGCGGGGCAGGCTCGGCCCGCTAGGCGGGCGGGGCAGGGTCAGCCCGCTCCGCGGGCGGGGCAGGGTCAGCCGGTGGCGCGGGCCGGGCGGCCGGCGTCCACCAGCGCGGCCGTGCGCGGCCCCAGCCCGAGCCGGTCGGCTTCGGCCAGGTCCGCCGCGGTGTCCACGTCCCGGCGCAGGCTGGGCCAGTCGCCGTCGAGCGGCAACGCCCCGCTCGACGCGTGCGCGAGCGCCGAACCCACCCCGAAACGAGGCTCCAGCGGTACCCCCGGCGGAGCGGTGAGCAGCACCGTGCCCTCGCCGGGTGTGTCCGGCACGAACCGGCGGACCGTGGGTCGGCTGTTCTGCGCCGCGAGCAGCGCGCCGGCCAGCTCGGTCGGGCGCAGCGCCGGCACGTCCGCGGTGATCCCGGCCACCCACCCGCGGGCCCCGGCCGCCCCGTGCCGCAACGCGGCGTTCAGGCCGGCGTTCGGCTCGTCCGGCAACACCCGCGCGCCGGCCGCCCGTGCCGCCGCCGCCACCCGGGCGTCGTCGGTCACCACCAGGACCTCGGCGACCGCCGGGCAGGCCAGCACCGCGCGGAGCGTGTCGGCCGCGACGGCCAGCGCCAACTCCTCGTGCGGTACGCCGGGCAGCGCGCCGCGCAGCCGACTCTTGGCCGCGGCCAGCGGCTTCACCGGCACCACCACTGCCCACCTCGGCTGACTCACGTCCGCAATCCTGCCAGCCGGACGACGGGACCCTCGCTGGCCGTACCGGGGGCGAGCAGGCATGATTTCCGCTGCGGGTGTCGCGGGCGGGATTTCGCGGCGGGGTTGGGGCGCGACGAGGAGGCACAGTGGCACGGCGGAGGCTGGGGTTCTGGCAACGGTTCGCCGTGGGGCTGGTGAAGCCGGTGATGATCGTCTGGACCCGGCGTACCTGGCGTGGTCAGGAGCATCTCCGCCGCGACGGCGGCATGATCATCGTGGCGAACCACATCTCCCACGCCGACCCGCTGGTCTCCGCGCACTTCATCTACGACTCCGGGCGCTGGCCGCAGTACCTGGGCAAGGCCAGCGTGTTCCGGGTGCCGGTGGTCGGCTGGATCCTGCACCGGTGCCGGCAGATCCCCGTCGAGCGGGGCACCGTGGACGCCGTCCGCTCACTGGACGCCCTGGTCGCCGCGCTCAACGAGGGCGGCGCGGTGGTGATCTACCCTGAGGGCACCACCACACGACAGCCGGAGCTCTGGCCGATGAAGGCCAAGACCGGTGCGGCCCGCTTGGCCCTGGCCACCGGCGCCCCGGTCGTACCGGTGGTGATGTGGGGGCCGGAACGGATCTTCGACCCGCGGACGACCCGCGTCAGTCTGCGCCCCCGGATCCCGGTGACAGTTGCCGCCGGGGAACCGATCGACCTGAGCCGGTGGGCGGACGCCCAGCCGACCCGGGCCACCCTCGAGGAGATGACGGACACCATCATGTTGCGGCTGCGGGACATGCTCGCCGAGATCCGTGGCGGTACCCCGCCGCCACTGTGGGAGCGACCGGCCCGGCCCTCCGCCGGCCGTGAGCAGCAGGGCGAAGCGGCATGAGCGAGCGAAGCAGTGGTGCGGTCCGGGCCGCCGTGAAGCGGAACGGGGCGGCGGCGTGAGCGGGCACGTCGCGGTGCTCGGCGCCGGTTCCTGGGGCACCGCCTTCGCCAAGATCCTCGCTGACGCGGGGCGGGACGTGACGGTGTGGGCCCGCCGCGCGCCGGTCGCCGAGAGCATCCGGGCCGAGCGCCGCAATCCGGAATATCTGCCCGGCCTGCTGCTGCCCGCCCGCGTCACGGCCACCACCGACGCCGCCGAGGCGATCACCGGAGCCGAGGTGGTGGTGCTGGCGGTGCCGTCGCAGACGCTGCGCGGCAACCTCGCCGAATGGGCCGGGCACCTGCACCCGGACTCGACCCTGGTGTCGCTCATGAAGGGCATCGAGCTGGGCACCACCAAGCGGATGAGCGAGGTCATCGTGGAGACCGCCGGGGTCGCCGCGGACCGGGTGGTCGTCGTGTCCGGCCCGAACCTGGCCCCGGAGATCGCCGTCGAGCAGCCCGCCGCGACAGTGGTCGCCGGGACGAACAGCGCTCGTGCCACGCTCGTCCAGTCGTCGATCCGGACGCCGTACCTGCGCCCCTACACCAACGACGACGTGATCGGCTGTGAGCTGGGCGGGGCGGTCAAGAACGTGATCGCCCTGTCGTACGGCATCGCCACCGCGATGGGTTTCGGCGACAACACCCGGGCCATGCTGATGACCCGTGGGCTGGCCGAGACGGCCCGGCTGGGCGTGGCGCTCGGCGCTGACCCGATCACCTTCGCCGGTCTCGCGGGCATGGGCGACCTGGTCGCCTCCTGCTCGTCCCCGCTGGCCCGCAACCGCACCTTCGGCGAGCACCTGGGCCGGGGGGAGACGCTGGAGCAGGCCCAGGCCGCCACCCGGCAGACCGCCGAGGGTGTGAAGAGCTGCCTGGCGATCCGCGACCTGGCCCGGGCTCACGGCGTGGAGATGCCGATCACCGAGCACGTCGAGCGGATCTGCCACGAGGGGATGGACCCCCGCCTCGCCGTGGAGACCCTGATGAGCCGCACCGCCAAACCCGAGTCGTACGAGTGAGGAACCCGATGAGCGAGTGGGGAGACGGCACCCGCTGCGTCCGCGCGGGACTGCCCGAGCCGGCACCGGGGGATCCGTTCCTGCCCGGGCCGGTCTTCGCCGCGCCGTACCACCTCGACCCGTTCCAGGGTCAGGGCACGTCGCCGAACGGCTACGGCCGCCCCGACAACCCGACCCGGCGGCTGCTGGAGGCGGCGGTGGGCGAGTTGGAGGGCGGTGACTGCCGGGTCTTCGCGACCGGTCAGGCGGCCATCACCGGCCTGCTGCTCACCCTGCTGCGGCCGGGGGACACCGTGGTGCTGCCCAGCGACGGATACTTCCCGGTCCGGGCGTTCGCCACCGATGTGCTGGAGGCCATCGGCGTCCGCGTGCTGTTCGTGCCGACCGTCGGGCCGTACCCGTCGTTCGAGGGCGTCCGGCTGGTGCTGGTGGAGACGCCGGCCAACCCGGGCCTGGACGTGGTCGACGTGGCCGCCCTCGCCGAGCGGGCGCACGCCGCCGGCGCGCTGCTCGCGGTGGACAACACCACGGCCACCCCGCTCGGTCAGCACCCACTGGACCTCGGCGCCGACCTGGTGGTCGCCTCCGGTACGAAGGCGCTCACCGGCCACTCCGACCTGCTGCTGGGCTACCTGGCCAGCCGATCCACCGAGCTGATCGACGCGGTGACGACCTGGCGGACCACCACCGGGGCGGTGCCGGGCGCGTTCGACGCCTGGTTGGCCCACCGGTCACTGGCCACTCTCGACCTGCGGCTGGCGCGGCAGAGCGTGAACGCCGCAGCGGTCGCCGACCTGCTCGCCGGCCGGTCGGACGTGACCGGCCTGCGGTGGCCGGGGCGGCCGGACGACCCTGCGTACCCGGTGGCCTCGGCGCAGATGCACCGGATACCGGGGGTGCTCTCGTTCGACCTGGGCGACGCCGACCGGGTGGGCCGATTCATCGAGGCCGCCCGGCTGGTGGCGGCGGCGACCTCCTTCGGTGGCCTGCACACCACGGCGGACCGGCGGGCGCAGTGGGGCGACGACACCGCTCCCGGTTTCGTCCGGCTCTCCTGTGGCGCGGAGGACACCGCGGACCTGGTGGCCGACATCGCCGCCGCGCTGGACGCGGCCGGGTCGGCCTGAGGGTGCCGGTGGCAGATCCGACCCGGGCCGCCCTGGTGGCCCGGCTGCGCACGGCCGGCTGCGTCTACGCCGAGGACGAAGCCGAGCTGCTGCTGGCCGCCGCCGACTCGCCGACTGCGTTGGCCGATCTGACCGACCGGCGGGTGGCCGGCGAGCCGTTGGAGTACCTGCTCGGTTGGGCGGAGTTCGCCGGCCTGCGGATCGCCGTCGACACCGGCGTCTTCGTGCCGCGTGCCCGGACCGCTCTGCTGGTCGAGGTGGCGGCCGAGGTGACCGGCCCGGCACCGGCCGTTGTCGACCTCTGCTGCGGGTCCGGTGCCACCACCGTGGCGCTGGCGCACCGACTCACGCCACGCTGGCTGGCCGCCGCTGACATCGACCCGGCGGCCGTCGCCTGCGCCCGGCGCAACGTCGCCGGGCTGAACGCCGAGGTGTACGAGGGTGACCTCTTCGCTCCGCTGCCCGGGCGGTGGCGGGGTCGGCTGGACCTGGTGCTCGCCAACGCCCCGTACGTGCCGACCGACGCGGTGGCGCTGATGCCGCCGGAGGCGCGGCTGCACGAGGCCCCGGTGGCGCTCGACGGCGGCCCGGACGGGCTCTCCGTGCTGCGCCGGGTGGGCGTGGACGCCGCGCACTGGCTGGCCCCCGGCGGCCACCTGGTGGTGGAAGCCGGCACCACCCAGGTAGACGTCCTCTGCGCGGCGTTCCAAGCGGCCGGCCTGGTGCCCACCGTGCGCCAGGACGAAGACCTGGACGCCACGGCGGTGATCGCGCGCCGGGCCTGACCCCGGCGATCTTGCAGTTTCGGTTGTCGAGATGAGGTGCTATGCACCTTATGCCGGGACAGTAAGCGCAAGATCGCGGGGAGGGTGGTGCGGGGCGTGGCGGGGGAGGGGGGTTGGCACTAGCCTCGGCTCACACTCATGACGGCGGGAGGCGGTTTCGGTGGGCAGCGCAGGGGTGCCGGTGGTCGTCGGGTTGGACAACGGCGGCACCAGCAACAACGCCACCGTGCTGACGGTGGACGGTCGCTTCCTGGTGGACGGGCTGTTGGAGATCCCCAGCGAGGTGGGGGCCGGGCCGGAGGCGGCGATCGAGGCGTTGGCCCGGGCGCTGGACGGCGCCCTGGCGCAGACCGGCGTGCCGCGTGACCTGGTCCGGGCGGTCGGGCTGGACACGCCGGGCCCGGCCAGCGCCGAGGGTGTCATCTCCTCGCGGGGCTCCACCAACTTCTCCCAACCGGCCTGGCGCGGCTTCGACGTGCGGGGTGCGTTGGAGCGACGGCTCGGCCTGCCGGTGATCTACCACAACGACGGCAACGCGGCAGCGCTCTACGCTCACCACGTCTACTTCGGTGCCGACGCGATGAACCGTTCGTCGGTGTCCGCGATCGTCGGCACCGGCCTGGGCGGCGGGGTGGTCGAGAGCGGTCGGGTGATCGCCGGTGCGGCAGGCATGGCGGGGGAGTTGGGCCATGTGCACATCCCGCTGAGCGGGCTGCTCGGGCCGGGTCAGCCGGACCCCACCTGCGCCTGCGGCTTCACCGGTGACGTGGAGAGCGTCGCCTCGCTGACCGGCATCGAACGCAACCTGCTGCCGTACTGGCTGACCCGGTACCCCGACCATCCGCTCGTCGCCGAGCCGGTGTCCCGGGCGGCCAAGCTGGTACGCGGTTACGGCGAGCGGGGAGACGCCCTCGCGCGGGACCTGTTCACCCAGCAGGCGATGGCGTTGGGACGGCTGTTCACGGTGGCGGCGAACTTCACCGACCCGCACGCGTACTTCGTCGGCGGTGGGGTGGTCGAGGCGGCGCCGGAGTTCCGGGACTGGTTCCTGGCGACGGTCCGCGAGCACACGGTGCTCCGAGAGGAGCAGGCGGCGGTGGCCGTTTTCGCGTTGGTGCCGGACCGGGACATGGCCGGCGCCCGGGGCGTCGCGATCGCCGCGCTGGAGGCGCTGCGCGCCGCTCCGGAGCCCCGCCCGCTGGTCGCCTGAGCCGGCGCGGGCCGCGACCCACGCCGGCTCAGGCACGTCTGGTCAGCGCTGGGGTGGCGCCTGGGCGAAGGCGGCCCAGGCCGTCGTGGGGAACAGCAGCGCCGGGCCGGCCGGGTCCTTGGAGTCGCGGACGGCCACCAGCCGCGGTATCGCGGCAACCTCCACGCAGGCGCCCTCGTCGCCGCTGCGGCTGCTCTTGCGCCACGCCGCCGCGGCCAAGGCCGCTGTGATCATCGGTGTCATCGGTCCTACCGTCCCTTCAGGACTGACAGGAGCATCTCGCGGCTGTCCGCCGGGCTGAGCGCCACGCTTCGGAGATGCTCCATGATCTTGGTGCAGGTACGCGTCTCGCCGGCGCGGTCGAGGATCATCTGACCTGCGACGGTTTCCACCGACGCGATGATCGGGTCCTCCGGGTCGGCGAACTCGAGGATGTGCAGGGAACCCCGGGTGCCCCGGTGGTAGCCGGCGGAGAGCGGGATCACCTGGACGGTGATGTTCGGCAACTCGGCCATCTTGACCAGGTGCCGTAGTTGCCCGTTCATCACCGACTGCTCACCGACCGGGCGCAGCAGCGCGCCCTCGTCGATGATCGCGTCGAGGATGGGCGGCTGGTCGGCGGTGAGTCGCTGTTGCCGGTCGAGCCGGATCTTGACCCGTTGCTCGACCAGGTCGTCGCCGAGGGTGTGCGGGCCGCCGCGCATCACGCCACGGATGTAGTCCGCGGTCTGCAACAGGCCGGGCACCACCGAGGGCTCGAAGTTGGCGATGGCGGTCGCCTCGGCCTCCAGCGCGATGAAGTCGATGGTGCGGGGGTCCAGCAGGTACGAGTACGACACCCACCAGCCCGGCTTGCGGGCGTCCTTGGCCAGCTGCACCGCCGCGGCCACCTCCTCGGCGCTCACCCCGTACGACGTGAGCAGGGCGCGCACGGTGGCCGGGCTGATCAGGGTCTGGGCGTTCTCGTACCGGGAGAGGGTGCTGCGGGTGCTGTTGATCTCATCCGCCGCGGTCTCCAGCGTCAGCCCGGCTGCTTCCCGGTGGTGGCGCAGGGCGATGCCGAGCCGGCGGGCACGGGCGGTCTTCGGGGCCATGCATCGATGGTCGCACACATTTGCGGGAACGTCTGCATGAGAGAACGTCGATGAGAGTTGCATTCACGGCTGTACACGTGTCAATCTGTTATGGCGTCCTCACCGCCGGTTGTCGTGGCGACGGTGGTGGTGAGCGACCGGAGGGGATGGGGCGCGCGGCGATCGGGTTTCTCCCCCGTACCCGATCGTCGCGTGCCGCCCCGCCATCCCGGCCTGCCGGAAGGAGACGACGTGCGAACCCGCCCGGAGCCCCCCGCCGTACCCTCGGTCGGCCCGCGATGACGCGCTTTCTCGTGGTGCTCACCGACGTGCGCCCGGTCGAGGGCGTCAACCGCAACGAGCGGGTCGCGCCGGAGCGGCGCCGGCAGGTCGTCGGGGCCAGCAGCCGGGAGGCCGCCGACCGCATCGCCGGCGCGTTCATGGCGCTGGGCATGGTGCGGGCCGGCCGGCAGCGGGTGAAGGTGATAGCGGTCGGTCGCCGGCACTCCCGGGACTGAGCGCGGGCCCAGGTCGGCGGCCTGCGACAGCGCTACCTCCCGGTTACACACCGTATATCCTCTGATGACCAGTTGCCGTGTCGTGCCGTGGCTCGCCGGGTATCGCCTCGCCCTTTCGCCACGCACAGTAAGGTCAACCGGGTGAGCGCCACCGGCGAGCACGACCAGCCGCAGTCGCGTACGAAGAGGTGACCGGAGTGACCACCCCAGGCAAGACCCGCGTGGCGATCGTCTTCGGCGGCCGCAGCCCGGAGCACGGCATCTCCTGTGTCAGCGCCGGCAGCGTGTTCGGCGCACTCGACCCGGACGAGTTCGAGGTGGTGCCGGTGGGCATCACCCGGGCCGGCCAGTGGGTGCTGACCAACGGCGATCCCGCCCAGCTCGCGATCAATGCCCGTCAGCTCCCGGAGATCACCGCCGACTCCGGCGACGACATCGTGCTGCGCGCCGACCCCACCGGCAACGGCCTGATGGTGCTCGACCCCACCGAGGGCCCCCGGGCGCTGGCCGACGTGGACGTGGTCTTCCCGGTGCTGCACGGCACGTACGGCGAGGACGGCACGATCCAGGGAATGCTGGAGATGGCCGGTATCCCCTACGTCGGGGCGAACGTGTTCGCCTCCGCCGCCGCCATGGACAAGGAGTTCACCAAGAAGCTCTGCGCCGTGGAGGGCATCCCGGTCGGCTCGTACGCCGTGCTGCGCAACGGGATGACCCTCAGCGAGCAGGACAAGGAGCGGCTCGGCCTGCCGGTCTTCGTCAAGCCGTCCCGGGCCGGGTCGTCGTTCGGCGTCAACAAGGTCACCGACTGGGCGCAGCTGGACGCGGCGGTCGCCGCCGCCCGGCAGTTCGACCCGAAGGTCATCATCGAGGCCGCGATCGTCGGCCGCGAGATCGAGTGCGGGGTGCTGGAGGGCGAGGCCGGTGGCGCGCCCGAGGCGTCAGTGCTGGCCGAGGTGCGGGTCGTCGCCGACCACGACTTCTATGACTTCGAGGCGAAGTACCTCGACGACTCCTGCGAGTACGACATTCCGGCCAACCTGCCGGACAAGGTGACCCGTCAGGTGCAGGAGTACGCGGTCCGCGCGTTCACCGCGCTGGACTGCGCCGGTCTGGCCCGCGCCGATTTCTTCGTCACTCCCGAGCTGGACGTCTACCTCAACGAGATCAACACGATGCCCGGTTTCACCCCGACGTCGATGTTCCCGCGGATGTGGGCGGCCTCCGGCCTGGAGTACCCGAAGCTGGTCAACCGCCTGATCCGTACCGCCCAGCGGCGCGGCGTCGGCCTGCACTGAGCGGTCCGACCCCGCCCGCGCGGCTCAGCCGGTGCGGGTGGGGTCGGTTCGTGTTCAGCGCTGGCAGCCGGACGGGACGGCCCCGCCGGACGGCACGCTCGCCACGATCGTGCTGGAGATCGCCGGCAACCACTGCAACGGCTGCTCGTACGCGCCCGGGACACGCACCGTGATCAGCGTCTCCCGGTCGACAGTGGAGAGCACCGCGTCGTCGGCCTGCTCGGCGAGGTGCCAGCAGACCCCGTTGACCGTCCAGACCTCGTCGGTGCTGGGGAAGGTCGGCTCGGTGCCGCCGCAGGCGACGGTGAGCGCGGGGTCGCCGTACGCGGCGTTCTGCTCCGGGCCGGCGGTGACCGGCCGCTGGGCCAGGTCACGGATGCTCGCCGGGAGCTGGGAGAGCAGCGCCCGGCAGACCGTGGCCGGGCGGGCGGCCAGCGCCGGGGCGGCCATCTCCACCGGGGCGGTGGACTGCACCCGGGCGGTGGTCGCGGAGGGCGTCGGCGCGGCGGCCGGAGTGTCCGGGCTGAGCTTGTTGAACGCCAACACGGCCACCAGCAGCGTGATCGGCAGGGCTATCACCGTGGCCAGCAGGGCAGCGCCCCGCATGGTCCGGTCGCGGCCGGCCGGCGCGGCGGCGGCGGGATCGGTCGGCTCACCGTTACCGTCAGCCGGCCCGGACGTGCCGTCGGTCGCGTCACGCGCGCCGTCGTCGTCCACCGCGGAGGAGGATGATGTCAACTCGTCCACTTACAGCCGCACCACCGAACACGTGAGGGTGCGGGTGATGCCGGGCACCATCTGCACCTTGCTGACGATGAGTTTGCCGAGCTCGTCGACGGTGTTCGCCTCGGTGAGGACGACCACGTCGTACGGCCCGGTGACGGCGTCGACGCGAACCACGCCGGAGATGTCCGCGATGAGACCCGCCACGTCACGTGCGCGGCCGACCTCGGTCTGGATGAGGATGTACGCCTGTACCACGACTCGACCTCCGTCCGTCGCCGCCCGGGAGCGGCCCGAAGGGTGAAACTACCTTACGGACCAGGTCTGATCCCTATCGGTGGTCAAGGAGCAGCGGTGAGCGAGCACGGCGGAGCCGGGCAGCACGGGCGCGACGCCCGCGGTGGCGTCGGCGTGTCCGGGATCGGGGAGTTCGGGCTGATCGGGAAGATCACCGCCCGGCTCTCGTACGGGCCGACGACCCTGCTCGGCCCGGGTGACGACGCGGCGGTGGTGGCCGCGCCGGACGGCCGGGTGGCGGCCTCGACGGACGTGCTGGTCGACGGGCGGCACTTCCGGCGGGACTGGTCCTCGGCCCGCGACGTCGGGCACCGGGCGGCGGCGGCCAACCTGGCCGACATCGCGGCGATGGGTGCCACACCGACCGCCCTGCTGGTCGCGCTCTGCATGCCGGCGGACCTGGACACCGGCTGGGCGGAGGAGTTGGCCGACGGGCTGTCCGCGGAGGCGTCGACGGTCGGCGCGAGCGTCGTCGGCGGCGACATGTCGGCCAGCCCCACCCTGACCGTCGCGGTCACCGCGCTGGGTGACCTGGCGGGCCACCCACCCGTGCTGCGCTCCGGCGCCCGACCTGGGGACGTGCTCGCCCTGGCCGGGCGCACCGGGTACGCGGCAGCCGGGTTGACCGTGCTGACCCGGGGCTTCCGCACCCCGAGGCTGCTGGTCGAGGCGTACCGGCGGCCACAGGTGCCCTACCAGGCCGGCCCGCTGGCCGCCCGGTCCGGCGCCACTTCCATGATCGACATCTCGGACGGGCTCCTGGCCGACCTCGGGCACGTCTCGGCGGCCAGCGGGGTGGCCATCGACGTACGCCGGGACGGGTTCGAGGTGCCCCGGCAGATGGCCGACGCGGCGCAGGCACTCGGCGTCGACCCGTACACCTGGATCCTCGCCGGTGGCGACGACCACGCGCTGGCCGCCACCTTCCCCCCGGCGGTGCCGCTGCCCCCGGGCTGGCGGCCGATCGGCCTGGTCACCGACGGTGCCGGCGTGACTGTCGACGGCGTCGGCTACGACGGCCCGGCCGGCTGGGACCACTTCCGCTGAGACCCGGGCACCGCCGTACGCTGGACACCGTGAGTGAGATCGAGATCCGGGTGGTGCGGTTCGACGCACCGGTGGCACAGCACCTGATCCACGCCGCCCTGGCGGACCTCGGTGCCCGCTACGGCGGCACCGGCGACGACACCCCGGTGGACGCGGCCGAGTTCGAGCCGCCCGATGGCGCCTTCCTCGTCGCCTACCTGGCCGGTGAGCCGGTCGGCTGCGGTGGCTGGCGTAGCCACGGCGCGGACACGGCCGAGCTGAAGCGGATGTACACGGTGCCGGCGGCGCGGGGGCGGGGGGTGGCCCGCGCGGTGTTGGCGGCCGTCGAGCGCTCCGCCCGCGAGCACGGCCGCAAGCGGGTGGTCCTGGAGTGCGGCGACAAGCAGCCCGAGGCGATCGCCATGTACGGCTCCGCCGGGTACGAGCGGATCCCGAACTTCGGCTTCTACAAGGACGCGGAGGGCTGCATCTCCTTCGGCCGCACCCTCTGATCCGCGGGCCAGACCCCCGGGCGCCCCGCTCCGACCTTCCGGACCTCGGGCCTGCGGCGCCTACCGCGCACACGACTCAGCCGGCGGACCCTCGGGGTCCGCCGGCTGAGTCGTACGAGAAGGTGGGTGCTACCGCGTCAGGCGCGGGTGACCTTGCCGGCCTTGATGCACGAGGTGCAGACCTGCAACTTCTTGGTGTTGCCGCCACCGGCCGGGGTACGCACCGACTGGATGTTCGGGTTCCAGCGGCGGTTGGTCCGCCGGTGCGAGTGGGACACGTTGTGGCCGAAGCCCGGTCCCTTGCCACAGACGTCGCACACGCTAGCCACGGGATACTCCTGGGATTGATACGTTCATGGGGTCGCCGGCAGGTGCTGCCCGGGCAACCTGGTCAGGTTACCCGATGACTCGCCGACCCGGCCAACCGGCCCGGTCCGGCGCTCACCCGTGCCCCGGCTCACGCCTGGTCGTGGGCCCGTCCGCCGGACGGCGGGCCGGCCCGGCGGCAAGGCTACCGGAGCGGTCCGTCCCCGCCGCGGCCAGCGCCGGCCCGGGGCGCAGCGGACACGCCGGACGAGTCCGACGGGTGTCGGTGTGCGCCAGTAGGCTTCTGCCCGTGCTGGACACCCTCGACGCCGCCGCGGTCCGCCGCTGGTGTGCGGGCGGGTTGGCCGCACTGAAGCGTCACCAGGGCGAGATCGACCAGCTCAACGTCTATCCGGTGCCCGACGGCGACACCGGCACCAACCTGGTGCTCACCCTCACCTCGGCCCAGCAGGCCCTCGCCATGGATCTGGACACCCTGCCCGACAGCGGGCCGACCGCGCACGGGCACGCCCTGCGGCTGATGGCCCAGGGCGCGCTGCTCGGCGCGCGGGGCAACTCCGGGGTGATCCTCTCGCAGATCCTGCGGGGTTTCGCCGACCAGGTCGCCGGAATGCCGGCGGTGCGTGGCCGGGAGTTGGCCGCCGCGTTGCGCTCCGGCACCGCCGCCGCGTACACGGCGGTCTCCCGGCCGGTCGAGGGCACACTGCTCACCGTTGTCGCGGCCGCCGCCGCGGCGGCCGAGGGCGCGGACAGCGACGACCTGCCGGCGGTGGCCGGCGTCGCGGCCCGGGCGGCGGCCGAGGCACTCGCCCGGACCCCGGAGCAGCTGCCGGCGCTGGCCCGCGCGGGCGTTGTCGACGCCGGTGGCCGAGGGCTCTGCGTGCTGCTCGACGCCCTGGTCGAGGTGCTGACCGGGGAGAGCACGGCCCGGCCCGCGCCGACGCCGCGCGCCGCCCGCCCGGCGGCCACCGTCGCCCGCGAGACCGGTTCCGACGAGTACGCGTACGAGGTGCAGTTTCTGCTCGATGCCCGAGCCGAGGCGGTCGCCGGGTTGCGCCGGGCCCTGGACGCGTTGGGGGATTCGCTTGTCGTCGTCGGCGACGGGCGTGAGCCGGAGGGCACCTGGAACGTGCACGTGCACGTCAACGACGTGGGCGCGGCGGTCGAGGCCGGGGTCGCCGCCGGCCGCCCGTACCGGATCTCGGTGACCCGTTTCGCCGACCAGCCGGAGCCGCCCGCCGGCCCGGCGGTGACCGGCCGGGCCGCGGTGGTGGTGGCCACCGGTGGCGGCATCGCCGAGCTGTTCGCCGCGGAAGGGGCCACAGTGGTGCCGGGCAACCCGTCCACCGGTGAGTTGCTCGACGCCGTGCGCAGCACCGGCGCGGCCCGGGTGGTGGTGCTGCCCAACGACGCCAACACCGAGGCGGTGGCGAGCGCGGCTGCTCGCGAGGCCCACCACTTCGGCATCAAGGTGAGCGTGGTGCCGACCCGGTCGCCCGTGCAGGCGTTGGCCGCCCTCGCGGTCCGCGACGGCGACCGCCGCTTCGAGGACGACGTGATCGCGATGGCCGAGGCGGCGGGCGCCTGCCGGTACGCCGAGGTCTGCCACGCCAGCCGGGAGGCGCTGACCGTGGCCGGCCCGTGCCGTCCCGGTGACGTGCTGGCGCTGGTGGAGGGGGAGGTGCACCTGATCGGCACCGACCTCACCGACACCTGCGCTGCGGTGGTCGACCGGATGCTCGGCGGTGGTGGCGAGATGGTCACCCTGCTGGCCGGGGCGGACGCGCCGGCCGGGCTCACCGAAGCCGTCCGCGCGCACGTCGCGCGACGCTGGCCGTTCGTCGAGGTGCACGCGTACCCGGGCGGCCAGCCGTTTTATCCGCTCCTGGTAGGGATCGAATGAGCGAACCAGCCACTGTGGACACTCCGCTCAAGAAGCTGGTCGGGGAGAAGACAGCGAAGGCGCTGGCCGCACACCTCGACCTGCACACCGCGGGTGACCTGGTCTACCACTTCCCGCGTCGCTACGACGAGCGTGGTGAGCACACCGACATCCGCTCGCTGGACGTCGGTGAGCAGGTCACCGTGCTGGCCCAGGTGCAGCGCACCGCGGTGCGCCCGATGCGTCAGCGGCGGGGCAACCTGCTGGAGGTGACCGTCGGCGACGGCTCCGGCGGGGTGCTGACGTTGACCTTCTTCGGCAACCAGGCGTGGCGCGAGCGGGAGCTGCGCCCCGGCCGGTGGGGGCTGTTCGCCGGCAAGGTCACCGAGTTCCGGGGCAAACGGCAGCTCAACGGCCCGGAGTACGTCCTGCTCGGCGAGGGTGGCGAGGGCGAGGCGGCGGTCAACGACGACATCGAGGAGTTCGCCGGGGCGCTCATCCCCGTCTACCCGGCCGCCGCTGCCGTGCCGACCTGGGTGATCGCGCGCTGCGTGCGCGTCGTGCTGGACACGTTCACCCCGCCGGACGACCCACTGCCGAACGCCGTGCGGGCCGGTCGCAAGCTGGTCGGGTTGGGCGCCGCGCTGACCGAGATCCACCGGCCGTCCAGCAAGGAGGCGCTGCACCAGGCGCGGCGGCGACTCAAGTGGGACGAGGCGTTCGCCGTCCAGGTGACCCTGGTGCAGCGCAAGCACCGGGCGGCCGACTGGCCGGCCCGGCCCCGCCCGGCACGCCCGGGCGGGCTGCTGGAAGCCTTCGACGCCCGACTCCCGTACGAGCTGACGGCCGGTCAGCGCGAGGTGGGCGTGGAGATCGCGGCGGACCTGGCCGCCCCACACCCCATGCACCGCCTGTTGCAGGGCGAGGTGGGCTCGGGCAAGACGGTGGTGGCGCTGCGGGCGATGCTCCAGGTGGTCGATGCGGGCGGGCAGGCCGCGCTGCTGGCGCCCACCGAGGTGCTGGCCGCCCAGCACCACCGCGGCATGCTCGACCTGCTCGGGCCGCTCGGGCGGGCCGGCGAGCTGGGCGCCGCCGAGCACGCCACCCGGGTCGAGCTGGTCACCGGCTCGCTGGGCGCGGCGGCCCGTCGCCGGGCGCTCGGCGAGGTGGCCAGCGGCGCCGCCGGCATCGTGCTCGGCACCCACGCCCTGCTCTACGAGGGGGTCGACTTCGCCGACCTGGGCCTGGTGGTCGTCGACGAGCAGCACCGCTTCGGCGTGGAGCAGCGCGACGCGCTGCGGGCCAAGGCCGATCAGCCGCCGCACGTGCTGGTGATGACGGCCACGCCGATCCCGCGCACGGTAGCGATGACGGTCTACGGCGACCTGGAGGTCTCCACGCTCTCCCAGCTGCCCCGGGGGCGGTCGCCGATCGCCTCGCACGTGGTGCCGGCGGCCGAGAAGCCGGCCTATCTGGACCGGGCCTGGCGGCGGTTGCGCGAGGAGGTGACCGCCGGGCACCAGGCGTACGTGGTGTGTCCGCGGATCGGGGACGGCCCTGGCTCCGAGGAGGAACCGCCACCCGAGGACGACAACGGCCGGCGGGCGCCGCTGGCGGTGACCGAGGTGGCCCCGCTGCTGGCCGAGGGTCCACTGCACGGCCTGCGGATCGGGGTGCTGCACGGTCGGCTGCCGGCCGACGAGAAGGACGCGGTGATGCGGTCCTTCGCGGCCGGCGACCTGGACGTGCTGGTGGCGACGACAGTGGTCGAGGTCGGCGTGGACGTGCCGAACGCGACGGTGATGATCGTGCTGGACGCCGACCGGTTCGGTGTCTCCCAGTTGCACCAGTTGCGGGGCCGGGTCGGCCGGGGTTCCGCCGCCGGGCTCTGCCTGCTGGTCAGCGAGGCGCCGGAGGGTTCGTCGGCGCGGGAGCGGCTGGACGCGGTGGCGTCCACGAGCGACGGTTTCAAGCTCGCCGAGCTCGATCTGGAGCAGCGCCGCGAGGGCGACGTGCTGGGTGCCACCCAGTCCGGGCATCGCTCGCACCTGCGGTTGCTGTCGCTGCGACGCGACGCCGACCTGATCCGCGAGGCCCGCGCCGAGGCGATCACCCTGATCGAGGACGACCCGGAGCTGACCCGCAATCCGGCGTTGGCCGCCTCGGTGGCCGCACTTGTCGACGAGGACCGCGCGGAGTACCTGGAAAAGGGTTGATCACGCGCACCGCCGTGATCCCCTCCAGTTCCATGAAACCGGGGTGTCCCGTCGACAGGGATACCCCGGTTTCCATGATGTCGAGTCGACCAGTTCGACCACTACATGGCTGAGGGCGCGCCGACCGGGTGGTCGGCGCGCCCTCAGGCGTCAGAGCGGGTTGTCTCAGGCGGTGAAGCGAACCCGACGACGACGGGCCACCACGAACAGGGCGGCACCGGCGGCGAGCAGCACCACGGCACCGGCGATGATGCCACCGGTGGCGGCACCGGTCAGCGGCAGAGCCGGCTCGTCCTTGTCGCCGCCACCCTGACCCGGGGCGCAGTCGGCCGGCTTCTCCCAGGCGATCGGCGCGGTGTCGTCCAGGCCCTCGGCGGCCGGCGTGACGACGAGACCCTCGGTCGCGTCGAAGGAGACGGAACCGGTCTCACCCGGCTTCACGACGAGCGTCTTCACCTCGCCCTTGTTCGGGGTCAGGGTGAGCGTGACGGTCTCACCGTCGGCGGGGTTCTCGATCGTGAAGGTGAGCTTGTCGCAGGTCGACTCGACCGAGCCAACCGGCTCCGCCGGAGCCGGGGTGGCAGTCGGGGTCGGGGTCGGGCTCTGGGTCGGCGGCTGGCTCGGCGACGGAGAGGCGGTGGTGGGGGTCGGCGTGGGGGTCGCCGGCGCGCTGGGGGTCGGGGTGCTCGCCGGGGGCGTGGACTCTGGCGCGCAGGCGCCCTTCGGCTCGGCGGCGACGGTCCGCGACTCGGTCACGATCCGGTCGGAACGCACCCATCGCGCCTCGACGGTCAGCTCGACCGTCGGCCGCTTCGTGTCGAAGGTGTGCGCCTGGGTGCCGGTGAGGAAACCCTTGCCCTTCGCCGGCAGGGTGGCGTCCTTCGCGAGGTCGCCGGTGAAGTCACCCGGGACGGTCGACTCGAGCTTGGTGATGGTCGCGTCGATGTTCTCGCTGTTGCCGACCGTCCAGGTCACCTTGACCTGGCCGTCGGAGGTCAGGCAGTAGGTGCCGGAGGGCTCGGGGTGGTGGGCGCTCGCGGGGCTCGCGATGACGCCGACACCGGCGAGGCCGATCAGCGCACCCGCGGCGATGGCCGCGACGCGCCGGAACGGAGACTTGGGAGGGTTCACGCCTGCTCCTGGTGAGGGGGGTACGGATCGCGTGGCGGGAGGCCGGGAGACATGGTGACCGGGGAGTCACCTGCTCACCGGGGCGTCGCGACGCGGTGGTGTTCCCGCGGCGAAAGCGGGGACAGGGGGAGACTGTACTGATGGGTGGTTAATGAGGGGAGTTCAGATCATTGCCATCCGGCAATGTAGTCGATTCGTGATCTTTGATGAACCGAAGGTGTCCGTCCGATCACTGGGGACTGTCCTCCCGCCGCTGCTGCACTGTGGATTCCGGGCCTGCGTGGCTGCTCGGTCGCGCCGCGTCGTCGCCGGCTGGCCTGCTCCCGGATCCGCGCCGTCCTGACCGGGTCCTGCGTCCCATCGCGTAGCGTCGCGGGCATGAGCAGGAGGAAACGGTGACCCGGATCGTGGCCGGGACGCTCGGTGGCCGGCGGATCGCCGCGCCCCCCGGCGCCGGCACCCGGCCCACCTCGGACCGGGTCCGGGAGGCGCTGTTCAGCGCCATCCAGGCCGACGTCGATCTCGACGGCGCCCGCTTCGCCGACCTGTACGCCGGCTCCGGCGCGGTCGGGCTGGAGGCGCTCTCCCGGGGCGCCCGGCACGTGCTGCTCGTCGAGTCCGACCCGCGGGCGGCCCGGGTGATCCGGGAGAACGTGGCGGCCCTGCGCGCCGGCCCGGCGGCCCGTCTGGTCACCGGCAAGGTGGCGACGGTGCTGGCCGCCGGGCCGGACGGGGAGCCGTACGACGTGGTCTTCGCCGACCCGCCGTACGCGGTGCCGGACGAGGAGATCACCGCGCTGTTGGCCGCGCTCGTCGACGGCGGCTGGCTGGCGCCCGACGCGTTGGTGGTGGTCGAGCGGTCCCGCCGCACCAGGGAGTTCGACTGGGTGGAGGGGATCACCGCCGAGCGCAGCCGCCGTTACGGCGAGACCACCCTTTGGTACGGTCGCCGATCATGAGACGTGCGGTGTGTCCCGGTTCGTTCGACCCGGTCACCAACGGACACCTCGACATCATCGGGCGGGCCAGTCGGCTCTTCGATGAGGTCATCGTCGGTGTGCTGGTGAATCAGTCGAAGAGTGGCCTGTTCACCGTCGAGGAGCGCATCGAGATGCTCCGCGAGGTGACCTCGTCGTACGGCAACGTGCGGGTCGAGTCGTTCCGCGGGCTGCTGGTGGACTTCTGCCGGGCCCAGCAGGCGAGTGTTCTGATCAAGGGTCTGCGGGCGGTCAGCGACTTCGACTACGAGTTGCAGATGGCCCAGATGAACATCGGTCTGGCTGGCGTGGAGACGCTCTTCATGCCGACCAATCCGCTCTACTCGTTCCTGTCGTCGAGCCTGGTCAAGGACGTGGCCAAGTGGGGTGGCGACATCTCCGCCCATGTCCCCGACCCGGTCCGCGAAGCGCTCCAGGCCCGGCTGGGCCCCCGCCGCTGAGCTGATCCCCCTCACCCCTCCGGCGGCGTTCGCGCGACCGGAGGTGCACGCGCGGGGACGCGGGGGGTGACTATGTCGCGACTCGCCGGGATGGGGTGAGTGGGGCGGCGGTGGGGCGGGCACGACATGATTGGTGGCGCGGGGAACGGCCGTAGCCCGCATCATGGAGGTCGGCCGACGAACGACAGGAGTGAGGTAGCCGGTGGACCCGCTCGATCGCATCGACGAACTGATCGCCATCCTGGAGCAGGCCCGCTCCGTCCCGATGTCGCGCAACAACTGCATGGTCGACCGGGGTGAGATGATCGCTGCCCTCGATGAGATGCGCGCCGATCTCCCCGCCGACCTGCGTCGTGCCGCCGCCCTCCTGGAGGAGCGCGACAAGATCATGGAAGCCGGCAAGCGCGAGGCGGACCGGATCATCAGCGAGGGTGAGGCAGAACACGCCCGCCTGGTCTCGGTGAACGAGATCACCGTGTCCGCCGAGCACGAGGGTGCCCGGATCATCGGTGAGGCCCGCGCCGAGGCGCAGCGCCTGCGGGAGGAGGTCGACGACTACGTCGACACCGCGTTGGCCAACTTCGAGCAGTTCCTCACCCGGGCGCTTGCCTCGATAGAGCGCGGCCGGGACAAGATGCACGCGTTGCGTGAGATCGGCACCTTCGCTGGGGATGAGGCGGAACGCCCGCTACCCTTCTGAGCGGCACCTCACCAGCCGACTTCTCAGGCGGGCGTCGCCCCCGGTTCGACGGTCCGGCGGTCGTCCAGGTAACCTTTTTTGTCGGCCTCTCACCGGCCGGAGTCTAACTATGCCCAAGCACTCGCCATCGACACTCAACCCCAGGTCGCCGCTGGTCCTCGACACGAGGGACCTGCCGCGTCGCCCTGGCGCGTTGCGTGAGGTCCAGCGGGTCGTGCCGGCACCGGCGGACCTCGGTGTGGAGTTGATCGGCGTGCCGGAGGGCGCGGACCTCGACCTCGATCTGAGGTTGCAGTCGGTGTCCGAGGGCGTGCTCGTCTCCGGGACCATCACCGGTCCCGTCCGGGGCGAGTGCGGCCGTTGCCTGCGCGAGATCAACGACTCGATGGCCGTGACGATCCAGGAGCTGTACGCGTACGAGGACAGCACCACGGACGCCACGACCGACGAGGACGAGGTGGGCCGGATGCAGGGCGATCTGATCGACCTGGAGCCGGCGCTGCGGGACGCGTTGGTGCTCACGCTGCCGACCAACCCGCTCTGCCGGGAGGACTGCCCAGGACTGTGCCCCGAATGCGGGGCGCACTGGGACGATCTGCCGGCCGACCACAGTCACCAGCAGATCGACCCGCGTTGGGCGGGCCTGTCGCAACTGACCGTTACAGAGGAGTAAGAACCGTGGCCGTCCCGAAGCGCAAGATGTCGCGCAGCAACACCCGGTCCCGCCGGGCGAACTGGAAGGCGACCGTGGTCGCGACCGTTGCGTGCCCGCAGTGCAAGTCCCCGAAGCTGCCGCACGCCGCCTGCTCCGTCTGCGGCACCTACAACGGCCGCCAGGTTCTCGAGGTCTGACCTGGACGCCGAGTGACGCCCCCGACCCCAGGTCGGGCGGCGCGCGCATCCTGGCATTCGCCCGGTGCTCCGGCTCACTCCGACGCCGGCCGGTCCAACCCGGCCGGCGTTCCGGTGGAGCCGGGCGCCGCGCGGATCGCCGTTGACCTCCTCGGCGGGGACGACGCTCCCGCCGTCGTGGTTGACGGCGCTCTGCGGGCCATGCGCGCCGACCCCGACCTGCATCTGCTTCTCGTCGGTCCGACCGAGGTCGCCGACGAGCTGATCGCCGCCCTCGATCCGGCGCAACGCGTCCGGATCACCGTGCGGCCCGTCCGCGATGTCGTCGGCATGGCCGACCATCCCAGCGCCGCCCGCGCCGAGAGCACCGTCCGGGCCGCGGTCACCGCCGTCCGGGACGGGACCGCCGATGCCGTGGTCTCCGCCGGCGCCACCGGTGCCACCGTCACCGCGGCCGTGCTCGGCCTCGGCCGGTCACCGGAGATCCGCCAACCTGCGCTGGCCGCCACCCTGCCCGCCGTGGCGGGGCCGGTGGTGTTGCTCGATGTCGGCGGCTCCCTGGAACCCCGCCCGGCCACCCTCGCCCGGCACGCCGTGCTCGGTGCCGCCTACGCGGCGGTGGCCCACTCGATCGCCGCGCCCCGGGTCGGGCTGCTCTCGGTCGGCACCGAGGCCGGCAAGGGCGACCGGGTCCGCCGCGCCACCGACCCGCTGCTCGCCGCCGAACCGCTGCCCGGCGGGGCGCGCTACGTCGGTCTGGTCGAGGGGTTCGACGTGGCCCTCGGCGCGCGCGCCGATGTCGTCGTCACCGATGGGTTCACCGGTAACGTGCTGCTCAAGGCCATTGAGGGCGCGTACGCGATGGCCGGCGGCCCACCCGCGCAGGGCGGAGCCCCCCGCGCGGCGGCCCTGTTGGGTGTCGCCGGGACGGTGGTCGTCTGCCACGGGTCCGCCCGCGCCGACGACGTCGCCTCCGGCATAGCTCTCGCCGCCCACCTGTGGCGGCGGCGCGCCACCGATCTGGTCTCCGCGTTGCTCGACGGCAACGCCGCGACGAATCGCACCGATCGCTCCACCGACACCGAGGTACGCACATGAGCAACGACAAGCGGCGGCGGGCGTCCGTCGGTCACCTGGAAGCCGCCTTCGGCGTGAGCCTGGAACCCGAACTGCTTCAGCGCGCGTTGACCCACCGGTCGTACGCGTACGAGAACGGCGGGCTGCCCACCAACGAGCGGCTGGAGTTCCTCGGCGACTCGGTGCTCGGCGTGGTGATCACCACGGCGCTCTTCCACAACCACCCGGATCTGCCCGAGGGGCAACTCGCCAAGCTGCGGGCCAGCGTGGTCAACATGCGGGCGCTCGCCGACGTGGCCCGCGGTCTGGGCCCGGACGGGCTCGGCGCGTACCTGCTGCTCGGCAAGGGTGAGGAGACGACCGGTGGCCGGGACAAGGCGAGCATCCTCGCCGACACGCTGGAGGCGCTGCTCGGCGCGATCTACCTGCAGTACGGCCTGGACACCACGGGGATCGTCATCCACCGGCTCTTCGACCCGCTGATGGCCGAGTCCGCCGGTCGCGGCGCCGCCCTGGACTGGAAGACCAGTCTCCAGGAGCTGACGGCGGCGCTCGGGCTGGGCGTGCCGGAGTACCGCATCGAGGGCACCGGCCCGGATCACCTCAAGACGTTCACCGCCTGGGTGGTGGTGGCCGGCAACCGGTACGGCGGCGCCGAGGGGCGCAGCAAGAAGGAGGCCGAGCAGCGGGCCGCCGAGGCCGCCTGGCGGACGCTCACCGACCAGAACGGCGACGATGGCCAGGATGGTCGGGCCGGCGACGACCGCCAGAACCAGCCGACCGAGCGGGACGACGCGGCCGACCGGGGTGAGCCGTTCGGGCCGCTGGAGCGCGCCGAGCGGGCCGCTTCGGCCGAGCAGGCCGACCACCTGGCGCAGGCGCTGCCGGCCGGTGGTGCCGACGGCCACGAGACGGGGCCGGCGCGTGCCTGAGCTGCCCGAGGTGGAGACCGTCCGGCAGGGGGTGGCCCAGTGGGTCGTCGGCCGTCGGATCGCCTCGGTCGAGGTTCGTCATCCGCGTGCGGTCCGCCGGCACGCTCCCGGCGACGTGCACTTCGCCGACGTGCTCGCCGGCCGGACGGTACTGGACGCCCGCCGTCGCGGTAAGTACCTGTGGCTGCCACTGGACAGCGGTGACGCGATCGTCGGGCACCTCGGCATGTCGGGTCAGCTGCTGCTCCAGCCACCCGGCACAGTGGACGAGACCCACCTGCGGGTCCGGTTCCGGTTCAGCGACGACGGCCCGGAGCTGCGCTTCGTCGACCAGCGCACGTTCGGTGGGCTCTCGGTGAGCGAGGGCGGCGCCGAGTTGCCCGATGAGATCGCGCACATCGCCCGCGACCCGATGGACCCGGAGTTCTCCGACGCGGCGTTCGTCGCGGCGCTGCGCCGCCGGCACACCGAGGTGAAGCGGGCCCTGCTCGACCAGACCCTGATCTCCGGGGTGGGCAACATCTACGCCGACGAGGCGCTCTGGCGCGCCCGGCTGCACGGCACCCGACCCACCGACGCGCTGACCGCTCCGGCCGCGCAGCGTCTGCTCGGTCACGTCCGCGACGTGCTGGCCGAGGCGATCAAGGAGGGTGGCACCAGCTTCGATGCCCTCTATGTCAACGTCAACGGCGAGAGTGGCTACTTCGACCGGGCGCTCAATGCCTACGGCCGCGAGGGCGAGCCGTGCCGCCGGTGCGGCGCGCCGATCCGCCGGGAAGCGTTCATGAACCGGTCCTCGTACAGCTGCCCGCGCTGTCAGCCACGGCCCCGGGGTTCCCTTCGGGGATGACCCCGAGCCGGCTCGGGGCGGTGCCGGCGGGTCGCGGCGGGTCGTTCCGGGCAGGACCCCGGGGTACGCCCGGATCGCGGGCTGACGCCCGTCGCACCTACCCCTGCTCCCGGTCCGGTGGTTCCAGGGTGGGCCGGGGTCGATCCCCGATGTGACCGCCCCGTCGCGCACCTAGCGTCAGCACCGTTGACAGGGGGCTGACGTGACAGGGGGATCCGAGATGGGGAGAAGACCGGTGACGGTGCGGCTGGCGCGGTGGAGCGCCGAGCACCCGTGGCGGGCGATCGCACTGTGGGCCGTGTTCGTGGCAGTGTGCTTCGTCGGCGGCAACGCCGCCGGACTCAACGAGGCCACCAACGGCGACCAGGCGATCGGCGAGGCGGGGCGGGCCAGCCTGATCGTGGAAGCCGGCGACTTCACCGACCCGGCCGTGGACAACGTCCTGATCACCTCCCCCGGTGGTGCACTGGACCAGGCGGCGGCGAAGGCGGCTGCCGACGACGCGGCGGCCTGGCTGCGTACCGTCGCCGGGGTTGCCGGGGTGGGCCAGCCGGTCACCGCGCGGGACGGCTCGGCGCTGTTGCTGCCGATCACCATGTCGGGCGACCCGGAGACCGCCTCGGAGAGGGTGCAGCCGCTGCGGGACGCCACCGCCGCCGTGCAGGCGGCGCACCCCGAGCTGCGCGTCGAGCAGGTCGGCGGGCCGTCGATCGGTCAGGCCCTCGACGACACCCTGGGCAAGGACTTCAAGCGCGCCGAGCTGCTCAGTCTGCCGGTCACCCTGGCGATCCTGATCGTCGCGTTCGGCGCGCTGATCGCGGCGAGCGTGCCGGTGCTGCTGGCGCTGTCCTCGGTGGCCGCCGCGATGGGTCTGTCCACCCTCGCCTCGCACCTGGTGCCGGCCACCGACACCACGGCACCGGTGATCCTGCTGATCGGCATGGCGGTCGGTGTCGACTACTCGCTGTTCTACATCCGTCGGGAGCGGGAGGAACGCGCCAAGGGCCGGTCCGGGCTGGACGCGGTGGAGATCGCCGCGGAGACATCCGGGCACGCCGTGGTGGTCTCCGGCTTCGCGGTGATCATCTCGATGGCCGGACTGCTGCTCGCCGGCGACGTGGTCTTCTCGTCCCTCGCCATCGGCTCGATCCTCGTGGTCGCCGTCGCGGTGACCGGTTCGCTGACCGTCCTGCCCGCGCTGCTGGCCCGACTCGGCCGCTGGGTGGACCGACCCCGGGTGCCGCTGCTCTGGCGACTCACCGCGCCGCGCACCGGCCGGCACGGTGAGCCCCGCTCGCCCCGGCTGTGGCCCGCGGTGCTCCGGCCCGCGCTGCGCGCGCCGGTGGCGACGCTTGCCATCTCGGTCGGGCTGCTGCTCGCGTTGGCCGCGCCGGCGCTCGGAATGAAGCTGAAGTTCCCCGGCATGGAGGATCTGCCCCGCACGACTGCGGCGATGCAGGCGTACGACCGGCTCACCGCGGCCTTCCCGAGCGCCGGGACCAATCACGTGGTGGCCGTCCGGGCGCCCGCCGATCAGGCCGACCGGGTGCGCGCCGCCCTCACCGACCTGTCCGCCCGGGCGGCCGGCGATCCGCTGTTCGCCCCGGCCGAGGCGGACGGCCCGAAGATCGAGGTGTCGGCCGACCAGCGGGTCACGGTGCTGGACGTGCCGACCCCGTACGCCAGTCGCGACGACCGGTCCGTGCAGTCGTTGGAGAAGCTGCGCGGCGACCTGGTCCCGGCCGAGCTGCGGGGCATCCCCGGCATCGAGTACGCGGTGGGCGGGGGCGTGGCCGACAGCGAGGACTACGCACAGCACGTGCGGGACAAGTTGCCGCTGGTCATGGGCTTCGTGCTGGTGCTGACCTTCCTGGTCATGGCGTTCACCTTCCGGTCGGTGGTGATCGCGGCCAGCTCGATCGCGCTGAACCTGCTCTCCGCCGGTGCCGCGTACGGCCTACTGGTGCTGGTCTTCCAGGGCGAGTGGGCGCAGGGACTGCTGGGCTTCACGTCGATGGGCGCGATCGTGTCCTGGCTGCCGCTGTTCCTCTTCGTGGTGCTGTTCGGCCTCTCGATGGACTACCACGTCTTCGTGGTCAGCCGGATCCGCGAGGGCGTCCGTTCCGGCCTGGCCAACCGTGACGCCGTGTCGTACGGGATCACCTCGTCGGCCGGGGTGGTGACCAGCGCGGCGATCGTGATGGTCGGGGTGTTCTCGATCTTCGCCACGCTGAGCACCATCGACATGAAGCAGCTCGGCATCGGTCTGGCGGCGGCGATCCTGCTGGACGCCACCATCATCCGGGGCGTGGTGTTGCCGGCGTTGATGACCATGCTCGGCGACGCCAACTGGTGGGCCCCGCGCTTCCTGCGCCGCACCCCGGCACCGGCCCCCACCGACCCACCAGCCCCAAATCCAGAGCTGGTGCCAGTCCCCTGACCCGCCCCGCGCCCCTCAATCCGCCGATCTTGCACTTTCGGTGGCGACAAAGTCGCACGTATCTGGTAAATCGACCATCGAAAGTGCAAGATCGCCGGGGCGGGCGGGCCCGGGTGGGGTGGGTTAGGGGAGGGGGCAGGGGTCGCGGGAGGCGTCGAGGGTGCGGTCCTTGCGGATCGACGCGAAGCCGTAGCCGACCGTGGTGACACAGAAGTCGTCGGTGGAGCCGGTGTACTCGACGTGGAAGACCGGCTTGCCGGCGTCGCTGAACGGCAGCAGTTTGGCGCACTGGGCCAGCCGGACGCACTCCTCGTTGACCGCGAAGTCGAAGTCCGGGGCGAGCGCGGCGAGTTGCGGCACGTCGTTGGCCAGCCCGGGGGAGAGACTCAGCGAGCGGGCCAGCTCGGCCAGCCGGCGGTTGAACAGCAGTTGGTCGTCGAAGTCGAGCGGAAAGCCGGTGCGCGCCGCGTACCCGTCGGCGTCGAAGAGCGCCACCGCGCCGAAGCCCTTGCCCCGGCAGAGCCGGAACCGGTCGGCCAGCACCGGCCGGAGCGCGTCCCAACTCCGGACGTCCAGCCACCGGCTGTCGGGCCGACGCCCGGCCGCGCC
The DNA here is from genome assembly GCF_030269705.1 of Micromonospora sp. NBRC 107095. Taxonomy (NCBI): domain Bacteria; kingdom Bacillati; phylum Actinomycetota; class Actinomycetes; order Micromonosporales; family Micromonosporaceae; genus Micromonospora; species Micromonospora sp. NBRC 107095. The sequence goes on from NZ_BSTU01000001.1 coordinate 1,609,954, forward strand.
CCGGACGATCTCCGGAAACCGGTTGGCGTCCGGGTCGTCGGAGCCGACCGACCCCACGTTCACCTGGCAGATCAACCGGCGGTCCCGGGAGCGCAGCTCGGCGGTCTGGGCAGCGGTGGTGGTCACCGGGTCGAGCAGGAAGACGTCGGCGTCCACCGCCGGATCGAGCGGTCCGCTGAGCTGCCACTGCCACTGCCAGTGCCGGGCCTGTTCCGTCGGCCACGCGGTGGGCGCGCCGGGTGGGGTCAGCGCGGGCCGGCACCCGTACGCCGGCAGCACCAGCACGAGCACGACGCTTGCCGACAGGGCGCGGCGCAGTGGGCGTACGGCGACGCGTCGCCGCGGCCGGATCCGCATCGGCAGCTCCCGGGTCCCGGACGGCCGGTCGCCGCCCGCACCGGTACGCGGCCCCCACGCTCCGGCCCGACGTACCTCACGGGGTCAAACGAGCGCGGGGGCGGAAACGACGTGCGGTCAGCGCGGCGCCGCGAAGACCTGCGTCCAGTACGGTCCGTTGCTGCTGGCGATGCCGACGCCGATCTCGGTGAACGCGCAGTTCAGGATGTTGGCCCGGTGGCCGGAGCTGTTCATCCAGGCGTCCATGACCGCGGCCGGGGTCTTCTGGTTCCAGGCCACGTTCTCGCCGTACGTGCGCCAGGTGTAGCCGACCCGGTCCAGCCGGGTGCCGGCGTTGCTGCCGTCGCTGCCCGTGTGCGACATGTTCTGGTGGTCGGCCTGATCCTGGCTGTGCCGCTGGGCGGCAGTCATCAGCTTGTCGTCGATGCTGAGCGCCTTGCAGCCGGCCTTGGCCCGCTCGGCGTTGACCAGGTCCACCACCTCGCGGGCCTGGGCGCTGACCGAGCCGCTGGAGCCGCCGGTGTTGGTGGAGCCGCCGGTGCTGCTCGGCGCGCTGGTGCGCGTGACGCTGCGCCGTGACGCCGCGGTGCTCCGCGACGATGCCGGCGTGGGCTTGACGACCTTGCTCGGCGTCGGGCTCGGCGACGTCGGGCTGGGTGAGGCGGACGGGGAGGGCGCGGCGAGGGTGTCCAGCACCGGCTCCTCGGTCGGTACGGCCGACGCGGCGAAGGAGTCGTCGACGGCTGTCGGTTGCGCGGCCCCGTCGTCACCGCCGGGAAGCGCGAGCGCGCCGACGCCGAAGCTCACCACGAGGGTGGCGGCCGCGGCGGCGCCCCCGATCATCAGCGGCTTGCGCCAGCGGCGTGGGGAGCGGTGCCGTCCCTCTGCGGGCCGCCCGGTCTCGGCGGCGGCGCGCCAGCCGTTGCTGGTCTCCGGGTCGCTGTCGGCGTGCCAGCCGCCGGGCGTCTCGTTCTCGGCGTGCCAGCCGCCGGTGTCCTGCGCCCCCGGGCGGTTGTCGCCCCAGCGGCTGTTCGCACCGTCCGGCTGGTGGGCCGGCCAGGCTTCGGTGTGCGCCTCCGCGGGCGTCGCCGGCTCCGGCCGACGGCCGGTGGTGGGCTGTTCCCGGTGCCACTCGTCGCCCGGTTGACCGGGCTCGTCGCCGAACAGGTAGGCCGAGCGGGGCTCCGGGCGGTCGTGCAGCCAGGCCGGCTCGTCGGTCGGCCCTCCGGTGCGCCGGGGGGCGCCGTTCGGGTCCATCGGATCGGTCCAGCCGTACACGCCTATGCCTCCAGGGGTCGGTTGCGGGCCGGGGTGACGCTACGGCGCGCCTGCGACCTGCGGCAACGTGGCTAAGAAAGAGTTAAGGCGAAGTCGGACGCCAGGGTGCGGACTTCTGCGGATCCAGGCGTACAGTAAAGGCGTCCGGACAGAGAGTGTCCGTGCCTTGCGGCAGCCCCCCGCCAAGTGGACAGGTCGACGTGGAGATGATCTACGGCCTGCGAGAACTTGACGAAGGAGGGGTTTGCGGCTCAATATATAGGTGTCGCCAGTCGCGCCCGGTCATGCCCAGATACAGCCTGGAATGACAGCCGCGTACAAATGGGCGCGCGTTGGCCGGCCTTTCCGGCAGCGCATATCAAGGAGTCAGCATGGCGAAGGCCCTCTACGGCCACGTAGGTGCAGCGCCCGACCGGCGTCTGCTCGACGAGGTCACCCGACTGCGTGCCAGGGTCCAGGCACTGGAGTTCGAGATCACGCGTCTGCGTGCCGACAATGATCGGCTCGCGGCGGCTGCGGCAGAGGCGGACGATCTGCTCCGTCTGGCCGAGCCGGCGCTGACCTGATCTTCGGGTCCTCAAAACTGAATCGCACCACCGCAAAAATGCGCGCCGACACCTCTGTGCCGGCGCGCAACACTGTCCGGCATCTTTTCGACACCGACCATTCATGATCTTGCGATGGGTCGGCGGGGAAGCGCACCTCGCAGTTACCGAAAAGCGCGTCGATGGATAAGCGATCATGAAAGGTGCTTGTCTTTCTTTGTGGGCGGCAGAACGGCAGCGCCCCCATGGTCGACGCGACGCGGGGCGGGTCGCGTGCCGGCCCGCTCCCACCGCCGGGTTAGTCTGCGAGTTCACCCAGGTCCCCACAGCCGGCGACGGTACGGCGGCCACCGGACGAGGATCGAGTAGGTGTATCTCAAGAGCCTGACGGTGAAGGGGTTCAAGTCCTTCGCCTCCGCCACGACGTTGAAGCTGGAACCCGGGATCACCTGTGTGGTGGGCCCGAACGGCTCGGGCAAGTCCAACGTCGTCGACGCCATCGCCTGGGTGCTCGGCGAGCAGGGCGCCAAGGCGCTGCGTGGCGGCAAGATGGAGGACGTCATCTTCGCCGGCACCGCCGGCCGGGCGCCGCTGGGCCGCGCCGAGGTCACCCTCACCATCGACAACACCGACGGGGCGCTGCCGATCGAGTACACCGAGGTCTCCATCACCCGCCGGATGTTCCGCTCCGGCGAGAGCGAGTACGAGATCAACGGCAACTCCTGCCGGCTGCTCGACATCCAGGAGCTGCTCTCCGACTCCGGCATCGGCCGGGAGATGCACATCATCGTCGGGCAGGGCCGCCTCGACGGCATGCTGCACGCCAAGCCGGAGGACCGCCGCGCGTTCATCGAGGAGGCAGCCGGCGTCCTCAAGCACCGCAAGCGCAAGGAAAAGGCGCTGCGCAAGCTCGACGCGATGCAGACCAACCTCAACCGCCTCACCGACCTCACCGCCGAGCTGCGTCGTCAGCTCAAGCCGCTGGGCCGCCAGGCTGAGGTGGCCCGACGCGCCGCCGCCATCCAGGCCAACCTGCGCGATGCCCGGTTGCGGCTGCTCGCCGACGATCTGGCCACCCTGCGGACCACCCTGGACCGGGAGATTGCCGACGAGACCGCGCTGCGCGAGCGGCGTGAGCAGATCGAGGGTGAGCACGCCGAGGTGCAGGGCCGGCTCGGCGAGTTGGAGGCCGCCCTCGCGGAGGACGCGCCGCTGCTCGCCGCCGCCCAGGACACCTGGTACAAGCTGTCCGCCCTGCAGGAACGCTTCCGCTCGATCGAGCAACTGGCCCGGGAGCGGCTGCGGCACCTGAGCGCCACCGGCGACGACGAGCGACCCGGCCGCGACCCGGACCAGCTGGAGGCCGAGGCGGAACGCGTCCGCGAGCAGGAGGAGGAGCTGCGCGGCGCGCTCACCGACGACCAGATCCGACTGGCCGAGGCGGTCGAGCACCGCCAGGAGCTGGAGCGGCAGCTCGCCGCCGCCGAACGGGAGCTGGTCGCCGCGGCCAAGGCCATCGCTGACCGGCGGGAGGGACTGGCCCGGCTCACCGGCCAGGTCAACTCCGCCCGGGCTCGGACCACCAGTGCCGGCGAGGAGATCGAACGCCTCGCCATCGCGCACGCCGACGCGCTGGGCCGCGCCGAGCAGGCGCAGGCCGACCTGGACGCGGTCGCCGCCCAGTCCACCGAGGCCGACCGGGACAACGCGGACCTGGACGCCCGGCACGCCGAGGCCGTCGCCGTGCAGGAGCGCGCACAGGCCAGCGTCCGGTCACTGACCGACGCCGAGCGGGCGGCGGAGAAGGACGCCGCCACCTGGAAGGCCAGGGAGGAGGCGCTCGCCCTGGGGCTGCGGCGCAAGGACGGCGCCGGGGCCCTGCTCGCCCGCGCCGGGGACGTGCCCGGCCTGCTCGGCAGCCTCGCCGGGCTGCTCACCGTAGCCCCGGGCCACGAGGCCGCGCTGGCCGCCGCGCTCGGCGGCCTCGCCGACGCGGTCGCCGTCAGTGGGGTGGACGAGGCCGTCGAGGCGATGCGGCTGCTGAAGATCTCCGACGCCGGCCGCGCCGGCCTGCTGGTCGGCAGCCCGGCGGGGCCCGGCATGACCGGCTCCGCGGACGCGCTGCGCCCGAAGCTGCCGGACGGCGCCCGGTGGGCCCCCGACCTGGTGGAGTGCGGCGCGGAGCTGCGGCCGGCGGTGCACCGGGCCCTCCGCGACGTGGCGCTCGTCGATGATCTCGCCGCCGCGGCGGAGCTGGTCGCCACCAACCCCGAGCTGCGGGCGGTCACCCCGGACGGTGACGTGGTCGGGGCGTACGCGGCGGCGGGTGGATCGGCCAAGGCCCCCAGCTACATCGAGGTGCAGGCCGCCGTCGAGGAGGCCCGCGCCAACCGACTCACCGCCGAGCGCACCGGCGCGGTGCTACGTGAACAGCTCGTCGGGGCGCGCGCCGAGGTGGCCGCCGCCAAGGAGGCCGTGCAGCACGCCGCCGCCGAGAAGCGCGAGGCGGAGAGCCACCGCAACGCCGCCGCCCGCCGCCTGGCCGAGCTGGGCGCGGCGGCCCGGTCCGCGAAGGCCGAGACGGACCGGCTCGGGGACTCCCGCTCCCGCGCCGAGGCCGCCCGGCAACGGGACCTCACCGCCCTCGCCGAGCTGGAGGAGCGGTTGCGGCTGGCCGAGGAAACCCCCGTCGACGCCGAGCCCTCCACCGAGGAACGCGACCAACTGGCGGCCATGGTGCCGCAGGCCCGGCAGAACGAGATGGAGGTCCGGCTCGCCGTCCGTACCGCCGAGGAGCGGGTCTCCTCGATCGCCGGCCGGGCCGACTCCCTCGCCCGGCAGGCCACCGCAGAGCGGGCTGCCCGGGAACGCGCGGCGGCCCGGCGGGCCGCCCGCGCCCGGGGCGCGAGCATCGCCCGGTCCGTCGCCGGTGGCGCCCGGGAGGCGCTCACCCGGCTGACCACCTCGATCGCGACGGCCGAGGAGCACCGCGACGCGGTCGCCCTGGAACGGGCCGCGCGCGAGGCGGAGCTTCAGGAGGTACGCGGCGCCGCCAAGCGGCTCGGCGCGGAGCTGGAGCGGCTGACCAGCCAGGTGCACCGCGACGAGGTGGCCCGGGCGGAGCAGCGGCTGCGTATCGAGCAGTTGGAGGCGAAGGCCGCCGAGGACTTCGGGCTGGACGTGGAGACGCTCGTCGCCGAGTACGGCCCCACCCAGCCCGTGCCGCCGACCCAGGTCGACGTCGCGGCAGCCGAACGGGACGGTCTGCCGGTGCCCGAGCCGGTGCGCTACGAGCGGCCGGTGCAGGAGAAGCGGGCCGCGAAGGCGGAACGCGAACTCGCCCTGCTGGGCAAGGTCAACCCGCTCGCGCTGGAGGAGTTCGCCGCGCTGGAGGAGCGTTTCAAGTTCCTCTCCGAGCAGCTGGAGGACCTCAAGGCCACCCGCCGGGACCTGCTCACCGTGGTCAAGGACGTGGACGAGCGGATCCTGGAGGTGTTCGCCAGCGCCTTCGAGGACACCGCCCGCGAGTTCGAGCAGGTGTTCACAGTGCTCTTCCCCGGCGGCGAGGGACGGCTGATCCTCACCGAACCGGAGGACCTGCTCACCACCGGCGTCGAGGTGGAGGCCCGCCCGCCGGGCAAGAAGATCAAGCGGTTGTCGCTGCTCTCCGGTGGCGAGCGGTCGCTGACCGCGGTGGCCATGCTGGTGGCGATCTTCCGCGCCCGGCCGAGCCCGTTCTACATCATGGACGAGGTGGAGGCGGCCCTGGACGACGTCAACCTGGGCCGGTTGATCACACTGCTGGCACAGTTGCGGGAGAAGAGTCAGCTGATCGTCATCACGCACCAGAAGCGGACGATGGAGATCGCTGACGCCCTCTACGGGGTCACCATGCGCAGCGGTGTCACCCAAGTGATCAGCCAACGGCTCAACCGGGCCGACGAGGACGACCAGCGGCACGGCCGCGGCGAGGAGAACGGGTAGTGGCTCGGGAACGCGCGACGGCGCTCCTGCTGGACTTCGACGGCGTACTGCGCCGGTGGGACCCGGCGGTGGCCGCCGTTGTGGAGCGGGAATACGGCCTCTCCGAGGGGGTGCTCGGCGAGATCGCCATGCAGTGGGGGCGGCTCCAGCCGGTGCTCACCGGTCAGGTCACCCACGCCGAGTGGGTGAGCAGCGTGGCGGACGCCCTGACCGAATCGGTGGGCAGCCCGGAACGGGCCCGTGCCGCGGTGGAGCAGTGGCAGAGCTACCGGGGAGAGGTCGACCAGGAGGTGCTGGCGTTCGTCCGGGAGGTGCGGGCCGCCGGCGTCCGGGTCGGGCTGGGCACCAACGCCACCGACCTGCTCGACGCCGACCTGGCCGCTCTCGGCCTCGTCGACGAGTTGGACGTGGTGGTCAACTCGTCAGTCGTCGGTGTGCACAAGCCCGCCCCGGAGTACTTCCAGGCGGCCTGCCAGGCGCTGGCCACCCCGCCGGCCCGGGTGCTCTTCGTCGACGACGAGGACTGGGCCGTGCGGGGTGCCCGGGCCGCCGGGCTGTCGGCGCACCGCTGGGGCGGTCACGCCGACCTCCGTTACCTGCGCGCCGCCCTGGCCTACTGAGCCGGGCGACATCGCGCTGACCCGGTCACCTGACGCCGCCGCGTCGGGGCGGGTCAGCGCAGACCGGGGACCTGGGTGACGGTGAAGGGTGGTGCCGGGGCGGGCGCGTTGAGCTGGCTGTTCACCCAGAGCAGCCGGCCGGCGTCCCGGACGAGGGTGGTCGGCGACTGCGCCAGACCGGCCGGACGGGACTGGCGTACCACCCGCGCGGTTCGTCGGTCGGCATCCACGATCGCCAGATTCACCGCGAAGTCCCAGCCGCCGGCGCCGTCGGGGAAGTTCACCACCCCGTAGAGGCGGTCGCCCTCCAACAGCAGCCCGTCCGCGCCCAGTTGACCGTCAATCACCTCGACGGCCGTGGCCGTCCGCCCGACCAGGTCGACGCGCCACAGCCGCTCGGTGCCGGGCTGGCCGTCGCCCTGATCGGCGACGAGCGCGACCCGCCCGCCGTCGGTGGCGACGATGCCGTTGAGGAAACCCGGCGCGACCGGGAAGTCAGCGGCGGTGAGCCACCGTACGAGGTTCCCGACCGTCGGGCCGTCCAGTGCCGCCCGCCACAGCGTGCCCGTGGCCGAGTCGGTGACGTACACCGCGTCGGCGGTCAGCGCCAGGTCGTTGAGGGCGCCGCCCGGCCCCGTCCGGCGGGCCAGCAGCTCACCGTCCGGGGCGTGCACGAAGAGCGCGCCGGTGTCCCAGCCGGCGACGAAGATCCGGCCCCGCCCGTCGAGGTGCAACCCGGCTGCCCGGGTGCGCCCGTCCGCCCCCGGCGGCAGGAACTGTCGCAGCTCCCGGTCGCGGACGTGGCCACGGTAGACGGCACCGGTGCCGAGACTGGTGACGTAGAGGGTGCCGTCCCGGCTCACCGCGATCCCCTCGGGCAGCACCCCGGATGCCCGGGAGACCACGTACGTGTCGGGGCGCGGGCCGACGGCGAGCGCCGGCGCGGGAACGGCGACGGTCAGCACGGCCAGGCCGGCGGTGGCCGATGCGAGCAACTTCTTCATATCCCGAGGGTCACCGCACCGCCGGGCGGTCTCCAGCCCCTTTCGCACCTGCCCGAAAGGTGGCTAGCGTCGATGCCGTGGTGACTCTGCACCTGAGCGCGGCGGACCTCAGCCGCACCGTGTTGCGCTCCGAGCCGTCGGTGTTGTTGGAGCTGGGAGCGGCCGGACAACGGGTGTTCCAGAGCACCGTTCCGGAACACCTGGTCGCCTGGCGGGCCCGCACCCGGGCCGCCCTGCGTCCGGTCATGTTGCCCTACCTGGACCTGTGCCGCCACGAGCGCTGGTTCCCGGACTTCCTCACTCCGCCCAGTTTCGGCGGGGAGTTGGGCCCCGCGCTGGTGGAGGTCGCGGCCACCCCGGCGGCGGCCCTCACCGAGCAGCTACGACCCCGGATCGAGGCCGGCGAGCTACCACCCCGGGTCGGTCCGCTCGCCGATGGGAAACCGGACGCGGTACGCCGGCTGCTCGGTGCGATGGAGGCTTTCCACGCCGTCGCGGTGGGCGCGTACTGGGAGACGATCGTCGCGGCGGTGCACGCCGACCGGGCGGTACGCGGTCGAGCCATCGTGGACGCCGGGCTCGACCGCGTGCTCCGTGGGCTCAGCCCTTACCTGCAGTTCACGCCGACCGGGGACACGTACGAGCTGTCGTACCGGTGCGCCTTCGGCGGCGACGTCGGTCTGTCGCCGGGCGGCCGGGGGGTCACCCTGGTGCCCTCGTACTTCGTGCCGCAGCCTGCCGTGCTCGACGACCCGACCGGCCCACTGGTGCTGACCTACCCGATCCGGCCGGCCCAGCGGGAACTGGCCACCGGCCAGTCCCTTGCCCACCTGCTCGGCCGGAGCCGGGCCGCGGTGCTGGGAGTGGTCGCCGACGGCCTCAGCACGTCAGAGGTGGCCCGCGCGGTGGGCATCTCGCTCGCCTCCGCCAGCGAGCACACCAGCACCCTGCGCCGGGCCGGACTGGTCGCCACCCACCGGGCCGGTTCGTCAGTGGTGCACACGCTGACCCCGCTGGGCGAGCACATGCTGCGGGCTGGACGGCCGGACCGACGGGGTGGCCCGATCACTCGCCGGTGACGCCGTCGATGCGTTCGCGGATCAGGTCGGCGTGGCCGTTGTGCCGGGCGTACTCCTCGATCATGTGCACGTACACCCAGCGCAGGTTGAACGTGCGCTTCTTCGCGCCGACCTCGGTGAACGTCTCGTTGAGCGAGTGACCGGCGGCGGCCTCGCGGGCCAGCGCCACCTCGCGGTGGAAGATGGCGAAGTCGGCTTCGGCGTCGGCGGCGCTGACGTCGTGGTCGGCGTCCGGATTCTCCGGGGTGAAGTACGGGTAGTCGACCTGCTGGCTGGCGAAGTTCTCCCGGAACCACCAGGCCTCGACCTCGGCGAGGTGCCGGACCAGGCCGAGCAGGGTCAGCCCGGACGGTTCGACGCTCGGTGTGCGCAACTGCTCCTCGGTGAGGCCGGCGCACTTGAGCAGCAGGGTCTGTCGGTGGTAGTCGAGCCAGCCGTCGAGCATGGTGCGCTCGTCGCCGACGTACGGTTCGGGGGTCCGGGTGATCTCCGGTGCGATCCATGTCATGCGGCGCATCCTGCCCGGCCCCTCCGACAGCCGCGACCCGTTATCAGGGCACCACGACGACGGGCCAGCGGCCGGCCCGGACCAGCCGGGTGGCGACCGAGCCGACCAGCCGGTGCCCGGCCTGCTCGGAGGCCCCGACCACCACCATGTCGGCCTGGAACTCGTCGGCCGCGGCGCGCAGCTCGCCGTACGCGTCGCCGCGCCGCACCACCAGGGTCACCGGAATGCCCCACTGCTCGGCCCCGCGCCGGCACTCGCGGCGCAGCTCGTCGGCCAGCTCGTCGTGGGTGCGCTGGACCGCGCCGGCATCCATTCCGGGTACCAGGGCGGTCAACCCGCTCGGTGAGCTGACGAAGACCACCACCAGCGCGGCGCCCTGCCGACGGGCCAGGCCGGCGGCGTAGGAGCCGGCCCGCTCGGAGGTGCGGGTGCCGTCGACGCCCACCATGATCACCCGAGGTCCGTCCGTGCCGCGCTCGAACGGCAGCGGTCGGGTCCGGGGACCGTACTCCTCGCGGTCCGGTGCTCCCACGCCCATGGTTCTACCTCACCTCTGCTCGCCGGTACGGATCACGGGTGCGCCAGCGCCGGCGGCGAGTGTCGATTCCCGCTCGACCTCGTCGGAAACCGGGTTGCCGTTGTGCTGGCGCAGCGGCACCTCCTTGATGAAGGCCACCGCGATCAGCGCGATCAACGCGAACGGGGCGGCGGTCAGGAAGATGTCTCCGGCGCCGTGGCCGTACGCGCTCTCCACCACCGCCCGCAGCGGGCCGGGCAGGGTGTGCACGTCGGGCAGGGTGCCGCCGCCGCCCGAGCTGGATGCCGGGATGCCGAGCTGGGCCAGGCCGTCGGCGGTGTAGTCCTTGACCTTGTGGGCGAGCACCGCGCCGAGAGCGGACACACCGATCGCGCCGCCGAGGCTGCGGAAGAACGCCACCACCGAGCTGGCCGCGCCGAGTTCGTGCGGACCGACGGTGTTCTGCACGGCGAGGACCAGGTTCTGCATGGTCATGCCGAGGCCGACGCCGATCACCAGCATGTAGACGCTGAGCAGGGTGAAGCTGGTGTCGGCGCGAAGGGTGCCCATCAGCGCGAAGCCGATGGTGAGCAGCGCCGAGCCGATCACCAGGTACCGCTTCCACCGGCCGGTCCTGGTGATGACCCGCCCGATGACGGTGGAGGAGACCAGCAGGCCGAGGATCATCGGCAGGGTCATCAGACCGGACATGGTCGGGCTCTGACCGCGGCTGATCTGGAAGTACTGGCCCAGGAAGATCGACGCGCCGAACATGCCCACACCGACCGCGATGCTGGCGACCACGGCGAGGGTGATGGTGCGGTTGCGGAACAGCCGCGGCGGGATCATGGGCTCAGCGGCCCGGGTCTCGACCCGGATCGCCAGGGCGCCGAGGATCAGCGCGCCGAGGACCATGGCGGCGGTCTGCCAGGAAGCCCAGGCGTACTGGTCGCCGGCGAGCGAGACCCAGATCAGCAGCAGCGACACGGCCGCGGTGATCAGGGTGGCGCCCCACCAGTCGATCTCGGCCTTCCGCTTGACGACCGGAAGGTGCAGGGTCTTCTGGAGCACGATCAGCGCGACGATGGCGAACGGCACGCCGACGTAGAAGCACCAGCGCCAGCCGAGCCAGGAGGTGTCCACGATCACGCCGCCGATCAGCGGTCCGCCGATGGTGCCGACGGCCATCACCGCGCCGAGGTAGCCGCTGTAGCGGCCCCGCTCGCGGGGCGCGATCATCGTGGCCATGATCACCTGGGCCAGTGCGGTGAGGCCGCCGGCACCGATGCCCTGGAGCACCCGGCACGCGATCAGCTCTCCGGTGCCCTGGGCGAGGCCGGCCAGCACCGAGCCCAGCACGTAGATCCCCAGGGCCAGCTGGACCAGGGTCTTCTTGCTGGTCAGGTCGGCCAGTTTGCCCCAGATGGGGGTCGTCGCGGTGGTCGCGAGCAGGGCCGAGGTCACCACCCAGGTGTACGCGGACTGGCCGCCGTGCAGTTCGGTGATGATCCGTGGCAGCGCGTTCGAGATGACCGTGGATGAGAGGATCGCGACGAACAGGCCCAGCAGGAGGCCGGAGAGTGCTTCCAGGATCTGCCGGTGGGTCATGGTCACGGCGGTTGCCTGGGGAGGCACTGTCGCCTGGCTCATCGTTTGTTGCCTCCGAGCGGAGTCGAGGTGGAACGGCGGAGTGCGGCGCGCGTCCGCCTGAGAGTTGCCTGAAGCAACCGTATGCCTTAGTTGCCTGAAGCAACAACTTGTCGGACTGGCACCCTATTCCCCGTCACCGGGGGTTACTGCCAGGAGTCGTTGAACCGGCCGAGCAGTCGGGCGAAATCCTCGATGTCGCGCTCCGACCAGCCGTCCAGGGCGCGCACGAACTCGCCCAGCCGGGCCGCGCGGGCCACGTCGAATCGGCGCTGCCCCTGCTCGGTCAGGCTGATCTGCGCGGCCCGCCGGTCACTCGGATCGGGGTCGCGGTGGACCAGACCGAGGACCTCCAACGCGTTGATCTGCCGGCTCAGCGTCCCCTTGCCCACGCCCAGCCGCGCCGCCAACTCGGTCAACCGGATCGACCCGCTACGGCGCAACCAGAGCAGCAACCCGTAGGTGTTCGGCTCCAGGTTCGGGTGCACCTCCCGGGCGATCTCCCAGGAGACCGCCCGGCCACGGCGCAGCAGAGCGGTCAACTCGTGCTCAACCGCCCGGATCGGCTCCGGCAGGTGCTCATCCACGCCGTAGAGACTACGGCGCGTCCGCGCCGCTGCCCCCGGAGAGTCGACGCCGCATCACCGGGCGTAGGTGCCCGTCGCTCGTGGTGCCCTCGATGACCACGTCGGCGTCGCGCCCCCGATGCGTCAGGGTGGCGACCGCGTTACCGAAGTACGGGCCGGCCAGCTTGCGCCAGCGCACCCCCGGCCGGCGTACGCCCGCCGAACGCGCCAACGCCCGGGTCGCCCCGGCCGGACCGGGCGACCAGCCCAGCCGCATCAGCGGACGGATGCCCGCCGGCACCTGGTTGTGGATCGGCGAACAGGTGAGCTGGTGCACCGGAGTCACCACCGCCGGATCGGCGAACCGTGCCCGCGCCACGTACGAGTGGTGGACGTCGCCGGAGAGCACGCTGATCGACGCCGGTGGGGCGTACGCCGGACCGGCCCCGACCCGCGCCCCGGACTGCCGCGGCGTGCCGGTGCCGATACGCGCGAACGTCTCCGCGAGCGCCTCGAAGGAACGCCGGAACGCCGCCCAGTGCTCCAGGTCCAGGGCGCGGCGCAGCTTCTCCGCCCCGCGTGCCACCCACGGTCGGCGCGAGTCCGCCAGTTTCTCGTTCCACGCCTCGATGTGGTGAATGCCCTGCGGCAGCAGCCAGGGCAGCGAGGCGCCCACCACCAGGTGGTCGTAGACGCCGTGCGCCTGATCGAGGAACCAGGCCCACTCGCCGGGCGGCAGCATCGCCCGGCTGTTGGACTCGAGCACCCGGCTGCACCTGTTGTCCAGCATCACCAGCCGGGTCCGGCCCAGATCCAGCGCGTAGCTCCACTGGTACTGCACCGCGCGCCAACGCTCGGTGTCGTGCGCCAGGTCGGACTCCTGGTCGACCCGGTGGCCGAACTCGCGCAGCACGCTGGTGGCGTCCTCGGCGGCGACGACCTTCGCGAAGACCGGATCGGCGACGATCTCGTCGGGGGAGAGGTTGCCCAGGTGCTGGTAGACCCAGTACGAGGCGAGCCCGCTGCCGATCCGCTCCTGCCACCACGGCTGCTCGCGCACCTCGGCACGCCAGGCCGCCGAGGTGTTCCAGTCGTCGATGATCTCGTGATCGTCGAAGATCATCACGCTCGGCACGGTGGAGAGCAGCCAGCGGATCTCCGGATCGCGCCAGGACTCCAGGTAGAGCTTGGTGTACTCGTCGAAGCTCACCACCTGGTCGGCCGGCGCGCCCTTCGGCCGCCGCCGCCGTCGACGCAGCAGCCGACGCACGGTCGGCGAGGTGACGTCGGCGTAGACCTGGTCACCGAGCAGCACCAGCAGGTCGGGCAGCGGGTTCGACTCCGGGTCGGCCATCAACCGCCGGGCGTACGCGTCCAGCGCGTCCGGCGGCAGCTTGCGGGTGGTGGCGTGCTGGGTGGTCTCCCGGCACGAACCGAAGATCATGTTGACCGGCTGGTCCCGGTCGTCGGCGGCCCGGGTGCGGATCACGCTCGGCGGGAACCCGCTGCTCGGCACCGGCCAGACCATCTCGTCGTCGACCAGGACCTCGTAGGTGGTCTCGCTGTCCGGAGTGAGCCCCTCCACCACCACGAGGGCGTAGTGGTGGTCGTACGCCGAGAAGGTGGGCGCGGTGCCGGTGGCGCCGCCGGCGGTGCGGACCGTGACCACGGCGGGCGCCGCCGTCTCGACCCAGATCGTCGCCCGGGTGTCCACCACGCGCCGCAGCAGTGGGCCGATGAGGAGGTGTGCGGCGGGCATGCGGCCGAGCCTACCGCCGGTGAGCGACCCAGGCCGGGTGCGGTGGCTGAGACCCCGGGCACCGCTCGAGGTGCGGTGGCGGAGACCCCGGGCACCGCTCGCGGGTGCGGTGGCTGGGACGCCGCCGCCGGCATCTGACAGGATTCCGGCATGGCCGAATATCTCGTCCTCGCTCTGGTCCTGCTCGGTGTGCTGATCGCCGGCACAGTCGGGCTGGTCGTGCCGCGATTGCGGCGGCGGCCCGAGCCCCCGCTGCCGCGCACCGAGGTCGACACCAGGGCTGAGGAGGATCTCGCCGGCCCGCCGGTCGAGGCACCGGAGTCCGATCTGTCCACCGGCGTCCTGGTCGAGCCGCCTCCGGTGCTCGAACCGCAGGTGGAGGTCCCCGAACCGACCGCCGGGCGGCTGGTCCGGCTCCGTTCGCGGCTGTCCCGCTCACAGAACGTGTTCGGCAAGGGTCTGCTTGGCCTGCTCGCCCGGGACCACCTCGACGAGGACGTCTGGGAGGAGATCGAGGACAGCCTGATCACCGCCGACGTCGGCGTCGACGCCACCCGCGACATCGTCGACCGGCTCCGGGAGCGCACCCGGGTGCTCGGCACCCGCTCGGCATCCGAGCTGCGGGCGCTGCTCGCCGCCGAGCTGGTCAACGCGCTCGACCCGAGCCTGGACCGCTCGCTGCGCACCGCCCCCAAGGACGGCGTGCCGGCGGTGGTCCTGGTCGTCGGCGTCAACGGCGCCGGCAAGACCACCACCTGCGGCAAGATCGCCCGGGTGCTGGTGGCCGACGGTCGCAGCGTGCTGCTCGGCGCGGCCGACACCTTCCGGGCCGCGGCAGCCGACCAGTTGGAGACCTGGGGCTCCCGGGTCGGCGCGGAGACCGTCCGGGGGCCCGAGGCCGCCGACCCGGCGAGCGTCGCCTTCGACGCCGTCAAGCGCGGCATCGACACCGGCGTGGACACCGTGCTCATCGACACCGCCGGCCGCCTGCAGAACAAGGTCGGCCTGATGGACGAGCTGGGCAAGGTCAAGCGGGTGGTGGAGAAGCAGGGCCCGATCGACGAGACACTGCTCATCCTGGACGCCACCACCGGGCAGAACGGCCTGGAGCAGGCCCGGGTGTTCACCGAGGTGGTCAACGTGACAGGTGTGGTGCTGACCAAGCTCGACGGCACCGCCAAGGGTGGCATCGTGATCGCCGTGCAGCGCAAGCTCGGCATCCCCGTGAAGCTGGTCGGCCTCGGCGAAGGCAAGGACGACCTGGCCCCGTTCGACCCGGCGCAGTTCGTCGACGCGTTGCTGGGGACCGAGGCCACCGGCCGGGACGCGTAGTCTCGAGTGACCACTGACGATCGCGCGTACGCGGGTTGGCGTGACCCCGGCCATCCTTCGCAGCGCCTCGGGAGACCGTACGTGACTTCGCAGGAGATCCCGCTGCACGGCGGCAACGTGAGCACCGTTGTCCGCGTGGGTGACACGGTGCGGCGCAACGCCGGGCCGTGGACCCCGTCCGTGCACGCGCTGCTGCGCCACCTGGAGTACGTGGGGTTCACCGGCGCCCCCCGGGCGCTCGGCATGGACGAGCGCAACCGTGAGGTGCTGTCGTACCTGGAGGGGGAGTGCGGAGAATATCCACTCGCCCCGCACTGGGTGACCGACGAGGCCCTGGTCACCGTCGCCACCATGCTGCGGATGTTCCACGACGCGCAGTACGGGTTCACCCCTCCGCAGGCGGCGGTCTGGCGCTCGTTCGGGCCCCCGCCACCGGACACCGAGGTGATCTGCCACCACGACGCGGCGCCGCACAACGTGATCTGGCGTCCGGACGGCACCCTCGGGCTGATCGACTTCGACCTCGCCTCACCCGGAGCGCGGATCTACGACGTGGCGTACGCGGCCTGGACCTGGGTGCCGATCTTCGCGGACCGTGACTCGATCACGCTCGGGTGGAAGCACCCGGACCGGCCGCGCCGACTCCGGCTCTTCGCCGACGCGTACGGGCTGATCCCCCGGGACCGGCACCGGCTGATCCGGACCATCCGCAAACGGATCGTGGACCACGTCGAGGGGATCCGCCGGATGGCCGCCGCCGGTGAGCCGGCGTTCGTGCGGATCGTGCACAAGGGCCACCTGCGCCGACCGATGCGCGATCTGCGGCTGCTCGACTACGAGCGGCACGCCCTGGAGAACGCCCTGCGCTGAGAGCCGCCCCGTCGATGCTCGGCCGGTCCCGTCAAGCGGACCGGTCGATGCGTCTGGCCGGTCAGTCATCGATGGTCGCCGTCCGGTCGATCCACAATCGTCCATGCTGATGAGTGTGCGGAGTTCGTGACACGTCCGAAACAACCCGTCACGAAACGGAAACCCGCACGGGACCCAAAGTGAAACAGCCGGCCGCGAAGCTTCCGCGCAACCGGCCTACGGGCGACGCTGCCCCGGAAAGCCGCGAAGGAGGACTTCACCTTTTAGGAGGCCAGCGTGCCTGAAGCACCGACGATCGACGGCGCCAATACCACGTGGCTGCTGGTTTCGACCGCACTCGTGCTGCTCATGACCCCCGGACTGGCGCTGTTCTACGGCGGCCTCAACCGGGCCAAGGGCGTACTCAACATGATGATGATGAGCTTCTCCGCTATCGGGCTCATCTCCATTCTGTGGTGGTTCTACGGTTTCAGCGTCGCCTTCGGGACCGACGTGAACGGCTTCTGGGGCGACCCGGGCGCGTACCTCGGCACCAAGACCTTCCTCGCCGAGACCGACCTGTGGGGTGCCACGGCGGAGAACCCCAGCGGCATCGGGGTCCCGCTCTACGTGTTCATGGCCTTCCAGATGGTCTTCGCGGTGATCACCGTCGCGCTGATCAGCGGTGCCATCGCCGACCGGGCCAAGTTCGCCGGCTGGCTGCTGTTCGCGTTCGGTTGGGCCACCCTGGTCTACTTCCCGGTCGCGCACTGGGTGTGGGGCGGCGGCATCATCGGCGCCGACATCCACGCGCTGGACTTCGCCGGTGGCACCGCTGTGCACATCAACGCCGGTGCGGCGGCCCTGGCCGTGGCCCTGGTCCTCGGTAAGCGGCTCGGTTGGCCGCGGGAGGGCATGAAGCCGCACAACATCCCGTTGGTCGCGCTCGGTGCGGGCCTGCTGTGGTTCGGCTGGTTCGGGTTCAACGCCGGCTCGGAGCTGACCGTCGACTCGGTGGCCGGCCTCGCCTTCATCAACACTCAGCTCGCCACGGCGGCGGCGGTGCTCGGCTGGATCGCCGTCGAGTGGGTCAAGACCCGTAAGCCGACGATGGTCGGCGCCTCGTCCGGCGCCGTCGCCGGCCTGGTCGCCATCACCCCGGCCTGTGGCTTCATCGCACCGTGGGCCGCCGTCCTGCTCGGCATCGTCGCCGGCGCCGTCTGCGCGCTCGCCGTCAGCCTCAAGTACAAGCTCGGTTACGACGACTCGCTCGACGTGGTCGGTGTGCACTTCGTCGGTGGTTGGATCGGCTCGCTCTGGCTCGGCCTGTTCGCCACCAACTCGGTCAACGCCGCGATCAGCGACGTGGTCGGCGCCTCCGACGGGCTCTTCTACGGCGGCGGCGCGACCCAGCTCGGGCGGCAGGCCCTCGCCGGCCTGATCGTCACGGCCTGGTCCTTCGGCATCGCCTGGGTGCTCGCCTTCGTCATCGAGAAGACGATCGGCTTCCGGGTCAAGGGCGAGGCGGAGGTCGAGGGCATCGACATCGCCGAGCACGCCGAGAGCAGCTACGACCTGTCCCCGGCCGGCGGCGGCACGGGCAGCGCGTTCGCGATGGCCGGCATCGGCACCCCCGGTGGCGGCACGACGAGTGGTGCCAAGCCGGAGGCGGAGCCCGCCGAGCCGGTCAACGAAAAGGTCGCCGGTTAACGTTCCTGGGATGGAGGGGTTGGACATGAAGCTGGTGACCGCAGTCATCAAGCCGTACCAGCTGGACGCGGTGAAGGAGGCCCTGCACGCCCTCGGGGTGGCCGGGCTGACCGTCAGCGAGGTTCAGGGGTACGGGCGGCAGAAGGGGCACACCGAGGTCTACCGGGGTGCCGAGTACACGGTCGAGTTCCTGCCCAAGATCCGGGTCGAGGTGCTCACCGACGAGATCGACGTGGACAAGGTCGTGGACGCCATCGTCGGGGCGGCCCGCACCGGCAAGATCGGTGACGGCAAGGTCTGGGTCACCGGAGTCGAAGAGGTCGTCCGGGTACGTACCGGCGAACGCGGCCTCGACGCACTCTGACCTCGGCCACGACTGAGATGACCTCGTTGATCAGGAAGAACGCGTCGGGGCACGCCGCCGATGGCGACGCGAACCTCTTGATCAACGAGGTCGTCGGCGTTCCCGCGGGGATCGGGGAGTCGGCTCGGCAGCGGCGGGCTGCCGCGTACGACAGCTTCCTGCGCGGGCTGCTGCCGGCGCGCGACGGGGTGGCGCTGCTGGCCGTCGGGGGGTTGGGGCGGCGGCAGTGCGCCCCGTACAGCGACCTCGACCTGGTGCTGGTGCACGCCGGGGTGCCCGGCACTGACGAGTTGGCCGCCTCGGTCTGGTACCCGATCTGGGACGCGGGCCTACGGCTCGACCATTCCGTCCGTACCGTCGCCGAGGCGCTGTCGGTGGCCCAGGACGACGTCAAGGTCGCGCTCGGGCTGCTCGACGCCCGGCTGGTCGTGGGGGACCAGGCACTGGCCGACGCGCTGATCAGCACCGCCGCCGATCACTGGCGGCGCACCGCCGTCCGGCACCTGCCCGGCCTGCGGGAGGTCACCGCCAGCCGCTGGCAGACCCACGGTGAGCTGGCGTTCCTGCTGGAAGGCGACCTCAAGGAGGCCGCCGGTGGTCTGCGCGACGTGGGGCTGCTGCGGGCGATCTCCGCCGCCGGTATCACCGATGCGCTGCGTCCCGCCGTGCGCGCCGCCCACCTGCGCCTGCTGGACACCCGTGACGCCCTGCACCAGCAGGTCGGCCGGCGGGTCGACCGGCTGGTCGCCCAGGAGGGCGACGGGGTGGCCGCGCTGCTCGGGCTGGAAGACCGCGACGCGTTGCTGCGGCGGGTCGCCGGTGACGCCCGCACGGTCAGCCACGCCCTGGACGACGCCTTCCGGGCCGCCGACCGGCTGCGCTCCGGCCGCTCCCGGGGCGGGAACGGCCGCCCCGCCCGCCGCCCGGTCGCCCGCGACGTGGTGGAACACGACGGCGAGCTGGTGCTCGCCCGCACGGCGATCGGGGCACGCCCGGACCCGAGCCTCTCGCTGCGGGTGGCCGCCGCGTCGGCCACCACCCGAATCCCCATCGCGCGGGCCACCTGCGAGTGGCTGGCGGCGTACTGCCCGCCGCTGCCCGCCCCGTGGCCCGCCGAGGCTCGGGCCGCGCTGATCACCCTGCTCGGCGCCGGTCCCGGGTTGGTGCCGGCCTGGGAGACCTGCGACCGGTACGGGCTTGTCGACGGCTGGCTGCCCGAGTGGACCCGGCTGCGCAGCCTGCCCCAGCACAACCCCGTGCACCGCTTCACCCTCGACCGGCACCTCGTGCAGACCGCGCACGAGGCCAGCCGGCACGCCCGCGAGGTGGAACGCCCCGACCTGCTGCTCCTCGGCGCCCTCCTGCACGACATCGGCAAGGGCCTCCCCGGTGATCACAGCACCGTCGGCGTGCCGGTCGCCCAGGCGGTGGCCACCCGGGTCGGCCTGCCGGCCCCGGAGGTCGAGCTGATCGGCAGGCTGGTCCGGCTGCACCTGCTGCTGCCCGACGTGGCGACGCGCCGGGACCTGGCCGACCCGGTCACCATCGCCTCGGTGGCCGAGGCGGTCGGTGACACCGGCACCCTCGACCTGTTGCACGCGTTGGTCCGCGCCGACGCGGCGGCGACCGGGCCCGCGGCCTGGTCCGACTGGAAGGGCCGACTCGTCGCCGAGCTGGTCGCCAGGGTCCGCACCGCGCTGGACACCGGTGTACTCCCCGAACCACCCGCCCCGGACCCGGAGCTGCTGGCCGGGCCGCTGCCGGTCATCCATCTGACCGGCGACCGGGTGTCGGTGGCGGCGGCCGACCGGCGTGGTCTGCTCGCCACGGTGGCCGGCTGCCTGGCGCTGCACCGGCTGGAGGTGATCTCCGCCGACGCCTCCGCCGTCGATGGCCGGGCGCTGGTCGAGTGCCGGGTACAGCCCCGCTACGGCCTCCCGCCGGACCCGGTCCCGCTCCGCGCCGACCTGCGCCGGGCGGTCGCCGGCGACGTGTCGGTCACCCAACGGCTGCGCGGTCGGGCACTCGCCAGCCGTGCCGGCGGCGCGGCTCCACGGGTGGTCTGGCATCGCGAGGCGGCCACCGACGCCGTCCTGCTGGAACTGCGCGCCGCCGACGCCGCCGGCCTGCTCTACCGGGTCGCCGGTGCCCTCGACGAGGCCGGCGCCCTGGTTCGGGCGGCCCGCATCTCCACCCTCGGCGCCGACGTGGTCGACGCGTTCTACCTGGTCGGCGGTTGGCCGGACGACGCCACCCGAGCCCGCCTGGAAGCCGCGGTCCTCGCCGCCGTCTGACCCCGGAAGCCCGGCAGCTCGGCTGGCCTAGGAAGCCCGGTTCCCGCGGCAGCCCGCGGCCCGGCTCAGGGTTGTGCGCTCTCCGTAGCGAGTCCGGCCGGCCATTCCGTTTCGGGCGTGATGCCTGTGAGTCATCTTGATGTCTCACAGACATCATGCTCGGAGGAACGTCCGCCTCCGACTGCCGCGTCGCGGCGCGACGTGCCAGCCCGGGCGGTACCGGCCGGCCCGCCGGCCAGTCCGCTCGCGCGCCCGCCGGCCCGCCGGCCAGTCCGCTCGCGCGCCCGCCGGCCCGCCGGCCAGTCCGCTCGCGCGCCCGCCGGCCCGCACGCGCCAGCTCGTCCGCGCGCGCCGGCCCGCCCCCGGCGGCTCGCGGGGCCGTTCGGGCCGGGCGCGGGTACGTCCGGGGGCGTAGCGGCGGTGCCGCCCGTGGACGCACGTCGGACGGTCCCGGCGCGGGCAGAATGACGGCCATGCGGGACAGCGGGCGGTGGCGATGGCCGGAGCAGACGGCGGATGCCGCGCTCGCCCTGGCGCTGCTCTGCTTCGGGCTGCTCGCCACCGGTCTGGCCGGGAACAACCAGCCGGGGTCGAGGCCGGTGGACGCCGGCTGTCGGGCGCTGATCGCCGTCGCCGCGCTCGCCCTGCTGGTCCGCCGGCATGCTCCGGTCGCCACCCTCGCCGTGGTCACCGTGGCCACCTCGACGTACCTGCTGATCGGCTACCCGTACGGGCCGATTCTGCTGACGTTCCTGATCGCGGTGTACAGCGTGGCGGTGCGGCTGCCGGTGCGTCCGGCGGGGCTCGCCGCCGGTGGCGCGTTCGTCCTGTTGTTGGCGCACGTCTTCGTCGGCAGGGGGCCGGCCCCGGGTTGGACGGGAGTGCTGCCCGCGTCGGCCTGGGTGGTCGTACCGTTCGCGGTGGGGGTGGTGGTGCGGGTGAGCCGTGAGACGGCGGCGCGTACCCGTGCCGAGGCGGCCCGCAGCCGTGCCGAACAGGCCCGACGGCAGGCCGACGAGGAGCGGCTGCGCATCGCGCAGGAGGTACACGACGTGGTCGGGCACGGGCTCGCCGCGATCAGCATGCAGGCCGAGATCGCCCTGCACCTGCTGCCCAAGCGCCCGGAGCAGGCGGAGGTGGCCCTGACCGCGATCAGCCGGACCAGCCGCGAGGCCCTGGACGAGCTGAGGGTCACCCTGGGCGCGGTACGGCGCGGCGCCGAGCGCGAGCCGGTACCCGGCCTGGCCCGGCTCCCCGCGCTGCGCGACCGGCTCGCCGGGGCGGGGCTCGCCGTCGAGGTGCGCGTGGTGGGTGATCCCCGGGAGTTGCCGGCAGCGGTGGACCTGGCCGCGTACCGGGTGGTGCAGGAGGCGTTGACCAACGTGCTGCGGCACGCGGGGGTGTCGAGCGCGCAGGTGACGGTGGACTACCGCGCGGATGAGGTGACCGTCGAGGTCACCGACCGGGGGGTGGGGTCGGGCCGGGCCGGGACCGCGCCGGCCGACGACGAGGGCGGTCACGGTCTGGCCGGGATGCGGGAGCGGGTCGCGGCGTTGGGCGGGCGGTTGAGCACCGGGCCGCGCGCCGAGGGCGGGTTCCGGGTGTACGCCGGGCTGCCCGTGGGGACGTCGACGTGATCCGGGTCCTGATCGCCGACGACCAGGACCTGGTCCGGCTCGGACTGCGTGCGCTGGTGGAGAGCGAGGACGACCTGGCGTTGGCCGGCGAGGCGTCCGACGGGCTGCGGGCGGTCGAGTTGGCCCGCCGGGAACGGCCGGACGTGGTGCTGATGGACATCCGGATGCCCGGCATCGACGGCATCGAGGCGACCCGCCGGATCGTCGCCGACAGCGACCTGACCGGTACGCGGGTGGTGGTGCTCACCACCTTCGAGCTGGACGAGTACGTCTTCGACGCGTTGCGCCACGGTGCCAGCGGATTCCTCACCAAGGACACCAGGCCGGCCGAGCTGCTGCGGGCGATCCGGCTCGTCGCCGAGGGGGAGGCGCTGCTGTCGCCGTCGGTGACCCGTCGGGTGGTGCGGGAGTTCGCCACCCGGCCGTCCCGGGTGCTTCGTCCGCACCCCCGGCTGGACACGCTGACCGATCGGGAGCGTCAGGTCGTCGGCCTGGTCGGTGAGGGCCTGAACAACGAGGAGATCGCGGCACGGTTGGTGGTCAGCCCGGCGACCGCGCGGACCCATGTCAGCCGGGCGATGGGCAAGCTGGGAGCCCGGGACCGGGCCCAGCTCGTCGTCTTCGCGTACCAGTCGGGTCTGGTGTCGGGGTGAGGCCCGGGCCGGGCGACAGCGGCCCCGCGGTGGGGCGGTTACCCTAGCGGTGGCCGGACTCCGCAGTGCCGGCCGTGTTGTGCCCGCCGGAAACACTGACAAACGGGATGTTCGCGTGTTTGACACCTTGAGTGACCGCCTGTCCGGGATCTTCACCAAGCTCCGCGGCAAGGGGCGGCTCACCGACGCCGACATCGACGCCACCGCGCGCGAGATCCGCCTCGCGCTGCTGGAGGCGGACGTCGCGCTGCCGGTGGTCAAGGGCTTCATCGCGGCCGTCAAGGAGCGCGCCCGCAGCGCGGAGGTCTCGCAGGCGCTGAACCCGGCCCAGCAGATCATCAAGATCGTCAACGAAGAGCTGATCAACGTGCTCGGCGGTGAGGGGCGACGGCTCCAGTTCGCCAAGCAGCCGCCCACGGTGATCATGCTGGCCGGCCTCCAGGGGTCCGGTAAGACGACCCTCGCCGGCAAGCTGGCCCGCTGGCTCAAGGGCCAGGGCCACCAGCCGCTGCTCGTCGCCGCCGACCTCCAGCGCCCCAACGCCGTCGGGCAGCTCCAGGTGCTCGGTGGCCGGGCCGGCGTCGAGGTGTACGCCCCGGAGCCCGGCAACGGCACCGGTGACCCGGTGCAGGTGGCCCGCGCGTCGATCGAGCACGCGAAGCGCGCCGCCCGCGACATCGTCATCGTCGACACCGCCGGCCGCCTCGGCATCGACGCCGAGATGATGCAGCAGGCCGCCGACATCCGCGACGCCGTCTCGCCGGACGAGGTCATCTTCGTCATCGACGCCATGGTCGGTCAGGACGCCGTGCGCACCGCCGAGGCGTTCCGCGACGGCGTCGGCATCACCGGTGTGGTGCTCTCCAAGCTTGACGGCGACGCCCGTGGTGGTGCCGCGCTGTCGGTCCGCGAGGTCACCGGGCAGCCGATCCTGTTCGCCTCCACCGGTGAGAAGCTGGAGGACTTCGACGTCTTCCACCCCGACCGGATGGCCAGCCGGATCCTCGGCATGGGCGACGTCCTCACTCTGATCGAGCAGGCCGAGCAGGCCTTCGACTCCGATCAGAAGGAGAAGATGACCGCCAAGCTGATGGGCGGTGAGCAGTTCACCCTGGACGACTTCCTCGACCAGCTCATCGCGGTGCGGCGGATGGGCCCGATCGCCAACGTGCTGGCCATGATGCCCGGCATGGGGCAGATGAAGGACCAGCTCGCCGAGCTGGACGACAGTCACTTCGACCGGGTCACCGCGATCATCCGGTCGATGACCCCGGGCGAGCGGACCAACCCGAAGATCATCAACGGCTCCCGCCGGGCGCGCATCGCCAACGGCTCCGGCGTCACCGTGATGGACGTCAACCAGCTGCTCAACCGCTTCGCCGACGCGCAGAAGATGATGAAGCAGATGGGCGGCATGATGGGCCTGCCCGGCGGTGGCCGCCGCAAGGCGACCAAGTCGCCGAAGAACAAGCGCAAGGGCACCAAGGGCGGCGGTCGCCCGCGTACCGGCGCCGGCATGCCGGCCGGCTTCCCGGGTGGCATGCCGCAGCTACCGCCGGGGATGGACCCGAACGACCTCTCGGGTGCGCAGGGCCTTCCGCCCGGCTTCAAGCTCCCGAAGATCGACTTCAACAAGCTCGGCAAGGGCGGCGACAAGGGCCCGCGCTGACGCGTGTCGGTGACGGCGGGCGACTGATCCGGCACCTGGGGTGATGTCGCCCCCTGGAAGGAGTCCTGCCGGCGTGGACGCAGCGCCGGCAGGAGGTCCTTGCGCGGACGACGAGGTGATCCGGTAGGACTGTGCACATGGCTCTTCATGTGCGCGGCGTGCTGCTCCCCGACGACGAGGTCCGGGATCTCTGGCTGGTCGGCGACCGGGTGACCTTCACCCCGGTGCCCGGTGCGGAGACCGTCGTCGACGGCGGCTTTGTGCTGCCAGGGCTTGTCGACGCGCACTGCCACATCGGCATCGCCCGAGGTGGCGCCCCGATCACCTCACTCGACCAGGCCCGCGCGCTGGCCCACGTCGACCGGGACGCCGGGGTGCTGGCGATCCGGGACGCCGGGTCGCCGTACCCGTACCCCGAACTGGACGACGAGCCGGGCCTGCCGCGACTGGCCCGCGCGGGCCAGCATGTCGCCCCGCCGAAGCGCTACCTGCGCGACATCGGCGTGGAGGTCGACGCGACCGAGGTGGCCGCCACGGTGGCCGCCCAGGCGCGGGCCGGCAACGGCTGGGTGAAGCTGGTCGGCGACTGGATCGACAGGGGCGTCGGTGACCTGGCGCCGGCCTGGGACGCGGACACCCTCACCGCCGCCGTGCGGGCGGCGCACGACGCCGGCGTACGCGCCGCGGTGCACACCTTCTCCGAGTCGGCCGTCGAGATCATGGTGCGGGCCGGCGTCGACTCGGTGGAGCACGGCACCGGGCTCAGCCTCGACCTGATCGACGAGATGGCCCGCCAGGGCACCGCGTTGGTCCCCACAATGATCAACATTGCCACCTTCGGGGGCATCGCCGAGCAGGCGCGGGGCAAGTTCCCCGGGTACGCCGAGCACATGCTCGCGCTGCGCGACGGCTTCCCCGACGTGGTGCGCGCCGCCCACGAGGCGGGCGTACCGATCTACGTGGGCACCGACGCCGGTGGCGGCATCGACCACGGGCTGGCCGCCGAGGAGATGCTGCTGCTGCACGAGCAGGCCGGCATGGCACCCGTCGACGTCCTCGCCGCAGCCTCCTGGGGCGCCCGCGAATGGCTCGGTTTCCCCGGCCTGGTCGAGGGCGGGCTCGCCGACCTGACCGTCTACCCCGAAGACCCCCGTACCGACCTGCGCGTCGTCCGCGCCCCGTCCCGC
Organism: Micromonospora sp. NBRC 107095; assembly: GCF_030269705.1. Taxonomy (NCBI): domain Bacteria; kingdom Bacillati; phylum Actinomycetota; class Actinomycetes; order Micromonosporales; family Micromonosporaceae; genus Micromonospora; species Micromonospora sp. NBRC 107095. The sequence continues at coordinate 1,635,513 of NZ_BSTU01000001.1, forward strand.
ACGATCCTCCGCGGCCGAGTGGTCCGCTGACCTCTTCCGCGCCGCGCCTCGTTGGGCTGCGCCTCGTTGGGCTGCGCCGCGTTGTGCCGCGCTGGGCTGTGCCGGGCCGCGCAAGATCGTGCTCGATCCTGGATGTAGTGGCCTCGGCGTCGTGGGATCCCACGACATCCGGGATGCAGCGCGATCTTGCCGGCCCAAGATCCGCGCAATATCAGGGTTGTTGCTGCTTCCGGTGCGTCTGAGGCAGCAACTTCGGTGATGTTGTGAGGATCTTGGCGCGGGGCGCGGGGCGCGGGGCGCGGGGCGCGGGGCGCGGGGCGCGGGGCGCGGGGCGCGGGGCGCGGGTCAGCGGCGCGCGGTGGCGGCGGCGCTGAAGAGGCGTACGGCGAGGTCGGCGAGGGCCGTCGCGGTCTCCTCGATCGGTTCGCGGGGGAGCACGATGTGGCTGACCACCAGACGGACGACGGTGTCGGCGGCGAAGGCCAGCGCGGCCTGGTCCGCCCCGGGCAGGTGGTCACCGGCCCAGTCGATCAGCGCGCCGGACGCCTCGGTGAGCACCACCTCGGCACGGGTGGTGAGGTACGGCAGTAACTCGTCCGACCCGCCCCGGGCGCTGGTCAGGATCGCCTTGACCAGCGGGTTGTCCGCCGCCGTGGAGAGGGTGCGCGCGATGGCGGCGTACGCGCCGGCCCGCACGTCCGAGTCGTGGGCGAGCAGCGCGTCGCGCACATCGCCAACGAACCGGTCCACCTCGGAGCGGGCGAGCGCCTCGGCGAGGCCCGCCTTGCTGCCGAACTCGTTGTAGACCGTCTGCCGGCTCACCCCGGCCGCGGTGGCCACCCCGCCCATCCGGACCGCGTCCCACCCGGCGGCGACGGTCCGGGCGCGGGCGGCGTCCACGATCGTGTCCCGCAGCCGCTGGCGGGGGGAGTCCGTCGAGGTAACCATGGTGGTCGAATTCTACGGGCGCACCCGCTGCCCGGCCCAGCGCCGTCACGGCCCGTCAGCGGAGCGGAACGGCGCGGCGTGGCGACTCCCGGACGCGGTGTCCGCCCGCGCGGCGCATAGGATGTGCGGTCATGGCACGCGTGCTCACTCCCCGTGCGGAGGATTTCCCCCGCTGGTACCAGGACCTGATCGCCAAGGCGAAGCTGGCCGACAACGGCCCGGTTCGCGGCACCATGGTCATCCGACCGGCCGGCTACGCCATCTGGGAGCGTATGCAGGCTGAGATGGACGCTCGGATCAAGGCGGCGGGTGCGGAGAACGCGTACTTCCCGTTGTTCATCCCCGAGAGCTACCTCAAGCGCGAGGCGCAGCACGTCGAGGGCTTCTCGCCGGAGCTGGCGGTCGTCACGCACGGTGGCGGCAAGCCGCTGGCCGAGCCGGTGGTGGTGCGTCCGACCAGTGAGACGGTCATCGGCGAGTTCATGGCCAAGTGGATCGACTCGTACCGGGACCTGCCGCTGCTGCTCAACCAGTGGGCGAACGTGGTCCGGTGGGAGCTGCGTCCGCGGATCTTCCTGCGGACCAGCGAGTTCCTCTGGCAGGAGGGGCACACCGCGCACGCCACCCGCGAGGACGCCCGCGCGTACGCGCGGCGGATCCTGCACGAGGCGTACGAGGACCTGATGGTCAACGTGATCGGCATCCCGGTGGTGGTCGGCCTGAAGACGGCGCGCGAGCGTTTCGCCGGCGCGACGGCCACGTACACCTGCGAAGGCATGATGGGTGACGGCAAGGCGTTGCAACTGGGCACCAGCCACGAGTTGGGTCAGAACTTCGCCAAGGCGTTCGACATCAGCTACTCCTCCAAGGAGGGGGGCCGGGAGCACGCCTGGACGACCTCCTGGGGCACGTCCACCCGGATGCTCGGTGGCCTGATCATGGCACACGGCGACGACAACGGTCTGCGGGTGCCGCCGAAGCTGGCGCCGATCCAGGCGTACGTCATGATCGTCAAGGACGGTGACGGCGTCGGCGAGGCGGCGGCCAAGCTGCGCGACGGCCTGCGCGACGCCGGTGTCCGGGTCGCCCTCGACGACCGGACCGACACCCCGTTCGGCCGCCGGGCCGTCGACGCCGAGCTGCGTGGCTATCCGGTACGCGTCGAGGTCGGCCCCCGTGACCTGGCCGTGGGCAACGCGACGGTGGTTCGCCGGACCGACGGCTCGAAGACCCCGACGCCGGTGGCGGACGTGGTCGCCGCGGTGCTGGCGGCGCTGGAGACCGACCAGCAGGTGCTGCACGATCAGGCGTTGGCCAACCGTGAGGCGCGCACGGTGGACGTGGCCACCCTGGCCGAGGCGATCGAGGCCGCCGCGACCGGCTGGGCCCGGGTGCCGTGGTCGGCGGTCGGTGTGGCCGGTGAGGCGGAGGCGAACGGTCAGGGCGTCACGGTGCGCTGCCTGTTGCGCGCCGACGGTTCGGTTCCCGACTCGGAGGACGAGCCGGATCTGGTCGCCATCCTCGCCCGCGCCTACTGAGGTGCTCGTCGACCGGTTCGAGCCGGGTCGGCTGATCATGCACCGGAACGTGCGGCACGGCCGGATCGGATGGGTCCGGCCGGCCCGCGTGGTCAGCGACGACGATCGGGGGTTGCTGGTCTGGGTCGCCCGGGACTCGCCGGTGGCCCACGAGGTGACCGAGGCCGGGCTGGGGATGCGGGCGATGCCGTTCGCCGAGTGGATCGCGTCGAGCTACCGGTTGGCGCAGGGGCGTTGGAACGGTCCGCCGCTGCTGAAGTTCCTGCCCACCGGGGCAGCCCACTCGGTCTGGTGGTTCTCCGACGCGCAGGGCGGGTTCGCCAACTGGTACGTCAACCTGGAGGAGCCCGGTGTCCGCTGGGACGACGGCCCGGTGGCCGGCGTCGACGTGGTGGACCAGGACCTGGACGTGGTGGTCTGGCCGGACCGTAGCTGGGAGTGGAAGGACGAGGGCGAGTTCGTCGAGCGGCTCGCCTTCGGCGCCGACTACTGGGTGATCGACGAAAAGGCGGTCCGCGCCGAGGGGGAGCGGGTGATCGCGCTCGCCGAGGCGGGCGAGTTCCCGTTCGACGGCACCTGGACTGACTTCGCACCTCCGCCGGAATGGGACGCACCGGACAAGTTGCCGCCAGGGTGGGATCGTCCGCCGGTGCGATGAGCGGTGTTCCAGGTCACCGGCGACGTACTGTCCGGGTCCGATGCGGAAGATCGGCCGGGGATCTGGCAGAATAGGCCGCTGGTATCCGGCGCGCGTCCGGCGCCCTCTAACCCGGGCACGTCGCCAGTCCACCGAGTAGTCTCCGGCCCAACCCCACTGTGCCGGTCGGCGCTCACCCATGCACACCGCCCGTCTTGGGCCGGTGAGATCGCAACAGGAGCGAAACAACTGTGGCCGTAAAGATCCGGCTCCTGCGGATGGGCAAGATCCGCAACCCGCAGTACCGCATCGTCGTCGCCGACTCGCGCACCAAGCGTGACGGCCGGGCGATCGAGTTCGTCGGGGTTTACCAGCCCAAGGAAGACCCCTCGATCATCGAGGTCAAGTCGGAGCGGGTCCAGTACTGGCTGTCCGTCGGCGCTCAGCCGAGCGAGGCGGTGCAGCGGCTGCTGGAGCTGACCGGTGACTGGCAGAAGTACAAGGGCCTGCCGGCCCCGCCGCCGCTCCTGGTCGCCCCCGAGAAGGCCGACCGCAAGGCGGCGTACGAGGCTGAGTCGAAGGCCGCCGCCGGGCTCGCCCCGGAGACCCCGGCCAAGCCGGCCAAGAAGGCCGCCAAGGCCGCCGAGGCTCCGAAGACGGAGGCTCCGGCCGCCGAGGCTCCGAAGACCGAGGCTCCGGCCGAGGCCCCGGCCGCTGCCGACGCCGGTGAGCAGGCCTGACATGCCACTGCGTCCGGCGTTGGAGCACCTGGTCAAGGGCATCGTCGACCACCCGGATGACGTCCGGGTGCGGATGGTCGATTCCCGTCGGGGCAAGCGGCTCGAAGTCCGCGTGCACCCCGAGGACCTCGGCACTGTGATCGGGCGGTCCGGCCGGACCGCCAAGGCGCTGCGCCAGGTGATCGGCTCCATCGGCGGGCGTGGGGTTCGCGTCGACATCGTCGACTCGTACTGATGCAGCTCGTCGTCGGCAGGATCGGCAAGCCGCACGGTGTCCGCGGTGAGGTCACCGTGGAAGTGCGGACCGACGAGCCCGAGGCACGGTTCGCCCCCGGTGCAGTGCTGCGCACTGAACCGGGGGCGACACCCCCGCCGTCCTCCGACGGTCCCGGGGTGCCGTTCCGGATTCCGGCGGAGCTGACCATCGAGGAAGCCCGCTTCCACCAGGGCCGGGTGCTGATCGCGTTCGACGGCATCCTGGACCGCAACACCGCCGAGGCGCTGCGCGGCACGCTGCTCGTGGTGGACAGCGCCGACGTGGCCCCACCGGACGACCCGGAGGAGTTCCACGACCACCAGTTGGTCGGGTTGGCCGTGGTGACCCCGGCCGGCGAACGCCTCGGCGAGGTCGCCCGCATCGACCACGCACCCTCGTCCGACCTGCTGGTGTTGCGGCGCCCCGAGGGGCGTACCGCGTTGATCCCGTTCGTCCGGGCGATCGTCCCGGAGGTCGACCTGGCCGGCGGACGTGTGATCGTCGACCCGCCAGCCGGACTGCTCGACCTTTAGGACCAGCCCGCATGCGCGTCGACGTCGTGTCGATCTTTCCGGAGTACTTCGCCCCGCTGGACCTGTCGCTGATCGGACGGGCGCGGGCCAACGGCGTACTCCAGCTCGCCGTGCACGACCTGCGGACCTGGACCCACGACGTGCACCGCACCGTCGACGACACCCCGTACGGCGGCGGTCCGGGGATGGTGATGCGCCCGGAGCCGTGGGGTGAGGCGCTGGACGCCCTCGCGCCGGTGGACGCCCCGCCGCCCCGGCTGCTGGTGCCGTCGCCGGCCGGCGCCCCGTTCACCCAGGCCATGGCATACGAGTTGGCCGCCGAGCCGCATCTGCTCTTCGCCTGCGGCCGCTACGAGGGGATCGACCAGCGGGTTCTCGCGCACGCCGCCACCCGGATGCCGGTCACCGAGGTGTCGCTCGGTGACTACGTGCTCTTCGGTGGCGAGGTCGCGGTCCTGGTGATGATGGAGGCGGTCACCCGGCTGCTGCCGGGGGTGCTGGGCAACGCGGGCTCGCTTGACGAGGAGTCGCACGCGCACGGGCTGCTGGAGGCGCCGATCTACACCAAGCCGCCGAGTTGGCGTGGGCACGACGTGCCGGAGGTGCTCCGCTCCGGCGACCACGGCAAGATCGCCCGCTGGCGGCGCGAGGAGGGTCTGCTGCGGACCGCTGCCCGCCGTCCGGACCTGCTGGCCGCGCTGCCCGCCGACCGGCTCGACAAACGGGACATCGCGGCCCTGGACCAGGCCGGATTTCAACCTCCGCCGGGGGATGTGGCAAAGTAGGGGGGTTGCCGCATCCGTCCGCGCCCGCGGTCGGCTGCGAGGATCCCCGACCGGGGTCGGTCCGCCGATCACCACCCGGGAATCAGAATCACCCACCCGCGCACCGAGTGACGGTGCGCCGTGAGCCTTACGAGGACGCAGCGATGAACATCCTGGACGCCCTTGACGCCCAGTCGAAGCGGACCGACCTTCCCGACTTCCGGGCCGGTGACACCGTCAAGGTGCACGCCCGCGTCGTCGAGGGCAACCGGTCCCGTGTTCAGATCTTCCAGGGCGTCGTGATCCGCCGCCAGGGTGACGGTCTGCGCGAGACCTTCTCGGTCCGCAAGGTCAGCTTCGGCGTCGGCGTCGAGCGGACCTACCCGCTCAACGGCCCGGGCATCGACCGGATCGAGGTCGTGACCCGCGGTGACGTGCGTCGCGCCAAGCTCTACTACCTGCGCGAGCTGCGCGGCAAGAAGGCCAAGATCAAGGAGAAGCGGGAGAAGCAGCCCAGCTGACTTCCCGCTCGCCACGCCGCCCGAGCTGCGCGTATGCCGTACCGACCAGAGCGCACTACCCTGGTCGTACGGGCGCAGCGAGGCGGCGACCCCGCCCTCGCGGCGGGCAGTTGTCCACTACCGCCCGTGGAGCCTCGACGAGGCTCCCGGGCGGTGGTGTTTCTGCGGACCGGGGAGTGGCGTGGTGCAGACGCTTGACGATGACGGCACCGTCGATCCGTGGCGTCGACGGGCCCGCCGCACCCGCCGACAGATGCCCCTCTGGCAGGAGCTGCCGCTGCTGCTGGTGGTCGCGTTCTGCCTCGCGGTGCTGATCCGCACCTTCCTGCTCCAGGCGTTCTTCATCCCGTCCGGCTCGATGGAGGACACCCTCCTCGTCGGTGACCGGGTGCTGGTCAACAAGGTCGTCTACGACGTGCGGGACCCGCTGCGCGGCGAGGTGGTGGTCTTCCGGGGCACCGACCGCTGGGCGCCGCAGGTCGACGAGCAGCCGAAGCCGGGCGTCGCCGGCCGGCTCGCCCGCACCGTCGGCGACCTGGTCGGGGTGAGCCGGCCCGGTGAGAAGGACTTCATCAAGCGGGTGATCGGCCTGCCCGGCGACCGGGTGCAGTGCTGCGACAGTCAGGGGCGGGTGACAGTCAACGGCATCCCGCTCAACGAGACGTACGTCCTGCGGGACTCACCACTGGACCTGCCGCCCAACCCTGCGGAGTGTCGCTCCCGGCGCTTCGACGAGGTCGTCGTACCGCCCGGTCAGATCTTCGTGATGGGCGACCACCGCGAGGTCTCCCAGGACGCCCGCTGCCAGGGCCCGGTGCCGATCGACAACGTGGTCGGCCGGGCCTTCGTCGTGGTCTGGCCCTCGTCCCGGTGGAATCCGCTGTCGGTGCCGTCGACGTTCGACGACGTCTCCGGGCCCGCCACGGCGTCTCCCGGAGCACCTCCGGTGCGACCGACCCCGCAGGGCGGTGTGCTGCTGATACTCCCGTTGGTGGCCGCGCTGCGTGGTTCCCGCGCGTTCCGGTCGGTGCTGTCCAGCCGGGCAACGTAGGCTCCTTGGCGTGATTGACGAGCAGACCGACAAGCCGCGCAGTTCCTTCTGGAAGGAACTGCCGATCCTGCTGGGTGTGGCGATCCTGGTCGCGGTGCTGGTCCGCGCCTTCGTGCTGCAGACCTTCTTCATCCCCTCCCCGTCCATGGAGAACACCCTCAAGATCGATGACCGGGTGCTGGTCAACAAGCTGGTCTACGACTTCCGATCACCGCACCGCGGCGAGGTGATCGTGTTCAAGGCTCCCACCTCGTGGAGCGGTAACCCCGACGGTGAGGACTTCATCAAGCGGGTGATCGGGGTTCCCGGCGACCACGTGGTCTGCTGTGACCCGCAGGAACGGCTGATGATCAACGGCAAGTCGCTGGACGAGCCGTACATCTTCTCGATGGACGGGGTTCGCGACAAGCCCGCCGACCAGGAGTTCGACATCACCGTGCCGGAGGGTCGGCTGTGGGTGATGGGCGACCACCGGTCGGCCTCCGGCGACTCACTGGAGCACTGGCAGCAGTCCGGGCAGAACATCACCGAGGCCACGATCCCCGAGAACGACGTCGTCGGGCGGGCGTTCACCGTCTTCTGGCCGGTCAGCCGGGCCACCTGGCTGACAGTGCCCGACGGGTTCGACGGCATTCCCAAGCCGTAGACCGACGGGGCGTGGGCGATCCGTCGTCGGTCTGGCAGGCTGGTGCGGTGACCGTGAGCGCGAGGAGTGAACGTCCGAGCCCCGCAGTCGCGAACAGCGACGACCGTGTCCACACCCCTCGACGCGCGGCCCGCGTGCTGCTCGTCGACGCGGCCGGCCGGGTCCTGCTGTTCGAGGGCTTCGACCCGGCCCGCCCCGGGCACCGGTACTGGTTCACGCCCGGCGGCGGGCTCGACCCGCTGGAGTCCCCGGCGGCGGGCGCGGCCCGGGAGTTGGCCGAGGAGACCGGCCTGCTGCTCGACCCGGCCGCGTTGGGCGAGCCGGTCTGGTCCGACGCGACCGAGTTCTCCTTCGACGGCATCTGGTACCGCCAGGAGCAGGATTTCTTTCTCTTCCGGGTGGACTCCTGGCGGGTGGACACCACCGGCTTCAACGACGTCGAGCGGCGCAGCATCGCCGGCCACCGCTGGTGGCTTCCGGACGAGCTGGCCGCCAGCGGCGACCGGTTCTACCCACCGGAACTGCCCGCCCTGCTGACCCGGCTGGGGCGGCCCGCCACCACGGGCCAGGAGGAGGAGACGTCATGCTGACCCCGCCGCGTACCGTGGTCCGCCGGGAGGCCGGCCTGTACGCCCTGGAGCGGGCGTTGCAGCGGCGTGGCTTCCGGCACGTCGCCGGTGCGGACGAGGCCGGTCGGGGGGCGTGCGCCGGTCCATTGGTCGCCGCTGCGGCGGTGCTGCCCGAGGGGCGGCGCGGCGAGATCGAGGGGTTGGCCGACTCGAAGCTGCTCACCCCGGCGAGCCGGGAACGGGTGTACGCGGAGGTCGTGGACCGCGCGCTCGCGTACGCCGTGGTGGTGATCCCGGCCGAGGAGGTCGACGCCCGGGGCCTGCACGTGTGCAACCTGGCCGCGATGCGCCGGGCGCTCGCCTCGCTCACGATCCGCCCGGAGTACGTGCTGACCGACGGCTTCGGCGTGGACGGCCTGGGGGTGCCCGGGCTGGCGGTGTGGAAGGGCGACCGGGTGGCCGCGTGCGTGGCGGCGGCCAGTGTGCTTGCCAAGGTCACCCGGGACCGGCTCATGGTGGAGCTGGACGGGGTGTTCCCGGCGTACGGCTTCGCCGAGCACAAGGGCTACATCACCCCGGAGCACTCGGCGGCGCTGCGGGAGCACGGGCCGTGCCGGGAGCACCGTTTCTCGTACGTCAATGTCGCCGCGGTCTCCGGCCGCGACGGCCGGCCGCCGCGCGCCCGGCGGCCCGGCGGCCAGGGCCCGGATGAGCCGATGGAGCGCTCGCGGGCGTCAGGGGGTACCGTCGGCGTGGCGTTGGGCGAGCAGCCTCGGCCTCCGGCGCCGGTGGGGGAAGATGTGGCCATGGAAGGCGGAGTGCGATGAGCGCGGAAGATCTCGAGAAGTACGAGACCGAGATGGAGCTGCAGCTCTACCGGGAGTACCGCGACATTGTCCGCCAATTCTCCTATGTGGTGGAGACGGAGCGGCGGTTCTACCTGGCCAACCAGGTCGACCTGCACGTGCGTAACTCCGACGGCGAGGTCTACTTCGAGGTCGAGATGCACGACGCCTGGGTGTGGGACATGTACCGTCCCGCCCGCTTCGTGAAGAATGTCCGGGTGATGACCTTCAAGGACGTCAACGTCGAGGAGCTGGAGAAGCCCGACATCTCGCTGCCCGCCGACTCCGGCTTCGGCGGCTGAGCGCACCCCAGGCGCGGTGCCGCGCCACGGGCCCCCCACCCGTGGCCTGACACCAGCCGGTCACTCGGCCGGCACCACGACCTCGACCCGCTGCGCCATGTTGTTGGCGAAGCCGCCACGGTTCCACTGCTGCTCGACCGGCTGGGTCCGCCCGGACGCGTCGGTCGCCCGCGCGCCGAGCACGTACCGGCCGGGCGTGGCAACCCACTCGTGCCGCCAGCGCCGCCACGCGAAATCTCCGGCGTCCGTCGGGTCCAGCTCGGCCGGTGCCCAGCTCTCCCCGCCATCGGTGGTCACCTCCACCGCCACCACCGGCGCGTGCCCCGACCAGGCCCGACCATCCAGGGTGCACGGGCCGGGGCGCAGCACCCGACGGCGGGACATGAAATCGGGGAAGCCGGGCGGGCGGACCAGCGCACGCGGCTCGATCCGGGTGACCGGCACCCCCGGGTCGTCGGCGTCGCGGCGGACCCGGTAGGCCACCGCGTTCTGGTATCCCTCGAACGGCTCGGTCCGCAGCTCGATCGAGTGGACCCACTTCACGTGCGCCATGCCGTACCAGCCCGGCACGATCAGCCGCAGTGGCGCGCCGTGCTGCGGCAGCAGGGGAGCGCCGTTCATCTCGTACGCCAGCAGCACCTCCTCGCGCAGCGCGTCGGCGACCGGAAGCGCCCGCTGGTAGTCCTGCTCGACGCCGCGCTCCACGCCGTGATCGGCGCCGGTGAAGACCACGTCCACCGCGTCCGGGTCGATGCCTGCCTCCCGCAGCAGCGGAGCGAGCGGGGTGCCGGTCCACTCGGCGTTGCCGACCGCCTCGACCAGCCACGGCTGGCTGACCGGCCGGGGGTGCAGAAGGGCCCGGCCGTTGCCGGCGCACTCCAACGTCACCTGCTGGGTGACCCGCTGGCGCTCGCGCAGGTCGGCGAGGGTCACCGTCAACGGCCGGTCCACCGCCCCGTCGATGCTCAGCGTGTGCGTCGCCGGGTCGAGCGCCGGGATGTCGTAGTGGATCAGCAGGTAGTGCAGCCCGGCCGGGGTGACGTCGTAGCGCAGCGCCTCCAACGGGATGCCGTGGTTGCGGGCCGCGAGCTGCAACTCCTCGGCGCTGATCGTCTCGTCCGGCTCCGCGAGCCGGGACGGGCCGCTCACGTCGGCCACCGTCGGCCCGGTGAGCGGCGACGTCCGGTCAGCGTGAGTGGTCATGTGGGCCTCCCCGGTGCAGACGGCGGCAGCCGCCGCACGCGGCCCAGCCTAGGCCCTGGGTGGCGGCCCGAGAACGGGCACCGGAGGTAGGTCGGCGTACCCGCGTCGGGCCGGGGGACCGCCCATAACAGATCATCGAAGCCGTCGGGTGGTCGTCCACAGCGCCGCCGGTTGTCCACAGGCCCGCCGGCTGGGCTGGCGGACGACCCCGCCTCGGCCGGAGGCTGCCGTCATGCGACCGCCAGTCCTCCGTTCGGTCCGACGCACCGTGCTGCTCTGCGCCGCGCTCCCGCTCGCGCTGACCGTCCAGCTCTGCGGGCTGGCGGTGCTGGTCGCGGCGGTGCCCGGCCAACCACCGACGCCGACCATGCCGGTCGCGGCGACCCTCGCGTCCGCCCCGGACACCGCCGGGCGGTTCCGCTGGCCGGTCGATGGGCCGCCCCGCCCGGTGCGCCGGTTCGACCCGCCGCCCCGCCCGTGGCTGCCCGGCCATCGTGGCGTCGACCTGGCCGCCCCGGTCGGAGCGGTGGTCCGCAGCGCCGGGGCGGGCACGGTGCTCTTCGCCGGCCCGGTGGCCGGCCGACCGGTGGTCACCGTGGGCCACCCGGACGGGCTGCGGACCACCTACGAGCCGGTCCGACCCGCCGTACGCCCCGGCCAGCCGGTCGGTGCCGGCGCGCCGCTCGGCGAGCTGCTGCCCGGGCATCCGGGTTGCCCGGTCGAGGCGTGCCTGCACTGGGGTCTACGCCGGAGCGACGACTATCTCGACCCGCTGGCCCTGCTCGGCCTCGGACCGGTGCGGCTGCTCCCGGTCGGTGCGGTCAGCGCTGGGTGAGCAGGGCCGGCAGCCGTGCGGCCAGCCGGTCGTATTCGTCGGCGCCGTTGTAGACCTGACCGGTGAGCCGCAACCACCCCCGGCCGTTCCAGCTCATCACCGCCACCTCGGCGGCGAGCCGCTCACCGATCCGGGTCTGCAACGCCCGCGCGGCGTCGATAGTGGTGCCCGTGCCGGGCGGCAGCGGGATGAGACGCAGAGCCACCTCCGGCCCGCCAGGGTCGGGCAGGTCGACCGGAGCCACCCCCAGGGCGTCTCCCACCACCCGCTGGCCGTACCCGGCGAGCGCGGCGTTGTGCGTGCGCACCAGGTCGACGCCCAGACTGCGCATCGTGAACAGGCCCGCGGGGGCGGCCAACCAGGACGTGTAGTCGAGAGTCGCCTGCCACTCGAGGGGGGCCGGGAAATCCGACTCCTGCTCCCAGGACACCACCAGCGGCTCGATCCGGTCCCGCCACTGCGGTGCCACCGTCAGCAGGGCTGTTCCGCGCGGGGCGTACGCCCACTTGTGCAGGTTGCCCACCCAGAAGTCCGCGCCGATGCTCGCCACCGGGGTGGACAGCATGCCCGGGGCGTGCGCGGCATCCACCAGGACGGGCACGCCGTGTTCCCGGGCCACCCGGGCGATGGCGGTGACCGGGAAGAGCTTGGCGGTAGCCGAGGTGAGCTGGTCGACGACGAGCAGCCGGGTCCGCCCGGGGCGCAGGCCGGCCCGGATGCTCTGCACGATCTGCTCGTCGGTGGCCGCCAGCGGGATCGGCAGGACCCGGCTGACCGCGCCGGTGCGCCGGCACTCGCGCTGGATGGCCAGGCTCACCGCCCCGTACCCGTGGTCGGTGCTCAGCACCTCGTCGCCGGGTTGCAGGCCCACCGACTGGAGCACCACGGCGACGCCGGTGGTGGTGTTGCCCACCAGGGCGCTGCCGTCCGGGTCGGCGCCCAGGAAATTGGCGAGGTGCCGACGGGTGTGCGCGATCCGGTCGACCAGCCCCTGGGTGAAGAAGCGCAGCGGGTTCGCCTCCATCTCGTCGCGCAGCCGCTGCTGGGCGCGCTGCACGCCGATCGGCACCGCGCCGAATGAACCGTGGTTGAGGTGGCTGACCGCCGGGTCCAGGGAGAAGAGCAGGCGGGCGCCCGGGATCGGCTCAGGGGGCTGCGGGACGCTCACTCGATGATCGTAACCGCGGTGCTCGGCACCCTCCGGCCCTTGCTCAGGCCCGCGGGTGCGCCTGCCGGTACGCGGCACGCAGCCGCTCGACCGAGACGTGCGTGTAGATCTGGGTGCTCGCCAGCGACGAGTGACCGAGCAGCTCCTGCACGGCGCGCAGGTCGGCACCGCCCTCCAGGAGGTGGGTGGCAGCGGAGTGGCGGAGGCCGTGCGGGCTGGTTCGGGGCAGCCCGGCGGTTTCGGCGTACGCACCGACGATCTGACGTGCGGTCGTCGGGTTGAGCCGACCGCCCCGGGCACCCAACAGCAGCGCGTCGCCGGAGTGGGCGGCCACCATCGCCGGGCGGCCCCGGCGCAGCCAGTCGTCCAACGCCCGTTGGGCGGGCCCCCCGTACGGCACCGCGCGCTCCCGCCCGCCCTTGCCGAACACCCGGATCACCCGCCGGCCGTGGTCGACGTCGCCGACGTCCAACCCGCATGCCTCGCTGACCCGTACGCCGGTGGCGTAGAGCAACTCCAGCAGCACCCGGTCACGCAGCGACACCGCCTCGGCCCGTTCCGCCGCGCCCTGCGCCGATCCGGCCGCTACGTCCGCGCAGACCAGGCCCGTGTGCTCCTGGTCTGTGCCCGCTTGGTGCGTGCCCGCTTGGTTCGTGCCGGCTGGGTCTGTGCCCGCTGGGTTCGTGCCCGCTGGGTCCGTCGGCGGCGGGTTGCTCGGCGGGGTCTGCCGGGACGGCGCCTCGACCAGGGCGGCGGCCTGGTCGGCGCGCAGCACGCTGGGCAGTTCCCGGTGCGCGCGTGGGCTGGCCAGCGCGGCACCCACGTCCACGGGGAGCAGTCCGGCCCGGTGTGCCCAGCCGCTGAACGCCCGCGCCGACGCGGCGCGGCGGGCCAACGAGGTGCGGGCCGCGCCGGTGGTGCGCTGCCGCGCCAGCCAACTGCGCAGCACCGACAGGTCCAGATCGGCCAGGTCCACGCAGCCCATCCGGACGGCGTGGTCGAGCAGCGACACCAGATCGGTGACGTACGCGCGGACGGTGTGCGTCGACCGGTTACGGACCCGGGACAGGTGCTCGGCGAAGTCGTCGACAGCGTCGCGCAACGCCGGCGGCAACGCCTGGTGCATGGCCCGGGTGCCCCGGTCGGGGCGGCTCACCGGGGCCGCGCCGAGGCGCCGCCCGGTCCACCGGGACAGGCACCCTCACTGACAGCTGGCACGGCCCCAGCCTACGGCCGGTCCGCCCACGTCACCGGACACGACGGTGCCGGCGTTCGCCTACTGGTGGCGGTTGTTCTTCTTCATCAGGAAGACGACCACGCCGACAACCAACACGGCGGTCGTGGCGAGACAGAAGAGCACGCTGATGTGCCACGGCTTGATTGCACCCATGACCGGGCACCGTACCGGCAATGGCAGTTGGCCGGGGTCCGGAGCAGGAGAGCGTGCGGGCATCCGGCGACCACCGCGCCCGACGAGCCGTGTCGCACCCGCTCAGCCTCACGGCGGGCCGGACGTCTCCGATGCGGCCGCCCGCCTGGGCTTCGCGGGCAGGGCGAGGGCGTAGCCCTCCTCACGACGGACCACCATGGACAGCTCCTCCAGCAGCGACAGCTTGCGCAGCGCGGTCCGTACGTCGACACCGGCGCGGGCGGAGAGCCGGTCCACGCCCATCGCGCCCCGACGGGGCAGCGCCTCCAGCAGCGACCGCGCGTCGTCGTCGAGTGCGTCGGCGGCCCGCTGCGGCCCACGTGCCGACGGGGCCAGGTCCGCGCCGATCCGGCCCACCTCCTCCAGCACGTGCGCCACCCCGGTGACCAGCCGGGCCTTGTCGGGGAACTCGCGCAGGAACTCGTGTGCGCCGACGGACATCGCCGAGGTGACCGGCCCCGGCACCACCATGGTCACCCGATTGGCGTGGATGGCTCGCCGCGCGGTCTGCGTCGCGCCGCTGCGCGCCGAGGCCTCCACCACGACGGTGCCCCGGGTGCCCACGGCGATCACCCGGTTACGGATCAGGAACCGGGGTCGCAGCGGCTCGGCACCCGGAGGCCACTCGCTGACCAGCAGACCCGTCTCGGCGATCCGGTCGAAGAGCGCGGCGTTGCCCATCGGGTACGGGCGGTCGAGCCCGCAGGCGAGCACCGCGACGGTCAGCCCGCCCGCGGTCAGGGCGCCCCGGTGGGCGGCGGCGTCGATGCCGAACGCGCCACCGGACACGACAGTCCAGTCCCGCTCCGCCAACCCGTACCCCAGCTCGGTTGCGACGTGCTGCCCGTAGCCGGTGGCGGCCCGGGCCCCGACCACCGCCACCGAGCGGTCCAGGGCTTCGCCGAGCGGCCAGCTTCCGCGTACCCAGAAGCACAGCGGCGGGGCGGTCTCGGCGTCCACCCGGCGGCTGACGTCCGGCAGACGCAACGTGGTCAGGCCGGCGACCTGGGCCGGCCACTCCTCGTCGTCCGGCGTGACCAGCCGGGCGCCCAGTCGGTCCGCCCGCTCCAGAGCCTCGGCCGCCACCGCCCGCGCGTCGCCGGCCGCGGACCGTGCGGCGACGGTGGTGTGCAGCCAGCCGTCCGGGCTGCCGCCGTCGAGCAGCAGATCCAGGGTCGCCACCGGGCCGTGCCGTTCGACCAGCCGGTGCACGGCGCGTGTGCCCGGCTCCGCCAACCAGGTCAGGGCGACCCGGGCCAGCCTGCGCTCATCCTCGGCGTTCACGTCGCCTCCCCCGTCCGTAGTTGCAGCGCTTCCCGGACGTCGTCCTGGTCCGGTCGGTCCCGGCCGTCCAGATCAGCGATGGTCCAGGCCATCCGGATCACGCGGTCGAAGCCGCGTGCCGACAGCGAGCCGGAGTCGAGCCGGCCCCGCAGCTCGACGGTGACCCGGGCCGGCAGTCGCCACGGCGGTCGGCGCAGGTACGGGCCGTCCACCTCGGCGTTGAGCCGCCGGCCGAGGTCGGCCCAGCGAGCGGCCGCCGCCTGCCGGGCCGCCGCCACCCGGGTGGCGACCGTCGCCGACGGCTCGACGCCACCGTCGGTCGCCATCAGCTCGGCCGCCCGTACCGGCATCAGTCGCACCTGGACGTCGATCCGGTCGAGCAGCGGACCGGAAATCTTGCCCAGGTAGCGGCGGCGGACCAGCGGCGAGCACTCGCAGTGCGCGTCGCCGGCCGGCTTCGCGCACGGACACGGATTGGCCGCCAGCACCAACTGGGTGCGCGCCGGGTACACGGTGCCGCCCCCGCTGCGGCTCAACTGGATGTGGCCGTGCTCCAGCGGCTGGCGCAGCGCCTCCAACGCACCCTTGCTGAATTCGGGGGCCTCATCCAGGAACAGCACCCCGCGGTGCGCCAGCGACACCGCGCCGGGCCGGGCCAGCCCCGAGCCACCGCCGACCAGCGACGGCACCGTCGCGGTGTGGTGCGGCGCCTGGAACGGCGGGCGACGCAGCAGGCGACCGCCGGGCGGCAGCAGCCCGGCGACCGAGTGCAACGCGGTGACCTCCAGCGCCGCGTCGTCGTCCAACTCGGGCAGGATGGACGGCAACCGTTCGGCGAGCATCGTCTTGCCGGCGCCCGGCGGGCCGAGCAGCGCCACGTGGTGCCCGCCGGCGGCGGCGACCTCCAGGGCCCGTCGACCCAGCTGCTGCCCGGCGACCTCGGCGAGATCCGGTCCGTCGGCCGCGGGCGCCGGGATGTCCGCCGGTGGCTCGATCAGTGGGGTTCCGTCGCGAACGAAGGCGACGAGCCGGTGCAGGGTGTCCACCGCGCGTACCCGTACGCCGGGGATGACGGCGGCCTCGGCGGCGTTGCCGACCGGGACGATCACCCGCGTGACGCCGGCCCGGGCCGCGGCGGCGACCATCGGGAGGACGCCGCGTACCGGCCGGACCGTCCCGTCGAGCCCCAGCTCCCCGAGGACCACCACCCCCTCCAGGGGAAGCAGCGGCAGCTCGCCCGAGCCACCCAGTAGCGCGGCGGCGATGGCCAGATCGAAGGCCGAGCCGAACTTGGGCAGCGTGGCGGGGAGCAGGTTGAGGGTGATCCGCCGGTTGGGCCAGCGCTGGCCGGAGTTGACCACGGCGGCGCGGACCCGGTCGCGGGCCTCGTGCAGGGCGGTGTCCGGCAGACCGGAGATCACCACCGCCGGCAGGCCGGCGGCCAGGTCGGCCTCCACCTCGACGAGGTGGCCGGTCACCCCGACCAGCCCCACGCAGAGCACCTTCGCGTAGCTCACAGCGCGTCACCGATCCTCCGGGTGCGCATGTCAGAACGCGCCCTTGAGGTGGTCGACCTGCGCCGGCCCGGCGTCGGGTAGCAGTACGGACAGCACGTCGAAACGCACCTCCTCGGCGGTCGTACCGGTTTCGGTCAGCCACCGCGCGGCGAGCCCGCGCAGCCGGCGGGCCTTGGCCGGCACGACCGCCTCAGCCGGGCTGCCGAAGCCGTCACCCCGGCGGGTCTTCACCTCGCAGAAGGCGAGCACCGACCCGTCCCACGCGATGATGTCGATCTCCCCGGCCGGGCAGCGCCAGTTGTGGGCGATCGGGCGCAGCCCCGCCTCGGTCAGGTGCCGGGCCGCGCACCGCTCGCCGTACGCGCCAACCGCCTGGTTCCGCTTCGTCATGGCCGGCACGGTGCCCGCCGGAGGACGATCGCCGCGACCCGGCGGCGGCCCCGCTGTGGACAACGGGTGTGCTGTGGACAGTCAGACGATCATGCCCACGCTGTGCTAGCGGCGTCGCCGACCTGTCTTCACCGGCCGGCGGCGCGGACGGCTGGGCTGAAATGGCGCGGGCGTGGCCGGTCGCATACGGTGCCTGACGTGGACGGACGACGGAGTTTCCCGGAAGATCAGGAGTCGCGCTGGTACCCCGACGAGCGGGGTCGCGGTTACGGCGAGTCGGAGTGGCGCGGCGCGGGCGAACCGCGGTACCGGGACAGCGAGATTCCCGACCAGCGGGGCGCGGAGGACGCCCGATCCGTCGAGGACACCGGTGTCGGACGCCGCCGGGAGCCGGACTCGGGGCGCTTCGGCGCGGTGGACGCGAGCCGTTTCGGCGGTTCGCCGGAGCCGGACCCGGGTCGCCTGAGCGCCGTGGACCAGGGCCGTTTCGGCACCCCGGAGCGGGACTCGGGCCGCTTCCCGGCGGTCGACGCCCAGGCCGGGCGATTCGGGGCGGTGGACAACGACTCCGGACGCTTCGGCGCGGTGGACCCCCTCGGTGACGGCCGGCCGGAGTCGGACGGGTACCGGGCGACCCGTTCGCGCAGGGCGGACCGGGACCCGTCGGAGGTTTCCGGTGAACTGCCCGGTCGTCGGGCCGCCCGGGAGTCGGCCGCCGTCGAGACTCCGTTGGCGAACACCACGTCGGAGACCGCCCGCGACACCGCGTCGGCGGCCGGTGTGCTCGCCGACCAGGCTCGTCCCGCCCCGCTCAGCGGGTACCCGATCATCGAGCCGACCCGCGGTGGCGGCGACCCGCCGCACCCGCTGGAGATGCCGACCGGCCCGATGCCGGGGATCGGCCCCCGACCCGACCTGCCCGGTGCCGAGCCGCCGGTTTACCCGCCGGCGCCCGACGGCGTCTACCGGACCCGTCGACCGGTGCTGGCCGTACTCTTCGCCCTGCTGGTGTTGATCTTCGAGGTCCCCGCGCTGCGGGTGCTGCTCGCGGGTGTGACCGGGGATCCGGTGGACGCCGGGAACGTGGTGGTCGGTATCGCCCTGGTCGCCGGGCTGCCGATCTTCGCGACCGGACTGTACGGGCTCCGAACCGGAGGTCTGGCGCTCTCCGACAACGGTCGGGGCTGGCTCCGCCCGCCGACGGCCTACCTGACCGTCGGCCTGGTGCTCTTCGTGGCCGCCGCGCTCGCCGCCGGCTGACCGACCCGCGGCCCCGGGGTGGCGCCCCGCGCGCACCCCGGGGCGGCTGAACGGGTGAAGGGCGTACACTGGCCAACTGGCGACCGCCTCGTGCGGTCGACCTCGCGCGCCCTCTTCACGAATCGTCGTGGAGCGACGGCCTCCCTGGTCCCGATCTTGATCGGGCCCACCATGGGCCGGCGACCAGGCGCCAGGACGCCCGGCCACCGGCCGGGCGTGACAACCAGGGACCTTGAGGAGTACCCCAACCATGGCCGTCGTGACCATGCGTCAGCTGCTGGAGAGCGGTGTCCACTTCGGGCACCAGACCCGGCGCTGGAACCCGAAGATGAAGCGCTTCATCATGACCGAGCGCAACGGCATCTACATCATCGACCTGCGCCAGACTCTCGAGTACATCGAGAAGGCGTACGAGTTCGTGCGTGGGACCGTCGCCGAGGGTGGCAGCATCCTGTTCGTCGGCACGAAGAAGCAGGCCCAGGAGGCGATCGCCGAGCAGGCGACCCGGGTCGGCCAGCCGTACGTCAACCACCGCTGGCTCGGTGGCATGCTGACCAACTTCCAGACCGTGTACAAGCGGCTGCAGCGGATGAAGGAGCTGGAGGGCCTGGGTGACCTGAGCGGTACCGCCGCCGGTTACACCAAGAAGGAGACCCTGCAGCTCTCCCGCGAGAAGATCAAGCTGACCCGCACCCTCGGTGGCCTGCGGGACATGCAGAAGCTTCCCGCCGCGGTGTGGATCGTCGACACCAAGAAGGAGCACATCGCCGTCGACGAGGCCCGCAAGCTGGGCATCCCGGTCATCGCGGTGCTGGACACCAACTGCGACCCGGACGAGGTCGACTTCCCGATTCCGGGTAACGACGACGCGATCCGCTCGGCCGAACTGCTGACCAAGGTCGTCGCCGCCGCCGTCGCGGATGGTCTGATCGCGCGTTCCGGCCGCCGCCGGGGCAACGACGAGAAGCCCGAGGGCGTCGCGAGCGACGAGCCGCTGACCGAGTGGGAGCGCGAGCTGCTCGAGCCGAAGAAGGCTGACGAGTCGGCCGCCCCGGCCGAGCAGGCCGCCACCCCGGAGCAGCCGGCGCAGGCCGCCACCGAGCAGCCGGCGACCGCCACCGCGGAGTGATCGCACCGTCGCTGCCGCGCCGTCCGTTTTCGCGGACGGCGGGCAGCGACGGTACGCCGGGCACGATCCGCCCGGATCCGGGTAACCGGCACCTCTGACCATCCACACGCCGTCTCAACACCGAAGAGAGAGCCATGTCCCAAATCACCGCCGCGGACGTCAAGAAGCTCCGCGACCTCACCGGCGCCGGCATGATGGACAGCAAGAAGGCGCTGACCGAGGCCGAGGGCGACTTCGACAAGGCCGTCGAGATCCTGCGCGTCAAGGGCGCCAAGGACGTCGGCAAGCGGGCCGGCCGTACGGCCGCGAACGGCCTTGTCGCCCACTCCGGCAAGTCGCTGCTCGAGCTGAACTGCGAGACCGACTTCGTCGCCAAGACCGACTCGTTCATCGCGCTGGCCCAGCAGCTGGTCGAGCACGGTGACCGCTCCGGCGTGAACACCGCCGAGGAGCTGCTCGCCACCGAGCTCGACGGCAAGGTCGTCGCGGACCTGATCCAGGAGCAGTCCGCCAAGATCGGCGAGAAGCTGGTGCTCAACCGGTTCGCCCGGGTCGAGGGCACCATCGCCGTCTACCTGCACCGCAAGGCCCAGGACCTGCCGCCGGCCGTCGGCGTGCTGGTGTCGTACACCGGCAAGAGCGACGAGGCCGGCGACGCCGACGCCCGTGGTGTGGCCATGCAGATCGCCGCGATGCGGCCGAAGTACCTCACCCGGGACGAGGTTCCGGCGGAGGTCGTCGAGTCCGAGCGGCGCATCGCCGAGCAGACCGCCCGGGAGGAGAACAAGCCCGAGGCGGCCCTGCCGAAGATCATCGAGGGTCGGGTGAACTCCTTCTTCAAGGACTTCGTCCTGGTCGAGCAGGCGTCGGTGGCCGACAACAAGAAGTCGGTGAAGCAGCTGCTGGCCGAGGCCGGCATCGAGGTCACCCGCTTCGTGCGGTTCGAGGTCGGCCAGGCCTGAGCCGCCACCGGGCGCCGCGCGCGCCCGTGGGCAGAAGACGTCAACGAGGAGGCCGCCGGTGTACGTGACAGGCACCGCGGCCTCCTCGTCACATAGGGTCGGCAGCGGCAGGTTCGCGGTACGCGCCGCACGGGGCGTGCGCGTGGGGAAGGGCGGGGCGGATGACGCAGGTTGTGAGTGACCGGACGCTGGAGCTGGACGATCCGACGGCACCGCCGCCGGGGCGTGCCCGCCGGGTGGTGCTGAAGCTCTCCGGTGAGGTCTTCGGTGGCGGCGCGATCGGCGTCGACCCGGACGTCGTCCAGGCCATCGCCCGGCAGATCGCCACCGTGGTCCGCCGCGGCGTGCAGGTCTCCGTGGTGGTCGGCGGGGGCAACTTCTTCCGCGGGGCGGAACTGCAGAAGCGTGGGATGGACCGGGCCCGCGCCGATTACATGGGCATGCTCGGCACCGTGATGAACTGCCTGGCCCTCCAGGACTTCCTGGAGAAGGAGGGCATCGAGACCCGGGTGCAGAGCGCCATCACGATGGCCCAGGTCGCCGAGCCGTACATCCCGCTGCGGGCCATCCGGCACCTGGAGAAGGGCCGCGTGGTCATCTTCGGCGCCGGCGCCGGGATGCCGTACTTCTCCACCGACACGGTGGCCGCCCAGCGGGCGCTGGAGATCCGGGCCGACGTGGTGCTGATGAGCAAGAACGGCGTGGACGGCGTCTACACCGCCGACCCACGGATCGACCCCACCGCCAGCAAGCTCGACTCGATCACCTTCTCCGAGGTGCTACGCCGCAACCTGCGGGTGGCCGACGCGGCGGCGTTCAGCCTCTGCATGGAGAACGGTCTGCCGATGCTGGTCTTCGGCGCGCAGGGTGACGACACCATCATCCGCGCGGTGGGTGGCGACAAGATCGGCACCCTGATCACCGCCTGAGCCCCGCAGACGGCGACGGCAGCGGTCTGACGACTTTCAGCAGAGCCCACGACGAGCACAGAAGGAGGCGAGGAGACCGGTGATCGACGACACCCTCCTCGAGGCCGAGGAAAAGATGGACCGTGCGGTTGAGCACGCCAAGGAGGAGTTCGGCGCCATCCGTACCGGTCGCGCCAACGCCGCCATGTTCTCCAAGGTCATCATCGACTACTACGGCACGCCCACGCCGCTGACGCAGATGGCGTCCATCGCGGTTCCCGAGCCGCGGATGGCCGTCATCAAGCCGTACGACAACTCGCAGATCAACGCGATGGAGAAGGCGATCCGCGACTCGGATCTCGGGGTGAACCCGAACAACGAGGGCACCCAGCTGCGCATCCTGCTCCCGCAGATGACCGAGGAACGCCGCCGCGACATGATCAAGGTGGCTCGGCACAAGGGCGAGGAGGCCAAGGTGGCGATCCGCAACGTCCGCCGCCGTGGCAAGGAGGAGCTGGACCGGATCGTCAAGGACGGCGAGGCCGGCGAGGACGACGGCCGCCGCGCCGAGAAGGAACTCGACGACCTGACCCAGCGCTACGTGGCCACCATCGACGACCTGGTGAAGCACAAGGAAACCGAGCTGCTCGAGGTGTGACGCATACTCCGAGGCCCGTTCCCGACGCCGGGAACGGGCCTCGTGCCGTCAATCAGCAGGGAATCCAGACGGTCCTGGTGCGCTCGGCGAACTGCTCGCCGGTGTCTGCGTCACGCAGCGAGAAGCGGGCGGTTGCCCGGCCGGGGTGCAGCGCCGGAGCGATGCGGGCGAACGCCATCGAGAGTTCGACGGTGCCGCCGTCACAGACGATCTCGCCGGCGCCGCGTCCCCCGGTGGCCCAGAGGGTCGGCAGGCCGTCCTGCACCAGCGACGCCGACATGAGGACGAAGCCGGCCGGGCAGTTGCGGGCGGTGGCGGTGACCGACGTTGCCGGATACGTCACGCCCGGCTCGCCGGCGGGCGGCTCGAACGGGAACAGCTCGCTGGCGTGGCGGTCGATGGTGATCCGGGTCTGTGTCGTGGTGGCGGCGGCCGGTGACGCCGCTGTCAGGACCATGGCGGCCACGGCCAGCGCCGCGAGACCGAACTTGTACATGTGAGTGCCCTTCCCCGTTCGGACGCGCCGGCGGGTGCCGGCGCTCCACCAGCGGACCACGCCCGCGGTTGCGGCTCAGTAGTCGATCGAGCACCGGACGAGTCGGATCGACGGCTGCGGATCGCCTGCGGCCTGTCGTGCCGGATGGGTGTGCGGTGCTGGCCGGCGCCCTGGCGGCGAGGGGTGACGTCGGTCGGCGTGCCTCGTCCGCCGTGCCGGTCCGGCGTGTGCAGTAGGCTCGGCAGGATTCCCGGCCACCGGGTGGTGAACACCGGGGATCGACCGACCGTCGGGGCGGTCAATCGGAGGAACATCGCACGTGTAGGGGATGCTTGTGGTCTTGCGTCATGTGGTGGTTCTCGTGCCGCGTCGCGGTGCGTGATGTCCCACCCCGACCCCTACGGCAGTGAGCCTCGCGGCTGGGACCGGCCGGAGCGCCCGGTGGCGCTGCCGTGGCCGGATCAGGAGCTGGAGGCCGGCCAGTGGAGCCGCCGTCCGGCCGCCGGCCCGGAGCTGTACGCCGAGCCGCACGCCCGGCCGTACGCCGACCCGCGCCCCGCTGACCCGTACGACGAGCGTGGTCGCCCGGTCCGTCCGGACGACCGCTTCGACGACCGCGACCGGCATGTCCGGTTCGACGACCGCAACCAGCCCGACCGGTACGACGACCGGGGTCGCGGCGACCGGTACCTCGATCGTCCCCCCGTCGCTGGCGACGGGCCGCCCCGGTACGACGGCCCGGACCGTGGGCGCTTCGACGAGCCGGGCCGCGTCGACGGCCCTCCCGCCGGTGTCGACGACCCGGGGTACCCGACCGAGCTGCTCGAGCCCGTCCGGGCCGAGGTGGTGCCGGACGAGGCGCCCCCGACCGGTCGACGACCGAAGGGGCGACGTCGGGCCAGCCTCGACCGACCGGCCACCCAGCAGGTGGGCACCGGGCGGGCCGGGCGCAACCTTCCCGCTGCGATCGGGGTGGGGCTCGGCCTCGGCGCGCTGATCGTGGTGCCGCTGGTCGTCTACCCGCTGGCGTTCCTGCCGGTGATCGCCGCAGCGGTCGCGGTCGGCATCTGGGAGATGGCCCGGGCGGTCCGGCGCAGCGGCGCGCATCCGCCGCTGGTGCCGCTGATCGCCGGTGGCGTGTTGACGGTGGGGCTGGCCTGGTTCGCCGGCCCGGACGCGCTCAGCCTGGGGCTGCTGGTCACGGTGCTGGGCACCATGATCTGGCGGTTGGGTGACGGGCCGGCCGGCTTCCAGCGGGATCTCACCGCGGCCACCTTGATCGCCGTCTACGTGCCGTTCCTGGCCGGGTTCGCGGCGTTGCTGGCGGCGGCCCCCGACGATGGCCCGCTGCGCATCCTGGCCACCCTGATCGGGGTGGTCCTCTCGGACACCGGTGGGTACGCGGCCGGGGTCTCCTTCGGCAAGCACCCGATGGCCCCGTCGATCAGCCCGAAGAAGTCCTGGGAGGGCTTCGCCGGCTCGGTCACCGCGGCGGCAGCGGGCAGCGCGTTGCTGCTGTGGCTGATGTTCGAGGTGGCCCCCTGGTGGGGTGCGCTGTTCGGGGTGGCCGTGTCCTGCGCGGCGGTCCTCGGCGACCTGGCCGAGTCGATGATCAAGCGGGATCTCGGCGTGAAGGACATGAGCAACCTGCTGCCCGGCCACGGCGGTCTGATGGACCGACTGGACTCGATCCTGTTCGCGGTGCCGACGGCCTACCTGCTGTTGGCGGTCCTCGTGCCGGTGGTGGGCTGAGGTATGAATCACGGCTACCCGGTCATCCGGCTCCGGTGGTCGCGCCCCGTTCGACACCTCCGGACCGGCACCCGCCGCCGACGGCGTGACACACTGGACCAGCCATGACGAGCCTGCCTTTGATCCCCGCCACCTCGGTCGCCCCCGCCGCGCGCCGGGCCTCCATGCCCCCTCAGCACCTCGCTGACCTGGACCTGGCCGGCCGCCAGGCTCTGGTTACCGGGTTGGGGGAGCCGGCCTTCCGCGCCAAGCAGGTCTCCAACCACTACTTCGGGCGGCTGGTCCGCGACCCGCAGGCGATGACCGATCTGCCCGCGGCGACCCGGGAGCGGCTGGCCGACCAGTTGCTGCCGCCGTTGCTCACCCCGGTGCGCGAGTTGGCCTGCGACGACGGCGCCACCCGCAAGGCGCTCTGGCGGCTGCACGACGGTGCGCTGGTGGAGAGCGTGCTGATGGGCTACCCGGACCGGGTGACCGTCTGCATCTCCAGCCAGGCGGGATGTGGCATGGCCTGTCCGTTCTGCGCGACCGGCCAGGCGGGGCTGACCCGCAACCTGTCGACGGCGGAGATCGTCGACCAGGCGGTGTACATGGCCGGGGTGGCCGCCTCCGGTGTGGTGGCCGGCTCCCCGCCGAGGCTGTCGCGCGTCGTCTTCATGGGCATGGGCGAGCCGCTGGCCAACTACAACCGGGTCATCGCGGCGATCCGTCGGCTGGTCAGCCCGGCTCCGGAAGGGCTCGGTCTGTCCCAGCGGCACATCACCGTTTCCACGGTCGGCCTGGTTCCTGCCATCCGCCGACTGGCCAGCGAAGACCTCTCAGTGACCCTTGCGTTGTCGTTGCACGCGCCCGATGATGATCTGCGCGACGAACTCGTGCCGGTAAACCAGCGCTGGAAGGTAGCCGAGGTGCTGGACGCAGCGTGGGACTACGCCGCCCGGACGGGCCGCCGCGTGTCGATCGAGTACGCGATGATCAAGGACGTGAACGACCAGCCGTGGCGAGCCGACCTGCTCGGTCGGCTGCTGGCCGGCAAGTTGGCCCACGTGAACCTCATTCCGCTCAATCCGACGCCGGGCAGCCGCTGGGACGCGAGCCCGAAGCCGGTCGAGCGGGAGTTCGTCCGGCGGTTGCGCGAGGCCGGGGTGTCCACCACAGTTCGTGACACCCGGGGCCGCGAGATCGACGGCGCGTGTGGCCAGCTCGCCGCCGCCGAGGACAACGACACCAACACCGACCGCGCCGGAGAGGCACCGGCGTGACCGGGCGTGGCGAACGAGACCAGGAGACATAGTGGCGAGTCAGGGTCAGCGTTTCCGGCGCAAGGCGCTCCGCCGGGGATACAAGGTCGACGAGGTGGATGCCTTCCTCGACCGGGTCGAGGCGACGCTCGACGGCCGACAGGTCGGCGCCCCGGTGGCCTCCCAGGAGGTTCACGACGTCGTCTTCCGGGTCCGCTTCAACGGCTATGACGAGTGGCAGGTCGACCTGCACCTGGATCGGGTCGAGCGGCAGCTGGCCGAGTTGGAGGAGCGCAACAGCGCCGGGCGCGGTGCCGACCCCCGGATGGGCCCACCGGACCGGATGGGGCCGCCGATGCGTGATGACCGGGGCATGGTTCCGCAGCCGATGCCGCCCCGGCCGATGCCCGCGCAGGCCGGCCCGCCCTACGGTCGCTACGACGAGCCCACCGGCGCCTTCGCCGGTGGGTACGACGCCCCTCGCGGCGGTGGTTACGACGCGCCACGTGGACCGGCCGGCCCCCCGATGGGTCCCGGTGGCCCGATGGGCCCCGGCCCGATGGGTGGCCACGGCATGCCGCAGCGCGGCCTGCCCGCCGGCCCCAGTGGGTACGGCCCGGACGACCAGCGTGGGCCCGTTGGGTACGGCCCGGACGACCAGCGTGGGCCCGGTGGGTACGGCCCGGACGACCAGCGTGGGCCCGGTGGGTACGGCCCCGACGACCAGCGCGCGCCCGGCGGTTATCCGCCACCGCCGGAGGAGCCGCGCTTCGACGGCTTCGAGGCCGGGCGGCACGGTCGCGCCGACATGACCGCCGAGATCCGGATGCCGGAGCGGGACCTGCGCGACATGCGCCGTGGTCCGGCCGGTCCGCCTCCGCTGCCGCAGCAGGGCATGGGTGGCCCGCCGATGGCCGGCCCGCCAGCGGTCGCCGGCCCACCGATGGGTGGCCCGCCCATGGGTGGCCCCCCGATGGCTGGTCCGCCCGGCAGTGACCTGTACCGGGTCGACCAGATCCGCCGTAGTTTCCAGGTGCGCCGGTTCGGCAGCGGGTACGACCCCGACCAGGTGGACCGGTTCTTCGAGACGCTGCTCGGTGGCATGCAGCGGCGCAACCCGATGCCGGTCGACCCGAAGGACCTGGACACCCTCCGGTTCGGCCTGGTGCCGGGTGGCTACTTCGAGGCCGAGGTCGACGCCGCGCTCAAGGACGTGCAGGACATCCTCTTCGGGCGCTGATCCCGACGCGTACGGACGAGGGCCCGTCCCCCGGGTGGGGGCGGGCCCTCGGCGTTCTCGGCCGGCGTCCGGCGGTGGGTCAGGTCAGGAGCGCAGACCGTTTCGCCGCAGCACGATGTCGCCGATCACGATGATCAGCAGCAGCGCGGCCAGGCCGATCAGCCAGATGTCCTCGACCCTGCCCTCGTGGTTGCCGCAGATCATCGCCAGCAGCGCCAGTGCGGACAGCACGGCGCCGATCTGCCCGGCCTTGCGGTGCCCGGGCTTGTGCTGGTCTGGCGACGTTACCGGCTCGCTTCCTGCCACTGTCGGTCCTTCCCTCGCGATCGGATCTTTGGTTAGTCTGGCACGCCTTGTGTCAGGCCCGGCGCAGGGTCCGGCCAGTTGAGGGGACGGCAGGACTCGCGAGGAAAGTTCGGAGCTGTCGAAGGCCGCCTACGGGGCCGTGTCCTGGCGGCGAGGGGGCGGGCGGCCTGTCGCGGGCGGGCCGAACGGCACTACCGGCGTCGCGGGGCGGTGGTCAGACTCGCTCCGGTAGCGTTTGGTGTACACCTGATTGTCTGTTTGAGGGGGACTGTGCGGTGCGAGTGACCGGAACCGGGCACGCCAGCATGCGGATCGACACGGCTGCGGGCAGCATCCTGTGCGACCCGTGGGTCAACCCGGCCTACTTCGCCTCGTGGTTCCCTTTCCCGGACAATTCGCTGCTGGACTGGGAGAGTCTGGGTCAGGTCGACTACCTGTACGTCTCCCACCTGCACCGGGACCACTTCGATGCGAAGCACCTGCGGGACTTCGTCTCCAAGGACGCCACTGTCCTGCTCCCCGAGTTCCCCACCTCGGAGATGGAGGACGAGTTCCGGGCGCTGGGCTTCACGAAGTTCCTGAAGGCGCCCAACGAGCAGGTCGTGGAGCTGCCCGGCGGGCTGAAGATCATGATCCAGGCGTTGACCAGCCCGACCGACGGGCCGATCGGCGACTCGTCGCTCTGGGTGGAGTACGACGGGGTGCGGCTGCTCAACCAGAACGACGCCCGTCCCACCGACTTGAGCGTCTTCGCCGAGTTGGGGCACGTGCACGCGCACCTGCTCCAGTTCTCCGGCGCGATCTGGTACCCGATGGTCTACGAGCTGCCGCAGGCGGCGAAGACCGCGTTCGGCAAGCAGAAGCGGGACCGGCAGTTCGACCGGACCTGGCGCTACATCGACGACCTGAAGGCCGATCACGTCTTCCCGATCGCCGGGCCGCCGTGCTTCCTCGACGACGAGCTGTGGCAGTTCAACGACATCCACGGCGACGAGGGCAACATCTTCCCCGACCAGTCGGTCTTCCTGTCGGAGTACGCCAAGGTCGGCGGCACCAACGGGATCGTGCTGCTGCCGGGCAGCGTCGCCGAGGTCACCACCGAGGGCGCGAGCACCATCCACCCGGTGCCGGTGGAGGAGTTCTTCGCCAACAAGGTCGCCCACCTGGAGGAGATGCGGGAGCGCAAGCGCCCGATCATCGAGGCGGAGAAGGCGTCCTGGCGGCACCCCGAGGTGGACGTGCTCGGGGAGATGAAGCGTCGGATCGAGCCGCTGCTCGACGAGTCGATCTACCTGGCCAAGGGGGTCGGCGGTCCGGTCCGTTTCGACCTGGTGGGTTACGACGGTGAGAGCGTCGAGTCGATCGTGGTGGACTTCCCGGGCAAGGAGGTCCGGCCGTACGCCGAGGAGAAGGTCCGCTACCGGTTCCGTACCGACCGGTCGCTGATCGAGCACCTGCTCTTCATCGACGAGGTGGACTGGGTCAACTCGCTCTTCCTGTCCTGCCGGTTCTCGGCGGCCCGGATCGGCCAGTACAACGAGTTCGTCTACGCGTTCTTCAAGTGCCTCTCCGAGGAGCGGCTCCAGTACGCCGAGGGCTGGTACGACGAGCACGAGCGCACCACCGACGCCGAGGACATCACGTTGGGCGACTGGGTGGTGCAGCGCCGCTGCCCGCACCTGAAGGCGGACCTGACCCGCTTCGGCATCGTCGAGGGTGACCAGCTCACCTGCCAGCTGCACGGTTGGCGCTTCGATCTGCCGAGCGGCCGCTGCCTGACGAGCGTCGGCCACAAGGTGCGCGCCCACCGCGTAGACGCCGAAACCCCCGCCCCCGCCGGCGAAGCGGTGATCTGACCCCCGCCCCATCCTTGTCGATCATGAAGTTGTTGCCTGCCATGACGGCGTGTCGTGGCAACAACTTCATGATCAACCGAGGGGTGGGGATCAGGTCGACAGGTCCTTGAGGATTCGGCGGGCGGCGTTGTGGCCGGCTGCGCCGATGACGCTGCCGGCCGGGTGGCAGCCGGCGCTGCCGGCGTACACGCCGTCGATGCCGGTGGCGTAGGGCATCCGGTCGGTGAACGAGACCGTGTTGTCGACGTGGTGGATGTGTCCGCCGGTGATGCCGAAGTGCTGCTCGATCCCGGGCGGCGGCAACGGCACCGCGTCGGCGATCAGGTCGGCGGTGCCGGGGGCGTACCGCTCGACGATCCCGATCAGCCGGTCGACGTAACCGGGCAGCGCCGCGTCCCAGGTGGTGCCGGCCAGCTCGTAGGGGACCGACTGCACGAAGAGCGCCGACGAGTGGTGCCCGGCCGCGTCGGAGAGCGACGGGTCGACGGTGGTGTGCAGGTACCACTCGATGGTGGGCTCCGCCGGCAGCCGCCCGGCCTGTACGTCCGCCCACATCGCGCGCAGCGCGGTCATCGGCGACGCGTCCGCCCCGCCGACCAGTGACGCCGAACCGGGCAGCAGGTGGATGGTCGAGCCGAACGGGCTCGGCGTACCGTCCGGCAGGCAGGAGAACCGGGGCAGCCCGGTGAGCGCCAGGTTGAGCTTGAGCGTGGTGCCGGGCCGGCGGACCGCCGCCATCCGTTCGCCGAGCCGCGCCGGGAGCGCGCCGTTGGGCAACAGGTCCATCAGCCGGTACGGGTCACACGCGCCGAGCACCACCCGGGCGGCGACCTCCCGACCGTCGGCCAGCACGACTCCGCTCGCCGCGCCGCCGTCCAGGGTGACCGCGCGGACCGGCGTACCGGTCAGGATCGTCGCCCCGGCAGCGCGCGCGGCCTCGGCGAACGTCCGCGAGACTGTGCCCATCCCACCTTCGGCGATCATCCAGGTGCCGCCGGATCCGGGCAGCCGGCACATGTTGTGCACGAGGAAGTTGTGGCCGGTGCCGGGGTCGTCCGGGCCGGCGTTGAGCCCGGACAGGCCGTCGGTGACCGCGTACATGCTGACCAGCAGTTCGGAGCGGAACTCGAACCGGGCCAGGTAGTCGGCGACCGAGCCCCGCACGAGGTCGACGAAGACCGCACGCAGCGCCGGGCGGACATACCGCTCGGCGGTCTCCTCGACGGTCAGCGGCTCGGCCAGCCAGGCCGGCGCGAGGTCCTCCCGCAGCGCGGCCAGTTCGGCCTGCATGGCGTCGTCGGCGGCCACGTCGGCGGGGGAGAAGAACTCGGCGAGCTGTGCCCGGGTGGCGGCGGTGTCAGTGCCGAAGAGCAGGTACGGCGAGCCGAGGCCGCCCGGGGTGGGGAGGAAGTAGTGCGGGTCGCGGCGCAGCACCGGAATCCGCACGTCGAGCGTGGCGAGCAGCTCCGGGGGCATCAGCCCGAGCAGGTACGAGCCGGTGGAGTGGCGCAGCCCCGGCACCTTCGGGAACGGGTTCTCGGTGCGGGTCGCGCCGCCGATCACGTCGGCGGACTCCAACACGAGGACGTCCAGGCCGGCGCGGGCCAGCAGGACCGCGGAGACCAGACCGTTGTGCCCGGAACCGACGATCACGACGTCGGCCCGAGCCGGAATCTCACTGCTCATGCCACTGCACCCTAGTCCGCGCCCCCACCCCCGTCCTCGGTGATCATGGAGTTGTTGCCACCCGCCGCGGCGTGTCGTGGCAACAACTTCATGATCAACCGGGGTTGGCGGTGCGTTTGGCGCGCCAGTGGGAGAGGGCCAGGGTGGCGGAGTAGCCGGCCAGGACGATCACGTGGAACAGGTAGAGCCAGAGGAGTACGGCCACCCCCGCGCCGATCTCGTCGAAGCCGCCGAACGGCACCCCCAGGTCCAGCGGGAGCGAGGCGAAGAGGACGAAACCGTGCATGAAGCCGGAGAGGTTCGCCGCCGTGAACGACCCGATCCCGAGGGTGGAGAGCCAGTCCGGTGAGGCCGGCCCGACGACCCGGAACACCCACACCAGCACCGGCGTGAGCACCAGCCAGACCCCCAGGAACGACAGCACCACGCCGAGCGCACCGAGCCAACCGCCCTGTCGTACGAGTCGGGTGGTGAGTGGGAGCGCCAGCAGGATCGACAGCAGCAGCGCGGGGGCCGGCGCGAGCAGTGGCAGCAGCAGGAGCCGGCCCCGCCAACCGACCAGGTGCTCGTCGGAGCGGGGCGCGGCCACCGAGACGAACGCCCGGCGCAGGCCCTCGCCGTACAGCGAGGCGGGCAGCAGGGAGGCCAGCGCGAGCAGCGGGGTCAACTCCACCCCGGCGTTGACGAGCGCGTCCACCGCCCGGGGCGCGCCGATCGCGGTGGGCAGGGCCTCCACGGCGTACGAGGTGAGCCGGCGTACCCGGTCGGCCCCGGCCACCAGCGCGGTGAGCCAGATCGCCAGCAGGGCGACCGGCACCACGGCGATCGCCCCGTAGAAGGTGATCGCGGCGGCGTGCAGCGACAGGTCCCGTCCTCGTACCGGGCGGAACGCGGCACTGGTGATCCGTTTCGTGCGCTGCCATCCGTTGCCCATCGGGTCCTCCTTCCCTGTCGTCGGGGCCGTCACTCCTTAAGATCGCCGGTCATGACTGTTCTCACCACCGAACGCCTGATCCTGCGCGACTGGACCGACGATCCGGCCGATCTGGCCCGGATCTACGACATCTACTCCCGCCCGGAGATCACTCGTTGGTTGGCGGTGTCGCCGGGCCTGCCGATGATCGACCCGGCCCAGGCCGTCGAGCGGCTGCGCATCTGGCAGGACCGGCACGCCGCCGACGGTGGCCGGTACGGCACCTGGGCGGTCGAGGTACGGGAGACGGGTCAGGTGGTGGGCACTCTGTTGCTCAAGCCGCTGCCCGGGCGGGACGAGTCGCGCCGGACCGACGACATCGAGGTGGGGTGGCACCTGCACCCGGATTCGTGGGGGCACGGCTACGCCACCGAGGCGGCCCGCGCGGCGTTGGCCCGGGAGTTCGCCGCCGGCACCCGGGAGATCTACGCGGTGGTGTCACCGGGCAACGAGCCGTCGATGGCCGTCGCTCGGCGGCTGGGCATGACCCACGTGGGTCAGCGCACCGACTGGTACGGCGGGGAGCTGTTGGAGACCTTCGTCCGGACGGCACCGGATGCCTGATCGTTCCCGTACGACCTGATGCAAGATCCGCGCAACCTCGGGGAAGGTGTGGCCTCCGGTCGTCGGAAAGTCGCACCTTCCCCGAAATTGTGGGCAGGTCAGCACTGGCGACGGCCGATCGGGCAGGCAAGTCCGTCAATAATCACGGGTGTCGAAGTGTTGACGCTCCCGTAGCACGTCAGTAATCTTTGGGCCAAAGTAGCGAAAGATTTCGACAAAGACGTGCACGGTTCTGCGCACAGCCTCGGAAGATTCAACGGGCCTCCTCGGGGGCCCGTTGATGGTCGTACCCATCTGGTGTTTCCAGGACGGGCGGCGCCCCCGCGCCGCCCGTGCCATCCCGTCTCTCTCGACGCCGGCCCACTCGCGTCGGCCGGCGCTGCACCGCCGCACCCCCACCCCCGTGGTCCCGCCACCGCGGCAACCGTCCCCCGACGACAGGACAGTCATGAGACGAACGAATCTGTTCAGGATGGTGGCGGCCACGGCCGCCGCCGCGATGATCGCCACGGCCGGGGCGACCGCCGTCGCGACCCCGGCCGCCGCCCGCCCCGCCGACACCGCAGCCGCAGCGGCCAGTGGCTTCGCCCCGGCGGCCACCAACCTCGCGCAGGGCCGTCCCACCCAGGAGAGCGGCCACGCCGACGTCTACGACTCGTCGAAGGTCGTCGACGGCAACGCGGGCAGCTACTGGGAGAGTGTGAACAACGCGTTCCCGCAGTGGGTGCAGGTCGATCTCGGCTCGTCGCAGAACGTCAACCAGGTCGTGCTGAAGCTGCCGACGAATGGTTGGGCGACCCGGACGCAGACGTTGAGCGTGCGGGGCAGCGCCAACGGTTCGTCCTTCACCGACCTGGTGGGGTCGCAGACGTACACCTTCAACCCGGCGAGCGGCAGCACCGTCACGATCAACTTCACCTCGGCGTCCACCCGGTACGTCCGGATCGTCATCACCGCCAACAGCGGCTGGCCCGCCGGGCAGCTCTCCGAGCTGGAGGTGTACGGCAGCGGCGGCACCACCCCGGACACCACCGCGCCGAGCGTTCCGGGGACGCTGTCGCAGAGCACGTCGGGCAGCACGATCACCCTGAACTGGGGTGCCTCCACCGACTCCGGTGGTAGCGGCCTCGCCGGCTACAACGTCTACCGGGGCGGCAGCCTGATCGCGACGCTGGGTACCGTCCTGACCTATCAGGACACCCAGCCGGCCACGGCGACGGTGTCGTACCACGTTCGGGCCCGCGACGGCGCGGGGAACCTCTCCGGTAACAGCAACACCGTCACCCGGACCGGCAGCAACCCGCCCGCCTGCACCAACGTGGCGCAGGGCAAGACCATGACAGCGAGCGGCTCCACCTTCAGCTTCACCCCGGACAAGGCGAACGACGGGCAGCTCGGCACCTACTGGGAGGGTGCGGCGAGTTACCCGCAGAACCTGACAGTGGCGCTGGGCGCGAACCACGCCATCTCCGGTGTCACTGTGAAGCTCAACCCCGACCCGGCCTGGGGCACGCGTACCCAGACCATCCAGATCCTCGGACGCGACCAGGCGTCGTCGGCGTACACCAGCCTGGTGTCGGCGGCGGCCTACCAGTTCGTCCAGGGCACCAACGTGGTGACCATCCCGGTCACCGCCACCACCGCTGACGTGCAGTTGCGGTTCACCGGCAACACCGGTGCCCCGTCCGGCCAGGTCGCCGAGCTGGAGGTGTGCGGCACCCCGGCGCCCAACCCGGACCTGGTGGTCAGCTCGATGACCTGGTCACCGTCGTCGCCCAGCGAGGTCTCGCCGGTCACCCTCTCGGCCGTGGTGCAGAACATCGGGTCGGCGTCGGCCGGTGCGACGACTGTGAACTTCAGCCTGGCCGGCGCGGTCGCCGGCAGCGCCCCGGTGGGCGCGCTCGCCGCCGGGGCCTCGACCACCGTGTCGTTCAACGCCGGCACCCGGCCGATGGGCAGCTACGCCGTCGCGGCGGTGGTCGACCCGGCGAACACGATCGTCGAGCAGAAGAACGGCAACAACAGCTTCACCGCCGCCTCGCCACTGGTGGTGGCGCAGGCCCCCGGCCCCGACCTTCAGGTGCTCAGCATCGCCTCGAACCCGCCGAACCCGGCCGTCGGGGCGTCCGTCAGCTTCACCGTGACGGTGCGCAACCGCGGCACCGCAGCGACCGGCGCGACCACCGTCACCCGGCTGGTGGTGGGCGGCACCACGCTCAACACCACCACCGCCTCGATCGCCGCCGGCGCGACGGTCACCGTGGCCGTCACCGGCAGTTGGACCGCCACCAGCGGCGGCGCCACCATCACCGCCACCGCCGACGCCACGAACGTGGTCACCGAGACCAACGAGACGAACAACTCGTTCAGCCAGTCGATAGTGGTCGGGCGCGGGGCCGCCGTCCCGTACGTCTCGTACGAGGCGGAGGCCGGTCGTTACCAGGGCACGCTGCTGGAGGCCGACCCGCTGCGCACCTTCGGGCACACCAACTTCGCCAGCGAGTCCTCGGGCCGCAAGTCGGTCCGGCTCACCGGCACCGGCCAGTTCGTCGAGTTCACCTCGACCAACCAGGCCAACTCCATCGTGGTGCGCAACTCCATCCCGGACGCGCCCGGTGGCGGTGGTATCGAGGCGACCATCAGCCTCTACGTCAACGACGTCTTCTCCCGGAAGTTGACCCTGTCGTCGAAGCACAGCTGGCTCTACGGCAACACCGACGGGCCGGAGGCGCTCACCAACACCCCGCAGGCCGACGCCCGACGGCTCTTCGACGAGTCGAACGCGTTGCTGGCGCAGTCGTACCCGGCGGGCACCCGGTTCAAGTTGCAGCGCGACTCGGGCGACACCGCCTCGTTCTACGTCATCGACATGATCGACCTGGAGCAGGTGGCGCCACCCGCCAGTCAGCCGGCCGGCTGCACCTCGATCACGCAGTACGGCGCGGTCCCCAACGACGGGCTCGACGACACCGCCGCCATCCAGCGGGCGGTGACCGACGACCAGAACGGCGTCATCTCCTGCGTCTGGATTCCCGCCGGGCAGTGGCGGCAGGAGCAGAAGATCCTGACCGACGACCCGTTGAACCGGGGTACGCACAACCAGGTCGGCATCAGCAACGTCACCATCCGGGGCGCCGGCATGTGGCACTCGCAGCTCTACACGCTCACCGAGCCGCAGAACGCCGGTGGCATCAACCACCCGCACGAGGGCAACTTCGGCTTCGACATCGACAAGAACACCCAGATCTCCGACATCGCCATCTTCGGCTCCGGCCGGATCCGCGGCGGTGACGGAAACGCCGAGGGCGGCGTCGGTCTGAACGGTCGCTTCGGCACCGGCACCCGGATCAGCAACGTCTGGATCGAGCACGCCAACGTCGGTGTCTGGGTGGGCCGCGACTACGACAACATCCCCGACCTGTGGGGGCCGGCCGACGGGCTGGAGTTCACCGGCATGCGGATCCGCAACACGTACGCCGACGGCATCAACTTCAGCAACGGCACGCGCAACTCGCGGGTGTTCAACTCGTCGTTCCGCACCACCGGCGACGACGCGCTCGCCGTCTGGGCCAACCCGTACGTCAAGGACCGCAACGTCGACATCGCCCACGACAACCACTTCGTCAACAACACCATCCAGTTGCCCTGGCGGGCCAACGGCATCGCCATCTACGGCGGCTACGACAACTCGATCGAGAACAACCTGATCTACGACACCGCCAACTACCCGGGCATCATGCTGGCGACCGACCACGACCCGCTGCCGTTCTCCGGGACGACGTTGATCGCCAACAACGGGCTCTACCGCACCGGTGGCGCCTTCTGGAACGAGGACCAGGAGTTCGGTGCGATCACCCTCTTCCC
Source organism: Micromonospora sp. NBRC 107095 (assembly GCF_030269705.1). NCBI lineage: Bacteria > Bacillati > Actinomycetota > Actinomycetes > Micromonosporales > Micromonosporaceae > Micromonospora > Micromonospora sp. NBRC 107095. The sequence goes on from NZ_BSTU01000001.1 coordinate 1,671,584, forward strand.
GGCCACCCGGGACATCGTCGGGGTCACCATCCGCGACACCGACATCATCGATTCGACGTACGACGGCATCCAGTTCAAGAACGGCGGCGGCAACATGCCGAACGTCGCCATCACCAACGTGCGGATCGACAAGTCGAACAACGGTGCCGGCATCCTCGCGATGAGCGGCGCACGGGGCAACGCCAACCTGACGAACGTGACCATCACCAACTCGGCCGACGGCAACATCGTCATCCAGCCGGGCTCGCAGTTCGTCATCACCCCCTGACCGACACGTCAGTGAAGTCGGGGTGTCCGCAGTGCGGCGGACACCCCGACTTCGGTGCTGTGGCGGCCGTCGTGCGGCACCGGACCACGATGAGTCAGGCGCCGGCTTGCAGATCTTGGACACTTTCCGTTCGGCCTTGACGGAAACTGTCCAAGATCTGCACGCGCCGCGCGAGGAGGCCGCGGCGAAGTCATCTCGGACAGACGGACCGAGTGTGCGATGACGCGCTTCTGGGGCTGCGGTGGCTAGGCTGACCTGAGCAGGATGGTCCGCTGAGGGGGTGAGCCCGGATGGCGCAGGCAGCGTTCGCGCCGGAGCCGACACCGCAAGACCCCGAGCCGTGGACAGCGCAGCTCGCCCTCGACCTGTTGCCGGAGACCAATGGCCCCAAGGTTGAGGTCCTGAGCGGAAGCGTGATCCTGACACCACATGCAGGAATCGATCATCAGTCGGTCGAGCGGGAGTTGCCCTACCTGCTGCACCGCGCCGCGCGGAAGGCGGGTTTCTGGGTTTACCCAGAGATCAACGTCCTCTCCGACGATGATCTCTTCATCCCGGACATCGCTGTCCTGCGCAAATCCGGTGGCGGCCGCACGACGGTGCCCATTGCCGAGGCGGTGCTGCTGGGCGAGATCGTGTCTCCCGGAAATCGGCGCAAGGACGTCATCGACCGGTCCCGGGAGTACGCCGCTGTCGGGGTGCCGTTCTTCCTCCGGGTGGACTTGCGCAATCGGGTGCCGACGATGGCTCTGTTTGAGCTGGCCGACGGGGAGTACCGACCGCTGGCCGCAGCTGCGGCGGGCAGCACCTTCGCGATGCGGGAGCCGTTCGAATTCTCCATCGACCCGGCCGAGTTGCTGGACGAGGAGGCGGCGCCGGACGCGACTACCACCGAGTCGGCTGACGACCTGACTTGATCGACACGGGTTTCAGGAAGTCGGGGTGTCCAGTCGCCGGGGATGCCCCGCCTTTCGTGAACCCGAGTCGATCACGCCGGGGAGCTTGAGGCTCCCAGCGGGCGTCCAGCGGGGGTGGGGAAGAATGGCTTCGTGACTTCCCCCCGCGACCTCGTTCTGCTCGGGTCCACCGGTTCGATCGGCACCCAGGCCATCGACATCGTCCGGCGCAACCCGGACCGGTTCCGGGTGGTCGCCGTCGGTGCCGGCGGCGGCAACGTCGAACTGCTCGCCACGCAGGCCCTCGAACTGGGCGTCGAGGCGGTCGGGGTGGCCAAGGCGTCCGCCGCCCAGGACCTGCAACTCGCGTTCTACGCCGAGGCGAGCCGGCGCGGCTGGGCCACCGGCGACTTCAAGCTTCCCAAGATCGTGGCCGGCCCGGACGCGATGACCGAGCTGGCCCAGTGGCCGTGCGACATCGTGCTCAACGGGGTGGTCGGCTCGCTGGGCCTCGCTCCTACGCTGGCCGCGCTGCGTGGTGGTCGTACCCTCGCGCTTGCCAACAAGGAGTCGCTGGTGGCCGGCGGCCCGTTGGTCAAGGCCGCGGTGACGCGGCCGGGGCAGATCGTGCCGGTCGACTCGGAGCACTCGGCGCTGGCCCAGTGCCTGCGCTCCGGCACGCGCGGTGAGGTGCGTCGGCTGATCGTCACGGCCAGCGGCGGCCCGTTCCGGGGCCGGCGGCGCGAGGAGTTGACGCAGGTCACACCTGAGCAGGCGCTCGCGCACCCGACCTGGAACATGGGGCCGGTCGTCACGATCAACTCGGCGACCATGGTCAACAAGGCGCTTGAGGTGATCGAGGCGCACGAGTTGTTCGACGTGCCGTATGCCGACATCACCGTGATGGTGCACCCCCAGTCGGTGATCCACTCGATGGTCGAGTTCGTCGACGGGTCGACCATCGCCCAGGCCAGCCCGCCGGACATGCGGCTGCCGATCGCGCTCGGCATGGGCTGGCCGGACCGGGTGCCCGAGGCCGCCGCCGCCGTCGACTGGACGGCCGCGCACACCTGGGAGTTCGCGCCGCTCGACGACGAGGCGTTCCCGGCCGTAGCCCTGGCCAAGGCCGCCGGGGAGGCCGGGCGCAGCCGCCCGGCGATCTACAACGCGGCGAACGAGGAGTGCGTGGCCGCGTTCGTGGCGGGCCGGCTGCCGTTCCTCGGCATCGTCGACACCCTCGAACGCGTGTTGGAGGAGGCTCCGGACTTCGGCGAACCAGGTACCGTCGAGGACGTGCTCGCGGCCGAGTCGTGGGCACGCGCGCACGCGCAGGAGATCATCGCGGGTTCGGTGGAAGGAGCTTGATGTCGTACCTGCTCGGGGTGGTCCTCTTCGCCCTGGCCATTCTCATCTCGGTGAGCCTGCACGAGGCGGGTCACCTGCTGACCGCCAAGGCGTTCGGGATGAAGGTCACGAAGTACTTCGTCGGCTTCGGCCCCACCATCTGGTCGTTCAAGCGGGGTGAGACCGAGTACGGCCTCAAGGGCATCCCCCTCGGTGGGTTCTGCAAGATCGTCGGGATGACGCCGCAGGACGACGACGTCGACCCGGCCGACGAGCCGCGCGCGATGTGGCGCTACCCCGTCTGGAAGCGGACGATCGTGATGGCCGCCGGGTCGATCACGCACTTCGCGTTGGCCCTGGTCACGATCTGGATCCTGGCCGTCTCCGCTGGGCTGCCCAACCCGGACTTCCCGACCACCGACGCGCAGGCCCGCCAGGAGCCGGCCGTCATCCGGCTCAGTGACTGCGTGGTGGCGGAGAACTCGGTGCGCGAGTGCGCCCCTGGCGACGCCGCCAGCCCGGCCGCCCAGGCGCAGTTGAAGAACGGTGACCGGATCACCTCGGTCAACGGCACCCCGATCGGCAACTACGGCGACCTGCTCACCACGCTGCGCGGGCTCAAGCCGGGCGACACCGCGCAGATCGCGTACGTCCGCGACGGGCAGCCGGGCACCACCAGCACGGTGCTCGCGCAGACCCAGCGCCCGCCGCTGGACGACCCGACCGGTGCCGCCGCGCCGGTGGCCGCGCTCGGCGTCGGGCTCGTTCCCAGCACGCCCACCCGCGTCACGTACGGCCCGGTCGGCGCCTTCGGTGCCACCGCCGACTTCACCGGTGACCTGGCCGTCGGCACCGCCCAGGCGCTCCAGCGTCTCCCGCAGAAGGTCCCCGCCCTGTGGACCGCCCTCACCGGCGGCGAACGGGACGTCGACACCCCGATCAGCGTGGTCGGCGCCAGCCGACTCGGCGGCGAGGCGGTGGAGAACAACGCCTGGCTGGTCTTCTTCATGCTCTTCGTGTCGCTGAACTTCTTCATCGGCGTGTTCAACCTGCTGCCGCTGCTCCCGGTGGACGGCGGCCACATCGCCATCGCCTGGTTCGAACGTGCCCGCTCCTGGGTCTACGCGCGGATCGGTCGGGCCGACCCCGGCCGGGTGGACTACCTCAAACTGATGCCCTTCACGTACGTGGTGATCCTGATCGGTGGCGCGTTCACGCTGCTGACCATCGCCGCGGACGTCGTCAACCCGATCACGCTCTTCTCAAGGTGAGTGCCTGAAGTGACAGCTATCAGTCTCGGTATGCCCGCCGTGCCGCCTCCTCCGCTCGCTCCCCGTCGGGCCAGCCGCCAGATCATGGTCGGTTCGGTCCCGGTCGGTGGTGGTGCGCCGGTGTCGGTGCAGTCGATGACCACGACCCTCACCTCCGACGTCAACGCGACCCTTCAGCAGATCGCCGAGCTGACCGCGTCCGGCTGCCAGATCGTCCGGGTGGCGGTGCCGTCCCAGGACGACGTGGAGGCGCTGCCCGCGATCGCCAAGAAGTCGCAGATCCCGGTAATCGCCGACATCCACTTCCAGCCCAAGTACGTCTTCGCCGCGATCGACGCCGGCTGCGCGGCCGTCCGGGTAAACCCGGGCAACATCCGCCAGTTCGACGACAAGGTCAAGGAGATCGCCCGTGCCGCCGGGGACGCGGGGGTGCCGATCCGGATCGGCGTCAACGCCGGGTCGCTGGACAAGCGCCTGCTGAGCAAGTACGGCAAGGCCACCGCCGAAGCGCTTGTCGAGTCGGCGCTGTGGGAGTGCTCGCTCTTCGAGGAGCACGGCTTCCGCGACATCAAGATCTCGGTGAAGCACAACGACCCGGTCGTGATGATCCGGGCGTACCGGCAGCTCGCCGAGCAGTGCGACTACCCGCTGCACCTCGGCGTCACCGAGGCCGGGCCGGCGTTCCAGGGCACCATCAAGTCGGCGGTCGCCTTCGGCGCGCTGCTGGCCGAGGGGATCGGCGACACGATCCGGGTGTCGCTGTCCGCCCCGCCGGTGGAAGAGATCAAGGTCGGCAACCAGATCCTGGAGTCTCTCGGCCTGCGCGAGCGCGGTCTGGAGATCGTCTCGTGCCCGTCCTGCGGGCGGGCCCAGGTGGACGTCTACAAGCTCGCCGAGGAGGTCACCGCCGGTCTGGAAGGGCTGCCGGTGCCGCTGCGGGTCGCCGTCATGGGCTGCGTGGTCAACGGTCCGGGTGAGGCCCGGGAAGCCGACCTCGGCGTCGCCTCCGGCAACGGCAAGGGCCAGATCTTCGTCAAGGGGCAGGTCGTCAAGACGGTGCCCGAGGCGCAGATCGTCGAGACGCTGATCGAGGAGGCGCTGCGGATCGCCGACGAGATGGGCGCGGAACTCCCCGAGGAGCTGCGCGGGCTGGTCACCGGCCCGACCGTCACCGTGCACTGATTTTCCATTTGGAAAAAGCGGCCGTTTCCCATCCGGGGAACGGCCGCTTTTTCGTCAGTGGTGCTGTGGTGTTCGTGCCCTGTGGTGCTCGTGCCGTGGCGCGGTGCTGGCGTCACTCGGATTCGGCGAGGATCGCGTACAGCTTGCGTCGGGTCTCGTCGAGCACCTGAGCGGCCCGCTCGCGCTGGTCGTCCGTGCCGTGCATCATCACCTGGCGCAGGGCGTTCATCGCCTGTGCGCCCGAGTCGCGGATGTCATGCCAGCTGCTCACCGTGCCCTGGGCCACGTCCGCCCACGGCGGGGTCTGCGCGGCCTCGGTGGCCTCGGCCTGACCGGCCTCGCTGACGGTGAACCGCTTCCGCCCACCACCGGACTCCTCGGTGCTGGCGACGATCACGCCCTCGTCCTCCAGCAGCTGGAGGGTGGGGTAGATCGAGCCCGGGCTGGGCCGCCACGCACCGCCGGTGCGGGAGTCGATCTCCTGGATCATCTCGTAGCCGTGCATCGGCCGCTCGGTGAGCAGTGCCAGGACGGAGGCGCGGACGTTGGGGCGTCGGCCCCGACCTCGTCCACGGCCCCGGCCGCCCCAGGGGCCGCCGCCGGGTCCGTGCTCGTGGCCATGACCGTGCGGACCGGGCGGGACCGGCGGGAAGCCGAATCCCCGCATCCGGGCTTCGTGCATCGGGTGGTGCTGTCGGTGGAACCTCATCGTGCTCTTCCCTTCGTAGGACTATCGCTGATGCATCAACGATATATCGGCAATGCATCGTCGACAACCAGTGGTTCCCAAACCGTACGTACGTCTTGTTAGAGTCTCGGTCATGCGCCTGCTACCCCCGCCCGGTCCGTCCCGGGTCCTCACCCTCGGCACCCTGGTCAAGACCGTCGGGCGGGGCCTCTGGCTCGTCGCCAGCGCGCTCTTCCTCACCCGTTCGGTCGGCCTCTCGGCAACCCAGGTGGGCATCGGGCTGACCATCTCGGCCCTGGTCGGTGTGCTGGCCAGCACACCGAGTGGCTACCTGGCCGACCGCGTCGGCCCACGTGGGGTGCAGGTCGGCGCGCTGTTCGCCGCCGGCACCCTCACCATCGGCCTGATCGCCGTCCGGTCGCTGCCCACGCTCGTGCTGGTGGGAGCCGCCACCGCGCTCGCCGACGCGATCGAGCGGGGCGCCCGCGGTGCGCTGATCGCCGGAGCGATCCCGGCCGACGAGCGGGTCCGCACCCGCGCCTACCTGCGAGCCACCACCAACGTCGGGATCTCCGTCGGTGCCGTCCTCGGCGGCTTCGCCATCGCCGCCGACACCCGCACCGCTTACGTCACGCTGATCCTGGCCTCGGCGGCGACGTCACTGGCCGCAGCGGTGATCTTCCTCCGACTGCCGACCGTCGCCCCGGTCGCCGCCCCGGCGAACGGCCCTCGGCTGGTCGCCCTACGCGATCGCCCGTTCCTCGCCTTCACACTGGTCGACGGCCTGATGTCGATGCACTTCAGCCTGCTCACCATCGCCCTGCCGCTGTGGATCGCCGGCCACACCCGGGCCCCCGCCTGGATGATCTCCGCGTTGACGCTTGTGAACACCGTGCTGGTGGTGCTCCTTCAGGTCCGCGCCGCGCGTACCGCCGCCACAGTGCCCGGAGCCGCCCGCGCCGCCCGTCGCGCCGGTGTCGCCATCGCCCTGGCCTGCGTACTCTTCGCCGCCAGCGGCGCGCTGCCCACAGCCGGCGCGGTGAGCCTGCTCGGCCTCGGGGCGGTCGCCCACGTCACCGGTGAGCTGTGGCACTCCGCCGCCGGCTGGGGGATCTCCTTCGGGCTGGCACCGGCGGACGCCCAGGGGCAGTATCAGGGGGCGTACGGCATGGGTTACGAACTGGGCAAGATGCTCGCGCCGGTGGTGGTGACCTCCCTCGCGCTCGGCTGGGGCGTACCCGGCTGGCTTGTGCTCGGTGCCCTGTTCCTCCTACTCGGAGCCCTGGTGCCCCCGGTCGTCCGATGGGCCGGGCGGACGCCGCCCCGTGAAGCGGGTGCCGGCCTTGTCACTCGACCGGCGGAGCGGGGGGTCAATCTGGCAGGCTGATAGTCGTGCTGACGGTGCCGGTACGCCAACTGGGGGAGTCGGAGCGGCGCGCGGTCGAGCGACTGCTCGACCATGACCCGTTCGCGGGCGCGCAGGTCGCCGAGCGGATCGCCGCGCGCGGGCTCTCCTGGTGGCGGGCCGAAGGCAGAATCCTGGGGTACGGAGCCCGCCGCAACCTCGAATCACTCTGCTGGCTCGGCGGCAACCTGACCCCGGTGCTGGCCAGCGACGCCGCGGTGGGTGCCTTCGCCGACCTGCTCGCCGGCGAGGAACGGCTCTGCTCCTCCATCGTCGGCCGGGCCGACGCCGTCCTCGGGCTGTGGGACCGCCTCTCCGACACCTGGGGGCCAGCGCGAGACGTCCGCCCCAATCAGCCGCTGCTGGTCACCGACACGCTGCCACCTGTGCCGGCCGACCCGGAGGTACGCCAGGTTCGCTCCGGCGAGGTCGAACGGCTCTTCCCGGCGGCGGTGGCCATGTACACCGAAGAGGTCGGCGTCTCCCCACTCGCCGAGGACGGCGGACGCAGCTACCGCCGGCGGGTCAACGACCTGGTCCGGACCGGTCGCGCGTACGCCCGCATCGTCGACGGCAAAGTCGTGTTCAAGGCCGAACTCGCCGTTGTCACCAAGCGGACGGCGCAGATCCAGGGCGTCTGGGTGGCACCGGAATGGCGAGGCCGGGGCATCGCCACCGCCGCCATGGCAGCCGTGGTCCGCGACGCGCTGCTGCGGGTCGCCCCCACCGTCAGCCTGTACGTCAACGACTTCAACCTCCCGGCCCGCCGTGTCTACGAGCGCTGCGGCTTCCAGCCGATCGGCACTCTGGCCACCGTCCTCTTCTGACCGCTGCGGTTCGGCTTCGGTGGGGTATCCCTGCAGATCTTGGACACTTTCCGTTCGCGCAGGACGGAAACTGTCCAAGATCTGCAAACGGATGCCGTTTGATGAGGCCATCCAAGCCGCCCGGTGACTCCTGCATGGCCCACGTCCCACCATCACGGCCGGCGTCCCGGCGTGCGGGTTCCGGTGGTCCGGTGGTCCGGCGTCCCTGCGTGCGGGTTCCGGTGGTCCGGCGTCTGGCGTTCCGGGTCTGGCGTTCCGTCGGCCGGGCGTCTGGCGTCCGTTGGTCAATGGTTCGGGTGCCGGGCGGTCGATGGCAACGCAAAGGCCGCTGGCCGGCACCCCGTGTTGTGGGGTGCCGGCCAGCGGCGGGTGTTGTTGGGTCTTGCCGTGCGGTGGTTCTGGTCTGTGGGTCAGTGGTGGTGCGGTGGTCAGCTGTTCCAGTGCTGGGCGACGAGGTCGGTGGCCTGCTGCTCCCACTGGGCGTAGGCGTCCGGGTACGCCGAGACCTGCACGGTCTGCGCGGCCTCGGTCAGGGGCATGTCCTGCCACCCGTCGACCTGCTTCAGACCCTTCAGGAACGCGGTGGTGGAGTACTCGGGGTCGGTGATCTGCTCCGGGGTACCCCAACCCGAGCTCGGGCGCTGCTGGAACAGGCCCAGCGAGTCGTGGTCGTTGGCGTCGCCGAGGTGGCCGAGGTTCTCCAGCTTCGACTCCTGCAGGCTCGTCGCGATCGAGATGACCGCGGCGCGCTCGGGCAGGCCGGCCTTCTTCGTGGCGGCGATGATCGCCTTGACGTTGGCGGTCTGCTCGTCGTTGAGGGTGATCCGGGACTGCTCGCCCTGCGGCTTCGCCACCTGCACCGCAGCGGCGGCGGGCTTGGCATCGACCGGGGTGGCGGCGTGGGCGGCGATCGGGCCGGCGAAGACACCACCGGCGAACGCGAGACCCGCAACGGACAGCATGCTCTTACGGAAGATCGTGTTCATGGGGGTAGCTCCTTCGGGGGTAGGAACACCCACACGTCGGGGGACGCACGGGTGTGAGCACCTCGTCCGGCGCTGCACTTGCACGGGGGAAAGTCTTGGGGGGGTGACGCCGACACGGGCGTCGGTCGGCGACTTCACGGGCGCAGGGCCTCGTGGCGCCGGGGTCCAGATGTAACGACCGGAGGTCCGGGGTCATTCCCGGGTGACCCAACCCGTCGGCACCCACGGGGAGGCGGTGCCTGCGGTCGATCGTGGGGGTCACAACGACCCGGGGGCCAGGGTCATTCCGGGCTGGCCCAACCCGCCGGCACCCACGGGGAGGCGGTGCCTGCGGTCGATCGTGGGGATCACAACGACCGGGCCGCGGCCGGCATTCCCAGCTGCCGGACCTCGGATCCCGCACCCTCGAAGACCGGGCGGCGGGGAGGTCGTACTGCGATCGTCAGGGTGTGTAACGACCCCGGCCCAGCCACGATTCCCACCTACGGGTGCCCCCGGCCACCACCCACAAACACCCACAACCGGACACACCACCCACACAACCACGGACCCACGGCACCGAACCGGGCCCGCACGACCGTGATCCACTCGGCTTCACGGAAACCGGGGCATCCCGGACGCCAGGACACCCCGACTTCATGAAACCCGAGTCGATCAAGAACTACGAAAACCCCATCGGGTGTTCGGCGGGCGTACGGGGTCGTCCGGGCTGTGCCGTGCGGTGGGTGCGGGCCAGGGACAGGTGGTCAACGGCGGACGGGGCCGACGGTCGAAGGCGGACGGGGCCGATGGTCGACGGCGGGACGGCCTCCGACGGTCCGCCGCTGCTCCTGGTTGAACCGCCGGATGCCCTGCTCAGGACCGGAAAATCGGTTGAGTTGACGGGTTGGCGCCGGCAGGCTGAGGTCTCCGCCACCCACGTCCCGGAGGACTTTCGATGCGCCTGCTCCGTGATCTGTGGGGCACCTCGACCCGTCGCCTGACGATAGTGGCCGTTCTGATCGTGGTGGGCGCCGCGGGGCAGGCGGGCGCGTCGGCGCTGGCCGGCGCGGTGCTGGTGCATCGTTCGGCTGGCTTCTTCGCCGTGTTGGCCGCGGCTCTGGTCGCTGTGGTCCTCAGCGACCTCGCGGTGAGCCTGTTGATGGCCGGCCTGACCGCCGACTGGTCCGCCGACGTGCGTCGCCGGCTCTGTCGCGTCGCTCTCGGGCAGGACCTGCCCACCCTGGAGACCACCCCGGTGGGTGAGCTGCTGGACCGCATCGACGGGGATGTCTATCAGGTGGCGTCGGCGGTTCGTAACCAGGGCACCCGGCTGGCGCAGGGCCTCTGCGTCGGTCTGTTGTCGATGGTGGTCGCGCTTGTCGTGTGGTGGCCGGCGGGGATCGCCATGCTGCTGCTCACGGTGGTGCTCGCAATCGGACTGCGCCGACCCACGGCCCGGATCGGCCCGGCCCGGATGGCCGAGGAGGAGGCGTGGTCCGACCTGGCCGCCGTGATGGAGGAGGCGGTGCACGGCCAGGACGACGTACGCACCAGTTTGGCGCGGCCGTACGTGCTGCGGTTGTACGCCCGGCGGGCCGCCGCCGTGCTGTCGCGGGGCAGTGTGGTCTGGGTGCTGTCCGCCCGGGTGGCGACGGTGGCCACCGCGACGATCCGGGCTGGCATCGGCGCGGTGGTGCTCGGCGGTGCGTGGGCGTTGGCCACCGACCGGATCGACGCCGCCCGGCTCACCGCCATCTGGCTGCTCGCCCTGGCGTTCGGGGCCACCGCGGAACACGTCAGCCGGATGGTGCCGGAGATCCAGGAGGCTCTCGGCGCGTGGGCGCGGGTGCAGTTGCTCTCCAAGGCCCGGCAGGAACCGGTCGGCGGGGCCAGCCCGAGCGAGGGTGACCTGCGCATTCGGGACCTGACATTCGGGTACGGGGAGAGCGACCGGGGGGCCGCGCTACGCGGGCTCAGCCTCACCTTCGCCCGTGGTCGGTCGTACGCGCTGATCGGACGGACCGGTTCGGGCAAGTCGACGCTGGCGAAGGTGCTCACCCGGGCGGTCGATGTGCCGCCGGGCACCGTCTTCCTCGGCGGCACCGACCTGTGTGACCTCGACGTCGAGCAGTTGCGCCGCTGGGTGGCGCTGGTGCCGCAGCGCACCGAGATCCTGGCCGGCACGCTCGCCGAGAACGTCGCGCTCTTCGACCCGGAGCTGCTCGACGCGGCGGCCCGGGCGCTCGACGAGTTGGGCCTGGCCGGTTGGATCGCCGAGCTGCCGGACGGGTTGGCAACCCGGCTGGGCGAGGGCGGGCACGTGCTCTCCGCCGGTCAGGAGCAGTTGGTGGCGTTCGCCCGGATTCTGGTGCGGGAGCCGCACGTGGTGATCCTCGACGAGGCCACCGCGCGCCTGGACCCGGTCACCGAGGCGCGGGTACAGCGCGCCACCGAACGGCTGCTGCGCGACCGGATCGGCATCGTCATCGCGCACCGGCTCTCCTCGGTACGCCGCTGTGACGAGGTGGTCGTCCTGGCCGATGGCGCGGTGGTCGAGGCCGGTCCGCTGGAGACGTCGACCCGCTTCGCCGAACTGTTGGCGACCAGCCACGCCGCCGCGTACGCCACGGTGACGCCGTCGGGTCGCACCGGCACCGACCTGCTGGTCGGCCCCGACCCGGCCAACGCCTGGCCGAGCGAACCGGTTGCGCAGAGCGAGCCGGTTGCGCCGGTGTCCGCCCGGGTCGCGCCGGCCGGGCCGACCGAGCCGGTCGCGCCGACCCGGGCCGATCCGCCGCCACTGCCGCCCGTGCCGCCGGCCCGGACGCTGCGGGAGATCTTCCGGCTGTGCACCAACGATCCCCGGTACGGTGCGGCGGCGATCGTGCTGTTCCTCGGCCTGAGCCTGCTCGGGCTGGACGGCCCGGTGCTGCCCTGGCTCTGGGCGGACCTGGTCGACGGGACGGGCAGCCCGTACCTGCCGGCGGTGGGGATCGTCGCCGGGCTGCTGATCACGCTGCCGCTGCCGTTCTACACCCATGTCTGGTTCCCGCAGTGGTGGGTGCGGCAGATGCTGCGCATCGGCCTTCGCCTGGTGCACGGCCAGACCGGGCCGCGTCGGGTCAGCTCACACACCCCGGCCGAGGTGGTGGCGCAGGGTGGGGACACCGAGCGGGTGGTCCAGCTCGCCGACAACGTGCTGGACCAGACCGTCGCGCTGGTGCTCGTGGTCGCCATGACGGCGGTCACCGGCAGTGTCGTACCCGGGCTGTTCTTCCTCGGCACGATGGTCGTCTCCGGGCTGGCGGCGACGTTGTTCGGGCCGAAACTGGAGCGCGCGGCCCGGGCGACGGTGGCGGCGCGGGCCGCGTTCGCCACCGCGCTGGTCTCCGCGCTCTCCGCGGCGCGGACGGTGAAGCTCGCCGGCGCGACCACTGCGGTGCTGCGTCACCTGGCGGGCCTGGACGTGCTGCGCAGCGACCGGCAGCGGCGGGAGATCGCGGTGCAGGTGTGGGCGCGTTCCACCCCGTCGATGGCCAGTGGGCTGCTGCCGATCGGCGCCTGGGCGTTGTACCTGAACGGTTCGCTCTCCGCCGGGGCGGTACTGGTGGCCGTCTCCACCCTGGGTGCGGCCCGCTGGTTCGCCTGGACCACGGCGTCGTTGATCTCGCAGTTGCCCTCGGCGCGGGTCTGGACCCGGCGAACCGCGGCGATGACCGGGGTGAGCGCGTACTCGGCGGGGGTGCCGGAGGTCGACCTGACCGCCGGGACGGCGCCCGCGCCGACCATGCCGCCCCGCCATCCGCTGCGCCGGCTGGACCTGCGCGGCTTCGGGGTGGTGCACTCCGACGGTACGGTGGCCGTCCGCGACGTGGACCTGACCGTGCGGCGGGGCCAGTTGGTGCTGGTCGTCGGGCCGGTGGGGTCGGGCAAGTCGTCGTTGCTGCGCGGGCTGGCCGGGATCGTGCATCACACCGGCGAGCTGGCCTGGAACGGGGACCCGGTCACCGAGCCGGAGCTGTTCCTGCGCCCCAACCAGGTCGGCTACGTCGCTCAGTTGCCCCGGGTGCTGTCCGGCACGGTGGCCGACAACATCGCCCTCGGGCACGAGGTGGACGCGGCCGGGGCGGTCAGCACCGCCCAGCTCGACCATGACCTGGCCGCCGCCGGTGGGGGGCTGGGCCTGCTCATCGGGCACAAGGGCACCCGGCTCTCCGGGGGGCAGTTGCAGCGGTTGGCGCTGGCCCGGGCTCTGGCCCCGCGTACCGAACTGCTGGTCGCCGACGACGTGTCGTCGGCGCTGGACGTCACCACCGAGCTGGCGCTGTGGGAGGCGTTGCGCGGCCACGGGGTGACGGTTGTCGGTTCGACGGCGAAGCGGGCCGCGTTGGTCCGGGCCGACCACGTGGTGGTGCTGCTCGGCGGCACGGTGGCGGCTCAGGGCACATGGCAGGACCTGGAGGGCGACTGGTCGCACCTGGCCGGTTGACCCTCGGCCGGGCGGCCGCCCACACGGCGGCCGCCCGACCGGTCGGGGTTCAGGCGGCGCGGGCGTACTGGTCGGGCCCGGAGTAGGCGACGCCGAGCTTCGCGGCGGCCCGGCGCGGCCAGTACGGGTCGCGCAGCAACTCCCGGCCCAGCAGCACCAGGTCGGCTTCGCCGCTGGCGACGATCTGCTCGGCGTGCTCAGGCTCCACGATCAGGCCCACCGCGCCGGTCGGTACGCCGGCCTCGCGGCGGATCTGGGCGGCCAGCGGCACCTGGTAGCCGGGGCCGAGTGGAATGCGCTGGTCCACGCTCACCCCGCCGGAGGACGCGTCGACCAGGTCGACGCCGACGCCGGCCAGCTCACCGGCAAGCACGACGCTGTCGTCGATCGTCCAGCCGCCCTCGACCCAGTCGGTGGCGGAGATCCGGGTCAGCACCGGCACGTCCTCGCCGACCGCGGCGCGCACCGCGCGGGCCACCTCCAGGGTCAGTCGCATCCGGGCGGCCCGATCGCCGCCGTAGGAGTCGGTGCGGTGGTTGGTCAACGGTGAGAGGAACTCGTTGAGCAGGTAGCCGTGCGCGGCGTGGATCTCCACGGCGGCGAAGCCGGCGTCCACTGCGCGTTCGGCGCCGGCCGCGAACGCCTCGACCACACCGGCGATGCCGGCCTCGTCCAGGCTGGTCGGCGTCCGGTAGCCGGCGGTGAACGGCACCGAGCCGGGGGCGACGGGCGTCCAGCCGCCCTCGGCGTCCGGCACGCCGCCGCGCTCCGGCGCCCACGGCCGGTAGGTGGAGGCCTTGAAGCCGGCGTGGGCGAGCTGTACGGCCGGCACCGCGCCGTGGGCGGCGACGAACGCGGTCACCGGCCGCCAGGCGTCGACGTGCGCACCTGACCAGAGGCCGGTGTCCTGCGGGCTGATCCGGCCCTCGGGAAGCACGGCGGTCGCCTCGGTCAGGACCAGGCCGGCGCCGCCGACAGCGCGACTGCCGAGGTGGATCAGGTGCCAGTCGGTGGGCAGACCGTCGGGACCGGCGGAGTACTGGCACATGGGTGCCATGGCGATCCGGTTGGGCAGTGTGACAGCGCGCAGGGCCAGGGGAGTGAACAGGGAACTCATGGGGTCATCCTCTCCGACACGACGACGGGCCCCCGGGGAGAGGGGCCCGTCGTCGTTTGGGTGAACCGATCAGGCAGGAACGGGGCTGAGCTCAGGTCGGGTGTCGGCGACCGGCTCCGGCTCCGGCTCGGTCAGGTCACGCCGGCCGGCGGACTCGTACGCGGCGCGGTCGAGGGTGCCCTCGCGGGCGGCGACCACCGTCGGCACCAGTGCCTGCCCCGCGACGTTGGTGGCGGTGCGGATCATGTCCAGGATCGGGTCGATGGCCAGCAGCAGGCCGGCGCCGGCCAGCGGCAGGCCCAGCGTGCTGAGGGTGAGGGTGAGCATCACGATCGCGCCGGTCAGACCGGCGGTGGCCGCCGAGCCGACCACCGAGACGAAGGCGATCAGCAGGTAGTCGCCGATGCCGAGCTGCACGCCGAACACCTGGGCCACGAAGATCGCGGCGAGGGCCGGGTAGATGGCGGCGCAGCCGTCCATCTTCGTGGTGGCGCCGAAGGGCACCGCGAACGAGGCGTACTCGCGGGGCACGCCGAGCCGCTCGACGGAGCGCTGGGTGACCGGCATGGTGCCGACCGAGGAGCGGGACACGAAGGCCAGCTCGATCGCGGGCCAGGCACCGGCGAAGAAGCGCAGCGGGTTGAGCCGGCCGGCGAGGATCAGGACCAGCGGGTAGACCACGAACAGCACGATGGCGCAGCCGACGTAGACGGCGGTGGTGAACTTCGCGAGGGGAGCCAGCAGGTCCCAGCCGTACGAGGCGACGGCGTTGCCGATCAGACCGAGGGTGCCGATCGGGGCGAGCCGGATGACCCACCAGAGCGCCTTCTGGACGATCTCCAGCAGGGAGCGGTTGAGCGTCACGAACGGTTCGGCGGCCTCGCCGACCAGCAGGGCCGCGGCACCGATGACGACGGCGAGGAAGACGATCTGCAGGACGTTGCCCTCGACGAACGCGCCGACCGGGTTGGTGGGCACGATGCCGGTGAGGAAGTCGGTCCACGAGCCGGTCTTCTTCGGCGCCGTGGCGCCACCCAGATCGAGGGTCACCCCCTTGCCGGGGTTGGTGAGCAGGCCGAGGCCGATGCCGATGCTCACCGCGATCAGCGCGGTGATGCCGAACCACATCAGGGTCTTGAGGGCGAGCCGGGCGGCGTTGGCGACGCCACGCAGGCTGACCACGCTGACCACGATGGCGGTGAAGACCAGCGGCGGCACGGCCAGCTTGAGCAGCTGGACGAAGAGGCTGCCGACGGTGTGCAGGGTGCTGGTCAGCCAGCTCAGGTCGTTGGTGCGGGCCAGGAAGCCCAGCGCGACGCCGAGCACGAGGCCGAGCAGGATCTGCACGGAGAAGGGAATTTTGCGCAGGCTGAAGGGCATGAAGATCTATCCAATTGTCCGGTCCGATCGGGGCAGGCGTAGGAACGCGGCTAGCCCGGACAGATGCCACTGGCCTGCAGTCGGAGATCGACATACAGGCGGACAGTGAGGCCCCAGACGTTGGTCATCGCTCGCCGACGATACGCCGATTTCCGCCTATTGGAAGGACCGGTCGGGGTGAGGCTCCTTACAGAGGGCCAGTGCGGTAGCAGTGCACAGGCCCCACAGCACCGCGAGGGCGAGGATCAGTCGTTCCAGCACCCCCACCAGTGTGCCCCGGCCGATGACGAGCATCGCCAGCCCCACCGTGGCACAGAGCGGCAGGGCCAGCGCCGCGGCCCCGCCCGCCAGCCGGCGCACCATGCTGCCGACCGACGCGGACACGGCAAGCGTGATCATGGCGAATACCACCGCGGCGGTCGCCGCGATGCTCGCGCCGCCGTGCACCAGATCTGCCGTCGTCGCCCGTTCGAACGGCGGCAGCGGGCACCCGTCGGAGCAGGTCACCGCCCCCGACGCGGCGGTGAACACGGCCCCGGTGGCGAGCAGCGCCGGAGCAGCCGCCCACACCCCCGGTGGCAGCGCCGCGCCGATCAGCAGCAACGCGGCGGCAAGGGCCAGGATCCCGATCCGGTACGCCGCGGCGTGGGCGCTGCCGGCGATGCCCGCCTCGCTGACGTACCCGGTGAGCCCTGGACCGGGACCGGCGATCACGGCGAACGTCACCGCCACCGAGCCGGCCAGGGTGCAGCCGGCCGCGGCGGACCCGGCGGCCCGGCGGGCGATGTCCCCGCCCACCGTGGGCGTGCGCGGGGCGGCGGACCGGGCCGGCTCAGCCACGCCCGTGCGGCGCGCTCCAGCCGGACTCGTCCGGCCCGAGTGGCACGATGCCGCTGGGATTGATCTCCCGGTGCGTGCCGTAGTAGTGCCGCTTGATGTGGTCGAAGTCCACCGTCTCGCCGAAGCCCGGCGTCTGGAACAGGTCCCGGGCGTACGCCCAGAGCACCGGCATCTCGGTCAGCTTGTTGCGGTTGCACTTGAAGTGCCCGTGGTACGCGGCGTCGAAGCGGACCAGCGTGGTGAACAGTCGCACGTCCGCCTCGGTGATCGCGTCGCCCATCAGGTAACGCTGCCCGGCCAGCCGCTCGGAGAGCGCGTCCAGCCGGGCGAAGAGCGCCCGGAACGCCTCGTCGTACGCCTCCTGTGAGGTGGCGAACCCGCACCGGTAGACGCCGTTGTTGACGTCGGTGTGGATCTCGGCCATCAGCGCGTCCATCTCGGGGCGCAGGTCGACCGGGTACAGATCCGGTGCGTCGGGCCGGTGCAGCCGCCGCCACTCGGTGGAGAAGTCGAGGGTGAGCTGCGGGTAGTCGTTGGTGACCACCCGGCCGGTCAGGGTGTCCACCAGCGCCGGCACCGTCACCCGGCCGGTGTAGTCGGGGTCGGTGGCCAGGTACGCCTCGGAGAGGAAGCTCACCCCGAGGACCGGGTCGAAGCCGTCCGGGTCGAGGGCGAAGGCCCAGCCCCGCTCGTCCCGGATCGGGTCGACGGTGCCCAGCGAGATCGCGTCGTCCAGCCCGAGCAGGCCGCGCACGATCCTCGCCCGGTGTGCCCAGGGGCAGGCACGGCACCAGATCAGCCGGTAACGGCCGGCCTCCAGTGGCCAACGGTCCTGCTCGTCCGGGCCGCCGCCGGGAGGGGATGTCGAGTCGGCGGTGACCCGACCGGTGAACCGGTTCGGCTGGCGGACGAACGCGCCACCGTCGCTGGTCTCTGCGCTGAACTGGGCCCGGGCCATGCCGTCAACCTATCTGCTGCCGGCGCGGATATCCTGGCGGCCGGCAGCCCCCGCGACCCGGTGGGCGTGCCCCACCCCCGCCGTCTGCACCCCCTAAGGACTCGCGATGACCGTGGCATACCTGGTGGCCGGTGTCCGCACCCCGATCGGCCGGTACGCGGGCGCGCTGGCCGGCGTCCGCCCCGACGACCTGGCCGCGCACGTGATCCGTGAACTGGTCGCCCGTCACCCGTCGGTGGACTGGGCGCAGGTCGACGACGTCGTGCTCGGCTGCGCCAACCAGGCCGGCGAGGACAACCGCAACGTGGCCCGGATGGCGGCGCTGCTGGCCGGCCTGCCCGAGGAGGTGCCGGGCGGCACCGTCAACCGGCTCTGCGGCTCGGGGCTGGACGCGCTCGCCACCGCCGCCCGATCCATCGTCGCCGGGGACGCCGAGTTGGTGATCGCCGGCGGGGTGGAGAGCATGAGCCGGGCGCCGTTCGTCATGCCGAAGGCGACGTCGGCGTACTCCCGGTCGGCCGAGGTGTACGACACCACGCTGGGCTGGCGGTTGGTCAACCCGTTGATGCGTGACGGCTGGGGGGTCGACTCGATGCCGGAGACGGCGGAGAACGTGGCCGCCGAGTACGGCGTCAGCCGGGCCGAGCAGGACGCCTTCGCGTACCGCTCGCAGCAGCGCGCGGCCAAGGCGCAGGCCGACGGCCGCTTCGCCGAGGAGATCGTGGGGGTGTCCGTGCCGGCCGGTCGTCGGGAGACCCGGCTGGTCGATGTCGACGAGCACCCCCGGGAGACCTCGCTGGAGAAGCTCGCCGCGTTGCCCACCCCGTTCCGCGACGGTGGCACGGTCACCGCCGGCAACTCCTCGGGCGTCAACGACGGCGCGGTCGCGCTGCTGGTGGCCAGCGAGGCGGCGGTCTCCCGGTACGGCCTGACCCCGCTGGCCCGCATCGTCGGCGCCGCGGTGGCCGGTGTGCCGCCGCGGATCATGGGGATCGGGCCGGTGCCGGCCACCCACAAGCTGCTCGACCGCGTCGGCGTCGGCTTGGACGCGGTGGACGTGGTGGAGCTGAACGAGGCGTTCGCCGCGCAGTCCGTGGCGGTGCTGCGTGAACTGGGGCTGCCGGTGGACGCCGAGCACGTCAACCCCAACGGTGGGGCCATCGCGCTGGGGCATCCGCTCGGTGCCAGCGGGGCACGGCTGGCGCTGACCGCCGCCCTGGAGCTGCGCCGTCGCGGCGGCCGACGGGCGCTGGCCACCATGTGCATCGGCGTTGGTCAAGGCATCTCGCTGTTGCTGGAGTCAGCCGCCTAGAGTGGTCCACACCACACGACCCGCGGGTCGGCCGGCGCTCGCGCGTGCCCGTGGCACGCCCGTCCGCCGGTGCCGTCCCGCGCCGCGGCGATGAACTGGGGAGCACACTGATGCCGGACGGACTGCCGACCGAGATCGATCTGACCAGGCCGAGCGCGGCCCGGGTGTATGACTACTTTCTGGGTGGGGCGCACAACTTCGAGATCGACCGGCAGTTGGCCGAACAGATCGCCAGCATGACCCCGAATCTCGCCGCCACCATGCGGTCCGGTCGGGAGTTCCTCCGCCGGGCCGTCCGGGTGCTGCTCGACGCCGGCATCGACCAGTTTCTCGACATCGGCTCCGGGATCCCCACGGTGGGCAACGTGCACGAGGTGGCGCAGGGAGTGAACCCCAAGGCCCGCGTGGTGTACGTCGACATCGACCCGGTGGCCGTCGCGCACAGCCGGGAACTGCTCGCCGGCAACGAGCTGACCGGGGTGATCCACGCCGACCTGCGGGAGCCGGAGCGGATCCTCGCCGAGACCCGACAGCTCGGGCTGATCGACTTCAGCCGACCGGTGGGCATCCTGCTGGCCGGGGTGGTGCACTTCATCCCGGACACCGACCGCCCCGAGGCGATCCTGGCCACCCTGCGGGAGGTCGCCGCACCGGGCAGCTTCCTGGTCATCTCGCACTCCACCTTCGAGGACCAGCCGCAGGAGATGCTGGACGCCCAGCGGCTCTCCGCCCGTACCGCCACCGAGATCACCCTGCGCTCCCGCGCACAGGTCACCGGTTTCTTCGGCGACTGGACCGTCCTGGAACCGGGTGTCGTGCACATGCCGCTCTGGCGTCCCGACTCACCGTCCGACGTGGACGAGCACCCGGAGCGGTTCGGCGCCTTCGGAGGCGTCGCCCGGTACGACCAGCCCGCCGGCTGATCCCGTGGCCGCCGTCCCGGACCCCGCCGGGGTCGCTGCCGGCCGGGACCCCGCTCGGGCCGATGCCGGCCGGGACCCCGCTCGGGTCGATGCCGGCCGGGCCGGTGCCGCAGGGTACGCCGCCGACTGGGCCCGCGCGGTGCGCCGTCTCGGTTTCGTGCCACTGAGCCTGGCCGAGACCGAGCGGCTGCTGCTGGCGCACACGGTCCGGTTGGCCCAGGCGATACGGGCGGAGCCGTTCAGCGTCGGCCCCGCCGAGGAGGTCGGGCGGGCCCTGGTGGAGGCGCACCTCACCGAGCCGCAGGCGCTGGAGTGGACGCTGCACGCGCTCGGTGCGACCTTCGGGCGGCGGGTTCTCGGCGACGGTGACCGGCCGGCCGACCTCGCCGACCGGATCGCCGCGATGCAGGGCGGCCTGGCCGCGGGGTTCGCCCGCGCGCTGCGCGACCGCACCTTCAGCCAGCAGGAGCGCATCGCCCGGTCGGCCTGGCAGGCGCGCGACGACGTGGAGCAGGCGCTGCGCGCGAGTGAGGCGCGGTTCCGGGCGGTGTTCACCGGAGCCGCGATCGGGATCGGCATCGCCGGCGTGGACGGCCGGATCATCGACGTCAACCAGGCGTTCGCCGACATGCTCGGCTACTCGATCGAGGAGTTGCGCGAGATCAACGTGGCGGCGCTGTTCCACGCCGACGACGCCGCCGGGATGTGGGAGCTCTACCAGGAGCTGATCGAGGGCAAGCACGACGCGGTCCGGGTGGAGAAGCGCTACTACCGCAAGGACGGCAGCGTGGTCTGGACGGATCTGGCCGTCTCGCTGATCCGACACGAGGGACGGCCGCGATTCACCGTCGCGATGATGGAGGACATCACCGAGCGGTACCAACTCCAGCAGCGCCTGCGTTTCCAGGCGCTGCACGACCCGCTGACCGGGCTGCCCAACCGGACGTTGTTCTTCGAGACGTTGGGACGGGTGCTGGACACCGCGGGTGTCGGGCAGCGGGTCGGGGTGTGCTTCCTCGACCTGGACGGCTTCAAGGCGATCAACGACAGTCTCGGCCACGACCTCGGTGACCGGCTGCTGGTGATGATCGGCCGGAGGCTGGCCGAGTGCGTGGCCGACCACGGCCACCTGGTTGCCCGGATGGGGGGCGACGAGTTCGTGATCCTCGTCGCGGGGGGCGACGACGCCGACGACCCGGTCGCCGTCGCTGAGTCCGCGCTGGCCGCCGTCGCGGCCCCGGTCCACGTCGGTGAGCACCAGTTGGCCGTCTCGGCCAGTGTGGGCATCGTGCAGTGCCCCGCCTCGGAAACCACCGCGTCGGAGCTGATGAAGGCCGCCGACACCACGCTCTACTGGGCCAAGGCGGCGGGCCGGGGCCGGTGGGCGGTCTACGACCCCGAACGCGGCGCCCGGGACATCGCCCGGTCGGCGCTGGTCGCCGGGTTGCCCGCCGCGCTCGACCGGGGCGAGTTCGTGTTGCACTACCAGCCGATCGTGTCGCTGCTGGAGGGCACCATGCTCGCGGTGGAGGCACTGGTCCGTTGGGAGCATCCGGAGCTGGGCCTGATCGGGCCGGACCGGTTCATCGGGCTGGCCGAGGAAACCGGCCTGATCGTCCGGCTCGGCGAGTGGGTGCTGCGGCGGGCCTGCGCGGACGCCGAGCGATGGTGGCGGGAGTTCCCGGACGCCCGGCTGGTGGTCAGCGTCAACCTCGCCGCGCGGCAGGCCGACGAACCGGCCATCGTGGACACTGTGGCCGACGCGTTGCGGACCAGTGGGCTCCCCGCGGAGCTGCTCCAGCTGGAGTTGACCGAGAGCGCCGTGATGGGCAACGCCGGCGAGCCGCTGCGCAGCCTGCACCGGCTCGCCGCGCTCGGCGTCCGGCTGGCAGTGGACGACTTCGGCACCGGTTACTCCAACCTGGCGTACCTGCGCCGCTTGCCGATCCACTGCCTGAAGCTCGCCGGCCCGTTCGTCGAGGGCATCCGCGCGGACGGGACCGACGAGGCCGCCGACCACCGCGACGAACGGATCGTCGACGCGTTGGTCCGGTTGGCGCACGCCCTGGAGCTGTGGGTCACGGCCGAGGCGGTGGAGACCGGCGTGCAGGCGGAACGGCTGCGGGCGCTGCGCTGCGACACCGGGCAGGGCCGTTTCTTCGGTGCCCCGGCCCCGGCCGATGCGATCACCGCCCGACTGCGCGGCGACGGAGCCCTGCCGTGAGTCGGGGACTGTTGCGGTCCGGGCGGTGGCGACGGAGGGTGGCGGCGTGGACCTGACGGACTCGCAGACGGTGGTGACCGTGGTGGCCGGGCTGGCCATCCTGGCCGGGCTGGCCGGGGTGGTGGTGCCCGGTCTGCCGGCGCTTCCGCTGTGCTGGGGTGGCGTGCTGGTCTGGGCCGTGTTCGGCGGCGCCGGCCTGGCTGGCTGGGCGGTGTTCGCCGCCGCCACACTGGTCGCCGCGACCGGCGCCGTGATCAAGTACGCGTGGCCTGGCCGCAACCTGAAGCGCACCGGTGTGCCGACGTCCACGCTGCTCGCCGGCGGGGTGCTCGGCATCGTCGGGTTCTTCGTGGTGCCGTTCGTGGGGTTGGTGCTCGGCTTCGTGGCGGGGGTGTGGGCGGCGGAACGGTTGCGGCTGGGCAGCAACCAGCTCGCCTGGCCGTCCACCGTGCAGGCCCTCAAGGCCGCCGGTCTGTCGATCCTCGTGGAGTTCCTGGCCGGCATGATCATCGCGGCCCTCTGGGTGACCGGCCTCCTCCTGACCTGACCCACACCCCTGCTCCGTTGATCGCGAGGGGAAAGGGGGGAAGGGGGCGCGGGGCACTTTTCGGGTACGGCGGGACGCCGTACGTGAGAGAGAGGCGTGCCCCGCGCCACCGGTGTCGGGCGGTCCGAGCGCCCGGGGTGGGGCCCTGATCGGGCCTGGTCACCGGTCCAGGATGCGGGCCGGGGTGGCCGGACGGCAACGCAATTAGCCCGCCGGGAGTGAGATTCCCACCGACGACGTATTGACCATCTTGATCGGCCAGGTCGACACTTTGCCCACTCGCACGCGGAACCACCTCAGGGAGGTGTGCAGTGGCCACGACGCCCGTGCCGACCGCCGAGCAACCGATGGACGACGACGCCCGACGGCTCGCTGAACTCGGCTACAAACAGGAACTACGCCGCAAGTGGAGTGGCTTCTCCAACTTCGCCATCTCCTTCTCGATCATCTCGATCCTGGCCGGTTGCTTCACCACCTTCGGTCAGGCGTGGAACAACGGCGGGCCGGTCGCCATCTCCTGGGGCTGGCCGCTGATCTCGCTGTTCATCCTGATCATCGGCTTCTGCATGGCGGAGCTGGTGTCGGCGTACCCGACAGCGGGCGGGATCTACTGGTGGGCGGCCACCATGGGTCGCCCTGTGCACGGCTGGTTCACCGGCTGGTTGAACCTGATCGGTCTGGTGGCGGTGACCGCCTCGGTCGACTACGGCTGCGCGACGTTCCTCAACCTCACCCTGTCGGCGCTCTTCGACGGCTGGGCGGGGACGCTGCGGCAGGCGTTCATGCTCTTCGTGATCATCCTGGTGCTGCACGGGCTGATCAACATCTTCGGGCACCGGATCATCGACGTACTTCAGAACGTCTCGGTCTGGTGGCACGTGGCCGGCGCGGCCGTCGTGGTGGCCATCCTGGTCTTCGTTCCCGACAACCACCAGAGCTTCCAGTTCGTGTTCACCGAGCGGTTCAACAACTCCGGCTTCGGCGACGGCGACATCGGCGGGCTGACGTTCTGGTTCTACGTGCTGCCGCTGGGCTTTCTGCTCACCCAGTACACGATCACCGGCTTCGACGCCTGCGCGCACGTCTCCGAGGAGACCCGGGGAGCCTCGCAGGCCGCCGCCCGTGGCCTCTGGCAGTCGATCTTCTACTCGGCGGTCGGTGGCTGGATCCTGCTGCTGGCATTCCTCTTCGCGGCCACCGACGTCGAGGCGGTCAACGCCGCGGGCGGGTTCTCCGGTGCCATCTTCGAGTCCGCGCTGACCCCGGTCTTCTTCAAGATCGTCATCATCATCTCCACCATCGGCCAGTTCTTCTGCGGCATGAGCTGTGTGACCTCGATGAGCCGCATGGCGTACGCGTTCAGTCGGGACCGGGCGGTGCCCGGATGGCGGCTCTGGTCGACCGTCGACCGCAACGGCACCCCGGTCAACGCCATCATCGGCGCCACCGTGGCCGGTCTGGTGCTGACCCTGCCGGCTCTCTACGAGAGCTCCGCCGGCATCCCGATCGCCTTCTACGCGGTGGTCTCCGTCGCGGTGCTCGGGCTCTACCTGTCGTTCCTCATCCCGATCGCGCTGCGGCTGCGGATGGGCGACCGATTCGTCCCCGGGCCGTGGACGCTCGGCCGCAGGTACAAACTGCTCGGCTGGATCGCGGTCATCGAGATCGCGATCATCGCCGTCTACTTCGTGCTGCCGATCGTGCCCGCCGGCGTACCTGGCAACGACGCGTTCACCTGGTCGGCGGTGAACTACGCGCCGTTGGCCGTGGGTGGGGTGCTGCTGGTCGTCGCCGTCTGGTGGTACGCCTCGGCCCGCAAGTGGTTCACCGGGCCGGTTCGTACCGTCGAGCAACCCACGCCGGCGGCCGACCCGACGCCGGCCGACGGCCCGGCCTGACCAGCGCCCGGCGGGACGGGCGGTGCGGCCGTCCCGCCGGGTTTGCCGCCCGTGCCGCCGGGGGCATTGACGGTGATCCGGTTTGCCAGTAGACCTTGGTGATGGAGGCCCGCGAATGAGGAAAGCACCGCTCACGCTGGAACAACTGCGGGTCGCCGTCGCCGAGGGTGAGATCGACACCGTGGTGCTGGCCCTCGTCGACATGCAGGGTCGCCTCCAGGGCAAACGGTTCCACGCGCCGTTCTTCCTCGATCAGGTCGCCGAGCACGGCAGCGAGGGGTGCAACTACCTGCTCGCCGTCGACGTGGACATGAACACCGTCGACGGGTACGCGATGTCGAGCTGGGAACGCGGCTACGGCGACTTCGCGATGGTGCCCGACTTCGCCACCCTGCGCCGCATGCCCTGGCAGCCCGGCTCCGCCCTGCTGCTGGCCGACCTCACCTGGCTGGACGGCTCGGGTGACGTGGTCGCCTCGCCCCGGCAGATCCTGCGCCGGCAACTGGACCGGCTGGCCGAGCGTGGGCTGACCGCGTACGCCGGCACCGAGCTGGAGTTCGTGCTGTTCCGCGACTCGTACGAGGACGCCTGGCGGCGCGGCTACCGCGACCTCACCCCGGCCAACCAGTACAACGTGGACTACTCGCTGCTCGGCACCGCCCGGGTGGAGCCGCTGCTGCGCCGCATCCGCACGGAGATGGCCGGCGCCGGGCTCACCCCGGAGAGCGCCAAGGGTGAGTGCAACCTCGGCCAGCACGAGATCGCCTTCCGGTACGACGAGGCGGTGGCCTGCGCCGACCACCACGTCATCTACAAGAACGGCGCTAAGGAGATCGCCGCCCAGGAGGGCATGGCGATCACCTTCATGGCCAAGCCGAACGAGCGGGAGGGCAACTCCTGCCACATCCACTTCTCGCTGCGGGACTCGTCGGGCTCGTCGGCGATGCTCGGTGACGGGCCGGCGCACCTGAGCGGGACCGGGCAGCGGGTGCTCGCCGGGCTGTTGGCCACCATGCGGGAGTTCAGCCTCCTCTTCGCCCCGAACATCAACTCCTACAAGCGCTACCAGCCGGGCTCGTTCGCCCCGACCGCGCTGCGTTGGGGTGTCGACAACCGCACCTGCGCGTTGCGGGTGGTCGGGCACGGGCAGGGCATGCGGGTGGAGAACCGGGTGCCCGGTGCCGACGTCAACCCGTACCTGGCGATCGCCGGGCTGGTCGCCGGCGCGCTGCACGGCATCGACGGTGAGTTGGAGTTGGGGCAGGAGTGCACCGGCAACGCGTACGACGACCCGGAGGCCGAGCGCGTCCCCACCACGTTGCGCGACGCCCTGGCCCTGTGGGAGGAGTCCGAGGTGGCCCGGGAAGCGTTCGGCGACGAGGTGGTGGCCCACTACGCCAACCAGGCGAGGGTCGAGTTGGCGGCCTTCGACGCCGCGGTGACGGACTGGGAGCTGACCCGTGGCTTCGAACGCCTGTAGCCCGCCTCCTTCGGCGGGGAAAGGGGGGTCGGGCTTGTGACGCTCGTGGTTGACCCGTCCAGCGGGGTGGGGTTTCGGGAGGTGGTAGGGGCCTCGGTGGGGGACGTCGACGCGGCGATCTCCCGGGCGGCTGCCGCCTTCGAGACCTGGCGGGGCGTCGCGCCGGGGGATCGGGCGCGGTTGCTGCGGCGGTTCGCCGCCGTCGTCGACGCGCACCTGGAGGAGTTGGCCGCGCTGGAGGTCCGCAACTCCGGGCACACCATCGGCAACGCGCGGTGGGAGGCCGGCAACGTCCGGGACGTGCTCGACTACTACGCCGGAGCCCCGGAGCGGCTGACCGGACGGCAGATCCCCGTGCCCGGCGGGCTGGACGTCACCTTCCACGAGCCTCTCGGCGTGGTCGGCGTGATCGTGCCCTGGAATTTCCCCATGCCGATCGCCGCCTGGGGGTTCGTCCCGGCGCTCGCCGCCGGCAACACGGTGGTGCTCAAGCCGGCCGAACTGACCCCGCTCACCGCCCTGCGGCTGGCCGAGTTGGCCCGCGAGGCGGGCCTGCCCGAGGACGTGTTCACCGTGATCCCGGGCGAGGGAGCGGTGGTAGGGGAGCGGTTCGTCAGCCACCCGGCGGTCCGCAAGATCTGCTTCACCGGCTCCACCGACGTCGGCACCCGGATCATGGCGGGCTGCGCCGCCCAGGTGAAGCGACTCACCCTGGAACTGGGCGGTAAGAGCGCGAACATCGTGTTCGCCGACGCCGACCTGGAACGCGCCGCCGCGACCGCGCCGGGCGCGGTCTTCGACAACGCCGGCCAGGACTGCTGCGCACGGTCGCGGATCCTGGTCCAACGTCCGGTGTACGACCGGTTCCTGGAACTGCTCGAACCAGCGGTACGCGCGGTGCGCGTCGAGGACCCGTCCCGCGACACCGCCGAGATGGGCCCGCTGATCTCCGCCGCCCAGCGGGACCGGGTTGCCGGATACCTCACCGGCGCGACCGTCGCCTTCACCGGCTCCTGCCCCGACGGCAGCGGTTTCTGGCACGCGCCCACGGTGCTGCTGGCCGACTCGCCAGCCGACCGGCACTGGCGGGAGGAGATCTTCGGACCGGTGGTCTCGGTGCTGCCGTTCGACGACGAGGCGGACGCGATCCGGCTCGCCAACGACACCGAGTACGGCCTGTCCGGCTCGATCTGGACCCGGGACGTCGGTCGGGCCCTGCGCCTGGCCCGTGCCGTCGACTCGGGCAACCTCAGCGTCAACTCGCATTCCTCGGTGCGCTACTGGACCCCGTTCGGCGGGATGAAGCGGTCCGGGCTCGGCCGTGAGCTGGGCCCGGACGCGCTGCACTCCTTCACCGACGTCAAGAACGTCTTCATCGCGACAGAGGAGTGAGGCCAGTGCAGGGTCGGTTGCAGGACCGGGTGGCAGTGGTCACCGGAGCGGGCAGCGGCATCGGGTTGGCCACCGTGCGGCGGTTCGCCGCCGAGGGGGCCCGGGTGGTCTGCGTGGACATCGACGCGGACGCCGGCGCGAAGGCCGCGCAGGAGTGCGGCGGCGAGTTCGTGGCCACCGACGTGGCTGACGAGTCGGCGGTACGCGACCTGTTCGACGGGGTGGCCGACCGGCACGGCCGGGTGGACATCGCGTTCAACAACGCCGGCATCTCACCGCCGGACGACGACTCCATCCTGGACACCGGCCTGGACGCCTGGGAGCGGGTGCTGCGGGTCAACACCACGAGCGTCTACCTGTGCTGCAAGTACGCCATTCCGCACATGCGGCGGCAGGGCAAGGGTTCGATCATCAACACCGCGTCGTTCGTGGCGTTGATGGGCGCGGCGACGTCGCAGATCGCGTACACCGCCAGCAAGGGTGGGGTGCTGGCGATGACCCGGGAACTGGGTGTGCAGTTCGCCCGGGAGGGCATCCGGGTGAACGCGCTCTGCCCCGGCCCGGTCGCCACCCCGTTGCTGCTGGAGCTCTTCGCCGCCGACCCGGAACGGGCCGCCCGCCGACTGGTGCACGTGCCGATGGGCCGCTTCGGGCAACCGGAGGAGATCGCCGCCGCGGTGGCGTTCCTGGCCAGTGACGACGCCTCGTTCATGACCGCCGCGCAGTTCGTGGTCGACGGTGGCATCACCGGCGCCTACGTGACGCCCCTGTGAGGAGTGCGAGGAGTGAGCCGGGTTTGCGAGCCCCGCAGTCGCGAACGGTGCTGGCTCGGTGAGTGCGAGGAGTGAGCCGGGTTTGCGAGCCCCGCAGTCGCGAACGGTGCTGGCTCGGTGAGTGCGAGGAGTGAGCCGGGTTTGCGAGCCCCGCAGTCGCGAACGGTGCTTGTTCAGCGGCGGCCGCTGATCGGGGTCAGCGCGTACGTCGAGCCGGCCGACTGGGCTGTCTGGCGGGGTGTGCGGGCGGTGCTGGTGCCGGAGGCGTACACCCGGGCGGTCACGGCCGCTGGTGGCCGGGCGGTGGTGCTGCCGCCCGACGACGTGGACGCGGACGTGGTGGGTGTCCTGGACGGGTTGTTGCTGGCCGGTGGCGCGGACGTCGGCCCGGGGCGGTACGGCCAGCCGACCGATCCACGTACCGAGGACCGGCCGGACCGGGACGCCGGCGAACTGACGGTGTTGGCCGCCGCGCTCGCCGCCGGGCTGCCGGTGCTGGGCGTGTGCCGGGGGATGCAGTTGCTCGCGGTCGCGTACGGTGGCGCCCTGCACCAGCACCTGCCCGACGTGGTGGGTCATGAGGCGCACCGCCCGGCGCCCGGCGTGTACGGGGCGCACCCGGTGCGGTTCGCGCCGGGGAGCCTGGCCGCGTCGGTGCTGGCGGGGGTCGACCAGGTCAACTCGTACCACCACCAGGCGGTGGCCGATCCGGGCCGGCTCACGGTGACCGGTTGGGCGGGGGACGGGGTGGTCGAGGCGGTGGAGGATCCGGCCCGGCCGTTCGTGCTCGGGGTGCAGTGGCATCCGGAGAACGAGCGGGATCCCCGTCCGATCACGGCGTTGGTGCGGGCGGCTGACCAGCGGGTGTGACGGAGATCGCCCCCGCTGGTCGATGGCCCGGATGGGAGGATCGACGGATGGGCAAGGTCTACCCGGAGATCGACGGTCGTCTGCGTGAGTTCATCGCGGCCCAGCCGCTCTTCTTCGTGGCCACCGCGCCGTCCGGTGCCGAGGGGCACGTCAACGTGTCGCCGAAGGGCATGCGGGGGACGTTCGTGATCCTCGGCCCGCACCGGGTGGCCTACCTCGACTATCACGGCAGCGGCGCGGAGACCATCGCCCACCTGCGGGACAACGGCCGGATCACACTGATGTTCTGTGCCTTCGACGGCCCGCCGAAGATCGTCCGGTTGCACGGTCGGGGCAGCAGCGTCACGGTGACCGAGGACGGGTTCGCCGACCGGCTCGCCGAGTTTCCGGCACCGCCGGACGTGCACGCCGTGCGGGCTGTCATCAGTGTCGAGGTGCAGCGGGTCAGTGACTCCTGTGGGTACGCGGTGCCACTGATGGACTTCCGGGCCGAACGTGATCTGTTGCTCACCTCACACTCCCGCCGCAGCGCCGACGACCTGGTGGTCTACCGGGCCACCAGGAACGCGGCGAGCATCGACGGCCTACCGGTCTTCTGACCCGTCGGCGCACCGGGATCACCGCCGTTCGACGCCATGGTCGTGCGTACTGTCCGGTGCCCGACGGTTCAGGCGTAGCTAACCAGCGTCCTGCGCTCGTGATGCGTTACGTTGCCGGTCCGCTTGGGTACAAGTCGGAGCACGGCGGGTGAAGATCAACGGTCGAGGGGTACGGCCGGAGCGGGAGGCTTCATGAGCTCGGCCCAGGGGGGCGCGGACATCGGGCATCCCGACGTGTCCGGTCACGAGATTTCCCCGATGCTGGCTGCCGCCTTCTCGGCCGGTGGCGAGATGGGCGACCGGTTGGCCCGCTTCGACTGGTCCTCCGGCCCGCTGGGTGAGCCCGGTCAGTGGCCCCCGGCGCTCACCACCGCGGTCGGGATGATGCTCGCCTCCAGTTCCCCGATCGTGATGTTCTGGGGCGACGAGCAGTTGGCCTTTTACAACGACGCGTACCGGCCGACCATCGGCGCCAAGCATCCGGACGTGATCGGCCAGCCGGCCCGCGCGTACTGGTCGGAGACGTGGGCGGTGCTCGGTCCGCTGCTTGACGGGGTACGGCGCACCGGGCGCTCCTACCGGGGCGAGGACCATCCCTTTCTGCTGGACCGGCACGGTTTCGTCGAGCAGACGTACTTCAACGTCTCGTACGACCCGATCCGGGGGGACGACGGTTCGGTCAGTGGCGTCTACTGCATCGTCAGCGAGACCACGGGGCGGGTGCTCGGTGAGCGCCGGCTACGGGCGCTCTCCGAACTGGGTGCCGAGCTGAGCGACATCGGCAGCGCCGCGGAGCTGGGCCGGACGGCTGTCGGGGTGCTCGGCCGGCACCGGGCCGACCTGCCGTTCGCCCTGATCTACCTGGCCGACGACAACGGCCAGCTCACCCCTGCCGGTTGCACCGGTACCATCCCGCCCGCCGCTGATGTCAGCCACCTGCTGACCCGGTTGATCGCCGATGGTTTGCCCGCCACCGTCGAGGTGGCCGGTCTGCTCGACGCGTCGCCGGTCGACGCCGCCGATGAGGCCCTCGTGCTGCCGCTCACGGCGACCAACCAGACGGTCGGCGCGCTGATCGTCGGTGTGGCCCGCCAGCTGCCGCTCAGCGACGACTACCGCGACTTCCTCGGCCTGGTCGCCGCTCAGATCTCCAAGGCGCTCGGCACCCAGCGGGCGTACGAGGAGGAGCGGGCCCGGGCCGCCGAGCTGGCCGCGCTGGACCGGGCGAAGACCAACTTCTTCGCCAACGTCAGCCATGAGTTCCGCACCCCACTGACCCTGGTGCTCGGCCCACTGGAGGACATGCTGGCCGACCCGGAGCTGCCCGCTGCCGAGACCGACCGGCTCACCATGATGCACCGCAACGCGCTGCGCCTGCTCAAGCTGGTCAACACCGTGCTGGACTTCTCCCGGCTGGAGTCGGGTCGGCTCGCCGCCCGCTACCAGCCCACCGATCTCGCCGGTTACACCGCCCGGCTGGCCAGCACCTTCCGCTCGGCCACCGACCGGGCCGGTTTGCGATTGGTGGTGGACTGTCCGCCGCTGCCCACCGCGGTCTTCGTCGACCGGGACATGTGGGAGAAGATCGTTCTCAACCTGGTGTCGAACGCTGTCAAGTTCACCTTCGACGGCGAGATCCGGGTGCGGATCCGAGCCGTGCAGGGCGCGGCCCGGCTGGAGGTGACCGACACCGGCATCGGCATCGTGCCGGAGGAGCTGCCGTACGTCTTCGAACGGTTCCACCGGGTGCCAGGGGTGCGGGCACGCACCCACGAAGGCACCGGCATCGGCCTCGCGCTGGTTCGGGAACTGGTCGAGATGCACGGCGGTGAGGTCGGACTGACCAGTCAGGTCGACGTGGGCAGCACCTTCACGGTGACTGTTCCGTTCGGCTCGGCGCACCTGCCTGCGGAGCGGGTGGTGGCGTTCGACCCGCTGCCCGTCGGCGAGCCCGAGCAGGCCCGACTCTTCGTGGCGGAGACCGCGCTGTGGGCCGGTGTCGCGCCGGCACCCGAGGTCGATCGCCGGCCGGCGACGGCCCCGCCGGCCGGCCGGATCCTGGTCGTCGACGACAACGCCGACCTGCAGGAGCACGTCAGCCGGCTGCTCTCCCCGACCTGGGAGGTGGTCACCGCGAACGACGGGCTCGACGCCCTGCCGATGGCCCGCGAGGGCGGGTTCGACCTGGTGCTCACCGACGTGATGATGCCCCGGCTGGACGGGTTCGGGCTGGTGAGCGCGTTGCGCGCGGACCCGCGTACCCGGCATGTGCCGATCGTGCTGCTCTCCGCCCGCGCCGGCTCCGCGGAGGCCGTCGCCGGCCTCGCCGTCGGCGCCGACGACTACCTCACCAAGCCGTTCTCCGCCCAGGAGCTGATCGCCCGGGTGCGGGCCAACGTGGAACTGGGCCAGTTGCGCGGGCAGATCATCCGCCGGCTCCGGGCGTTGGCCGACGCGGCGGTGGCGGTGAACACCGCCCGATCCACCGCCGACGTGCTCCAGGTCGCCGCCCGGCACGCGTTGAGCCTCGCCGAGGCCGCCCGGGTGGTGGTCACCGCCGCCGAGGCCCGCTTCGAGGCGGACGGCGGCGGCACCACCGCCGCCGACCCGTCCTTCGTGGCCGAGCTGACCGGCACCGCCGGTAGGAAGCTCGGTGAGCTGCAGGTCTGGCGGGCGGACGGCGATGAGGCGCAGGCCGACGACGCTGCGCTGACCCAGTTGGCCCGGCTCGTCGGGGTGCGACTGGAGAACGCCCAGCTCTACGAAGCCGAACACCGCATCGCCACCACCCTGCAGCACAGCCTGCTGCCCCGGTCGCTGCCCCAGTTGCCGGGCGCGGTGGTGGCCAGCCGCTACCTGCCCGGCAGCGCCGACGTCGAGGTCGGCGGCGACTGGTACGACGCGGTCGCGTTGAACGGCGAGGAACTGGTGCTGGTCATCGGGGACGTGGTCGGTAAGGGCGTCCCGGCCGCCGCGGCGATGGGCCAACTGCGCAACGCGCTGCGGGCGTACGTGCTGGAGGGCTTCGATCCGGGTGAGTCGCTGACCCGGCTCAACCGGCTGGTCGGCTCCACCGAGGGCCGGTCCTTCGCGACGGTGGTCTGCCTGATGTTCAACCCCCGCACCGGTCGGTTGCGGTACGCGAGCGCCGGTCACCCGTCCCCACTGCTGATCACCGGAGGCGACGTGGCGTTCCTGCACGACCGGGCGCTCGGTCCACCGGTCGGCGCCCTCCCCGGTGCCACGTACGAGTCGGCCGAGGCCGAGTTGCCCGCCGGCAGTCGACTCCTGCTCTACACCGACGGGCTGATCGAGGACCGTCAGCTCGGCATCGACGCCTCACTGGCCCAGCTCCGCGTCGACGCGGCCGCCCCGAGTGAGCACGTGGTGGACCTGATCGACGCGGTGGTCGAGCGGGTCACCGGGCGGCCGCGCCGTGACGACGTCGCCGTCCTCGCCCTGGAGGCGGCGGAGCTGAACCGCTTCGCGCTGCGGCTGCCGGCCGACCCGACCCGGCTCAGCGTGCTGCGCAAGCGGCTGGAGGACTTCCTGGTCGCGCACTCCGTCGGCGAGACCGACCTGTTCGACCTGACCGTCGCCGTGTCCGAGGCCGCCGCCAACGCCATCGAGCACCCGATCCACCCCGCCGAGGCCATGATCAGTGTGGAGGTGGCCATCGAGGGTCGGACGGTGACGGCCACCGTGCGCGACAGCGGGCAGTGGCGGGAGTCGACCGGCTCCGGCTTCCGGGGCCGCGGCCTGGCCCTGATCCGGGCGCTCGGCGACCTGTCGGTGCGGCGTACCGATGAGGGCACCGAGGTGACGCTGCGCCGGCAGTTGCAGGACTGACCGTGCGCCCGGCGGCGGCCGGGCAACAGTGGGCCGGCGGGGGACTGTGACGCCGGCCCTAGGCCGGGTCGAGCCAGCTCTGCTCGCCGAGGCCGGAGATCTCCAGCACGCGACGGACCTGCCGGGACGGACGAACGGTGAGCGCGCCCGGAACCTGCTGGGCGAGCCGGACCAGGGCGTGGATGGCGGCCGAGTCGAAGAAGGTGACGGCGCTCAGGTCGAGAGTGATCTTCCCGGCGGGCTCGCGCAGGGCTGTCTGGAGCATCGTGTCCGCGGTCGCCATGTCGACCTCACCGGCCACCACGACGTAAAGATGGCCGCCGTCGAGTTCGGCGCTGGCGGAGAAGACGGGCGGTGCTTCCCCTTGATCCACGCAGACACCTTGACACAGCCGTCCAGACAGGGCAACAACCTCCACCGGGCGGCCGTGGCGCGGCTCACCGCCGGTCCCGGCGATAGGCTTGCGGCATGACCGTCCGTCCGCCGCTGACACCAGGCACGCTCTCCCCGATGCGACCGGTGCCGTCCCAGATCGCCCGACCGGAGTACGTGGGCAAGACGAGCCCGCGACAGTGGCGTGGTTCGCACGTGCAGACGCCGGAGACCATCGAGAAGATGCGGGTCGCCAGCCGGCTCGCCGCCCAGGCCACTCAGCTCGCCGGCGAGCACTGCAAGCCCGGCGTGACCACCGACGAGATCGACAAGGTGGTGCACGAGTTCCTCTGCGACCACGGCGCGTACCCGTCGACGCTCGGCTACAAGGGCTTCCCGAAGTCCTGCTGCACCAGCCTCAACGAGGTCATCTGCCACGGCATCCCGGACTCCACGGTCCTGCAGGACGGCGACATCATCAACGTCGACGTGACCGCGTACATCGGTGGGGTGCACGGTGACACCGACGCCACCTTCTGCGTCGGCGAGGTCAGCGAAGAGGCCCGGCTGCTGGTCGAGCGGACCCACGAGGCGATGATGCGCGGCATCCGCGCGGTCGCCCCGGGCCGCCAGATCAACGTCGTGGGCCGGGTCATCGAGTCGTACGCCAAGCGGTTCGGCTACGGCGTGGTCCGCGACTTCACCGGCCACGGCATCGGCGAGGCGTTCCACAGCGGCCTCTACGTGCCGCATTACGACAGCCCGCGCCCCACGGACATCATGGAGCCGGGCATGACGTTCACCATCGAGCCCATGATCACCCTGGGCACCTACCAGTACGACATGTGGGACGACGGGTGGACCGTTGTCACCAAGGACCGGAAATGGACGGCACAGTTCGAGCACACCATCGTGGTGACCGACGACGGCCACGAGATCCTGACGTTGCCGTGAGCGCGAGGAACGCAGCGCAGCGGAGTCCCGCAGTCGCGATCGAAGGGCGGGCGCCGTGAGCGCGAGGAACGCAGCGCAGCGGAGTCCCGCAGTCGCGATCGAAGGGCAGACGCCGTGACTGACACCCCAGCGGCGCTGCGTGAGGCGCACCACGCGGACGTCTCCGGTGGCTGGCTGCGCCCGGCCGTCTTCGGCGCGATGGACGGCCTGGTCACCAACATCGCCCTGATCGCCGGCGTCGGCGGCGGCGGGGTGTCGCCCCGCAGCATCGTGCTCACCGGCACCGCCGGCCTGGTGGCCGGCGCGATCTCGATGGGGCTCGGCGAGTACACCAGCGTGCGCTCCGCCAACGAGCAGGTCGCCGCCGAGGTGGCGAAGGAGCGACGGGAACTGGAACGGCACCCCGAGGCGGAGGCCCGGGAGCTGGCCGACGCGTGGGTGGCCCGGGGTCTGCCCCGGGACCTCGCCACCCAGGTCGCCGAGGCGGTGCGGCGCGACCCGGAGGAGGCGCTGCGGGTGCACGTCCGCGAGGAGTTGGGCGTCGACCCCGACGACCAGCCCAGCCCGTGGGCCGCGGCGATCTCGTCGTTCCTGTTCTTCTCGATCGGCGCGCTGGTTCCGCTGTTGCCGTACCTGCTCGGTGCCACCGAACTCTGGCTGACCCTCGCGGTCGGCGGGCTGGGGTTGTTCGCCGCCGGTGCCGTGGTGGCCCGCTTCACCAACCGTCCGTGGTGGACCAGTGGGCTGCGCCAGCTGCTGCTGGGCGCCGCGGCGGCCGGCGCCACCTACCTGATCGGCGCACTGATCGGCGTATCGGGCGGGCTGTGACGCCCCTCAGGTGCTGAGCAGTTCGTCGATGGTGCCGTCGACGGCGCGACCACGGGCGGCCAGCTCCTCGGCCTGCCGGGCCAGCACCACACCCACCTCGGTCATGTCCGCGCCGGCTAGATCGGTGCGGCGCACCGCGTCCCCCGGGTCACGGAAGTAGGTGCGGGTCAGCAGGCCGGTCACCGTGGCCGCCGCCAACCGGGCCTCACCGAGCATCAGCAGAGCCTGGTCGGTCTCGTACCACTCGGCGAGCCGGGCCGCCCGGGAGTGCGCCGCGCTGCCCCTGTACCACGCCTGCCGGGCCGCGGCGCTGAACTCCGCCGGCCGGGCCCGGGCCAGCCGGCCCAGATGTTCGTCGCGCAGCGTCCGCAACCAACCCGTCGGATCGTGCAACGCCTGCGTGGTGACGTACCGGTCGGCGGTCAGCGGCCAGAGCGGGGTGAGCACCCGGGCCTGGGCCAGGTAGTCGTCGGCGGCGGCCACGGTCAGATCGACGAGCACCCCGTCCACCCGCCGGGTCGCCGGCGGCGGACCGGTCCCGGGTCGGTAGGTGACCACCAGCATGCCCGCCTCGCGGTCCCCACCGCCGTCGTCGTCACCGTGCGCCAGTGGCCCGTGTACCGCGATCGCGAGCACGTCGGCCGGGAACCGCCGCTGCACGGCCTCGGCGACCCGCTCCGCGACCGTCCACCGCCGGTCGTCGAGGCCCCGGTCGACACTGGCCTGTTCACTCACGGGTCCGCCTTTCGCTACCGAACGTCAGCCTAGTCAGCCGACGGCGGACCATCGGGCGCGCCGCGCCCGGTCGGGGCCAGCCGGAAGATGTGGATCTCCCGGCCGCCGGCCCGCTGCACGTACGTCCGGTACGCGGGCCACTCGGTGACCAGCAGTTCCCACAACCTGTCCCGTTCGGTGCCGGTCGCCCGCTCGGCCCGCACCGCGACCCGCCGGCCCTTCACGTCCACCTGGGCGGCGGGATCGGCGAGCAGGTTCATCGCCCAACCGGGGTGGTGCGTCTGCCCCCAGTTGGAGCCGATCACGACGTACGCGTCGCCGTCGGGCACGTAGACGAGCGGATTGCTGCGTGGCTTGCCGGAGCGGCGGCCGGTCGTGGTGATCACCAGGGACGGGATCAGGCCGAGCGCCACCACCCGGCCCCGGGTGAGGCGACCGACCACCCGATCGGCGGGGACCAACAGCCGTGCGGCCGCGCCGAACCAACGATGATGACCGAGCCGACGGGTGACTCTTCCCAGCACTGACACGCCGATCAGTCTGCCGGCTGCCCGGCCCCGGCGGCACCCCTGAGCGGTCCCCTTTCGGTCGCCGGTGGATCAGTCAGTCCAGCCGCCGTTCGATCGGCAGCCGGGCCCTGGTGAACAGGCCCGCCCCGAGCATCGCCACCACCGGCACCAGCACCAGGACCCCGAGCGTGGGCCACGGCACCAGAAAGGGGTACGGGTCGGGCACCGGCCAGTCGCCGGCGTACTGCCGGTTCACCGACACCAGCACGATCGCGGCGGTGCCGAGGCCGGCGACGATGCCGAGCACCGAACCGAGTCCGGCGATGACGCCGGCCTGGCAGATCGCCAGCAGTCGACGTACCGCCGGGGCCGCGCCGACGGCCGCGAGGGTGGTCAGCTCGGCGCGCCCCTCGGCGGCGGCGAGCGCGGTGGCGATCCCGGCGGCCCCCACCGTGATCAGCCCGGCCGCCGCCGCGAGCAGCAGCAGCAGCGGTGAGATGTCGCGCGGCGCGCCGCCGTACTCCACGGTCAGCGAGAACGTCCCGAAGGAACGCAGCGCGGCGGAGAACCGTGCCTGCTGTTCCTCGTCCGGAGGGGTCGTGGTGCCGACCACCCAGCCGGTCGGGGACCAGCCCATGTCGAGTTGTCGCGCCGCGGCGGTGGACAGCAGCAGGCGGGTGGAGCCCGCCGCCTCGGGCAGCGCGTACCCGGGCAGGTCGCGGACGATGGCCGGAGCGTCCGGTGTGGCTTCCGCGTTGAAGACGCGGACGGTCACCAGGCCGTCGTGCAGGTAGCGCGGGTCGGTCACCACCACCCCACCGGCGCGCAGCACCGCCGTGGCGGCGGCGGTCGTCGCCGGATCCGCGCCGGTGAGAAGTGGCAGCGCGAAGCCGTCGTCCACGCCGGGCTGGACGTAGCCGCCGTAGTAGTCCGCCTCGCGGGTCTGGCAGCGTGGGTCGGCCCGCGCCTGCTGGCGGTGCGCGGCGGGCAGACGGTCACCGGGCTGCCACGGACAGGCCCGGCTCGACGGGAGGACGGGCGCCACGTCGCAGTATCGGGCGCCCATGGGGTCGCAGTTGGGCGCGTACACGGTGGCGACCGCGTCGACCCCCAACTGGTCCCGGGCCGCGTCGGCGACCTGCGCCAGGGTGGGCTGGCCGTCCGGCCGGTTCGCGTACACCAGCATGTGACCGGTCGGCAGCGCCGGCCGGTAGGCGCGCGCGTCGCGGGCGCCGTCACTGGCCAGGTAACCGCCGAGCGCGACGCTGCTGGCGACGGCGGCCATCACGGCGCAGATGGCCGGTGCCGCGGCGGCCCGGTTGCGGCTGGCGTCGCGCAGCGCGATCCGTGGTGCCAGCGGCAGCACCCGGCCGAGGCGGGCCAGTACGCCGAGCAGCGTGGGAACGCAGCAGACCAGGCCCAACTCACCGAGGATCAGCCCGGTGAGGATCACCGCCGGGGAGGTGCGGGTGGCGCCGAACGCCGCCAGCCCTGCTCCACCGGCCACCAGTGTCAGCCCGAGCGTCAACCACGGGCCCTGGGACTTCGCCGGGGTGCGCCGGCCGGCGAGCCCGGCGCTGACGTCCTGCCGGGCGGCGGTCCAGGCGGGTGCCAGCGCGGCGAGCACCCCGGCCAGCACCGCGACCCCGGCGAGGAGCGCCAGCGCGGTCGGCCAGCAGCGGTAGCCGCCGAAGCGGGCGCTGAAGACGTACTGCTCCATGAGCGGGCGACCGGCGAATGCCGCGCCGACGCCGACCACCAGGCCGACGGCGGCCCCCAGCACGCCCAGCACCACACCGTCGGCCAGGACGACCCGGCGGAGCTGGGCCGCGTCCCCACCGGCCACCGCTACCAGCGCCAGATCCCGCCGCCGACGGCGGACGCCGACGGCGAAGGCCGGCCCGACCAGCAGGATGACCTCCAGCAGCCCGAGGCCGGCGATGAGGACCCCGGTGCTCAGATCGTTGGCGTCGCGCTGCCAGATCGACCCGAGCCACGTCCGGTCCGTAGCGATCGGTGAGCCGACCAGGTGTCGGGCGCTCACCACCACCCCCCGGTCGTTGAGTCGGGACACCAGCTCGTCGTCCACTGTGCCCGGCAGGTCGGCCAGCCAGACGCTGTCCGACTCCGGGCCGGTTGCCGGCACGGCCCCCGGGTGCAGCGCCACCACCGGCCCGAGGTCGTCGGGGAACTCGACCACCCCCACCACCGTGTACGCCCTGCTCCCGTCGGCGGTCGCCACGGCATGGCCGAGACGCAGGTCGAAGCGGCGCAGCGCCACCGGACTGACAGCTACCTCACCGGGCTGTTGCGGTGCCCGGCCGGCCCGGAACCGCACCAGACCGCGGGCCAACGGGTCGGTGAGGTCCAGCACCCGACCGTTCACCACCTCGTCACGGTGCGGGCCGCGCAGGGTCAGCGGGACGCGCGGACGCACCTCGGTCACCCGGCTGCCCGGTCCCAGCAGCGCGGTCATCTGGGCCGCCGTCACCTTCGAGGAGGGCTTGCCGTCGGTGGTGTACCAGCCCTCACCCCACTCGTCCTGCTCCACCGGGGCGTCGGCGATCCACTGCAGTTGGGCGTCGGCCACCCCGAGCCGGCGGTCGACGCGTTCCCGTGGGGTCAGCTCGGCCATGTCGTAGCTCGCCGCCAGGAAGGCCAGCGCCGCCACCGGCATGGCGATCATCGCGAGCACCAGGATGGTCCGCCGCCGGGACCGGCGTGACTCCCGCCGGGCGATCCGCAGCGCCGCCCGCCAGGAGCCGGTCAGTTCGGCGAAGCGCCGCCGGCCCACCGGGGCGGGCGGTGCGGCCGGCCGCGCTGTAGCGGTGTCGGCCCGTCCGGGGACCCGTGTCGGACGGCGGACGGTCACCGTTCGCTGCCGGACAGCAGCTGTTCGACACTGCCCAACGGTGCCGTCGTGTCGACCAGGACGCCGTCGCGGAGGAACACCACCCGGTCGGCCCAGCCGGCGTGCCGCGCCTCGTGGGTGACCAGCACGCCGGCGGCACCCGCGTCGATCCGGCGGCGCAGCAGGTGCAGCACCGCCTCACCGGTCTCGGAATCCAACGCCCCGGTGGGTTCGTCGGCGAGAACCAGCCGGCGTTCGCCCACCAGCGCGCGGGCGATCGCCACCCGCTGCTGCTGCCCGCCGGAGAGCTGGTCCGGGAAGCGGTCCCCCAACGCGGGCAGACCCACCTCGGTGAGCGCTGCCATGGCCAGGGCGCGGGCCCGCCGTCCGCTGGTCCCGTCGAGTTCCAACGGGAGCGCCACGTTCTCCACCGCGCTCAGACTGCCCAGCAGGTTGAGCTGCTGGAAGATGTAGCCGATCCGGCGGCGGCGCAGCTGGGCCAGCCCGCGGCGGTCCAGCGCCCCCAGCGGTTGCCCCTCGACCCGGACCTCGCCGCCGGTCGGACGGTCCAACCCGCCGGCGAGCGCCAGCAGGGTCGATTTTCCGGAGCCGGACGGCCCCATCACGGCGACCAGTTCGCCGGGCCGGACGACCAGGCTGACGCCGCGCAGCGCGTGCACCGCCGCCGGGCCGGTGCCGTGGGTGCGGTGGACGGCGCGGAGCTCCAGCACCGCGTCGTCCGCCCCGCTCACCGTCGTGCCTCCTCGCCGGCCCATCGAGCAGCGTCCCGCGCGTCGGCGTCACCGGGCGGGGGAGCGGGAGGTGCCGGTCCGCTGGGCTGGTGCCGGACCAGACTTGTCTCGCAGTGGTCCAGCCAGCGCACCTCGGCCTCGGCCTGGAACACCATCGAGTCCAGTACGAGGCGCCAGGGGAGGTCCTCCGGCCGGTTGCTGCCGTACTTCAACCGGGTCAACTCCTGCAGGGCCCGCATCGTCGCGCTGCGCTGGGCCTGCACCACCGAGCGGACGTCGACCCCGGGCGTGGTCAGCGCCAACGCCAGCTTGATCGCCAGCTCGTCGCGGGGCCGGTCGGTGCGGCTGATCGGGGTGGCGAACCACAGCGCCAGGTCCGCCCGGCCGGCGTCGGTGATCTCGTACGGGCGCTGCCCGGCCTCGCTCTCCGGCAGCGGGCGCACCAGACCGTCCCGCTCCAGCCGGGACAGCGTGGTGTAGACCTGCCCGATGTTCAGCGGCCAGGTCGAGCCGGTCGACTCCTCGAACGCGGCGCGCAGCTGGTAGCCGTACATCTGGCCGCGTTCGAGCAGGGCGAGCAACCCGTGACGGATGGACATGGCAACGGAGTATGCATACCTGGTATGCGTACTGCAACCGGAGCAGACCGGTTCAGGTCGGTCGTCCGGGAAACGGGACAGTCAGCGGGGTCAGCCCGGCGGTCTTCCGCCACCGGGTGGCCCGTACGGCGTACTCGACCAGGGCGGCCAGCGCCTGGTCCCGGTCGGCGCCGGTGGTGGACGCCAGGGCGGCCCGCCAGTGCGCGGCGGTGCGCTCCTCCACCTCGGCGGCGAGCCGCAGGGCGCTGGCCCGGTCGGTGACGGGGAACGGCAGCGCGTACCCGGCGCGGTCCGGCGGGACGACGCCACCGGCCGTGGTGAGCTGCACCACCAGCGCGTCGCGTCGGCGGCGGTGCGCCGCCTCCGCCTGGCGTGCCGCGTCCCGTGCCGCTCCGCTGAGCCGGACGCCGATCCGTCCGTAGGCGTAGATGGCCGCGTACTCGGCGGACAGCGCGGAGGCGAGCGCCTCCCCGGCGGACGGCTGCCTCACTTCAGTGCCTCCTGGTGGGTGGCCCGGGCGGCGACGATCGACCCGAGCAGTGCGGCCCGTTCCGCGGGCGCCGCGGCGCAGGCCGCGGTGGCGGACTGCTGGGCGGTCTTCTCCAGCGCCCGCAGGGCGGCCCGCGCGCCGTTCGGGTCGGCCGCCGGGGCGGTGGTCGGGGCGGCTGCGGCGGCAGACGGCAGCGTCACGCCGATCACCCGGGCCAGCTCGGTGGCGTGCGTGGTGTGCGTCTCGGCGATCGGGTTGAGCCGGTCGGCCAGCTCGGGATGCGCTGTCGCGCTCGCCCGGTACGCCGCGGCCAGCGCGAGTGACTCGTCCACCATCGGCCGCAGCGGGTCGGGCGGTGGCGCCGGCTCATCGTCACGGTCGAAAAGATCACAGCCGGTCAGCGGCGTCACGGTGCCACCGAGCACCAGCAGCACCCCGGCGCTCAGGAGCTTTCGCCGGGAATGTCCGGATGTTTGGTCGCGCTGTGTCGTTCTGCCGATCCCCACCGGCCAAGTCAACACCATCCACGCCCGTCCGGGGGCCACCGGCGTCGGTGCGCCGCCCGGTCCGCCGCCGGGCAGGCGCGTTACGCTCTGCGCAACCACCGGCGTGTCCACTCCGGTGGCGTGCCGGCATGGCGGGACTTCCGGTCCCCGTCGACCAGGGAGAGGTGCGGAGATGACGCAGCGTGGCCGTGCCACCAGGCCGACGGGTCGACCCCGCGACGCCGCGGGCCCCCGCGGCGGTGACCTCGCCGCGCGGCGGACCCGACTGCGGGCCGTGATCGAACCGGTGGTCAACGACGCCGGCTACGACCTGGAGGACCTGACGGTCTCCCGGGCCGGCCGCCGACACGTGGTGCGGGTGCTGGTGGACACCGACGGCGGGATCGACCTGGACGCCGTCGCGGACGTCTCCCGCGCGGTCTCGGCCGCGCTGGACGCCGCCGAGGAGACCGGTGGCGACATCGTCTCCGGCGAGTACCAGCTGGAAGTCAGCTCGCCCGGCGTGGACCGGCCCCTCACCCTGCCCCGGCACTGGCGGCGCAACGTGGGCCGACTGGTCAAGGTCACCGTCCGGGGCGCGGCCACGCTGCCCGGCCAGCGTGGCGAGCAGCCCGCCGGTGACCGTCAGCTGACCGGCCGGGTGGTCGCCACCGACGACGAGGGCGTGCACCTGGAGACCGACGACGGCCGTGCCGCCTGGGCGTACGCCCAGCTGGGCCCTGGCCGCGTGCAGGTCGAGTTCACCCGGCTCGCCGAGCTCGGTGAGCCGGACGACGAGTTCGACGACGCGGACGATTCCGACGAGATCGACGATTCAGACGACATCGACGACGAAGATGATGTGGAGGACGAGGAGAGGTGAACATCGACCTCGCGGCGCTGCGCGCACTCGAGCGCGAGCGGGAGATCCCGTTCGACACGATTCTCGCGGCGATCGAGACCGCGTTGCTGACCGCCTACCGGCACACCGACGGGGCCGAACCGCACGCCCGGGTGGAGATCGACCGCAAGTCGGGCGCCGCCCTGGTGTACGCGCAGGAGATGGACTCCGACGGCAGCCTGGTACGCGAGTGGGACGACACCCCGCACGACTTCGGCCGGATCGCCGCCATGACCGCCAAGCAGGTGATCCTGCAGCGGTTGCGGGAGGCTACCGACGAGGTGCACT
Organism: Micromonospora sp. NBRC 107095; assembly: GCF_030269705.1. Lineage (NCBI taxonomy): Bacteria > Bacillati > Actinomycetota > Actinomycetes > Micromonosporales > Micromonosporaceae > Micromonospora > Micromonospora sp. NBRC 107095. Next base: position 1,714,848 of record NZ_BSTU01000001.1, read on the forward strand.
TCGGTGAGTACGTGGGCCGCGAGGGTGACCTGGTCACCGGTGTGGTGCAGGCGCACGAGACGCGTACCGAGAAGGGCATCGTCAGCGTCGACCTGGGCAAGCTGGAGGGCGTGCTGCCGCAGTCCGAGCAGGTGCCCGGTGAGCGGTACGCGCACGGCGAGCGGGTCCGCTGCGTCGTGGTGCACGTGGCCAAGGGCATGCGCGGGCCGCAGATCACCCTGTCCCGGTCGCACCCGGCGCTGGTGAAGAAGCTGTTCGCCCTGGAGGTGCCGGAGATCGCCGACGGCACCGTGGAGATCGGTGCGATCGCCCGTGAGGCGGGCCATCGCACGAAGATCGCCGTCCGCTCCACCACCCCCGGCGTGAACGCCAAGGGCGCCTGTATCGGCCCGATGGGTCAGCGGGTGCGGGCCGTGATGAGTGAGCTGCACGGCGAGAAGATCGACATTATCGACTGGTCGGACGACCCGGCCACCTTCGTCGGCAACGCGCTGTCGCCGGCCAAGGCGTTGCGGGTCGAGGTGGTCGACCTGGCCGGTCGGGCCGCCCGGGTGACAGTTCCCGACTTCCAGCTCTCGCTCGCGATCGGTCGGGAGGGGCAGAATGCCCGACTCGCGGCCCGTTTGACCGGTTGGCGGATCGACATCCGCTCCGATGCGGAGCAGGCCCCGCCCGCCGCGCGTGGGGTAACTGATCACGTGCGGGAGCCGGGCGGCGCGATCTCGGGTAGCTAGGGGTAGACTTCCTCCAGTGGTACGACGCGCGCAGCCGGAGCGCACCTGTGTGGGTTGCCGGCAACGTGCGCCGGCCAGCGAATTGCTGCGGGTCGTCGCGGTCAGGGACGAGGCTGGTCACAGCCTCCGGCCTGATCCGCTCCGCAGGCTGCCGGGTCGGGGAGCGAACATGCACCCGGATCCGGCCTGCTTCGCGCTGGCGGTGCGGCGCCGCGCCTTCGGGCGTGCGCTGCGCAGCACCGAGGTCCTTGACCACGGTGTGCTGGCAGAGCACGTCGATGCGCCAACCACTACGTCCGGTCAGCCCGACCGGGCGAGGGTCGCTAGCAGGGTAGGACGACCGACATGAGCACACGATGAAGTCCCTGAAATGACCAGGCTTCAAGTGCACGAGTGAGGTCGCTGCGGGTGCTGCCCGCACGACCTCGGAGTGAGGAGTGCAGTGGCAGGCAAGGCCCGCGTACACGAGCTTGCAAAAGAGCTCGGGGTCGAGAGTAAGACCGTTCTCGCCAAGTTGAAGGAAATGGGCGAGTTCGTGAAGTCCGCGTCCAGCACCGTCGAGGCGCCCGTCGCCCGGCGGCTGCGTAACGCATTCGTCGCGTCCGCCGGTGCCCCGGCACCGGCCGCCCCGTCGGCGCCCGCGTCGACGCCGGCTTCAGCCCCGACCCCGACGCCAACCCCGACCCCGGGCGCGCCCCGGGTCTCGGCCAAGCCGATGCCGCCTCGGCGGCCGGCCGCGCCGGCACCCGGTCCGAAGCCCAAGGGTCCGGTGCCCGGTGCGCCGCAGTCGGCGACCCCGGTCGCCAAGCCGGCGAGTGCCCACGACATCGAGGTGGCGGCCGCGGAGGCGCGTGCCGCCGCGCTGAAGGCTGAGCAGGAGGCCGCGGTCAAGGCCGCGCAGGCCGCCCGCCAGCAGCAGCGGGAGAACCCGGTTCGCCGGGAGCCCCCGGCAGACGGCGGTAGCGGTAACCGTCCCGGCCCTCGGCCGGGTCCCGCGGCGATGCCGCCCCGTCCCGGTTCGCCGGCAGCTCGTCCGAGCGCGCCGGCTCCCGGTCCGGGTGCCCGGCCGGGCGGTCGTCCGCCGGCGCGCGGTGCCGGTAACAACCCGTTCGGCATCCAGGGTGGCCAGCAGCAGCGGCCCCCGGCCGCCGGTGCGGGTGGCCCTCGGCCGAACACCCCGGCGGGCATGCCGCCGCGGCCGAGCCCGAACTCCATGCCGCCGCGGCCCAGCCCGGCGTCCATGCCGAGCCAGCGTCCGGCTGCCGGTCGTCCCGGTCCCGGTGGGGCTGGTCGTCCCGGTGGCGGCGCAGGCCGTCCCGGTGGCGGTGGCGGTGGCTTCCGTGGCGGTCCCGGCGGTGGCGCCGGTGGCGGTGGCGGTTACCGCGGCGGTCCTGGTGGCGGCGGTGGTGCCGGCGGCGGTGGTTACCGTGGCGGTCCCGGTGGTGGCGGCGGTGCTCCCGGTGGCGGTTTCCGTCCGGGTGCTCCGGCTGGCGGCGGCGGTCGTCCGGGTGCCGGTGGTCGTGGCCGTGGCGGCGGTGCCGCGGGTGCCTTCGGGCGTCCGGGTGGCCGGCCGACGCGCGGTCGCAAGTCCAAGAAGCAGCGCAGACAGGAGTTCGACAACCTGTCGGCTCCGACCATGAGCTCGGGTGCTCCCCGGGGTCAGGGTCAGGTCGTCCGGCTCTCCCGTGGCGCCTCGCTGTCGGACTTCGCCGACAAGATCAACGCCAACCCGGGTTCGCTGGTCCAGGAGATGTTCAACCTGGGCGAGATGGTCACCGCGACCCAGTCCTGTTCTGACGACACCCTGCAGCTGCTGGGTGAGCACCTGGGCTTCGACATCCAGATCGTCAGCCCGGAGGACGAGGACCGCGAGCTGCTCGCGCAGTTCAACATCGACCTCGACGCGGAGGTGGCCGAGGAGCGTCTGGTCAGCCGTGCGCCGGTGGTGACCGTCATGGGTCACGTCGACCACGGTAAGACCAAGCTGCTCGACGCCATCCGCAAGGCGAACGTCGTGGCCGGTGAGGCGGGTGGCATCACCCAGCACATCGGTGCGTACCAGGTGCACGTTCCGCACGACGGTGTGGACCGCGCGGTGACCTTCATCGACACCCCGGGTCACGAGGCATTCACCGCCATGCGTGCCCGTGGTGCCCAGGTGACGGACATCGTGATCCTGGTCGTCGCGGCCGACGACGGCGTGATGCCGCAGACCATTGAGGCGTTGAACCACGCCAAGGCGGCCGACGTGCCGATCGTGGTCGCGGTCAACAAGGTCGACAAGCCGGAGGCCAACCCGGACAAGGTCCGCCAGCAGCTGACCGAGTACGGCCTGGTCGCCGAGGAGTACGGCGGCGAGACCATGTTCGTCAACGTGGCCGCCAAGCCCGGCATCGGCATCGAGGAGCTGCTCGAGGCCGTCCTGCTGACCGCCGACGCGTCGCTGGAGCTGACCGCTCCGATCGACGGGCCGGCGCAGGGTGTGGCCATCGAGGCGCACCTGGACAAGGGCCGCGGTGCGGTGGCGACGGTGCTGGTGCAGAAGGGCACCCTGCGGGCGGGCGACTCGATCGTCGCCGGTGGGGCGCACGGCCGGGTCCGGGCCATGCTCGACGAGAACGGCAACCAGCTCTCCGAGGCTGGGCCGGCGCGTCCGGTCATGGTGCTGGGTCTGACCGCGCCGCCCGGTGCGGGTGACACGTTCCTCGCCGCGGCGGACGACCGTACGGTGCGGCAGATCGCCGAGCAGCGACAGGCACGGCGACGGGCGGCGGCATTCGCCAACTCCCGTGGTCGGGCCACCCTCGAGACGCTCATGGAGCAGCTCAAGGAGGGCGAGAAGACCTCGCTCAACCTCATCCTCAAGGGCGATGTCTCCGGTTCGGTGGAGGCCCTCGAGGACGCGCTGTTCAACCTCGACATCCCCGAGGAGGTCCAGCTCAAGGTCCTCGACCGGGGCGTCGGCGCGATCACCGAGAGCAACGTCATGCTCGCGAGCGCCTCGTCCGAGCCGGTCACGATCATCGGCTTCAACGTGCGGGCCTCGAACAAGGTCCGTGAGATGGCCGACCGCGAGGGCGTGGAGATCCGGTACTACACCGTCATCTACCAGGCCATCGAGGAGATCGAGGCAGCGCTCAAGGGCCTGCTCAAGCCGGAGTACGAGGAGGCCGAGCTGGGCACCGCGGAGATCCGCGATGTCTTCCGCTCGTCCAAGATCGGCAACATCTCCGGTTGCATCGTCCGGTCGGGCGTCATCCGACGCAACGCGAAGGCTCGCCTGCTTCGGGACGGGACGGTCGTGGCGGACAACCTCACGATCACCTCGCTCAAGCGGTTCAAGGACGACGCCACCGAGGTCCGCGAGGGCTTCGAGTGCGGTCTGACCCTGGGTGGTTACAACAACGTCCAGGTCGGCGACGTCATCGAGACCTTCGAGATGCGGGAGAAGGTTCGCGCCTGATCCGGCAGTGACACGCTGATCAAGGGGTTTACGCCGACCGGCGTAAACCCCTTGATCATGCGGGGCGGGTTGGCGGTATCGTCCGGGGCGATGTTCACCGGAACCGCGGTCTTCGACCTGCTGCTGCCGGGCGACTCCAGGTCGCTCAAAGCCAAGAGATCATATGTACGGCCGATCGTGGCGGCGCTGCGCCGCTTCGAGGTGTCGGCCGCTGAGGTGGGCGCGCTGGACCTGCATGGTCGAGCGCAGCTCGCGGTGGCCGTGGTGGCCGCCGAGACGGCGCACGTCCGTGAGGTGCTGGACTCCTGTGAGCGCCTGGTGGCCGCGCGCCCCGAGGTCGAGTTGCTGTCGGTCCGTCGCCGGCTCTACGGCGTGGACGACGACTGACCATGGTGCCGGCTGTGCCGGGCGACCGGCGCGGCCGCGAAGGTAGTGTTCGAGATGTTGGCCGGTCGGCCGGCGGCCTCCGGGCCGCCGGGTCGACCGGGAGCAGGACGCCGTGGAGGTGGCGAGATGTCTGATCCGGCCAAGGTACGCCGGCACGCGGAACGGGTGCGTGAGCTGGTCGCGTCGGTGGTGCGGAGCCAGATCAAGGACCCGCGGCTCGGGATGATCACCATCACCGATGCCCGGATTACCGCTGACCTGCGCGACGCGACGGTCTTCTACACCGTGCTCGGTGACTCGGTGGCCCAGGCGGACACCGCCGCGGCGCTGGAGAGCGCCAAGGGGATGCTGCGCAGCACTGTCGGCAAGGCGCTCGGGCTGCGCCACTCGCCGACCCTCACGTTCGTCCTCGACGACGTGCAGGACCAGGTCAAGCACATCGACGACCTGCTCGCCGCCGCCCGTAACGCCGATGCCGAGGTGCAGCGGCTCGCCGCCCAGGCGAAGTACGCGGGCGAAGCCCAGCCGTACCGGGTGGACGACGACACGGACGAGGCCGACGAGACGGACGAGGCCGATGAGGCCACCGACGTCAAGGATTCCCCGCGGGGTGGGGAAACGCGGTGACCAGCACCGCCGACGCCCCGCTCGCCGGGGCAGCCGGGCTCGGCCCCGCCGAGGCGGACTGGGCCGCGGCCGAGGCGTTGGTGCGGGCTCTCCCGCCGACCGGCCGTACGCTGCTGATCTGCCACGTCAACCCGGACGGCGACGCGCTGGGCAGCATGCTCGGCTTCGGTCTGGGCCTGCGGCAGTTCGGCGTACGCGACGTGCAGGCGACCTTCCCCGGGCCGCCGGAGGTGCCGGAGCCGTTCCGTGGGCTGCCCGGTCTGGATCTGCTGGTCCCGGCGGACGCCGCCGACCCGGCCCCCGATCTGGTGATCTGCTTCGACGCAGCGAGCGTGTCGCGCCTCGGTGACCTGGCCGGGCGGTTGTCGACGGCGGGTGCGGCGCTGGTGCTCGACCACCATGCCTCGAACCCCGGTTTCGGCACGGTCAACCTGGTCGATCCGAGTGCGGCGGCCACGTCGGTCGTGGCCGAACAGTTGCTGGCCCGGCTGGGGGTGGTGGTCGACCCGGCCATCGCCGAGTGCCTCTACACGGCGCTGACCACTGACACCGGCTCGTTCCGGTTCGAGGCGACCACGCCGGCGGTGCATCAGATGGCTGCCCGGTTGCTGGCGACCGGCATCTCGCCCGGTGACATCTCCCGGCGGGTCTTCGACACCCGGCCCTTCGGCGCGGTCCGCCTCTTCGGCGAGGTGCTCGGCCGGGCCCGGCTGGAGCCGGCCGCCGCTGCCGGCCGGGGGCTGGTCTGGACCTTCGCCACGCTGGACGACCTGGCCCGGCACGACCAGCGGCCGTACGTGCTGGAGGCGTTGATCGACTCGGTGCGGTGCACCGCCGAGGCGGATGTGAGCTGCGTGGTGAAGCAGACCCGGCCCGCCGAATGGGCGGTGTCGATGCGCAGCAAGGGCGCGGTGGACGTCAGTCGGGTCGCGGTCGCCCTGGGCGGTGGTGGGCACACGTTCGCGGCCGGGTTCACCGGTCGGGGCAGTGTCGAGCAGGTGGTCGAGTCGATCCGTGCTCAGCTGGACGCGGCGCTGATCGACTGAGGCGCTACTTCGATCATCATCGATCGATTCCGGAAGATCAGGGTCAGCTCCGGGGAGTGTCGGTCTTCCCGCCCTCCGTGTGACCGGGAAGAATTGCGGGATGGAGCAGCCGCACGACCTCACCGTGGAGGCCCCCCGCGCCTGGGACCGGCCCGCCGTCTCCGTTCCCGTTCTCGTCTGCCTGTCGCTCGTCGGTGGCCGGTTCGCGTCCTTCTCCACCGAGGCGAACCTGTTCACCCTCGGCACGGGTGGGGTGCTGATCTGGCTCGGTCTGAGCAACCGGGTGCCGCGCCGGCCCGCGCCGCGCCAACTGGGCGCCGGGGCGGTCTGGTGGGCGGTGCCGGTGGTGGTCTTCGGGGTCTTCGAGGGCGTGACCTTCGTGCTGGCTGCCGGCGATGACTTTCCCACCTTCTCCCGGCTGGCCGACCCTCTTCTGGAAGATCATCTGACCCGATCGGCAGCCTGGTTCGCCTGGTTGGCCGCCTTCTGGGGGCTGGTGCGGCGATGATGCGGGCGATCGCGATCGGCGGCTTCCTCACCGCGCTGGTCCTCTTCGCGGTGGTGGAGTGGCTGGCCCGCCGGGAGGGGTCCCGCATCCCCACGCTGGGCGAGGTCTGCGCGTACGTGATGCGGTACGAGGTCGGCTCGGTGCCGGTGGGCCGGATCGGTCTGTTCGGGTTCTGGTGGTGGCTGGGCTGGCACTTTCTGGCCCGCTGAGCTGGGTTGTCGCGTGTCCAGATGGCGGGAACCGTAAGCAGTATGTGGACCTGAACGATAACTTGGGAGAGGGCCGGCGCCGCCTGGCGGTGCAGGTCACGGGCGGTGGTGCCACACCCTGTGCCGCCTCCCTCCAGGGTCGACCGACCCGGGCTCACGTTGCCCAGCCGGCTGCTCCGGTAACCCCGGACCGCCGTGGGGCGCTCAGCACGATCGCCCGTGAGGGCCGCCGCGTGCCGGCGGCTCCCGCCCTGGAAGAGGAGCGCCACCATGCCGAACAAGCCCAAGCCCGAGACCACCACCGACGACGCCCGTGAGCAGGCCCGCCGCGCGCTGCAGACGTCGATGGACACCCGTCAGTGAGCCGACCCGTCCGACGGTGATCCCTCTGGCCGGCGTGGTCGGAGGAGCCGGACGTCTCCTGGTTCACCTTTGGAGCTGAATCGTCTGCGACATCACGACCGCGACCCGTTCGGGTCTTCCCAGCCGGCGTGATTCGCCTACGACATCAGCTCCAAAGCCTCTGACCAGAGAATCGTGCACCCCCGACTGCTTGTCGGCAGGTGCCGCGCCGGGGGCCGCGACGAACCTGATCGCCACCCGCCGGCGGAGTGCACCGGTGAGGTAAGTACTCGGCAGGATTGCGATCCTTACCAGGCTCGTGCCAGGATCGGCGGCGATGAGCCAGACCGCCGCCACCGCCCACCGACCGGCCTCGCCGCGCCGGATCGCCGCTCTCGCCCTGCCGGCCCTCGTGGTGCTCGCCGCCGAGCCGCTCTACGTGCTGGTCGACACGGCAGTGGTCGGCCACCTCGGCCGGGTGCCGCTCGCCGCGCTCGCCGTCGGTGGCACGGTCATGACGCTGACCGCCTGGGTCGGCACCGTGGTCGCGTACGGCACCACCGGGCGCGCGGCCCGCCGGTTCGGCGCGGGTGACCGGGCCGCCGCCGTCTCCGAAGGCGTCCAGTCGTCCTGGCTGGCGTTCGGTGTCGGTCTGCTGATCGCGGTCGGCATGCAGTTCGGCGGTGGCGCGCTCGCGCGTACCCTCGTCGGTGGTGGTGGCGAGGTGGCCGACGCCGCCGCGCAGTGGCTGCGGATCGCGGCCCTCGGCGCCCCCGGCCTGCTGCTCGCCGCCGCCGGCAACGGCTGGCTGCGCGGCGTGCAGGACACCCGCCGCCCGTTGGTCTTCGTGCTCGGCCCCAACCTGCTCTCCGCGCTGCTCTGCCCGCTGCTGGTCTACCCCGGCGGGCTGGGCCTGGTCGGCTCGGCGGTGGCCAACGTCGTCGCGCAGACGCTCTGCGGGGTGCTCTTCGCCGCCGCTCTGGTCGCTGAGCGGGTGTCGCTGCGACCCCGGCCCCGCGTGATCCGCCAGCAGTTGGTGCTCAGCCGGGACCTGCTGATCCGTGGGCTGGCGTTCCAGGCCAGCTTTTTGTCCGCGACCGCCGTCGCCGCCCGGTTCGGCGCCGCCGCCGTCGGCGCCCACCAGATCGCCCTGCAACTCTGGTTCTTCACCGCGCTGGTGCTCGACGCCCTCGCCATCGCCGCGCAGTCCCTGGTCGGCGCCGCGCTCGGCGCCGGCGACGACGCGGGGGCACGGGCGCTCGCCCGCCGGATCGGGCTGCTCGGCGGTATCTGCGGCGTGGGCTTCGCGCTGCTCATCGCCGCCGGCGCCGGCATCGTGCCGTCGTGGTTCAGCTCCGATCCGGGGGTACGCGAGCAGGCCGCCGTCGCCTGGCCGTGGTTCGTCGTCATGCTGCCGTTGGCCGGGGTGGTGTTCGCCCTCGACGGCGTGCTGATCGGCGCGGGCGACGTGCGTTACCTGCGCAACCTCACCATCGTGGCGGCGCTCGGCGGCTTCCTGCCGGCCATCTGGCTGGCGTACGCGTTCGATCTCGGGCTGGGCGGCATCTGGGCCGGGCTCACGGTGTTCGTGGTGATCCGGCTGGTCGCCCTGCTGCTGCGACTGCGCAACGGCGCCTGGGCGGTGACCGGCGCGGTCCGCTGAGCACCCCCGCCGGTCGTCCGGGTCACGCGGGGGCCCGCCCACGCACTCTCCGACAGCGGTCATCTGGCAGGCTTGGCCGACGTGAGCACCGATGGTCTGATCGTGGTCGACAAGCCCGGCGGCATGACGTCGCACGACGTGGTGGCGCGGATTCGCCGACTGGCGAAGACCCGACGGGTCGGGCACGGCGGCACCCTCGACCCGATGGCCACCGGGGTGCTGGTGATCGGTGTCGGCCGGGCCACCCGGTTGCTGACGTACGTGATCGGTGCGGGCAAGAGCTACACCGGCACCATCCGGCTCGGCCAGACCACCGTCACCGACGACGCCGAGGGCGACGTGACCGCCACCGTGCCGGCCGGCCAGGTCACCGACGACGCGATCCGCTCGGCGCTGGCCGGGCTCAGCGGCGAGGTGGACCAGGTGCCGAGCGCGGTCAGCGCCATCAAGATCGACGGGCAGCGGGCGTACAAGCGGGTCCGCGACGGGGAGAGCGTCGACCTGCCGGCGCGGCGGGTCACCATCTCCCGGCTGGCGGTGCTGGCGATCCGCCGTACCGAGCCGGACGTGGTGGACGTGGACGTGGACGTGACCTGCTCCTCCGGCACGTACATCCGGGCCATCGCCCGGGACGCGGGCCTGGCGCTCGGCGTCGGTGGGCACCTCACGGCGTTGCGGCGCACCGCGGTGGGTGGTTTCACCCTCGCCGAGGCGGCCACCCTCGACGAGTTGGAGCAGCGCGCCCCGGACGTGGTGAACCTGCCCCTGGACGCGGCGGCCGACCGGTTCTTCGCGCGCCGGGAGGCCACGCCCGACGAGGCCCGGGTGCTCGCCCACGGCGGACCACTGGACCCGGCCGGCCTCACCGGGCCGTACGCGGTGTTCGGGCCGGCCGGCGGCCTGATCGCTATCGTCAGCGAGCGGGACGGCCGCGCTCGGGCGGAGATCGTGCTCGCCCCGGCCTGACCGCGGGCGCAGGGTCCGCCGGCCGGCAGCCGGCGGTGTCGACCCGCCGGCCGGCGGGACAGCAGAGAGGAACGGCATGCAGCGGTGGCGGGGCTACGACGCGGCGCCCGGCGGGTGGGGACGCTCGGTGGTCACCATCGGCGTCTTCGACGGCGTGCACAAGGGGCACCAGGCGACCATCGGGCACACCGTGGCCCGGGCCCGCGAGCTGGGCGTGCAATCGGTGGTGGTCACCTTCGACCCGCACCCGGCCGAGGTGGTCCGCCCCGGTTCGCACCCGGCGGTGCTCACCGAGCCGGCCCGCAAGGCCGAGCTGATCGAGGCGCTCGGCGTGGACGTGCTCTGCGTGGTGCCGTTCACCCCGGAGTTCTCCCGGGTGCCGGCCGAACAGTTCGTGCACGACGTCCTGGTCGAGCACCTGCACGCGGCGCTGGTGGTGGTCGGCAGCAACTTCCGCTTCGGGCACCGGGCGGCCGGCGACGTCGCGTTGCTGGAGCAGTTGGGTCGGACGTTCGGCTTCGGCGTGGAGGGCGGCCCGCTGGTCGCCGAGGACGGCACCGTCTTCTCCTCCACGTACATCCGGTCCTGCGTCGACGCGGGCGACGTGGGCGCGGCGGCCGCCGCGCTGGGCCGCCCACACCGGCTGGAGGGGGTCGTGGTCCGCGGCGACCAGCGGGGCCGGGAGCTGGGCTTCCCCACCGCCAACCTGCTCTGCCACCGGTACGCGGCGGTGCCCGCCGACGGGGTGTACGCGGCCCGGCTGATCCGGCGTGGCCAGGGTGAACCGCTGCTCGCGGCGGTCTCGGTGGGCACCAACCCGACGTTCTCCGGCCGGGAGCGGCGGGTGGAGGCGTACGCGCTGGACTTTTCCGGCGACCTGTACGGCGAGCGGCTGGCCCTGGACTTCGTGGCGCACCTGCGTGGTCAGGTCCGGTACGACTCGATCGAGCCGTTGATCGCCCAGATGAACCAGGACGTCGAGCGCACCAGGCGGGCGCTGGCCTGATCGTCGTGGCGTGACGGGCCGCCACCGAGGCCCTTCGCCGGGTGTTACCGGCGAGTGCTGGTAGTCTTGCCGGGACGTCGGGTGACCGGCGTGGGGCCTCGCGTGCCTGCTCGACGCCGCGGGTGCGAGGTACCGGTCCGTTCCCGGTCCATCGGGACGACGGACACCCACTTGATCAACCCATCGAAACAGGGAGAACATGGCGCTCGATCAGGAAGCCAAGGCCAGCATCCGCGCGGAGTACGCGACCGCCGAGGGCGACACCGGTTCGCCGGAGGTTCAGGTCGCGGTCCTCACCAAGCGGATCGCGGAGCTGACCGAGCACCTGAAGGTGCACAAGCACGACCACCACAGCCGCCGTGGGCTGCTGCTGCTGGTCGGCCGGCGCCGTCGGTTGCTCAACTACGTCCAGAAGAAGGACATTGCCCGCTACCGGTCGCTCATCGAGCGGCTCGGTCTGCGCCGGTGACGTGACGGGGGAGTGGCCGGACGGCCGCTCCCCCGTGCCGCGTCCCACCTGGAGAAACACGGGCCGCGCGACCACCCGAGAGGGAGCCGGTCAGCGTACCGGTCTCCGGTAGTGGCCCCCGGGAACCCGGCATCATGCCGACCACCCGGGCGCTTCGATCGAAGACCGGCCGGCTGAGCAGCTCCCCGATGTCGTGGGCCCACGACGCGAAGGAGCACGACAGCACATGACCGAGACCAAACTCGGCACCGAATCCCGCACCGCCGTGATCGACAACGGGTCCTTCGGCACCCGTGAGATCACCTTCTCCACCGGTCGGCTGGCTCGCCAGGCCGCCGGTTCCGTCATCGCCCAGCTGGGCGAGACGGTGGTTCTCTCCGCCACGACCGCCGGTAAGCACCCGAAGGAGCAGTTCGACTTCTTCCCGCTGACCGTCGACGTCGAGGAGCGGATGTACGCCGCGGGCCGCATCCCCGGCTCGTTCTTCCGCCGTGAGGGTCGGCCCAGCGAGGACGCCATCCTCACCTGCCGGCTGATCGACCGGCCGCTGCGCCCGTCCTTCGTCAAGGGCCTGCGCAACGAGGTCCAGGTCGTCGAGACCGTCCTCGCACTCGACCCGCAGCACCCGTACGACGTCGTGGCGATCAACGCCGCCTCGATGTCGACCAAGCTCTCCGGCCTGCCGTTCTCCGGCCCGATCGGGGCGACCCGCGTCGCCCACATCGACGGCCAGTGGGTCGCCTTCCCGACCCTGGAGGAGCTGGCCCGCGCCACCTTCGACATGGTCGTGGCCGGCCGCACGCTCGACGACGGCGACGTCGCGATCATGATGGTCGAGGCCGAGGCCACCCCGAACGCCGTCGCTCTCATCTCGGCCGGTGCCACCGCCCCGACCGAGGAGATCGTCGCCAGCGGTCTGGAGGCCGCCAAGCCGGCGATCCGTGAGCTGTGCCGCGCGCAGAGCGAGCTGGCCGAGGTCGCCGCCAAGCCGGTCACCGAGTTCCCGGTCTTCCTGGACTACCAGGACGACGCGTACGACGCCGTGGCCGAGCTGGCCCGCGCCGACGTGGCCGAGGCGATCACCATCGCCGGCAAGGCCGACCGTGAGGAGGCCCTGGACCGGGTCAAGGCCCGCGTCGCCGAGGAGCTGGGCGCTCGGTTCGAGGGTCGGGAGAAGGAGCTGTCCGCAGCCTTCCGCTCGCTGACCAAGTCCGAGGTGCGCAACCGCGTGCTGCGCGAGCAGGTCCGCATGGACGGCCGTGGCCCGCGCGACATCCGGGCGCTGACCGCCGAGGTCGGGGTGCTGCCCCGGGTGCACGGTTCGGCGCTGTTCGAGCGGGGCGAGACCCAGATCCTGGGTGTCACCACGCTGAACATGCTCCGGATGGAGCAGATGGTGGACACGCTCTCCCCGGAGAACCGCAAGCGCTACATGCACAACTACAACTTCCCGCCGTACTCGACCGGTGAGACCGGCCGGGTCGGCTCGCCGAAGCGTCGGGAGATCGGCCACGGCGCCCTCGCCGAGCGGGCGCTGATCCCGGTGCTGCCGTCGCGCGAGGAGTTCCCGTACGCCATCCGGCAGGTCTCCGAGGCGCTCGGCTCCAACGGCTCCACCTCGATGGGTTCGGTCTGCGCGTCGACGCTGGGCCTGCTCTCCGCCGGTGTCCCGCTGAAGGCGCCGGTCGCCGGCATCGCGATGGGCCTCATCTCCGACGAGGTGGACGGCAAGACCCAGTACGTGACGCTGACCGACATCCTCGGTGCCGAGGACGCGTTCGGTGACATGGACTTCAAGGTCGCCGGCACCCCGGAGTTCGTCACCGCGCTGCAGCTCGACACCAAGCTCAACGGCATCCCGTCGGACGTGCTCGCCGCCGCGCTCCAGCAGGCGAACGAGGCCCGGCAGGTCATCCTCGGGGTCATGAAGGCGGCGATCGAGGCTCCGGCCGAGATGTCCGACTACGCGCCGCGGGTCACCACCGTCAAGATCCCGGTCGACAAGATCGGCATGGTGATCGGCCCGAAGGGCCAGACCATCAACGCGATCCAGGACGAGACCGGCGCCGAGATCTCCATCGAGGATGACGGCACGATCTACGTCGGCGCCACCAACGGCCCGTCGGCCCAGGCGGCCGTCGACCGGATCAACGGCATCGCCAACCCGACGCTGCCGAAGCAGGGCGAGCGGTTCCTCGGCACGGTGGTCAAGACCGCCGCGTTCGGCGCGTTCATCTCGCTCCTGCCGGGCCGGGACGGTCTGTTGCACATCTCCAAGGTGGGCGACGGCAAGCGGGTCGAGCGGGTTGAGGACTTCCTCAACGTCGGTGACCGGGTCGAGGTCGAGATCGCGGACATCGACGCCCGCGGCAAGATCTACCTGGACAAGGTCCGCCCGGAGGGCGCCGAGGCTCCGGCCGCCGGTGAGGCCGCCGCTGGCGACCGGCCGGCTGGTCGAGACCGGGGCGACCGGGCTCCGCGTGACCGCGGTGACCGTGAGCGCGGCGGCGACCGTGGCGGGCGTGGCCCGGAGCGCGGCGGCGAGGGCGGTAGCGGCGGCGAGGGTGGCGAGGGCGGCGAGCGTCCGCGCCGCCGGACCCGGCACAGCTGATCGTCGTACCTCGCATCACCCACCCCTCGTCGAACCGGGAGCACCACGTGAGTCGGGCCTTCAGCGCGCCGTTTCCACCGGATCGACGGGGGGTGGCTGCGTCTCGGGCCACCGGGGCGGGCCGTTCCGGCGGCACCGCGCGCGCGGTGACCCGGACGCTCAGCGACGACCCGCTGGGCGGCACGGTACGACGTACCGTGCTGCCCAGCGGCCTGCGCGTCCTCACCGAGGCGATTCCGGCGATGCGCAGCGTCTCGTTCGGCATCTGGGTGGCGGTCGGCTCACGCGACGAGACCGGCCCGCAGGCGGGTGCCGCGCACTTCCTGGAGCACCTGCTCTTCAAGGGCACCCACAAGCGCACCGCACTGGAGATCTCCTCGCAGATCGAAGCGGTGGGTGGTGAGACCAACGCCTTCACCACGAAGGAATACACCTGCTACTACGCGCGGGTGCTGGACGAGGACCTGCCGCTGGCGATCGACGTGATGTGCGACCTGGTCGCCGACTCGTTGTTGGAGCCGGCCGACGTCGAGACCGAGCGCGGCGTGATCCTGGAAGAGATCGCCATGCACGACGACGAGCCGGGTGACGAGGTGCACGACCTCTTCGTCCAGGCCGTCTACGGCGATCACCCGCTGGGCCGGCTCATCTCCGGCACCGCGGAGACCGTCACCCCGATGACCCGCCGGCAGATCCAGAACTTCTACCAGGGGCGCTACACCGCGCCGCAGATCGTCATCGCCGCCGCCGGCAACCTCGACCACGCCGCAGTGGTCAAGCTGGTCCGTCAGGCGGTGCGCGGCACCCCGCTGGACAGCGAACCGGCCAGCCCGGCACCGCACCGCGCGGCGACCCCGGCGGTACGCACCAGGCCGGTGACCACGGTGGTGGAGCCGAAGGAGACCGAGCAGGCGCACGTCATCCTCGGCTGCCCCGGCATCGACCGGCTCGACGATCGGCGGTTCGCCCTCGGGGTGCTCAACAACGTGCTCGGTGGTGGCATGTCCAGCCGCCTGTTCCAGGAGATCCGCGAGCAGCGCGGCCTGGCCTACTCGGTCTACTCCTACGCCAGCCAGTACGCAGACACGGGCCTGTTCGCCGTCTATGCCGGCTGCGCGCCGGGCAAGGTGGACGAGGTGCTGGCCCTGACCCGTGCCGAGCTGGCCCGGGTTGCCGCCGACGGGTTGACCGAGGCCGAGGTGGCCCGGGGCAAGGGTATGAGCAAGGGCTCGTTCGTGCTCGGCCTGGAGGACACCGGTTCCCGGATGAGCCGGCTGGCGAAGGGTGAGCTGCTCTACGGCGACCTGATGCCCGTCGACGAGTTGCTCCGCCGGGTCGACGAGGTCAGCGTGGCGGACGTCAACGTCCTCGCCGCCGAGTTGCTCAGCCGCCCGATGTCGCTGGCAGTGGTGGGCCCGTTCGGCGCTGGCGACTTCGCGGTCTGAGGGCTGTCGCGGCACGATCCATGGCTCGTCCCGGTCGGTGGAGCCGCCCGGATCCGACGACTGGGGCACGTCCCGATTGGGATAGGTTGTGCCCCGTGACTGACGAGCAGGAGAAGATTCGGGTCGGCGTGTTCGGAGCGCGCGGCCGGATGGGCATCGAGGTCTGCAAGGCCGTCGACGCCGCCGACGACCTCACCCTGACGGCGTCGATCGACCAGGGCGACAGTCGTTCGGCCGTCTCCGCCGCCGAGGTGGTCGTCGACTTCACCACGCCGGACGTCGTGATGGACAACCTCCGGTGGTGCGTCGAGCAGGGCATCAGCGCGGTGGTCGGCACGACCGGCTTCACGGAGCAGCGGTTGGAGCAGGTGCGCGGCTGGCTGGCCGACCGGCCCGAGGTGGGTGTGGTCATCGCCCCGAACTTCGGCATCGGCGCGGTGCTGATGATGCAGTTCGCCGCCCGCGCCGCCCGACACTTCGAGTCCGTCGAGATCATCGAGCAGCACCACCCGCGCAAGCTGGACGCCCCGAGCGGCACCGCCACCCACACCGCCCGGCAGATCGCCCGGGCCCGCGCCGAGGCCGGCCTCGGCCCGGTGCCGGACGCCACCAAGGACGAGGTGCCGGGTGCGCGTGGCGCCGAGATCGACGGGGTACGCGTCCACGCGGTGCGCGCCACCGGTCTGGTCGCCCACCAGGAGGTGCTGTTCGGTGGCACCGGCGAGACGCTGACCATCCGACACGACTCGTACGACCGGGTGTCATTCATGCCGGGCGTGCTGCTGGCCGTCCGCGCGGTGCGCAACCGCCCCGGCCTCACCGTCGGCCTGGACGCCCTGCTCGACTGACCGCAGATCTTGGACAGTTTCCGTTCTCGCGTAACGGAAACTGTCCAAGATCTCTCTGTCTGGGCCGGGTAGCATCCGCCGGATGATCGATGCCGGACACTTGGACCGGGCCAGGCGGCGCGTCACGCTGCGGCCGGTCGACGACGACAACTGGCGGGCGGTGGCCGACGTCGCCCCGCGCGACGACCAGCGCCGGTTCGTGGCGGCGCTGGGCGCCCGTTACCTGCTGCTCAGCATGCGCTCCGAGGTGTGGAACTCGCTGGCCGTGTACGCCGGCGAGACCGTCGTCGGCCACGTCATGTGGGGCGTGGACGACGACGGCTCGCACTGGATCGGCGGGATGCTGATCGACGCGGCGGAGCAGGGCCGGGGCGTCGGCCGGGCCACTGTGCAGACCCTGGCCCCCTGGCTGGCGGCCCAGGACGGAAACCCCCCGGTCCGCCTCTCGTACCACCCCGACAACACCCAGGCGGCAGCCCTGTACGCCTCCCTAGGCTTCCACCCCACCGGCGCCATGGACGACGACGAGCTGATCGCCGAACTCGTCACCCCCGTCGATCATGAAGTTATCGCCCCGACACGCCGCGCCGGGTGACAACAACTTCATGATCGACGCCGGGGGCGGGGGGCCGTTGGGTGGGGAGGGTCGGGGTTGGGGTTGGGGTTAGGGGGAGGGGGAGGTTGGTCACGGTGGTTTCGCCGGTGCGGTCGACCGTCACCGTTACCGGGGTGTTGGCGACGCGGAGACCGTTGACCGCTACGGCACCGAACTCCGCTCCCGCCAGGGGCGCCAGTCGGACCGTGCCGGCCGGTACGTCCGGGTAGAGCCCCGTGGCCGCCTGTAGCAGCAGCACCGCGCCCGCCGCGGCCCAGGCCTGCGGCCGGCACGCGGCCGGGTACGGCACCGGACGGCTCACCAGTGCCCGGTCGTCGCCGCCGTACAGCTCCGGCATCCGGTAGTCGAACGCCTCGGCCGCGCTGAGCAGCCCTTCGGCCAGGCCGAGCGCGGCGTCGCGGTGCCCGGCGCGGGCCAAGCCACCGAGCACGATCGCGGTGTCGTGGGTCCAGATCGAGCCACAGTGGTACGACAGCGGGCTGAAGCCGGCGTCGTCGCTGGACATGGTGCGCAGCCCGAACCCGGCGGCCATCGTGTCGGTGGTGAGCAGGTGCGCGACCTGGGCCTCCTCGTCGCGGTCGAGCAGGCCGGTGCCGAGCAGGTGGCCGATGTTGCTGGTCAGCGAGTCCACGGGACGCTTGTCGCGGTCGAGGGCCAGCGCTGGTTGCGGGCCGTGGCGGCCGTCGACCCAGAAGCTCTTGCGGAACCGGTCGACAAGCGCGGCGGCGTGCTCGCGCCAACGGTCGGCGCCCGGTCGGCCGAAGGCGTCCAGCAGGGCGGCCCCGTTCACGGCCGCCTCGTGCGCGTACCCCTGCACCTCGGCAAGCACGATCGGCGCGGTGGCCAGGGTGCCGTCGTGGAACCGGACGGCGTCTCCGGAGTCCTTCCACCCCTGGTTGGACAAACCGCGGCCGGTCGTGTCGACGTACTCGACCAGGCCGTCACCGTCCGGGTCGGCGTGCTCGCCGAGCCAGCGTAGCGCCGCCTCCAGGTGCGGCAGCAGGGGCTCGATCTGCTCGGCGGGCATTCCCCACCGCCACGCGTCGTGCAGCAGGTTGACCCAGAGCATGGTGGCGTCGACGGTGCCGTAGTACGCCGGTGGAAGGTGCAGGCCGTTGTCGGGCAGGGCGAACTCGTGGCGCCGCAGCTCGTGCAGGATCTTGCCGGGGGCCTCGCCGGTCGTCGGGTCGATCCGGGTGCCCTGCCGGCGGGCGAGCACGCGCAGGGTGCCGGCGGCCAGGTCGGTGCCGAGCGGCAGCATCATCCGGGCGGCCCAGAGGCTGTCCCGGCCGAACAGGGTGAGGAACCAGGGCACCCCGGCGCCGAGGAACACGTCCCCCGGGGCGCCGGTCTCGGCCAGCCGGAGGCCCCGCAGGTCGTCGAGGCTGCGGTCGAGCAGCCGGACGAGGCGCCGGTCGTCGGCGCTCACCTCGGGTCGGGACCATTCGGGCTCGCCGGCCGGGCCGACGACGACGGCGCGCGGGTCGTCGACGGCCAACTGCCAGCGCAGCACCGTCTCGCCGCCGGGGGGCAGGTCGACCGGCCAGACCAGCCGGGGAGTGGTGGCCCGCTCGCCGTCGGCGAGCACGTCGGCGCCCGGCGCGGTGACGGTGACGGTGATCCCGGTGCCCGACCAGGTGAGCGTGCCGGGCTGGCCGGTGCTGGCCACCAGCGCGTCGGTGGCGCGACCGGACTTGACGACCTCGATGGGCGCCAGGTCGCAGCCGAGGTCGACGGAGACGGTGGCCCGTACGCCGACAGTGGCGGTGGAGCCGATGCGCAGCTCTTCGACGAGACCGTTGCGGGTGGCCCGGCGGGTTCGGTCGACCCGGACGGTGGGGTCGGGTGTGGGGTCACCGAGCCAGCGGGCCAGGCTCACGAAGTGCGCGCCGTGCGGCCCGTCGTCGCCCCGGGTCAGCCCTTCGAGCTCCTGGTCGTCGACAAGCAGCTCGGCGCGGGAGAGCACCCGGGCATCGGCGTGGAAGACGCCCTGGACGCCGGTCGGGCGGATCTGCCCGGTCGCGTCCCCCAGCGCGCTGGTGGGGGCGAAGACCACCCCGACCAACTCGTGCAGGAGGGGTTGCAGCTGGCGTTCGATCACGGTGTGGCTCCAGATCCTCGGGGTGCGGGGCGGACGTCTTGACAACGCGGCCCTGGCGGTGCAAAGTGCGAAACATTCCAGAAACTTGAACGATCCAATCCTGCCTTATCCAAATTGGATCGTTCAAGATGGCGAGAGGGATTAAGTGGCCGAAAAGGTGACCATCGCGACGGTGGCCCGGCACGCCCGAGTCAGCCGGCAGACGGTGTCCAACGTGCTCAACGCCCCGCACATCGTGCGGCAGGAGACCCGTCAGCGGGTCGAGGACGCGATCAACGCGCTCGGCTACCGGGCCAACCAGGCCGCCCGGCAGATGCGCACCGGCCGGTCCCGCCTGATCGCCGCCCGGATCGAACCGACCCGCGACGGCATCAACGGCTCCGTGCTCGACCGCTTCCTGCACGGCCTCACCGAGACCGCCGACGCGGCCGGCTACCGGGTGCTGCTCTACACCGCCACCGACGACGAACGGGAGATCGCCACCTACGGCGACCTGCTCGGCACCTACGAGTTGGACGCGTTCGTGCTGGTCGGCACCAAGTACGGCGATCCGCGTACCCAATGGCTCGCCGACCGGGACGTGCCGTTCGTGACCTTCGGCCGGCCGTGGGACGCGCTCGACGCGCACCCCTGGGTGGACGTGGACGGCGCCGCCGGCACCGCCCAGGCCACCCGGCGGCTGCTGGACGCCGGCCACCGGCGGATCGCGTTCATCGGCTGGCCGGTCGGCTCCGGCGTCGGCGACGACCGGCGGGCCGGCTGGCGCGACACGCTGCACGCGGCCGGCGTCGACCCGACCGGGCTGCACCGGGAGACCGAGGACGGCATCGCCGAAGGCGAACGTCTGATGCGTGACCTGCTCGTCGCCGTGGCGCCGAGCGCGGTGGTCTGCGCCAGCGACTCGCTCGCCCTCGGTGCCCTCCAGGCGATCCGCGGCGTCGACCCGTCCGTGTCGGTGATCGGCTTCGACGACACACCGGTGGCCGCCGCGGTCGGGCTGACCAGCGTCAGCCAACCGCTCGGCGAGGCCGCCGCCCGCTGCGTGGACCTGCTCACCGGGGTCCTCGACGGCGACCACGAGACCCCCAGCCCCGTGCTGCTCCAACCCTCACTGGCACTGCGGCACACCGCGTAGCCACACCCCCCACCAGGAGAAACCATGGCACCTCGAACAATCACCCGGGCAGCGGTGGCGGGCCTCGCCGCCATCGCCCTCCTCGGCTCCGCGGCCTGCGGCAGCGGCTTCGACGACTCCTCCGGCGACACCGCCCAGTCCAGCGGGCCGGCCAGCCTCCAGATCCTGATCGGCTCGTCCGGCGACGCCGAGACCAAGGCGGTGCAGGACGCCGCCGCGAAGTGGGCCGGCAGCTCCGGCAACAGCGCGACGGTCACTCCGGCGCAGGACCTGACCCAGCAGCTCGGCCAGGGCCTCGCCGGCGGCACCCCGCCGGACGTGTTCTACGTGGACGCGGCCCGGTTCGCCGACTACGCCAGTGTCGGCGCCCTGGAGCCGTATGGCGACAAGATCAGCAACTCCGGTGACTTCTACGAGAGCCTGCGCACCACGTTCACGTACGACGGCAAGCTCTACTGCGCGCCCAAGGACTTCTCCACCCTGGCGTTGCAGATCAACACCGACCTGTGGGCCAAGGCCGGGCTGACCGACGCCGACGTCCCGACGACCTGGGACCAGCTCACCGCCGTCGCCCAGAAGATCAAGGGCAAGGGGCAGGTCCCGCTGGCCCTCGGCGACACCCGGGACCGGATCGGCGCCTTCATGGTGCAGAACGGTGGCTGGCTGGTGAGCAAGGACGGCAAGCAGCCCACCGCCGACACCCCGGAGAACCTCGCCGCCCTCCAGTACGTCAAGACCATGCTCACCACGGGCCTGGCCAAGTACCCGAAGCAGCTCGACTCCGGCTGGTCCGGTGAGGCGTTCGGCAAGGGCAAGGTCGTGATGACCATCGAGGGCAACTGGATCAAGGGTGCCCTGCAGAACGACTTCCCCAACGTGAAGTACAAGGTGGTGGCGCTGCCGGCCGGCCCCAAGGGGCAGGGCACGCTCTCCTTCACCCAGTGCTGGGGTATCGCCGCGAAGAGCAAGTACAAGGATCAGGCGATCAAGTTCGTCGAGGCGATGACGAGCGGCGAGCAGCAGATGGCCTTCGCCACCGCGTTCGGTGTCATGCCGTCCCGCCAGTCGGTGCGGGACCAGTACACCGCCGCCTTCCCGGCGGACAAGGTGTTCGTCGACGGTGTCGCGTACGCCCAGGGCCCGGTGAACGCCCCGAAGATGGAGAGCGTCCTGAAGGACCTCGACACCGGTCTGCAGGGGCTGGCCAACGGTGACGCCAAGACCGTCCTGCAGAACTTCGACAAGAACGCCAAGGCGGCGCTCGGCGCCAGCTGAGGTGACGGCGGGGGCCCCGGCGACCACCGGGGCCCCCGCCGCACGTCGGCCGGAGAGAGGAAGGGAGGGAAGATGGCAACCGAGACACTGACCGCCGCGGCCACCGCGACCGGGTCGAGCCCGCGCCGACGCGGGGGCGGCACCCGGCGCAACGAGAACCTCGCCGGCTGGCTCTTCGTCGCGCCGGTGATCGTCATTCTGGGGCTGTTCCTGCTGCTGCCCATCCTGATGGCGCTCTGGGTCAGCCTGACCGACTGGAACGGCCAGGGCAGCCCGTTCACCGCGGACGTCCCGTTCGTCGGGGCACACAACTACACCCAGTTGTTCACCGAGGACGGGTTGGCCCGCCGCGACTTCATGACCAGCATCCGCAACAACATCTACTACGTGGCGATCGTGGTGCCGACGCAGACCGTGCTCGCGCTCGGACTCGCGCTGGTCGTCAACAACCGGATGCTCAAGGGCAAGAGCTTCTTCCGCAGCGCCTTCTACTTTCCCTCGGTCACCAGCTCCGTCGCCATCAGCGTGGTGTTCCTGTTCCTGTTTGCCAACTCCGGCGCGGTGAACGCGCTGCTCGGCTTCGTCGGCATCGACGGGCCGGAGTGGTTCGCCGACTCCCGGGGCGTGCTGCACCTGCTCTTCGGCGTGGTCGGCGTCGACTCGCCACCGGCGGCGCTGGCCGACGGCGGGCCGTTCGGGCTGAGCTGGTGGGACTGGTTGGCCGGCCCGAGCGTGGCGATGATCTCGATCATCACGCTTGTCGTCTGGACCACGTCGGGCACCTTCATGCTGATGTTCCTGGCCGGGCTGCAGAACGTGCCGGTCACCCTGGACGAGGCGAGCACCCTCGACGGTGCGTCCCGGTGGCAGCGCTTCCGGCACGTCACCCTGCCGATGATCAGGCCCACCACCTTCCTGGTGCTCACCCTCGGCATGATCGGCTCCTGGCAGGTCTTCGACCAGGTGTACGTGATGAGCCAGGGCGACCCGGCCAAGACCACGCTCACCCCGGCCTACCTGTCGTACCGGACCGCCTTCCGGGACTTCGACTACGGCTCCGGCGCGGCTATCTCCTTTGTGCTGTTCCTGATCATCATCGTGCTCACGCTGGTCCAGCGCCGGGTCCTGGCCGAGCGGGACACCGACCGGCCGCGCCGCGGCTGGTGGCGCCGGCGCGTACCGGAAGGGTCCTGAGATGGCCGTGCTCACCGACCGCCCGGCGGCGACGAGCGCGCGGCGCGACGAGCGCGCGGCCCGCACCCTGGTCACCCGCTTCCTGGGGTACGCCACGCTGGTCTTCTTCGGGCTGGTGTTCCTCTACCCGTTCGTCATCCAGCTCGGCAACTCGCTCAAGACCGAAGCCGACGCGGCGTCGAACCCGCTGTCACCGTTTCCGGATCCGCTCACGCTGGCCGGCTTCGAGCGGATCTTCGCCGGCACCAACTTCCCGCTGTGGCTGGGCAACTCGCTGCTGGTGACGGTGCTGGTCACCGTCGGCCGGGTGTTCTTCGACTCGCTCGCCGGGTACGCGTTGGCCCGACTGCGGTTCCGGGGTCGTGCCGGGCTGTTCGCCGCCGTCATCGCGGTGATGGCGGTGCCCGGGGTGGTGCTGCTGATTCCGAAGTTCCTGGTGCTCAACCAGCTCGGCCTCTACAACAGTTACGCCGGTCTGGTGGTGCCGCTGCTGGCCGACGCGGCGGGCGTGTTCATCATGAAGCAGTTCTTCGAGTCGATCCCGGTCAGTGTCGAGGAGGCCGCCCGGATCGACGGGGCGAGCATCTTCCGCACCTTCTGGTCGGTGGTCCTGCCGATGGCGAAACCGGCGCTGATCACCCTGACCATCCTGTCCTTCCAGGGCTCGTGGAACGAGTTCCCGCACAGCCTGGTGTCGGTGCAGGACCCGGACCTGTTCACCCTGCCGCGAGGGCTGGCCGACCTGGTCAGCGGCTCACTCGGCAGCGGCAACCGCTACCCGCTCAAGCTGGGCGCCGCGCTGCTGGCCACCATCCCGGTGGCGATCATCTTCGTGGTGTTCCAGCGCTACTTCGTCCGCGACGCCAACGACGGCTCGGACAAGGGCTGACCTGGTTCGGTGTGGCGGCCCCGATCTAGGTCCGCCACACCGGTCACTCGACCTTCTCGGCCGGAACGGCAACGTGCAGGCGCACCTGCGGCACCAGCATGTCGTCCACGTCGAGCGCGCGGCCCGCCCCGTCGGGCTCCCACCCGGTGCTGGTGAGGAACTTCCGGGTCGCCTCGTCGCCCTCGAACGCCCAGGCCACCGCCCGGCTCAGGCCGTCCTCCCGCCACAGGTCGACGGCGGCGGCGAGCAGCCGACTGCCGTGCCCCCGCCGGCCCCACCGCGGCTCCACCAGCAGGTCGGTCACCGCCGCCACGTCCGGGCCGAGCGCGTCGGCCGGCTCACCCGGCGCCAACGCCTCGCCGTCGGCCGGGCCGGAGGCGGCGAACCCCACCAGATACGATTGCTCGGCCTGTTCGACGGCGACCAGCACCCGGTGCTTGCCCGAGGGCGGCTCCAGCACCGCGGCGCTCCACCGCCGGGCGAGGAACGCCTCGTCCAGGTTGTCGAGCACATGCCGAGGCAGGATCCGGCGGTACGCGACCCGCCAGGTCGCGAGTTGGATGCGTGCGATCTCGCCGGCGTCCTCGGGACGCGCCGGGCGGACGTACCCGAGAGCCATGGGACGGAAGCCTACGCAGGGCGGGGGAGACGACGGTGGCGCAGGGTGCCAACAGGACGACCGCGCAGGTCGTCGGGGTGGTGGTGCTCGCCGCGGCGGTCACCGGGTTCCTCGCCGTCGCCGCCGTCCGGCACGGGTTCTTCGACCTGAAGGTCTACTACGGCGCGTTGTCCTGGTGGGTGCACGACGGCGGGGAGATCTACGACTACCTCAAGCCGGGCACCCAGTACGGCTTCACCTACCCGCCGTTCGCCGCACTGGCCATGCTGCCGATGGCGTACCTGCCGTGGACGGCGGTGATCGTGGTGAGCGTGCTCGCCAGCGTGGCCACCACGACGGTGCTGATCTGGTGGCTGGTCGACCCGATCGCCCGCCGCGCCGGCTGGACCCGCTGGTTCGCGCTCGCCGTGGCGCTCTGTCTGGCCGCCGCGTTCGAGCCGATGCGGGAGACGGTCAACTTCGGCCAGGTCAACACGCTGCTGCTCTTCCTGGTGGCGGTGGACCTGCTGCGGCTGCTGCCGGCGGGCAGTCGGTGGACCGGAGTGGGCATCGGCCTCGCCACAGCGATCAAACTGACCCCGGGCGTGTTCATCGTCTACCTGCTGGTGACCGGGCGTTGGCGGGCCGCGCTCACCGCCAGCGGCACGGCTGCCGGGGTGTCGCTGCTGGCCGCCGCGCTCTTCCCGGACGCGTCCCGGGAGTTCTGGACCGAGGCCCTGTGGAACACCGGCCGGGTGGGTGAGCTGGCCTTCGTCTCCAACCAGTCGCTGCGCGGGGTGGTCGCCCGGCTCGACCCGGAACACCCGAGCACGCTGCTGTGGCTGCTGCTGGTGCTCGGCACCCTGGCGCTCTGGGCCTGGCGGTCCCGCGCCGCCGTCGCGGCTGGCGACGAGGCGACCGGCCTGGCGCTGACCGGTGCGGTGATGTGCCTGGTCAGCCCGGTCACCTGGGTGCACCACCTGGTCTGGCTGCTGCCCGCGTTGATCCTCCTGGTCGACAACGCGATGGCCGCGCCGGCCGGCCGTCGACGGCGGGTCCTCCTGGTCGCCGCGACCATCGGGTACGCGCTGCTGATCAGCCGCACCGTCTGGTTCTGGGAGAAGGACTTCACCGGGGTGGACGGCTTCCTGGGCAGCAACGCCTACGTGTGGATCAGTCTGGCGCTGCTGGCCTTCCTGCCGATCCGCCGGTGGCTGACCCCACACGGGTCAACGGTCGAGGCGTCCGGCGTACCGCAGCTCGATCAGCCCGACCGGCGGGCCCCCGCCGGCCAGCGGCACCTGATAGGTCGACCGCTCACCGTCCGGTGACAGGCCGGCACGCTCGCAGAACCGACGGGCCCGCCGGTTGTCCGCCAGCACCCATGCCCGGTACCCCACCCAGCCGCGCTCGGTGAGCCCGCTCCGGGCCGCGTCCAGCAGCGCGGCGGCGGTCCCGTCACCCCAGCGGGCCGGCTCCACGTAGAGGGCCACCACCTCGCCGACCGTCTGGTCCAGGTCGTCCCGGTCCTGGTTGCGGCGGTACGGCCCGAAGGTGGTGAAGCCCACCACCAACCCGTCCACCTCGCCGAGCAGCGTGGTGAACGGGTGCTCCGGATCGGCGGTGCCGACGTCGCGGCGACGCTGCGCCCAGGCCACCACGTTGAGCCGCCCGAGCACCTCGTCCGGCATGAAGCCGGCATAGCCCGCCTGCCAGCCGTGCACGTGCACCCGGGCGACCGCCTCGGCGTCGTCCGGCTCCTCCCGGCGGATGGTCAGCATTGCACCGTTCTATGCCTCCTTGGTCGTCACGTCCAGCTTCCCGCACCGGCGTCGTACCGATGAATTAAGGTCGCCGACGATGACCACACCGGAATCGCTCTCGCTCGCCCAGGCCCGTCGCGTGGCGCTCGCCGCACAGGGATTCGCCGACCCGGCGCCGACGGGTGTGCCCACCCGCCGGCACCTGCGTCGGGTGCTGAGCCGGGTCGGGCTGATCCAGATGGACTCGGTCAACGTGCTGCAACGCGCGCACTACCTGCCGCTCTACAGCCGACTCGGGCCGTACCCGACCACACTGCTCGACCAGGCCGCCTACCGGCGCCCGCGGGAGCTGTTCGAGTACTGGGGCCACGAGGCGTCGCTGGTCCCGGTCGAGCTGCACCCGTTGCTGCGCTGGCGGATGGCCCGCGCGCACAGCGAATCCTGGGGTGGCATGCGGCGGATCGCCCAGGAGCAGCCGGAGCTGGTCGCCTGGGTCCGCGACGAGGTGGCGGCCCGGGGGCCGCTGACCGCCGCCGAGATCGAGCACGACGCGCCCCGGGAGACCGGCAACTGGGGATGGAACTGGTCGGCCGTCAAGCGGGCCCTGGAGTTCCTGTTCTGGGCCGGGGAGGTGGCCGCCGCCGAGCGCAGCACCTCGTTCGCCCGCCGCTACGACCTGCCCGAGCGGGTGCTGCCGGCGGCGGCGCTGGCCGCGCCCACCCCGAGCGACGCCGAGGCGTACCGCACGCTGGTGGCCCTCGCCGCGCGGTCGCTCGGGGTGGCCGCCGAGCCGGAGTTGCGCGACTACTTCCGGTTGCCGTTGGCCGGCGCCCGGCAGGCCGTCGCGGAGCTGGCCGAGGCCGGTGAGCTGGTGCCGGTCACCGTGGCGGGCTGGCGACAGCCGGCGTGGCTGCACACGTCCGCCCGGCTGCCGCGCTGGGTGCGCGGCAACACACTGGTCAGTCCCTTCGATCCGTTGATCTGGGAACGTGCCCGCACCGAGCGGCTGTTCGACTTCAGCTACCGGATCGAGATCTACGTCCCGGCGCCACAGCGGGTCTACGGCTACTACGTGTTGCCGTTCCTACAGGGCGACCGGTTCACCGCCCGGGTCGACCTCAAGGCCGACCGCAAGGCCAAGGTGCTACTGGTCCCGGCCGCCTGGCTCGAGCCCGGCGCCGACCCGGGGGAGACCGCGGTGGCGCTCGCCGCCGAGCTGTACCGGCTGGCCGGCTGGCTCGGCCTGGACGCGGTGGCACCGCCCGCGGCCGGCGACCTGGCCGGTCCGCTCACCGCCGCGTTGGCCGGCGTGTCCGGTGTACCGTGAGCGCGTGACGAGCGTTCCCGGACCGGTCGACAAGCCGCAACCCGCCCCCGGGGCGGTTCACCCGACCGCCCTGGCCGACGGCGGTCCCGGAGGCTCGGGTCCCGGCGGGGCGGGTTCGGAGGGTTGGCCGGCGACCCCGCCGGGTGGCTACCCGGCGCCCGAGCCGGACCGGCTCACCCGGTTCGTGCTGCGGCTCTACGAACGCTCCCCGCGCTGGGCGGTGCCGCTGGCTGCGGTCGGCTGCGTCGCCGTCGGTATGAGCTACGCGCTGCTCAGCAACCCGACCTACGCCGACCCGGACGCCGCGCCCACCTGTCTGCTCAAGTTGACCACCGGGCTGGACTGCCCGGGCTGTGGTGGCACCCGCGCCCTCTGGTACGTGCTGCACGGCGACCTTCCGGCCGCCGCCCGACACCACTTCCTGTTCGTCTTCGCGCTGCCGTTCCTGGCGTACCTCTTCGTGGCCTGGGCAGGGAACCAGGCGTTCGGGTGGCGAATGCCCGAGTTGCGGATCAGCTCGAAGGTCATCGGCGGCTTCCTGGCCGCATGGCTGGCCTTCTCGGTGTTACGCAACCTGCCCTGGGCGCCGTTCACCTCGCTCTACGTCTGACATCACGGGACTCCTCCGGCGGTCGCCACTTGATCGACTCGGCATTCAGGAAACCGGGCCATCCACCCGACCCGGATACCCCGACTTACAGAAACGCGAGTCGATCACCCCAGCGGGCAGCCGGACACCCGCGCCGGTGGCGTACGGGCAGCACATCCCAGCCCAAGATCATGCTCGATCCTGGATGTAGTGGTGTCGAACGCGGCGGATGCCACTACATCCAGGATGTTGCGGGAGGACGCTGGGACGTCTGGACGTCGGGAGTGCGCCGGGACGGCGGGAGGACGCCGGGACCGGGACGGCGGGACGTCGGCGGGACGTCGAGACCCGGGGGCCCGGTCGCGGGGTGGCGCCCGGCGCACCACTGGCCGCGTGATCGACATTGCACGGGGCGCGCCTGAGTTGGGCCGACCGGCACCGCACCACTACAGTCCCAGGAATGCCGGACATGGTGCAGCCCCAGGTCAAGTTGATCGCGTGGACCCAATTCGCGGCCCCGGACGACGTGCCGTGGTCGACCGACGCGGAGGGTGGCCAGGCACTCGCCGAGTTCGCCGGTCGGGCCTGCTACCAGTCCTGGAAGAAGCCGAACCCGGCGACCGCCACCAACGCCGGCTACCTGGCGCACATCCTCGAGGTGGGCCACCTCAGCGTGCTGGAGCACGGGTCGGTCACCTTCTACTTCACCGGGGTGTCCCGCTCCTTCACCCACGAGCTGATCCGGCACCGGCACTTCTCGTACTCCCAGCTGTCCCAGCGGTACGTCCCGGAGCGGGACGCGGCCATGGTCGAGCCGGCGGTCATCGCCGATGACCCCGAGCTGCACAAGAAGTTCGTGGAGGCGGCCGAGGCGAGCGTTCGGGCGTACACCGAGTTGTTGGAGGGCCTGGAGCAGCGCTTCTCCGACGAGCCGAACCCGACGCTGCGCCGCAAGCAGGCCCGGCAGGCGGCCCGGGCGGTGCTGCCCAACGCCACCGAGACCCGGATCGTGGTCTCCGGCAACTACCGGGCCTGGCGGCACTTCATCGCGATGCGGGCCACCGAGCACGCCGATGTGGAGATCCGTGAGCTGGCCGTCGAGTGCCTGCGCCAGCTGCAGGGTGTCGCCCCGAACGTGTTCGCCGACTTCGTGATCTCCACGCTGCCGGACGGCACCGAGGTGGCGGCCAGCCCGCACGAGGCGTCCTGAGCCCTTCCCCGGCGGGGCCCGGCTGGTCGTCCGCTAGGTTGGAGGGTATGACGCACGACCACCTCGACGCCGCGGCCCGACCGGCGTCCCGCCCTTTCGGCCGGCTGCTGACAGCCATGGTGACCCCGTTCACCCCCGACGGTTCCCTCGATCTCGACGGCGCCGCCCGGCTGGCGAGCCACCTGGTCGACGAGCAGGGCAACGACGCGCTGGTGGTCAACGGCACCACCGGTGAGTCGCCGACCACCACCGAGGCGGAGAAGGAACACCTGATCCGGGCCGTGGTGGAGGCCGTCGGTGACCGCGCCAAGGTGGTCGCGGGCGTCGGCACCAACGACACCCGGCACACCATCGAGCTGGCCGCCGCCGCCGAGAAGGCGGGTGCGCACGGCCTGCTGGTGGTCACCCCGTACTACAACAAGCCGCCGCAGAGCGGGTTGCTGCGTCACTTCACCGCGGTGGCCGACGCCACCGGCCTGCCGGTGATGCTGTACGACATTCCGCACCGCTCCGGCGTGCCGATCGACACCGAGACGCTGGTCCGGCTCGCCGAACACGGCCGGATCGTCGCGGTCAAGGACGCCAAGGGCGACCTGACCGCCACCAGCTGGGTCACCAGCCGCACCACCCTCGCCTTCTACAGCGGCGAGGACGCGCTCACCCTGCCGGCGCTGGCCGTCGGCAGCGTAGGCGTGGTCGGCACCTCGACGCACTTCACCGGGGCGCTGACCGCACAGATGATCGAGGCGTACGACGCGGGGGACATGCCGACCGCGCTGGCCCTGCACCGGCGGCTGCTGCCGCTGTTCACCGGCATCTTCCGTACCCAGGGCACGATCCTGGTGAAGGCGGGCCTGGCGTCGCTGGGCCTGCCGGCCGGCCCGGTGCGACCCCCGCTCGTGGACGCCACCGACGACGAGATCGCCCAGCTGCGCGCGGACTTCGCGGCAGCGGGCCTGGAGCTGCCCGAATGAACGAACGAAACGATGGACGTCGAGTGACGGCGTCGCAGAACGAGGTGGACGCGTGACCGAGGCGCACATCGGGGCGGAACTTCCCCCGCCGTTGCCGGAAGGCGGCCTGCGGATCATTCCGCTCGGCGGGCTCGGCGCCATCGGTCGGAACATGACCGTCTTCGAGTACGACGGCAAGTTGCTGATCGTCGACTGCGGGGTGCTGTTCCCCGACGTCGAGCAGCCGGGTGTCGATCTGATCCTGCCCGACTTCGGCCCGATCCTGGACCGGCTCGCCGACGTCCAGGCGATCGTGCTGACGCACGGCCACGAGGACCACATCGGCGCGGTGCCGTACCTGCTCGCCCACAAGCCCGACATCCCGCTGGTCGGCTCCCAGTTCACCCTCGCCCTGGTCGAGGCGAAGTTGGCCGAGCGGCGGATCCAGCCGTACACGCTGACCGTGCGGGAGGGCGGCCGGGAGCGGCTCGGCCCGTTCGAGTGCGAGTTCTTCGCTGTCAACCACTCGATCCCGGACGCCCTCGCGGTGGCCATCCGCACCCCCGCCGGCCTGGTGCTGCACACCGGCGACTTCAAGATGGACCAGCTCCCCCTGGACGGTCGGATCACCGACCTGGCCGGCTTCGCCCGGCTCGGCGCCGAAGGCGTCGACCTGCTGCTGTCCGACTCCACCAACGCGGAGATCCCCGGCTTCGTCACCCCGGAGCGCGAGATCGGGCCGGTGCTCGACTCGATCTTCGCGAAGGCCAAGGGCCGCATCATCGTGGCCTCGTTCGCCTCGCACGTGCACCGCGTGCAGCAGGTCTTCGACTCCGCCGCCGAGCACGGCCGCAAGGTCGCGCTGATCGGCCGGTCCATGGTCCGCAACATGGGCATCGCCCGGGACCTCGGCCTGCTCAACATCCCGGCCGGCCTGGTCATCGGGATCGAGGAGGCGACCACGCTGCCGCCGGAGCAGATCGTGTTGATGTCCACCGGTTCGCAGGGGGAGCCGATGAGCGCGCTGGGCCGGATGGCCAGCGGCGACCACCGGCACATCACCATCGCCCCCGGTGACACGGTCGTGCTGGCCTCGTCACTGGTGCCCGGCAACGAGACCTCGGTCTACCGGGTGATCAACCGGCTGGCCCGGGCCGGCGCGGTGGTGGTGCACAAGGACGTGGCCAAGGTGCACGTCTCCGGGCACGCCCCCGCCGGGGAGTTGCTCTACCTGCTCAACGTGGTCCGGCCCAGCAACCTGATGCCCGTGCACGGCGAGTGGCGGCACCTGCGCGCCCACGCCCGGCTCGGCATCGAGTCCGGGGTCGCCGCCGACCGGGTGGTGCTCTGCGAGGACGGCGACGTGGTCGACCTGGTCGAGGGCCGCGCCAGCCTGGTCGGGCACGTGAAGAGCCGGTACGTCTACGTGGACGGCCTCGCCGTCGGTGACGTCAGCGAATCGTTGCTCACCGAACGGCGGATCCTCGGTGACGGCGGTTTCATCGCCACCACCGTCGTGGTCGACTCGGTCACCGGCAAGGTGGTCGCCGGCCCGACGCTTTCCGCGAAGGGTTTCTCCGAGGACCCGGAGGCGTTCAACCCGGTGGTGCCGCTGGTCACCGAGGCGCTCAACCGGGCCGCGGCCGACGGGATCACCGACCCGCACCAGCTGCAGCAGATCGTCCGGCGGACCGTGGGGCGGTGGGTCAACGACAAGTACCGTCGTCGGCCGATGATCGTGCCCACCGTCGTCGAGGTCTGAGCAACGTCCGCTGACGCCGGTCCACCCGAACGGGGTGGGCCGGCGTTCGCCGTATTCGGAGCGGTCAGGGCAGCGCGGCGACCGCCTCGGCGTACGCGACGCCGGTGGCGATGGCGGCGTCCATGAGGACCCGCAGCTGCGCCGGGGCGACCCCGTGCGCCAGGTCGGTGGCCACGTCGCCGGCCAGCACCAACTCGTCGCCGAGGTCGTGCGCGTACGCCTTGGGCAGCAGCCGGTCATGGTTCCACGCGTTGCAGAAGGCGTACGCCTCGGCGCGGCGGGCCGCCGGCAGCCGACGGTTGGCCATGGCCCGGGCGTGCAGCACCTCACCGCGCTCACCGGCCCGCCGGAACTGGATCACCGCACCGTCCCAGTGGCCGACCACCGTCCCGCCCTCGTCGAGCACGTACCGGTCGCCGCGTCCGTCCAGGACGGCGGTGATCATGGTGAGGGAGAGCGTGGACAACTCGCGTTCACCCGGCTCGGCCTCGACGTCGCAGCGGTCGGTGTCGGGATCGTCGAGCCCGTCACCGTCGTCGTCGGTGGGCAGCGGAACCAGCGCCGCGAGGGGGCGCTCGGCCAACCAGGCGGCCATCCGTCCGGAGTGGTGCCCGGTCCCGTTGCGCGCGTCGAAGCTGCCGGCCAACTCGCTGGCCACCCCGAGCAGCAGCGTTCCGAGCGAAGCCACGTCCACCTCGGTGGCGGTCCGCTCGCCGTACGCCGGGCGGGGCATCGTCCGCCCGCCGAGCCCTGCCTCCACGGCCAGCGCACAGACCAGTGCCCCGGCGGCGGCGAACTCCATGGCGGCCAGATCGTCGGTCGGCCGGTCCAACCGGGGCAGCTGCTCGGCCAGAATGGCCAGGCCGCGTTCCAGGTGCCCGCCCAGCGCGCAGAACCGCAGGTGCGCGGCGAGGTGCCCGAACGCCGCCCGCTCGCGCCGGTGCCGGCGGTAGGCCCGCACGTGCGCCGCCGCCGCCCGCGCCGGCTCGCCGGTCCGCAGCGCCGGCAGCAGACCGGCGACCAGGTCCCGCTCGGGCTGGTCGGTGCAGGACCGCGGATCGCCGTCGGATGCGGCGAGTTCGGTGAGCGCGGCGCCCCACTCGCCCCAACCGGCCAGCAACTCGGCACGCCGGGCCGAGGCGCATCCCGGGCAGCCGCCGGCCGGGCCGGGCCGCTTCCCGGACCATTGCTCGTACCAGTGCCGGGCGGTGGGCTCGTCGCCCAGGTGATCGGCGATCCGGCAGTGCAGCTCCGCGACGGTCGGTGTGTCCGGGCCGTCCGCCCCGACGCGGTGGGCCAGGTCGTGCAGCAGCGACCGGGTCTGGTCCAGCCCGACCCTGGGGGTCCCGAGCAGCGCCTCCACCGCGTACCGCTGGTAGCGCAGCAGCAGCCCGTTCTCCGCGTCGGTGAGCAGGTCGGGCCGGTGGTCGGCGGCGGCCCGACAGCGCCGGACCGGCTCGACCAGCCGCCACCGCTCCCCGTGCAGCAGGTACGCCTCGATCAGCGCGAACCGGGCGTCCATCCCGGACCGGACGTCGCCGGCCGCGTCGGCGCGTTCGGCGAGCCGTTCCAGGGCCACCAGCCGGGCCGGGCCGTCGGGGAGGTCCCGTGCGTCGGCGAGCGCGGCCTCCAACGCCGGTACGCGCCCCCGGGCGAGGCGGTCGCCGGGCCCGGTGGGTGGCGTGCGGTTGCGGTTGCCGGTGGACCCGTCCCGGCCGCTCACGACGGCACCGCACCGGGCAGTCGACGGACCGCCACGGCCAGCTGGCAGCCGGTGGAGATGCCACAGTCGAGCAGTTGGTCGAGCTGGTGGGGGGTCACTCCGCGTTCCAGGTCGGTGATCACCTCGCCGTACACCCGGGCCCGGCCGTCGTCGTCGACGTGCACGAACGCCTTCGGCCAGAGCCGGTCGTGGTTCCAGGAGTTGCAGAACGCGTACAGGTCGGGCACCCGTTCGATGCCGAAGGTCGGATCGACCATGGTGCGGATCTGGAGCAGCTCCCCGTCACCACCGACGCGGAGGAACCAGATCATGTTGTCGTCGAATCGGCCCACCAGGTCGCCGTCGGGGGTCGGGCCGACGGACCGGCCGCGGGCAGCGAGCACCGCGGCGACCAGGTCGCCGGTCAGCGGACGCAGTGCGCCAGGGTGGCCGGCCAGCGGATCGTCCGGATCGCCCGCGAGTTCCGGCGACGCCATGGGGCATCCCTTCTGAGGCGGATATCACGACCGGCGGTGGGGTTCGTGTTACGACGCGCGGACACGACCCGGAAAAGCGGGGATCTGCCCGGCCCCACCGTTACCGTGACTCTATGGCGGGCCGTACCTCTCAGGCGAGCCGGCGACGCGGCGCGTCGCCGCGCGGTGGCACCAACAGTCGTGCCCGTCAACCGGCGAAGAAGACCCGGGCACCGGTCCGACGTCGCACCGCGCCGCCCCGGCCCGGCCCGGCGGTCTACGTCGGCCGCGCGATCGGTGCACTGTGGATGGGGCTGGCGCACGGGATGGGCTGGGCGGTGCGCGCCGCCGGGCGGCAGGCCGCCTCGGCCCGTGACCTCGACCCGGAGCACCGCCGCGACGGTGCCGGGCTGCTCATGTTCGGGCTCGCCCTGCTCTCCGCCGTGGCGCTCTGGCTGTCCGGAGCGGGGCCGGTGGGCGCGCGACTGGCCGACACGATCCGGCTGTTCCTGGGCGCGATCTCGGTGGTCGTACCGGTGCTGTTGATGATCGGGGCGTGGCGGCTGATGCGTCAGCCGGCGGACCCGGAGCATCGGGGCCGTGGGTTGATCGGTTGGGGTTCGCTGCTGGTGTCGACGGCCGCGTTGCTCCAGATCGGCCAGGACCCGGCCGACACGCTGGAGCGTGACTTCGCCGGCGGCCTGATCGGCGCGGGCGTCGGTGGGCTGCTGGAGCGGGCGGTGACCGCCTGGGTGGCGGTGCCGCTGCTGGTCCTGCTGCTGCTCTTCGGCCTGCTCGTGGTGACCGCGACGCCGATCAACAAGATTCCCGAGCGGCTGGGCCTGCTCGCCGGCGGGCTGGTGGGCGCACCGGAGACCGGCGAGGAGGAGGCGGACGAGCCGGTCGCCAAGCCGGCCCGCAAGCGACCCGCGAAGCGGATGCCCCCGCCACTGGACCCGGACGACTTCGAGGACCTGGACGGCGCCGACCTCCAGGAAACCATGGTGCTGCCGCGCAAGGCTCCGGCGAAGGTGCCGGCGAGCCGCAAGCCGCCGGTCGAGCCGCCGGAGCACTCGCCGGCCCCGACCCGGGCCGAGCAGCTCGCGTTGACCGGGCTGGCCGGGGACTACACCCTGCCGCCGGCCAACATGCTCAGCGCCGGGGCCGCGGCGAAGACCCGCAGCAAGGCCAACGACGAGGTGATCGCCGCGCTGACCGGCGTGTTCGACCAGTTCGATGTGGACGCCGCGGTCACCGGCTTCACCCGTGGCCCGACCGTCACCCGTTACGAGGTGGAGTTGGGCCACGGCGTCAAGGTCGAGCGGATCACCCAGCTGTCCCGCAACATCGCGTACGCGGTGAAGTCGCCGGACGTCCGGATCCTCAGCCCGATCCCGGGCAAGAGCGCCGTCGGTGTGGAGATCCCGAACACCGACCCGGAGAACGTCGCCCTCGGTGACGTGCTGCGCTCGCGGGCGGCGACCAGCGATCACCACCCGATGGTGGTGGCGCTCGGTAAGGACATCGAGGGCGGCTACGTGGTGGCCAACCTCGCCAAGATGCCGCACATCCTGATCGCCGGCGCGACCGGCGCGGGCAAGTCGAGCTGCCTCAACACCCTGCTGGTCTCCATCCTCACCCGGGCCACGCCGGACGAGGTCCGGCTGCTGCTGATCGACCCGAAGCGGGTCGAGATGACCGGCTACGAGGGCATCCCGCACCTGGTCACCCCGATCGTGACCAACGCCAAGAAGGCGGCCGACTCGCTGGACTGGGTGGTCCGCGAGATGGACATGCGCTACGACGACCTCGCCGCCAACGGGGTCCGGCACATCGACGACTTCAACCGCAAGGTCCGCAACGGCGAGATCAAGGCCCCGCCGGGCAGCGAGCGGGAGATGCGGCCGTACCCGTACCTGTTGGTGATCGTGGACGAGCTGGCCGACCTGATGATGGTCGCGCCGCGCGACGTGGAGGACTCGGTCGTCCGGATCACCCAGCTGGCCCGGGCCGCCGGCATCCACCTGGTGCTGGCCACCCAGCGCCCCTCGGTGGACGTGGTGACCGGTCTGATCAAGGCGAACGTGCCGTCCCGGCTGGCGTTCGCCACCTCCTCCCTGGCGGATTCCCGGGTCATCCTGGACCAGCCGGGTGCGGAGAAGCTGCTCGGTCGTGGTGACGGGCTCTTCCTGCCGATGGGCGCCTCCAAGCCGGTCCGCATCCAGGGCGCCTGGGTCACCGAGCGCGAGATCGCCGACGTGGTGAAGTTCTGCAAGGACCAGCGGGAGCCGGAGTTCCGGCCGGACGTGTTGGCCCCGGCGCAGGAGAGCAAGAAGAAGATCGACGAGGACAT
The DNA here is from genome assembly GCF_030269705.1 of Micromonospora sp. NBRC 107095. Classification (NCBI taxonomy): domain Bacteria; kingdom Bacillati; phylum Actinomycetota; class Actinomycetes; order Micromonosporales; family Micromonosporaceae; genus Micromonospora; species Micromonospora sp. NBRC 107095. The sequence goes on from NZ_BSTU01000001.1 coordinate 1,751,115, forward strand.
CGGCGACGACCTCGACCTGTTGGTGCAGGCGGTGGAGCTGGTGGTCACCTCGCAGTTCGGCTCGACCTCGATGCTCCAGCGCAAGTTGCGGGTCGGTTTCGCCAAGGCGGGCCGCCTGATGGACCTGATGGAGACCCGGGGGGTGGTCGGGCCGTCCGAGGGGTCGAAGGCGCGCGACGTGCTGGTCAAGCCGGACGAGCTGGACGAGGTTCTGGTCGGCCTGCGCGGCGACGTGGACTGACCGCCGGCCGACCCCGGACGCACGACGGGCCCGCCGGTATCCGGCGGGCCCGTGACGGGGAAGAGGTCAGTTGTTGATCAACGCGCCGATGATCACCAGACTGATGATCGCGGCGACGACGCTCGCCACGGCGGCGTACCAACCCAGCGGCTTGTCGCCCAGCACGGCGCCGACGACGCCTGCGATGACGCCGAGGACGCCAAAGATGATCGGGTTGAGCAGCAGGGCCAGGACCGCGAAGACGAAACCCACGATGGTGACGATGCGGGCGGCGTTGCTGCGGGGACGGGCGGTGCTCGGCATGTCGGCCATGTCTTCCTCCGGGTGAGAGCCTGTCGTGACAGATCGATCACTACCCACTGGTGGGGCCGGTCACGCCTGCCGCAGGGACACCTCAGTGGAAGATCTTCAACCCGATCACGCCCGCCACCACCAGCAGCAGGCAGAGGATCCGGGGCAGGCTCGCCGACTCGCCGAGCGCCAGCATCCCGACCAGTGCGGTGCCGACCGCCCCGATGCCGACCCAGACCGCGTAGCCGGTGCCGACGGGAATGTCCCGCAGCGCGTACGACAGCCCGGCCATGCTCAGCAGCAGGGTCACCACGAACACCACGGACGGGATCAGCCGGCTGAAACCGGCGCTGCGGTCCAGGGCGATCGCCCAGGCCGTCTCCAGCAGTCCTGAGATCACCAGCACGAGCCAGGCCATCGTTCACCTCACCGGAAGCGCCCGGGGCTGCCGCGCCGGGACGAGTCGAGTCTGCACGTCACGCGGGGCGTCTTGGCCTGACCGGGTACGCCCACCACTCGTCCGGAGTGACCATGAGCAGCCGGCCACCGGTTCCGACGCTAGCACCGCCCCCGGCGCCGTGGCGGTGACCACCGCCACGGGCCCGTTGACCTCTACCTGACTTCAACATGCACTATCGCCATCATGACCATGCTCTACGCCGACCCCGAGGTCGCCGCCACGCTGGACGCCGCCACCACGGTCGACGCCATGCGCGCCGCGCTCCTGGCCGCGTACGAGGGACGCCTGATCGCACCGCCCCGGGCCGCCGCACCGCTGAACGGCGGGCGGATGGTGCTCACCGCCGGGCACCTGGTCGGCGAGTGGTACGGCTTCCGCTCGTACGACACCTTCGGTCACCCGCAGGGCGAGCAGTTGGTGGTGCTGCACGACGCCCGGACCGGGGCGGTCCGGGCGGTGGCTGTCGGCGAGGAACTGGGCTCCCGCCGTACCGGCGGGTTGGGTGGTGTCGCTGTCGACGCGCTGGCCCGGCCCGACGCCGCCACCCTCGGTGTGATCGGCTCCGGCCGGCAGGCGTGGACCCAGGTCTGGGCCGCCGCCGCGGTCCGTCCGCTACGCGAGGTGGTGGTGCACAGCCGGTCCGCCGCTCGCCGGGAGACCTTCGCCACCCGGGTCCGTGCCGAACTGGGCGTGCCGGCCCGCGCGGTGGCCGACCCGGGCTCGGCCGTCGCCGGTCGGGACCTGGTGGTGCTGGCGACCACCAGCCCGACCCCGGTGCTGCGCGCCGCCGACCTCAGCCCCGGCACCCACGTCAACGCGGTCGGCTTCAAGCAACGCGACCGCAGCGAGTTCGGCACCGACCTGCTGGACACCGCCGATCTGCTGGTCACCGACTCACCGGTCCAGGCGGTCGACTACCAGCCGCCGATGCTCGCCGCCACACCCCCGTACCTCGGGCGGTTGCGTGACCTGGGCGGCATCCTGGCTGGCGCGGTCCCCGGCCGGACCAGCGCGGACCAGGTCTCCGTCTTCTGCTGCACCGGCCTGGCCGGCACCGAGGTGTTCCTGCTCGACGCGCTGACCCGGGTGGCCGCCCCGGCCCGCTGACCGGGCCCGGACGGGTGTCGACCGACATTGTGTCGACCGTCTCCGCAGCCCGCGTGCGTGGGCTCACCCGTCCGGCCCGGTACCCTCGGATGGTGTCTGCCACCTCTCCTTCGCCCGCTGACCACGCCGAGGGCCGTCGCGTCGCCCTGCTGACCCTGGGCTGTGCCCGCAACGAGGTCGACTCGGAGGAGCTGGCCGCCCGCCTGCACGCCGACGGCTGGCAGGTGAGCACCGACGGCGAGGGCGCCGACGTGGTGGTCGTGAACACCTGCGGTTTCGTGGAGAAGGCCAAGCAGGACTCCATCCAGACCCTGCTCGCCGCCGCCGGGACGGGCGCCAAGGTGGTCGCCGCGGGCTGCATGGCCGAGCGGTACGGCCGGGAGCTGGCCGACAGCCTGCCCGAGGCGCAGGCGGTGCTGAGCTTCGACGACTACCCGGACATCGCCGCCCGGCTCAACGCCGTCGTCGCCGGCGAGCAGATCAGCGCGCACACCCCGCGCGACCGGCGGGAGCTGCTGCCGCTGACCCCGGTGCGCCGCCGCGACAGCGGGGTGTCGCTGCCCGGCCACGGCACCGTCACCCGCACCGTCGTCGACACCGACGAGCACACCCCGGCACACCTGCGCCAGGTGCTGCGCCGACGGCTCGACACCGGCCCGGTGGCCTCGCTGAAGTTGGCCAGCGGCTGCGACCGCCGCTGCGCGTTCTGCGCCATCCCGGCCTTCCGGGGGGCGTTCGTCTCGCGTACCCCGGACGAGCTGCTCGCCGAGGCGGAGTGGCTGGCCAAGTCCGGGGTACGGGAGCTGGTGCTGGTCAGCGAGAACTCCACCTCGTACGGCAAGGACCTGGGTGACCCGCGCGCCCTGGAGAAGCTGCTGCCGCAGCTCGCTGCGGTGACCGGCATCGTCCGGGTGCGGGCCAGCTACCTTCAGCCGGCCGAGACCCGGCCGGGGCTGGTCGAGGCGATCGCCACGACCCCGGGTGTGGCACCGTACTTCGACCTGTCGTTCCAGCACTCCAGCGAGCCGGTGCTGCGCCGGATGCGACGTTTCGGCTCCACCGACCGGTTCCTGGAGCTGTTGGCCGGTGCCCGTGCCCTGGCCCCGGACGCGGGCGCCCGGAGCAACTTCATCGTCGGTTTCCCCGGCGAGACCCGCGCCGACGTCGACGAGCTGGTCCGGTTCCTGACCGAGGCCCGGCTCGACGCGATCGGCATGTTCGACTACAGCGACGAGGATGGCACCGAAGCCGCCGGCCTGCCCGGCAAGGTCTCCGCCGCGACGATCAAGCGGCGCTACGACCGGCTCAGCGCCCTCGCCGACGAGCTCTGCTCGCAGCGGGCCGAGGACCGGCTCGGCTCGACCGTCGAGGTGCTTGTCGACTCGATCGAGGACGGCGTGGTGGAGGGTCGGGCGGCCCATCAGGCACCGGAGGTCGACGGCTCCACCACCCTGGTAGCACCGGCCGAGGGCGGGGTCGACCTGGCCGCGCTGCGCCCGGGCGATCTGGTACGCGCGACAGTGACCGGCACCGAAGGGGTGGACCTGCTCGCCGTGCCGGATGAGATGATCTCGGCGGCGCCCGGCGCGGCACGGTGACGGCGGGCCCGAGCAGCGGAGCGGGGGACGCAGGTGGTGCGGTGCCGGGAACGCCACGGCGGCCCGAGCGGAGTGCGGCGGTGACCGGGGCGACGGAGTCGACGCCCGGCCGGGTGGTGGCCGTGGTGCCCGTCGTCAACGCCGCCAACGCGCTGACCGCCCTGCGGCTGGTGCTGGTGCCGGTCTTCGCCGCCTCGGTGATCATGTCCGGGATGACCCACGCCGGGTGGCGGATGGCGGCCTGCCTGATCTTCGCCGTGGCCTCGGCGACCGACCTGGTGGACGGCTGGATCGCCCGCCGCTTCGGGCTGGTCACCTCGGTGGGCAAGGTGGCCGACCCGATCGCCGACAAGGCGCTCACCGGTGCGGCGCTGGTGCTGCTCTCCTGGTACGACCAGCTGCCCTGGTGGGTGACCGCGCTGATCCTCGTCCGTGAGCTGGGCATCACCGGGTTGCGGTTCTGGGTGATCCGGCACGGCGTGATCGCCGCCAGCCGAGGCGGCAAGGTCAAGACGGCGCTCCAGATCCTGGCCATCGCCTGGTACCTGTGGCCGATGCCGGCCGCGCTCGCCGCCGTCGGGCCGTGGATCATGGCAGCCGCCGTCCTGGTCACGGTGGCCACCGGCTTCGACTACATAGCCCAAGCCCTCCGCCTACGCCGCCCCCGCTAACCCCCACCCCACCCCCACTCCACCCCGTTGATCATGAAGTTGTTGCCATCCGGCGCGGCGTGTTGTGGCAATAACTTCATGATCGACGCGATTGGGTCGGGGTTGGGGTTGGGGATTCAGGGGTGGGGAAGGAAGGACTGGGGGATGCGGCGAGGGGTGAGGGCGAGGTGGCGGTGAACAGCGCTGGGGTGAGTGGTGCCGAGGTCGGCGGTGCCGAGGTCGGCGGTGCCGAGGTGGGCAGCGCGGCGGCCGCCGTGGTGCACCGGTTGTCCGAGCGGCACGAGACGCTCGCCACCGTCGAATCCCTCACCGGCGGGTCGCTGGCCGCCTCGATCGTGAACATCGCCGGGGTCAGCGGGGTCTACCAGGGTGGCCTCGTGGTCTACGCCACCGAGCTGAAGGCGACACTGGCCGGCGTCCCCGCCGACCTGCTCTCCGAACGGGGGCCGGTGGACCCGGAAGTGGCGGCGGCGCTCGCCGAGGGCGGCCGGCAGCGGTGCGGTGCGGACTGGGGACTGGCCACCACCGGAGTCGCCGGTCCCGAACCGCAGGACGGTAAACCGGTGGGCCTGGTCTACGTAGCGGTCGCCGGCCCGAACGGCGGTGAGGTCCGCCAGCTCGACCTGGACGGTGGGCGCGACCACGTCCGGGCGGCGGCGGTGGTCGAGGCGCTGCGGCTGCTCACCGAGCGGCTGGTCGCCGCGACACGGTGAAAGCCGCCCGGGGCGGGGTCGGACCGCCCGGACAGGCCCGCCCCGGCGAACCGACGGGCGGGGCGGGATGTCGCCCGGGCGCGCAACGGGTACGGTTGCGGGAAGGCTCCGACGTTCGGGGTCGGCGTGGTTCGCCGCGACCGGCTGTCCAGCGCCGGGCGCGAGGAATCCCTCTGGGGGAGGTGCGATGATCCTGCTACGCCGGGTGATCGGTGACGCACTGCGAGCGCGCCGGCAGGGCCAGCAGCGCACGCTGCGTGAGGTCTCCACCGCCGCCAACGTCAGCCTCGGCTATCTCTCCGAGATCGAACGGGGGCACAAGGAGCCGTCCAGCGAGCTGCTCGCCGCGATCTGTGACGCCCTCGGTGCCCGCCTGTCCGAGCTGCTGCGTGAGGTGAGTGACACCGTGGCGCTCGCCGAGCAGATGCCCGAGGTGCTCGTCTCGATGCCGGACGAGCCGGCCGACGCCACACCCAAGAGCACCAACCGGGGGGTCCGTCGGGTCACCTCCGACGGCAAGGTCGCCGTCTCGGTCCGCCAGGACTCGCCGCTCAAGGCCACCCTGCGCAGCACCCGGGTCCGCCCGACCGAGCGCGACCGGGACGTGGTCTGCGCCGCCTGACCCCGATCCTGCTGACCGTGGGCGGGGTGGCCCCGGCCGCGTAGGGTTGCTCGCAGGAGCCGCCGGTGCTGTCGACCGCCCGGTACGGATGCCTCGTTGGCGTTCGGCTGGGACGATGGAGACCGGCCGGTGACGGTCGGTCGGTTCAGCCGGCCCGGCCGTGGTGGAGCGACGCTACTGAGGGGATACCACGATGGCTAACCCGTTCGTCAAGGGTTGGAACTACCTGATGGCGCTCTTCGGTGCAAAGATCGACGAGCACGCCGATCCCAAGGTGCAGATCCAGCAGGCCATCGAGGATGCCCAGCGGCAGCACCAGGCGCTGGTCCAGCAGGCCGCCGCGGTGATCGGCAACCAGCGGCAGCTGGAGATGAAGCTGTCCCGGCAGATGTCCGAGGTCGAGCGGTTGCAGGGCAACGCCCGGCAGGCCCTGGTGCTGTCCGACCAGGCCCGGGCCAAGGGCGACGAGGCCGAGGCGGTGCGCTTCGAGCAGTCCGCGCAGACGCTGGCCAGCCAGCTTGTCTCCGCCGAGCAGGCCACCGAGGACCTGAAGACCCTGCATGACCAGGCGCTGGGCGCCGCCGCTCAAGCCCGTCGTGCGGTCGAGAACAACTCGATGATCCTTCAGCAGAAGCTCGCCGAGCGCACCAAGCTGCTCAGCCAGCTGGAGCAGGCCAAGATGCAGGAGACGGTGGCCCGCTCGCTGGAATCGATGTCGTCGCTGACCGCGCCGGGCACCACCCCGTCCCTGGACGAGGTGCGCGACCGCATCGAGCGGCGGTACGCCAACGCGATGGGCCGCGCCGAACTGGCCGGCAACTCCGTCGAGGGCCGTATGTTGGAAATTCAGAAGGCCACCATCGACTCGGCCGGCTCCGCCCGGCTGGAGCAGATCCGGTCCAGCATGGCGGGGGAGCAACTCGGCGGCGCGACCCAGCGACCGGCCGTACCGCAGGCCGAGAAGACCGGCCCGGCCAACGACCCGACCGCCGCCGCCCGACTGGACGAACTGCGCGCCAGCATGGCCCGCGAACGGGGCACCGGCGACCCCACCGCCGCCGGCTGAACGACCGGACCGAGGAGGTCACTGTGGCAGACGAGCGGACCCGGTACTTCCGGAGGCTGGGTCGGCTTCGCCGGTCGGCCCGACGGTGGAGCGTGCTGGCCGGTGGGCTCGGCGGCGCGGCGGTGGTGCTGACCCCGTACGCCGGTCTTGGTCTGCCCGACGCGGCCTGGGCCGGCGCCGCGGGCAGTGCGATGGCGCTCGCCGCCTGGCGGTGGATCGACGTGCGTGCCCTGGCCGCCCAGCCGGCACCTCCGGCGCTCGACCCGGCCGAGGCGGCAGCCCGCTCGCGGGCCCGGTTGATCGCCGCCGTCGAACGGCTGCCGGTCGGCCCGGGCGTGCTGGCCGAGGTGCGCCGGGTCCGTTCCCGGATCGCACTGCGCGGCACCAGCGCCGGGGAGCAGTGGGTCCGCCTGGACCGGGCGGCGCTCACCCTGGCCGGGATGGCCCCCCGGCTCACCGGGCTGGCCGAGCCGGCGGTGCTGGAGGCAGCCGCCGCCGACCGCTCGCTGCGCGACCTGGCCGCCCGGGTGGCCAGCGTCGAACGCGGGCTGCGGTTGGCCCCGGCCGACGCCCGGCCGCCGCTGGCCGAGGCGCACGCCGCGCTGACCGCGCAACTTCAGGCCGGGGTGGCGGCGTACGAACGGCTGGTGGTCGCCGCCGCCGGCTATCTGGCCGAGGACGCCCGACCGGAGAGCGCCCACCCGGCTGCCGACCGGCTCACCGAGGCGACCGACCTGCTGCACGGGGTCGCCGGGGCCCTGGCCGAGCTGCGGGCCGTCGGCACCCCGCTGCGCGCGCCGACGCGCTGACCGCACACTCCCCGGAGCGCGGGCCCGTCACGGTGGTGTCGTCACCAGGACCGGCCCGGTGTACGCCGAGGTGCCAACGACGTTGAACGACCGGATCCGGTAGTGGTAGGTCACCCCCCGGGCCAGCCCCGTGTTGGTGAAGCCGCGGCCGGTCACCGTGAAGGTGGCCACCTCCTGGTCGAAGGTCGGGTCGAGGGCCCGCTGCACGGTGAACCCGGACCCCGGGCCGCCGGGGGTGCTGGCCGCCCACGCCAGGATCACCGTCGCGGTGTCCGGCCCCGGCGCGGTGGCGGTGGCGCTCACCCCGCTCGGGACGCCCGGCGGGGGTGGCGAGGTCACCGTGGCGACCGTCGACCACGCCGAGGCGGCGCCCAGGTAGGTGGTCCGCACCCGGTAGTAGTACGTGGTGTCCGGTGCCACTGTCGCGTCCAGGTGGTTGTCACCGACCCCGATCGCCGTGGTGCCCGGACCACTGGTGAACGTCGGGTTGGTGGCCCGTTGCACGTCGATGCCGGTGGCGAACGACCGGTTCGTCCAGCGCAACGCCACCCGCAGCGGTGCCGCCGGCGGGAGCGCCGCCACCAGACCGTTCGGCGCGGCCAGGTGCACCGAGGCGGGCACCCCGTTGGACCAGGACGAATAGCTGACCGTGTTCTCCGCCCGGATCCGGTAGTGGTAGGTCACCCCCGGGGTGACCGTCGCGTCGGTGTACCGGGTGGCAGCGGCCGCAACGGTGATCGTGGTGACCTCGCCGCCGAAGGTCGCGTCGGTGGCCCGTTGCAGCAGGTGGCTGGTGGCGGCCGGTCGCCCGCCGTTGCTGGTCCAGGCCAGCGCGATCGCGGGTAGCGCGGTGGCTGACCCGGGCACCGGCGTGGCGGTCAGCCCGGTCGGTGCCTTCGGCGCCACCCGCAGCACCAGCGGTCGGGTCATCCCGCCGTCGCGGTGGCCGGCGAGCTGGCTGTGCCAGCGGTACTCCCAGCCCAGGTTGACCAGTTGGTTGACCACGGTGGCGGGTCGCCCGTCGGCCGGGCTGACCGGCGTCGAACCGGCCCGCGCGCCGGCCGGGCGACAGGGGTCGAGCAGCCGGAGGCTGTCGCCCAGCTTGAACGGCAGCACCGGCGCGACCGGACGCAGCGCCACCACCACGTCCTCCCGGGGGTTGACCCGGACGATCCCCTTCCAGCCCAGCTCGGTGTCGTGCGGGGGGCGCAGCGTGCCGTCCCAGCCGACCCGATTGATCACCTGCAGGTCGCAGCCGTCGACCTGCACCGGCTCGGTCTGCCGGACGTTGCCGCTGATCCGCCAGAGCTGCGTGCCGTCGGTGGGGGCACCCACCGGTACGGCGGTGTCGGTGGCGAACAGCACCTCGGTGACCGGGTCGGTCGCGCCGAGCGGCAGCGTCGTCGGGTGGAGCGGCCCGGCGTGCGGGTGCCCCACGCCGAGCCGGCCCGCCAGCCGGCCGTGGTCCGGCTCGAAGATCGGCTGTGCGGCCTTCACCGCGATCGGCAGGGTCACCGGACCGTTGCCCGCCGTCGGCGTGAACGTCACAGTGGTGGCGTGCACCGGCACCGTGGTCCGCGTCGCCGTCCGGGTGCCGAACGCCTGGTCGTACGCCGGTTGCGGGACGATCGGCGGGCGCTGGCTGGCCGCGTACGCCACGGGTAGCCGGTCGCGCAGCCGAGCCAGGTCGTACGGCGGCGCGGGTGTGCCGGTCACCCGGAACTGGAGCAGAGTGCGGGTGTTCGGGCCGTACCCCGGTTCGGTCGGGGGTGGGCCACCCTCGGCGCTGCGGTCCGGTGCGCCGGTGTACTGGTCGTAGCGGCTGTCGAAGCCGGGCAGCGGGGCCGGAGCGTCGTTGTACAGGATCAGCGTGCTGCCCGGTGGCACGGCGGAGAAGTCGACGAGCACGTCGGCCCGCTCACCCGGTGCGAGCAGCAGAGTGTGCCCGTCGACGTTCAGCACTGTCGGGTCGAGCCGGTCGTACCGGTAGCCGATCGGTCGGTTCGGCAGCACCACCGGGGTCGGCAGGAGACCGGCCTCGTTGCCGATCTGGATGAACTCCGGGCCGGCGGCGCGTGGGTCCGGCACACCGCCGTCGCGTCCATCGGTCGGCCAGCCCGCCGGCCGGTCCGCCGCGCGGGTGGCCGGCACCATCGGCACCTCACCGGCGTCGGGGTCGGCGAGTGCGCCGTCGGCCGTCCACATCGCCGCGTCGGAGCGGGCGCGGTAGAGCTGGAGGTTGAGGCTGCGGTCCAGGCAGGCGTTGAGGATCCGGAACCGGTACGCGCGCGGCAGCACCTCCAGGTACGGGTAGGCGACGCCGTTGACCAGCGGGGTGTCGCCGTACGCCTCGGGGACGGCCGACGGGTGCGGGACGCCGGGGCTCAGCGGCGGCTCGTCCGGGGCGTCGACCGGGTCGTGGTACGGATTCGGCACCCAGCCGTCGGGGTGGGTGTCGTGGGCTGCGGCGTTGCGGGTCCAGGGGCCGTAGTCCCACCGGCCGGTGCGGTTGCGTCCGCCGGAGGAGTACGGGTTCTGCCGGGGTTGGTAGACGTGCGGATGCCAGAGGCTGCCCCGGGCGCCCCAGCGTTCCCGGTCCCAGGTCGGGTCCTCGGCGGCGAGTTGGGCGTCGTCCGGGACGAACGTCTTGTCCTCGATCACCAGGGGCACCTGGTCGGCCGGCAGCACCGCGTCGGTGACGAGCTGGTCCTCGGCCGGGTCGGTGAGCAGGTAGAGCGCGAGCTGTCCGCCGTAGACGGTGAGCCGGGCCAGGCCGAGGGTGTTGTCGTGGAACCACAGCAGCCGGCCGCTCTGCTCGTTCGGGAAGTAGAGGGTGGTGGCCCCGGCGCCGGGCGCCGGCATGTCCGGCACGTGGGCCAGCCCGGGTCCGGTCGGGTACGGGGTGATCTCCCCGGCCGGGGTGATCCACTGCCCCGGGTTGCCCGCGCTGGTCCAGCCGGTCTGCGCCCCGGCGAGGTGCAGCACGGCCCGGTTCTGCGGGTACGGCGCCGGTCCGTCCAGCGGGCCGAGGCCGGCCCCCTCGATCGTGTCGTCGACCGGCAGGAACAGCTCGCCGGCCCGGCCGGTGGGGAGTTGGTTGATGAACTTCACCCGGACCGGTCGACCCCGACGGGCGAGGATCATCGGCCCGAGGTGCCACTGTCGCTCCGGTGGCACCACCGTGTTGTGGCCGGCCGAGTCGGTGCCCAGGTTGAGCTGCCGGTAGCCGCGCAGTCGGGTGGCCGGCAGGTCCCGGTGCAGCCGTTGCGCGTACTCCTGTAGGCCGATCTCGTAGTAGTCGCAGCCCGGATAGCTGATCGTGTCGGGCACTGCCACCGGCAGTTGGCTGCCGAGGTCGCCGCGGCCCGGCTGGCCGGGGAGGGGTAGCGGGTCGATGAACTTGCGCAGCCCGGTCCCGGCCGTCATCTGCCCGTCGGGGTCGCGGGTCGGGCGAGGGCTGTGCGCGAAGTTCGGCACGGGGCCGAAGTAGCGGGGCACCACGGCCGGGTCCAGGCTCGGTGTCGCGACGACCTCCTCGGCGGTACGCGCGGCAGGCACGGACGCCCCCCGGCCGGTGGCGGGGGCGTCGGTGTCGCGGGTGGTCCGCGTGAGGAAGGTGGAGCGGAGTCTGCGGAACATCGCCATGACTCTCCCCGGTTCGGGGCGCGAGGTTCGCCACCCCGGCGTGGGGAACCTCGGCACTCTGCTGACGGTCGGTGAGCGCTCAACCGCAGCATGCGACGTCGGCGGCCGGTTAGGAATTACCCAATCGTCCGTTTCTGCGTTGGGTCTCGATCGATGGGAGCCTGGTCAGCCGGCTGGTGGCGGGGCCGGGCGTTCGGGCTGGCAGACCGGGCACCAGTAGGTGACCCGTTCGCCCAACTCCTCCTTGCGGATCGCGGTGCCGCAGCGGCGGCAGGGCTGGGCGCGGCGGCCGTACACGTAGCTGGTCTGCCCCCGGTGCAGCGAGCCGGTGCTGCTCTGCGTCCACCGACCCCGGTTGGCGGCGAGCAGTCGCTGGGCCAGGGTCACCATGCCGGTCAGGTCGGGCACCGCGCCGACCGGGGTCCACGGTGACACTCCGCGCAGGAACAGCACCTCGCACTTGTAGAGGTTGCCCACGCCGGCCAGGTTGCGCTGGTCCAGCAGCGCCTCGCCGATGGTCTGCTCCGGGTGTTCGACGAGCCGACGGACCGCCTCGGCCGGGTCCCAGTCCGGCCCGAGCAGGTCGGGGCCGAGGTGGCCGACCAGGTGGTCCTCGTCGGCGGTCGGCACCAGTGTCAGCTCGTGCAGGTGGTAACCGACGGCCACCGCGCCGGGGCTGCGCAGCACCACCCGGATCAGGTGCGCGGGTCGACCGCTCCAGCGTTCCCCCGGGGCGTACGCCCGCCAGGCACCGTCCATCCGCAGGTGGGAGTGCAGGGTCCAGTGCTCCTCGGTGGGGGTGTCGAGCCGCAGCAGCAGGTGCTTGCCCCGGCTGGCCGACTCGCGGACGGTCCAGCCGGTCAGATCCGTGGTCGCCAGTTGCGGCACTCGGAAGTCACTGCCGGTGATCCGCGTGCCGGCCAGCGCGCGGTGCAGCACGCGCGCGGTGTTCCAGACGGTGTCGCCTTCGGGCACCCTGCCATTCTCCCTCTTCGAGCAAGATTCGCATGTGTCGCCATTTGTACACAGGTTCCTCATGATCTCCTGACATGCGAAGGTCAGGGAGTTCTGAGGAGAATGCCCATGACGCGACCCCGTCGTCGTATCCCGTCCGTCGCCCTCACCGCCACCCTCGCCCTCCTGCTCACCGCAGCGCTCCTACCCACCACCGGTAACGTCCCGGCCGCACCCGCGGGCGCACCGATCGCTCTCGTCGCCGCCGCACCCGGCGTCGAACGGTGGAGCGCCGACCTCACGATCGTCGACCGCGACGACGTCAACGTCCGACGCACTGCCGCCGGCCTCCGCCTGCGGGAGGCCCGGCCCGCCGGGCGCGGTGCCCGCAGCCCGCACAGCGCCGTCGCCGAGGGGATGCTGCTGACCGCACCCCGCACCCTCGCCCGGCCGGCCACCCGGGTCCGCGCCGAGATCGACGCCGCGGTCCCCGCCGGGGCGACGGTGGAGGCGCAGGTCCGCGGCTGGCGGACCGCCGGCTGGACGGAGTGGCGGGCCGCCGGTGCCGTCTTCGACCGGCCCGTCAGCCGGGTACAGGCCCGGGTGGTGCTCACCGCCCCCGACGGGGGCGCGACGGCGACGGTACGGGGCGTGCGGCTCACCGCCGACGCGAACGCCGCCGTGTCCGCCGCCACGCCCGGTCGCACCTACCGGGTGTACGCCACCCGCATCGGGCTGGTCGGTGAGGTGACCGCCAACGGCCGTACCGTGCAACCCCGGGACCACTTCGCGGCACTGCCGTCGCGGCGCGGACTCTCCCCGCTCAACACCGGCGACTACACCGTGCGGGTCTGCACCACCAACGGCGCCCGCTGCGAGTACGCCCCGGTCTGGGACGTCGGGCCGTGGAACACCCGCGACGACTACTGGAACCCGTCATCGGTGCGGGAGAACTGGAAGAACCTGCCGCAGGGTCGGCCCGAGGCGCAGGCCGCGTACCAGTCGGGCTACAACGGCGGCCGGGACCAGTTCGGGCGGACCGTGCTCAACCCGGCCGGCATCGACCTGGCCGACGGCACGTTCTGGGACGGGCTGCGGCTGACCACCAACGCCTGGGTCGACGTCGCCTACCTGTGGACCGGCGGCGGGCCGCGCGGCGTGGTCGGCGACGGGCCGCTCAACATCCGTACCGGGGCCAGCACGTCGTACGCGATCCGTGGCCTCGCCGCCCGGCTGGCCCACGTGCCGATCCAGTGCTACGTCACCGGTCAGTCGGTCGCCGGCCCCTACCGCACCACCACCCGCTGGAACCGGCTGGCCAGCGGCCAGTACGTCAGCCACGCGTACATCTCGAGTGTGTACGGCGGCAGCGTGCCGGTCTGCTGAGCCGCGCTCACCCCGTCGGGCGCCGCCTCAACGTCAGGGGCGCTCGTCGGGGCGAGCCGTGCGCACCATGTCCTGGTAGCGCGGGTGGCTGGCACCGTAGACGGCGTAGTTGAGACGGGCGTGGGTGAGGCTCAGGTCGCCGTTGGGACCACCCCGGACGGCGTCGGCGTCGGCGTCGGTCTGACCGTCGTCGGTCCAGAAACAGACCGGACAGGTCCCCCCGCCGGTCCGAGACGCACAGCAGGGACAGCCCGCAGGAACCACATGCTCACCCACCGGAGAAGCATTCCACAGTCGAACATCAGCCCGATACCCGCAGCAGGTCCCCTGCGGACACCGCGAGGAGGTCCACGGCCCGTCCGCCGTTGACCGCGACCGCGACCAGACCGGCCGAGTCGACGTACGTCACCAGACCACCGGCCGGGGCGTCGCCGAAGGTGCGCCCGTGCACCGCCACCCGGGCCGGTGCGGGTCCCGGAGGACCCACCCGCAGCGTGGCCGGCAACGGATCGAGCAGCTCGGCCGGTGCGGCCAGTTGGACGTTGCCGAAGTGGTCCACGGTCAGCACCTCGGCGGTGAATCCCTCGACGTCCCGCGTCACCGTGGGCGTCGGCAGCCGCACCAGCCCGGCTGGGTCGACAGGTGGACCCGCCTCGGCGAGCGGCGCACCGAGCGCCAGCCGGGCCGCCACCGGCGTGAAGACGTCCCGCCCGTGGAACGTGCCGGACACCCGGGCGGCCAACCAGCGCGGCTCGGTCAGCTCGACCGCGTCGGTCACCCCACCGAGCGCGGCGGCGGCGTCCAGCAGCAACCCGTTGTCCGGGCCGACCAGCAGCCCACCCGGGGCGGCCAGCGCGACACCCCGCCGCGCGGTGCCGACACCCGGATCGACCACCGCCACGTGCACTCCCTCCGGCAGGTACGGCACTGTCTGCGCCAGCACCGCGGCACCCCGCCGGACATCCCCGGGCGGCACCAGGTGGGTCACGTCGATCACCCGGGCGGCCGGCGCGATCCGGGCGACGACCCCGTGACAGGCGGCCACGAAGCCGTCGGTGAGGCCGTAGTCGGTGGTCAGCGAGATCCAGGGCACTGCGGACATGCCCGCAGGCTAGTGGAACCGGGTGGGCTGACGGATTCGGGACAGCGCACTGGCCGACCGGCCCCTCCCGCCGCCGGATGACGTTGGGCAGACTGCCCTGGTGACAATTCGGAGCCTGCCCGCCGTCGGAATCCTGCTGGTAGCCGTGGCCGTCACCGCCGGCTGCGGCGGTGGCGACGCCGATCCGTCGAGTGCGGCCCCCACCGCCTCGTCATTCTCGGCCCCGGCGGCCACCGGTCTGCCGAGCGCGCCGATGCCCTCGGCAGCGCCGCCCAACGCCAGCGGTGCCGCGTCACCGGCGGCCCCGCCAGCGGCTCCGCCGTCCGTCGCCCCGGAAGGGCCCACGCAGCGCCGGCCGACCAGCCCACCGCCGGTGGTGCTGCCCAAACGCCCGACGGGTGCGCCCGGGGCCACCCAGGTCGTCAACGCGTTCAAGGCCGCCGGCCTGAAGGTGCCGCACCCGAAGGACCGCTCGGTCGACTGCGGGCCGGACGGTCTCGGCCTGGGCTGCTCCGAGCTGATCGCCACCGACGCTGTCACGGTGTACGTGTTCCCCGACGAGATCAGCGCCAGCGACATCGCCGAGACGTGGGGCGGCCAGTCGTACCGGCGCGGTGCGGTGGTGCTCAACTACCTGGAGGCGAAGACCCCGGCCGCCGACCGCCCGCGCTACGAGAAGGTGCTCAACGGCCTGCGCTGAGACCTGGCGTGGCCGAAGCATGTCGCTCTCTTGACTGTGATGTCTGTGAGTCATCGTGATGACTCACAGACATCAGGCTCTGTGCGGGATTGCCCTCGGTGGGGCCCCTGGCTGGTTGGTTGGGCATCGGGCATCAATCGGCGCGTGCGCTCGTCCGCGCCGACGGGCAGCCGCGCAAGCCAGGCCCACCGGCGTGGTCCGGAATTGGCGGGTCAGCCGCGCAGGCGGAGACCGCGTGGTGTGGCCCGGAAGCCGGCGGCCGTCAGGGCGTCACGCAGCGGCGAGGAGTGCACCGCCTCGCCGTCGGCCCGTTCCACCGACATCGCACCCAACGCCCCGGAATGGACGGCGTCGGCGAGCGCCTTGCCGGCCGTGGCGAGCGTGTCGGTGTCGTCGGTGAAGGAGAGCAGCGTCCGGCCGCCGCGTTCGACGTAGAGGACCAGGTCACCGCCGACCTGCACCACCAGGGCCCCCGCCTTGCGGCCGGCCCGGTGCCCGGTCGCCGGGGTAGCGCCGTCACCGGAGTCGACGACCCGTTCCGGCCAGGGCAGCGCCGCGCCGTACGGGTTGGCCGGGTCGGTAGCGGCGAGCACGGTGGCCACCGCGCCCCGCCCCCGGGCGCCGTCGGTCGGTTCGGCCAGCGCCCGCAGCCGGTCCACCGCGCCGGGTACGGCGAACTGCGCCGCGCCGAGCCCTTCGACGAAGTAGCCCCGGCGGGCCGCGCCGCGCTCCTCCAGCGCGGACAGCACCGGGTAGACCGCCGAGAACCCGCCGACCACCTGCTCGGCCATGACCGCGCCGCGGGTGACCACCCCGTGCCGCTCCAGCAGCAGGTCGGCGAGGGCGGCGGCACGCCGGGTCGGGTCGAGGTCCCGGTCCGGAAGGCGTGACCAGCGGCCGGCGACCGTCGGCGGGCCACCACGGGTCGGCAGCGCCATCCGGCCGGGCCGCCGGTAGCGGGTGCGGGGCGCGGACGGCCGGGAGCGGTGGGCGCCGCCAGCGCCGAGCACCGAGCGCAGCGGGGCGAGGGTGTCATTGGTGAGGTGCCCCGCCCAGACCAGATCCCAGATCACCGCGGTCAGCGCGGCGTCGTCGGTCGAGCCGACCCGGTCGGCCAACGGCCTGAAGAACAACGCCTGCCCGTCGCTGAGCGCGTCGAGCACCGCGTCGTGCAGCGGGGTGCGGGTCAACGCCTCGTCGGGCGGCGGGAGCAGCAGCGGTGCGGCGTCCGCGTACGCCAGGGTGACCCAGCCGTCGCCCCCGGAGATCGCCCCCGACCCCGCCCAGAGCACCTCTCCGCTGGCGCACAACTCGTCGAGGTGGGCGGGGGAGTAGTCCGCGACCCGGGCGGGCAGCACCAACCGCTCCAGGGCGGACGCCGGCACCGCCGCGCCCTGCAACTGCTCCACCGTGGCCGCGAGCGCCTCGACACCTCGGGCGGACGAGCCGACCTGCTGCCAACGGGGCAGGAACGTCGCGAGGGCCCGGGGCGGCACCGGCTCGATCTCCCGGCGCAGCGCGGCGAGCGAGCGGCGGCGCAGCATCCGCAGCACCTCGGCGTCACACCACTGGGCACCGGCCGAGTCCGGGGTGAACTCCCCGGAGACCACCCGGCCGGTCGCGCCGAGCCGGCGCAGCGCCTGCTCGACGACGAACACGCCGAGCCCGAAGCGGGCCGCGCAGCTGGCGGCGGCGAACGGCCCGTGGGTGCGGGCGTAACGGGCCACCAGGTCACCGAGCGGGTCGGCCACCGGGGCGAGGTACGCCTCGGCCACCCCCACCGGCAGCGCCACGCCGAGAGCGTCGCGCAGGCGGGCGGCGTCCTCGACGCCCACCCAGCGCTGCTCGCCGGCGATCCGGACCCGCAGCACCCGGCGGGTGGCCTCCAGCTCGGTCAGCCAGCCCTCGGGCACGCCCCGCTCGGTCAACTCGGCGTCGCTCAGGTCACCGAGCACCCGCAGCAGCTCGACAACGTCCTCGGCGTCGCGGGGGCGACGCTGCTCGGTCAGCCACCGCAGTTGCCGGTCGGTCTCGGCGAGCACCGCCGGGTCGAGTAGTTCGCGCAGGTCGACCCGGCCGAGCAGCTCGCCGAGGAGGGTGGAGTCGAGGGCGAGCGCGGCGGCGCGGCGCTCGGCCAGCGGGGCGTCACCCTCGTAGAGGAACGCGCCGACGTAGCCGAAGAGCAGCGACCGCGCGAACGGGGACGGCGCGCTGGTCTCCACCTCGACCAGTCGCACCTTGCGGGTGGCCAGGTCGCGCATCAGCCCGGCCAGCGCCGGCTGGTCGAAGACGTCCTGGAGGCACTCCCGCGCCGCCTCCAGGGTGACCGGGAAGTCCGCGTACTCGCGGGCCACGTCGAGGAGCTGGGCGGAGCGTTGCCGTTGTTGCCAGAGCGGTTGGCGCCGGCGCGGGTCGCGGCGCGGCAGCAGCAGTGACCGGGCGGCGCACTCCCGGAAACGGGCGGCGAAGAGGGCGGAGGTGCCGACCGACTCCTCCACCAGCTGGGTGATCTCGTCGGGTTCGAAGACCACCACGTCGGCGCCGGGCGGCTCGTCGGCGGTGTCCGGAAGTCGCACCACGATGCCGTCGTCGGAGGGCATCACCTGGGCGTCCACCCCGTACCGCTCGGCCAACCGGCGGCCCACCGCGAGGGCCCAGGGCCCGTTGACCCGGGCACCGAGCACGCTGTGCACGGCCAGCCGCCAGTCGCCCAGCTCGTCGCGGAACCGTTCGACGACGACAGTGCGGTCGTCGGGCAGCGAACGGGTGGCCTCCCGCTGATCGCGCAGGTAGGCCATCAGGTTGCCGGCGGCCCAGTCGTCCAGCCCGCCGTCGCGCAGCGCGGCCAGTGCGGCTTCGTCGGTCTGCCGCAGCAGGGTGCGCACGCGGGCACCGATGGCCCGGCCCAGCTCCACCGGCCGACCCAGCTGGTCGCCCTTCCAGAACGGCATGCGCGCGGCCTGCCCCGGAGCGGGCGAGACCAGCACCCGGTCAGGGGTGATCTCCTCGATCCGCCAGGAGGAGGAGCCGAGCAGGAAGACATCGCCCACCCGGGACTCGTAGACCATCTCCTCGTCCAGCTCGCCGACCCGGGCGGCCCGCTCGGCACCGGCCAGGAAGACCCCGAACAGGCCCCGGTCGGGGATGGTGCCGCCGCTGGTCACCGCGAGTCGCTGCGCGCCGGGGCGGCCGGTGAGCAGGTCGGTGGCCCGGTCCCAGACCAGTCGGGGACGCAGCTCGGCGAAGGCGGTGGACGGGTAGCGGCCGGAGAGCATGTCCAGCACGGCGTGCAGCGCCGAGTCGGGCAGCTCGGCGAAGGGTGCGGCCCGGCGGACCAGCACGGCCAGGTCGCCGAGCGCCCACGGTTCCAGCGCCACCATCGCGACGATCTGCTGGGCCAGCACGTCCAGCGGGTTGCGCGGGTAGTGCAGCTCCTCGATCGCGCCGTCGGTCATCCGCTCGGCGACCACCGCGCAGGAGAGCAGGTCGCCACGGTGCTTGGGGAAGACCACCCCACGGGAGACGGCGCCCACCTGGTGCCCGGCCCGGCCGACCCGTTGCAGCCCGGCGGCCACGCTCGGCGGCGCCTCGATCTGCACCACCAGGTCGACAGCGCCCATGTCGATGCCCAGCTCCAGGCTGGAGGTGGCCACCACCGCGGGCAGCTGGCCGGACTTGAGCGCCTCCTCGATGTGCTTGCGTTCCTCCCGGGAGACGCTCCCGTGGTGGGCGCGGGCGATCACCGGTGCCGCGCCGGTGGCGGCGCCGGACTGGGCCATCACCTCGGCCGGTGGCCGGTTGCGCACCGGGCCGGCGGGGCCACCCCACCGCTGCGCGCCGGTCGTCGGACCATCGTCGGCCGCCGGGTCGTCGTCGGCCGACACCCCTTCCGGCACGCCGATCGCGCCCTCGGTCGCCGCTTCGGCGGCCAGCTCGTTGAGCCGGGCGCACAGGCGCTCGGCGCTGCGGCGGGAGTTGGTGAAGACGATGGTCGAGCGGTGCTGCCCGATGAGGGTGAAGACCCGCTCCTCCACGGCCGGCCAGATGGACGCCCGACGTGGCCCGGGGCCGCCGAGGTCGTCCTCCGGTGGCTGCTCCTGCTCGTCCAGGCGGGTCATGTCCTCCACCGGGACCTGCACGCTGACCTCGATGGTCTTCGGAGTGGCCGGTTGCACCACGTCGACCGGGCGGGCGCCGCCGAGGAACTGCGCGCAGGCGTCGATCGGGCGGACGGTGGCCGAGAGGCCGATGCGCTGCGCCGGGGCGGGTAGCAGCTCGTCGAGGCGTTCGAGGGAGAGGGCGAGGTGGGCTCCGCGTTTGCTGCCGGCCACCGCATGCACCTCGTCGACGATCACCGTCTGGATGCCGCGCAGTGAGTCGCGGGCCGCCGATGTCAGCAGCAGGAACAGCGACTCGGGCGTGGTGATGAGGATGTCGGGCGGGGTGCGGGCGAAGGCCCGTCGCTCGTCGGCGGGTGTGTCGCCGGTGCGCATGCCGACGGTGATGTCGGGCGGTGCCACGCCCAGCCGGGTGGCCGCCTGCCGGATGCCGGCCAGCGGGGCGCGCAGGTTGCGCTCCACGTCGACGGCGAGGGCCTTGAGTGGGCTGACGTAGAGCACCCGGCACCGCTGGCGGGCCTCGGTCGGGGCCGGCTCGCGGGCCAGCCGGTCCAGTGACCAGAGGAAGGCCGCGAGCGTCTTGCCGGAGCCGGTGGGCGCCACCACCAGCGCGTTACGACCGGCGGCGACCGACCGCCAGGCGCCGATCTGCGCGGCGGTCGGCGCGGCGAAAGCGTTGTCGAACCAGGCGCGGGTGGCCGGGCCGAACCCGGCGAGCACCGCGCCGGCGTCTGCGTCGGCCCCGGTCACCGGTCCATCGTGCCCTTCCGGTCTGACATCCACGAACGGCTCACGATGGAATGGGCGAGCAAAAGGCAAAAAGCGTGGAACGTGCGCTTAATACGTTAAGTCTCACTTAACTGCTTGCTTCTGAGGCGCAACATAAAGTAACTTCACTCGCAACGCGAACCGGGGTGAGGGGATGTGATGGCCGGCGAGCAGCACACCGTCGAACCGGGCACCGACGTGCTGATTCGCAAGGTCGACAGCCATCTCGCCGCCCTTCGCGCCGGCCTGCACGGCCCCGAGCTCGAACTCGCCGAACGTCTCGCCCGCTGCCTGCGTGAGCTGGTGCTCTGCACCGCCCAGGCCAGCGCCGCCGACCGGGGTCAGGTCCGCGTCGCCGTGCACTACTTCGTGCTGCGCCGCGAGAGTCGCGGCCGTCTGCTCGCGGTGCGGTCGCTGACCGCCGCGGAACGCGTCGTCGACCGGGTCGCCCGCCAGCTCGGCCGCTCTGACCTGCTGTCCGAGCTGCGCCGCGACCGCCCCGCCCCCGACGACGCCCAACCCCTCAACAACGCCCTCCTCCACTGACCCACCCCACCCGCACCCCCCTTTCCCGCGTTGATCAAGAGGTTGGCGTCAAAATGCGGGCGCGGATGACGCAAACCTCTTGATCAGTGGTCGAGGGGCGGGGGTTGGTGGGACGGGCGGGCGGGGTGGGTTTGGGGGTCAATTCCGGCAAAACCGGCCCGGCGGGCTGCGAACTGGCGTCTGATCGCTGCTAGGCGCCACCGCTGCCACGGGCGTCGGCCATGTCGATCGGGAGCGCAGGTGCTGGTACTGCTCATCCTCCATCTCGTGGCGGCCCTCGCCGCGCCCCTGCTCGTCCGCTGGTGGGGTCCGCGCGCGTGTTACCCGCTGGCGCTCGCGCCGGCCGCCGCGTTCTGCTGGGCGGTGGCCCGCACCCCGGCCGTGAGCGGCGGCGGGGCGGTGGTCGAGACGTACCCGTGGATCCGGCAGCTGGGCCTCGACATCGCGTTCCGGCTCACCACGCTGTCCTGGCTGATGACGCTGCTGATCGGCGGCGTCGGCGCGCTGGTGCTGGTCTACAGCGCCCGCTACTTCAGCGCCGGCTCCGTCGGGCTGGCGCAGTTCGCCGCCGTCCTGGTCGCCTTCGCGGGCGCGATGCTCGTCCTGGTCTTCGCCGACGACCTGCTGCTGCTCTATGTCGGCTGGGAGCTGACCACTGTCTTCTCGTACCTGCTGATCGGGCACAGCACCGAACGGCGGTCCAGCCGTTGGGCGGCGGCGCAGGCGTTGACAGTCACCACGCTGGGCGGGCTCGCCATGCTCGTCGGCTTCATCATGCTGGGCGAGCACGCCGGCAGCTACCGCTGGTCGGAGATCATCGCCCAGCCGCTGCCCGGCGGCGGGTACCTGGTGGGTGCCGTGCTGCTGATCCTGGCCGGCGCGCTGTCCAAGTCGGCGGTGCTGCCGTTCAGCTCGTGGCTGCCGGTCGCGATGGCGGCACCCACGCCGGTCAGCGCGTACCTGCACGCCGCCGCCATGGTCAAGGCCGGCGTCTACCTGGTCGGGCTGCTCGCGCCGGTGCTCGCCACTGTCGGCCCGTGGCGGCCGGTGGTGCAGGTCGCCGGGGTGGCGACCATGCTGCTCGGCGGTTGGGCGGCGCTGCGCCAGACCGACCTCAAGCTGCTGCTGGCGTACGGGACGGTCAGCCAACTCGGCCTGCTGGTCGCGGTGACCGGCTCGGGCACGCCGGACGCCGCACTGGCCGGCACCGCCATGCTGCTGGCGCACGCCCTGTTCAAGGCGGCGCTCTTCCTGGTCGTCGGCATCATCGACCACAGTGCCGGCACCCGTGACCTGCGCGAGTTGTCCGGGCTGCGGCACTGGTCCCGGTCGCTGTTCGTGGTGGCCGTGCTGGCTGCGGCGTCGATGGCCGGGGTGCCGCCGCTGGTCGGCTTCGTGGCGAAGGAGGCGGTGTTCGCCGCGTTCACCGATCAACCGGTGGTCCTCACCGGCCTGGTCGCCGGGACGGTGCTCACCGTCGCGTACAGCGCCCGTTTTCTCTGGGGCGCGTTCGCCGACCGGCCGGGCGTGACGCCGGTCCCGCCGGGCTCGATCGCCGCGTCGCTGTTGGTACCGCCAGCGGTGCTGGCCGGGGTCGGTCTGCTCGCCGGCCCGGCCGCGAGCGTCCTGGAGGACGTGCTGCGGCCGTACGCCGATCTGCTCGGCGGGGTCGACGCGCACCTGGCGCTCTGGGCCGGACCGACCCCGGCGCTCGGCCTGTCGGTGTTGGCGCTCGTCGGCGGTGGCCTGCTCTTCGCCGTGCGCGGGCCGCTCGCCCCGGTGCTGGCGCGGCTGCGCTCACCGGTGGGGGGCCACCAGGGGTACGAGTGGGTGGTGGGCCGGTTCGACCGGCTGGCCATCGATGTCACGAGCGCCACCCAGCGCGGCTCCCTGCCGCAGTACCTGGGCGTCATCCTGGTCACCCTGGTGCTGGTGCCCGGCGCGGCGATGCTCTCCGCCAGTCCCTGGCGGGCGCGGATTCCGCTCTGGGACAGCCTGCTGCAACCGGTGGTCGTGCTGGTGATCGCGGTGGCGGCGGTGTTGGCGGTCGGCGCCCGTCGCCGGCTGACCGCGATGTTGCTGGTGGGCATGACCGGCTACGGCACGGCGATGCTGTTCGTGCTGCACGGGGCACCGGACCTGGCGCTCACCCAGTTTCTGGTGGAGACCTCGACGATAGCGATCTTCGTGCTGGTGCTGCGTCGCCTGCCGGAGCGGTTCTCGGCCCGCCCGATGCGGCGTACCCGCCTGATCCGTCGGGTGATCGGGGTGGCGGTGGGCGTGGTGGCCGCCGGGCTGGCCCTCGTCGCCGTCGGCGCCCGCCAGGCACCGACCATCTCCGCGGCCTTCCCGGATCTGGCGGTCGCGCAGGGGTACGGCCGCAACGTGGTCAACGTGACCCTGGTCGACATCCGGGCCTGGGACACGATGGGCGAGTTGGCGGTGCTGGTGGTGACCGCGACCGGGGTGGCCAGCCTGATCTTCGAGCGTTCCCGGACCGGGCCGCGGCCGCGCCGGCCCGAGGCGGACCAGCGGGCGGGTGTGCGTGGCCGGCCGGTGTGGCTGCGCGGTGGTCCCACCCTCTACGAGGAGCGCCGCTCGATCGTGTTGGAGGTGGTCATCCGGCTGATCTTCCACACCGTGGTGCTGTTCTCCCTGTTCCTGCTCTTCTCCGGGCACAACGCGCCGGGCGGCGGGTTCGCCGGAGGGCTGGTGGCGGGTCTCGCCCTGGTGGTCCGCTATCTGGCGGGCGGTCGGTACGAGCTGACCGAGGCGGCGCCGATCGGTGCCGGCCCGATTCTCGGCGCCGGGTTGGCCATGTCGGTGGGCAGCGGCCTGGTGGCGCTGCTGGCCGGCGGGTCGGTGCTGGAGAGCGCGAAGGTCGACCAGCGGTTGCCACTCATCGGCGACACCCACCTGGTGACGTCGCTGTTCTTCGACATCGGCGTGTACCTGGTGGTGATCGGGTTGGTGCTGGACATCCTGCGCAGCCTCGGCGCCGAGGTGGACCGGCACATCGAGGCCACCGGAACGGCCACCGGCGGTCTGGCCGTCGACAAGGGCGACCGGACATGAGCGCGAGGAGTGAGCCGGTGTTGCGAGCCAGGAGTAACGCCGTGAGCGCGAGGAGTGAGCCGGGTTTGCGAGCCCCGCAGTCGCGAACAGGAGTAACGCCGTGAGCGCGAGGAGTGAGCCGGGTTTGCGAGCCCCGCAGTCGCGAACAGGAGTAACGCCGTGAGGGAGAGCGGGGCGGGGCCGACGTTGGTGCTGGTGCTGGCCGTCGCGGTGCTGGTCGGGTGCGGGGTGATCCTGCTGTTGGAGCGCAGCCTGACCCGGGTCCTGTTGGGGATAGTCATGCTCGGCAACGGGGTGAACGTGTTGATCCTGTTGGGTGGGCGCCCGGGTGGGGCGCCGATCGTCGGCAGCGGGCCGGTGGACCGGATGAGTGACCCGTTGCCGCAGGCCATGGTGTTGACCGCCATTGTGATCACCTTCGGGTTCACCGCGTTCCTGCTCGCTGTGGCGTACCGCAGTTGGTATCTCTCCGGTGACGACGAGGTCCCCGACGACCTGGAGGATCGGCAGATCATCAGCCGGGCAGGGCGGAACGAGGCGAGCGCTGCCGACCTCGGTGGGGAGGGCCCGAACGGTGACCCGGAGCAGGTTGATCCCGAACCGGCCCGCCGACGGCTGCGACGTGGGGATGACGGGCAGTGAGCGCGCTGCTGCCGCTGCCGGTGGTGGTGCCGCTGCTCGGTGCGGCGCTGAGTCTGCTGCTGGCCGGGAAGCCCCGACTTCAGCGCACGATCAGCGTGCTGTGTCTGAGCGGCACGCTCACGGTGGCGGTGCTGTTGCTGGTGCAGGCGTACCGGCACGGGCCGGTGGTGGTGGCGGTGGGGGCGTGGCCGCCGCCGGTCGGCATCGTCCTGGTGGCCGATCAGCTCGCCGCGCTGATGCTCGTGGTGTCGTCGGCGGTGACCCTGTGCGTGTTGTTGTACTCGGTCGGCCAGGGTCGCAGCGAGACGATCGGGAGCTCGCCGGTGTCGATCTTCCACCCGACGTACCTGGTGCTCACCGCGGGCGTCACCAACGCGTTCCTGGCCGGCGACCTGTTCAACCTCTTCGTCGGGTTCGAGATCCTGCTGGCCGCCAGCTTCGTGCTGATCACGCTGGGCGGCACTGAGGCCCGGATCCGGACCGGGTCGACGTACGTGGTGGTCAGCATCCTCTCCTCGATGATGTTCCTGACGTCGGTGGGTCTGGTGTACGCGGCCACCGGCACGCTCAACCTCGCCCAGCTCGCCGAGCGCCTCGACGACCTGCCCGGCGGTGTGCGGCTGGCCCTGGAGCTGATGCTGCTGCTGGCGTTCGCGATCAAGGCGGCGGTCTTCCCGCTGTCGGCCTGGTTGCCGGACAGTTACCCCACCGCGCCGGCCCCGGTCACGGCGGTCTTCGCCGGCCTGCTCACCAAGGTGGGCGTCTACGCGATCATCCGCACCGAGACGTTGCTCTTTCCCGGTGGGCGCGCCGACGTGCTGCTCATGGTCGTCGCCGGGTTGACCATGGTGGTCGGCATCCTCGGCGCGGTGGCCCAGTCCGACCTGAAGCGACTCTTCTCGTTCACCCTGGTCAGCCACATCGGCTACATGATCTTCGGGGTGGCGTTGAGCACCGCAGCAGGGCTCTCCGGCGCGATCTTCTACGTGGTGCACCACATCACCATCCAGACCACGCTGTTCCTCGTCGCCGGGCTGGTGGAGGAACGTGCCGGCAGCACCGACCTGCGCCGCATCGGCGGGCTGGCCCGGGCGGCACCGCTGCTCGGTGTGCTCTTCTTCGTCCCGGCCATGAACCTCGCCGGAGTGCCACCGTTCTCCGGCTTCCTCGGCAAGCTCGGCCTGCTCCAGGCCGGGGTGGCGGCCGGCGGGCCGCTGCCCGGGGTGCTGGTCGCGGCCGGCGCGCTGACCAGCCTGCTCACCCTGTACGTGGCATCCCGGGTGTGGAACATCGCCTTCTGGCGTGCGCCCCGCACGGCCACCAGTGACCCAGTGGTCCAGCTGCCGAGGCTGATGGTGGGCGCCACAGTGGCACTGGTCGCGCTGGGGCTGGCGTTGACAGTGCTGGCCGGTCCGCTCTTCGACGTCACCGCTGACGCCGCCGGGGACCTGCTTCTGCGTACCCCGTACGTCAGGGCCGTGTTGCCGGGCGGCGTGCCGTGACCGGCCCAACCGAGCCGGCTCCCGACGAGCCCAGGGGCCCCGTGGTGGGGCGCGGTCGGGTCGCGCGCTGGCGCGACCAGGCGGTGGCGCTCGGCTGGCTCTTGCTGGTCTGGAGCCTGCTCTGGGGCAACATCAGCTGGGCCAACCTGGTCGGCGGCCTGCTGGTGGGCGGGGCCGTGCTGGTGTTCTTCCCGCTGCCGGCGGTCAGCTTCGGTGGCCGGTTGCGACCATGGGCGCTGCTGGTGTTCGCGGGCCGGTTCGCTGTCGAACTGGTCAGCGCGAGCCTGCACATCGCCCGGATCGCGGTGCAGCCCAGTTACCGGCCACGAGGGGCGATCGTCGCGGTCCGGTTGCGGGTGCCCACCGACCTGAACCTGGCGCTCACCGCCGAGGTGGTCTCGCTGGTGCCGGGCACGCTGGTTCTTGAGGTGGACCGGAACTCCGGAACGCTCTACCTGCACGTCCTGGACACCCACGGCCCGGCGGACCTGGACGTGGCCCGGGACCGCACGCTCGTCGTCGAGCGGCGAATCGTCCGCGCGGTCGGCTCCAGCGCCGAACTGCGCCACCTCGACGTCACCTCATCCGAGAAGGGAACCCGTCCGTGACCACGTTCCTGGCCGCCGTCCTCACCCCACTTCTGTCGGTCACCGCGCTCCTCGCGCTGACCCGCCTCTACCGGGGCCCGTCGCTGGTGGACCGGGTGATCGCCGCGGACATGCTGCTCGCCACGATGGTCGGCGCGGTGGGCGCCGAGGCGGCGGTGAACCGGCACACCAGCACCCTGCCCGTGCTGGTGGTGCTCTCCCTGCTCGGCTTCGTGGGCTCGGTGTCGCTGGTCCGCTTCGCCGTCCGGGAGCAGCAGTGATCGCCACCGTCGCGGACTGGCTCGGCGCCGCCTGTCTGGTGGCCGGCGCGCTGCTCAGCCTGGCCGCCGGGATCGGTGTGCTGCGCTTTCCGGACGCGCTGTCCCGGATGCACGCCGCCACCAAACCACAGGTGCTCGGGGTGCTTCTGTTGCTGGTGGGCATCGCGTTGCGGCTGCGGTCCCCGGCGGACCTGGGCATGATCCTGCTGGTGGCGGTCTTCCAGTTGTCGACGGCGCCGGTCGCGGCGCAGATGATCGGGCGGGCCGCGTACCGGGCGGGGCGGCTCGACCGGGGCCTGCTCGACGCCGACGAGCTGGCCGAACGCGGAACGGGCGGTGGGTCGGCGGGGCCGGCGTGACGGGCGGCGGCGCCTGCTCAACCGGACGATCCGCTCCTTCGGCCCACCCCCAGCGGAGTCACAGCCAGCGCCGATAAAATGGAGGCATGATCGACTCTTCTGCCCAGGAGGGCAGCAGTAGCCAGCCGGGTCGTGCCCGGCATATCCCCGTACCGACGACCCCGGGAGCCCTGAGCGACCCGTGTTGATCGTCGTTGGTCTCCTACTGATCATCATCCTCACTGCCGCCACCGGCTACTTCGTGGCGCAGGAGTTCGGCTACGTCGCCGTGGACCGGGGCAAGCTGCGCCAGCTCGCCGATGACGGCGATCAGGCCGCCGCCCGGGCCCTCACCGTCACCAGCCGGCTCTCCTT
Source organism: Micromonospora sp. NBRC 107095 (assembly GCF_030269705.1). Taxonomy (NCBI): domain Bacteria; kingdom Bacillati; phylum Actinomycetota; class Actinomycetes; order Micromonosporales; family Micromonosporaceae; genus Micromonospora; species Micromonospora sp. NBRC 107095. The sequence goes on from NZ_BSTU01000001.1 coordinate 1,778,712, forward strand.
CATGCTCTCCGGAGCCCAACTCGGCATTACCGTCACCGCGCTGCTGGTCGGCTACGTCGCCGAGCCGTACCTGGGTGGTGGTCTCGCCGACCTGTTCGGCGTGGCCGGCGTCAGCGAGGCGGTCAGCCTGCCGCTGTCGGTGGCGCTGGCCCTGGTCATCGCCACCGTCGTGCAGATGGTGCTCGGTGAGCTGGCCCCGAAGAACCTGGCCATCGCGCGGGCCGAGCAACTGGCCCGGGCGCTGAGCCGGTCCACCCTGATCTACCTGGCCGTCGCCGGGCCGTTGATCCGGCTCTTCGACCGGGCATCGATCCGGCTGTTGCGCCGCGTCGGTATCGAACCGATCGAGGAACTGCCCAGCGGTGCCACCCCGGCCGACCTGGAACAGATCATCGCCGAGTCCCGCGAGGAGGGCAGCCTCGACGCCGAGATGTCCACGCTGCTCGACCGAGGTCTGGACTTCCGCGAACTGACCGCCGGCGAGGCCATGGTGCCCCGCGTGGACGTGCACACCGTCCGGGCGCACGAACCGGTGAGCCGGGTGGTCGAGCTGTTGGACACCGGTCACTCGCGGTTCCCGGTACGCGGGGCGGAGGGCGTCGACGACCTGCTCGGCATCGTCGGCATCGCCGACGTGCTCGGCGTACCCCCGGGCGAGCGGGCCACCACCCCGGTGAGCGCGGTGGCCGGGCCGCCGCTGCTCGTACCGGAGACGTTGCCCCTGCCCACGGTGCTCGACCGCCTGCGGTCCGGGCACCGGCAGATGGCCTGCGTGGTCGACGAGTACGGCGGTTTCGCCGGTGTCATCACGCTGGAGGACATCGCCGAGGAACTGGTCGGCCCGATCCGCGACGAGGACGACCCACCGGAGCGGGCGCCGGCCCGCCAGGACGACGGTTCCTGGGTGGTGCCGGCTCGTTGGCGGATCGACGAGGTCGCCGACAGCACCGGCATCGCCCTGCCCGAGGCCCCGGAGTACGACACCCTGTCCGGGTTGGTGATGCGGGAGCTGGGCCGGGTGCCGGAGGTCGGTGACCGGCTGGAGATCAGCCTGCAACCCGAGGGGGCGGACGGCGAGGAGAACGAGGCGGAGCCCCGGGCACTGGTCGAGGTGCTGGCGGTGGACCGGCACGTGGCCGACTCGGTGCGGTTGCAGCTGACCAAACCCGAGGTGACCGCATGAGTCCCGGAATCGCACTGTTCAGCTCGGTGATCCTGCTGGCGCTGAACGGGTTCTTCGTGGCCGCCGAGTTCGCCCTGGTGGCCAGCAAGCGCTACCGCCTGGAGCAGGCGGCGGCAAACGGTGGCCGGGCGGCCCGAGCCGCGCTCGACGGGGTCCGCGAGCTGTCCCTGATGCTGGCCGGGGCGCAGCTGGGCATCACCCTGTGCACCCTGGGGCTGGGCGCGCTGGCCGAGCCGGCGATCGAGCACCTGATCAGCCCGCTACTGCACGCGGTGGGGCTGCCCGACGCGGCCAGTCACGTGGTCGCCCTGGTCTTCGCCCTCGGGTTGGTGACCTTCCTGCACCTGGTGGTGGGGGAGATGGCCCCGAAGTCGTGGGCGATCACCGACGCCGAGCGGTCGGCGACGCTGCTCGCGTTGCCGTTCCGCGCCTTCGCCCGGGTCTCCCGGCCGGTGCTCTCCGCGCTGAACGCCCTGGCCAACGCGATCCTGCGGCTGTTCGGCGTCAACCAGCAGGACCAACTCGCCCAGGTGCACGGCCCGGACGAGCTGCGGATCCTGCTGGAGCAGTCCCGTGAGCACGGGCTGCTCGGCGCCGAGCAGCACCAGCTGCTGACCAGCATGCTGGAGTTGCAGGGCACCTCGGTGGCGCAGGTGATGGAACCGTTCGCCACCATGGTCACCGTCCGCCGGGACGACCCGGCCGGGCGGATCGAACAGGTCAGCCGGGACAGCGGCCGGTCCCGGCTCGCGGTGCTCGACGAGGCGGGCGACGTGTGCGGCCTCGTGCACGTCCGGGAGGCGGTACGGGTGGTCACCACCGGCCGGGCCGCCACCGCCGGGGAGCTGATGACGCCGGCCTTCACCCTGCCCGCGACGTCCACGGTCACCGAGGCGGTGGCGGCGATGCGGGCCCGGCAGTCGCAGCTCGCGCTGGTGCGCAACGGCGGCGGCCCGGCCCGGCCGATCGGCTTCGTCGCCCTGGAGGACCTCCTGGAGGAGGTCATCGGGGAGTTCGACGACGAGACCGACACGGTGCCGCGCGGGCGCCGGATGCGGTGAAACCGGATGGGTGGTCACGTTCCGCCGAAGTCGGGGTGACCGGGCGCCGGATCCGCGAAAGTCGGGGTGATCGCGCACCGGGTCCGCGACAGTTGAGGTGACCTCGCGAGGGGGCGAGGTCACCGAGCCTGCGTGGAGGGTGCGGTGCGCTTGACGGGAGTGTCACCGGAGTCCGGTGGGACCGGGCTGTCCGTGCAGACCACGCTCCCCAATCCGAGCACCCGGCCGGGCCTGCGCCTGCCCGGCCGGGTGACTCTCGCCGCCGGCCCGGACGACGTGCTCGTCCGCCACATCCGGCTCGGCCTGGTCACCACCGTCGAGCCGGACGACCCGGCGGCGCCGCGACGGCTCACGCAGTTCCACCAGGTGCCCATCGCCGGCCGGTTCGTCGTGCCGGCCGGTCGGCGGCGGGCTGTCGACTTCGCGTTCCCGCTGCCCTGGGAGACCCCGGTGACCATCTTCGGCGGGGTGCCGCTGCTGAGCCTGCGGATGGGTTTGCGGACCGAGGTGTCGCTCGACCCCGACCGGGACCAGGGGGCCATGGTGCCGGTCCTCGTGCACCCGATCCCCACCCAGCAGCACGTGCTGGCGGCGTTGGACACGCTCGGCTTCATGATCCGCCAGGCCGGGTTGCAGCAGGGCGGGTTGCCGGGTGTGGAGCACACCCTGCCGTTGCACCAGCGTTGGGGCTACTGGGTGGGGCCGCTCTACGCCGGCCCGATCACCGAACTGGAGCTGATCTTCGTGACCAACTCTGCCGGGCTTGAGGTGATCCTCTGGATGGATCGCCGGCTGGCCCTGGCCGGCATCACGCACCAGAGCATCAGCCGGTTCCGCATCTGGCACGAGGGCGCCGACCGGCGGGACTGGGTCGCCACCGTGGACGGCTGGCTCCGCCAGGCGATCAACAGGCACGCCGCCGCTGCCGCGCACGCCGACTGGTCCGCCCAGATCGCGGGGTCAGCCCACGTCAGCCGCCATCCCGACGAGCCGGTCCGACCGGGCTACGGCCTCGGCGGCACCGCCGGCGGCGCCGGCGTGGGAGGCGGCGGCTCCGGCGGCGACGGCACCTGAGCGTCAGCCGGCGGTGGCGGTGGCCAGCTTGAGGCTGAAGGCCAGGAAGAGGGCGGCCACGGCGGTGGTGCCGCCGGCCGCCAGGCGGCGGCGTTGGCGGAACTGGGCGGCCAGGAAGGTGCCCGCGAAGATCAGCGCGGTCAGGTAGAGCGCGCTGGTCACCTGCGCGATCAGCCCGAGCAGCAGGAACGACAGCGCCGGCCAGGCGTAGCCGGGGTCGACGAACTGGATGAAGAACGAGATGAAGAACAGGATCGCCTTCGGGTTCAGCAGGCTGATCACCAGCGCCTTGCGGAACGGGCTGCGCATCGCCGCCGGCTCCGCGGCGTCGATGAGCCGCGGCGTGCCCGGGTCGTTGCGGTCGCGCCAGCGCCGCGCGGCGCCGAGCAGCATGGTCACCCCGACAAAACCGAGGTACGCGGCACCGGCGTACTTGATCACCAGGAACAGCGGTGGGTACGCCTTGAGCAGCGACGCCACCCCGGCGGCGGAGAGGAACATCAGCACCCCGTCGCCGACGAAAACGCCTGCGGCGGCCCGGTAGCCGACCGCGACGCCCCGTTTGGCGGCGGTGGAGAGCACGAAGAGTGAGTTCGGCCCGGGCAGCAGGATGATGGCCACGGTGCCCAGCACGTACGTCCAGATGTCGGTGATCCCCAGCACGCCCGCCATCATCACGCCACCGGTGCCGTCCGCAGAAGTCTTTCCCGCAGCCTGACCTGTGCGTTCGGCCACTCGTCGACGGTCATCGCGTACTGCACGGTGTCCCGCCAGGAGCCGTCCGGGCGTTGCCGGTGCATGCGCAGCACCCCTTCCCGGGTGGCACCGAGCCGTTCGATGGCCGCCTGTGAGCGGACGTTGCGGATGTCGGTGTGCCAGACGACCCGCACCGCGCCCAGGTCGTCGAAGGCGCGGCCGAGCAGGAGCAGCTTCGCCTCGGTGTTGATGCCGGTACGCCACCAGGCCCGGCCGAGGAAGGTGTGCCCGATGGCCACCGACCGCCGTTCCGGGTCGATCTCGTAGTAGGAGGTGGTGCCGACCACCGTCCCGGTGCTCGCGCACCTCTGCACCCAGGGCACCCGTTCGCCGCGGTGCTGGGCGTCCAGGGCGGCGGCGATCACCTCGGCGGTGCCGGCCGGCGTGGTGGGCCGCCGGACGCCCAGGTGCCGCCACACCTCGTCGTCGGCGGTCGCGGCGTGCAGGTCGTCGGCGTGCGCCAGGTCCAGCGGCTCCAGCAGGACGTGCTCGCCGCGCAGCGGCGCCGGCTCGTGCCACGGTGTGCGGACGGTCCGGAGGAACGCCGGCAGTGGCGCGGTGACGCCGGTGTCCGGCTGCGGCTGCCCGGCGGTCAACCGCAGCGGCAGCACGCCGGCCCAGTGCGGCAGGTGCACGTCGGCCTCGTCCTCGCGGACCCCACCGGTGCGGGCCCGGACGGACACCTCACGCAGTGGCAGCGCCAGCACGGCGGTCTCGGCCAATTCGCGACGGCTGGGCGGACGGGTGGCCGCGCTGCGTCCCGCGCCGACCTTCTCGACCAGCGCGGTGAGCATGGCGAGCTTCTCCCGCTCGTCGGTGACCAGCCGGGCGGTGCCGTGTGCGACGACGGAACGGTAGTTGGCGCTGTGGTGGAACTGGGAGCGGGCGTAGACCAGCCCGTCGAGCAGTGTCACCGCGACGCAGACGGGCAGCCCGTCGTCGCCCCGGGCGGCGAGCAGCGGCCGACTGCCGGTGGAGCCGTGCAGGTAGAGCGTGTCGCCGATGCGGACGTGCAGGGTGGGCAGCACCCGGGGCTGGCCGTCGACGGTGAAGCTGAGCGCGCAGTCGTAGGCCTCGTCGAGCACGGCGTGGGCGGCGGCCTCGTCGTAGCTCATCTTGTCGCGGGAACGGTGGGGTGTGGTCCGGGCGGTGGGTGGATACATGCGCGCCCCTTTGTTCTAGTACAATCTCTTATTTGTGTCAGCACACTATCAGCTCACCGGTACGACAGCCGTCGAGATTTCGGCCAGCATCGAGTCGGGCATCCGTGCCGGCGCACTGCCACCGGGGGCCGCCCTACCTCCGGTGCGGGCGCTCGCCGCGCAGCTGGGGGTCAGCCCCGCCACCGTCGCCCGCGCCTACCAGGAGCTACGCCAGCGCGGGCTGCTCGCCACCGCCGGACGGCACGGCACCCGGGTACGCCCCCGCCCCCCGGTGGCCGCCCGCCGCTCCGCGCTGCGACCCCCACCGTTGCCCGGCGCCCGGGACCTGTCGCGGGGTGAACCCGATCCCCGGCTGCTTCCTCCGCTGGGCCCGCACCTGGCGGGGCTCGCCACCGACGGCGGCCCGCCGGTCGGCTACTCCGATGCCGGGGTGCTGCCCGAACTGGCCGAGGCGGCCCGGGCCAGGCTGCGCGCCGACGGCGTACCGGCCGGGGAGTTGACTCTCACCGGCGGGGCGTTGGACGGCATCGAGCGGCTGCTCGGCGCACACCTGCGCCCCGGCGACGCGGTGGCGGTCGAGGACCCGGGATGGGCCAACCTGCTCGACCTGGTCGCCGCGCTCGGATTGCGCCCGATCGGCGTACCGCTGGACGACGAGGGGCCGCTGGTCGCCGGAGTGGCCGCGGCGCTCGCCGCCGGAGCGCGGGCGCTGATCGTCACCAGCCGGGCGCAGAATCCCACCGGAGCCGCCGTGTCGGCGGCCCGCGCCGAGGCGCTGCGGGCGCTGCTCGCCGGCCGGTCGGACCTGCTGCTGATCGAGGACGACCACGCTGCCGAACTGGCCCGCGTACCCCTGCATCCGCTCGCCGGTGCGACAGCGAGTTGGGCCTTCCTCCGTTCGGTGAGCAAGCCCTTCGGCCCGGACCTGCGGATGGCGGTGCTTGTCGGTGACGAGACGACGGTGGCCAGGGTGAGCGGCCGTGTCCGGGTCGGTGCCGGCTGGGTCTCCACAGTGCTGCAACGCCTGGTGCTCGCCCTGTGGCGGGATCCGGCGGTCACCGAGTTGGTGCGGCGGGCGGCGCAGAGCTACGAGCAGCGGCGCGAAGGGCTGCTCGCGGCGCTGGCCGCGCACGGCCTGACCGCACACGGCCGCAGCGGCATCAACGTCTGGCTGCCGGTCGCGGACGAGACCAGCGCGGTGACCGCGCTCCGCGACGCCGGGTGGGCGGTGGCTCCCGGCGCTCTCTACCGGATCGCCGCCCCGCCCGCCCTGCGCATCACCGTCAGCCCCCTGGACCCCACCGACCTGGCCCCCCTGGCCGCAGCCCTGGCCCGAGCCGAGAACCCACCCCACCCCCCAGGTTTCCCCACCTGACCCCCACCCCGCCCCACCACTTTCGCGATCTTGCAGGTCCTGTTGGCGAAGTGCCTTGGTTTTGGTTGGGCCGGAAAATGCAGGATCGCGAGGATTCGGGGCGGCGGGGACGGGTATGCGCGCGCCCGGAGGTGTGGGGTCATGGCTTCTGGCGGGGCTCGTAAGGGGATCTGGATCGCCATCGCGGTGGCGATCATCATTATCATCATTGTGCTGATCGCGATCGCGTCCGGCGGCGACGGGGGCGGTAACGGGTACTAACCTGGCGCGGCCGGGTGCGCTGCGGCGTGTCCGGCGGCGGGCAGCGAATGGGTATATAACAGTCGGCATGGCCGAGCAGACCGGGAACGCTCCGGGCGCCCAGCGGTTCATCCCGCCCGACGCCGACACCATCGACGACCTGCGCACCGCCGCCGGCGGCTGTCGGGGCTGCGAGCTGTACCGGGACGCCTCGCAGACGGTCTTCGGCCGGGGTGACGAGAGCGCCCGCGTGGTGCTGGTCGGCGAGCAGCCCGGCGACATGGAGGACCAGAAGGGTCTGCCCTTCGTCGGGCCGGCGGGACGCCTGTTGCGCCGCGCGGTCGACGACGCCGGGCTGGACCCGGGTCACCTCTACCTGACGAATGCCGTAAAGCACTTCCGGTTCGAGTTGCGTGGCAAGCGGCGGATCCACCAGACCCCGGACCAGGCGCACATCACCGCCTGTCGGCCGTGGTTGGTCGCCGAGTTCGCCCGGCTGCGTCCGGAGTTCGTGGTGGTGCTCGGCGCGACCGCCGCCAAGGCGCTGCTCGGCCCGTCCTTCCGGGTCACCCGGCAGCGGGGGGAGCTGCTGCCCTGGCCGGAGTCGGCCCAGCATCCAGCGGACTTCGCGCAGGTGCCGGTGGACAACGCCGGAAAGCGGGCCGACGTGCCGCCCACCCGGCTGCTGGCCACCATCCACCCGTCCGCCGTGCTGCGGGCCGACGACCAAGACAAGGCGTACGAGGGTCTGGTCGCCGACCTCACCGTCGTGTCCCGCACCCTCAACGGACAGCGGGTCAGCCGCTCGTCGTGACGTCGCTGAGGACGCCCCCCGCGACGGTCGGAGCGCTCAGGACGTGGTGTCGGAGTAGACCTCGACGTCGTAGAGCAGTTGTACGTGCCGACGACCGTTCGTCACGCCGACGAAGACCGGGTCACCAGCCGGGGTGCGGCCCTGACGCCACACCTGTTCCCGGGCCGATTCCCGTGACTCGTGATGGCTCCTGCCCTCCTGGTGCAGTTGCAGGACGCGACGGGCGGTGCCGAGGTCACTGTCGACCCGGACCCGCAGCAGAGGCATGACAGGACCTCCTTGCCGATCGGCGCAGTGGAACTGTCGCACGTACCCCGCCGTGGCCCACAGCGAGTTTCCGCGAACCGGCACTGGCCCGCGACCGGCACCGGCCCTCGGTGACCGAGGTGAACCCGAACCCCGCGACGGGCCGGGCGAGTGGCGGCCGTCCCTGTCATCGGTGAAGGCTGATACCTACCGGAAACGGCGTCGCGCGATCCACGTAACAGCATCTCTGCAGACTCATGCGAGTCGATCTTGTAGGGGAGGCCGTTATGAGCGATCAGACGCAGTCGATGGTCAGCCGGCGTGGGTTCCTGCGCACGGTCGGGATCAGCGGTGGGGCCGGAGCGATGCTCGCCACGATGGGCGCCATGGGGCTGGCCCCCAGCGCGGAGGCGTCGGTCACCCCGGCGTTCCGGCCGCCGGAGCGGTCCGACTTCACCCTCACCGGGCGGTCCGGCGCCAGCGTGGTCGTGCTCGGCGGCGGCATCGCCGGGCTGACCACCGCGTACGAGTTGGGCAAGGCCGGATACCACTGCACCATCCTGGAGGCCCGGCACCGCGTCGGTGGTCGGAACCTGACCATCCGGGGCGGCGACGTCGAGACCGACCTGGACGGACGCACGCAGCGGGCCGGCTTCTCCGACGGCGTCTACTTCAACGCCGGCCCGGGGCGGATCGCACAGTGGATGCTCACCATGGACTACTGCCGGGAACTGGGCGTACCCGTCGAGGTCTTCACCAACCAGAACGCCGACGCCTGGATCTACAACGAGTCCGCCGGCATGACCGCGCCGGTCCGGTACCGCACCGCCAAGGCCGACGTGTACGGCTACGTCTCGGAGCTGCTGGCGAAGGCCACCGACCAGGGTGCGTTGGACGCCCGCCTCAGCACCGAGGATCGCGAGCGGCTGTTGTCGTTCCTGCAGAGCTTCGGCGCGATCGGCGGACGGAGCAGCGACTGGGCGTACACCGGGACGAACCGTCGGGGCTTCTCCGCGTACCCGGGTGCGGGCAACGACGTGGGGACCCCGCTCGGCACGCCGCCGGCGCTCTCCGACGTGTTCGCCAGCAACATCGGCCGGTACTTCTCCTTCGAGTTCGGCTACGACCAGGCGATGCTCATGTTCCAACCGGTCGGCGGGATGGACCAGATTCCCCGAGCCCTGGCCCGGGCGGTGGGCGCGCACCGCATCCGACTCAACGCCGAGGTGACAGCGGTGACCGACCGGGGCAGCCGGGTCGAGGTGACCTACCGACAGCAGGGCCGGCAGTCGCAGATCACCGCCGACTACTGCGTGGCCGCGCTGCCGCCGCACCTGATGGCCCGGGTGCCGCACAATCTCGGCACGGCGGTGACCGCGGCCCTGGCCGACTTCCCGGTCACCGCCTCCGGCAAGATCGGCCTGGAGTACCGCAGCCGCTGGTGGGAGACCGATCAGCGGATCTACGGCGGCATCACCGAGACCGACCTGGACCTGTCGCACATCTGGTACCCGTCGTACGGCTTCCACGGCAAGCGCGGCCTGGTCGTCGGCTACTACAACACCGGGGCGAACGCCAGGGCGTACAGCGGACTGACCCCGGAGCAGCGCGCCGAGCGCGCGGTCAGCCAGGGTGTGAAGATCCACGGCGAGAAGTACCGCAGTGAGCTGGTCACCTCGTACTCCCACGCCTGGGACCGGACCCGCTACATCGAGGGCGCCTGGACCTCACCCCGGTACGGCACGGCCGGCTACAACCTGCTGCTCCAGCCGGCCGGACGGGTCTACTTCGCCGGGGACTGGCTCAGCCACGAGGTGGCCTGGCAGCACGGCGCGTTCGTGGCGGCCCGCTCGGCGGTCTCGGCGCTGCACCAGCGGGTGATGGCCGGCTGAGAGCTGCTCGGACCCGCGAAGACCTCCGCCGGCCAAGATCCGCGCAACATCGGGGAAACTGCCGATTCCCCGCCTGCCGAGGCAGCAACTTCCCGGTAGTTGCGCGGATCTTGCGCCAGGCCGGCCGGGGCAGCCTGGACCGGGTGGGTGCGCGAGGATGGCGGAGTCCCCGTCCTCGAGGAGCGCCGATGGCGACCGACCTGACCGCGCCGCGTACCGGCGCCCGACCCGACGTCGCGTCGATCCAGCGGCGCACCCTGCGGCTGCTCTTCACCACCCAGATCATCGGCGGGATCGGTGTGACCATCGGCATCGCCGTGGGCGCGCTGCTCGCGGCCCGGATCGCCGGGACCGCGGTGGCCGGTGTCGCGCAGAGCGCCGGGGTGGTCGGTGCCGCGCTGCTCGCCGTCCCGGTCACCCGGATCATGGCGCGGCACGGTCGCCGGCCGGGTCTGGTGCTGGCGTACGCGGTCGGCGCCGTGGGCGGCGTGCTGGTGGTGCTGGCCGCGGCCACCCGTTGGGTGCCGCTGCTCTTCCTGGGCATGCTGCTCTTCGGCGGGGGCACCGCCGCGAACCTGCAGGCCCGCTACACGGCCGTGGACCTCGCCGAGCCGGCCCGCCGGGGGCGGCAGCTCTCCCTGATCGTCTGGGCCACCACCATCGGTGCGGTGGCCGCGCCGAACTTCGCCGCGCTGGCCGACCGGGTCACCACCGGCTGGGGGCTGCCCCCGCTGGCCGGCCCGTTCGCGTTCAGCGCGGCCGCCTTCGTGCTGGCTGCCGTCGTACTCCTCGGGTTGCTCCGGCCCGACCCGCTGCTCACCGCGCGGCGGCTCGCGGCCGCCGACACACCTGCCGCCGACCGCCCGTCGGTCGCCGACGCGACGGCGACCGCGGTCGCGGCCGAGGCGCCGGTGGCGGGTGGTGCCGGGCGGTCGGCCGCCGCGCCGGTCGGGGTGCGCGCGCCACGCGCCGCCGGGATGCGGGCGGCCTGGTCGGTGGTACGCGGACAGCCCGCCGCCCGACTCGGCATCGCCGCCGTGGCGGTGGGTCACCTGGTGATGGTGGCGGTGATGGCGATGACGCCGGTCCGGCTCGGTGAGTCGCACGCCGACGCCGACGTGTTGCGGCTGGTCGGCATCGTGCTGAGCCTGCACATCGCCGGCATGTACGCGTTCTCCCCGGTGGTCGGTTGGCTCACCGACCGGCTCGGTCGACGGGCGGTGATCCTCGGTGGGGTCGGGCTGCTGCTGGCCGCCTGCGCGGTCGCCGGTACCGCCGGGCACCACACGCCTCGGCTCTCGGTCGGTCTGGTCCTGCTCGGGCTGGGCTGGTCGGGGACGATGGTGGCCGGCTCGACCCTGCTGTCCGAGTCGGTGGCGCCCGGGGTGCGGCCGAGCGTCCAGGGGCTCTCCGACCTGATCATGGGACTGGCCGGGGCCGGCGCGGCCGTGGTCAGCGGGTTTGTCATGCAGTTCGCCGGATATCCCGTGCTCACCCTGCTCGCGGCGGTCGCGGTGGCGCCCCTGGTGGCGCTAGCGTTGCGCCCGGTGCCGACCGGGGCACCGGACGAGGAGGGCTGATAACTGTGCGGCTGACCGACTTCTGGACGCGGCTGGACGAGGCGTTCGGGCCCGGCTACGCGGCCAGCATCGCCCGCGATCAGGTGCTGTCCCAGCTCGGCGGACGGACCATCGAGCAGGCCCTGGCGGCGGGGGAGCAGACGCACGTGGTGTGGCGGGCGGTCTGCGCCGCCTACCCCGACCGGGTGCCCGCTCGACTACGCTGAGCAGCCTTTTCGCCGGTTCCGCGTGTCGCTTGTCGACTCGTACACCTGTTCGGCTATTGTCCACAGCGGGGTGCTCGTCCACAGCTCGCGGCCCGTCGGCTGGTTTTCTGTCGGACCTAGCGCCTAGCGTGTCCGCGTGACGCGAAGCTCAGCAAAGACGCCGGCGAAGGCAGGGGTGGCAACCATGGCAGCAGGGCCTGACCGGGAGAAGGCACTCGACCTTGCTCTCGCTCAGATCGACAAGCAATTCGGCAAGGGCTCGGTGATGCGGCTGGGGGAGCGGCCGGTCGTCCAGACCGCCGTGATCCCGACCGGCTCCATCGCGCTCGACGTGGCGCTCGGCGTGGGCGGTCTGCCGCGTGGCCGGGTGATCGAGGTCTACGGTCCCGAGTCCAGCGGTAAGACCACCGTGGCACTGCACGCGGTGGCGAACGCCCAGCGCAACGGCGGGATCGCCGCCTTCATCGACGCCGAGCACGCGCTCGACCCGGAGTACGCGAAGGCCCTCGGCGTCGACACCGACGCGATGCTGGTCTCCCAGCCGGACACCGGCGAGCAGGCGCTGGAGATTGCGGACATGCTGATCCGCTCCGGCGCGCTGGACATCATCGTGATCGACTCGGTGGCGGCCCTGGTGCCCCGTGCCGAGATCGAGGGTGAGATGGGCGACAGCCACGTGGGCCTCCAGGCCCGGCTGATGAGCCAGGCGCTGCGCAAGATCACCGGTGTGCTCAGCAACACCGGCACCACGGCGATCTTCATCAACCAGCTGCGGGAAAAGATCGGCGTGATGTTCGGCAGCCCGGAGACCACCACCGGTGGTCGGGCGCTGAAGTTCTACGCCTCGGTCCGGCTCGACGTGCGACGCATCGAGAGCCTCAAGGACGGCACCGACGTGGTCGGTAACCGCACCCGGGTCAAGGTCGTGAAGAACAAGGTCGCCGCGCCGTTCAAGCAGGCCGAGTTCGACATCATGTACGGCAAGGGCATCTCGCGGGAGGGCTCGCTGATCGACGTCGGCGTGGAGCAGGCGATCATCCGCAAGTCCGGAGCGTGGTACACGTACGACGGCGACCAGCTCGGCCAGGGCAAGGAGAAGGCCCGGGAGTTCCTGAAGGAAAACCCGGACGTGGCCGCCGAGATCGAGAAGAAGATCCTGGAGAAGCTCGGCGTCGGGGTCGGCGCGGGTGACGCCGCCGGTGGCCCGGAGCTGCCGCCGGTCGACTTCTGACCGGTCGCTGACCCGTGGCAGGACGACGCGCTCGTACGGGGCGGGGCTGGGATGCCAGTCCGCCCCGTACGGGCGACGCCACCGATCCGCCCCGCCCCCGGCGAGGCCGCCGGGGTGGTTCCGGGGAGGCCGATGCCGTCGAGTCTCCGGCTCCTCCTCGGGACGAGTCCGAGGTGGCCCGCGAGATCTGCCTGCGTCAGCTGGCCGTCCGGCCTCGCACCCGGGCCGAGCTGGCCGGGGCGCTGGCCAAGCGGGGCATCTCCGAGGAGGTCTCGGCAGAGGTCCTCGACCGGTACGACGAGGTCGGCATCATCGATGACGCGGCGTTCGCCAGGGCATGGGTGTCCAGCCGGCACGCCGGTCGGGGCCTCGCTCGCCGGGCGCTCGCCAACGAGCTGCGCCGCAAGGGTGTGGACGGCGAGGTGGCCACTGAGGCGCTGGGTGAGCTGGACGAGGAGACCGAGGCAGACACTGCCCGCAGTCTGGTGGAGCGCAAGCTGCGCACCACCCGGGGCGAGCCGGACGCGGTCTTCCGCCGGCTGGTGGGCATGCTGGCCCGCAAGGGCTACCCGCCTGGTGTGGCCATCCGGGCGGTGAAGGACGCGCTCGCCGCGCAGAGCGCCGAGGCGGCCGAGTTCGCCGAGCAGATCGACGCCGACGCGCTCGCCGACGCCGAGGGTGAGTTGGAGCGCGACAACCGGCTGGCCGAGTGAGCGGCCCGGTCAGCGGTCCGCTGCGATTCCCGATGGGGGCGCGGGGCTGATGTTGAAGGCATGTCTGAACGGTGGGCGTGACCGACAGGCCCATCCGGCCGTGCCGCTGACGGCGGCGGAGCTGGCCACCGACGCGACCCGCTGCGCGGCGCTCGGCGTCGCGGCCGTGCACGTCCATCCTCGGGACGAGGCCGGTGCCGAGTCGCTGCGGCCCGCGGTGATCGCTGACGCGCTGACCGCGATCCGTGCCGCCCGGCCGGGGCTGCCGGTCGGGGTGAGTACCGGGGCCTGGATCTCGCCGGATCCGGCTGCCCGGGTGGCCGCCGTCCGGGCCTGGCAGGTGCTGCCCGACTTCGCTTCGGTGAACGCGCACGAGCCCGGTGCCGAGGCGGTCGCGGCCGCCCTGCACGAGCGCGGTGTGCTCGTCGAGGCCGGGCTGTGGACGCTTGATGCGGTCGCGGCGTACCGCAGGTGGCGGGTGCCGGCCGGGCGGGTGCTGGTCGAGTGCATGGCTGAGGACGTGGCGGTCGCGTTGGCCGACGCCACCCGGATTCTCGCCGCGCTGCCGGCGGACGCGCCGCCGGTGCTGCTGCACGCCGAGGGTCCGGCGACCTGGCCGGTCCTCAACGAGGCGGTACGCCGGGGCCTGGCTGCCCGGATCGGGCTTGAGGACACTCTGTGCCTGCCGGACGGCTCACCGGCCGCGGACAACGCGGCGTTGGTCGCGGCAGCGGTGGCGGTGGGAGCCAGCTGACGTGTGACGAGACGGATACGTCACACCTGACGGGAGCGTCGGCCTTGTCTGAGAACCGGCTGGGTGGCGCTGAGCAGGCCCGACGTGTCCAACGAGCGGTGCACCTCGCGGAGTTTGTCCCCTCCTGTCCGGCGCGATGTCAGCGCGTGGTGACGGTACGACTTCTCTCCGTTCGGGGGGTTTGATCATGAGTCCTTGACCAGAGCACCCCCGGCGACCTAGCCTCGCCATACAGGCTCACATTGCCCGACCAGCGCAGGCTAAGCGCACAACATAGATCGCGTAACAGAACAGCATCACTTTGGCCGACTCCGCGGCCTTTGGCGGCAGTTCCGGACAGGCCGGTCCGGAAAGCTGCGACAACTGCACCCGGTCGCCGACGCTGCCCACGGGCACCGCCGGCGGAGAAAGCTACCCACGGCCAGCCGCTCCGGTCGGGCGTCCACAGCCGCAGGAGTGTGCCCCCGGCACAGTCGCTGCGGTCTCGACGTTAGGGGAGGCGGCCATGGCGGGGCGGCGGCACAGGTTCATCGGTAGACCCGACGGGGTCCCGGCATGAACGCCTTCGACGTCGTGCTCCTCGCGGCCGTCCTCGTCCTCGCGGTGGTGGTGATCGGGGCCGTGCTGGTCGGCATCCGGACACTGCGCCGGATGGGCGCCGCGCCGGCCCCGGAGGACCCCGCCTTCATCGCCGAGAAGGACCGGCAGGAGCAGTCCCTCGCTGCCCTGCGGACCGCGGCGGACCAGGCGAACAGCACGATCGACGTGGCGAAGTCAGCGGCCGCCGCGGCCCGCACCGAGGCGGCGGCGGCGAAGGCCGAGGCGAAGGCGGCCCGCGCCGAGGCGCGTCGGGTCCTCGACGACGCCCGGGCCGAGGCGGACACCGTTCTGGAGCGCGCCCACAAGCAGGCCGAGGCGGACGCCGAGCAGTTGCGCACAACGGCCCGGCGCAGCGGCGAGCGGGAGGTGGCGGTGCTCGCCGCCACCACCCGGGAGCAGGCCGCCGAGGTGGAACGCCGGGCCGCCCGGATGGACGAGCGGGAGCGGATGCACACCGAAGAGGTGGAGCGGTTCGCCGAGCGGGAGCGGCAGCTCACCGCCGCGAAGGCCGCCCTCGCCGCCCGGGAGGCCGCGCTCGCCCAGCGGGAGGCCGAGCTGGCCGAGTCGGAGGAGCTGCGCCGCCGGGAGTTGGAACGTGTCGCCGGGCTCACCGCCGAATCCGCGCGGCTGGAGCTGATCGACGCCATCGAGACCCAGGCCAAGCGGGAGGCGGCGTTGCTCGTGCGGGACATCGAGTCCGACGCGCGCAACACGGCCGAGCAGCGGGCCCGACACATCGTGGTGGACGCGATCCAGCGGGTCGCCAGCGAGCAGACCGCGGAGAGCGTGGTCAGCGTTCTGCACCTGCCCGGTGATGAGATGAAGGGGCGGATCATCGGCCGGGAGGGGCGCAACATCCGCGCCTTCGAGTCGGTGACCGGCGTCAACCTGATCATCGACGACACCCCCGAGGCGGTGCTGCTCTCCTGCTTCGACCCGGTCCGTCGGGAGGTGGGCCGGGTGACCCTGGAGAAGCTGGTCCTGGACGGGCGCATCCACCCGCACCGGATCGAGGAGGTCTACGACCTGGCGCGGCAGGAGGTGGAGCAGCTCTGCCTGCGTGCCGCCGAGGACGCCCTGGTCGAGGTCGGCATCACCGAGATCCACCCGGAGCTGGTCTCCCTGCTCGGTCGGCTGCGCTACCGCACCTCGTACGGGCAGAACGTGCTCAAGCACCTGGTCGAGACCGCCCACATCGCCGGCATCATGGCCGCCGAACTGCGGTTGGACGTCCCCATCATCAAGCGGTCGGCGTTCCTGCACGACATCGGCAAGGCGCTCACCCACGAGGTGGAGGGCAGCCACGCCATCATCGGCGCTGACCTTGCCCGCAAGTACGGCGAGCACGAGGACGTGGTGCACGCCATCGAGGCGCACCACAACGAGGTGCCGCCGCAGACCATCGAGGCAGTGCTCACCCAGGCCTCCGACGCCTGCTCCGGTGGTCGGCCGGGCGCGCGCCGGGAGAGCCTGGAGGCGTACGTCAAGCGGCTGGAGCGGATCGAGGAGATCGCCGCCGGCAAGCTCGGCGTGGACAAGGTCTTCGCCATGCAGGCCGGCCGGGAGATCCGGGTGATGGTCAAGCCGGACGACGTGGACGACATCGGGGCGGCCGTGCTGGCCCGGGACGTGGCCAAGCAGATCGAGGAGGAGCTGACCTATCCGGGTCAGATCCGGGTCACCGTGGTCCGCGAGTCCCGGGTCACCGAGATCGCCCGCTGAGTCAGACCGGGGGCCCCCTCGCCCCGCGCGCACCCTGGAGATGACCGAAGGCCGCCCCGAGCAGTCGGGGCGGCCTTCGGGCCTTCTGGTCGGTGTGGTGTGGCTCAGGCGCCGCCGCCGCCTCCGGCGCCGCCGCCCTCGGCCTGGGAGATCAGGGCCGCCGCTGGCGGGTTCTGCGCCGGGGTGTTCGCGGTCTTGCGACCCTGGGCGAGCCGCCGCTGGACGTACTGGGCGAGCTTCGACAGCGAGTAGTTCACCACGATGAAGAGCACGGCGATCACGACGTAGACCTGGATGGGGTTGCCCAGTGCGCCGATGATCTGCTTGCCGATGTTCAGGGTCTCCTCGTAGCTGATGATGAAGCCGAGCGAGGTGTCCTTGAGCACCACCACGAGTTGGCTGATCAGCGCCGGCAGCATGATCCGGTAGGCCTGCGGCAGCAGGATCATCCGGGTGCTCTGCGCCGGAGACAGCCCGATGGCGGAGGCGGCTTCCGCCTGGCCGCCCGGCAGCCCCTCCATGCCCGAGCGGAGGATCTCGCCGATCACCACGGAGTTGTAGATGGTGAGGCCGATGACCAGGTACCAGAGGTTGTCGAAGTAGATGCCGAACTCGGGAAAGCCGCGGGCCACGAAGAAGATGGTGAGCACGACCGGCAGGCCGCGGAACACCTCGACGCAGACCCGGGTGACCGCCGACAGCAGCACGCTCAGCCCGCGCAGCAGGTACGCCAGCGGCGCGGCGAGACCGGTGAACTTGCGACCGGTCAGGCTCTTGAGCTGGATCCGCAGCACCGCCAGCAGGGTGCCGACCAGCAGCGAGGCCACGATGGCCATCGCCGCCGCGATCAGGGTGTTCTTGAAGCCGAGGCCGATCCGCTCCCAGACCAGGGAGAAGTTCTCGTTGGAGGGGTCGACCAGCGGACCCCACAGCTCCATCGACAACTGGCCCTTTTCGTCCAGGGGCCGGTAGACCAGAAAGTACGCACCGACGAGCAGGGCCAGCCCGGCGACGATGCTGCTGATCAGCGTGATCCGCCGCTGCCGGGGCCCGGGAACGTCGTAGAGGACGCTGGTCTGCTGACTCATCGGGCCACCGCCTGTCGCTTCTCGATCCGGTCCAGCAGGGTGCCGAGCGGCACGGTCATGATCAGATAGCCGAGCGAGATGCCGATGGCGACCGGGACGAAGGCGTAACCCTCGGCCGAGGTGAGCTGGTCGGCGGTCTGTGACAGGTCACCGACCACCCCGAAGAAGCCGACCAGCGCCGAGTTCTTGATCATTGCGATGATCACCGAGCCGAGCGGCACGATGGATGCCTTCCACGACTGCGGCAGCACCACGTAACGCAGGTTCTGTCCGAAGGTCAGCCCCAACGATCGGGCGGCCTCCGCCTGGCCGGCGGGCACCGCGTTGACCCCGGACCGCAGCGCCTCACAGACGAACGCCGCGGTGTAGAGCACCAGGGCGATCAGCGCGAACCGGAAGTACGGAAGGTCGGTGCCGAGCCGGGTGAACAGCGAGTCGAGCACCGGAATGCGGAGGAAGTCCGCGTTGGAGCCGAGCGCCGGCAGGCCGAACGCGGCGAAGAACATCACCACGGTCAGCGGCATGTTGCGGAAGACGTTCACGTAGCCGGTGCCGAGGGCCCGCAGCGGCGGTACCGGCGAGATGCGGAGCACCGCCACGATGGCGCCCAGGATGAGGGCGCCGATCGCGGCGAGCACGCAGATCTGGAGGGTGAGCCAGAAACCACCCGCAAAGACGTCGAACTTGTCGATGAGCACGTTCACGGGTCGGTGTTCCTCCCACCCTCCAGATCGAAATGGATCAGATCAGTAACGGTTGATGGTGGGCGCGGTGCCCAGTTCCGCGCCGAACTTGCCGGCCGTGTCGTCCCAGGCCTTCTTCCAGCTGCCGTCGGCGACAGCCTTGTCCAGGGTGTCGTTGATGAAGCTGCGGAAGTCCGCGTCCTCCTTCTTCACGCCGATGCCGTACGGCTCCTTGGTGAAGTTGCTGCCGGCCAGCTTGAAGGACGCCTCGTCCTTGGCGATGTAGCCGAGCAGGATCACGTTGTCAGTGGTCACGGCGTCGACCTGGCCACTCTTGAGGGCGTCGCGGCACTTGTCGTAGGTGTCGAAGGGCACCAGCTGGGTGGCGACGTCCTTGACGTACTTCTTGATCTCCTCGAACGGCGTCGAGCCGGTGACCGAGCAGACCTTCTTGGTGCCGTCCTTGAACGAGTCCGGACCGGTGATCGTGGTGTCGTCCTTCTTCACCATGATGTTCTGGCCAGCCTCGTAGTACGGCCCGGCGAAGGCGATGCGCTCCTTGCGCTTGTCGTTGATCGTGTAGGTCGCCGCGACCAGGTCGACGGTGCCGTTGACGATCACGTCCTCGCGGACCTTCGAGGGGGCCTCGACCCACTCGATCTTGTCCTCGGGGATGCCGAGCTCCTTGACGATGATCTTGGCGATCTCGACGTCGAAGCCCTCCGGCTTGCCGGAGAGGCCCTTCAGGCCGAAGCCGGGCTGGTCGAACTTGGTGCCGACCTTGATCTTCTGGGCCTTGTTCAGCTTCTCCATGGTGGTGCCGGCGGTGAAGGACTTGCTGCCAGCGCCGGTGCCCTCCCCGCCGTCATCGCCACCACAGGCGGTGAGGCCGAGCGCCAGAGCGGCGACCGCGGCGACTGCCGCAACGCGCGTGATACGCATACTTTTCTCCTTCTTCAACGGAGCCCGCCGGCGTGCGGCACGCTCCACAACGGACGCCTAGTGCGTGAGGATCTTGGAGAGGAAGTCCCGGGCCCGCTCGCTGCGCGGGTTGGCGAAGAATTCCGCTGGTGGGGCGTCCTCGACCAGCTGCCCGTCAGCCATGAAGATGACCCGGTTCGCCGCGTGCCGAGCGAAACCCATCTCGTGGGTGACCACGACCATCGTCATGCCGTCGCTGGCCAGCGAGGTCATCACGTCGAGCACCTCGCCGACCATCTCCGGGTCCAGCGCCGAGGTCGGCTCGTCGAAGAGCATCGCCTTGGGCTGCATGGCCAGGGCCCGGGCGATGGCCACCCGCTGCTGCTGCCCGCCGGAGAGCTGAGCCGGGAACTTGTCCGCCTGGTTGGCGATGCCGACCCGGTCGAGCAGGGCGAGGCCCCGCTCGCGCGCGGCGGCCGGCTTCTCCTTGCGGACCTTGATCGGGCCGAGGGTGACGTTCTCCAGGATGGTCTTGTGGGCGAAGAGGTTGAAGGACTGGAACACCATGCCCACCTCGCTGCGCAGCTTCGCGAGGGGCTTGCCCTCGGCCGGCAGCGGCTGACCGTCGAAGGTGATGGTGCCCGAGTTGATCGGTTCCAGTCGGTTGATCGTGCGGCACAGCGTCGACTTGCCGGAGCCGGACGGGCCGATCACCACGACCACCTCGCCGCGACCCACCGACAGCGAGACGTCGTCCAGCACGTGCAGCGGCCCGAACCACTTGTTGACCGAGTCCAGCACGATGAGCGGTTCGCCCGTCGTCACGTCGTTCACCGTCCCTGTCGTCTCCCGGAGCGGGGTCGGTTGACCCCCGGTGCGGCCACTGTAGGCGGCGTGATGTGGCAGAACGCAACCCAGCGGGTCACGGAGCGGTAACACCGGTCACGATCGTTCTCGACCGTCCGATTTTGGTCACCGGCCGGATGGCGCCGGTGGCGATCGTGGCGCGTTGTCGAGATCATGGGGGGATGACCGAACCCGTACGGTTGACCACGTACGCCCGCGGCGGTGGCTGCGCCTGCAAGATTCCCCCGGGTGAGCTGGAGATCATGGTGGCCGGTCTCGGTCCGGCGACCGGCACCGCCGAGCTGCTGGTCGGGTTGGACCACGGCGACGACGCGGCGGTGGTGCGCCTGGACGAGCGGACCGGCCTCGTCAGCACCGCCGACTTCTTCACTCCGGTGGTCGACGACGCGTACGACTGGGGTCGGATCGCCGCGGCGAACGCGCTCTCCGACGTGTACGCGATGGGCGGCACCCCGCTTGTCGCGCTCAACCTGCTCTGCTGGCCGCGCGACGTGCTGCCAATGGAGCTGGCTGGAGAGGTCCTGCGCGGCGGCCAGGACGTGGCGCGGGAGGCCGGCTGTCACCTGGCCGGCGGGCACAGCGTGGACGACGACGGCCCGAAGTACGGTCTCGCGGTCACCGGCACGGTCCGGCCGGAGGAGCTGATCACCCTCGACGCCGGGCGGGCCGGGGTGCCGCTGTCACTGACCAAGCCGCTCGGGGTGGGCGTGCTGAACACCCGGCACAAGGCGACCGGGGAGAGCTTCCCGGAGGCGGTGGCCACGATGGCCGCGCTCAACCGGGACGCGGCCCGCGCGGCGGTCGCCGCCGGTATCCGCTGCGGCACCGACGTGACCGGGTTCGGGCTGCTCGGGCACGCCTCGAAGCTGGCCCGGGCCAGCCGGCTCACGGTGGCCATCGACACCGCCCGGGTGCCCTATCTGGCCGGTGCGCGCGAGGCGCTGCGCGACGGGTTCGTCAGCGGCGGCAGCCGGCGGAACCTGGACTGGGTGACCCCGTGGACCGACTTCGGCGCGGCGGACGAGGCGGAGCGGCTGCTGCTGGCCGACGCGCAGACCTCAGGTGGCCTGCTGGTCGCCGGTGAGGTGCCCGGCGCTCCCGTGGTGGGTGAGCTGCTGCCCCGGGGGGAGCACCTGGTCGTGCTGCGCTGACCGGGGAACACGCGGCGGCGGTGGTACGGATGGCGCACCATACCCGATAAACTGTCACCTTCCCGCTACTCCGAGCAATGCCGCTCAGGGAAATTTTGCCCGGAATGGTCACAGACCGGTAACTTGCCCCCGGCTGGGGTCAAATGCCCCCCACCATCGTGTGTAAGGCCCGATCCGGAGGCCGGTGGGGACGAACGCAGCGAGGAGGCGGAATGACCGAGCTGTGGAACTGGAGAATCGACGGGGCTCAGCCCGTGGAGGTCTACCCGGCGTTGGCCGAGGCGCTTGGCCGGGTGGTGATGCCGTTGGCGGTGGCCGACCCGGCGCGGTTGCCGACGTACGCGGTGGTGTGTGACGTCTGGCAGGCGCCGGGCGAGTTCGCGACGGTGGTGGACTGCTACGGGGTGCCCGAGCAGCTCTCCGAGCACGCGGGCATCGCCGCGCTGGCCCGACTGCTGGGCCGCAACTGCCTGTTGCGCGACGACACGCTCGACGCGGGCCGGCACCTGCTCGTCGCCCCGGACGGCACGGTCCGTCCGGTGCACTTCGACGTGCGGGACACCGACGACGGTGAGGTGCTCAGCAAGATGCGGCTCTGCTCACTGGGCGACCCGGGATGCCGGGGCTGGTCGCAGTGTCACCGTTCGCGCTGGGCGCCGGACACCGTCGCCCCGGCACTCGCCGCGGCCTGACCCTGCCCAGGGTCAGGCCCGGCCGGGTGCCGTCCTGGTGGGCCGCGATCAGTTGGCGGCGGGGGCCGACCGGTCGGTGACGCCGGCTCCGGTGCCCCGCACCACGAGTTGGTCGAGCAGGGTGCGCGTCGCCCCGGCCACGGCGGCCACCGCGGCGTCGAACGCGGCGGCGTTGTGCGCGGCGGGCGCCCGGAAACCAGAGATCTTCCGGACGTACTGCAACGCCGCCGCCTCGACGTCCGCGTCGGTCACCTGCGGAGTGAACGGTTCGCGCAGCGTCTTGATGCTCCGGCACATGTGAGCTCCTTCTTCGTGCACCGTGGCCTGCCACTCGCCGTGCCGGCGATGGTACCGACGGTGACACTGGGTCGATATTTGTCTATCCTGGTCACGGACCAGAGCCGTTCGAGCCACAGCCGCCGCTCGCGCTCCCAGCGCCCCGGGCCCCCGGAGACTCATTGTGGACCATGCCCCCGCCCGCCCCACCCGTCCCGACCTAGACGATCTCACCCGTAGCCTGCACACCCCGCTGGAACGGATCGCTGTCGAGCACGCCGATCTGGTTGAGGCGGTGCGCAGGCGCGTCGTCACGACCGGCTCCGTGCCGTCCGGCGTCGTCGCCGTCGCCGCCTTCAACTCGTCCATCTGAGTGATGGTCTGCCGGTGCGGTCCACCCGGAGTGGGCGGATCCTGCCGGCGGATCAGCCAGTTCGTGCTGAAGGTGCACAGCCGGTGTGACCTCAGCTGCGACCACTGCTACATCTACCAGCACGCCGACCAGACCTGGCGTGGCCGCCCGGCGCGAATGCCGCCGGCCACGGTCCGCCGCGCCGCGCGGCGCATCGCCGAGCACGCCCGCGAGCACGGGGTGCCGGTCGTGCACGTGGTGCTGCACGGGGGTGAGCCGCTGCTGCTGGGCGCCGCAGGGTTGCGGGAGGTGCTGGCCGAGCTGCGCTCGGCGATCACCCCCTGGGCCCGACTGGACCTGCGCCTACAGACCAACGGGGTGCTGCTCGACGAGGAGCTGTGCCGGCTCTTCGTCGAGTACGACGTGCGGGTCGGGGTGTCCTTCGACGGTGACCGCGCCGCCAACGACCGGCACCGGGTCTTCTCCCACGGTGGCAGCAGCCACGACCAGGTCCGCCGGGCGCTGGCCCTGCTCCGGCGGCCGGAACACCGCGCCAGCTACGCCGGCATCCTCTGCACCGTCGACGTCCGCAACGATCCCGACCGGGTGTACGAGGCGCTGCTGGCCGAGCGCCCACCCCGGGTCGATCTGCTGCTGCCGCACGCCACCTGGGACCACCCGCCACTTCGCCCCGGGCCCGACCCCACCCCGTACGCGCGGTGGCTGGGGCGGATCCACCGACGGTGGGTGGACGACGGGCGGCCGGTGTCGATCCGCATGTTCGAGGCGCTGCGCCCGGGCGGCGGCGGCACCGAGGCGTTCGGTCTCGCGCCGGCCGACGTGCTGGTCATCGAGACGGACGGCGCCTGGGAGCAGGTCGACTCGCTGAAGACCGCGTACCACGGCGCGGCCGGCACCGGGCTCGACGTGTTCGACCACCCGGTGGACGAGGTCGTGCGGCACCCCGGGGTCGCGGTCCGGCAGGACGGCGTGGGCGGGCTCTGCGCGACCTGCCGGGCCTGCCCGGTGGTCGACAGGTGCGGCGGCGGCCTGTACGCCCACCGCTGGCGCACCGGCTCCGGCTTCGACAACCCCTCGGTGTACTGCCCCGACCTGCTCGGCCTGATCGACGCGGTGGACGCCTACCCGCCGCCCACCCCATCCGTGCCGCGCCAACGGCCCGCCACCCCATCCGGGCCGGGCGAATGGTCCGCCACCGCGCCCGTCGACGAGTTGCTCGACGACCTGGCCACCGGGCACGGGTCGACGTCGACGCTCGCGCTGCTCACCGCCACCCAGCTCTCCATCACCCGAGCGCTGTTGGCGGTCTGCCGGGACCGGTTCGGCAGCACTGCCGCCTGGGACCTGCTCGTCCATCTCGACCAGGCGGCCCCGGACGCGGTCCGGGCGGTCCTGGCGCACCCCTTCGTCCGGCCCGCGCTGGTGCACCGCCTCGACCCGGCGGCCCTGCCCGGTCTCGGCGCGGCGCTCGACCCACTGCCGGCCCTCGCCGTCGCCGCGGCCCTGCGGGCCGGCGTCCCGGCCACGGTGCGCGTCCCGCTGCGGGCCGGCGCGATCACGGTGCCCACGCTCGGCGAGCTGGTGCTGCCCGGCCCGGGGGAGAGCGCCGAGGTGACCGTCGGGCCCGGCGAGTTCCGGGCCCGGGTCGGGTCGGTCGAGCGGACGGTGTCCCTCGATCCGCTGGCGCCGCCGTCGACCGGTTGGCTGCCGACCCGCGACGTGCCGGTGCCCGGCGGCCGGGTGCTTCTCGAGGACGGCGACCCGTACCGCGACTGCTACGGCCAGCCGGTGGAACCCCGCCTGGACGCTTCGGCCGCGCGGGCGTTGGGCCGTACGCTGGCCGACGCCTGGCGGGTCGTGCGGCGGGACGTGCCGGCGCACGCGGCGGCGCTCGACGGCGGTCTGCGTGCCGTCGTTCCGTTGGCCGCCGACCCGGCGCGACCGCTGCGCAGCGCGACCGCCCGGCACGCGTTCGGCGCGGTCGCCGTCACCCCGCATCCCGACCCGGAGACGATGGCGGTGCTGCTCGTGCACGAGTGGCAGCACGCGAAGCTGGGCGCGGTGCTCGACCTGTACGACCTCGTCGAACCCGGCCAGGGCACCCCGATCCGGGTGCCCTGGCGCCCTGACCCGCGACCACCGGAGGGCGTTCTGCAGGGCGTGTACGCCCACCTCGCCGTCACCCAGGTCTGGCGGTCCCGGGCGGACACCGACGATCCGGACGCGTCGGCGCACGCGGCCCACTTCCGGGCGTGGACCCGGGACGGCGTCGAGGCGCTGCTGGCCAGCCGGTCGCTCACGGCGGCGGGGGAGCGGTTCGTCGGCCAGCTGCGCCACGCGCTGGAGGAGACCCGTGTCGGGTCCGGATGAGCAGCCACCGCCACGCCTGGGCCGCTCCCGCATCGCCGACGACCTGCGGGCGCTGGGCGTACGCCCGGGGGTGTGCCTGCTGGTGCACTGTGGCCTGCGGCGGGTGGGCCCGCTGGAGCACGGCCCCGCGACCCTCGCCGGCGCGCTGCGCGACGTCCTCGGCCCGGCCGGGACGCTGTTGGTGCCCACCCAGACCGACGGCAACTCGACCACCTCCCGCGCCCACCTGGCTGCCACTGCGGGCATGGACCGGGCGCAGCGCGAGCGGTACGAGGCGGCGCTGCCGGGCTGGGATCGGCGCAGCACCCCCTCGCAACGGATGGGTGTGCTCGCCGAGTACGTCCGGTGCACTCCCGGGGCGGTGCGCAGCGACCATCCGCAGACCTCGTTCGCCGCGCTCGGCCCCCGCGCCCGGCAGCTCACCGACGGTCACGACCTCACCTGCCACCTGGGGGAACGCTCACCGGTGGGCGGCCTCTACGCGGCGGACGGGCAGATCCTGCTGCTCGGCCTCGGCTACGAGGCGTGCAGCGCCCTGCACCTGGCCGAGTACCGGCTGCCGGTGCCGCCGCCCGAGCGCGACTACCACTGTTTCCGGCTGGTCGACGGGCGGCGGGTCCGCCTCGACTTTCGAGCGCTCGACCTGGACGACCGGGACTTCCCGAAGGTGGGGGCCGCGCTCGACGAGACGCCGTTGGTGCGCCACGGTCGGGTGGGGCGGGCCGACGCCCGTCTGCTGCCGGCGCGGGCCGCTGTCGACTTCGCGACTGCCTGGTTCGCCGCGAACCGGTTGGCGGCGCGGCGTTGACGCGGGGACTACGCTGATGTTCCGGCCGCGTGGGGAGGGCGGAGGGGCAGCGGTGAGCACAGTGGACGCACCCTCCGGAGCGCGCGCCCCGCTCTTCTTCATCAGCTATTCGCGGGCACCGGTCGGCCGGGCCACCGGCAAACCCGCCGAGTACGTCTCCCGTTTCTTCGAGGACCTCTCCGTCCACGTCAGCGAGCTGGTCGGCCCGGTGACCGGCGTGGACGCCGGCTTCCTGGACACGTCCATCGCCGGTGGCGAACGCTGGAGCCCGGAGCTGCTCCAGGCCGCCGGCACCTGCCAGGTCTTCGTTCCGCTGGTGTCCAGCGCGCTGCTCGGCAGCGAGTGGTGTGGCCGGGAGTGGGACGCGTTCTCCCGCCGACGGATCACCCCGCGACACAGCTCCGCGTCGGTGCACGAGACGGCGATCGTGCCGGTCACCTGGTCGCCGACGAACGGCACGGCACTGCCTCGGGTGCTCCGCGACATCCAGCGCTTCTCCCCGACCGCGATGCCGGATCCCGACATCGCGGTGCACTACCAGCGGGACGGGGTCTATGGCTTGCTGACCATGCAGTGGGAGAACGCGTACCGGGCGGTGGTCTGGCGGCTCGCGCAGCGGATCGTCGCCATCCACCGGTCCTACCTGGTCGAACCCTGGGTGCCGGCGAGTGTGGACGAGCTGTGCAACCGGTTCGCCGAGGAGCCGGCGTGAGCCCGCCGACGGACCGGCGTCGGTCGGGGGCGCGCGGGACGTACTTCTTCCTGAGCTACGCCCACTCGGCGCCGCCGCCGGGCGCCCGGGCCGACGCCGACGTCTGGGTCGGCCAGTTCTTCGCCGACCTGACCGACGAGGTGCGGCGTCAGGCACGACCGGTGGCCGGGATGCGGATCGGCTTCTTCGACCAGCAGATCCCGCTGGGCGCCGACTGGAAGGCCGCGCTCGCCGAGGCGCTCGGTGACGCCGAGGTCTTCGTTCCGCTCTACTCACCCGGCTACTTCAGCCGCCCCTGGGCACTGGGGGAGCAGGAGTCCTTCCGGGCCCGGCTGGCCGCCGCCGGGCCGGCCCGGCTCACCGCCGGGCACCTCACCCCGGTGCTGTGGATCCCGTTCCCCCCGTGGGAGGCCCACCCGGAGCTGGACGGCGCCCTCGACCTGGGCCGGGACGTCCCGGAGTACGCCGCCGACGGCCTGCGCGCGTTCTGCATGCTGGCCTCCTACCGGACCCAGTACGAGCTGCTGCTGAGCCGCCTGGCGAGCCGGATCGTGCATACCGCCGAGCGGCGACCGATGGGCCCGTCCCGTGCGCCCGGCCTGGACGAGGTGGCCCGCCCGGCGCCGTCCGATCCGGACTTCGTCGTCGCTGTCCTGGCCCCGACCCGGGACCGGCTGCCGACCGACCGCGACCCCGCCGGCTACGCCGCCAGCGGCCGGCTCTGGCGGCCGTACGGGCGCAGTCAGCAGCTGCCCGCCGCCGAGTACGCGGCCAGCACCGCCGAGCGGCTCGGGCTGTCGGCCCGGACGGAGGACTTCGCGCAGGCCTCGGCGCTGCTCGATCGGCGGCCGGCGGTGCTGCTCGTCGACCCGTGGATCGCGGCGGCCCCGGACGCGGCCAAGGTCCTCGCCCGGATGGTGCGCGGCCTGCGGGAGTGGGTCGTACCGCTGGTGGTCACCGACGACGACGACACGCAGGACGCCACCCACTGGGCCACCGAGGTGACCCAGCTCCTGCAGGACGCCGGTCTGCCCCAGGTGAAGCGGGCGTGCAACATGCCGGAGTTCGTCGACCTGATGCCGGCGTTGGTCACCGAGGCGCGCCGGCAGTTCCTCAAGCACGGCCCGGTCGTCCCCTTCGAACCACCGCCGGAGCCGGTGCCGCGTCTGCGTGACGGCCTGCCCGCAGCCGGCTCGATCGTGCCGACCGACCCCGCGTCCCCGCCTGATGATCCGGCCCCACCGCGTCCCCACGGAGAAGACCGATGAACAACGATCGCGAAGGCCAGGTCGTCACCTTCTACTCGTTCAAGGGTGGAACGGGCCGGACGATGGCGCTGGCCAACGTCGCCTGGATCCTGGCGGCCAGCGGCCGGCGGGTGCTCGTCGCCGACTGGGACCTCGAGTCACCGGGTCTGCACCGCTTCTTCCACCCGTTCCTCGACGCCGAGGCGATCCAGGGCACCAGCGGCGTGATCGACATGATCCGCGACTACGAGTGGGAGACCACCCGGGTCAACGACCGGCCGGACCGCTGGATGGAGCAGTACGCCCGGGTCGGGCGGCACGCCTTCTCGCTGCGGTGGACCTTCCCCGACGGCGGTGGCCTCGACTTCCTCTCCGCCGGCCGGCAGAACAGCGACTACGCCGTCTCCGTGAGCGGGCTGGACTGGGACAACTTCTACAACCGGCTGGGCGGGGCGCAGTTCTTCGAGGCGCTGCGGGCGGACATGAAACGCCAGTACGACTTCACCCTGATCGACAGTCGGACGGGGTTGAGCGACGTCGCCGACATCTGCACCCTGCACCTGCCGGACACCCTTGTCGACTGCTTCACCCTCAGCGACCAGGGCATCGACGGCGCGGCCCGGGTGGCGCACTCGGTCCGGGACCGGTACCGGCGGCGCGACATCCGGGTGCTGCCGGTGCCGATGCGGGTCGACCAGGCGGAGAAGGAGCGGGCCGAGGCGGGTCGCCTGCTGGCCATGCGCCGCTTCGCCGGCCTGCCGGCCGGCATGACCGAGGCGGAACGGCGGCGCTACTGGGCCGCGGTGGAGGTCCCGTACCGGCCGTTCTACGCGTACGAGGAGACCCTCGCCACGTTCGGTGATCCGCCGGGCTCGCCGACGTCGCTGCTGGCCGCGTTCGAGACGTTGACGGGGATCCTCACCGACGGGGCGGTGACCGCGCTGCCGGTGATGGACGAGTCGGTGCGGGAGCGGGGCAAGGCCCGGTTCCGCCGGCGCACCGAGGCGATCGACGACCAGATCGTGCTGCGGTACGCGCCGGAGGACGCCATCTGGGCCGAGTGGCTGGAGCGGGTGCTCAGCTCGGCGGGGCTGCGGGTGGTGGAGCCCACCGCCGCCGTCGGGTCCGCCGGTACGCCGGCACCGCGCACGCTGACGGTGGTCTCGCCGGCCTACGTGGCGACGCCGTCGGGCGGTCTGCCCGACCGCGACACGAGCACCGGCTCCACGGCCCTGGCCGTGTACGTCGCCGACCTGCGCCCGCTGGCGGAGTTCCCGTCGCAGAGCTCCACCAACCTGGTCAACGTGAGCGCCGCGACCGCCGTGGAGCGGGTTCTGCGGCTGGTCGGCCGGCCGGTGCCGTCGTCGGCTGACGGGCCGGCCGGTGGGGCGACCCGTTTCCCCGGCACCGAGCCGTTGATCTTCAACGCCCCCAACCGGAACGCCCGGTTCACCGGCCGGGAGGACGACCTGGCGCGGCTGCGCGCGCAGTTGCAGAGCGGGGGCAGCGCGGTGGTGCTGCCGGTCGCCCTCCAAGGCATGGGCGGCGTCGGAAAGACGCAGGTGGCCCTGGAGTACGTGCACCGGTTCAAAGCCGCGTACGACGTGGTGTGGTGGATCGTGGCGGACCCGCCGCAGTTCGTCGACAGCGCTCTCGCCGACCTCGCCGGTCGCCTCGGCATCCTCGTCGGCCCCACCCTGCCCGACACGGTCCGGTCGGTGCTGCAGGTGCTCGGCCGTGGTGAGCCGTACGAGCGGTGGCTCGTCGTGCTGGACAACGCCGAGGAGCTCGACCAGATCGAGCCCTTCCTGCCGCAGGGCCCCGGGCACGTCCTGCTGACCTCGCGTAACCGCGCCTGGGGTGACCGGGCGAACCCGATCCAGGTGGACGTCTTCGACCGCACCGAGAGCGTGGCGCACCTCGCCCAGCGGGTGCCCACGATCAGCCCCGAGGAGGCCGACCGGGTGGCCGAGGCGCTCGGTGACCTGCCGATCGCGGTGGCTGCGGCGGGCGCCTGGCTGGCCGACACCGGCACGTCGGTCGGTGACTACCTGCGGCAGATCGAGCGGCACGGCCCCAGCGCCCTGTCCGTGGAGGCAACCTGGGACCTGTCACTGAACCGGCTGCTCGAACAGGCGCCCGCCGCGTACCGGCTGTTGCAGCTCTGTTCGGTGCTGGCCCCGGAGATCGCCCTCGAACTCATCTACAGCGACGAGATGGCGGCGGCCCTGGTCCCGTTCGACCCGTCGGTGTCGGAGCGGCTCGTGCGCGGCGCCCTGGTCCAGCAGATCAACCGCCTGGCGCTGCTCAAACTCGACGTCCAGGGCGGTCGCGTCCAGGTGCACCGGCTGTTGCAGGCGGTGGTCCGCGACCGGATGACCGAGGACGAGATCACCGCCGCCCGACACCAGGTGCACCTGGTGCTGGCCGCGTCCCGGCCCCGGGGCGACGTGGACGACCCGACCACCTGGGCCCGGTTGCGCATGCTCTGGCCGCACCTGGAGGTCTCCGAGGCGTTGACCTGCCCCGACGAGTCGGTGTGCCAGCTGCTGATCGACCGGGTCCGTTACCTGTGGCAGCGCGGCGGCCTGAACCAGGCCGACGGGTTCAGCCAGGAGGTGGACGACACCTGGAGCGCCCGGCTCGGCGACACGCGCGACGAGGTCGAGGCGTCGGCGCTGCACCGACAGTTGCTGCACCTGCGGTTCAACCGGGCGAACATCCTGCGCAGCCTGGGCCGGTTCAACGAGGCCCGGGACCTGGACGAGGCGGTGCTGGCCGAGCAGCGCCGGCTGCTGGGCCCGCTGCACCCGCACAGCCTGATGACGGCCGGCAGCCTCGGTGGTGACCTGCGGGCGCTCGGCCGCTACGCCGAGGCTCTGGAACGGGACCGGTCCACCTACGCCTCGTGGTTGCAGGTGTTCGGCGAGGACCACCCCCGGACGTTGAGCGCGGCCAACAACCTCGCCGTCTCGTACCGGCTGGTCGGTGACTACCGGTCGGCCCGTCGGTGGGACGACGAGGTGCACCAGCGGCGGCGGCTGGTGCTCGGCCCCACGCATCCGTACACCCTCGTCTCCGCCGTGCGGTTGGGCAGTGACCTGCGGGAAGCCGGCGAGTACGAGAGGTCGGCCACGCTGCTGCGCACGGTGTACGACACGTACTGCGAGGTGCTCGGCCCGGATGACGGCCAGAGTCTCGCCGCCCAGGTCAACCTGGCGGTGTCGATGCGCAGCTCCGGTCGGGGCAGCGAGGCGGCACCGATGTTCGAGACGGCCTACCGCGAACTCGACGAACGCTTCGGTCCGGACAACCCGGACACGGTGGCGTGCCGGTCGAGTCGCGCGGCGAACCTGTTGGCGGTGGGTGACGCGGCTCGGGCTCTGGCCGAGATGAACGCCGTGCGCGTGGCGTTCGAGGAGCAGCTCCGGCTCGGCCCGGAGCACCCGCACGTGCTGGCGACGGTGAGCAACATCTCGGCGGCGGAGCGTGCGCTGGGTCGTCGGGCGGACGCGCTCGCGTCGGCGGCCCGGGCGGTCGGCGAGTTGCGCAAGGTGCTCGGCCCGGACCACCCGCACACCCTCGCGGCGGAGGTCAACCAGGCGGTGTGCCTCGCCGAGGAGGGTGACTGGGAGTCGGCGCGGGACCGGTTGCGGGAGACCGCGGGCCGGCTGGCCACGGTGATCGGTGCGGACCACCCGGACACGCTGCGCTGCCTCGGCGATCTCGCCCTGGTGGCGCGGCGGGCCGGGGACGGCCCGGCCACCGAGGACGTCGGTGCGGTGGCGGACCGGCTGGCCGAGGTGATCGGTGTGGAGCATCCCACCGTGCGGACTCTGCGCGAACGGCGGTTCGTGGTGCGGGTGATCGACCCTCACACGATCTGACCGGGTCGTTCGGCGGGCGGGTCCGGTGTCCGGGCCCGCCCAGCCGGGCGTTCAGAGGTGCGGGCTGGTCGCGAGGTCCGGCGTGGCCAGCCAGGCCAGGGTCTGCGGGAGGATTTCCACGGCCCCGAAGTGCGCGGCGCCGGGCTGCACTTGCACCTCGGCGCGGGGGATCCGCGAGGCGAGCCAGTGGGAGTGCTCCACGGGGGAGAAGCGGTCCTGCTCGCCGTGCCAGAGGCGGACCTCCGCGCGGATGGCGCCCAGGTCGAACCCCCAGCCGCGTCGGATCGCCAGGACGTCGTCGATCCATCCCTCGGGGCCGTGTCGCAGCGCCTCGGAGTACATGTCGGTCAGCAGTCGGCGGATCGCCACGTCGTCGACGACCCGGATGTCCTCGTCGGGCAGTTGGGGGCGGAGGAAGTCCAGCAGCGTCATCGGGTCCCGGCGGGCCTCGTCCGCGCGAACCTTCAGGTTGAGCGTCAACTCGGCCAGGTCCTCGTCGGCCTGCCCGTAGTCCTCGATGTTCGATTCCGCCATGCCCGCGTACCAGTCGAGGTCGGGTGCGCCGGCCGGGGCGAGCCCCACCAGCACGGCGGCCCGGGTGACCCGGTCCGGCAGCAGCGCGGCGCAGGCCAGGGCGTGTGGTCCGCCACCGGATCGGCCCACCACGGCGAACCGGTCGATACCGAGGTCGTCGGCGATCGCCGCCACGTCGGCGGCGGCGTCGGCCACCCGTCGACCCTCGTGCCGGTCGGAGTCGCCGTACCCGGGGCGGTCGTAGCAGACGAGGTGCACGCCGAGGCGGTAGACGACGATGCCGCGGGGTCGGGGGCCGCTGCGGCTGCCCGGGGTGCCGTGCAGCAGGAAGACCGCCGGCCCGTCCGATGCGCCCGAGGTCTCCACCGCGAGGTGCCGGCCGTCCGGGGTCGTGACGGTGCGCTGTGTCGCCTCTTGTCGCGTCACGGTTGGCCTCCCGCGGGTCGTCATGTGCTCCCCCGTGAACGGAGCCGCGCATCGTCGGCGCCGAGTGCAAAGCCCCCGAAATCGCCCAGAACACTGCCTTGTTGTGCAGCGTACTGCCCGTCGTGGATGCCCGCTATGGGCCGGCGGGTCAATGCCGGTGGGTTGGGGCACCCGAACGGGCCGCTACCCTGGTAGCCCGAGGGGAAGGGGCACCAAGAGGGTGGCTAGGACCTACAACGTCGTGACGTACGGCTGCCAGATGAACGTGCACGATTCCGAACGGATCTCCGGCCTGCTGGAACAGGCCGGCTACGTGCGTGCCGTGCCGACCGACGACACCCCGGACATCGTCGTCTTCAACACCTGCGCCGTCCGGGAGAACGCGGACAACCGGCTCTACGGCAACCTCGGTCGGCTGCGCCCGGTGAAGGACAAGCACCCCGGGATGCAGATCGCCGTCGGCGGCTGCCTGGCCCAGAAGGACCGGGGCGACATCGTCCGCAAGGCGCCCTGGGTGGACGTGGTCTTCGGCACCCACAACATCGGCTCGTTGCCGGTGCTGCTGGAGCGGGCCCGGCACAACGCCACCGCCGAGGTGGAGATCCTCGAGTCCCTCGACGTCTTCCCGTCCACGCTGCCCACCCGCCGCGAGTCCACCTACGCCGGCTGGGTGTCGATCTCGGTGGGCTGCAACAACACCTGCACGTTCTGCATCGTGCCCGCGCTGCGCGGCAAGGAGAAGGACCGGCGCCCCGGCGACATCCTCTCCGAGGTGCGCGCCCTGGTCGACGAGGGCGTTCTGGAGGTGACCCTGCTCGGGCAGAACGTCAACTCCTACGGTGTCGAGTTCGGCGACCGGTACGCGTTCGGCAAGCTGCTGCGGGCCTGCGGCGACATCGACGGCCTGGAGCGGGTCCGGTTCACCAGCCCGCACCCGAAAGACTTCACCGACGACGTGATCGCCGCGATGGCTGAGACGCCGAACGTGTGCCACTCGCTGCACATGCCGTTGCAGTCCGGCTCCGACGACGTACTCAAGGCGATGCGCCGGTCCTACCGCTCCGAGCGCTACCTGGGGATCATCGAGAAGGTCCGGGCGGCGATGCCGGACGCGGCGATCACCACCGACATCATCGTCGGCTTCCCCGGTGAGACCGAGGCCGACTTCCAACGCACCCTGGACGTGGTCCGCGAGGCACGGTTCTCCTCGGCCTTCACCTTCCAGTACTCGAAGCGCCCCGGCACCCCCGCCGCGACAATGGACGACCAGTTGCCCAAGCAGGTCGTGCAGGAGCGCTACGAGCGGTTGGTCGCCTGCGTCGAGGAGATCACCTGGGCGGAGAACAAGCGCCTCGTCGGGGAGACCGTCGAGGTGCTGGTCGCCGTCGGCGAGGGCCGCAAGGACGAGCGGACCGGCCGGATGTCGGGTCGGGCCCGCGACGGTCGGCTCGTGCACTTCGCGACCGAGACGCCCGGCGGGGAATCCCTCGCGGGTCAGATCCGGCCGGGCGACATCGTGCACACCACCGTCACCTACGCCGCGCCGCACCACCTGAACGCCGACGGGGCTCTCGTGGCGCACCGGCGTACCCGGGCCGGTGACGCGGCCGAGGCGGGTCGCTCTCCGCGTACCCCGGGGGTGCTGCTCGGTCTGCCG
The DNA here is from genome assembly GCF_030269705.1 of Micromonospora sp. NBRC 107095. Classification (NCBI taxonomy): domain Bacteria; kingdom Bacillati; phylum Actinomycetota; class Actinomycetes; order Micromonosporales; family Micromonosporaceae; genus Micromonospora; species Micromonospora sp. NBRC 107095. The sequence continues at coordinate 1,813,014 of NZ_BSTU01000001.1, forward strand.
ACGATCGGCGCACCGCCGGTCGCGCCCGCCCCCACCGCCGGCTGCGCCACCCACTGACCGCACGGAAGGGCCCCTCGCCGAGGGGCCCTTCCCCGGTCAGACGGTGATCTTGCCGGCGCCGGCGCCCGCCGTCACGATGGACTTGACGTTGCTCGCGGTGTCCAGCTGGTACGAGTACGGGATGCTGGCCACGCTGCCGCCGGCCTGGCCGGTGGGCGAGTTGACGAAGTGGTTGTTGCGGGCGACCAGGCTGCCAGGCCCCGAGTCGCCTTCACCGAGGTGGTACGGGTCGTCGACGTTCTCGAAGTAGTTGCCCTCGACGAGCACGCCGGCGTTCTCGGTGGAGGCCACGCCGTAGCCGCCGTTGGCCCGGTAGTAGTTGTTGTACACGTGCACCGGGTTGCCGAAGCGCACCCGGGGGTTGCGCTGGTTGCTGCCGTCGAACCAGTTGTGGTGGTAGCTGACCCGCAGGTGACCGACGTCCTGGCCGGCGTTGTCGTCGCTGTGGCCGAGCAGCATGGTCTTGTCGTGGCTGAAGACCCGGTTCCACGAGACGGTGACGAAGTCCGAGCCGCGCTTGATGTCGACCGCGCCGTCGTACCCGTTGCTGAAGCTGTTGTGGTCGATCCAGATGTTGGTGGCCGACTCCTGCACGTTGATCGCGTCGTCGTTCCAGTTGCGGAAGGTCAGGTTCCGGATGATCACATTGCGGTCGCCGCTGATGTTGAACCCGCAGCCGACGATCGTCGCCCCGTAGTTGCCGATGATGGTCTTGTTGGACCGGACCCGCAGCATGCCGGAGCAGGTGATGGTCCCGGTCACCCGGATCACCGCGGCGCCGGTGGCGTTCAGCGCGCTGGTCAGGCCCGACGCGTTGCTGACGGTGGTCGTGCCGGCGTTGCCGCCGCCGGTGGTGCCGCCGTTCTGGGTGGCCCAGCCGACCAGGTTCGACGGTTGCTGGTTGGTGGGCGGGGGAGTGCTCGACGGCGGTGGGGTGGTCGGCGGTGGAGTGCTGGGCGGCGGGGTGGTCGGGGTGGTGCTGCCGGTGCAGGCGACGTTGTTCAGGGTGAAGCTGCTCGGCGCCGGGTTGCTGGAGTTGTTCCAGCTGGCGTTGAAGCCGAACGTGGCGCTGCCGTTGGTCGCCAGGGTGGCGTTGTAGTCGACGTTGGTCGCGGAGACCTGGCTGCCGCTCTGCGTGGCGGTGGCGCCCCACGCCTGGCTGACCTGCTGACCGGACCCGTACGACCAGCGCAGCGTCCACCCGGAGATCGGGTCGCCGAGGTTGGTGACGGTGACGTTTCCGGTGAATCCGCCCGGCCACTGGCTGGCGACCGAGTAGGCCACCTGGCAGCCGGCGGCCGCCTGGGCGGACACGGAGGTCAGCAGCCCGGCGGTGACGAGCGCGGCGGTCGCTGCGGCCGTGGTGGCGATCAGCGTCGTTCGACGGCGTGCTGTGCGCATGCTGCTTCCTTTCGGTGAGGCGGACGGAGGTGTCGCGACGCCCATGCCCGTGGGCGGCGAGTCTCGGCCGGGACCAGTGGTCCTCGGGCCCGCCAGTGCAGGTTCGTGAAGGAAAGCGGCTCCCGCGCTCGCGCCCACCGACGAAGAGGCAAGCGCTTTCCCGATGAAAGCATAGAAGAACCTTGATGTAAATGGCCGGGACGGCCGGTGCGGTACGCACCGGCCGTCCCGGGTGGTTCAGCAGCTGGTGCCGTTGAGTCTCACGGTGCCCGGCGCGCTGGCCGTGCTGTTGGCGGTGAAGCCCACGGTGACCGACGGCCCATGTCACGCGGACGTGTCACTCGCGCAGGCTCACCAGCGACCCTCGACGGCTGTTGCTCCGCCTTCGTCGCCCTCGATCCGGTGGCCCTACCTGACTCCGTCGCTCACTTTGATCAGCCCAGGTCAATGCGTCAACCTGCGCCCCCACCCACCCCGCTCCCCACCGTCCCCTGCGGTCCCGCCTTCGGCAAGATCCGCGCAACATCAGGGATGTTGCTGTCTACCGCTCGCCGGAGGCAGCAACATCCCTTAACTTGCGCGGATCTTGGCCCCCGGCGGCGCGGTCGGGTGCGGGTTGGACACGCGGGAGCCCCCGGTCCCACGAGGGACCGGGGGCTCCGGACTCGTCAGCTCAGCCGGCCTGCTCGGCGAGTTGCAGGAACTGCCGCTTGGAGGCGAGGGCCTGCTCAGCCTCCTTGATCCGGCGTGCGTCCCCGGCGCTCTGCGCCCGGGCCAGCCGGTCCTCGGCCTCCGCCACCTGCGCCCGCATCTGGGCGAGCAGCGGGTTGTCCTCCTTGGTGGTGCGACGCCACGCCGAGTCCATCACGTCACGGACCTTGTCGTCGATGGCGCGCAGACGCCGTTCCAGCCCGGCGGCCGCCTCGCGGGGCACCCGACCGGCCTCGTGCCACTGGGCCTGGATCTCCCGCAGCTTGGCCTGGGCGCCCTTCGGGTCGGCGTCGATGTCCAACGCCTCGGCCTCGGCGAGCAGGGCCTGCTTGCGCTCCAGGTTGCCGCGCTGCTCGTTGTCGCGGGCGGAGAAGACCTCGCTGCGCCGGCTGAAGAAGGCGTCCTGGGCACCCCGGAACCGTTCCCAGAGCTTCTGCTCGGCCTCCTTGGAGGCGCGCGGAGCGGCCTTCCACTGGGTCATCAGGTCCTTGAGCTGGTTTGCCGTGGCGGCCCAGTCGGTGGAGTCCTGGAGCTTCTCCGCTTCGGCGACCAGCTCCTCCTTGACGGTCTGCGCCTGCTTGCGCTGCGAGTCCAGGGAGGCGAAGTGGGCGCCACGGCGGCGGGTGAAGCCGTCCCGGGCGGCGGCGAACCGCTTCCACAGCTCACCGTCGGCCTTCTTGTCGACCCCACGGATGGTCTTCCACTCGTCGAGGATCTCCTTGAGCCGGTCCCCGGCGGTCTTCCACCCGGTGGACTCGGCGGCCAGCTTCTCGGCCTCCTCGACCAGGGCGGTCTTGCGGGCCAGGGCCTCGACGCGCGCGGCGTCCCGGGCGGCGCGCGCCTCGCCGGCCTTCTCCTCGGCGAACGTCGCCAGCTTGTCCAGGCGTGCGGCCAGCGCGTCGATGTCGCCGACCACGTTGGCCTCGGGCAGCGTGGTGCGGATCCGCCGGATCGTGCTCAGCGAGTGCCCGGCGTCAGCCGCACCCGACTTGAGCCGTGCCTCGGTCAGGTCCACCTCGGTGACCAGATCGGCGAAGCGGCGCGCGAAGTGTGCCAGACCTTCCTCCGGCGCACCCGCCTGCCAGGATCCGACCACCCGCTCGCCCTCGGTGGTCTTGACGTACACGGTGCCGTCCGCGTCCACCCGTCCGAAGGCAGTCCAGTCGCTCATGTGCCCATCCTCGTTCTCCCGGCGTCGAGGGAACGAACCCCCGTCGCCGCCACGGCGCAGCCAAGTTACTTCCGGCATTGTCACAGGTCTCACCCGGTCCGCGTCGAGCGCCTATCGCCGACCGTGACCATACGGTGTCCTAGGGGCCGAATGACCGGATCGGCTCGGAGACGCACCGGGGATTCCCGCTACGGTGACAGGGTGCCACTGGTCGCCGCCGCCGTCTGCCCGCATCCGCCCCTGCTCGTGCCCGAGGTGGCCGGGTCAGCGGCCCCCGAGCTGAACGATCTGCGGGCGGCCTGTGACGCCGCCGTACGCCGGCTGGTGGCCACCGATCCGGACGTCGTGGTGCTGCTGGGCACCGGCCCGGTGACCGGCCCGATCCGCACCCCGGCGACCGGGTCCCTTCAGCCGTGGGGCGTCGACCTGGACGTGCCGCTGGTGTCCGGCCAGCCCGACCGGGGCGCGGTGCTGCCGTTGAGCCTGACCATCGGCGCGTGGCTGCTGAGTCGCCACGCCCTCCAGGCCCCGGTGACCGCCGTGCAGGTGGCCGCCGACGCCGGCCCGGCCGAGCTGGCCGCGCTCGCCGACCAGGTCGGCGCCGCGGGTGACCGGGTGGCGGCGCTGGTGCTGGGGGACGGCTCGGCCTGCCGGGGAGAGAAGGCACCCGGGTACGACGACGCGCGTGCCCTCCCGTACGACCAGGGGGTTGCCGCGGCGCTGGCCGACGCGGACCTGGACGCCCTGCTCGACCTCGACCCGGTGGTGTCGGCGGAGCTGAAGGCCGCCGGTCGCGCCCCCTGGCAGGTGCTGGCCGGCGCGGCCCGCGCGGCCGGCTCACCGTGGCGCGGCGAGTTGCTGCACGACTCCGTCCCCTACGGTGTGGCCTACTTCGTGGCGTCCTGGGAGCGGGCGTGACCAGCGGCATGGTCGTCGCGGTGGTCGGCCCGACGGCGGCCGGCAAGTCGGCGCTGAGCATCGCGTTGGCGCACGCCCTGGACGGGGAGGTGGTCAACGCCGACTCGATGCAGCTCTACCGGGGCATGGACATCGGCACCGCCAAGCTGACTGTCACCGAGCGGGACGGTGTGCCGCATCACCTGCTGGACATCTGGGAGGTCACCGAGCCGGCGAGCGTCGCGGAGTACCAGCGGCTGGCCCGCGCGGCGGTGGACGACATCCTGTCCCGGGGGCGGGTGCCGCTGCTCGTCGGTGGCTCCGGGCTGTACGTGCGGGCGGTGTTGGAGCGCTTCGAGTTCCCGGGCACCGACGCGGCGCTGCGGGAACGGCTGGAACGGGAGTTGGCAGAGGTCGGCCCGGCCCCGCTGTACGCGCGGCTGCGCGCCGCCGACCCGGCCGCCGCCGAGAGCATCCTGCCGGCGAACGGGCGGCGGATCGTGCGGGCCCTGGAGGTGATCGAGTTGACCGGCGCGCCGTTCACCGCCTCGCTGCCGCAGCCCACGCCGTACTACCCGTCGGTGCAGCTCGGCGTCGACCTGGACACCGGGCTGCTGGACGAGCGGATCGCGCTGCGGGTGGACCGGATGTGGGCCGACGGCCTGGTCGCCGAGACCCGCGAGCTGGTCGGGCGCGGGCTGCCCGAGGGGCGCACGGCGAGTCGGGCGCTCGGCTACCAGCAGGTGTTGCGCATGCTGGCCGGCGAGTTGACCGAGGCGCAGGCGCACGACGAGACGGTCCGGGCCACCCGGCGCTTCGTCCGCCGGCAGCGGTCCTGGTTCCGGCGCGACCCGCGGATCCACTGGCTGGACTCGACGACCCCGGACCTGATCGGGGCCGCCCTGCGCCTGGTGCCGGCCGCTGCGCGATGATGGGGGAGTGGAGTTCACCAAGGGCCACGGCACCGGCAACGACTTCGTCCTCCTTCCCGACCCGGACGGTCAGCTCGACCTGACCCCGGAGCTGGTCGCGGCGCTCTGCGACCGCCGTCGGGGCATCGGCGCGGACGGTGTACTACGGGTGGTCCGCGCGGCCAAGCATCCGGACGGGGCAGGTCAGGCCGGCGAGGCCGAGTGGTTCATGGACTACTGGAACGCCGACGGCTCGTTCGCCGAGATGTGCGGCAACGGCTCCCGGGTCTTCGTGCGCTACCTGCTCGACACCGGCTTGGCCACGCCCGCGGGTGCGGCGCTGCCGGTGGCCACCCGGGCCGGCGTCGTGCGCGCCCTGGTCGAGGGCGACGCCGTGTCCGTCGAGATGCGCCGACCCCGGGTGTACGACAGTTCTGCCGCCACCCTCGGCGGGCTGACCCTGACCGGCGCGGTGGTGGACGTCGGCAACCCGCACCTGGTCTGCGTCCTGCCGGCCGGCGTGGAGCTGTCGGCGCTGGACCTGACCGTCGCGCCCGGGTTCGACAGGGAGGTCTTCCCGAACGGGGTGAACGTCGAGTTCATCGTGGCGGGCGACCCGGTCGACGGCACCGACGGGCACACCCTGATGCGGGTGTACGAGCGCGGCAGCGCCGAGACCCTGTCCTGCGGCACCGGCGCCTGCGCGGTGGGCGCGGTGGCTCTGCGTGACGCCGGCCGGGACACCGGAGTGGTAGCCGTGGACGTGCCCGGCGGTCGTCTCACGGTGACCGTCACCGAGAACTCCTGCTGGCTCTCCGGCCCCGCCGTCCTGGTAGCCACCGGCGAAATCAACCCCACCGCCCTGCACCCCTAAACCAACCTGCCCCGCCCCCTCCACCCGCCCCTCACCCCGTTGGGGACGCCGCGTCGATCATGAAGTTGTTGCCAGCCGGCTCGGCGTGTCGTGACAACAACTTCATGATCGACGGAGCGGGGTGGGTGGGCTTCGAGGGGTGGGCGGGGTTTACGGGGTTGCGCTGGCGTTTGCCGCGATCTCTGGGAGGTCGGCCGGGCCGGGGTCGGCGGCCGGGAGGGGGCTGGGGTTGTGCGCGGCGGCGCGGACGGCGGCGGCGACCGCCGGGGCGACCCGCGAGTCGAAGACGCTGGGCACGATCACCGTCGGGTTGATCTTGTCTTCGCCGACCACGTCCGCGATGGCCTGGGCCGCCGCGATGGCCATCTCCTCGGTGAACTCCTCGGCGTGCGCGTCGAGCATGCCGCGGAACACCCCGGGGAACGCGAGCACGTTGTTGATCTGGTTCGGCTGGTCCGAGCGGCCGGTGGCGACCACAGCGGCGTGCTTGCGTGCCTCCCGGGGGTCGACCTCCGGGTCCGGGTTCGCGAGGGCGAAGACGATCGAGTCCTTCGCCATCTGCGCGATGTCCTCGCCGGTGAGCAGGTTCGGCGCGCTGACCCCGATGAACACGTCGGCGCCCCGGATCGCGCCGGGCAGGTCACCCGAGTAGTTCTCCTTGTTGGTGTTCTCCGCCAGCCACTGCCAGGCCGAGTTGAGCCCGGTCAGCCCACGGTGCAGGGCACCCTCCCGGTCGTACGCGATGATGTCGCCGACGCCCTGGCGCAGCAGCAGCTTCATGATCGCGGTCCCGGCCGCGCCGGCGCCGGAGACGACCACCCGGACGTCCGAGAGCTGCTTGCCCACGACGCGCAGCGCGTTGGTCAGCGCGGCCAGCACGCAGATCGCGGTGCCGTGCTGGTCGTCGTGGAAGACCGGGATGTCCAGCGCCTCGCGCAGCCGGGCCTCGATCTCGAAGCAGCGCGGCGCGGCGATGTCCTCCAGGTTGATGCCGCCGTACGCCGGAGCGATCGCCTTGACGATCTGCACGATCTCGTCGGTGTCCTGGGTGTCCAGCACCACCGGCCAGGCGTCCACCCCGCCGAAGCGCTTGAACAGCGCCGCCTTGCCCTCCATCACCGGCAGCGACGCGGCCGGGCCGAGGTTGCCCAGGCCGAGCACCGCCGAGCCGTCACTGACCACCGCGACGGTGTTGCGCTTGATGGTCAGTCGCCGGGCGTCGGCCGGGTTCTCGGCGATCGCCATGCAGACCCGGGCCACCCCCGGCGTGTACGCGCGCGACAGCTCGTCGCGGTTGCGCAGCGCGACCTTCGAGGTCACCTCGATCTTGCCGCCGAGGTGCAGCAGGAACGTCCGGTCCGACACCTTGCGCACGTCCACGCCGTCCAGCGCGGTCAGCGCGTCGACCACCTGGTCGGCGTGACCGGCGTCGGCGGTGTCGCAGGTCAGGTCGACGATCACGTGGGTCGGGTCCGAGTCCACCACGTCCAGCGCCGTGACGATCGCCCCGGCCTCGCCGACGGAGGTGGTGAGCCGGCCGATCGAGGAGGCGTCCGCGGTCACGGCGATCCGGATGGTGATCGAAAATCCGGCGCTGGGCAGTCGGGTGATGGCCACGGGATCCCTCCGTAACGGCTGTGCGGCCGCTCGGCCGCCGCCCGCATTTCTACCGGGTTGTCGGTGCCGGCCAGCATTCGCCCCCACTTTTGGCGACCTTCACCATGGGCATATAGCAGGTGCGTTCGGCGTTGTGTCATGTCAGGATTACGTTCTACTTATCAAAACGGACAGGAGAACCGCTTGCGAGACCAGGAGAGCTTTGTCCCCGTCGAGGACGAGCTCGACGACGTCACCACCGGCGAGATGGAGCTGTCGGAGCGGCAGTCCCTCCGACGCGTCCCGGGCCTGTCAACCGAGCTCACCGACGTCACCGAGGTGGAATACCGTCAGCTGCGGCTGGAGCGGGTCGTCCTGGTGGGCGTCTGGACCGAAGGCACAGTCACCGACGCGGAGAATTCCCTGACCGAGCTGGCCGCGCTGGCGGAGACCGCCGGTTCGCAGGTGCTCGAAGGGCTCATCCAGCGGCGGACCCGACCCGACCCGGCCACGTACATCGGCCGCGGCAAGGTCGACGACCTGGGCGCGGTGGTGCTCTCCACCGGCGCCGACACTGTCATCTGTGACGGTGAGTTGTCCCCGTCGCAGCTGCGCAACCTGGAACAGCGCACCAAGGTCAAGGTTGTCGACCGGACGGCGCTGATCCTCGACATCTTCGCCCAGCACGCCAAGAGCAAGGAAGGTAAGGCGCAGGTCGAGCTGGCCCAGCTCGAATACCTGCTGCCCCGACTTCGCGGTTGGGGTGAGACGCTCTCCCGGCAGACCGGTGGTTCCGGCCGGGGCGGCGGCGCCGGCGGCGGTGTGGGTGTTCGTGGTCCCGGTGAGACCAAGCTGGAGACCGACCGGCGGCGCATCCGTCACCGCATCTCCCGGCTGCGTCGCGAGATCAAGAGCATGAAGACGGTACGCGTGACCAAGCGCGCCCGGCGCTCCCGCAACGCCGTTCCCGCGGTCGCCATCGCCGGCTACACCAACGCCGGCAAGTCCAGCCTGCTCAACCGCCTGACCGGCGCGGGCGTGCTGGTGGAGAACGCGCTGTTCGCCACGCTGGACCCGACGACCCGCAAGGCCACCGCTTCGGACGGTCGGCTCTACACCCTCTCCGACACGGTCGGCTTCGTCCGGCACCTGCCACACCAGATCGTCGAGGCGTTCCGCTCGACGCTGGAGGAGGTAGCGGAGGCGGATCTGGTGGTGCACGTCGTCGACGGCACCCACCCGGATCCGGAGGAGCAGGTCCGGGCGGTGCACGAGGTGCTCGCCGAGGTGGGCGCGGACCGGCTGCCCGAGCTGTTGGTGGTCAACAAGACCGACGCCACCGACGAGGACACGCTGCTGCGTCTCAAGCGGCTCTGGCCGGACGCGATCTTCGTGTCCGCGTACTCCGGTCGGGGCATGGACGAGCTGCGCGCGGCGATCGAGGAGCGGCTGCCGAGCCCGGCCGTGGAGGTCCGGGCCGTGCTGCCGTACGACCGGGGTGACCTGGTGGCTCGGGCGCACCGCACGGGTGAGGTGCTCAGCACGGCGCACCTGCCGGAGGGCACCCTGCTGCATGTGCGCGTCGGCGCGGAGCTGGCGGCGGAGCTGGCGGCGTTCGACGTGGAACGGCAGGAGCAGGTGGCCGGCAGCCGGTCCTGACCGGCCACGGCGTCATCCACACGAAACGCGCGGCATGCGACACTGGCCGAATGCGCCGCGTTGTTTCCTCGGTCACGGTTGCCCTCGGCCTGTTCGGGGCAACCGTGGCGCTTGCCGGAGTCGCCGCGGCGGCTCCCGCCCCCGGGGCGTCCGGGCCGCCCGCCGCCAATCCTGGCCAGAAGCGATGCACGATCACCGACGAGCGCCTGCGGGAGCTGTCCGGGCTGGTCGCCACCAAGACCGGCTTCATCGTCATCAACGACGGCACCGAGGTCGCGGCACGCAAGCGGATCTTCTTCCTCGACAGCAAGTGCAAGATCGCGAAGGAGCCGGTCCGCTACTCGGGGCAGGGTCCGTCCGACACCGAGGATCTAGCCCTGTCCAAGGACGGCCGCACCCTCTGGATCGCCGACACCGGTGACAATCCCGACTCGAAGGAGCGCCGCAGCCGCGTCGCGCTCTGGTCGATGCCGGTCACCGGTTCCAAGCCGACGCTGCACCGGCTCTCCTACCCCGAGGAGAAACCGCACGACGCCGAGGCGCTGCTCATCGGCGACGACGGGAAGCCGCTGATCATCACCAAGGTGACCAGCGGCAAGGCCGAGATCTACACGCCGTCGGCGGCTCTGAAGAGCGGGGACACCGACCCGGTGCCGATGCAGAAGGCCGGCGACTTCACGCTGCCGAAGACCCAGACGGAGAACCCCCTCAACACGTTCGGCCGGATCGCGATCACCGGCGCGTCCCGGACCGCGGACGGTTCCCGGGTGGTCCTGCGCACCTACGCGGACGCCTTCGAGTTCGACGTGACCGATGGTGACATCGTGGCCGCGCTCACCACCGGCAAGCCGCGGGTGACGCCGCTGGCCGACCCGTTCGGTGAGGCCATCAGCTACACCCCGGACGGGAAGTCGTTCCTCACCGTGTCCGACGCGGGCCGGTTCACCGAGGACGAGCCGCTCGACATCCTCAGCTACACCCCGTCCACCTCCACCGCGGTGCCACTGGCCCCGGAGGAGGGTGACAAGCCGGCCGCCTCGAAGTCCTGGACGGACGGGCTGAGCCTCGACGACATCACGTACATGGTCGGCGCGGTCGGGCTGATCGGCCTGCTGTTGGTCGCCGCCGGCATCTTCGGCATCGTTCGTGCGCGGCGTCGCCCGCCGACCGCCGACCCGTCCGACACCTCGGATCCCGATGACGACCCGTTCGGCCCGCGCGGTGGCCGTGCCGACGACGATCGCAGGGGCGGTGTCTACGGTGGCGGCGCGCCGGCCGGCGGCGCGGTCTACGGCGGGGGCGCGGGTCGCGGCGGCCCGGCCCCGGCGGGTGGTGCCGTGTACGGCGGTGGCCCTCGGCCGGCCCCGGCCGATGGTGGCTACGGTGCGCCGGCACCGGGCGCCGCCGGCGTGTACGGCGGCGGACGTCCACCGGCCGGCGGCGGCGGTCGGCCCCCCGTCAGTGGTGGCGCTCGCCCACCGGTTGGTGGCGGTCGGCCTCCGGCTGGCGGCGGTCGCCCACACGGTGGCGGTGGCCGCCCACAGGGCGCGGGCGGTGGTCGTCCCGGCGGTGGAGTGTACGGCGGTGGCGACGGCGGTCAACCCGGTCGCGCGGAGCCGCCCCGACGCGGTGGGCAGGAGCCCGACTACCGGGGTCAGCGGCCCGCTCGCCGACGCGACGACGACGCGCCCATCGACCCGTACGGGCAGTATCCCGGTGGCGGTCGCGGTCACCGGGGCGACCGCTACTGATCAGCGCTGAGGCGCTCACCCGCCCGTGACGAGCGGTGCGGGTGAGCGCCGTCGGCACCCACCCGCCGATCGGTCAGATCCGGCGGAGCACCGCCACGACCCGGCCCATGATGGTGGCGTCATCGCCGGGGATGGGGTCGAAGGCAGGGTTCTGGGGCATCAGCCAGACGTGCCCGTCGCGCCGCCGGTAGGTCTTGACGGTCGCCTCGCCGTCGAGCATCGCCGCCACGATCTCGCCGGAGTCGGCGGTCGGCTGCTGCCGGACGACCACCCAGTCGCCGTCGCAGATCGCCGCGTCGAGCATCGAGTCGCCCTTGACCTGGAGCATGAAGACCTCGCCCTCACCCACCAGCTCGCGGGGGAGCGGGAAGATGTCCTCGACGGCCTGCTCGGCGAGGATCGGCCCACCGGCGGCGATCCGACCGAGCATCGGCACGTACGCCGGGGTGGGTCGTTGTGCCCTCGACAGCTCGTCGTCGATCGCCTCGCTGGGGGCGCGGACGTCCACCGCGCGCGGCCGGTTCGGGTCGCGGCGCAGGAAGCCCTTCTTTTCCAGCTCCTTGAGCTGGTAAGCGACGCTGGACGGCGACACCAGGCCGACCGCCTCGCCGATCTCGCGGACGCTCGGCGGGTAGCCGTGTCGTTCCACCCAGGTGCGGATGAACTCCAGGATGCGACGCTGGCGGGCGGTCAGGTCGACCGTCGCCGGGTCGGGGAAGGCGCTGACCACCGGGGTGACCGGGCGCACGGCGGGCTGGCCCGTCCGGCTGCGCGCGGCGCTGCGGCGTCGGGTGGCCGGCGGGCCCGCCTCGGTGATCTGCTGCGGGCTCTTCGGCCGGCTGGCCCGGTCCTCGGTCACGTCCGTCCTCCCTGGTCGGCGCTGGGTGCCTCGTCGGCTCGTGGTGCGTGCGGTGGTGCCACGTTGTTCATGACCGTATAGGTGAGATCAGTCATTTTCAAACATCTGTACGACCTCTCACCGGCGTGTCGGGGTGAAAAAGCGCTCCGCTCGTACGGATGTTCTGATAAATGGTACGTCAGGTAGAACTGGTGTTCGATCATCGGCTGTTTTTCGGCCCGGTTCTGGCTCCCCGGCCGATAACCGTGGCGGGGTCGTGGCGTTGGGTCTTCGGGCGCGTTGCTGGGCGTGGATGGCCGGATGGTCCGTGACGCGCCGGACACGCCGGCCAACTTGACCCGGCTTCCTCGGCGACATACGGTCGACCCCTAGATGTAGTAGTGACACGGGCGTAAGTTGCCTACAGGTTGGGTTCGACTACCGACCGCACTCCCGTAACGTCGATCACGGCGGGCGTCATCCGAGGATGGCACCGTCGCGGTGAGTCGTGCCCGGGAGTGTCCGGTGTGCTCGCAGTTGATCATTATTAGGAGGTGGGCGATGCGGTGTCCGTACTGCCGGCACGCTGACTCCCGGGTGGTCGACTCGCGGGAGGCCGACGACGGCCAGCTCATCCGACGGCGGCGTTCCTGCCCGGAGTGCGGCAAGCGGTTCACCACCGTCGAGGAGGCGGTCCTCGCGGTCGTCAAGCGCAGCGGGGTGACCGAGCCGTTCAGCCGCACCAAGATCATCGGCGGGGTGCGTAAGGCGTGCCAGGGCCGGCCGGTGGACGACGACTCCCTCGCGCTGCTCGCGCAGCGGGTGGAGGAGACGGTCCGGGCCAAGGGAGCCGCCGAGATCCCCAGTCACGAGGTGGGCCTGGCGATCCTGGGTCCGCTGCGCGACCTGGACGAGATCGCCTACCTGCGGTTCGCCAGCGTCTACCGCTCGTTCGACTCGCTCGCCGACTTCGAGCGCGAGATCGAGACGTTGCGGGCCGCGGCGCGAGCCCGGGAGCAGGGCCGGGCCGATGCGGTTGAGGCCGCCGGCCGTACCAGCTGAGTCTTCACGGTTTTTCGAGAGATTGGGACGCGCGGTGGGGCACCGCGCAGACGAGGGGGGCGACGGCGTGACAACTAGCCGTTCACGAAGCAAGGCAGGCGCGGGGCTGAAGATCGACCGGGTGTGGACGACGGAGGGGGTCCACCCGTACGACGAGGTCTCCTGGGAGCGCCGGGACGTCGTGATGACGAACTGGCGGGACGGCTCGATCAACTTCGAGCAGCGGGGGGTCGAGTTCCCGGAGTCGTGGAGCGTCAACGCGGCGAACATCGTCACCACCAAGTACTTCCGGGGCGCGGTGGGGACCCCGGAGCGGGAGTGGTCGCTGCGGCAGCTGATCGACCGGGTGGTCAGCACCTACCGCACCGCCGGTGAGGAGTACGGCTACTTCGCCAGCCCGGCCGACGCCGAGGTCTTCGCGCACGAGCTGACCTGGATGCTGCTGCACCAGGTGTTCAGCTTCAACTCGCCGGTCTGGTTCAACGTCGGCACGCCGTCGCCGCAGCAGGTCAGCGCCTGCTTCATCCTGGCCGTCGACGACTCGATGGACTCGATCCTCGACTGGTACAAGGAGGAGGGGCTGATCTTCAAGGGTGGCTCCGGCTCCGGGGTCAACCTGTCGCGCATCCGTTCGTCCCGTGAGCTGCTCTCCTCCGGTGGCAACGCCTCTGGCCCGGTCAGCTTCATGCGCGGCGCGGACGCCTCGGCCGGCACCATCAAGTCCGGTGGCGCGACCCGCCGGGCGGCCAAGATGGTCATCCTCGACGTGGACCACCCGGACATCCAGGAGTTCGTGGTCACCAAGGCGCGCGAGGAGGACAAGATCCGCGCGCTGCGCGACGCCGGGTTCGACATGGACCTCGGTGGCTCCGACATCGTCAGCGTGCAGTACCAGAACGCCAACAACTCGGTCCGCGTCTCGGACGAGTTCATGTCGGCGGTGGAGAACGGCAAGGGCTTCGACCTGCGCGGCCGGCTGGACGGCTCGGTGATCGAGACCGTCGACGCCAAGAACCTGTTCCGCTCCATCTCGCAGGCCGCCTGGGAGTGCGCCGACCCGGGCCTGCAGTACGACGACACGATCAACGACTGGCACACCTGCCCGGAGACCGGCCGGATCACCGCGTCGAACCCGTGCTCGGAGTACCTGCACCTGGACAACTCCTCGTGCAACCTCGCCTCGCTCAACCTGATGAAGTTCCTCCGCGCCGACGGCGGCTTCGAGGTGGAGAAGTTCGTCAAGTCCGTCGAGTTCGTCATCACCGCGATGGACATCTCGATCTGCTTCGCGGACTTCCCGACCGACAAGATCGGCGAGACGTCCCGCGCCTACCGGCAGCTCGGCATCGGCTACGCCAACCTGGGCGCCCTGCTGATGGCCACCGGCCTGCCGTACGACTCGGACCAGGGCCGCTCGGTCGCCGCGGCGATCACCTCGCTGATGACCGGCACCGCCTACCGCCGCTCGGCCGAGCTGGCCGGCGTCGTCGGCCCGTACGACGGCTACGCCCGCAACGCCGAGCCGCACAAGCGGGTCATGCGCAAGCACGCGGCGGCCAACGACGAGATCAAGCCGACGAGCCCGGTGGCCACCGCGATCGTCCGCGAGGCGACCAAGCAGTGGACCCAGGGCAACAAGATCGGTGATAAGAACGGCTGGCGCAACGCGCAGGCCAGCGTCCTGGCCCCGACCGGCACCATCGGCTTCATGATGGACTGCGACACGACCGGCGTGGAGCCGGACCTGGCGCTGGTCAAGTTCAAGAAGCTGGTCGGCGGCGGCTCGATGCAGATCGTCAACCAGACGGTTCCGCGGGCCCTGCGCAGCCTCGGCTACCCCGAGGAGCAGGTCGAGGCGATCGTCGAGCACATCGCCGACCACGGCCACGTGGTGGATGCCCCCGGCCTCAAGCCGGAGCACTACGCGGTCTTCGACTGCGCCATGGGCGAGCGGACGATCGCCCCGATGGGCCACGTGCGGATGATGGCGGCCATCCAGCCGTTCGTCTCCGGCGCGATCTCCAAGACGGTCAACATGCCGGAGGCGGCCACCGTCGAGGACGTCGAGAAGATCTACTTCGAGGGCTGGAAGCTCGGCCTGAAGGCGCTGGCGATCTACCGCGACAACTGCAAGGTCGGCCAGCCGCTTTCGGTGGCCAAGAACAACAAGGCCACCGAGCCGGCCGCCGTCGAGACCGCGACGGCCGCGCCCGCCGCGGTCGAGAAGGTCATCGAGTACCGGCCGGTGCGTAAGCGCCTGCCGAAGAAGCGCCCGTCCGAGACGGTCAGCTTCTCCGTCGGTGGCGCCGAGGGTTACCTGACCGCGTCGTCCTACCCGGACGACGGCCTCGGTGAGGTCTTCCTCAAGATGTCCAAGCAGGGCTCCACCCTGGCCGGCGTGATGGACGCCTTCTCGGTGGCCATCAGCATCGGCCTCCAGTATGGCGTGCCGCTGGAGACGTTCGTCAGCAAGTTCACCAACATGCGCTTCGAGCCGGCCGGCATGACCGACGACCCGGACGTGCGGATGGCCGCCTCGGTGATGGACTACATCTTCCGTCGCCTGGCACTGGACTTCCTGCCCTACGAGCGCCGCGCCGAGCTGGGCATTTTCACCGCCAGCGAGCGGGCCGCCCAGCTGCGGGCCGAAGCCGACGCGGAGGCCGCCGCCGTCACCGGTGCGGACCTCACCGCGATGGCGTCGTCCGCGCCGGTGTCGTCCGCGCCGGTGGAGGCTCCGGCCAAGACCGAGGCGGTCGCCCAGCCGGCCCAGGAGATGGCCGACGTGGCCGCCGCCAAGCCGGCCCCGAGCGTGGGTTCCAGCACCGAACTGCTGGAGGCCGTCATCGGCAAGGCCGCCGACGCACCGCTCTGCTTCACCTGCGGTACGAAGATGCGCCCGGCCGGTAGCTGCTACGTCTGCGAGGGCTGCGGCTCCACCAGCGGCTGCAGCTGACGTACGCAATAAGCGCTGCCCCGGCTCCCCTTCTGGGAGGCCGGGGCAGCGCCGTTTCCAGGCTTTTCCATCCTCGGAAGCGTGCAGAGGTAAGCGCTCGGCCAGCGGCTATGCGCGTGCATTCTCACCGAGTCTCGGGTGTCGGTGCTTGGGCGTAGGTTCAGCGGGTGACTGTGTACGACATCGCCGCCAGACTGCCCTCCATAGACGTGCTGCGGGACCGCTGCAAGGCACTCGCCGTGCTGGAGTGCATCGTCGACGAGGGCGAGCCCTACTACGCCTACACCCGATCTTGGGGTGACGACGAGGCGGCACTGATGAACAACGGCAGCGGCGACGAGTGGACAGCGGTGTTCACCGCCGATGGCGCGTTCATCCGCGTGTTTGACCATGAGTCGGCGATGACGCCCTATCGCGATCCGGACCACGAGCTGTGGCCCGGACTGCTTGACGGTCTCCCGGCGGAGTTTCGTCCGCAGATCGAGGAACCAGCGTTCGGCGATGAGGAAGGCCAGTTCGTCGCCACTGCTGTCCTGTGGCGGCTCTCCGGTGACGACCGCTGGCACGCCGGCGAAGCCATCACGTTCCCTGCGCTCCGCGGACCGTACGACAGCAACGCCCCGGACGGCTCTGACCTGCTGGAGATCCTGCTCGACGACATCGTCGACCGGTACGTCGCGTTCGCCGAGGACTACTACGAGATCGAGGTCGCCCCGGCGGTGGTCGAGCACGTCGTCGCGCACCGTCCGCTTACTGACGTCGTCGTGCAAGCTGTTAACCCGAAGGCAACCGTTGCCGGGCTCTACGCGGACATCGCCGCGATGGGATATCCGATCGGGGCAGCGTGACACGAAGCGCAAACCCGGATCGCTTCGGCTGAATGCTGCTCGCTCACCGTTCCGGCTGGTCAGCCGGGCCACGCGGATCGCGGCATGAGAGTGCGCTCGTCGGCAGCACCTTTCTCGTTTACTCTGCACCGAGTGTTCGACCACGACGAGATCGTTCGGCTGTACGGGCCGTGGGAGGTCCGCACCCCACGGGACGCTGCCAAGCTGTTCGAGGGTTACTGCGGCCGTTGGTGGGTCGCCGGCGGCTGGGCCATCGAGGCGTTCACGAACTCTCCGCGTCAGCACGACGACCTAGATCCCAGCATCCCGCGTTCCGACGTCGCAGCGTTGCGCCAGCACCTTTCCGGGCGGCTCGACGTGTGGGCGGCAGACGATGGCGCCCTCCGCCCACTCTTCGGCCAGGACGACCTGCTCCCTGCGACGTGCGGCAATCTATGGCTGCGGACCAGCGGCGCGGACCCGTGGGAATACGACGTCATCCTCATGGACATCACCTCGACGAGGTGGACGTACAAGCGCGATGCCCGAATCAACCTCCCGGCCGACGAGATCCTCTGGACCCGAGAAGACATCTCCTACCTTCGGCCGGAGGTTCAATTACTCCACAAGGCCCCGGGCCTCAGACCGAAGGACCAAGCAGATTTCGAAGCCTGCCTGCCCCTCCTTGAACCGGCCCCTCGGGCGTGGCTCCGCTCGGCGTTGGGTGTCGCTCACCCGGGCCACCCGTGGATAGCTCACCTGTAGGCCGGAGACGTTGCCACCGTTTCCTGGCATAATCCGCTCATCGGCACGACCGGGCGCCGCGACGCCCGGCCAGCGGCAGATCCGGTCATACGGTCGAGGCCTGCCCGTCGTGCGGTGCTGCCTCCCGGGCACACTGAAGACCATGGGAGACAAGGCGTGCGCGAGGCCGCTGAGCTCGTGGAACTATGTCGACCGTGGGGCTGAATGATAAACAACTGGTGGAACGGCTCCACTGATCAGCTCGCGGCCTGCTCGCGTAGTGCCCTGGTCGAGCTGGCGGCGGTGCTACCGGCAACGGGCAGATTCGTCGTTGCCCGGCTTGACGGAACGAGGATGACGGATGCGGACCACGCCTTCTACGAGTTCTCCGACGCCCTGCTCTTTCCCGGCTACTTCGGCTGGAACTGGGACGCGTTGTCCGACTGTCTCCGTGATCTGAACTGGTTGCCTGCGGACGGGTATCTGATCGTTGTCGACAACGCGCCCCGGTTGCTGTCGAGCAGTGCCGACGATCAGCACACGCTGTTCCGGATCCTGTCGCGGGCCGTTCATCACTGGGCGCGCCCGCTCGGCCAGCCGGACGGCAAGGGCGTCCCGTTCAAGGTGCTGCTGCTGTGCGACCGCGACGAGGAGGCGACGCTGCTGCGGCAGGAGATCGCCTGCGCAGTCCATAGCATGCGGTGAAAATCGTCGATACTCGCGGCCGCGGCCTGCCAGCCGCTTCGGCAGAACCAGTCGTCGTAGCGACCACTCGGCGGCAGATCAGGATGCCAGGTAATGAAATTCAGTCGGAAGCGCTCGCTCCCAGGCTCCGGCCGTAGAGACACCGCTGCGATCGAGGATGATGCCCTGCGTGCCCATAGTCGATCTGCTTCGAGCTGGAGTGACCACACCGCGCCCTGACCCGGTGGCGTGTGCCGCATGGCTCGCGTCGGTGCACGAGAGCATCAGAGGAGCCGGTGGTGCGGTCACCACCTCGGCCGAGGAACCAACGGTTGGCCAAAACTATTACCGGATCAGTGCGCGACTCGGTGGCGGCAAGCCGTTGTGGATTCTTCTCAACTCCGCAGCCGCCCTGGTTGCTGCGGCTCAACAGCGAGATCGTCATCTGATCAACTTGGTGTTCGCTGAGGTCCCGGGCGGGGAGATCTATCGCCGAGCGGGGTTGCGGGTTGCCACCGCGGCGGAGCTGGAGCAACCGATCGAAGATCGGCACCTCCGGGTGCTTACCGACGACGAACGTCGGGATGTCGCCTACCACTGTCCGGGCCGTCTTGGTGACCTGCTGTTCAACTGGTTCGACTGATCTGCCCGTGAACACCTCGCGGCAGACCCGGATACCCCGTCGCGGATTGTCCGGATCAGGACTACCTTGCCTCGATGACGTTCAACTTCGGTATCCCCGGCTACCAGCCAGACTGGCGCCACGGAATCGCTGACGTCACCAGTCGTGACGCTCAGCGACTGCGGGGCCTTGTCGGCCGCAGGTTGACGTCTACCTGGGTGGTCTGGGATGACGACGACGATTCGTGGTTCGCCGACTGCCCGGTGGTGCTCGACTTCGATGAGGAGCGCCTGGAGACCAACCATCAGAAGTTCGACGATCTGTCGATCACCTGGTGCGCAATCGACGTGACCCGGGCGCCGATATGGCCGACATCGGATGGCTTCCGCCTGCGGTGGCGCGACGATGCTCCCGCGCCGTTGGCTGCTCGACGCGGGCAGCGCCTTGAGGCGGTGGAGCTCCTGGAGTACACCGGGGGCGACCTGGCGGACGGCACCGTGGCGCTGGGCCTGCGATTCGCCGATGGCTGGCTGACGATCTACAACGCGCTCGACGAGAATGGGATCGAGGTCGGCGAGCTCTCCCCGCAGTACCGCCGACACCGGTTGAACTGAGCCGCGATCCTCCGAACTCGACCAGGCAAGATGGTCAGCGGCATGAGCGGACGGATCCTGCTGGCCAGGGCGTGTCTAGAGCGGATCCAGGAGCAGCACGCCGTCCGGTGAGTAGAAGTAATCGCGCACGTGCCGAGCCCAGTCTTCAATCTACGGGTCTTCCGACTGCGACAACCACTCAGACAGACGCGCGTGCTCGTCGGTGTATCCGTTCTCCAAGAGCCACTGAAGCGTGTCGCCCCGGCCCGCTCCGAAGATGGCCTGGGCGTCGAAGCCGATGCCTAGGTCCATGTCGCCCGTGCGGAACTTCGCCCCATACAGGCGGGGTGAGTCCGCGGGATCGCCGATTAGGAACAGCAGAAAGGCCGTTACGTAGACCTGCTCGTACTCGTCGCTCTCGCCCACGTCCGGGCCTTCGCGCCACGCCCTTTCGAGGTCGAAGATCTCTCGGAGCATCGCGTGGTAAGGGCCGGGATCATCTACGTCAACCATCCGGAGCGCTTCCCGACGCGAAGCCGGACTCGAGAGGTCCAAAGACTCGGCCATGTGTGCACGCTAGTCGGGGTGCCCGCTCATCGGCAGAGCCGCGAGCGTTTGCTACGTCCCGGAGGCCATGTACGCGGCGAGGATGTAGTTGGGGTGGCGGTCGAGGTTCTTGCGGGCTCGGTCGTAGCGCATGGTGGTTCGGGGGTCGGCGTGGCGGGCGGCGATCTGCACGTCTCGGAGGCTGACGCCGGCGTCGAGCATGGTGGTCACGAAGGTGTGGCGCAGCATGTGGGGGTGCATCCTCGGCATCCGGATCCCCGCCGTGTCGGCGAGGTGCTTGAGTCGGCGGGTGGCGGCGTGCCGGTCTATCCGTCGACCGTGGGTGTTCCGCAGGATCGGCCCGCTGGTGCGCTCATCGACAGCCCGGTCGATGGCCCGAGCCACCGCGGGTGGCAGCGGGACCAGTACGACCTTGCCGCCCTTGCCGCGCACCCGTAGGACCCGGTGGCCGTGTTCCTCGCCCAAATCGGCGACATTCGAACCGCAGGCTTCAAAGATCCGCAGCCCGAGCAGGCCCAGAAGCGCGACCAGGGCGAAGTCGTTCGGATTCGAGGACTTACGGGCGGTGGTGATCAGGGCCTCGAACTGCAGGTGACCCAGTCCGAGGGTCGGCGACTCAGCCGGCACCGTGGGCCGGCGGACATAGTCGGCAGGCGAGTGCTCCAGGATGGCGTCGATGACGCAGACCCGGTAGAACCCGACCACGACCGACAGCCGGCGGGACACTGTCGAGGGTTGATACCGGCGTACGTCCTGCAGCCAGCGCACGTACCGTTCGATGTCCACCCGCACCGCCGTCAGCGGGCCAAGGCCGTGGTCGCTGCACCAGCGGAGGAAAACGTGCAGGTCGGACTCGGTATGGGCGCGCGTCTGGCCGCGATAGCGGCCCAGGAAGGCCGACACCGCGGCTCGTAGAACGAGTTGATCGGCAGGTACGACACGATAAGCCGAAGCAGGAGAGGTAGTCATACGTCACTGTGCGTCACCTGCGGTAAAGAACGCCAGCACGCCGGGAGCGGCAGATCAGTGAACGTGGACGTCCCGCCTGCATCCGGGTCCGTGACCACTGAAGACTTTTTGCGCGCCAAACTGCGTTAGAACCAGGTCCACGGTCGTATCAGTCGCCACAGGTGCCCACGCCGAGGATGCAAGAAGACCTCTATGTCCTCTAGGGCGTTGCCGGCAGTCCCCCTGACGTGAGGCCTGGCGCGCACGTGGCGGAGTGCGGGGACTACACGATCTTCGTCGAGTTGACCGTAGACCCTCGCGAGGTGCCCGAGGCAAGTGGCTGCAAGCGCCTGCACCTGGTGGTCATGGTGATCGAGCAGGTTCAGGTAGAGCTCCTGCGACACCCTCCAGTCGCCGTCGCCGTACAACGCGCATCCGACCATGGCATCCGAAGCCCCGACGATGTCGTTGCGGTCGAGAGCCCTCCGCACATCGGCGGGCGTTGCCGACGGAGGGTTATGAAAGGTGTGGTGCTCGTGGCTCATGGCCAACATCTTTGATCATCGCGGCCGCCGCGAACATCCGCTTATCGGCAGAAGCGGATGTGCCCTACACCCGGTTCTGGCTTGCTGGCTGTAACGGAACGTCACTGGCGGAACCGGTCCGGCGTGGCGTGCCGATAGGCGCCGCCGGATCAGCCCTCTTCGTCGCCCTCGGTTGGGCGTGGTGGGCGGTTGTGCTTGGCCCACTCGTCCACCTCGTCCGCGTCCCAGATGGTCGTCCCGATGAGGCGGGCGATTGGCTCAGGGAAGCCAGGTCGGCGTGTGATCTGCAGTACCCGCTGCCGCGACACGTTGAACAGGGCGGCCAACTCGCCAGGTCCGTACAAGCGCGGTCGCCTCACAGCCTGATCCTAGGTGCGCACTGGGCCGCCGGTCGGACTGGAACGCCGACAGCAGCGAGGAGGGCGGCCGTCGCCAGTCTTAGTTGGACGTTTCAGGGCGGTGATCGAACCGCAGAGCGTGATCGGCGCGGCCCCGTCGTTATGAACCCTTGTCGGGCCGGTGAACGCATCCGATCTCGACATGGGCGCCGTTGCCGCCGCTGGAGGCTCTTGCGCCACCCCGAGTGCACGGCACGCCGCTGCCCCTGACCGTGGGGCCTCCACTGCTAGGGGCCGGCCGAGGGCACGGCATGCCTGCTGCCCTAGGTATTGCGGCCGGGGAGCTACCGGATGCTACGTACGAACCCCGCCCAGGCGCCTCTCGTGAAGCGAAGGGTCGACCCGTTGGGATCCTTGCTGTCGCGCACCGCGATGCTCGTATCCAGTGCGGCGACCTCGACACAAGCGCCGCCGTTGTTGTCGCTGTAGCTCGACTTGCGCCAGACCAGGCGATCCGAAGTCTCCATGATCACTCTCTCAGGTCTGTTGCCGCTCCACGTCGTCAGCCATCCTCAGGATGAGCTTGCGCGACTCTACCGGCCCGAGAGCGGCTGCCCGGAGTCGGTCCCACAGTCGAGTGTAGGCCCGTACGGCGTCCGGCCGGTCAAGGTAGTCGGCGTCGGTGAACGTCTCGACGTAGATCACGTCCGTTGCCGCGTCGTCCCCGAAGCGCAGAATGATGAAGCTGAACGAGGCCGTCTCGTAGGTCTGTGCGTTGAACGGGAACACCTGAAGCGCGACGTTGGGCTGCTCGCTGACCTCTGCCAGGTGCAGGAGTTGGTTGCGCATCGTCGTCGCGTCACCGATGCTTCGGCGCAGCGCCGACTCACTGAGGATGAAGCTCAGGTCAGGCCCGTCGTCCTGCCGCAGAATCGACTGCCGTTCCTTGCGTACGGCAACCTGCCGGTCGACCTCGTCGGTCGGCGGGCGTGGGTGGGCGATCGCGTTCATGGCGCGGATGTACGGCTCGATCTGAAGGACTCCGGGGATGACTTCAGGCTGATACCAGCGGATCTCTGATGCATCGCCTTCGAGGTCCAGGTACTGGCGGAACCAATCCGGCACGGCGTTTCGGTAGGTGCTCCAGCGCCCGCGTTGCCGCCCTGCTCGTGCGAGGTCGCGTAGCGGCTCGGCGTCATCACCCCGGACCCCGTAGAGGTCGAGTAGCAGGTTCAGGTCGGTGAGCTTGATGCCCGACTGTCCAAGTTCAACTCTGCTGATCTTGCTTGCTGCCGCATCGATGACGCCGGCCGCCTCGTCCTGCGTCTTGCCTGCACCTTCACGAGCCCGTTTGAGGGCAAGGCCGAGACGCCGCCGCTGGATCGTCGGGTTCACCACCGGCTGATTATGGCCCGGCCGTAGCCGGTCACCGCGACACGCCGCGAAGAGGTTCCCAATTTAGGAGTCCAACTTTAGCCTGATTGCACTTCCAAAACAGGAGTCCAACTTTGGAGCCTTATGGGATCGCGGGTGCCGTACGACGACTACCTGCTGGCGGTGGCGCTGACCTTGGCTCGGCGGCATCGGCCGGTCTGGTCGTGGCAGCGGTGGCGGCGGATCTGTCGATGCGGGGCCGACCTGCCGTGTCGTGCCCGGCACCGCATCCCGATCCGGCGAGGCCACTGGCCAGGGGAGGAGCAGGAGTGACCGAGGATCAGGTCGGACGAATCTTGTCTGTGCACCTGCCCGGCGTCGACGGGCTCTGCGCCGGCTGTCGCTGGTGGTGGGCGCGGCTGTCCCCGTACCCCTGTTATCAGGCGGAATGGGCGGCTCGCTGGCACGCCCGGTCGGTCACCCGGCGCTTCCTGGATGGTCTGTCGTGACCACCCATGGCCCGGTCCTTCCGGTGTGGACCTGCGGCGGCTGCGCCGCGCCCTGGCCCTGTCGGACCCGGCGCACCGAACTGGCTGCCGAGTTCGAGGGCGCGCCCGTGTCGTTGGCCCTCTACATGGGGTCCTACCTGGTCTGGGCTGCCGAGGATCTGACCTGGGTGCCCGCCGGGCTGCTGCACCGCCGCTTCCTGGGCTGGGTCCGGTGAGTCTGATCCAGAAAGCTGGTGGGATCACCTGATGCCGAGTAGCTGTGGACGACCGGGCTGCTCAGCACCAAGTGATCTCGGCGACCGGGCTACTGGTTCGCGCGTTCGGCGGCGCGTACCGCGTTGCGGAACAGCATCGCGACGGTGGTCGGGCCGACCCCGCCGACCCGGGGCGTGATCGCGCCGGCGACCTCGGCGCACGCTTCGTCCACATCGGGCAGGAGGCGCCGCCCGTCGTAGCGGACGCCGGCGCCGATGACGACCGCGCCGGGCTTGACGTGCTCAGGCTGCACGATCCCGGGTACGCCGGCGGCGGCGACGAGGATGTCGGCGCGGCGGGTGTAGCGGTCCCAGTCGGGCACGCCGGTGTGGACGACGGTGACGGCGGCGTTGGCGGTCGGGCGCTTCTGGGCGAGCAGCATCGCCAGGGGTCGGCCCAGGGTGGCACCCCGGCCGAGGATGACGACCTCGCGACCGGAGACGGGGATCTCGTGGTACGCCAGGAGGGCTTCGATGCCCGCGGGGGTGCACGGCAGCGGGCCGGGCAGGCCGACGGCGAGGCGTCCCATGTTGAGCGGGTGCATGCCGTCGACGTCCTTGTCCGGGTCGATGGTCTGCAGCGCGGCGTCGTAGTCCAGGTGCCCCGGTACGGGGTACTGCACGAGCAGTCCGTGCACGGCCGGGTCGGTGTTGAATCGGGCGATGGCCTGGTGCAGTTCGGCCTGGGTGGCGGTGGCCGGCAGGTGCACGTGCGGGGAGTCGAACCCGAGCGCGGCGGCCTGACGCTGCTTGATGGCGATGTAACCGGCGCTGGCGTCGTCGTCGCCGACGAGGATGGTGGCGAGGCTCGGTGTGATGCCGCGCTCGCGCAGGCGGGTGGCGGCAGCGGCGGTTTCGGCCAGGACGGCTGCGGCGACGGGTGCGCCCGGCAGGAGTCGGGCCGTGCCCGACGTGTTGTGGTTGTCGACGGATGGGCTGGTCGTGGTCATGATGGTTCCCCGACGCAGGCGCCCAGGCGGTCGACGCCCGCGAGAGGCTCCCCGATGGTTTCACCATCCCCGTGCCGCCAGTCGCCGGTGCTTCGATAATGCCGCATCACCAGGGTGGTTGCCCAACTGGACCGGCAGCGCCGAGTTCCCGCCGGGCGAAAAGCAGCAGTCCGGCGTAACACCCGCGCTCCGCCGTACGAAGAAGGGGTGTGAAGGCGCGAGAGAGGACGGCCCGTGAGTGAGCCCGGCCGAGCCGATGATGACATTTCCGGCATCGGGGCCGATCCGGTGGCCTTCGAGGTCTTCTACCGGCGGCACCTGGAGGCGGTGGGCAGGTTCGTGGCGCGGCGGGTCGACGACCCGCACCTCGCCGCCGACCTCACCGCTGACGTGTTCCTGGCGGTGATCGAGTCGGCGGCCGGCTACCGACCGGACCGGGGTAGCCAGATCGGCTGGCTGTACGGGGTGGCCCGCAACGTCATCGGCGACGAGCGGCGTCGGGCGGCTCAACGGCTGCGGGTCACCGGTCGTCTGGCCGGACGGCGGGACCTGGGCCCCGATGACATCGCCCGCATCGAGGAGCGCATCGACGCCGAGTCGGCGGCCCGCCGCACCCATCGGGCGCTGAGCGAGTTGCCCGAGGACACCCGGATCCTTGTCGAACTCGTCGCCGTGGACGGCCTCACCATCGCGGAGGCGGCGACGGTGCTCGGGGTCTCGCCGGTCGCCGCCCGGGTCCGCCTGCATCGCGCCCGCCGCGTCGTCCGCGCCGTGCTCGCCCACCCTGCCGCCACCCTCGCCTGATGAGACGGAGATGACGATGAACGAGATCGAACGGTCACCCCGGGGCTTCGAGGAGCAACTCCTTCGGGACCTGACCGCACACGTCGCCCAACGGTCCGAGGCGGCGTCGGCGGCCCGTCCCGAAGGACGCCGCGCCCGGTTCCTCAGCGGTTGGCGCCTCGCCGGAGCGGTCGGGCTGGCGGTCGCGCTGACCGCCGGTGGTCTGGCGGTTCAGACGATGAGGCTCGGCGATCAGCCGCCGCCGACGGCCAGCGCGTCGGAGATCTTCCATCTGGCTGCCGACGCGGCCCGGCAGCAGCCGGAACTGACCGCCCGGCCCGATCAGTACGTCTTCACGGAAATCCTGGCGACTGTCCGGGATCTGCCGGACAGCGGCCCATACCAGACCATCCGGAACCAACTGTGGCAGTCGGCCGGCGGAGTCGCGTACACGCAGGGGCGGTACCGACCCGAGGCCGATCCGAACGGGTGGAGCGGGCTGAGGGAGCTTCGCATGAACGATGCCGGCGATCCCGAGAAGGAGCTCGACGCATTCCAGCCGCCCGCGTACCACGGCGACCTGCCCACCGAGCCGGACGCGCTGCTGCGATACCTCCGGCAACACCCGGTCGACCTGCACCTTCCCGAAGGCGCCGACGAGGACGCCGTGTACGGGGACGAGAGCATGGCGTACACCACCGCGCGGTCGATGCTCCGCGGTTACGTGCCGCCCCGAGCGCTGGCGGCGCTGTACGAAGTGCTGGCACGGGAGCCCGGGGCGGTCGTCATATCCGGCGACGTGGTGGACGCCGCCGGCCGGCACGGGGTGGCGATTCGGATGCCCGGTGTGATCGGTGGAAACGTGGACCTCATCTTCGATCGGGACTCCCACGTCTACCTCGGCACCCGCAACTCGGTGATCCGCAACGGCAAGGAGTCACTGGAGTCGGCCGCCGCGGTCCTGCGGGTCGCCATCGTCGACCGGCCGGGCCAGGTGCCGTGAGCAGCGCCGGTCAGGGCTGGGCGAACAGCGGCCCGTAGTTCGAGCGGAACATCTGCTCGCCGAGGCGGCGCATCACCAGGTCGCGCAGCGCGGGCGGGAGCCCGGTGGCCTTGTCGCGGCGGTGCGTCTGGCTGAGCACCCAGTTCGTCCGCGGGCGGCGTCGCGCCTCGAAAGCGCGCAGCGCGTCGGCGACGGCATCGGCGGCGGCCAACGACGAGGCGAGCACGACGGCGTCCTCCAACGCCATCGCCGCACCCTGGGCCATGTTCGGCGAGGTGGCGTGGGCGGCGTCGCCGATCAGCAGCACCGGTCCCCGCGCCCAGGAGTCGAGCACCACCTCCTGGTTCGGCCCGGCGTGCAGGGTGCTGTCGTCGTAGTCCAGGGCCTTGAGCATGGTGGCCACCGGCTCGCTGTACGTCGCACCCAGGTCGTCGCGCCAGCCGGGCCGCTCGGCCACCGGGCCGTCGTTGTAGTAGCAGTACGTCTGCTCGGCGCTGATCGGGATCGTCAGGAACTGCCTCCCGCGCCCCAACTGCACCGACCAGACCGGCTCGTCGTCGATCCGGGGAGCGACCCACCGGTACGCGTACTGGCCGAGGTCGCGGGCGGCGTGGCCGTCAAAGGCGAGCCGGCGGACGGTCGAGTGCACCCCGTCCGCGCCGAGCACCAGGTCGTACCGGTCGGTGCTGGTGTCGTCGAACTCGACGGCGACCTGGTCGCCCTCCGGCAGCAGTGCCACCGGCTGGCGGCCCCAGCGGATCGGGGCGTCGCCGACGCCGTCGAGCAGCGCCCGATGCAGCTGTGCCCGAGGCAACGACACGCACGGCCCGACGCCCCGCCAGAGCGCTGCCACGTCGATGTCGAAGAGGCGACGCCCGCGCTGGTTGGTGCTGCGCTGCCGGGTGATCTCCACGGCGACGTCGGCGACCGGCTCGCGCAGACCGAGGACGTCGAGCATCCGGGTCGCGTTGCCGGTGAGGTAGATCCCGGTGCCGGCGTCGGTCGGCCCGGGCGCCCGCTCGACCACGTCGATCGTCGCGCCCCACTCGCGCAGCGCGGCCACCGTCGCCAGTCCGGCGACACCTCCGCCGACGATCAGTACCCGGACACCCTTACCCCGCACGACCTGTTCCTCCCCGTTGCCCCTGCCCGCTGAGCTGATGATCAACGGCCCGGACGCGGCAGAACTCTACGAGGTGGGTGAGTCAGAGCACGGGAATGGGGGCTGAAATACCGAGGAATGGGCTGCGACGATGAGCCGATGACGACCGCTGAGGTGTACGCCGCGTTCGGTAGCCGGGAGGCGCGCGGGGTGTCGCCCACGTACGAGCGCCTGTCGCAGGCGGTCGCCCACGACGAGGCACTGCTGGCCCTGGTCGACGGGCTACCGCCGGCCAAACGGCAGCCGAACCTGCTGTTCGGCGTCGTCCGCTGGCTCGGCGGCCCGGTGGACGACCCGGTCACCTTCCACGACTACGTGCTGACGCACTGGCCGGCCATCGAGGCGCAGATGCTCACCCGGGCCACCCAGACCAACGAGGCGGGCCGCTGCGCGGTCCTGCTGCCGCTGCTCGCCGCGCTGCCACAGCCAGTGGCCCTGCTGGAGGTCGGCGCGTCGGCCGGGCTCTGCCTCTACCCCGACCGGTACGGGTACCGCTACGGCGATCATCAGGTCGGCTCCGGTGAGCCGGTCCTCGACTGCGCCGCCACCGGGTTGGTGCCGCCGGCACGCGTACCCCAGGTGGTGTGGCGGGCCGGCCTGGACCTCAACCCGCTCGACGTGACCGACCCCGACGACGTGTCCTGGTTGGACGCCCTGATCTGGCCGGAACACGCCCACCGGCGGGCCCGGCTGCGCGCCGCGGCGGCGATCGCCGCGGCCGACCCGCCGCTGCTGGTCCGCGGCGACCTGGTGGACGACCTGCCGGCGCTGGCCGCGCGGGCACCGGCCGACGCGACGCTCGTGGTCTTCCACACGTCAGTGCTCTACCAGGTGCCGGCCCCGCGCCGGGAGGCGTTCGTCCGGTTGGTCCGCGAGCTGCCGGGGCACTGGGTGGCGAACGAGGGGCCGGAGGTGCTCCGGTACGACGCGTTGCCCGCGCCGCCGAACGATGCGCTGCACAACGTTCTCGCGCTCGACGGGAAGCCGGTGGCCTGGGCCAGAGGCCACGGCCAGGCGATGACCTGGTTCGGCTGACGGGCGGGTCGCCCCGGCCGGGTCAACGAGCCGGCTCGGGCATCCGGGCGCGCAGAGCCCTGATGAACCAGTCCACCGCCGGCGCTGTCGCCGCGCCGGTCGACCAGCCGTTGAGCACTGCCAACAGGTCGAGGTAGCGGTCCCGGCGGGGGTCGTTGGCCGGAACGAGCCGGTCGAGCAACCGCTGGCGCAGGTCAGCGTCGTCCGGGTGACGGTGCAGGCGCGCGTACCGACCGGTGACGGCGGTGACCACCGGGTCGGCGTCCGGGCTGGTCGGGTCGAGGCCGGCCGTCAGGGCGGCGGCCACCGCGTCCCGGACCACCGCGACGGCGTCCGGGCGGGGCAGCCCCGGGACGTCATGATCGGCGGCGTGCTGCCGTGCCAGCAGCCGCATCCGCTCCCGGAACCCGGGGTCCCGGCACAGCTCGGCCAGCTCCAGCCACGCCTCGATCTGCTCGCTGGTGGGGTCGTCGGGCAGCTCCGGTGTCATCGAGACGATCACCCCCGGGTACGCGGGCCAGTCGTCGAGGCCGTCGAAGACGCTGCCCAGGAAGTCCGCCACCAGCTGTCCGCGCTCGTGCCTGGTGAGCTGGGCCAGCCGATGCAACTCGTCCACCTCGGCCGGGCTGGACCCGCGCCGCGCCGCCACGGTCAGCACCGCCCGGCGCAGCCGCAGCACCCGGATCTGCACCGCCAACGCCTCGGCGTGCGCGGCGGCCACCTCGGGCAGCGGCACCTCCTGGTTCACCACCCGCCGGATGGTGGCCAGGTCCACGCCCAGCTCCCGCAGCGTGCGGACCAGTTCCAACCGGGCCACGGCCGCCGGGCCGAACCGTCGGTAGCCGGCCGGGCTGCGGTCCGTCGGCGGCACGATTCCGCTGTCGGCGTAGTACCTGATGGTCTTGACGCTCAGGCCCGTCCGGCGGGCCAGCTCGCCGATCGTGTGCCGTGTCTCCCCGCTCATGCCCCCACCCTCGCGCCTCCCCCCGCTGGAGACTCAAGCACCGTCCGAGCCGGCGAGGAAAGCCGCGACCGTCGCGGTGAACGCCTCGGCGTCGTCGAGCCACGGATAGTGCCCGGCGTCCGGCTGGACGACCAGCGTGGCGCGGGGAATCAGTTCGGCGAACCGGGCCACCAGCCCCGGCGGCGCGGCCAGGTCGACATCACCGGCGAGCAGCAGCACCGGGCCGGTGTGCGCGGCGAGAGCACGACGGGTGACCGGCGGATCGAAAGCGCCGTCCGAGCTGAAGATCGCCGCCGGCTCCTCGTTGTGCTGACCGGCCTCAGCGGCCTGGTGGGCCTGCGCGGCAGCGTCCCACCGGCCGTACAGGAACGGCGCGATCTCCTGCCTCGCGTCGGGCCCGGCCCGACCGGAGAGAACGGCCTCCATCGCCGCGGCCGCCACCGGAAACCACTGCTCGCCGGCCCGGGCCTCGGTGACCTCTCGGCGCTGCGCGGCGGTCACCGTCAGCCCGACGGCTCGGACGCTCGGAGTGACCAGCGCGAGCCGGCCCACCCGGTCGGGGTGCCCGGTCAGATATCGCACTGCCAGGTTGGCGCCGGCGGAGTGCCCGAGCAGATCCAGCCGGTCGAGGCCCAGGTGTGCGCGCAGCGCCTCCACATCGTCGACCATCCGGTCGCAGCGGTACGTCGAGGCGTCCGCCGGGACCGCCGAGCGGCCGGTGCCTCGCGGATCGAGGATGACCAGCGAGCGGTGCGCGCCCAGACCGCCGAGGTCACCGAGGTACGCGGAGTCACGCATCGGCCCGCCCGGCAGGCAGACCAGCGGGTCGCCCACCCCGACCGTCCGGTACGCGAGGGTGGTCCCGTCGGTCGCGGCGAAAGTGGTGATCATCGGTCAGCGGGCCCGCTCGTGGCGGAGGAGGACCACGCCGTTGCCGAAGACCCGGCTCTCCACCAGCCGCAGCGCGGCCGGAGTCTCGGCGTCGGGGAAGAGCCGGCGGCCCCGACCCACCAGCACCGGGTGGACGTAGATCCGGTACTCGTCGATCAGGTCGTGCCGGGCGAACGTCGCGGCCAGGTCGGCCCCGCCGAGTGCCAGGTCGCCGCCCGGTTCGGCTTTGAGCTTGCGGACCTGCTCGACGTCGACCTCGCGCACCACCGTCGCGTTCCAGTCGGCGTGGTCGAGGGTGCGCGAGTAGACGATCTTCGGCATGTCCCGCCAGATCCGGGCGAACTCGCGTTCCGGGCCGCTGGCGTTCGGGTCCTGATCGGCGGTCGGCCAGTAGGCGGCCATCAACTCGTGGCTGACCCGGCCACTGAGGAAACCGCCCATCGGGGCGATCACATCGTTGAAGTGCTGGTGCAACTCCTCATCGACCTGGTGCCAGCCGATGTCACCCCCCGGACCCTCGAAGAACCCGTCCAACGACAGGCTCATCTGCACAACGATCTTCCGCATCGCGTCCCCTCCGTATGCGTCGACGGGCGTCGAACCGATCGTCCCCGGACCGTACGACGAAACCACAGGCGCGACGACGCCGGGCATGTCGCGTATCCAGCTCGGAGGCCGGGCGGTAACCGTCCCTAGACTGCT
Source organism: Micromonospora sp. NBRC 107095 (assembly GCF_030269705.1). Classification (NCBI taxonomy): domain Bacteria; kingdom Bacillati; phylum Actinomycetota; class Actinomycetes; order Micromonosporales; family Micromonosporaceae; genus Micromonospora; species Micromonospora sp. NBRC 107095. The sequence continues at coordinate 1,844,396 of NZ_BSTU01000001.1, forward strand.
GCGGTGACCGGAGAGCGACGACCACTGGCCGACCGGCCGCTCACCGAGCCGCACCCGTCCCGGCTGCCGCCGGAGCACCCCGACCGGGCCCGAATCCTCGCCGCGCACGCCGCCGCGCTGGCCGCCGGGGAGGCCGGTTACCTCGACCCGGCGAGCGGGTTGTTCGTGCTGAGCGCCGACTTCCTGGCCCGCCGTGGCACGTGCTGCGGGCGCGGCTGCCGGCACTGCCCGTACGTGGACGACACGCCGTCCGGGTAGTCGCCTGCGGGGACTTCCGCGCGACACGGACACCCCGTACGGTGTCCGACGGACAACCGGCGGGCGCCTTCCGCCGTCGGTCGGCGAGAGGGTGGGATGTGCGCGGGCGGATCGTGGTCGCCGGGTTGGCCGGGCTGCTGCTGAGTGGCTGCGCCGACGAGGCGCAACCGGTGACGGCACCCCCGCCGGTGCCGATCGCTGTGGACGTGGCGGCGGCCTCCTCGGGCGGCGCCTGCCGACTGCTCGACTTCACGGTGATCGAGCAGGTGGTGAAGACGCGCTTCGACGTGGCGGCGTCCAGCGAACAGGGCGACACCCACAGTTGTGTGGTCCGGGCGGCGGGTGCGACCCTGCCGGAGCTGACCCTCAGCGTGACCGAGACCACTATCGACAAGACCAGCTTCGGCGCGGACCTGGTGCCGGACAAGGCGGCGAAGATCACCGGGCTGGGTCAGCAGGCGTACAAGCGGACCACCGCCGCGGCCAGCGGGCGGGGCCCCGTCGCCGAGGTGGGCTGGCTGGCCAGCGACGGACGGCTCGCCACGGTGAGCTGGACCGCGGCCCGTGGCAGTGAGCGCTCGGCGGTGGAGAAGCTCACCGGCGACCTTGTCGCACTGGCCAAGAAGGTGGACACCCGGGCGCTGTGACGCCCGGGCCCACGCCCGATCAGCCGGCGGCGACGAAGACCCGGGAGGCGACCTCGCGGGGCAGCCGCACCCGGTCACCGGAGCGGTCGATCGACACCCCGTCACGCTCCTGGGCCACCGTCACCGTGGCGCCCGGGTCGACACCGGCGGCGTGCAGTTGGCGCAGCACGTCGGCGTCCTTCTGCACGCTCTCGCAGATCCGGCGCACCACGACCGGCCCGGAGAGGCCCGGGAAGGCCAGGTTGCGCTCGCCCTCGCCGGCCTCGGTGGTCTCCGCCGCCGGCGAACCCAGCTCCTGAAGCCCGGGGATCGGGTTGCCGTACGGGGAACGGGTCGGCCGGTTGAGCAGGTCGTACACCCGCTTCTCCACCGCGTCGCTCATCACGTGCTCCCAGCGGCAGGCCTCTTCGTGGGCCTCCTCGTACGGCATCCCGATGACGTTGACCAGCAGCAGCTCGGCGAGGCGGTGCTTGCGCATCACCGACACCGCGCTGCCGCGCCCCTGGGCGGTGAGCGTCAGGTGCCGGTCTCCCTCGACGGTGAGCAGGCCGTCACGCTCCATCCGGGCGACGGTCTGGCTCACGGTGGGGCCACTCTGCTGCAGCCTTTCGGCGATCCTGGCACGCAGCGGCGGCACCCCCTCCTCTTCCAGCTCAAGGATGGTGCGCAGGTACATTTCGGTCGTGTCGACCAGGTCGTGAGACTTCATAAGGTCAGCGGCCCTCCGGTGCACGATGCTACCTCGGGGGCGGGGCCGGCGACCGCCGCCGAACCGCGTGCCGTCTCCGCGAATGGTGTTGGATGGTCGCCATGTCCGGTACCCAGCAGCCGTTGGTCGAGGTCGACAACCTCGTCGCCGAGCTCGACCAGGCCGATCCGCCCACCCTGCTCGACGTGCGCTGGCGACTCGTCGGCCCACCCGGCCGCGACGACTACCTCGCCGGCCACCTGCCCGGGGCGGTCTTCGTCGACCTGGACACCGCGCTCTGCGGGGCCCCCGGCGCCGGCGGTCGGCACCCGCTACCCGACCCGGCCGCGTTGCAGGCAGCGCTGCGGGCCGCCGGCGTCCGCGCCGGTCACCCCGTGGTGGTGTACGACGGCGGCGACGGCCTGGCGGCCGCGCGGGCCTGGTGGACGCTGCGCTGGGCGGGGCACCGCCCGGTGCGCCTGCTGCACGGCGGCTACCCGGCCTGGGTCGCCGCCGGCCGGCCCGTCTCCACCGACGCGCCCGCCCCACACCCCGGTGACGTCGTGGTGCGCCCCGGTGAGCTCCCGGTGCTGGACGCCGGGCAGGCCGCCGCGCTGGCCGCCGCTGACGACGCCGTGCTGCTCGACGTACGGGCGGCGCCGCGTTACCGGGGCGAGGTCGAACCGATCGACCCGGTGGCCGGGCACGTGCCGGGGGCGGCGAACCTGCCCGCCGGGGAGTACGTCGGGCCGGACGGCCGCTTCCCGGCGGCCGAGGTGTTGAGCGAGCGGTTCGCCGCCGCCGGGGTGACCGAGGGGCGGGCCGTCGGGGCGTACTGCGGCTCGGGGGTGACCGCCGCGCAGGCGGTGCTCGCGTTGCACCTGGCCGGTCGAACGGACGCCGCGCTCTACGTTGGATCGTGGAGCAACTGGGTTGCCGACCCGGCCCGGCCGGTCGCCTCCGGGTCGACACCAGGCCACTGACCAGCGCGTGCGGTGGGCCGGCGCCCGTCCTCGTGCGACGATGGGCTCATGTCCGACGACACGGTGGTGGTGTGGGACGAGTCGCTGCTCGCCTACGACATGGGTGACCATCCGCTCGACCCGGTCCGGGTGGAGCTGACCTTCGCGCTCGCCCGCGAGCTGGGCATCCTGACTCGGCCCGGGGTGCGGGTGGTCAAGCCGGAGCCCGCCGACGACGCCCTGCTCACCCGGGTGCACGACCCGGCCTACCTCGCCGCGGTACGCAACGCGCCGCGTGACCCGCTCTTCGCCGGTTACGGGCTGGGCACCTCCGACAACCCGGTCTTCGAGGGCATGCACGAGTCCAGCGCGCTCATCGCCGGCGCGACGGTGGCCGCCGCCGAGGCGGTCTGGCGCGGCGACGCCCGCCGGGCGGTGAACGTGGCCGGGGGGCTGCACCACGCGATGCGCGCCCGCGCCGCCGGCTTCTGCGTCTACAACGACCCGGCGGTGGCCATCGCCCGGCTGCTCGACCTGGGCGCCGAGCGGGTCGCGTACGTGGACGTCGACGTGCACCACGGCGACGGCGTGCAGCAGATCTTCTGGGACGACCCCAGGGTTCTCACGGTCAGCGTGCACGAGACCCCGTTGGCGCTGTTCCCGGGCACGGGTTTCCCGGACGAGACCGGTGGGCCGGGCGCGCAGGGCACCGCCGTCAACATGCCGGTGCCGCCGGGTGTCGACGACAGCGGGTGGCAGCGGGCGTTCCACGCGATCGTGCCGTCGGTGCTGCGCGCGTTCCGCCCGCAGGTGCTGGTCAGTCAGTGCGGCGCCGACGGGCACCGACTGGATCCGCTCGCCGACCTGAACCTGACGGTCGACGGGCAACGGGCCACCTACCTGGCGATGCGGGCACTCGCCGACGAGTTGTGTGACGGCCGGTGGGTGGCCACCGGCGGTGGCGGGTACGCCCTCGTCGAGGTGGTGCCCCGGGCCTGGACCCACCTGTTGGCGGTGGCCACCGGTGATCCGATCGACCCGGCCACGCTCACCCCACCCGCGTGGCGGGACCTGGTCGCCTCCCGGCGGCTGGGCCGGGAGGTACCGCTGCGGATGACCGACGACGCCGATCCGTCGTACGAGCCGTGGCAGCCGACCGGCGAGCCGAACGCGGTGGACCGGGCGATCGCGGCCACCCGCAAGACGGTCTTCCCGTTGCTCGGGCTCGACCCGCACGATCCGCGGGACTGAGCCGGGCCGGGGGAGGGCTGTTCCGGTGACGACCGTGGGCCATCCGGTCGACGTGCTGCTCAGCGACGGCAGCACCGTCCAGTTGCGACCGATCGAGCCAGCTGACGCGCCAGGCATCGTGGCGATGCACAGCCGGTTCTCCGAGCGCACCCGCTACCTGCGATACTTCTCGCCGTACCCGCGCATCCCGGAACGGGATCTGATCCGCTTCGTCACCGTCGACCACCACGACCGGGAGGCGTTCGTGGTGCTGGCCGCCGACCAGATCGTCGCGGTGGGCCGGTACGAGCGGCTCGGCCCGCAGGCCCCCGAGGCGGAGGTGGCCTTCGTGGTGGAGGACGCCTACCAGGGTCGCGGCATCGGCTCGGTGCTGATGGAACACCTGGCCGACGCGGCCCGCCGCAACGACATCATGAGCTTCGTCGCGGAGGTGCTGCCGGCCAACGGGACGATGCTGCGGGTCTTCGCCGACTTCGGCTACCAGGTCCAGCGCGAGTACGCCGACGGCGTGGTCCACCTGAGCTTCCCCATCGCGCCCACCGAGGCCAGTCTGGAGGTGCAGCGCGGCCGGGAACACCGGACCGAGGCCCGCTCGATCGCCCGGCTGCTCGCCCCGCGCGGGATCGTCGTCTACGGGGCCAGCGCCACCGGCCAGGGCGTCGGCGCGGCGGTGCTCGGGCACCTGCGCGACGGCGGGTTCACCGGTGCGGTGGTGCCGGTGCATCCGAGCGCGTCGACGGTGGCGGGCCTTCCCGCGTACCCCTCGGCGGTTGACGCGGGCGTCCCGGTGGACCTGGCGGTGGTGGCGGTCCCGCCGGAGGCGGCGACCGCGGTGGTCGCCGACGCCGCCGCCGCCGGGGTGCACGGCCTGGTGGTCATCTCGGCCGGCTTCGCCGAGGCCGGCCCGGAGGGCGCGGCCACGCAGCGGGCCCTGGTCCGCGCGGCGCACGCCGCCGGCATGCGGGTCGTCGGCCCGAACTGTCTGGGCGTGGCCAACACCGACCCGACGGTACGCCTCAACGCCACTCTCGCCCCGGCGTTGCCGCCGGCCGGTCGGGTCGGCATCTTCAGTCAGTCCGGTGCGTTCGGGGTGGCGTTGCTCGCCGAGGCGGACCGGCGGGGCCTCGGGCTGTCCAGCTTCGTCTCGGCCGGCAACCGGGCCGACGTCTCCGGCAACGACCTCCTGCAGTACTGGCAGGACGACCCCGGCACCGACGTGATCATGCTCTACCTGGAGACCTTCGGAAACCCCCGCAAGTTCGCCCGGCTGGCCCGGCGGATCGGCCGCGCCAAACCGGTCGTCGCGCTCGCCTCGCCGGCCCGCCCGCCCGGGGTCGGCGACGCCGCCGGTCCGGACGAGGTGGCGGTGGCAGCGCTCTTCGCCCAGTCCGGGGTGATCCGGGTGGACACTGTGCCGGAGCTGCTCGACGTGGGTGTGCTGCTCGCCAACCAGCCGTTGCCGGCCGGCGGCCGGGTCGGTGTGGTCGGCAACTCCTCCGCCCTCACCGGGCTGGCCGCGACCGCCTGTGTCGGGCAGGGCCTCACCGTCGCCGACGGCTACCCTCGCGACGTGGGGCCGAGCGCGGGTGCCGCCGAGTTCGCCGCCGCGCTCGCCGAGACGGCCGCCGACGACCGGGTGGACGCCCTGGTCGTGGTCTTCGCCCCGCCGCTTCCCGGCCAGCTCACCGCCGTGGACGCCGACGTGACCGCCGCGCTGCCGGACGCCCTCGCGCTGGGCAAGCCGACAGTGGCGACGTTCCTGGTCGGGCGGCTGCCGCCGGGGGTGCCGGCGTACGGGGGCGTGGAGGAGGCGGTCCGCGCGCTCGCCCGCGCGCACCGGTACGCCGAGTGGCTTCGTCGTCCGCCCGGGGTGGCACCGGAGCTGCCCGGCCTCGACCGCGCCGCCGCGCAGGCCGCGCTGCGGGCCGACGCCACCGACCCGGACGCGCTGCTGGCTGCGTACGGCATCGACGTGGTGGCCTCGGTGCCCGTCGACTCGGTCGACGCGGCGGTCGACGCGGCGGCGCGGCTGGGCTTCCCGGTGGCGCTCAAGGCGGCCGCCCCCGGGCTGCGGCACCGGCTGGACCTCGGCGCGGTCCGGCTCGACCTGCCCGACGAGCCGAACCTCCGTCGCGCGTACGCCGACCTGGCGGCGACCTTCGGCGCGGACGCGTTGGTGCAGCCGATGGTCGCGCCCGGGGTGGCCTGCGTGGTGGAGGTGGTGGAAGACCCCGCGTTCGGGCCGGTGGTCGGGTTCGGCCTCGGCGGGATCGCCACCGAACTGCTCGGCGATCGGGCCTGGCGGGCGGTGCCGCTGACCGACCGGGACGCGGCCGAGCTGGTCGACGAACCCCGGGCCGCGCCGCTGCTGCGCGGGCACCGGGGTGCCGCGCCGGTCGACCGGGAGGCACTGGTCGACCTGCTGCTCCGGGTGGGTCAGCTCGCCGACGAACAGCCCCGGGTGCGGTCGCTGACCCTCAATCCGGTGCTCGCCCGCCCGGACGGCCTCTCGGTCCTGCACGCCCAGTTGGGGGTGGGCGGCGTGGTCGCCCGCCCGGACACCGGCCCCCGCCGGCTGTGAGCGTGCCCGGTCAGGCGCGGCTGGAGATCTGCTGGACGCCCCAGGTGTTGCCGTCCGGGTCGGCGAAGAAGACGAAGCCGACATTGTCCAGTGGGTCCGGGACCGGCCGGGGGTTCTGACCGACCACCTGGATGTCGCTGACCTCCACGCCGCGCCCGAGCAGTTCCTGGTGGGCCCGCCGCAGGTCGGGCACCACCAGTTGCAGGCCCTTGAGTGAGCCGGGCGGCATCTCCGGGACGACACCCTTACCGATCACGATCGAGCAGCCGGAGCCGGGCGGGGTCAGCTGGACGATGCGCGCCTCGTCGCTGATCACCGTGTCGTGGTCCACGGTGAAGCCGAGCTGGTCGGCGTAGAACTTCTTCGCCCGGTCCACATCGGAGACCGGCACGATCACCACTTCCAACGTCCAGTTCATCGTTGCTCTCCTCGTCTCGTCGGCCGCGGATCGGTGTCCCAGTCAAACACCCCGACAGCACGCAAGGCCCCGGCGAACCGCCGGGGCCTTGCGTGGGAACCGGGTGCGTCAGCAGGCGTACGCCTCCAGGCGCTGGGCCCGCTCCGGGGCGCGCAGCTTCAGCAGCGTGACCTTCTCGATCTGACGGATCCGCTCCCGGGACAGGCCGAACTCGCGGCCCACCTCGTCCAGGGTGCGCTGGCGACCGTCGTCCAGGCCGAACCGGAGGCGGATGACCGCCTGCTCCCGCTGGGACAGGGTGGAGAGCACGATGCTGACCTCGTTGCGCAGCTCACCCTGGGCGGCGGCGTCGCCCGGCTCGGTGCGCGGGTCCACCGAGGCCACGAAGTCGCCGAGGGCGCTCTCACCGTCGTCGCCGACGGCCTGGTCCAGGCTGACCGGCTCCCGGTCGTAGGAGATCAGCTCGATGACCTGGATCTCGGGGATCTCCAGCGCCCGGGCGACCTCGGCGACCGTCGGTTCGCGGCCCAGCGTCACCGCCAGTTCGCGGCGGGCCCGGACCATCCGGTTGACCTGCTCGACCATGTGCACCGGGATGCGGATGGTGCGGGCCTGGTCGGCCATGGCACGGGTGATGGCCTGTCGGATCCACCAGGTGGCGTACGTGGAGAACTTGTAGCCCTTGGCGTAGTCGAACTTCTCCACCGCCCGGATCAGGCCGAGGTTGCCCTCCTGGATCAGGTCGAGAAACGCCATGCCCCGGCCGGTGTAGCGCTTGGCGATGCTGACCACCAGCCGCAGGTTCGCCTCCAACAGGTGGTCCTTGGCCGCCCGACCCTCCGCGACGATCAACTCCAGGTCGGCTCGCAGCTCCGCGGAGACGGGGGTGCAGGTGGCGAGCTTCTCGTCGGCGAACAGGCCGGCCTCGATGCGTCGGGCCAGGTCGACCTCCTGCGCGGCGGTCAGCAGCTTGGTCCGGCCGATCCCGTTGAGGTAGGCCCGGACCAGGTCGGTGGAGATGCCGCGCTCGTCGGTGGCGTCCAGATCGGCAAGGGTCTCGGAGGCCCCGTCAGTGTCGATCGTGGTGCTCGGGCGCGTCCGGTGTTCCGTCATCTGCAGGACCATCTCTGTCTCCCCGTTTCCACATCTGTGCCGTGTTCCCGGCCCAGTGGTGCCGGTGTGACAACAGCTTGGCGGGCGGGGCGTAAAACGGGAGTGAGGCGATCGGGCACCCGACAGGAATTGGGTCGGATCGGCGGTGCGGTGTGTCGTCCCGCTGTGTGGTTGCCCGGCCCGGCTACGTTGCGGACGGCCGGCCACCTCTGGTCGGCCGGGAACGACAGAGGAGGACGGTGTGGTCTTCAAGCGGCTCATGAAGGCGATGGGCGTCGGCGGTCCGTCGGTGGAGACGGTGCTGGCCAACCCGAACTGCCGCCCCGGCGGCCAGCTGGAGGGCCGCATCCAGGTGTTGGGCGGTGACCATCAGGTCGACATCGACCACGTCACCCTCGGCCTGGTCACCCGGGTCGAGGTCGAGAGTGGCGACAACGACTACGACACGACTCAGGAGTTCCACCGCCAGCAGGTCACCGGCGCGTTCCGGCTGGAGTCGGGGCAGCGCTACGACATCCCGTTCCGCTTCGACGTGCCGTGGGAGACACCGGTCACCGAGCTGTACGGGCAGCACCTGCACGGGATGACGATGGGCCTGCGTACGGAGCTGGAGGTCGCTCGCGCGGTCGACAAGGGTGACCTGGACGCCGTGGCGGTGCACCCGCTGCCGGCGCAGGAGCGGCTGCTGGACGCGCTGCTGCGACTGGGCTTCCGGTTCGCCCGCGCCGATGTGGAGCGTGGTCACATCTACGGCGTACGCCAGACGTTGCCGTTCTACCAGGAGATCGAGTTCAATCCGGCGCCGCAGTACGCCCGCTCGATCAACCAGTTGGAGGTCACCTTCATCGCCGACGCGCAGCAGATGCAGGTGGTGCTGGAGGTCGACAAGCGCGGCGGTGTCTTCACCGAGGGCCGGGACGCGTTCGGCCGGTTCACCGTCGACCACGCCACCGCCGACCGCACCGACTGGACCGCCGAGCTCGACAACTGGCTCCGCCAGTCCCTGACCCGCCGAGGCCTCTTCTCCTAACCCCCACCCACCCACCCCCACCCCGCCGATCATGAGGTTGGCCGGCGATTCGATCTTCAAAAGGCCCGTCAACCTCATGATCAACCGGGTGGGGTGGGTGGGGTGGGGTGGGTTAGAGGTCTAGGAGGAGGGTTTGGGGGCCTATGTTGACGCTTTCGACCAGCATGTGGCTGCGGAAGCGTCCGGTCTCCACCTTGGCGCCGCGTTGGCGCAACGCCTCCACGACCGCCGTGACCAGCGGCTCGGCCACCTCGGCGGGGGCGGCGGCGGTCCAGCTCGGGCGGCGTCCCTTGCGCGCGTCGCCGTAGAGGGTGAACTGGCTGACCACCAGGATCGGCGCGCCGGTGTCTGCGGCGGAGCGCTCACCGTCCAGGATGCGCACCTCGTGTACCTTGCGGGCCATCGTCTGGGCGGTCTGCTCGCTGTCGGTGTGGGTCACCCCGAGCAGGACCAGCAGACCGTTCTCGATCGCGCCGACCACCTCACCGTCCACCGTCACGCTGGCCTGCCCGACGGTCTGCACCACGGCACGCATCAGGCGCTCACCGCCGGGCCCGCCCCAACACCCGCCGCGGTCGAATCCGTCGCCCGCATCAGGCGCTCACCGGCTCGATGAAGCCCCGCTCCACCAGGTGCGCCACGATCGGGCCGGCGGCCTCGGCCATCTCGTCGGGCTCCACGTCGTGTGCGGCGGCGAGCAGGGCGAGCTGGTCACGCAGCGGCAGCCGGCCGTCCGCGCCACCCACCAGCGCCAGCACCAGCGGGTCGATCTCCTCGGTCCAGCGCAGGCCGTGCGGCATCGCCAGGACCTGCCGGTCCACCCCCCAACCCTCGTCGCCCATGGTGGCCTCCTGTCGCAGCTGGAGGCCCTCGGCGGCCCGGTAGCGCTCGGCGAGCAACGCCTCGGTGTCGCGTACCCGGAGGAAGTCCTGGCGGTCGAACCAGGCGGCGATCTGGTCGCCCAGCGGTGGCTGCACCCGCTGGCGCAGGTCCTCCACCCGGACCACCGGGTCGGCGTGTCCGCCCCGGCGCAGGGACACGATGCCGAAGCCGATGCCCTCCACCTTGTGCGTGTCGAACCAGTCCAGCCAGGCGGCCATCCGCTGCGGGTCGGCGGTCTCGCCGGCGTCGGTGAGCCACAGGTCGACGTACGCCATCGGGTCGGCCACCTCGCGCTGGATCACCCAGGCGTCCAGGCCGGTCCCGGCGAACCAGCCGGCCACCCGCTCGTCCCACTCCTCGCCGGCGACGTGTACCCAGTTCGCCAGGTACTGCATGGTGCCGCCCTCGGTGAGCAGGCCCGGGGCGGCGGCGGCCAGCTCGGCGCCGATCGCGTCACCGACCCGCCCGGAGTCGCGGTAGACGTGCGTGGTCGTGCCCGGGCCGACCACGAACGGTGGGTTGCTCACCACCAGGTCGAACCGTCGGCCGGCCACCGGGGCGACCAGGTCGCCGCGGAGCAGCTCCCAGTCCTGACCGTTGAGGGCGGCGGTGGTCGCGGCGAAGCGTAGCGCCCGCTCGGAGAGATCGGTGGCGGTCACCGAGCTGGCGTGGGTGGCCAGGTGCAGGGCCTGGACGCCGGAGCCGGTGCCCAGGTCCAGTGCGGTGTCGACCGGCCGGCGCATGGTCGCGCCGATCAGGGTGTGGGTGGCCCCGCCGATGCCGAGGACGTGCTCGGCGTGCAGCGGGCGACCCGGGCGGGCGCTGGCCGGGACGTCGGCGAGCACCCACCAGTCCTCCCCGTACGGCTCCAGGTCGACACCGGCGCGCAGGCCGGCGCCGTACCGCTCGACCAGCCCGCCGGCGAGGGCCTCAGCCACGCTCAGCGGTGCCAGCGCGGCGGCCACCGCCGCCTCCGGCTCGGTCTGGTCGCAGATGAACACCCGGATGAGGGTGTCCAGCGGGTCGCCGTCCTCGGTGGCGCGCAGCGCAGCCCGGTAGTCGTTGCGGGCGACCGCGGCGGTCGCCTGCGCGCCGAGCCGCTCGGCGATGCCGTGGCTGGTGAAACCGGTCCGGGTCAGCGCGCTGCGCAGCGCGTCGACGCCGGCGGGGGAGAGCAGCATGTCGTGTTCGTCCACCCCGACATCCTGCCTCCCGGTGTCTCCCGGGTCAGCGTCACCCGCCGGTAGATGTCGGAGCGTCGGTGTCCACCCGGATCGGCGCGCCGGGCAGGATGGTCCGCATGACGCTCGTACTGCCCATCGACCCGGAGGCCAACCGGCTGCTGGAGCGCAGCCCGCTGGCCCTGCTGGTCGGCATGGTCCTTGATCAACAAGTCTCGATGGAGAAGGCGTTCTCCTCGCCGTACGTGCTGGCGCAGCGGCTCGGTCACGACCTGGACGCGACGGAGCTGGCCGGGTACGACCCGGAGGCGCTGGTCGCGATCTTCGCCCAGCCGCCCGCGCTGCACCGGTTCCCGAAGGCCATGGCGGCTCGGGTGCAGGAGGTCTGCCAGGTGCTGGTGGAGCGCTACGACGGTGACGCGGCGCTGCTCTGGGCCGAGGTCGCGGACGGGCCGGAGCTGCTGCGCCGGGTCGCCGCGCTGCCCGGCTTCGGCAAGCAGAAGGCGCAGATCTTCGTGGCCCTGCTGGGCAAGCGTTTCGGGGTGACCCCGCAGGACTGGCGGAAGGCGGCCGGGGACTACGGCGACCCCGGCGCGTACCGGTCGGTGGCCGACGTCACCGACGCCGACTCGCTGCGCCGGGTGCGGGAGTTCAAGCAGCAGATGAAGGCGGCGGCCAAGGCGAAGGCCACCGGCGGCTGACCCGAGCGGCTGCCGCTCAGGCGGCGGTGGGGTGCGCCAGCGAGGCCAGCGCGCGACGGACGTCGGCCAGCGAGACGGTCGCCGAGTCGTCCAGGTCGGCCAGGCCGGCCTCGATCCACTGGCGCATCAGCGTGGTGACCCCGATGCCCCGGGCGTCGGCGGCGGCGCGGACCCGCTCGTAGGTGTCCAGCGGCAGCCGCACCGAGCGGCTCACCATCGGCACGTCGGTGTCGGGGGTGGGCAGGTCCACCGCCGGGCTCTCGTCGATCAGGTCGGCGATCCGGTCGTCGCCGCCGTGGAACTGCTTGGTCGCGTCGTTACGGTGCATCGTCACGGCCCCCCTCATCGGCGGTCTCTCCGTACGGCCTCGTCGTAGCGCTTGGACTCGACGTCGCTCAGCTCGCGGGCGGAGAGGATGTCCCAGTCGTTGTCGGTGCCATCGGCTTCGGCGAGCAGCACGGCCAGTCGGCGGCCCCGGCGGGCGGCGGCGTAGACCACCATCACGTCGTCACCCAGATGGCGGATGACCCGTCGGGCGCTGTGCAGCGCCTCCCAGACTTCCCCGGGTGTGACGTCGTAGACCCTCAGGTTGGCCAACGCCTCGTCGGTGAAGCTGAACCTGCTGCCCACGCCGGGAGCGTACCACGCACGTAACACGCGTCGGGATCAGTTGAAGTTCGCTGATCACGGGCCTGCGGTGACAGGATGAGGCGTAACCCCTCGAGGAGGTCCATGGTGAAGCGTCAGGCGTACCAGCCGATTCTGATCACCGACGCCTCGCGCAGCCAGGACGATCAGCTCAACAGTCGCCAGCGCCGCTACGTCCTGATGATGGGCATCCGCGTGCTGTGCATCGTCGTCGGCGCGATCCTGGTCGGTGCGAACGCCCCACTGCTCTGGCTGTGGCTACCGCTGTGCGGCCTCGGCATGGTGCTCATCCCCTGGCTGGCCGTGTTGCTGGCCAACGACCGGCCGCCGAAGGAGCAGCACCGGCTGGCCAACCGGTTCCACCCCCGCCAACAGGACGACACCCCGCCGATGAGCCTCACCGCCGAGGAGCGCCCGCACAAGGTCATCGACGTCGAACCCTGACCCGCGAGCGGGCCAGGGTCCGTCCGGTCCGGGCCGCGCTACGCCGGTGGTCGCGCGCCGGCCGTGGACACGGCCAGCGCGCCCAGATCGGTGGCACGGCTCAACGCCGCGGCCGGGGTGGCGCCCGCGAGCCACGCGGTGAGCAGACCGGCCGCGAAGGCGTCGCCCGCGCCCGTGACGTCCACCACCGCGACCCGGCGGGCCGGAGCCACACAGACCGGCGTGGTGCGGTCGACCCAGACCGCGCCGGCCGCACCGCCCTTCACCACCACCCGCCGAGCCGTCGCCGACAGCACCCGCCCCTGCGCCGCCGGGTCCAGCCCGCCGGCCAGCACGGTGGCCTCGTCCGCGTTGACCAGGAGCAGGTCGATGTCGCGTACCCAACTCAGGAACGCCGCCGCACCGACCCGCCGCAGCGGCGCCGCGGAGGCCGCGTCGACGCTGATGGTGAGCCCGCGCTCGCGGGCGGCGGCCAACGCCCGCAGCCCGGCGCCGCGCGACTCGGCGTCCAGCAGGGTGTACGCGGACAGGTGCAGATGCCCGGCGTCGGGCGCCGCCGCGAGGGCCCGCTCGACGTGCGCGGCGCTCAGCCGCAGGTTCGCGCCCCGCTGGCTGACCATGGTGCGCTCGTCGTCGGCGGCCAACACGATGACCGTGCCGGTCGGGACACCCTCGACCCGCTCGATCGCGCAGTCGACGCCCGCCCGGTCGAGTTCGGCCACCCGGTCCCGCCCGGCGTCGTCGTCGCCCACCGCGCCGACGAGCGTGACGTCCACCCGCTGCGCGGCGACCCAGGCGGCGGTGTTGGCCGCCTGTCCGCCGCCGCCGAAACTGATCTCGGCCCCGGTGTCCGAACCGGCCGCGAGCGGCCCGGACAGCACGGCGACCACATCGGTGATCACGTCCCCGACGACGACCACCCGGGGCGGTCGGGTCATGCCGGGACGGCGGTGCTGCGGGCCGCCGAGGCGACCGCGATCCGCGCGGCCAGGTCGGCGTTGCGCAGGATGATCCGCACGTTCACCGCCAGGCTCGCGCCCTCGGTCGACGAGTGGAAGTGCGCGAGCAGGTACGGCGTGACCGCCTTGCCGGTGATCCCGTCGCGCTCCAACAGGGCCAGACCCTCGGTGAGCGTCCGGTCGTGCAGCTCCGGGTCGAGCTGCTCATCGACCGGCAGCGGGTTGGCGATGAGCAGCCCGCCGGTGTGCACGGCGTGCCCGTCGCGGGCGGCGAGCACGGCGGCGACCTGCTCCGGCGAGTCCACCGACCAGTCCAGGTCGAAGCCGGCGTCGGTGAGGTAGAAACCGGGGAACCGGCGGGTGCGGTAACCGACCACCGCCACCCCGAGGGTCTCCAGGCGCTCCAGCGTCGCGCCCACGTCGAGGATCGACTTGACCCCGGCGCAGACCACGGCGATCGGGGTCTGCGCCAGGGTGACCAGGTCCGCCGACTCGTCGAAGGTGTGCGCGGCCTCCCGGTGCACCCCACCCAGCCCGCCGGTGGCGAACACGCCGATGCCGGCGGCGGCGGCCACCGCGCTGGTCGCGGCCACCGTCGTCGCGCCGTCAGCGCCGGTCGCGGCGGCCACCGCGAGGTCGCGGACGGAGAGCTTGGTCACGCCGTCGACCGTGGCCAGCCGGGTCAGCTGCGCGTCGTCCAGGCCGACCACCAGCTCGCCGGCGATCATCCCGATCGTGGCTGGAACGGCCCCGGCGTCCCGAACGGTCCGCTCGATCTCCCGGGCCACCCGCAGATTCTCCGGTCGGGGCAGGCCGTGCGAGACGATGGTGCTCTCCAGGGCGACGACGGGCCGGCCGTCGCGCAGGGCTTCGGCGACGGGGGTGCCGTAGCTGATGCGAAAGTCAGTCACACGGGCACCGTACGGGGTGGTGCCTCGGCCGGCCTCAAGTGGACCCGGCCGTGATGACCTGCCAAACTTGACGGTCGGAGGTGCAGACGTGAGCACAGAGGTTCTCGAGCGTCCAGAGCTGAAGGACGCCGACACCGGTCCCGAGATGTTCCACTACGTCCGCAAGGAGAAGATCGCCGAGAGCGCCGTCATGGGCACTTTCGTCGTCGCTCTGTGCGGCGAGACCTTCCCGGTCACCAAGGCGGCCAAGCCGGGTTCCCCGGTCTGCCCGAAGTGCAAGGAGATCTACGACTCGTACCGCGAGTGAACCTCGGCCGGCGCTCCGGCCGGCGACGTAGCCTGCGGCGGTGACCACCTCCACCGCCCTGCTCATCGCCGACCTGACCGGGGTGGCGGTCTTCGCCGCGTCCGGGGCTTCGGCGGCGGTGGCCAAGCGACTGGACCTGTTCGGCATCGCGTTCGTCGGTTTCGTGGCCGCCCTCGGCGGGGGAATCCTGCGGGACCTGGTCATCGACGAGGTGCCGCCGCTGGCCTTCGCCGACTGGCGGTACGCGGCCACCGCCGCGATCACCGCGCTCGCCGTCTTCTGGCTGCACCCCCAGCTGACCCGACTGCGGACGACAGTGCTGGTGCTGGACGCGGCCGGTCTGGCGCTGTTCACCGTCACCGGCACGCTCAAGGCGCTCGACGCCCGGGTGCCGGCGGTCGGGGCCTGCCTGATCGGCATGCTCGCCGCGATCGGCGGCGGGCTCGGCCGGGACCTGCTCACCGCCGAGATCCCGGTCGTGCTGCGCCGGGAGATCTACGCGCTGGCCGCGCTGGCCGGCGCGATCCTGGTGGTGCTGTTGTACGCCACCGGGCAGACCGGACCCGCACCGCTCACCGCCGCCGCCGTCCTGGTCTTCGGGCTGCGCCTGATCGCGCTGCGTCGACGCTGGTCCGCGCCGGTGGCCCGGCTGCGCCCGCCGCGCTCCGACGGGGCGGATCCGCGTACCGACCGGGAGTGGTGAGCGGTCGACAGATGTGACCAGCGTGGCGTCGCCTGGGCCGCACCGCCCGCGCTGGTTATGCTGAGTCGGCCTTCGCGGCAGCTTCTGCGCGGAGGCGTTTTCATGGGCGGCGGATACTCGTGGCCCTCGCCCGGGGTCCGCCGTCGTGCGGTCGGAGAGGAGCTTCGCGTGGCAGCCCGGACGCCGGTGCTTGAGACGTTCCCGGCACTTCGCGCCTGGCAGCGCAAGGCCCTGGTGGAGTACCTGCGGCGGCGGAGCGAGGATTTCACAGCGGTCGCCACGCCGGGCGCCGGCAAGACCACCTTCGCCCTGCGGATCGCCGCGGAACTGCTCGGCGACGGCACCGTCGAGGCGGTCACCGTGGTCGCGCCGACCGAGCACCTGAAGAACCAGTGGTCCGAGGCCGCGGCGCGGGTGGGCATCCAACTCGACGCCGCCTTCCGCAACGCCGACCTGCACTCCGCTGCCGACTTCCACGGCGCGGTCGTCACCTACGCCCAGGTGGGCATGGCGCCGCAGGTGCACCGGCGGCGCACCATGACCCGGCGCACCCTGGTCATCCTCGACGAGATCCACCACGCCGGCGACTCCCGGTCCTGGGGCGACGGGGTGAAGGCCGCCTTCGAACCCGCCGTACGCCGGCTGATGCTCACCGGGACGCCGTTCCGCTCCGACGACAACCCGATCCCGTTCGTCAGCTACGAGCGGGGCGGGGACGGGCTGCTGCGTTCCCGCGCCGACTCGGTGTACGGCTACTCCGACGCGCTGCGCGACGGGGTGGTCCGGCCGGTGCTCTTCCTGGCGTACTCCGGGGAGACCCGCTGGCGGACGAACGCGGGGGAGGAGTTGGCGGCGCGCCTGGGTGAGCCGATGACCCAGGACCTGGTGGCGCAGGCGTGGCGTACCGCCCTGGACCCGGCCGGTGACTGGATGCCGCAGGTACTGCGGGCCGCCGACGCCCGACTCACCGTGCTGCGAAACGCCGGCATGGCCGACGCCGGTGGTCTGATCATCGCCACCGACCAGCAGACCGCACGCTCGTACGCCAAGCTGATCGAGCAGGTGACCGGCGAGAAGGCCGCCGTGGTGCTCTCCGACGACCAGGGCGCGTCCGCCCGGATCGCGACGTTCGCGGCGTCCGAGCAGCGCTGGTTGGTCGCGGTGCGGATGGTGTCCGAGGGGGTCGACATCCCGCGACTGGCGGTCGGGGTCTACGCCACCAGCGCCAGTACGCCGCTCTACTTCGCCCAGGCGATCGGCCGGTTCGTGCGGGCCCGCCGGCCGGGGGAGACCGCGTCGGTGTTCCTGCCCAGCGTGCCGCACCTGCTCGGGTTGGCCAGCGAGATGGAGACCGAGCGCGACCACGTCCTCGGTAAACCCAAGGAAGCCGACGGTTTCGACGACGACCTGCTGGAACGTGCGCAGCGCGACGACCAGGCCAGCGGGGAGTTGGAGAAGCGGTTCGCGGCGCTCTCGGCCACCGCCGAGCTGGACCAGGTGATCTTCGACGGCGCGTCCTTCGGTACCGCGGCCCAGGCCGGCACCCCTGAGGAGGAGGAGTACCTCGGCCTGCCCGGCCTGCTCACCGCCGACCAGGTGTCGCTGCTGCTGACCAAGCGGCAGGCCGCACAGCTGGCCGCCCAGCGCCGTCGTACGGCCGACAGGGCCGCTGAGCCGGCCGCTGCGCCCACCGCGGCGCCACCGGCACCCATGAGCGCCGCCCAGCGTCGGGTGGCGCTCCGGCGGCAACTGAACGCCCTCGTGGCCGCCCGACACCACCGCACCGGCCAGCCGCACGGCAAGATCCACGCTGAGCTGCGCCGGCTCTGCGGCGGCCCGCCGAGCGCCCAGGCCACCATCGAGCAGCTCGAGGAACGCATCGCCACCGTGCAGACCCTCTAGCGCGCGCCGGCCGCCGGGCTGGCGGCGGGCCGGGCCGGGCTGGGCTGGGCTGGCGGCGGGCCGGGCCGGGCTGGCTGCGGGCCGGGCTGGCTGCTTGATCAACTCGGTTTCCTGGAAAACGCGGTGTCCGCGCGAGGCGGACAGCCCGACTTCCGTTGAAACCGAGTGGATCACCGCCCCTGGCCGCCGCTGAGGATCGCCTGCCCGAGGCGGCGCGGATGTCCGACGGACGTTTGGACCAAAAAGCCGGCCGGAGACACCCTCTGGGTGCCTCCGGCCGGCTATGTCGGTTTGCGGATTTAGTTCGCCATCAGATCGGCGCCACGCCAGCTGAAATCGGGCTCCGTTGCGAACCGCTCGGTGATCTTCACGAGATCCTCCGCGTACTTGTTCGCGTGGTGCCCGCAGAACACCAGCTCGCTCCCACCCGCCAGAGTGATCCGGAGCTTCCCGGCAGCATTGCAGCGGTCGCACCGTTCATCGGCGGCTGGGGGCGCCACCGTCTCGGGCGGCGGCGTGAGGGTCGGGGTCATCGCCTTCCTCCTCTGGTCGTCACCGATGAACAATCTCTTCGGTCGTTGCTCACCTATCGTGCAACACCCTTACTAGGCACTGCCTTCCCTGTGTGCCCGCGGGGGACCGAGGTCACACCTGGAAGGGACAGTGTGCCGTGCACCCAGGGTGCCACGTCAACGATCACATTCGTGCATCCGGACGATCACCATCTGGTGTTGCACACCAGGTGGTCAAAACGACACGTTGGGTTGACGAAACCCGCTCAGTCCAGGTAATCCCTGAGAACCTGTGACCGGGACGGGTGACGCAGCTTCGACATCGTCTTGGACTCGATCTGCCGGATCCGCTCCCGGGTCACCCCGTAGACCTGGCCGATCTCGTCGAGCGTCCGAGGTTGACCGTCGGTCAGGCCGAAGCGCAGGCGTACCACACCCGCCTCACGCTCGGAGAGCGTCTGCAGCACCTGCTGGAGCTGGTCCTGCAGGAGCGAGAAGGAAACCGCGTCGACCGCAACCACGGCCTCGGAATCCTCGATGAAGTCGCCGAGCTGGCTGTCGCCCTCGTCGCCGATGGTCTGGTCCAGTGAGATGGGCTCCCGAGCGTACTGCTGGATCTCCAGCACCTTCTCGGGTGTGATGTCCATCTCCTTGGCCAGCTCCTCCGGAGTGGGCTCGCGGCCCAGATCCTGGAGCAGCTCACGCTGTATGCGGCCGAGCTTGTTGATGACCTCGACCATGTGCACCGGGATGCGGATGGTGCGGGCCTGGTCGGCCATGGCACGGGTGATGGCCTGCCGGATCCACCAGGTGGCGTACGTGGAGAACTTGTAGCCCTTGGTGTAGTCGAACTTCTCGACCGCCCGGATCAGGCCGAGGTTGCCCTCCTGGATCAGGTCGAGGAACGCCATGCCCCGGCCGGTGTAGCGCTTGGCCAGCGACACCACCAGTCGGAGGTTCGCCTCCAGGAGGTGGTTCTTGGCCCGCTCGCCGTCCCGGGAGATCCAGCCCAGGTCACGGACCATCTCCCGGACGAGCTTCTCCTCGCCCTCGTCGGCGGCCCGCAGCCGCTCCGCGGCGTAGAGCCCGGCCTCGATCCGCTTGGCCAGCTCCACCTCCTGCTCGGCGTTGAGCAGCGGAACCTTGCCGATCTGCTTCAGGTACGCCCGCACGGAGTCGGCGGAGGCGGTCAGCTCGGCGTCACGTCGCGCCTGCTTGAGGGCCTCGGACTCCTCGTCGTCCCACTCGAAGTCGTTGTCGGTCGCCGAGGCGGCGGCGTCGGTCTCGGCGGCCTGGGCCAGCTCGGCCGGCTCCTCGACCACCACATCCTCGATCGCGGCGGCCAGCTCCTCCGGGTCGATCTCGCCCTCGGCGCCCTCGCCCTTGGCCTTGCCGGCGGCCTTGGTCGGCTTGGCTCCGGCAGCCGCTGCCACCGTCGCCTTGGTGGCTCGGGTCGACCGGGTCGCCTTCGCCGGCGTCGCCGCGGCGGCCTCGGCGGCGGTGCCGGTCGCCTTGCGGGCGGCCACCTTGCGCGGGGCCTGCGTCGACGGGGCGTCGTCCGCGGCAGGCGCCTGCTTGGGGGCCGGCGCGGCTGCCTTCTTGGTGGTCTTGGCGGTGGTGGCCCGGGACGCCGGCGTGGTCGAGCGGGCCGCGGCGACGCGGCGACGGGTGCTCGCCGAGCCGTCCACCACGACGGTCACTCCCGCCTCGGAGAGCGCCCGCAGGATCTTCTTGGCCTGGGCCGGAGTCACCTCGGCGGACTCGACGGTGCGCGCGAGCTGGGCCGACGTGAGCTGGCCACCGGCGCTCTGCGCGTGGGCGATCAGGGTGTCGGTGAGCGAGCGAACGTCGGCGCCGGGCTGGCGGGGTTCTGTCACGAATGACCTTCCGGAGGCGAAGAGCGGGCACGGCGTGTTCGTCCAGCGCAGCGAGGGTTACCGTGCCGGGCGATGTGGTTGAGGGACCCCCGTGTCACGGTCCGGCCGGTGATCGGCGGTCCGTGCCGCGTGGGCAGGGGTGAATTGTAACGCCGTCTGCGGCGATCATCCTGCTCCGCACCGCGTACCGCCGGTGGGGACCGTCGGCGCGGCGGAGATGTGGGCTTCGCGGTAATGATAGCCGCGCGGCCGGCGAAGGGTGCCCGTCGTCGAGCCCGGCGGTGCGCAGATCGTGTCCGAACCGCCGCCTGAGCAGCGGGTACGAGGTCGGTGCGGTGGTGGCGAGGGTGCGTGCGGGGATCACCGGGGCCACCGGCGGTCCGACCGGTGGCGGCCCCACCAGGTCGCGGTTGGGCAACGGTTGTGCGCGAAGCACGGACGGGGCGGTAGGCACTTAAGCGACATTACCAACCTAAAGGGGCATATTTGCTGAGGTTGGCCGGTCAATCCGCGCCTGCGGGGGGCAGGTGACCTCGCAGGGCGACGCCCCGCACCAAACATCCCGGTCTGGTGCCGTCGTACGGCGTGGGGAACGATGATCTTCGGAAGCCGGGTCGCCCGTTCCATCCACCTGCACCCGGCGTGCGGAAAGAGGCGAATCATGACCAACTCGGCTACGCCGCCGTCGGAGCTGCTGGCCATCGCGCTGGAGGTCGCCCGGGACGCGGCGGACACCGCGTACCGGATGCGCGCCGAGGGGGTGGTCGTGGCCGCCACCAAGAGCACCGTCACCGACGTGGTCACCGCCGCCGACCGGGCGGTCGAGCGGCAGATCCTCGACGCGCTGGCCACGCTCCGCCCGGACGACTCGGTGCTCGGCGAGGAGTACGGCGAGGGAACCTCCGACGCGGGGCGCAGCGGGGTGCGCTGGATCGTCGACCCGATCGACGGCACGGTGAACTACCTGTACGGGCTGCCGCACTCGGCGGTCTCGCTGGCCGCCGAGGTGGACGGGGTGGTGGTCGCCGGCGTCGTGCGCAACGTGAGCACCGGCGAGGAGTGGACCGCCACGGCCGGCGGTGGAGCCTGGCGCGACGGCGTGCGGTTGCGCTGCTCGGCTGAGGTCGACCTGGGGCAGGCGCTGGTCGGCACCGGCTTCGGCTACGACGCCGCCCGCCGGGCGCACCAGGCGCAGGTGGTGGCCGGGCTGATCGCACACGTGCGCGACATCCGTCGGCTCGGCGCCGCCGCGCTGGACCTCTGCCTGGTCGCC
This sequence comes from Micromonospora sp. NBRC 107095, assembly GCF_030269705.1. Lineage (NCBI taxonomy): Bacteria > Bacillati > Actinomycetota > Actinomycetes > Micromonosporales > Micromonosporaceae > Micromonospora > Micromonospora sp. NBRC 107095. The sequence goes on from NZ_BSTU01000001.1 coordinate 1,865,644, forward strand.
GAGGGGCGCCTCGACGCGTACTTCGAGAAGGGTCTTGCGGCCTGGGACCTGGCGGCGGGCGGGCTGGTGGCCGCCGAGGCGGGGGTGAGGGTCGCCGGCCTGGCCGGTCGACCGCCCGGGCCGGACCTGGTGGTCGCGGCCCCGCCCGCGCTCTTCGCGCCGCTGCACGATCGGCTGGCCGCCCTGGACGCGTCCGGCGGTCCCTGACGCCGGCGCGGTTACGCCGTCACTTGGCGGGTGGGGACGGGCAGGAACCCTTGGGCGCCACCGGCGGGCCCGAGTCGCCAAGGGACTGGTTGACCTCGGTCGTGGTGGCGAGCTGCTGGAAGCGGTTGCCCAGCACCACGTCCACGGTGTCGTCGGTGCGCTTCGGGTCGTAGCCCGGCACGGCGTTGTTGAGGAAGTACGCCTGGAGCAGGTGCGCGGAACCGACGCCCTTCGGGCCGAACCGCAGCACCGCGACGCTGTCGACCTTCTTCTCGTTCCCGGTCTTCTTGACCTGGAACTGTCGGTTGCTGAACTCGTCGGCGACGGATTGGGCGAGGCCGGGCTGATCCGTGGCGTTGAATACGTTGATCTTGACGTCCTTGCGCTCGCGCAGGGTCAGATCCGCCAGCGGCCAACCCTCGGGGCAACCCGCCGCGGTGCCCGCGTTGCCCTGGCTGTCGCGGACCACGGCGACGACGACGAAGACCAGGGCGGTGACCGCCAACAGGCCGACGACGACGAGTGCTCGCACGCGCGCAAAACTCATCAGGGCACTCCCCGGACCTCAGGTGGGTGGTGACGGCCAGGAACGATCGCTCAGGCCGCCGGCCGTCGAATACGCCGCTGAGGTTAACGGTTGTCCGGCCGTCGCGTGGAAACAGCCCGACATGCCGGCGCGGCGACCGCGAACCGGGTACTACTACCCCTATCTTCGTGTCGCCTGAATCACATTGGGAACAACTTCGCGTGCGGGGGCGTACATCTCAGCCGCAAGGGCGGTATACATGCCTCGCCCAAGGGGGGGTAAGGTTCCGCGCTCGCAGGGGAGTCGCCCCAGCGAGCTCGACCCGTTCGGTCCTCGGGTCGGGTGCCCGACACAAGTGGTGGCCGGCCAGCGGAACCGAAACAGCGTCGTCCGGCGTTACAACCGGAAGCGACAACATCGATATGGGAGAGTGAAACCGATGGCCACCGACTACGACGCCCCGCGTCGCGACGAGGTCGACCTCGGCGAGGACAGCCTGGAAGAGCTCAAGGCACGGCGCGTCGACTCACAGTCGGGCGCGGTGGATGTCGACGAGGCCGAGGTGGCCGAGAGCTTCGAGCTGCCCGGTGCCGATCTGGCCGACGAGGAGCTCACGGTCAAGGTGCTTCCGATGCAGCAGGACGAGTTCAGGTGCGCCCGCTGCTTCCTGGTCCACCACCGTAGCCAGCTGGCGGTCGAGCGCAACGGCGAGCTGATCTGCCGCGAGTGCGTCTGACAACCACGACACGGCGGCGGCCTCCGGAACGGGGCCGCCGCTGCCGGTGTAGGCATGCGGCAGCGGTGGGTACCTGCTTGACTCGTAGCGGGTAGCCACAGCACCGGGAGGTCCGATGAGCGATCGAGGCGGCACCACCGATGGCGGCACG